>CAWJBD010000004.1:0-154732 GCA_963841045.1 uncultured beta proteobacterium | reverse complement strand
TTGGCCACACGGTGCAAGGCGTTGTACTCAGACAGGACTTTAGAGCCATAGCCGTCGTCATGCGGTAAGTTTGCAGCACCGACGTACTGCTTTAAACCGCCTTCGATAGAGCCACCAGCTCGTGCGATGCTCTCTTGCAGCACTTTGACGCCCACTCGCAAATTGGTAACAGGATCAAATGCAGCCAGTTTGCCGCCAAAGTTTTCATACTTGTCGCTGTGAATTTTGGTCATCACTTGCATCAAACCTTGGGCACCGACTGGGCTTTGGGCAAAAGGATTGAAACCCGACTCAATTGCCATGATGGCCAATATCAAAGTGGGGTCCAATTTGACTTTGGTACCTAATTTGTAAGCTTCTTCAACCAAAGCGGCGACAGGTTCAGGTGCTACTTTGTACTTTTTGCTGATCCAAAAGGCAACCGCTGCCTGTTGTTTCGGTAAATCAGCTGGGTCAGTGGCTGTGGCGCGTTCACTGGCGTCCAAAGCAGTTTCAGGTAAATTAACCAGCAAACCCGAAGGAATGATAGATGCTTGCCCTTTGTAATCGTCAAGATCGAGAGATGTTTGACGTGTTTGCAGCCAGCCAATCAGTTTGGCTTCACCCGTTTTTAAGAGGTTGGGGTTAAAGAGTAACACCAAGCATATTAAAACGATGGCGGCTCCCAGCATGGCAAAGCCGTTATGCAGGAATTTAAAGAGTGCTTGGTGGGCATTCTTATAAGCAGATTGTGGATCAAACCCCAATGTGGGTAGAGGTTTGGTACGTCGCAAACGAGAGTTTGCAGAATTCAGTAATGCATTCATGGCATGTCCTTTTCTTTGCGGGGCTGTTTGAAAACACAGCTATCAAAACGATAGCGATTCTTTGTGTTGACGAATGCTCCCGTATCAGTTGGGTACGCGGGTTATCGTGCTATCCCTTTTATGTGACGATGAACCTTGCCGGATATCGGCTACGGATGAGAGTACAGGATTATGGTAAACCCTAGTATTCTCGAACTGCGCGGATTCTAAAGTGCCTCTAAAGACCAAGTCAAGTATATCAAATAGATTTTTTATACAAAATACTAGTTATTTTGCTGTATGTATACCCATAATCGGTGTGTTTTCAATGATTTAGAGCTGTTTGTCTAGTATTTACTTGTCATTTGTCAGGTTTGTAAATTCAAAATTGCTAAACACGGTTCACAAATAACAATACAAGCGGATCATTTGATCTGATGGCATATCTAAATATCGATGAAGCCCATTTCTGTAAATTGAAAGCAGGCAGAAGGGATGCACGATAATACGGGTCTATGTTTGATTTTTTAACCAATAAAACCCCTGCACCCACCGTCGCTACCTCCATGAACGCAAAATCTGCTGCCGAGCCACATCCTTTAGACCTATTAACAGGGGGGGCATTTTCTGCTCCCACAGCAGGTGACAGAGCTGCCAAGATTCGGGAATGGTTAACAACCAATCCCAGCGTGGAACAGATGCAAGAAGTCTTCAAAGAGTTGGGTTCGCGGGACAAAGGTGCCGTCAAGCCCTTGCGTGAAAAACTGGATGAAATCAAACGCGCCAAAGGACAAGAGGTCATTGCCAGCGAGTGGGCAGACAAAGCAATGGCACTTTTGGCCTTGTCTAAATTGAATATCGCGGATGCAATGGCTTGGCAGCGTGATGCAGCCAAAGCAGGGGCACCCCTATCTAAAGAACCCTTGGCCAGTGTGAAAGTGAAATTGGCCGATAGGGTAAAAAGCATTGAAGACCTGCAGCGTCAAACGCAGGTGCAACGCGAAGCCGCTGTGTTGTTGGCACAACGCATCGAAGTATTGTCTACCAAACCATATAAAGAAGCGGTCAACGTGTTGTCTGCTTTACAAACCGATGTGCAACATTGGCAAGAGCAAGCTACAGATATCATCAACGACAGCAACTGGAACAGTGTTGACTCAAAATTTGCGCCTTTGCTGGATTCATCGAAAGCACAATTGTTGGTTGTGTGGGATGCATTCGGGGCTGCTTTGCAGCAAGCGCAAAAGGCGGAGTCAGACCCAACAGCCGCTTTGCCTCCAGTGCCTGTTTGGGCGGATGAAATTCGTGCCCTGCGAGGTTTGGCGGTGGTTGAAGAAGCACCTAAAAAACCATCTAAGCCCAAGATTGACCCTGAAATCAAGCTGCAGGCGAACAATCATGTGCGTGAAGCGCTATTGAAATTAGAGCAAGAAGTGGGCGAGGGCCATGGCAAAGCCAGCAGCAATGCGGCCAATGCCTTGCGCCACGCTTTGAAAGAACACGGCAAACTGATTGACGACAAATTAGAAAACCAAGCGCATGCGGCTTTGGCAGCTGCCGGTGAATTAGAGGGTTGGCAGCGTTGGCGTGCCGACCAAATACGTGAAGAGCTGCTCATCAAAGCCGAAGGTTTGCTCAAACGCCCCGAAGGTCAAGCACTGGGTGGGCGCAAAATGCAAGAAACATTGCGTGCCATGCGTGAGCAATGGAAGCAAACGGATCAAGGTGGTCCAGCAAATCATGCGCTTTGGAAACGTTTTGACGATGCTTGCAATGCCGCGCATGTGGTTGTTGAGGCATGGATTGAAAAAGTCAAAACAGAAAATGCCATGCACCGTGAGTCCAGATTGGCATTAATTGGCCAAATTAACTCTTGGGCGACCAGTGAGGCAGCGCAAATGGCATCCAAATCGGACTGGAAGGCCTTGCAACGCGGGTTGAATCAGTATGCAGACCAATGGCAAAATTTGGGCCATGTCAGCGAAAAAACATTTTCAGAGCTGCAACCGCAATACAAAGCAGCAATGGACTTGGCCTATTTGCCCTTGCAAACTGCACAAAAGCAAAGCGTTGAACGCCGACAAGCCATGATTGAAGAAGCCAAGGCGCTGGGTGCACAGCCTGTGATGCGCATTGATGCTGTCAAAAACCTTCAACACACTTGGCAGCATGAAGCGCAAACCGTGCCCTTGGACCGCAAGTTTGAACAAAAATTATGGGATGCATTTCGCAAACCCATTGACGAAGCGTTTAAACGCAAATCAGCTGAGCGGGAAAAAGCAGCTGCAGCCATGGGCGAGCACGACCAGCGCGTGATGGAAGCTTCAAAAGCATTGCAAGCAGCCAATGCATCAGGAGATGGTCAGCGCATTCACCTGGCCATTGCTGCACTGGAAGCTGCAATCAAAGGACAAGCTGCTGCAAAAGTTGCTGAAAGTGCTGCACAAGCTGAAGAAAATTCATCAAATAAGGCTGTAGCCGGCATAAATACTGCCTACAGTGCTATTGAAAATATAGCAAATGCTGAATCCAATGCGGGCAATAATGTAACAATTTCCGAAGCGGAAATTAGCCCTGCCCAAACTGCAGAAGCGCAGGAACAGGCAGATGTTGAAGCAGATGCACTTTCGGATGCGATGCCAGTTGAAACAGTGGTTACTGAAGAAATACCAGCAGCACCTGTGAAACCTGCACCTAAAAAGGTAGTGGCCGTGCGCGGTGATGACAGACCGGGTATGAAAAAATCGGAGCCCGTACCGGCAGGACGTGGTGGCAAATTTGGCGATCGCAAGCCAGGTGACAGACCTGATTCTCGCGGACCTCGTTCTGATTCAAGGCCAGATTCAAGAGGCGATCGCGGTGATAAGTTTGCTGGTCGCGATGACCGCAGGGGTGATAGATCCAATCGTCCAGCTTTTGAAGACCGTGGCCCACGTTTGGGTGACGCCGCCTTCCGCGCACAAAGAGATGCATTGGAATCTGCACAGCAAGCACTGAAAAAATTAGCCATGCAAGCACACGGCGAGGTGTTGGTGCAATTATTGGATGCATGGAAGAGTCGTGATGCGACCAAAGTGCCCAGTGGACAAGAATTGGGCAAACAATTGAACAACCAAGCCAGAACAGCATGGGCCAACGCCATTGCCAACCCTCCAGGCGCTAAAGCTGATGAGTCAAACACATCATTGCTGCGCTTGGAAATGGCGGCCGAAGTGCCAACACCTGCGGAACACATTGCTGCCAGACGCATGTTACAACTGCAATTGTTGACCAAGCGCAATGACCCAGCGCCAGCACAAACCTGGTTGCAAGATGCCACAAACGTATTCGCGAGTGATTTTGATGAGTCAACATCGCGTCGCATGCAAAACGTATTGAAAGTGCTGTTGAAGCGCTAATGAGGCGCTATTGAAACGTTAAGGCCGTGTGGATATGACTTTTTGGCAATCCGCATTCAATTCACTAGGGCTTACAAAGAGGCCGCAATGGTTGTTTTGGGCCTTTGTAATTTTTGCATTTGCAGCTGGAATAGCAGGTGATAGTTTCGCTGCATCGGGTCACGCCATCAATATTTTGGCGGTCCCGCTATTGCTGTTGATACTGTGGAATGTGCTTTTCTATTTAGGAATGGCACTCAATCAAGCTTTCCAATTCAGGCATTTCAAAAAAGCAAAACCAGATTTGGCACAGCAAGTTGCCTTATGGCAAGGTAAAACTTACCTGCACGCTGCCGCCGCCGCTTTGGCAATTGGCGTATTGTTTGGGATGTATTGGCGCGGCCTGGTGTTTGAATACCAAGCGGTTTGGCAAAGTACATTTTTGTCAGCACAAAACGTGCATGCATTTTTAAGTTTTGTTTTAACCCCAGCGGTCTGGCTAAGTGGCACCACATTTCCTGATGTGAATCACTTGGCACAATTGCAGTTCCCTGCTCATGTGGGTGAAAACGCAGGGCGCTGGATACATTGGTATGCCATCACCGTGTTGTTGGTGATTGTGTTGCCACGTTTGGTGTTGGCATGGTTGTCCCATCGACGTGCTCAATCATTGAGTGAAGAACAAAAACGACTTGCACAAGCACATCATGCCAATTTATCGCACACGGGTTCAAAACAAAACAATCCTGTAATAGACCCAACGACATATACATCGACAAGTTCTATTGCTTTGAGTTTGGTTTCACACACCAATGTGGGCAAAACAACTTTGGCACGCACGCTGTTAGGGCGCGATATCGGTGAAGTACGTGATGCGGAACATGTCACGCACACAGCGGAGCACCATGTTTTGATAGAAGCTGTACACGAGAAGACACTTGAACAGCTCACGCTGTGGGATACGCCAGGCTTTGGTGACAGTGAACGTCTTGCCAAACGCATGGCTCAATCTGGCAACCCCATAGCATGGTTCATGTCAGAAGTATGGGACAGGTTTCAAAATCGGGATTTTTGGTACAGCCAGCGCGCCGTGCGACACATGGTTGAAGAGTCGGATGTGATTTTATACATGATCAATGCATCGGCATCGACTTCTGATCTGAGCTATCTTGACGCAGAGTTGAAAGTCTTGGATTTGATTGATAAACCAGTTGTGGTTATTTTGAATCAAGTGGCACAAAAAACAGAACAAGAACTAACGGCGATTGATATGCAATTCTGGCGTGACAGAACATCTCAATCGCAAAGGGTGGTCGATGTTTTGGTACTTGATGCTTTTACGCGTTGCTGGGTGCAAGAAGGTGGTTTGATGCAAGCCATAGAGAAAGCATTAGCGAAAGATTTATCGAAGGCTCTTGAGTCAAACGCAACGAATGCTTTGGTTTTAAAGCGTCAAGAATTTACCCGTTTGAGTAATGCATGGACTGCAAAAAATCGTGAACGTTGGAATAAGGCCATGGACGTATTGGCCGAGCAAATGAGCCTCGCGATTTTGGATAAAGAACGCATTGATTCTTCTGTTCAGTGGTCAGACAAATTGAAGAATGTGGGTGCGTCTGTTGGACGAGCAGTCGGCTTACCTGGCGCATCAAAATCGCCTAAAGAAGCTGCCATGAACAACCTTGCTGCGCGTTTAGATACCCAATTGAATCGGCGCATGAATTCGTTACTCGAACTACACCAGTTAGATGGTCAAGCTAAACTGACTTTAATGAACCGAATTGCAAAGCATTATGAGTTGCATGCGCCGCAAAGCGAAATCAAGGCTGCCCTCTGGGGCGGAGCAGTTTCGGGTGCGTTATTGGGTTTGAAAGCCGACGTCATGTCAGGCGGTTTAACGATGGGCGGTGGCTTGTTAACAGGTGGTGTTTTGGGCGCAATCAGTGGGGCAGGCGTGATACGTGGTTACAACCTTTTGAAAGGTGCAGATATACCCACAGTGACATGGTCAGATGAGGTACTGATAGATTTGCTTCGCAATGGTTTACTGGCATATTTGGCAGTGGCACATTTTGGTCGAGGCAGGGGTGAATGGATCGAAACAGAACCGCCTGCAAAATGGTTGGCGCACATCAATCAGGCGATAGATTTGAACCAAAAAAATTTGGACTTATTGTTAAAAAATACCAGCAATCTTGACCAAGATGCGTTAAGACATGAATTACACTCTTTACTTACCAAGTTAAGTAAAACAGTTTTGCAAAACTTGTACCCACAAACTTCAAACGACCAATTTGCAATTTAGACACCATCAATGAACCAAAAGCAGTGCCATATTTTGATTGCCGGTGCGGGTATTGGTGGCTTATCTCTCGCTTTAGCCTTGTCTCGAATTGGGGTTTATGTGGAGGTTTTGGAACAGTCGCATACCTTGGGTGAAGGTGGTGCGGGTTTGCAGCTCAGTCCCAATGCCTATGGCATATTAAAAGATTGGGGACTGGATGATAAATACGATCTCACCTTATCCGCCAATTTTCCTGCCGCAATTCAAGCCCGTGATGCAACGACGAATGTGGTTCTGAGTGAATTACAGCTAGGTGCTCGTGCAGTCGATTTGTATGGTGCGCATTACGCCACGATGCACCGAGCTGATTTGCACAAGTTGTTGTTAAATTCAGTTAGAAAACAACCTTTGTTGAATATCCACCGCAATGCAAAGATAGAGCGTACACAAGATACGTCAACCGGTGTCAAGGTGAGCATTGAACGTGATGATCTGTCTTACGAAGCAGATGCCATGGTCGGTTGTGACGGCCTCTGGAGTTATACGCGTCAACATGTTGTGGGTGCTGATGCGCCCATTGCGACCGGACATGTGGCTTGGAGGGCTTTGCTTCCCATTAACTTGGTACCTATTGATTTTCGTCACGATTGTGTCCACGCATGGATGGCTCCACACATGCACATCGTTGCATATCCTGTTAGACGGGGTGAGTTCCTGAACATCGTGGTAGTAACCGAAGATGATCATCCTGCCGATTCCCCCAGCCGACAAAGCTGGAGCCGTGATGCCACAGGCCTCAGTCCACTTGATGTGACAAACAATTGCCCAACATTTGCACTCAACAAAAAGGTAACCGACTTATTGAAAACCGTCAACATTGGAAATGGCGGTGGTTGGACACGGTGGACATTGTTTGACCGTCGCACCGATTTCTTCCAGTCTGGACATGTATAACCCGCAGCACCCGCGCTATGCATTTTGGGCGATGCCGCACACCCCATGCGCCCCTATTTGGCGCAGGGTGCTGCCATGGCACTTGAAGATGCGCAAGCATTGGCGCTGGCAGTGCAGGAAAATTGGGGTGATTTACCCAACGCTTTCCAAACCTATGCGAACAGACGTTGGGAAAGGGTAGCCAAGGTTCAAACTCAATCTAGACGCAATGGCGATATCTACCACATGCAAGGGCATGATGCGGATGGCTAGAAATGTTGCATTGCGTCTCGCTGGGCCAAAACTGATGGAGATGCCTTGGTTGTACCAAGGACCACGGATTTAATTGACCAGCTTACGCCAAAGCGTTTTGTTTTGGCTGGCTTTATCAATTTGAAGAAGCGTTTCTTCGTGAGCGGAATTTTCAATCTCATTAGCCAACAGCACATCCAGTTGAAAGCTTTCCAAATTGGTCACAACCAGGTGACCTTTTTTCTCATGATTCGGCTCATGATCGGTTAGCAAAGCATCTTGCCCGCGCGTGAGGTGTACATAGACTTGCGACAACAATTCGGCATCAAGCAAAGCTCCATGCAAGCTGCGATTTGAATTGTCTACACCCAGTCTGTCACACAGCGCATCCAGGGAGTTGCGTTTTCCCGGAAACATTTCTTTGGCCATGACCAAAGTGTCTGTGATTGAATGGGCAACGCTTTTAAATTCAGGTTTGCCAATGATTGACAATTCCTTATTTAAAAATCCCAAGTCAAAAGGGGCGTTGTGAATGAAAATCTCTGCTCCCTCGCAATAGGTCAACAAATCATCTGCAATTTCGGCAAATTTAGGTTTGTCGCGTAAAAACTCATTGCTGATGCCGTGAATGCGCAATGCGCCCTCTTCACTGTCGCGTTCAGGATTGACATAGAAGTGCAAGTTTTGGTTGGTTAATTTGCGATTAACCATTTCAACGCATGCAATTTCGATGATGCGATCACCATTCAGTGCAGATAAACCCAGTGGTTTCGGTGTCTAAAAAAAGTTGTCTCATGCAACTGAATATAGCATCGCTAAGTTATAAATTCTGTGAATCGCCGTATTATCTATAAACTACCAGATTCAATACTGCTGCGGTGACTGTAAGGTATGACTAATTGGAATTTATGGATATAACAAAACATCAACAAATTGTCATTTTGGGTACGGGTGGCACCATTGCCGGACAGGCTGAAAACCCGAAAGACAGTGTGAATTACACCGCTGCACTGGTAGATATCAGTCAACTTTTGGATACTGCCAAAGGAAAACAGCAAGACGGTGCACAAACTTTGAATCATTGTGAAGTGATTACTGAACAGCTGATTCAAATTGACAGCAAAGACATGACATTTGATGTTTGGAAGTGTTTGCTGTCACGCTGCCAAGCTTTGCTAAACCAAGAGCAAGTTCAAGCGATCGTCATCACACATGGCACAGATACATTGGAAGAGACGGCGTATTTCTTGCACAGGATGTTGCGAACCGAGAAACCTGTCATATTGACTTGCGCCATGCGTCCGGCTAATGCGCCTGACAGTGATGGGCCACAAAATTTGAGAGATGCTTTGACTTTGGCATCAAACACGCAAGCGAGAGGCGTATTGGTGGTTTGCGCGGGTGAAGTTCATGGTGCGCAAAATATCCAAAAAATACACACCACGCGATTAAACGCATTCAGTTCGGGCGATGCGGAATTGATAGGTCACTTTGTCCATGGAAACCTTAATTTGTCAAAAAATGCATTGGGTGCACAAGCGCAAGATTCACGATCATTACCGCTTTTAAGTGTTAAAGATTTTGAGAGAGCAGCGCAACTTCCGCGTGTCGAAATCATCATGAATCATGCAGATGCCAATGGACAAATTGTTAACGCACTATTAGAGCAAAAAGTGACACTACAACATAAATTACGCGGCATCGTCGTAGCAGGAACCGGCAATGGCACCATCAGTGCGTCATTAGAATCAGCATTGCTTCGCGCGCAGGAGTCTGGTGTAGTGGTCTGGCGCAGTACGCGCTGTGCTTTTGGCCAATTAGAAGAGCGAACTAATGCGATATTTGGTGATTCTCATGGGCTACCACCCGTCAAAGCCAGAATTGCATTGATGTTGAATTTAATGCATTCAGATTTGAATGCAATGAAATCCTGAGTAGAATTTGATTACCAACACGAGTTTCCACCGCCAGTTTTATCCTCAAGCCGGAAAATAATAAAGGAGCTTCACATGAAAGTCAGCGATATATTGCGCGTCAAAGGCAATACCTTATATACCTGCACCCCCGAGGACAGATTGGCTGATGCCGTCAATCTAATGGCGCAAAATGATATTGGCTCACTGGTCGTTTTGTCACACGGCAAAGTGGTGGGAATGTTGAGCTTTCGAGAAGTGATTAAGGCACTGGAGAAAAACAAAGGCAGCGTTGGAGATGCAACAGTCTGGCGTGCGATGGATCAAGGCCCATTGACTTGTACTTTAGAGACTGAACTTGATGAGGTGCGCCGTATGATGCTGGTGCATCACGCACGTTATATGCCGGTCATCGACAAAATGATGTTGATGGGCGTGATTAGCTTTTACGATGTCGCGAAAGCAGTTGTCGACAGTCAAAACTTTGAAAACAAAATGCTCAAGGCGTATATCAACGACTGGCCTGCTGATGAAGCCAGCCTTAAATCGTGATCATTTCAAATTGATTGGGCACGTTCAGCCATTCGTGTGCCAGTAGCGTGTGGTGACTGGCTGGGCCGGTACTAAATAATTGCAACTGTCCGTATTGCTTTTCGTCGGTCAGTTGATTCAAATTTGCCAAGATCCGTTTGGTGTGCGCAGCCACAGGCACACCGGTATCGATAAGATGTACGGCATCGCCGGTATATTGACGCAATAAGGGACTGATAAATGGATAATGGGTACAACCCAGCACCAAGGTGTCTATCATACCTTTTTCGATGCCAAATTGGCCTATAGCCGGCATATATATTGCCAAGAGTGCTATGATATTTGTAGTATCTTGAGCTTCTATGGCGCTCGCTAAACCATCGCAGGGCTGTATGATGAATTCGGCTTGATCAGCTAAAGATGCTTTTAAGGCCGCAAACTTGGCACTCTCTAAGGTGCCTCGCGTTGCCATTACACCAATTTTGCGGGTTTGACTGAGCTTTATGGCAGGCTTCAATGCGGGCTCGACACCGACCAAGGGCAAATCAGGAAATTCATCGCGTAACACCTTGGCGGCAGCTGCTGTTGCCGTGTTGCAAGCAACGACCAGTGCCTTCACGCCGTAATCTTTTAGCAAAGAGCGGGTGATGGCGCGGGAACGGTCTATGACAAAGGCGTCGCCCTTTTCGCCGTAGGGCGCGTTGCCGCTGTCGGCGATGTAGACAAAGGACTCGTGCGGCAACTCGGCACGCAGAGCCTTTAAGATGCTCAGCCCGCCTATGCCGCTATCGAAAACGCCAATGGGACGTTTTGAAGGCATTTTTTAGAGTGTGAATTAACTTGATTTAACCGCGATGCCTTTGAACTCACCGGTGGCAATGCGCTTTTCCCACTCCGCTGGTCCGGTGATGTGGGCACTGGTGCCGCCTGAATCCACGGCCACGGTGACAGGCATGTCAACCACATCAAACTCGTAAATCGCTTCCATTCCCAAATCAGCAAAACCGACCACCTTGGCCGCTTTGATGGCTTTGCTGACCAGATAGGCTGCACCGCCCACTGCCATCAGGTAAGCGCTTTTGTGCTTTTTGATGGCTTCGATGGCGACTGGGCCACGCTCTGCTTTTCCAACCATGCTGATGAGACCAGTTTGTGCCAACATCATTTCAGTAAAACCGTCCATGCGGGTCGCGGTGGTTGGACCAGCAGGACCAACAACTTCGCCTTTGATGGGGTCAACCGGGCCAACGTAGTAAATCACACGGTTGGTGAAATCCACCGGTAGTTTTTCACCCTTGGCAAGCATGGTTTGTATGCGTTTATGAGCAGCATCGCGACCCGTTAACATTTTGCCGTTCAAGAGCAGGGTTTGACCTGGCTTCCAGCTGGCCACTTCTTCTTTTGTCAGGGTGTTGAGATCAACCTTTTTGCTTTTCACGTAATCAGGCGTCCATTGCACATCGGGCCACAAATCAAGACTTGGCGGATCGAGGTAAACCGGACCACTGCCGTCCAATACAAAATGTGCGTGGCGAGTGGCTGCGCAGTTCGGAATCATGGCAATCGGTTTGCTGGCGGCATGGGTGGGGTACATTTTGATTTTGACGTCCAGCACGGTGGTCAAACCACCCAAACCTTGTGCACCAATACCGAGTGCGTTGACTTTTTCGCACAACTCCAAACGGAGTTTTTCGACATTTGACAATTCAGCACCACTGGCTTGTTTGGTTTGTAGCTCATACATGTCGATATCGTCCATCAGGCTTTCTTTGGCCATCAGCACGGCTTTTTCGGCGGTGCCACCAATACCAATACCCAACATGCCTGGTGGGCACCAGCCTGCGCCCATCGTTGGCACGGTTTTAAGCACCCAATCAACCACGTTGTCGCCGGGGTTCAGCATGTACATCTTGCTCTTGTTCTCCGAGCCACCACCTTTGGCTGCAACGGTTACTTCAACAGTGTTGCCGGGAACGATTTCAGTGAAGATGACGGCAGGCGTGTTGTCTTTGGTGTTTTTGCGTTCAAATTGCGGATCTGCTACGACGGATGCGCGCAAAGTGTTGTCGGGGTGGTTGTAAGCGCGGCGCACACCTTCATTCACAGCGTCATCCAAACTGCCGTCAAAGCCATCCCAACGCACATTCATACCGACCTTGAGAAACACATTCACGATACCCGTGTCTTGGCAAATCGGGCGATGTCCTTCGGCAGACATTTTGCTGTTGGTCAGAATTTGGGCAATCGCGTCTTTGGCCGCAGGGCTTTGCTCACGCTCGTACGCGCGTGCGAGGTGGGCGATGTAGTCGGCCGGGTGGTAGTAGCTGATGTATTGCAGGGCTGCTGCGACGGATTCGATCAGATCGGATTGTTTGATTGCGGTCATGGAGATTGTGCTCATGATGAAGTTAAAAATATTGGATGGAATATGCTTCAATAGGTGCTAAGTTTAACCAAATCAGCCAACCGAGGCTGACGTTATCAGGTTTATAGGAGTTTGTATTGTTAAAGATCGATCCATCGCCGTGCCAATGAATTTATCCACTCGCAATCGGGTGGGGGTATTGTGCTTGCGATCGCCGCTCTGTTGGCCTTGATTGTCAGCAATTCGCCTTGGAGTGGTTGGTACGAGCAGTTGTTGCAAGTTCGTGGCGAAGTGCGCATGGTGGGTGAATGGTTGGTGCTATCCAAACCGCTATTGGTGTGGATCAACGACTTGTGGATGGCGGTTTTCTTCTTTTTGGTGGGGTTGGAGATTAAACGTGAACTGTTGGAAGGCGAATTAGCGTCTGTCAGCCAAGCGATGTTGCCTGCTGGTGCTGCTTTGGGGGGCATGATGGTGCCGGCACTCATTTATAGCGCTATCAACTGGGGTGATGCCGTTGCGTTGCGCGGCTGGGCGATACCAGCTGCAACGGATATCGCCTTTGCACTGGGCATTTTGGTGCTGCTGGGCAAGCGTGTGCCTGTTTCGCTAAAGGTGTTTTTAACGGCGGTCGCTATCATCGACGACTTGGGTGCGATTGTGATCATCGCGTTGTTCTACACAGCGCAGGTATCTATGCCCATGATCATAGCTGCCGGTGCAGGCATTGCGATGCTATTTGCTATGAATAGGGCGCGGGTGATGAATATTGGCCTGTATGTGCTTGGTCGGCTTGGTGGTATGGCTGTTTGTGCTGAAGTCGGGAGTTCATGCCACGCTGGCGGGGGTGGTGACGGCGTTGGCGATACCGTTGGTTAATACTAGCAAAGGTGGGCAGGGAAAATCCCCACTCAAAACTGCTGAGCATGCCCTGCACCCGTGGGTCGCATTTGGGGTGTTGCCGGTGTTTGCCTTTGCCAATGCAGGTGTGTCTATGCAAGGGGTTAGTTTTGCGACTTTGCTGTTAACAGTGCCGCTGGGTATCTCGGCGGGTTTGCTATTGGGCAAAGCGATAGGGGTATTTGGAGCAGCGTGGTTGATGATTCGTCTCACCCAAGCACGTTTGCCCGATCAAGCCAATTGGATGCAGTTTTTTGGCGTTTGCGTGCTCTGTGGTGTCGGCTTTACGATGAGCCTTGTTCATCGGTGGGTTGGCGTTTGCAGGGCAAGGCGCAGAGTTTGAAACGCAATTGAAGCTCGGTGTATTGATGGGCTCAATATTGTCTGGCATATTTGGTTCGTTGATTTTGTGGCGCTCATCCAAAGTAACGCACAAGTAAAGCTAACGCACTGTTTTATGGCATAGGCGTGCTAAGCCGCACATTAACGGGTTTGCCATCGATGATATTTTCAGATTTGCGCACAGCGGCTTTGAGAGGTAAAACGTAACTTTTGCTTTTACTGTCAGGAAACAACGAGGTTTGCCAAACCGTATTGCCAATCTGAGCTGTCACCCTAACCGATCCCCAACCCATGCGTTTGCCACCGTTGAGCGCTTTTGAAAAGTAGCTGATTTCAGTCGCGATGTCTGGTCGGCAAAGTCACAAAATACCAAGCAGCCTTTGCCGCTGTAAAGCCAATACTTTGGCTGTGAACTCGACCATGTGCTGGCTGACAGTCATGATGGACTATTTAATGCTTACCATTTGGCTTGCAGCTGGACATTAATTTGTCAGTATACGCCACAGCGACGGCACTGAGCAAGAACGTGATATGGATGAGGGTTTGCCACATCAGCATCTGCTCTGAATAGTTGGCGGCATTGATGAATGTCTTCAACAAATGAATGGATGAAATGCCAATAATCGCCATCGCCAGTTTCACTTTTAAAACGGATGCATTCACATGGCTTAACCATTCAGGCTGGTCAGGATGTTCTTCGAAGTTCATACGACTGACAAATGTCTCGTAACCACCGACGATTACCATGATTAGTAAATTCGAAATCATGACGACATCAATCAATCCCAGCACCACCAACATGATGACGGTTTCGTTCAAAGAAGCAATGGTGACATCGGATTTATAACCGATGCTGCTGACCAATGACTGTAAGGCCGCTTGGTTACCGAATGCGGCTTCGACCAAGTGGAGTAATTCGCGTAAAAAACTGAACACATAAACGCCTTGTGCGATTATCAAACCAAGGTACAGTGGCAACTGTAACCAACGGCTGGCAAAAATCATATTGGGCAGAAATTGCAGCGCACTGGAGTGTGGTTTATTGGGAGTGGACATGGTTTTTTATATGGGCGGGTAATAGATTGTCAGGCAAATAATGAGATAGACTTCATTAAATGAACGCCACAATTTTAAGCCAATTAGAACCCATGCTCGTTTGGTTTTTGCTGGCAATGGTTGTTCTCAATATTTTGGCCTTGCTTTGGTTGTTGTTGCGTCGCGCGGATAAACAGGCAACTGAAGCAACAAATAACAGCAAAGCAGAAGTTTTGGGTGCAGTGACATCCAGTACGGAACGTTTAGAGCGTGAATTGCGGCGCGAAATAACGGAATCGTCACGCGGTGGCAGGCAAGAACTGACGCAATCATTTGGCGCATTTCAACAAGCGCTATTCACACAAAGTGGCGAGGCATTCCGAACGCAAAACTCGCAAATTGATGCTTTTACCGCACAGTCCAGCCAACAATTGGCGACGGTGGCGCAGCAAATTGTGGGCTTACAAAAATCGATAGCCGACACATTGAACACCCAACTACAGGGTTTGTCTGAGGCGAATGCCCGTAGGATGAACGAGGTTCGCGAAACCTTAGAAAAACAATTGTTGCAACTGCAAAGCACCAATGCCACCAAGTTAGACGAGATGCGGCAAACAGTGGATGAAAAATTGCAAAGTACTTTGCAAGCCCGCTTGGGCGAAAGTTTCAAGCAAGTCGCCGATCGCTTGGAACAGGTGCACAAAGGTTTGGGTGAAATGCAAACCTTGGCGCAAGGCGTGGGTGACTTAAAGCACTTGCTGACAAATGTCAAAACACGCGGCATTTTTGGCGAAGCCCAATTGGCCAGTTTATTAGAACAGGTATTCACTGTTGACCAGTACGCTGCACAAGTGTCTTGCAAACCAGGCAGCAAAAACGTGGTGGACTTTGCAGTGAAGTTGCCTGGTAGATCAGCCGAAGGCACGCCTTTGTGGTTACCAATTGATGCCAAATTCCCGAGTGATGACTATGAACGTTTGTTAACTGCACAAGCCAATGCAGACCCAGCAAGTGCGGACATTGCAGCCAAAGCGCTGGAGCAGCGGATTCGTTTGGAAGCCAAGTCGATTGCTGAAAAGTACATCGAGCCACCTTTCACGACTGATTTTGCATTCTTGTTTTTACCATCGGAAGGTTTATACGCTGAAGTTTTGCGTCGCCCTGGTTTAATGGATTCGATTCAGCGTGACTACCGTGTTAATCTCGCAGGCCCGACCACATTGTTGGCGATGCTGAGTTCGCTTCAAATGGGTTTCAGAACTTTGGCATTAGAGAAACGTTCTAGTGAAGTTTGGCAAGTATTGGGCGCTGTGAAAACCGAGTTTGGTAAATTTGGTGGCATGCTAGACAAAGCACGTTCGCAAACTGAGACTGTGCTGAAAACATTGTCTGAAAGCGATGTGCGCACCCGCGCAATGAATCGTGCCTTGAAACACGTCGAAGCTTTGCCTGAAACAGAAACCCAGCGCATCATGCCATCACTTTTAGACCTAGAAGATTCAAAAAGCGAAGATGGTTAATTTGATTTTTGAGAATCCACATTGACTGGAAAAGAACTCAGCAAACTGATTGCTGGTCAAGTCTGTCTGCATGCCTGTATGGCTGGCATGCGCATGGCGGCGCCTTTGATGGCACTGCGTGAAGGCTACAGTGCTGCTGCAGTTGGTATCTTATTGGCACTTTTTGCCACCACACAGGTTTTTTTAGCTATTCCTGCAGGACGTTTTACCGACAAACATGGTTTACGCAAACCCATTTTGCTGTCGGTGATTGCGGCCAGCGCCGGTGCGGGTATTGCGGTTTTGTTTCCAATCTTCCCTGTGCTTTGTTTGAGCGCCTTGATGACAGGTGGTGCAACCGGCGCCATGGTGATCGCATTGCAAAGGCATGTAGGTCGCAGTGCGCAAGATCCTTTGGAACTCAAAAAATTATTCAGTTGGTTGGCGCTTGGACCTGCCGTATCCAACTTCATTGGCCCATTCAGTGCAGGCTTGTTAATTGACCACAGTGGTTTCAGAATGGCTTTCTTCTTTTTGGCGCTTTTGCCTTTGTTAACTTGGTTTTTGGTCCGCACAACACGCGAATGGCCACCAACTACAAATGTCAATGATGACCAGAGTCAACACAACACCACCTGGGACTTATTGAAAGAACCCATGATGCGTCGTTTGATGCTGGTGAATTGGTTTTTATCATCCTGTTGGGATGTTCACACCTTTGTCGTACCGATTTTGGGACACGAAAAAGGCTTAAGTGCTTCGACTATTGGCGCGATATTGGGTGCGTTTGCCATATCGGCGACTTTGGTCAGATTGCTTTTGCCGTTCATTGCCAAACATTTGAAAGAGTGGGTTGTGGTATCTGGTGCAATGTTGTTAACGGGTTTGATCTTCGGCATTTATCCATTCATGCCAACTGCCATGACCATGGGCATGTGTTCAGTTGCTTTGGGATTTGTGTTGGGTTCAGTACAACCCATGATCATGAGTACTTTGCACCAAATCACGCCAGAGAACCGCCATGGAGAGGCCTTGGGACTGCGTATGATGGCCATTAACGCCAGTAGCGTGGCCATGCCGCTCATGTTTGGACTGGCTGGTACTGTGATAGGTGTTGCAGGACTCTTTTGGGTAACCGGTGCTTTGGTTGCTGCCGCGTCGCAACAGGCTTGGAAATTGAGGCCGCCCTTAAATGTTGACTAACCGGTAACGGCAATTACGTCAATTTATAAAATGTCTTGATGGTATCCCATGCTTCTTGTGGATCATCTGTGTAGGTGAAGAATGATAGATCCTCTTTCGATACAGTGCCTTCAGCCACCATGACATCGAAGTTGATCAATTTTTTCCAATAGTCGGTGCCGAACAGAATAATCGGCACAGGCTGTGCTTTGCGTGTTTGTACCAGCGTCAACACTTCAAACAATTCGTCCAATGTCCCCATTCCCCCTGGGAACGCCACCAATGCTTTGGCACGCATCATGAAATGCATTTTGCGCAAGGCGAAATAGTGAAATTTGAAATTCAAGCTGGGTGTGATGAAACGGTTGCCCGATTGTTCGTGCGGCAAGGTGATGTTCAAACCAATGGATAAAGCACCTACATCGTGCGCACCGCGATTGGCAGCTTCCATGATGCCAGGTCCGCCACCCGTGCAGATGTACAGGCGTTCATCGGCAGGTTTACATCCTGAGTTGTCTGTGAGGCTGTTCTTAGATTTGTCATTCGTTGCAGCCATTCGACCCACCACCATTGTTGCCATTCCCACCATAACTGGCGACCAAACGCGCAAACAAACGGGCTTGATGGTAGTAGTGTGCGTTGCGCACATCGCGTTGTGCGTTCTGTAGCGCCAATTCGTCACCGCTAGATTGCGCTGCTTGGAGTTTTTTCTCGGCTTCACTCGGTGAAATAAATCGGGCACTGCCATAAACCACCACAGTGTTTTCAATGCCCAGTTTTTGCAGTTCCAATTCGGGTTTCAGCATTTCCAATTGCATGCGCAAACCACGTGTTTCACGACGCAACATGAATTGCGGATCAGCAAACGCCAGACGATACGGTGTCAGCATCAAGTTCGTTGTCCCTGCACGGCATGACTTTGCAATTCTGCCCAAGCGTTGGCAATGCGGGATTCTTTCAGTTCTTCAGTGTTTTTCATTCTTCAATTGTCTCTGAAAATCGTGACAAATAAAAAAGGCTCCAAAGAAGAACTTTGGAGCCTTAGAAAGGTGAATTAAAAATTAAACGCGCTTGCGGTATTCGCCGGTGCGGGTGTCGATTTCGACTTTATCGCCTTGCGCAACGAAAATTGGCACACCAATTTCGAAGCCTGTAGCCAACTTGGCAGGTTTCAATACCTTGCCTGATGTGTCGCCTTTGACGGCTGGCTCTGTCCACTCGATCACGCGCTGCACGCTGGTAGGGATTTCAACTGAAATGGCTTTGCCTTCGTAAAAGCAGACTTCCAATTCCATGCCGTCTTCGAGGTAGTTGAGCGCGTCGCCCATGTTTTCGGCTTCCACTTCGTACTGGTTGTACTCTGCGTCCATGCAGACATACATGGGTTCAGCAAAATATGAATAAGTGCATTCTTTTTTGTCCAACACGATTTGGTCAAACTTGTCATCAGCACGGAAAACGAGTTCAGTGTTGAAGTTGTTGATCAAGCCTTTGAGTTTCAAACGAACTGTAGCCGCGCCGCGACCGCCGCGTGCGTATTCGGTTTTGAGGACGATCATCGGGTCTTTGCCTTGCATGACCACGTTGCCTGCGCGGAGTTCTTGTGCGATTTTCAATGCCATAATAATTTGCTCTTTAAATTGCTCATTGGGAATGAGTGGGGAGTGGGTTTGGACGCGCAAAGCCGTTTCGCAGCGTCTTCAGTAAAGCCTATGATTTTAACCGTTTTTCTTTCACTTCACCAGCGTAGTCAATGAGCTGATTGCACAAATCGCGCTGTGCCAGCAGTTTTTGTCGCAGCGCCATCGCACTTTGCCCCCACTGTGCCAAATCCAGAGCAGGTAAGGGCGGTGCGGCATCCAAAGTGGTATTCTCATTCCAAGCTCGGTGCATGGCTTTGAGTGAATCGGGTGCTTCCATCATCTGCAAAAAGGCTTCAAGCTTGGCATGGTGCGCTCCATCGTCTTGCTGGTAAATGTGCCAAACAAATGGCTTGCCCGCCCAAATGGCGCGCACCAGCGAATCTTCACCCCGCACAAAATTCAAATCACAGCTCCACAACAGATGGTCGTAATCATGCTGCGTAAGTGCATCCAGATACACTATTGATAGCAGTCCAGGCAATGAATATGCCGGCTGCAGCCTTATTTGATGCTCCAAAACCGCTTTGACAGCCGCCGCAGCGCGCCCTGCGGTGACCAGCAGGCAAGTGGGTGCTTGGCTCGCTTGACTATTAGCGAGTTGGTTAATTAAGGCTTCTAAGGCCTGCGGTTCATAGCAAAAGAGCGAGATGTAACGCGTATTGGGATCAAAACCCAGATGCTCAAAGACAGCACATTGGCCTAACCATGCGCCCCGGTCAAACACCTGTTGCTTTGCCAACAAATCCGTTTCACGCAGCAAGCCGCCTGTTTTGCTCATTGAAACCAGGGTAAAAATAATGCTGCGTCCAACCAGCGGCTGCGCCTTCACGGTGGATGGTGGGCAGGGTGTGGTTGCGCTCGGCAAACCTTTCGGCTGTGAGGTGCTCTAAATTCAGCCAAACCGGTTGTTTGGGGGAATTTATAGTGTCAAATTGGCCTGTAGCCGGCGTATTGATTGCCTGATGTGCTATTAAATCAATAGCAAAATCACAGCCAAAGGTGTCAACTAAAACATCATCCCAGTTCCACCAAGCTGTGCCATCTGGTGCTTGCGGAATGCCCTGCGCACAGTCCATCACCGTCACATTTGGGTAGCCATTAGGTGCCATCCAAGCCAATGCCGACACATCGTCCACCCACAGTCGAACAGTTTTGCCCCGCGTCGCCAACTGGCAAGCCAGCCGCCAGCAAACGCCTATGTCGCCAAAGTTATCGACAACTTTGCAGAAGATGTGCCAAGTCGATGGGGTGCTGAGTGTGAATGTAGGAGTGGATGAGGAGGGCACGGAAACCATGCCCTGATTGTCCACAAAATTAACGACAGAAATTAACTAGAAATTTTGCCGATTCAATCAATCCAGCTTGATGCCTAAATCGACCGCAGTTTTAATCCAAACCGGCGCAGCATCATCAAAATCACGGCGTGTATCGGCCAAGTTTTTGGGTTTGTTGGGTATGGCAAAGGTGTCGCGCATTTTGGCAGCTTGCTCGGTGTTGGCCCAATTGACAGCTTCGTCCGCCACGCGTTTCAAGTATGGCTTGTGGCGTACCCGCTGGTGCAAACAGGGGTAAACCGCCCTCTAATGTGACCAGCTTGCCTGGCACGCCTTGCTCCACCAGTGTGGGCACGTCAGGCAATTTGGGTGATCGGTAAATGCCTGTGACCCCAATGGCGCGCGCACCTTTGGTGGAAACCGCATTGAAAGCGGAAAAGCTGCCTACCGCAATTTGAATTTGACCTGAAGCCAAGTCCAACCACATGGGCGCTTCACCTCTGTAATTGACAGTCTGAATTTTGGTGCCTTGATTGCGGTTGGATTGGTCTGCCACCATCTGTGGGTATGAGCCTGGCGCGTAAGAGCCCATGTTGGTATTGTTGGACTTGGCCCAAGCTATGAATTCAGCCATGTTTTTAGCCGGAATTTTGTCGTTAATCGCAACCACCAATGGTCCAGATGGGAAAAAGGTGACCGGTGCTATGTCTTTGTCTAAGTTGTATGGCAGCTTGGTATACAAAACACGGTTTTGAAAAACGATGCCTGATGTGGTCAGACCAAAGGTGTAGCCATCGGCAGGGGACTTTAAAACCGCGTCAACGCCAATCACAGCACCTGCACCCGGCTTGTTTTCAACCACTACGGGCACACCCAACTTGCCACTTAAATACTGCCCAAATTGCCGCCCCACAGAATCAGTCAATCCGCCTGCGGCATAGGTCACCACAATTTTGATAGGCTTAGACGGCCAAGCTGCCGCCTGCGCCCAAGCTTGGTTCGCGCCAACGACACTCACCAAAGCAGTCAAGCCAATAGCTGCCGCAGTTTGCCAAAGTGCGCGACGTGTGCGCTGCTGATATGAAGACATGAATAAACCCCTGTAACGTTAAATGGAATGCATCTCAACTTTCAGTATAGGTTGATGCAGTCAACTTGAAATTGGGGTTTGCACCCATGCAAGGAAATCAACAGTTATCGCATTTATGTCGTGCTGAATCGTTAGCAACGCTTATTTGCGCCTATTTTCATGGCTTACGTGTAAGCGTGTTGTTCAACAGTTTTAAATACTTTTTTTGCCTGTAGCCGGCGTATTGATTGCCTATGGTGCTATTAAATTTATAGTTTTGCATTAAGGATTAGTGTATATGGCATTAGAAGTTGTTCTTTTTAAGCCAAGCGTTCAATGGAACGCTCCATAGGGGGCCGCCGCGTAGGAGCAGGGCGTGGCCGTCGGCGTTGGGGACGGGGGTGGTGGCTATGAATTGGGTGGGGCTGCCGCCTTGGGCAAAATCTTTATGCCATTGTTTTGGGGAATCTGCGCCCCAGTACAGGTCGTTTTCTGCGTAAAACCAAATGTTGGGTAGTTTGGTGGTTTTGCCGTATTCGCCTATCATTTTCCCCAAGATTTCAGGGTGGCACATATTGCCTTTTGATGTTGGGCTGCCACCCGCACCGCCTGCAAAGTTGATGCAGCCGACCACACCAGGCGGGTTTTGCGCGCACAGGGCGACGGTGGTTAAGCCGCCTACTGATTGACCTTCTAACAAAATGCGGTCTTTTTGCGCCCAGGCTTGTTCGCGTACCCATTGCAGCACAGGCTGGGTGGACAGCACCGCAAATTTAGCGGTGTTGGCCGGGTCTGGACGGCTGGTGCAGGTGCCGCTGGCATCATACTTAGCACCTGCACCTTCGCGGTCTGCGCCGCCAGTTTCACCATAGCCAACACGTACCGGTGCAACCACGGCATAACCTTTGTTGAGCCAAAAACGCACATGCCCAAAAGCCAATGGGTTTTTCAAATTGGCGCGCTCGACTTGATCGCCAGAGCGCCCATGCGAAAACAGCAGTACAGGAAATGGCCCCGCGCCATTGGGTTTGAACACATGGGTTTGGATGTCCACATCACCACCGAAAGCACCCAAGCCTTTGGCGCTTACTTTGACAATTTCGGGTGTTGGGTTGGTGTTTTCTTGTGCCTGACTGATGACACCTGACACTGCAATGATGAAAATCGAAATAAGGCGCCAAGTGCTTGAAAGACGGTTGAAAAAATGCTGGCTCATATGCATCCTTGTTGTAAATAAGGTGAGTTGACACTGTAACATCGGCATCAATGGTAACGACAAATCCCAAAACTTCAATGCATTCACAGGCGCTTTTAGCCCAAGTGTTGGGGCTGCCCGCATTGCCGGGTGTTTATCGGTATTTTGATGCCAATGATGAATTGCTGTATGTGGGCAAAGCCATTCATCTGAAAAGACGCGTGTCCAGTTATTTTCAAAAAGACCACGGTGGCACGCGCACGGGGCACATGGTCAGCAAAATTGTGCGTTTGGAAACCACGGTGGTGCGTTCAGAGGCCGAAGCGTTATTGCTGGAAAACAACCTCATTAAAACGTTGAACCCCAAGTACAACATTTTGTTCAGAGATGACAAGAGTTATCCGTATTTGAAAATCACCAACCAATACTTATCCACGTATGGTGTATTACCGTGGTGCAGTCGATAAAAAGCACAGCTATTTTGGCCCTTATCCGAATGCATGGGCGGTGAAAGAGAGCATGCAGTTGCTGCAAAAAGTGTTTTTGCTGCGCACCTGCGAAGATTCGGTTTTTGCGAACCGGGCGCGCCCGTGTTTATTGCACCAAATCAAACGCTGCTCTGGCCCTTGTGTACCAGCCATCAGCGGCGTCACGGTTGAATCCTATCAACAAGATGTGCAACACGCAGAACAGTTTTTGCAGGGGGAAACACAAACATTGCTGAAAACATTGGAAACGCAAATGATGGCGTGTTCTGATCGGCTTGAGTTTGAGCAGGCCGCAGAGCTGCGCAACCGCATGACCTCGTTATCAGCCATCATGCACCAGCAATCGGTGGAGACAACAGGCTCGGACAAAGATGTGGATATTTTGGCGGTGACGGTGCAGGGTGGCAAGGCGTGTGTGAATTTGGCGATGGTGCGCGGTGGGCGACATTTGGGTGACAGGGCTTATTTCCCAGTTCACGTACAAGATGCGATTGGCAATGTGACGGGGCCAAACGACATTGAAGAAGCTGAAGTGGCTGCCAATTCGATTGAGGTAATAGTGTTGGAGGCTTTTATTGCCCAACACTATTTGCAAGTACCAGCACCCACGTCATTGATCACCAGTGTGCAAATCGATAAAAAGTTGATTGATGCACTCATTGAGCAATCAGGTCGGCAGATCACGGTTATTCACAAGCCTCGCGAACAGAGACGCATTTGGCTAGAGATGGCGCAAAACAATGCCAACATTCAACTGGTGCGTTTGTTGAGCGAAGAAGGCTCGCAAATGGCACGCACGCGTGCCTTGGTGGATGCGCTGGAATTGAATACCGACGACATTGATCAATTGCGAATTGAATGCTTTGACATCTCGCATACCTCCGGTGAAGCAACGCAAGCGTCGTGCGTGGTGTTTCAAAATCACAAAATGCAAAGTGCCGAATACAGGCGCTACAACATCGATGGCATCACGGGTGGTGATGATTACGCCGCGATGCGACAGGTCCTCATGCGTCGCTATGGCAAAGTGGCTGAAGCCGATCAAGCAACAAAAATAGAATCAGAAGAAACAGGTGTTGAATTCAAAAGTCGCATGCCAGATATTGTTCTGATTGATGGTGGCAAAGGACAAATCAGCACGGCACGTGCGGTTTTTGAAGAACTGGGTTTGAATATCGGATTATTGGTGGGTGTGGAAAAAGGCGAGGGTAGAAAAGTTGGTTTGGAAGAGTTGGTCTTTGCCGACGGACGCGACAAAATCTATTTGGGCCAATATGCTGCAGCCCAAATGCTGGTTGCACAAATACGCGATGAAGCCCATCGGTTTGCGATAACGGGTATGCGCGCTAAAAGAGCCAAAGTTCGTGTAGGCGGTAGTCAATTAGAGGACATTGCTGGAATAGGCCCCAAGCGGCGGGCTAAATTGATGCAACGTTTCGGCGGCATTCGGGGAATCGCGGCGGCATCGGTTGAAGAAATTGCAACGGTTGAAGGTGTGTCGAAAGAGCTGGCCGAGACCATTTACAGAGCATTACACTAAGGGTTATCGGGTATATTCAATCACATAGCTGGTTTGAGTGGGCTTGACTAAAAAATCATAATCTTTGAAAGCGATACATGCGTTCTTGTGTCATAGGTGGTGCGGGTTTCATTGGAAAGCATTTAACAGAAGCTTTGATTAAATCAGGGCGCGATGTTCTGGTGCTGGGCAGAAAAACACAACCATCTGCTGAATTTGCCCATTTGTTGCAAACACAAGCCTCGCATCTGACGTACCAATCGTTGGATGTCAGTGACATGTCCTCCTTGCGACCATTGTTGGCGAGCTGTGACGAAGTGATTGACTTGGCCTATTCCACGGTGCCACAAACCAGTTTCAGCGATCCCATGTTTGACTTGCAATCCAACTTGCCACGTGTGGTGGCGCTGATGGAGGAGCTCAAGCACCACACCAAATTACGCCGTTTCATGGTGGTTTCTTCAGGCGGTACAGTGTATGGACATGCAACCCAATTGCCCATTTCTGAATACGCACAGACTGAGCCAGTATCTCCCTATGGCATCACCAAACTAACGATTGAGCGTTATGCCTTGATGTATCACCGTCTTCATGATTTACCTGTCGTCTTGGTGCGCCCCGCCAATGCGTATGGGCTGGGGCAGCAAGCTTTCAAGGGGCAGGGTTTTATCGCAACAGCTATTGGCAACATATTGCAGGGAAATACCATCACAGTTTATGGCGAACAAGGTACGGTACGTGACTATGTACATGTTCGTGACGTGGCTTCTGCCATGCTGGCAGCCATCGAACATGGCACCAACGGCCATGTGTACAACATTGGCAGCGGTGTTGGGCGCAGCAATTTAGATGTACTGGATTTGATTCGTCCGTTGGCGCAAGCGGATGGTTTCTCGCTCAATGTTCACCACGCAGAAGAACGCAAGTTTGATGTCGCTGCCAATGTTCTAAATTTTGGCCGTCTGCTCAATTGTTCAGGTTGGTTACCAAGAATCGGTATGGAAGAGGGTTTGGGTGAAATGTGGCGTGGTATGCGTGCCTAAAGTTTGGCAGCAATCAAAAACTAACGATAATCAATTATGTTCTTCACCATACCCACCATCATGACTTGGACTCGCATTGTTGCGATTCCACTCATCATTGGTGTTTATGCATTGCCGTGGGATATGGCCAGTAAAAACCTGGTTGCAACAGTGATGTTTGCAGTTTTTGCTTGGACTGATTGGTTGGATGGTTACCTCGCCCGTAAACTGAATCAAACATCGGCATTTGGTGCTTTTTTAGACCCTGTTGCTGACAAAATATTGGTTTGTGCGTGCTTGCTGGTATTGGTGCATTTGCATCGTGTGGATGTATTTGTCGCCTTGATTATTGTCGGTCGAGAGATTGCGATATCGGCGCTCCGTGAATGGATGGCGCAAATTGGGGCGAGTAAAAGCGTTGCCGTTCACATGGTTGGCAAGGTCAAAACTGCGGTGCAAATGCTGGCAATTCCGTTCTTACTTTATGACGGTCGCTTGTTTGGGGTTATCGATACCGGAATTTGGGGCAACTGGCTCATTTGGGTAGCTGCTATTTTGACGATCTGGTCGATGATTTATTACTTGCAAAAAGCCATTCCAGAAATCAGAGCCAGAGTCAAGTAAGACTGCTGGCGTTTGTTTGCCTGCACTCAAGCAATGTTGAATTAAAGGCTGGATGCAGATTTCAGCCGAATTTCAACTAAGAAACCACTGTAGGGTTTGAGAATTCCAGACGTTTGGCTCAATTTGGATTCGGTTCTGCTGTCGATGTTTGAAAATTTCAACTCACCACCCATGCTTTGAACCGTTTTGGCAACAATGGCCAAACCAAGTCCAGACCCCGTTACATCGCTTCGTGCATTGTTGGCTCTGAAAAATGGGGTCGTTAATTCATGCAGAACATGAGGTGGAACACCTTCGCCATGGTCGCGAACACCCAGTACGACCCAGTCTTGTTCTTTTCTTGCCGTGATGTTGATATGCGTCATTTCGACACCCGATTCGAATATCAAGGTGGGCGACCAATCGTTGTCCAATTGTTTGGTTTGATGGGTTTGTTGTTGTGCCATCATGTCAGAGTAATCAGACATCTCAACTTCTGCTTTTCCATAGCGACGCGCGTTTTCAATGAGGTTGGCTAACACACGCTGTAACTCTATGGGATCAGCAAGTACTTGGATGTCTTCTGGAACTTGTTGATCAATGTATAAATCATCCACCTCGTTTGAATTACTCAATGCAGCAGCACTGGCTTTTGCGACAATAGCGGCCAAATTAACGGTATCAAAATTAACAAAGTTGGGTCTCGCGTAATCGAGAAATTTACCAATGATGTTATTGATTTGTTCGATATCACTGGCCATGCCATGACGAGCATCAGCGTCATTGACGCTGAGTTCTGATTCCAATCGAAGCCGGGCTAAGGGTGTACGTATATCATGTGAAATACCTGCCAACATGACAGTTCGATTGGTTTCAATTTTAGATAATTGATCTGCCATTTGGTTGAAACCATGGTACACGTTTTGTATTTCAGCAATTGGAACAGTTTCATCAAGGCGGAATGTTGAAAAGTCACCAATCCGTACGCGATTCGCTGCTTTTGACAACAATTCAAGAGGTTTGTTGATTAAATTGGCAATGACAGCTGCACCGAGAAGGGACGGGACAATGGCCACAGCAATCCAATACACCCAGTCGTTATCAAGAAAGATATTTGAATTTGAATTTTGATTGATATTGCTGTAGATCACCATCCATGTAAAAGACGATAACAATTGCAATACCGCAAGGAATAAAAATGTTCGCCAATACAGGTTAATTTGCAATAAATTGCGTAACTGCATAGACTTTTATTTTTCTAAATTACGGGTTTTGATACTTATTTACTGACATTTTTCTAAATGGCGCGCGTCCACCAGAATGATGATTCAATTAGTTTGTCGCATCAGAATCAGGCACGAACACATAGCCAACACCCCACACCGTTTGGAGATGTCGAGGTTTTGCAGGATCAATCTCAATGAGTTTTCGCAAGCGAGAAATTTGAACGTCCAAACTACGGTCAAACGGTTCAAACTCTCGTCCCTTGGATAACTGTGCAATTTTTTCACGCGTCAACGGAATCCGGGGATGACTCACCAAGGTCTTCAACATGGCAAATTCCCCGGTGGTCAAAGGAGTATCCAGCCCATTTTTTGTGAGTCGTCGAGCGGCCATATCAAAAACAAAACCGCCAAATTTCGCCACGCTTTGTGTGCTTGCCACCGGCGCACCAGCCACAGCCGGTACTATTCGACGTCGCAATACCGCTTGTACCCGCGCTAATAATTCTCGTGGATTAAATGGTTTGGTTAAATAATCATCGGCACCTACTTCCAAGCCGACAATGCGGTCAACATCTTCACCTTTTGCAGTCAGCATGATGATGGGTGTATTGTTGCTTGAATTGCGAAGCCGGCGGCAGATGGATAAGCCATCTTCTCCTGGCATCATTAAATCAAGCACAATCAGATCAATTGCTTCATTCTGCAACACTTGATCCATGGCAACGCTGCCTTCAGCTGTAGATACCTCAAAACCTTCTTGTGTCAGATAGCGACGAAGCAAATCTCGAATTCGAGTGTCATCATCGACCACCAATAATTTTGTAATGCGTGTTGTGGATGTGTTCATTATTTGATTCCCCAGCCATTAAATGACTATATATGCTTTAAGTATATTGGAAAGTACTTGAGATTGTTACATTTGGCTTAATATTGATGGATATAACAACATTTAGGTGGAATTATGCCAAGACATCTTCAATCAAAAATTCTCTCAATCTATGCACTTACATTATTTTCAATTTATTCGATTAATGCTTATGCACAAGCCATTCCGGTAACACCAGCTTTAAGCAATGTGGTTCAGCTCTCAGCCCAGGGTTCTATCGAAGTGCAGCAAGACATATTAACCATCAGTTTGAGTGCAACAAGAGAAAGCACAGATGCATCGTCTCTTCAAGTTCAATTGAAAGCAGCACTCGAATCTGCTTTGGCTGAAGCCAAAAAAGCTGTGAATGGCAATGCAATGGCGGTTCGCACAGGACAATTCAACGTGTTCCCACGATATGATAAAAATAGCAAAATCAATGGCTGGCAAGGCAATGTTGAGCTTATTTTAGAAGGTAGCGATTTTGAACGTATCGCATCAACTGCAGGAAAAATCCAAACACTGACAGTTTCAAATGTCAGCTTTGGATTGAGCCGAGATCAACGCATCGTGGCAGAATCAAAAGCTCAGGCCATCGCCATCAATCGTTTTAAATTTAAAGCTTCTGAAATTTCGAATAGTTTTGGCTTTTCTACCTATGCTTTGCGTGAAGTAGCAATTAGCGCAGCAGACCAAGCTTACACGCCACGACCAAGGGTAATGGCAATGGAAATGAGAATGGCCAGTGTTGAGTCAACGGTACCAGTTGAGGCAGGTAAAAATACTGTAATTGTCAATGTAAGCGGGTCTATACAGTTAAATTAATCGAATTCAACGTACCCATTTATATAACAATACATCTTCATTGTCATCTGATGGGCGACGTACTTTTGTCACGTATTTCCACGAAGATCGAGAGTCTAAATCGCCAATGGCTTTTTCAGCATCCGCGTCAACGATTAGCCAAGGACAATTGGTGCGCGATTGTTTGTTATTCACAATTTTTGCTGATTTGACTTGCAATTGACCATGGTGTTTAAACGCTGTAATTTGAGCCACACTTAATCCCAATGTATCGACACAATTGGATTTTCCAGTGATCTCAGTTACACGATCGACCAATGGTGAGTAGCTTCTGGCAAAATTCAAAACCGGTAACCAAAGCGTCATTAACAACAGCCAACAAAGGGTAGCGCCACCTGCAGGCAAGACCATGCTTTTCCACATCGCTGATCGGTGTTTACCTATACGCCAGATGACCAACCAGCACCAAGCAAACGTTCCAAATAGGGCAAAAATAAATGGAAGCCACGAAAAACTAATCACATAACCAGGAACCAGTTTTGTCACCATGGCTGGAGTTGAACCTGATTGCAAAGCAATCCAAGTCACCCATAAAAATCCTGCAAACGCAGTGAAGAAGAAAAGGGTGAACCAATCAATTAATGCAGATAATCGGCGGCCTAAGGTTGGCAACGCAAAGGCGGCCAAAGCGGCGAATGCGGGTAGTGCCAGCAACAAAGCGCGATCTGATGATCGGGTCAACATCATGGTCAATATAGAAGCACTGCCAAACCATATTGGCAATGCGACATGAATGCGTGTAATCTGATTGCGCCAGCGCCATATTGACCAAATGACCAATGGAAATGTGGGCCAAGTAAACCAAAGCATCAAACGAGTTGTGGTTTGCAGATAGTCAATGGTCATCTCAGGGGTGGTCAATATCCAACGCCAGAGTTCCAACAGGCTTGAGACAGCGGTAGTAGACAAAATGCTAATGAGCATCACAGCGTAATTCACATACTGTGATCGCAGAGTTAGAGTCGTGGCTCGCTTGTTGCTGTACCTGTCATCAAAATATGTAATTAACAGACCACCGATACCGAAGATCAAGGTCAGACTTGGTGCGCCACTCAGCGATAACCCGAGCGTACCAATGAAAAATAAAGCTAGCGAGCTGATGCTGTGGTACGACATCGCCGCCAAAGCGTAAAAAGTGATAGACGTAAAGCACAATTGGGCCATTGCTGGCGTAGTCTCGTGCGAAAACTGAGCCAAACCCAAGCTCGCAATCAACGCCAATAAGCCACCATCGGCAACTGTTCTGGCGTAGTCCTTTGGTTTGGCTTCACCTCCAAATGCAAACACAACAGGTAATGCACTGGGGCTGCGAGCCAAATAATAAATTCCATGCCAAGTGGCTAGCAATGTGATGGCCAGCATGGCGAGGAAAGGAAGACGGGCAGCAAAATCGGGAGGAATCCAATTCGATGTCAGCATAATGGCTGCTGCACCGAGCCAATATGACAATAATCCACTGACTTCAGGCAGTTGGTCAAATATTGCCGGCGACATCCAAGACGTTTGCCCGCGTGCAATTTCAAGCATGAAACCATATGCGCTAATGTCAGCGTTTTTCCATGGATCTCTACCGATGTAACCAGGCAAGATATACGCTAAGCATAAAACCAACAAATACCGTCTAGGCAAACGTCGCGTAACGCTTTGCGAAACGATGGCAGGATTAGGCAGAGTTAGGTGACATATGAATAAAAAAAGGCAGCTCGGTTTCCCGTGCTGCCTTGATTGTATTGGTTGGCTGTGCTTTTTAGCCGAGCTTTTAGGCTGCAGTCGTAGTGGTCTTGCCAAAACGGTTGCGGAAGCGTTCCACGCGGCCGCCCATGTTGTCCACAGATTTTTGAGTGCCTGTATAGAATGGGTGCGATTCGCTTGAAGTATCCAATTTAAACAATGGCAATTCACGGCCATCATCAAGTTTGATCGTTTCTTTTGTGTTGGCGCAAGAGCGTGTCACAAATTGGAAGTTGTTGGACATGTCCATGAAAACAACTTCGCGGTAATTAGGGTGAATGCCATCTTTCATATTTTTTCCTTTAAATTAAACAGACAGCCACTCAACACAATGCTGAACACTTATCTTCACTTATCCTGCTATTCAGATGAAATAACAATATGGAATTATCGCATAAAAATAGATAACTTGAATATGAAAATGATAATCGCACGAAACTATACTTCCGAACAAATTGAAGGAACTTAGGGTATATCCGATATATAAGCAATAAATTATGGATTACCATGCTCCTGGACAAATTAATGATGCATTCGCAGAACTAGACCATCAACATGCCTAACATTACGAACTTGCCAAATATGCCCGTTTCTGGTGCAACAGGCATGTCCTTTGGTCAATTCAACTTCACTGCGAATTCTGGCATCGCACTTGAGACTTTGATGGAAGAGTTTTTAGTCTCCATTGTGTCGATGGCAGGTGCTCAGGCCGGTGCGGTTCGCGTTTTGAGTGATGACCAAAAGTTCATGCGTTTGATTGCCCATACAGGCTTGCCAAATAACGTCGTCGAGGCTGAACGCATCGTAAAGCGTGGTTGTGGCATGTGCGGCGTGGCTTTTGGGACCAATATTTTGGCTTGGGTGGATGATGTCAAATCCTGTGCACAACACAATACGGAGGCTTACTTTGGACAGTCATGCCAACGTGTACTGGCTATTTCACTGCCGCACGGCGATCAAGTACTGGGGGTTTACAACTTATTTTTCGAAGACCATACAGAAATTGATGCTCAGACACAGAATGTTTTGCGTTTGATAGCCCAAATGCTGGGTTTGTCGCTTTACAAAGATCGTCTAGAGCGTGAAAGATTGCGTATGACAGTGCTACGCGAACGCCAAGAAATGGTGAGTGAAGTGCATGATGCAATAGCACAGACATTGACCTATGTACGCATGCGCTTGCCATTGTTGAATGATGCCATGATGGCGCACAACGATGTTGTGTCACAAAAATACTTCTCTGACGTGAAGAAAGCTGTGGGTGTGGTGCACGATAATTTGCGTGAAATCATGACCTATTTCCGTACCCGTATGGATCCTTTGGGTTTGCTCCATGCATCTGAAAGAAATTGAAAAAAACTTCGAAGACCGCACGGGAATATCTCTTGAAATCAAAAACGAAGTCCCGCATTTGGATTTAACCGCCGAGCAAGAAGATCAAATTTTTCATATCATTCAAGAGTCTTTGGCAAATATCGCTAAGCATTCCATGGCCAGGCATGCAGTGGTGAGTATTGTTGAATTGAATGACATGTTGGAATTTTCAATTGAAGATGATGGTTTAGGCTTGCAAGATCCTTCAGTTGCAACGATAGTGACAGCGGCTCATGAACTGATACCATCGACGCACATTGGTTTAGATATCATGCGGGGTCGCGCACAAAAACTTGGCGGACACATTGAAGTAAGCGAAAATGAGGGTGGAGGAACACGTGTGTATTTGAAAATACCAACATCATCGTCGCAACAAGCAACACAGCCTAAACAGCAGCAAAAGATTATTTCTATTCATGAAGCAGTCAATGGCACGGCAAACCTTGCAAGATTCGGAGAACATGGTGGCTGAAGTACTGCGTGTCATGCTGGTTGATGACCACTCTTTGTGTCGCAGTGGCTTAACAGAGCTGCTGGAACACCGCGCGGGTGTGAAAGTTGTTGGCGCAACAGGCGAACCTTCGCAAGTCATACGGATTTTAGAAGAGCAAAAGCCTGATTTATTGGTGCTGGATTTGCGACTTGCGACAACCGATGGCTTGAGTATTTTGCGTACCATTCGGTCAGAAGGGTTTGAAACACCAGTGGTTATTCTCACCATGAGTGACAACGAAGCCGATTTGTCCGCCGCACTTCGCGCAGGTGTTCGGGGCTATTTGCTCAAAGACATGGAACCTGAAGAGGTGATCGATTCAATCGTCCGCGCCGCACGTGGTGAGATGGTGGTTTCGTCTGCCATGACCATGAAGCTGGCGCAAATTCTGCAATCAGGCCCCAAAATTTCAGCCATGAGCGATTTGGTCGCTTCATTAACCGAACGTGAACGCCAAGTGCTGGAACATGTGGCACGCGGTCAAAGTAACAAGGTCATCGCACGTGAGCTCGATATCAGCCACAACACGGTCAAGCTGCACGTCAGGCACATCATGGAAAAGCTGAATTTGCGTTCTCGGGTTGAAGCAGCGGTGTTTGCATTTGAGTACCGCAGTTCGCCCGATGGTGTACGCGCCAGCGAAAGTGCACTCAGGTCACACTAGGTATAAAGACAAATCTACGGCCCGGCTCATTTCACGGGACTTCGGCTGTTTAAATCGTCCAGGTAGTTCTCAATTCCCAATTCTTCTCGCTTTAAAAAGTGTTGAATGGCTTTGGCAAATTCAGGGTGCGCAACCCAATGCGCGCTGCTCGCTTTGATGGGTAACAATGCGCGAGCCATTTTGTGCTCGCCTTGGGCGCCACCCTCAAAGCGTTGGTAGCCCTGTTGAATGCACCATTCAATCGCTTGGTAGTAACAGGCTTCAAAGTGCAGGCAGTCTATGCTCTCTAAAGTGCCCCAATAACGTCCGTAGGCAACTTTTATGATGTCTTTTTGGGCTGTAGCCGGCGTATTTATTGCCTGAAGTGCTATTAAACTTGTAGCAACAGCTTGACCACCCCGCATCGCGGTGAAGAGTAGCCAATTCTCAGGCATGGTTTGCTGCATCATGCGAAAGAAATCGCGACTTAAGTAGGGCGCATTCCCATGCTCCCAATACGTTCGTTCGTAGCATTGGTAGAAAAAGTCCCAATCTGCGTCTGTGATCTCTGTGCCCAAAGCACTGCGGAAAGTGACGCCAGCATCGGCAACTTTGCGTCGTTCTTGGCGAATTTTTTTGCGCTTTTCTTGTGTCAAAGTCATCAGGAATTCGTCAAAATGCGTAAAGGGCTTTTCGTTGTTTGTCCAATGGAATTGCACTGTGTGGCGCAGCATTAAGCCTGCTGTTTGACACGCGTTGATATCGCCATCACTGCCAAATAGCAAGTGCATAGACGACAAGTTTTGCTCCTCACACCAAGAAATCATGCTTTCAAGTAGGGCGCTTTTCGCTGTGGCATCACAGGCTAACAGTCGTGTTCCCGGCACAGGTGTAAAGGGTGGGGCGATGGTGGCTTTGGGGTAGTAGGGGAGACCATGTTGGTGGTAGGCATTGGCCCACGCATGGTCAAAAACATACTCGCCGTACGAGTTGGTTTTGATGTACAAAGCACTGGCTGCTTGTAACTGGTCGTTCAACCAAATGGAGAAGTACCGCGCGGTCCAGCCTGTTTGCGCACTGGCACAGCCACTTTGCTGCATCGCATCGAGGTATTCATAGCGCATGAAAGGGGTCGGCACGGTTTGCAAAGCGAGCAGGGCATTCCAGTCATTGGCGCGTATGTTGTGCAACGAGTCATTGACTTGAATGACATAATCAGGGGCGTTTGATTTTTCTGGCTCAGACATTTAAAAATACTTCAATAGATACTTCAATTTATCGCTGCTATCGACTATGACACTCAAAATTTGCATTGCACAACTCAACTTACATGTGGGCGACTTGGCTGGCAACGCACAAAAAATAATCAAAGCCGCAAATGACGCCTACGCACAAGGTGCCAGACTGCTGCTAACGCCTGAATTATCCATCTGTGGCTACGCGGCAGAAGATTTGTTTTTGCGTCCAGCGTTCATCACTGCATGCCATGATGCCGTTAAAACAGTAGTCACTGCTTGTGCAGGGTTAAAAGGCATGGTCATCGTGGTTGGGCATCCTGTGGGTGGTGACGACCGCAGCAAATCACTGGCTGTGCAACGCCGTTTCAATGCGGCCAGCGTCATTTCAGAAGGGCGCATTTTAGAAACCTACGCCAAGCGCGAATTACCGAATTACCAAGTATTTGACGAACGCCGTTACTTCACACCAGGGCAGGGTGTGTGCGTGTTTCAGGTGGAAGATGAACATGGCCAACAAGTCAGCGTTGGATTGTTGATTTGCGAAGACGCTTGGTTTGAAGAACCGGCACGTTTGGCAAAAGAGGCTGGTGCGCAGGTTTTAGCAGTCATCAACGCTTCACCCTTTCACGTCGGCAAAGGCGGGGAGCGTGTTGAACGCATGGCGAACCGCGTCAAAGCTACTGGTTTGCCACTGGTGTACGCGCACCTGGTGGGTGGTCAGGATGAAGTGGTTTTTGATGGCGCTTCGTTTGCACTTGAATCACCACGCTGAACTGGTGGCCAGGGCTGCCAGTTTTAAGGAAGAATTGTTATTTATATGCACAAATAGAGCTGTATCCGGTATAGATACTGCCTACAGTGCTATAAATATAGTAGCTTCTGAAATTGATGGGCAAATCACTCCGATTGCGCCACTGCGCAGCAGTGAAGACGATTTATGGGATGCATTGGTTTTGGGTATTCGCGACTACCTGGGCAAAAATGGTTTTCCAGGTGCGATTTTGGGACTTTCAGGTGGTATTGACTCGGCATTGGTGTTGGCCTTGGCGGTAGATGCCTTGGGCAAAGACAAGGTACGCGCCGTCATGATGCCATCGCCCTATACCGCCGATATCAGTTGGATTGATGCGCGCGACATGGCTGATCGATTGGGCGTGCGCTACGATGAAATTTCAATCGTTCCTGAATTTGAAGCATTCAAAGCCAGTTTGGCGGGCGAGTTCAAAGGTCTGGCCGAAGACACGACTGAAGAGAACATTCAAGCCCGTATTCGTGGCACCATGTTGATGGCTTTGTCCAACAAATTTGGCAGCATGGTTTTGACCACGGGCAATAAATCTGAAATGGCAACGGGATACTGCACCTTGTACGGTGATATGGCAGGTGGCTTTGCAGCAATTAAAGACATTGCCAAAACGATGGTTTTCAAATTATGCCAATGGCGAAATCAGAACGATCCAAACGGTACGGGCAAGAACCCGATACCCGAACGCATCATCACGCGACCACCCAGTGCCGAGCTGCGTGCTGATCAAAAAGACCAAGACAGTCTGCCTGAATACGACATCTTAGATGCGATTTTGCAGCGCTACATGGAAAACGACGAAAGCATCGCCGACATCATTGCGGCTGGTTTCGAAGAGAAAGACGTGCAACGTGTGACGCATTTGATCAAAATTAACGAACACAAACGCCGACAAGCACCGATTGGGATTCGCGTCACGCACCGCAGCTTTGGCAAAGACTGGCGTTACCCGATTACGAACAAGTTCAGGTAAAACAAATCAAAATCGCTGATAGATTCAGCTATCTTGTCATGCATTTTGAAATTAGAATGCTATACATGAATCATCAGTCGATTCAACCTATAACCTCATTAAACACAGAAAGACAAGCATGAAACTCATCACCGCCGTCGTGAAACCTTTCAAACTCGAAGAAGTCCGTGAAGCCTTGGCTGAGTGTGGCGTGACAGGATTAACCGTAACCGAAGTCAAAGGTTTTGGCCGTCAAAAAGGCCATACCGAACTGTACCGCGGTGCCGAATACGTGGTTGATTTTTTACCCAAAGTCAAAGTTGAAGTGGTGGTTAAAACTGTGGACCTCGATCGCTGTGTCGAAGCCATTGTCAACGCCGCACGTACAGGCAAAATTGGTGATGGCAAGATATTCGTCACCAGCGTTGAGCGTGTGGTACGTATTCGCACGGGTGAGGAAGACGAAGTGGCGGTTTAAATCAGCTTCGCTTTATAGATTTATTTAGGTGGTGCTGCCGTACTACCACGTTCAATCAACTGAAAAGGTAAAAGCGTCTGCGACGCTATTGACTCACCTGCTATGGCGCTAAGAATGCTGTTGGAAGTCATTCGACCAAGATCTTGAGTAGGTAATCTAACGGTGGTAAGCCCAGGTATGATTGCCTCAGCAAGATCGTGGTCGTCGATGCCGCAAATTGATAAATCACGAGGAACTTGAATTCCCATGCGCTGTGCTTCTAACAGTGCACCAGTTGCAAGCAAGTCATTACCGCAAATAATCGCAGTTGGCGGTTTTTTTGCTTTCATGAGTTCTTGCAGTCCATCTCTACCGCCATTCAAATTAAATACCTGTTCAGTCAGGCAATCTTTTTCCAAGGACAGCCCTGCTTCCGTCAATGTTTTTCGAATACCCACAATACGACTACGAGCGCGATCATTGTGTTTAGTGGTGCCAGAAATGACACCAAATTGAGTATGGCCAAGTTTAAGTAAATGGGCAACGGCAGTTTTTGCAACAGCTTCGTTATCAAAGCCAATTGAGGATAAACGTGGATCGCACGACCAAGTCAATATGGTTGGTTTATCCCACTCTAAAACTTGCTTCCATAGTTTAGGGCTGTGATCTGTGCCAACTAAAACCAGGCCATCAATACCGCGCTGTTGAAGCAGTTTCACTGCGCCAAACTCAATGTCTGGATCATATTCATGACTGGCAATGATTAATTGGTAATTGGCTTTGGTCAGCGCTGTTTGCAATGCTTGGGTACTGCGAGCAAAAATTGCATGATCAAGTGTAGGTATCACACAACCGACCGTATATGAGCGCTTTGAAGCCAATGTGCGTGCTGCAACATCGGGTTGATAATCCAGTTGCGCCACGATCTTGCTAACCATTTCACGAGTGCTGGGACGAACTAAATCTGGACGACTTAGTACACGAGAAACGGTAGCGGTAGACATTCCTACCATCCGTGCAACATCTTTAAGTGTGCTTTTCTGCTTCATATGTCAATCATGCCATATTCCAACATATTGCAATTGTGTTTATTGCAAGCGATTGCATTTTTAAGACCTATCGTTTACCCTAGATTTACTTATTTACTGTTGACTTTGAATGATATATGGATATATTTCTTGCAAGCGCTTGCATTATTGGATAGTTAAGGGAGAAATTTTGGCCTTCTTCAAAAGTAGACAAACACGACAAATCAGCATAGGTTTACTTACCCTCGCTGTAGTCGGTTTATTTTGGTATCTTGCGACATCAGTTTTTGGTTGGATAAATCCTTCACGTTTCCCCAAGCCAAGCGAAGCATGGAGTGCATTGCAATTTATTCAAGCAGAAGGATATGGCAATGGCAAACTTCATCAGCATGTGTTGCATAGCATTCAATTGGTGCTTAAAGGGTTTTCTGTAGCGGTTGCTGTTGGTGTACCTCTGGGTTTGTTGATGGGGTTTTCACGACGCGCTGAAGCGCTTATCAATCCCGCATTTCTATTACTGCGGCCCATTCCGCCATTGGCTTGGATTCCACTAGCGATTGTTTGGCTTGGATTAGACGATGGATCAAAAATATTGGTCATTTTTGTTGCCGCATTTGTGCCCTCTGTTATCAATACCTTTACTGGTGTAAGAAACATCGAAGTTCCCATCATGGAGGCATCCAGAATGTTAGGGGTTCGAGGTTTGAGAATGGTCAAAGAAGTGCTGGTTCCCGGCAGTATGCCTATGATTTTTACTGGTCTTCGACTGTCTTTGCAGGCCAGTTGGACCACTTTGGTTGCTGCAGAGTTGATAGGTGCCTTATACGGTTTGGGTAGTATTCTTAACCAAGCTGCTCAAGATATTTATCCAGCAATGATATTAGTGGCCATGGTTTGCGTAGGTATTTGTGGTGCGCTCTCGACTTGGGTGTTGGGTCAAATTGAAAACAAGGCTATGCCTTGGAGGAAAGGCAGGGTCGCAGAATGAACGATAAACTACCACGCAATGAGTTCTGGCGTCTCACAATAATTGGTACCGTCTCATTTCTAGCTATTTGGTACTTAGCACGATTCTTGCAGCTTGCGCCACCTAAATTTTTGCCTATGCCACATGAGGTTATCGCAAAAATCATTGATTTATTTCACAACCCGTTTGCAGGTCATGTGCTCACAGAACATATGCTTGCAAGTCTGCAACGCTTTGCCATGGGTTTTGGTCTAGCCGCTTTAATTGGTGTGCCTTTGGGATTAATGATGGGTTTGTTCAATTGGCTCGACGATGTTGTGACACCGTTATTTGATAGCCTGCGATTCATTGCGCCAGTTGCTTGGGTGCCATTTGCTGCGCTGTGGTTTGGCACTGGCATTGGTGGTCCTACCATGATCATTTTCGCGGGCGCTTTTCCTCCTTGCTTGATTAATGCATACCGAGGTGCAAAAAATGTCGACATTCGTTTCCTTGAAGCAGCCAACATGCTTGGGGTTGGCAATTTTCGCACCTTGCGTGAGGTATTGTTTCCAGCAGCAGTACCGTCAATCATTGCAGGTCTACGCATAGGAGCCGGACTGGGCTGGCTTTCGTTGGTCGGTGCTGAACTCATCGTTGCGAGTAGTGGTATGGGAAATTTAATTGTTCGTGCACAAAGCGCTCTTGCCACAGATATTGTCATGGCAGGAATGTTATCAATCGGAGCAGTCGGAGTGCTGATTGATATCCTGCTTCGACGCATTGAAACGATGCTGCTCAAATATCGTCAAAGCTAAATTGAATTGTTCAAGCAAAGCCAACACCAAATAACAACAATCTTACGAAAGCGCATTGAAAATGGCCAATATTGAGTTATCAAATGTTTCTCGTGTATTTCAGAGAGATGGAAAAGATTTTCTAACTCTGGATGGCATCAACTTAACAGTGGTTGACCGCGAATTCGTTGTCATCGTTGGACCTTCAGGTTGCGGCAAAACGACTTGCATGAGAATGGCAGCAGGCTTAGAGTTCCCGACCAGCGGTACTGTTACAGTGAATAATGAAATTGTTAAAGCGCCTGGCCCAGATCGTGCTGTGGTGTTTCAACAGTTTGCATTGTTTCCTTGGAAAACTGTTTACGAAAATATTGATTTTGGTTTGCGCAGCAAAGGAATCGAATTAGAAAAGCGAAAACAAACCATTGCTGGTTACATCGAATTAATGAACTTGAAAGGCTATGAGAGCGCTTATCCGCATCAGTTGTCAGGTGGTATGCAACAACGGGTTGCCATTGCACGTGCTTACGCTTTAGATCCGCAAGTGTTGCTCATGGACGAACCGTTCGGCGCTTTAGATGCACAAACGCGAGTTGTCATGCAAGAAGAGTTGGTCAAACTGGCCCGAAAGAATCCACGTACCGTTTTGTTCATAACTCACTCTGTTGAAGAGGCCGTTTACTTAGCAGATCGCGTTGTCATTATGACCAGCCGCCCAGGAAAAATCAAAGAGATCATCGATGTTAAGACCGTTCGAGAGCAAGAGAATTGGGACAAACATACCAAAATTGAAGATGTCATGGACCTAGAAAGTTTCGTCCATCTTCGTACACGAATCTGGAAGTCCTTGCGTGAGGAACACGCTGGAACAGATCATTGAGTTTTTTAACCGCAACCCACGAAGGAGATATTGAATGAAATTATCGCGAATTGCCTCTGTACTCACATTTGGTTTAGCAGTAGGTACTGTGAACACAGTATCAGCACAAGCACTCACACCTATCAAAATCAGCTATCAACCATCGCTGTATTGGGCCATGCCTTTTCATGTGGCAACTGAAAAAGGTTGGTGGAAAGAAGTTGGCTTAGCGCCTGAGTTCTCTACTTTCCCTGCAGGCGTTCCCCAAATCGCAGCTTCTGCAGCAGGCTCTTGGGATGTGGGTGGAACAGGTTCCGTGCCTGCGGTGCTTGGTCATGTTCGCTTCGGTATCAAAACTATTGGCATCAGCAATGACGAATCGGTAGGTAACGGCTTGATCGGTAGCGCTAAAGCAGCTGCGGAGTTCGCCAAAGATCCAGCGGCAGCACTCAGAGGCAAAACAATTACCTTGACACAAAATTCTACTGCTGACTTTGCAGTTCAATCATGTTTGAAAAAATACGGCCTCAAAAAATCTGATGTTGTAATGAAGAACATGGGGCAAGCAGAGATCATTTCAGCGCTGTCGTCTAACAATACAGACTTAGCCGGTATGTGGGCGCCTAATATTTACACTGTAGAGGAAAAAGCAGGCGCGAAATTATTGTGTTCCGGCAAAGACAGTGGTGCCATTGTGCCAGGTGCTTTGATTGCACGAGGTGATTATGCTAAACAAAATCCTGAAAATGTTGCAAAATTTCTCGCTGTCTACTTACGTTCATGGAGCTGGATGAACGCACACCGTGCTGAGTCTATTCGCATGATGAAAGACTTTTATGCAAAAGGTGGCGTTAGCATCAGCGAGGCTGCCATGAATAAAGAGTTTGATACCCGTCCAACATTTAGTTTGCAGAAGCAAATTGAACTCATGGATCGCAAAGGTGCAAGCTCTCAAATGGACAAGTGGTTTGATGAACTCGCAGTATTTATGCGCGAAACAGGCGCTGTACAACAAGTGCCAAAATCATCTGAATACGTTACAGATGAATTTATGAAACGTGTTCAAGCTGATCCAAAATTACGTGACATGGCCAACATGTCCAAGTAAAGATTGAGCAGGTAGTCACATTGATGTGGCTACCTGTTTCCAGATCTTATTCTTAATTGCGTCTATACAGGTGCAACTAAGAGTTTTACTTACTTTCAAATCCAGCACCATCAACTTTGGAGTTATACCTTGTCAATCTCTTACCTCAAAAAAGCAGATAAATCCCCTGAAACTGAAACAGCTACCGCGCAACAAGTGGTAAACACCATGCTGTCTGAAATTCAAGCAAATGGCGAGGCTGCAGTACGCAAGTATGCAGCTGATTTAGACAAATGGTCTGGTGATTTAATCGTGACTCAGGAGCAGTTAAAAGCCAATGCTTTGACAGTTCCCGCTCAGGTAAAAGCTGATATCGATTTTGCGATTGCGCAAGTATCCAAGTTTGCCAAGGCACAGCGAGACTCTTTATCAGAATTCACAACAGAACTTCACCCTGGCGTTACTGCTGGCCAACGTGTTATTCCAGTCAACGTGGCTGGTTGCTATGCACCCGCTGGTCGTTATGCCCATATTGCAAGCGCTTACATGGGTGTTGCTACCGCTAAAGCCGCTGGTGTCAAAACCATCATTGCCTGTTCAGGACCATTTCGTGGCGGACCCATGCACCCATATTTGATGTATGCCTTTGAGAAAGCAGGGGCAGATGTCATCATGACTTTGGGCGGTGTTCAAGCCATTGCCACAATGGCATACGGTTTATTTACCGGCAAACCAGCTGATGTGATTGTGGGGCCAGGCAATAAATTTGTTGCTGAAGCCAAAAGAAGTTTGTTCGGCAAAGTCGGTATTGATGTGTTCGCCGGTCCATCTGAGGTGGCGGTCATTGCAGACGAGACTGCAGACCCGGCCATTGTTGCCAGCGATTTAGTAGGGCAGGCCGAACACGGTCATGAGACACCTGCATGGCTATTCACTACCGATGAGAAACTGGCACGTGACGTCATGGCACGGGTGCCTGCATTGATTGACAGCTTGCCACCTATTGCAAAAGATGCGGCAGCTGCTGCTTGGCGCGATTACGGCGAGGTGATCGTGTGCTCAACTCGCGATGAAGTGGCCGAAATATCCGATAAATATGCCTCAGAGCACTTAGAAGTTCATACGAAAGATTTGAAGTGGTGGCTGGACAAACTCACTTGCTACGGATCGTTATTCCTCGGGGAAGAAACGACAGTGGCTTATGGTGACAAAGCCAGCGGGCCGAATCATGTCTTACCCACTAAGGGCGCAGCACGCTACTCAGGTGGTTTGTCTGTTCACAAATTCATGAAAACGCTGACTTGGCAGCAAATGACCCGTGAGGCCGCTAGAGATATTGGCCTGGCAACAGCACGCATATCTAGATTAGAAGGTATGGAAGCACATGCGCGAACCGCAGATGATCGTTTGGCCAAGTACTTCCCGGGTCAAAATTTTGACCTAGGAAGCCCAGTCAAAGAATAGTTTGACAAATGTGAGAATCAATATGAGTATCCAATCCATATTTACACTCAAGGGAAAAACTGCTTTTGTCACTGGGGGGAACTCTGGAATTGGCGAAGCAATCGCTAATGCACTGGGTTTGGCTGGCGCAAAATTGATTTTGGCTGCGCGTAGACAGGAGGCGTTATCTGCCTCTGCTGCGAGACTAAAGGCGCAGGGCATAAACGTGGAGTATGTTGCTTGCGATCTAGCGAATATAGCTGCAGCGCAAGCTGCTGCAAAGCAAGCTTTGCAATTGGGTTCGATTGATATTTTGGTCAATGCCGCTGGCGTCAATATGCGAGAGCCATTTGCTGAAATCACGCCTGAATCATGGCAAACCCAGATCAATTTGCATTTGAGCGCGCCATTCTTCTTGACCCAAGCTTTTGCACCACAAATGGCAGAACGTCGCTGGGGTCGTATCATCAACATTGCCAGTCTGCAAAGCTACCGCGCATTTGCAAATAGTGCACCTTACGGGGCAGGTAAGGGTGGAGTGGTGCAATTAACACGAGCCATTGCACAAGAATGGGGGCGTTCTGGTATCACATGCAATGCAATCGGCCCTGGTTTTTTTCCAACAGCGCTTACCGCACCTGTGTTTGCCGACAATTCATTGGCACAACGCCATGCTGATCAAACATGCATTGGTCGAAATGGGGTGCTAGCAGACTTAGATGGACTCAGCATTTTCCTAGCCAGCGATGCTTCATCTTATGTCACTGGTCAAACCATCATGTTAGATGGTGGCTACACGTCAAAATGAGAGTATGTGTATTTCGGTATGGTATTTAAACCTATTAGAAAATTACTCAATTTTGCGTATCTACATTGAAAGATAAAAATCATGAAAGCCTTGGTCTATACAAAACCCAACGAAGTTCAACTACAGGACCGCGCGCAACCTGATTTGTTACCGAACGAAGTCGTTTTACGCATTGAGGCTGTGGGCATTTGTGGTTCAGATATGCATGCTTACCACGGACATGACCCACGACGTCTACCTGGCTTGGTCCTTGGACACGAATTCAGCGGAACAGTGGTCAGTAGCGCGTCGTCAGATTTTGCAGCAGGTTTGCGTGTAACTGGCAACCCGCTTATTACGTGTGGCTTTTGTGATTACTGTGTGCAGGGGCGCAACAATCTTTGTAGCAACCGCACCATGGTAGGCATGACACGACCTGGTGCGTTTGCCGAGTACATGTCGATACCTGCATCATCACTCGTTCACATTCCACAACATATGCCTGCATTGCATGCCGCGTTGACAGAACCAGCTTCTACGGCATTGCATGCTATCAACATGAGTCTGAAAGCCATGACTCGTCCACTACCTGAGCAAAAAGTTTTGATCTTGGGCGGGGGCGCAATTGGTATGTTGGCGGCTTTGTTGCTGAAAACATATGGTTGCCATGGTACTGTGATGGCTGAGGTGAACCCACTGCGTTGTCGGTCTGCAGAAGAGCATGCTGGTGTCGAGACTTATGACCCAAGAAAAGTAGAACCGAAAGAAAATGGCTTTGATTACGTGATAGATGCAGTGGGTGCAAAAGTGACACGTACGGCAGCTTTGCGTGCAGTAAAACCGGGTGGCGTGATCATGCACATTGGTTTGCAAGACTGGGCGAGTGAGATTGATATGCGCAAGCTGACGCTAGCTGAAATCACGCTGATGGGAACCTACACCTACACAACCGCCGATATGCGTGCCACAGTGGATTTGCTTGAACGCGGTGCATTTGGTGATCTGTCATGGGTGCATGCCATGCCGCTGTCTGAAGGGGCAGACGCTTTTGCTGCGCTTGACAGTGGAAATATCGCATCCAGCAAAGTTGTTTTAATCCCTTAACATATCTTAGCCACCATTACTTGGTTTTGTTCGCATTCATAAAGGCAACCATGAAGGATGCCAATATTTCTGTATTTTCAACACTAACACCGTTATACAAGCTCGCTCGCATGTACTTTCCAGTACCAAAAGGCGTTAGGGTTCTCAGTCCCACAATACCTTTTTCCCATGCTTGAATAATGAAATCATTTGTTAAGCTTGCATCACCACCTGCAACATCAAAAGGCACATTCATACGGCTGCGAATGGCATGTTCTGTGATGGGAGTGGAATAAAAACCATTTGATTGGTCTATTAGTTTGTACAACCTATCCGACTTGTTGATTGCACGTCGCTCCATTTCGGTGACGCCACCCTGAGCCAATAACCATTTCGCATAAATACCGGTGACTTCTACATTGAAAGTGGCAATGGTATTCCACAAATTTCCCTCTTTGATGTTGGTCGTGTAACACAGAACACCAGGACAAAACTTACTTGAATTACCAAGCAAGTCCTTGCGAATGATGCACATGGTGGCACCTGGATGGCCAATATTTTTTGAAGCGCATGCGTACAGAATGCCAACATTAGCACCCAGCCAATCAATAGGCTTGGTGGTGAAATCAGATGATGCGTCAATCACGAGTGGTGCATCTATACCCAGTTTAGGCAGTTGATGCAGCTCGATGCCATTGACCGTTTCATTGGTACACAAATACACGTATTTAGATTCTGGGTCTAAGTTTTCAAAAGATGGATTGGACGTGAATGTGCCGTCTGGATTTTCAGAAGAGACAGTGACGACATTGCAGTATTTGGAAGCCTCTGATGCGGCTCGCTTGGACCATGTACCGTTAACAATGTAGGTCGCTTTCTCGTTCCCTTGGGGACAAAGATTGAGAGGTACTGCTGCAAACTGACCATGTCCGCCACCGTGCATGTACAAAATTTCATATTGATAAGGAATATCCATAGCAATACGGAACTGTGTCACAGTGTTGTGAAGAATATCAACGAACTCTGGTGAACGATGTGACAGGTACATAGAACACATGCGTTCAGCGTCGAAAAGAGACTTGATTTCAGCTTCCACATCAGCAGCAAGAGAGGTAGGTCCTGGACTGAAGTTCAGCGGTTTTACGCCTTTGGGTGGTACAAGTGACCCAAGCAAAGCTGGATGCTGATCGACTGCAATGCTGGAATCCAATTGCATATTCGTAGTTTTCATAAATCAGAGAGGAGTATGATTTTCATAAAAACTCGAATTCCGACCTCATATTTAGATTAGGTATCTCAGTATTTAGCCTGTAGCTTGCTTTAACTTGCTCAATAAATCATCCGAAATAAAAACACCGTCTGATTGTGCTTTTGCTTCGCGTTCATAACGCAATGCACCTGGCAAGCGGACACCGTCGTCTGCCAACATGTCTGTTAGCAATGATTCGAATCGCTGATAGTACGACACAGAACCAGCAAGCGCACTCGGATTTATGACGATGAAGCATTGTCCCATTGAAGGTGGGTCTGTGCTTTCATCAAAATATGACATGACCTCGTGTGAAAAATGCGAACCAATCAATGCGCCAACCATCACCTCAATCATCATGGCAAGCAATGAACCTTTAGCACCACCACCCAAGGGTAACATTGATCCAGCCAATGCTGCTTTAGCATCTGTCGTAGGGGCACCATTGGCGTCGAGTGCCCAGCCTAAAGGTATAGGCTTTCCAGCTTGCGATGCGGCGATTACTTTACCCCGTGCTGCTTCTGACAAAGACATGTCAATCAAAAGCGGGGAGTGATGCTCGCGTGGGAAAATTGCACTGATGGGGTTGGTTCCAAAAAATGCAGTTTTACCACCTGCTGCTGGCATAGCTGACGGTGTATTTGCAAAAGCCAAGCCAATCATGCCTGCATCTGCTACAGGCCGCATTTGATCGACCAAAACACCAGCGTGATGGCTGTTAAACACACCGACCAATCCTATACCGTTTACCTGAGCTATCTTGATTGCTGTATCAACTGCTAGGCTGCAGGCTTCGAATGACAAACCGTGTTGTGCATCAACTCGCTGCGCTGCTGTACTGCCTGAAACCAAAATTGGCTTTGCTTGACCATTCACTCTGCCAGTTTGCAAATGGTTGGCGTACTGAGGCGCACGTATCAAGCCATGCGAAGCTATACCCTGGGCTTCAGCCTTAACTAAATGTTGAGCAGCCGCAACAGCCATAGATTCACACGCACCAGCCCTGAGCAAAGTTTCCTTAGTCAGTCTTTCTGCGTGGTCTAGAGTGAGTTGCGGCATAGCTCAATTCTCACTCAGTTATTAAGCCGATTCAAACAATCGTGTCAATACAAATTCACGATGTCCCAATGCTTCAGCAGCCGTGAAGCGACCATTGATGGTGCGCATCATCATCTCCAGCAACTGATCACCTGTCTGATCCATGGTTCGTTCACGTTGCAACAAACCTGAGCAATCGACGTCAATGTGTTCGCTCATAGTGCGCACAGTGCGTGGGTTTGCACAAATCTTGATGACAGGAACGATGGCATTGCCGATCACATTGCCTTGGCCAGTAGGGAAGAAGTGAACCACAAATCCAGAAGCGGCACATAAGGTGACCATTTCTGCTGCCGCTGACGAAGAGTCCATGAACCAAAGACCAGGATGGGTAGGCATTTCTGCTTTATCAATCACACCGTCAACCGTGCACTTGCGACCGATTTTTTGAATATTACCCAATGCTTTTTCTTCAATTGTTGTCAAGCCACCTGCAATGTTGCCTTTTGTGGGTTGCGAGTCAGATAAGTCTGTTGTTTTATGACGGTTAATCATGTCTTGATAACGGTTGAACATGAACGTAAAGCGTTCACGAACTTTGTCGTTCGCACAACGTGCTGCAACAATTTGTTCACCACCGGTAATTTCGGAAGTTTCACCGAATACCAATGTGGTTTTCAAAGCATGCAATTTATCAAATGCATCACCTACAGTGGGGTTTGCACCGCAACCACTGGTTGTGTCAGACTCGCCGCATTTCGTTGATACCCACAATTCATTGATTGGGCATTCCACACGGTGTTTTTCAGTAGCCCATTGAACATATTCTTTGGCTGACTTTGAAGCTTTCATGATGGTTTCATGATCGCCGTGGCCTTCAATGCCATAGCCGATGACTGGTTTACCTGTCTTGGCAATACCGTCTACCACTTTTTTCGTCCAACCGTCTTCAATACCAATAACAACTACTGCTGCCACATTGGGGTTGCTACCTGCACCAATTAAGGTTGCAAAGTGCAAGTCCAAATCAGCACCAAATTGCAAACGACCATATGGATGTGGTATAGCCATTGCGCCTTTCACGTTATGAGCGACAGCTTCAGCAGCTGCGTTAGACAAATCATCCAGCGGCAATATCACAACATGATTGCGCACACCCACACGACCGTTTTCACGGCGATAACCCCAGAAAGTAGAATTTTGATTTAGGAAACTCATGATATTTTGATCCTTTTCGTGTTGGCCGATTACCAGCGCTTGGTTTTGATGTTGTGAACATGGGCGTGATCGCCCGCCTTGATCGCTGCGATAGCTTTGCCAATATCGGTACCGTATTTGATGATGGTGTCACCAGAAGCAATATCCTTCATAGCTACTTTATGTCCAAGTGGAATGTCCGCTTTGCATGGAATTTCGATTGTTCGATTTTCGTCAAGAATAAGCGCTGTCAGTGTGGCCCCAGCTTTGACGTTTTCAGTTACAACAACAGCTACGCTGTCGTTGGGATCATGCAATACGCAATGAATCATTTTTGAACCTCCAATAAATGTTTATGTGCCGAAATTTTTTTGCGTAGCGCCAAAATGAATGATTGCTCGCATTTAAATCATATATATGATTTAAATCAATGTCAACTGGTTATTGATGGAAATCGCGTCCGATTTCGAATCAAATCTAGTGGAAACTGTATTCAAGATTTGGGATTGGTGCTGCTGACCAGTTCATGCGCCTGCGAATTGATGATGGATATTCGCAGTTCGGCGGGCTGTTTGTTAAACGTACGTGCGATACGCGTCACACGCAAGACAGGAGACCCTATCGGAGTCTGTAGAACTGCAGCAGCATCTGCATCGGCCAGTACAGCACGCGTGCGCTCATCTGCACCCACCACAGTAACGCCAAACTCCCTCTGAAACAAATCATAAATCGTGCCAGACCTTTGTACAAACTGTTCTTGATTGAGGCTTGGGAAGAGGGCGCAAGACAGCGTAATTCTGTCATAAACAACAGGTTTACCCTGTAGCAATAACAGGTTTTTAATGCGAAAAACTTTTGGGTTACCACGCAAGCCTAGAGAAGTAGATTCTTCAGAATTTGCTCTGGCTGTATCAAAGTCGATTAATTGTGACTGTGGAAACTCACGTAATCCATCTTCACTTTCAATTTTGAAGAACTGGTACATGAAACGTTCTTGGTCAAGTTGTCCCACAAAAGTTCCGCGTCCTTGCTGGCGCAGCAAAACGTGTTCGGATACCAATTCATCAACAGCTCTACGCAAAGTACCAATCGAAATGCCAAACCTTGCGGCCAAATCGCTTTCGTTGGGTAACGGTTTGTCCAGTAAGAACTTGCCAGACTGAATGTCAGCAATAAGTTCACGTTTGACTTTGTGATAGAGAGCCATAGGTCAAGAAATATTTAGCCAATGATTTGTACCGACTTTAAAGCCATTCTACGGTACAAAATAAAGGCATAAGCTACCTACAACATAACCAAGCAATTTAACTTTGGGTGGTATTAGCGTACTTGAGATTAAAGAAAAAGGGCTCGAAACGGTGGCTTTACCCTCTTAAAATACAAACATAACTGTGCATTAAAAAGGGGATGTTGCAATTAATAACATCCCCCTATGTTTGATTACTCAATTGTTAGTCGTTTGGACGTGTCAACAGCCGCTTTTTTAGGCAATGTCAAAGTTAAAACGCCATTTTCATATTTGGCTTTCGATTGCGATTCATCGATGTTTTCGGCCATTCTGAAGCTGCGTGATACCGTACCGAAATAGCGTTCGCTACGTAACACTTTTTCTGTGATGGCGGATTGATCTTCTTGCTTGATATCAGCACGAAGCGTAACCACATCATCTTCAACCAAGACATGAATGTCTTCTTTTTTCACGCCTGGAATTTCAGCCGTTACAGTGTAGTTGGATGCACCTTCAGATACATTGATTTTGATTTGATCAGGATCAGGTAACTGATCACCGTGCAAAGGCTTGATGAAAAAGCTGGGCGCTGTGTCACGAAAAAAGTCATTTAAAAATGAATTACGAGTAGCAAGTGATGTCATGATGATTCTCCCTATAAATGTGAATAAACTGGGAACTCAAAGCGATTCAAAATACTTTCTGAACTCCCTAGGCATGAGATAGTGGTCAATGTTGGTTTTTCAATATCTTTACATGGGGTATACCCTTAGATAATCTTCTTATTACTTTATACGATGTATATTATGTTAAGTTATGAATGTGGGTTGAAATGAGCTTGACGCTTTATCCAGCGCGTAATCCAGTCAATCAGCTGACCTGGTTTCAATCACACCCTCTCTGGCTGAAATACTCAGCGCTCGGTTTCAATATCGGGAATCCGCGTGAACGCAATGCGCATGGGCGCATGGTCCAGTGCGTGGTGGGCGCTGGCGTAGTACAAGGCGTTTTTGCCGTACAGGCGGTTGATGTGGTCGATGGCGCTGTGCAAGCGGCTGCGGTCGGTTGTGTTCGCCATATCGCTCGGATTGGCGCTTCGATAAACGTTCTTATGGCTGTTGATTGGCGTGCTGACCTCGAACAGCGTGGGCGTATGCTGCGCTTGCGGCACCAAGCCAAACAGCACCAAACCCGTTGCCAATGGCACGAAGGTACGGGGCAAACCTTGCGCTGCAGACTCGGCCCACAGCCTGGCCAACACACGCAAAAAGAACGCCGTGTCTTGTGATTCGCAAAACGTCGCCTGTCGCTGCAAACTGTGCGAAACCTCATTGATGCGCTTGCATTTGACGAATATGCGCATGCCGGTGGCGTAGTAACCTTGCTTGCGCAGTCGCATGCCGGCTTTTTGCGTCAATCGGTTCAACACGCCCCAAGCGCCCTGTGCATTGCGCAAATCGGGCGGCAGCACATGCGAATGCCCTAAAGTGCGCGTCACCGCCTCGCGCGGGTCGTACCATTTGCCGCGCAGTTTGTCGTACATCTCGCTGCCCCCTACTCCGCCCCAAACGCTGTGCAGCACATCGCGCGGCGCGGCGTACAAATCGGCCATGGTGATGATGTTGGCGACCTGCAAGCGGCGTTCGATGCGCGGACCAATGCCGCTGATGGCGGAGGGTTTCAGGTGCAAAATTTTGCCAGGTATGTCCAGCAACTCCAGCACCGTCAAGCCATTGGGCTTTTGCATGTCGGAAGCCAATTTACCCAGCATGGTATTGGGCGCAATGCCGATGGAACAGCGCATGCACGTGCCCACCGTGCTTTGCAGCTCTTGCTTGATTTGCATGGCAATGCGTTCGGCTTTCTCGCGCCCGCGCCAAGAGCCGGTCAATTCGCACTCCATTTCGTCAATGCTCATCACCTGGCGCACCGGTGCAATGCGTTCCACCGCCGCCACCGCGCGGTGGTGAAAATCGACATACACCTCGTGCTTGCCCACAATCAGCGTGATCTCAGGACACATCTTGCGCGCATCCGCCACGCTGGTACCGGTTTTAATGCCAAAGGCCTTGGCTTCATAGCTCGCAGCAATGCAACAAGAAGTCTCCGCCATCACCGGCACAACCCCCACAGGCCGTCCACGCAGCGCAGGGTTAATCTGCTGCTCAACCGAAGCAAAGTAGGCGTTGAAGTCAACAAAAAGTGTGCGCAGCATGGTGCAAAATTGATCTCAAATTTGATTTAAATACTGTATGAATTTACAGTATATCAGATGAGATTCAAAATTGCACGCACCAAAACAAAACCGCCTAAAAAGGCGGCTCTGTTATTTGAAATATTAAGCTAAATCAACATACTTTTTATTTTACTTAAAGTAATTGATTAAGTTGAATTTAAACAATTTTCGCAGCCAATTCACCTTTGTCATAGCGCTTTTGCATGGTTTCTAAGCTGTGCACTTTGGTGATTTTGCTGGCCATGCCGGCTGAGCCGAAGGACTCGTAGCGGGATGCGCAAATGCCTTGCATGGCTTTGGTCGCTTCTTTGAGGAACTTGCGGGGGTCGAAGTTTTTGCGGTCTTCGGCTAAGAACTTGCGGATGGAGCCTGTGCTGGCCATGCGCAAATCGGTGTCGATGTTGACTTTGCGAACGCCGTTTTTGATGCCTTCCACGATTTCATCGACTGGCACGCCATAGGTCACGCCCATGTCGCCACCGTATTGGTTGATGATGGCCAACCAGTCTTCAGGCACGCTGCTGGAACCGTGCATCACCAAATGCACGCTGGGAATACGCTTGTGGATTTCTTTCACGCGGTCAATGCGCAAGACCTTGCCTGTGGGTTTGCTGGTGAATTTGTACGCGCCGTGGCTGGTTCCGATGGCAATCGCCAAGGCGTCCACCTGTGTTTTGCTCACAAAGTCAGCCGCTTCGTCAGGGTCTGTCAGCAAAGCAGAATGATCCAACACGCCTTCAGCGCCGTGGCCGTCTTCTTCGCCGGCTTTGCCTGTTTCTAATGAACCCAAGCAACCCAATTCGCCTTCAACCGACACGCCAACTGAATGTGCCATTTCGGTCACGCGACGGGTGACATCGACGTTGTATTCGTAGCTGGAAGGTGTTTTGCCGTCTTCTTTCAAGCTGCCGTCCATCATGACTGAGCTGAAACCAGATTGAATCGAACGGAAGCACACGCCAGGTGACGCGCCGTGATCTTGGTGCATGCACACAGGAATGTGCGGGTATTGCTCAATCGCAGCCAAAATCAAATGGCGCAAAAAGGGCTCGCCTGCATAAGAGCGCGCACCAGCTGAGCCTTGCAAAATCACTGGGCTGTTCACCGCATCCGCCGCTTGCATGATGGCCTGCACTTGCTCCATGTTGTTGACGTTGAACGCTGGCAAGCCGTAGTTGTTTTCTGCTGCGTGGTCCAGCAGTTGACGAAGGGAAATAAGTGCCATGGGGTTCTCCTAATGAACAGTTGTGAATGTATAGCTGTAAAGGTTAAATCAAAAATATATGAAAAATCAGGCTGTAGCCGGCGTATTGATTGCCTAAGCTGCTATCATATTTATAGTATTCAATCAATATTAAGCAGTTGCCCGCTTAGTCAAAATTTCAAATGCGGGCAGGGTTTTGCCTTCCAACACTTCCAAGAATGCGCCACCGCCTGTACTGATGTAGCCCACTTGCTTCTCAATGCCGTATTTGGCAATGGCAGCCAAGGTATCGCCGCCACCTGCAATGCTGAAAGCGCTGCTGTCGGCAATCGCTTGGGCGATCACTTTGGTACCGTTTTCAAACGCTGCAAATTCAAACACCCCCACTGGGCCATTCCAAACAATGGTGCCGGCTTTGAGCAATTGATCCGCCAGCTTTTTCGCCGTGACAGGGCCAATGTCCAAAATCAAATCATCGTCTGCCACGTCGGTTGCGGCTTTCACAGTCGCCACAGCGTCGGCTGAGAAGGTTTTGGCCGTGACCACATCGGTTGGAATTGGCACATCAGCGCCACGCGCTTTCATGGCTTCAATCACAGCCTTGGCGGCAGGCAACAAATCAGGTTCAGCCAAGCTTTTGCCGATTTTCAGGCCAGCAGCCAACATGAAGGTGTTGGCAATGCCGCCACCCACGATGAGCTGGTCCACGTTTTTCGCCAGACTTTCCAAAATGGTGAGCTTGGTAGAGACTTTAGAACCCGCCACAATCGCCACCAAAGGGCGCTTGGGTGCAGTCAACGCTTTAGAAATGGCATCCATTTCAGCAGCCAGCAAAGGGCCAGCGCAAGCAATCGGTGCAAACTGGGCAATGCCGTAAGTTGAGGCTTCGGCGCGGTGTGCGGTGCCAAAGGCGTCGTGCACAAAGATATCGCACAAAGCAGCCATTTTTTTGGCCAGCTCAGGTGCGTTCTTTTTCTCGCCCACATTGACGCGGCAGTTTTCTAACATGACCAACTGCCCTGCTTCGACTTTCACACCATCCACCCAATTGGCAACAACTGGAATATCGCGCTTCATCAACTCACCCATGCGTTTGGCAACGGGTGCGAGCGAATCTTCAGGCTTGAACGCACCTTCTGTTGGGCGACCCAGGTGCGATGTGACCATCACAGCCGCACCAGCGTCCAAAGCCATTTGAATGCACGGAATGGAGGCGCGAATGCGGGTGTCTTCGGTGATATTGCCGGCGTCGTCCTGTGGCACGTTCAAATCAGCGCGAATGAAAACACGCTTGCCTTTGACTTGCCCTTTGGCGATAAGGTCGGATAGACGAATAACGTTCATTGTCAAAACCTTTGTTTATTTCTTCAATTATTTTTTCGACCATGACGCGAACCATTTCCAAGCACTTGTTGGAATAGCCCCATTCGTTGTCGTACCAAGAAACCAATTTAACGAATGTGCCGTCCAATGCAATGCTGGCGTCGGCATCAAACACGCTGGTGCAAGTTTCGCCACGGAAATCGGTTGCCACCACTTTGTCTTCGGTGTAGCCCAAAACACCTTTCAATGCGCCTTGTGACTGTGCTTTCATTTCAGCGCAAATTTCAGCCAAAGTCGCTGGGTTGTTCAATTCACAAGTCAAATCAACCACTGAAACGTCAGAAGTTGGCACGCGGAAAGACATACCGGTGAGCTTTTTATTGAGTTCAGGAATCACCACACCCACCGCTTTGGCTGCGCCAGTTGATGATGGAATGATGTTTTCCAAAATACCGCGGCCACCGCGCCAGTCTTTGTTGGATGGGCCGTCTACGGTTTTTTGTGTAGCTGTTGCCGCGTGCACGGTGGTCATCAAACCACGCTTGATGCCCCATTTGTCGTTCACCACTTTGGCCAAAGGTGCCAAGCAGTTGGTGGTGCAAGATGCATTGCTGATGATGGCTTGGCCAGCGTAGGTTTTGTCGTTCACGCCGTAGACAAACATGGGGGTGTCATCTTTTGAAGGTGCTGAAAACAAGACTTTTTTCGCGCCTGCAGCGATGTGTTTTTCGCCAGAAGCTTTGTCTAAAAACAAGCCAGTGGATTCAATCACCACTTCAGCGCCAACTTCGTTCCACTTCAAAGCTGCTGGGTCACGCTCTTGGGTCAAGCGAATGCGTTGGCCATTCACGATCAAGGTGTTGCCTTCAACAGAAATGTCGCCGCCTTTGAATCGACCATGGACAGAATCGTATTGCAGCATATAAGCCAAATATTCTGGCTCTAACAAGTCATTGATGCCGACGATCTCGATGTCTTTGAAACTCATGAGTGCAGAACGAAACACGTTGCGACCGATGCGACCGAAGCCGTTGATACCTACTTTGATTTTTGCTGTCATGGTTTGCTTTCAATAAAAATGGCTCGTTTGTGATGAAGCCGGAGGTTAATAATCTGTGAAAATTCTTTAAATGCGATCGCTTTTGTGTGTTTTTGGTCGTTTGTTTCAGTGCAACAAAGGCGAAATGTCAGGAATGACTCGGTCTGGCGCACATGATTCAATTGGCTGACCCATATTGTAGCCATAGGGCAATGCCCAAACGGCGATTTCTGCATTGCGCGCTGTTGCCACATCAATGCTGGAGTCACCCACAAACAATGCACGCTCTTTGCTCACACCAAACTGTGTCAAACAGCTTTCAATGCCCGCAGGATTGGGCTTTTTGACCGATAAAGTATCACCGCTGACCACTTTATCGAGCAATGGCATGAGTTGGTGCGCGTTCAAAACCGTGTCGGTGTAACGCCCTTCTTTGTTCGTTACCACTGCCAATTTGACGCCTTGCTTGCGCAAAGCCAACATGGTTTCGCGCACTTGCGGGTACAAATGGCTGCGCGTGCCGCAGCGTGCTTGGTAAAACTTGTCAAACGCCTGCAAATTGGCAGTTAAACCATCGCTGGCTGTAATCGCTTCTACCGTGCTGCTTTTGACATAAGCCAAGGCTTGTATCAACAAGCTGCGCGTGCCATGACCAATCCAATCGTTGACTTGTTGTTGCGTCACTTCGGGCAAGCCGAAATGGCGCAAGGTGTCATTGGTCGCATCCATGATTTCAGGGGCGGTTTCAACCAATGTGCCATCCAAATCAAACATGATGAGGTCAAAATTTGGCATGCAATCTCAATTAATTGCTGGACTTCACAATGCCAGCCGGCATTTTGCTTTCCAAACGGTCTTGCTGGCGGCTGAGCAAGCCACGCACTTCTTTGCAGACACGCTCGGTGGTGATACCAAAGTGCTGGTACAAATCTTTCGCAGGTGCTGATTCACCAAATGTGGCAATGCCAACCACCGTGCCCAAACGACCCACGTATTTGCGCCAGAAATCGGGATGTGCGGCTTCGACGGCCACGACAGGTAAATTGATAGGGAAAGTTTCGTCCTGGTAGGTTTGGCTTTGACGGTCAAACAAATTGGTGCAAGGCATGGATACCACACGGGTGGATATGCCTTCGGCTGCCAATGCTTTATGTGCTTCCATCGCCAATGAAGTTTCAGAACCTGTGGCCACAATGATGGCTTGCGGGTTCGCACCTTCTGCCAAGATGTAGCCGCCTTTGCGAATGTTGGCCACCATGCTCACGTCGGTTAAGCGTGGCAGGTTTTGGCGTGACAATGCCAATGCACTCGGTCCGTCTTTGCGTTCAACAGCACAAGCCCATGCCACAGCAGTTTCCAAGCCATCGGCTGGTCGCCATGTGTCCAAACCTGGAATGATGCGCAAAGATGGCACGTGTTCGACGGACTGGTGCGTCGGTCCATCTTCACCCAAACCAATGCTGTCATGGGTAAACACATGAATCACGCGCAGCTTCATCAAAGCCGCCATGCGGATGGCATTGCGAGAGTAATCGCTGAATGTCAAGAATGTGCCACCATAAGGAATGTAGCCGCCATGTAAAGCAATGCCATTCATGATGGCTGCCATGCCAAATTCACGCACGCCGTAGCTCATGTGGTTGCCCCACTTGTCGCGGCCTGCTTTGACGCAGCCTTTGAAATTGGTCAAGTTAGAACCTGTCAAATCAGCAGAGCCGCCAAAGAATTCGGGCACCAAAGGTGCAATGGCATCGAGTGCGTTTTGGCTTGATTTGCGGGTTGCAAAGGCATCGGGTTTGGCAGCGATATCGGCAAACACAGCATTGATTTTTTCAGCATAAGCAGGCAGCAAATTGCCCGCCATGCGGCGCTTGAATTCTGCGGCTTGCGCTGGGAAAGCTTTGGCATATGCGTCGAAACGGGTATTCCATGCTTGCTCGGCAACTTTGCCGCGTGCAACGGCATTCCAAGCGGCGGCAATGTGAGCTGGAATTTCAAAAGGTGCAGCAGTCCAGCCCAATTTTCACGGGTGGCTGCAATTTCAGCAGCACCTAAGGCTGCGCCATGCACATCATGCGTGCCAGCTTTGTTGGGCGAGCCTTGGCCAATCACGGTTTTGCAGCAAATCAATGTCGGTTTGCCATCGGCTTTGCCACTTTGTGCTTTGGCGGCTTTGATGGCTGCGTCGATGGCGGCCGTATTGTGTCCGTCAACTGCGGGAATCACATTCCAGCCATAGGCTTCAAAACGTTTGGGTGTGTCATCAGTGAACCAGCCTTCTACATGGCCGTCGATGGAAATGCCGTTGTCGTCGTAAAACGCAATCAACTTGGACAAACGCAAGGTGCCAGCCAACGAGCAGGCTTCATGGCTGATACCTTCCATCATGCAACCATCGCCCAAGAACACGTATGTGTGGTGATCCACAATCGCGTGGTCGGGCTGGTTGAACTCTTGCGCCAATAGTTTTTCAGCAAAAGCCATGCCTACGGCATTCGTAATGCCCTGTCCCAATGGGCCTGTGGTGGTTTCTACGCCAGGTGTGACGCCCACTTCAGGGTGTCCCGCAGTTTTGCTGTGCAATTGGCGGAATTTTTGCAACTCGCTCATGGGCAAGTCGTAACCGGTCAAATGCAACAAAGCATAAATCAACATCGAACCATGACCATTGGACAAAACAAATCGGTCGCGATCTGCCCAATGTGGGTTGCTGGGGCTGTGTTTCAGATGGCGATTCCACAGCACTTCGGCAATTTCAGCCATGCCCATGGGCGCGCCAGGGTGTCCAGATTTGGCTTTTTCTACAGCATCGATGGCAAGAATGCGAATGGCGTTGGCCATTTCATTGGCGAGTTGTGGGTTTGGAGTTGTCATGTGATTTTGCTAAAGTTTAAAAATGGTGTCATAAAAATGGAGCCAGGTTCATCGGTACGGTCAAACTCAGTTCTGCCAAGATCAGAAAACACCGAATTTCAGTGCGTACCGAGTGCGCGTTTACGGCGCTCCATCATGCGCCACACAAATGGCGTGAAGATGAGTTGCATGGCCAGCTCCATTTTACCGCCCGGCACCACGATGGTATTGGCACGTGACATGAAAGAGTCGTCAATCATGTTGCGCAGGTATTGGAAATCAATGCCCTTGGGGTTGGAGAAACGAATCACCACCATGCTTTCGTCAGGCGATGGAATATCACGGGCGATAAAAGGGTTGGATGTGTCTACTGTGGGAACACGCTGAAAGTTCACATGCGTGTGCGCAAATTGCGGGCAGATGTAATTCACATAATCGGGCATGCGGCGCAAAATGGTGTCTGTCACCGCTTCGGCGCTGTAACCACGTTGATTTTTGTCACGGTACAGTTTTTGAATCCACTCCAAATTCACCACTGGCACCACACCAATCAGCAAATCGGGGTGTTGCGCCACGTTCACTGTCGGTGTAATCACGCCACCATGTAAACCTTCATAGAACAGCAAGTCGGAATCCTTGGGCAGGGCTTCCCACGGTGTGAATGTGCCTGCTTCTTGTTTGTAAGGTGCGGCCTCTTGGTCGTTGTGCAAATACTTGCGACGCTGACCGCTACCTGTATTGCCGTAGTCACGAAACAGCGCTTCAATTTCTGGGAACATGTTGTTCGCTTCAGAAAAGTGGCTGAAGTTTTTATCGCCATTTTTCTCAGCTTCAGCCGCTTTCAATTTCATTTCTTTGCGGTCGTAACGGTGAAAACTGTCGCCTTCAATGATGGCTGCTTTCACGCCTTCACGACGGAAAATGTTCTCAAAAGTTTTGGTCACCGATGAGGTGCCAGCGCCTGATGAGCCGGTGATCGCGATGATGGGGTGTTTTTCTGACATGAGAGCTCCAAAAGTAAAAATTTATAACAAATTGACCTGTAGCCAGCGTATTTATTGCCTAAGCTGCTAGTAAATAAATAGCAACTGATATCTTCACAGGATCTTGCTGGCTACAGGTACGTTGGTTTTAATCTCTGAACAAACTGCGCTCAGCAAAGAGCGGGTTGCCGTTGTCTTTTTTGGCTTGTGGCTCTTTGTGATAGCGCTCAACGCGTTCAACTTCGTTTTTAGAGCCAAATACCAACCCAATGCGTTGGTGCAATGATGTGGGTTGCACTTGCAACATCGGCACTTCGCCGGTACTGGCGCGACCACCCGCTTGTTCCATGATCATGCCGATTGGATTGGCTTCGTACAAGAGACGCAAACGACCTGGTTTGCTCGCGTCTTTGGTATCGCGTGGGTACAAAAATACACCGCCACGCATCAAAATACGATGCGCTTCGGCCACCATCGAGGCAATCCAACGCATGTTGAAATCTTTGCCACGCGCACCTGTTTTGCCTGCCAAACACTCATCGACGTAACGCTTGATGGGTGCTTCCCAAAAACGCGCGTTGGATGCGTTGATGGCAAATTCGTGCGTGTCTTCAGGGACTTTGATGTGCGGGTGTGTCAACATGAATTCACCCACATCATGGTCTAAGGTGAAGCCATGCACGCCATCACCGACAGTGATGACCAGCATGGTAGTGGGGCCGTAAAGCGCATAGCCTGCAGCAACTTGTTCAGCACCCTTTTGATAAAAATCTTCAACTGTGACATCTTTAGCGTCAGAGCGACCACGCAGGATAGAGAAAATACTGCCCACCGACACATTCACATCGATGTTGCTAGAGCCATCCAAAGGGTCAAACACCAAGAGGTATTTGCCGCGTGGGTATTGCCCAGGAATTTGATAAGGCATGTCCATTTCTTCAGATGCCATGCCGGCCAAGTGCCCTGCCCATTCCGTGCGCTGGATGAACATTTCATTGCTCAAAACATCCAATTTCTTTTGCGCTTCGCCTTGCACATTGACTGAGCCACCAGTTTCCGCGGCATAGTTGCCCATCGCACCGCCCAATTCGCCTTGTGACACCGCTTTGGCGATGGCTTTGCAGGCAATGGAGATATCCAAAATCAATGCATTGAAATCACCGCTGGCAGTCGGGAAACGGCGACGCTCTTCAATTAAAAACTGCGTCAATGTGGGTCTGTGAATTAAGGCCATGCTTTATTGCTTTCAGATGTAAATTAAGTTGGAATTTTTGGAAGATATTTGCAAGTGTGGAAATGTTTAAGCCGCGTTTTTGCGCAGGGTTTGCATAATGCCTTTGTAGCCACCGCCCACATCAGGCGCGCCAAACACAGCACTGCCTGCGACACAGGTATCGGCACCCGCACGGACAATTTCGCCAATGTTGTCGGCTTTCACACCGCCATCCACTTCGAGCCAAATTTCTTGACCGCCAGCAGCCATGTGGGCATCAATACGGGCGCGCACTTGTTTAAGCTTGGCCAATGTGGAAGGAATGAATTTTTGTCCGCCAAAACCGGGGTTCACGCTCATCAACAAAATCATGTCCACTTTGTCCATCACGTGGTCTAACCAATCAACGGGTGTGGCTGGGTTCAGCACCAAACCGGCTTTGCAACCCAATTCGCGAATCATGGACAAGCTGCGGTCCACGTGTTTGGAAGCTTCGGGGTGAAAGGTGATGATATTGGCACCTGCTTTGGCAAACAAAGGAATGATGCTGTCAACGGGCTCTACCATCAAATGCACATCAATCGGAATGCTGACATGTGGGCGTATCGCTTCGCACACCAATGGGCCAATGGTCAAATTAGGCACATAGTGGTTGTCCATCACGTCAAAGTGAACCAAGTCACAACCTGCGGCTTCAATAGCGCGAACTTCCTCGCCTAGTTTGGCAAAATCTGCCGACAAAATGGAAGGGGCGATACGAAGTTGGCGTGGCGTGGTCATGGCGGTGTGTTGAATGGTAAAAATTTAATTTTACGGGTTTGGTGCGCTTGTGGGTGATGAAAAGTTAGGAATGTTGTATTCGTAATCTTTCAGCATTACTTTTTGCTTGCCCAATAGGATTGGTGCCATTCTCTTAACTGTGCAACGCTGATGCTGGATAAATCTGGAATCACACGCATGGCGTCTTTGAAATCATGGTGTGCCGTGAATGAAACGGGAGTGATCACGGTCGCCAAGCCGGCGGCTGTGGCAGCCTTTAAGCCATTGCCAGAATCTTCAAAAACAAGTGCTTCTCTGGGATTCATTTTCAAAGTTTCCAACACCTGCAAATACACTTGAGGATGCGGCTTTTTCAGTGGTGCTGTTGAACCATCACCGATGGTCAAGAAGTAATCTTTCCAATCCGCACCAATGGCTTTTCGCAGCAAAGCGGAGATATTGACAGGCGATGTGGTTGTTGCAATGGCCAGGCTCAAACCTTGTTCAAATGCGTTGTTGATTAGCTTCAACACACCTGGTCGCAAAACCACCAGCCCTTTGTTGACAGCGTCTTCATACGCCGCTGTTTTCAATTCATGCAAACGGTTAACTGTGTCTTTGATTGCTCCACCATCCACTTCGCGCAGATCAGGCTGTACTGATTTCCAATAATGCAGTATGCGCTCTTTACCGCCCGATACCTCGAGCAATTGGGTGTACAAAGCTTCATCCCAATTCCCATTCAAACCCAAATTCTTTGAACGCGCTGTTAAATGCAGCGCGATGCGCAGACTCGGTGTCTGCCAAAGTACCGTCAACGTCGAATATGAGTGCTTTTAACATGGTGTTTTCCATTTCTGTAAGGTGACTTTAATCGGGTTAACACATAAACTCTAATCACATTTAATTGACTAGACATTAGATTTAACTTATAATAACACATTCACGAATTTTATCCATATTTTGTACCGTCAGCGCAAGAGGAGATCGTCATGCCGCATTACAGCCTCAAACAAATATTGACTTTTATTGAAGTGGCGCGTGAGCGTTCAGTCTCCAAAGCGGCTGAACGATTGTTCGTGACGCAGCCGGCCGTCTCCATGCAAATCAAACAACTGGAAGAGACGTTTGGCTTGGCTTTGCTTGAACCGTCTGGTCGCAATATACGCTTGACTCAAGCTGGTAACGAATTTTTAACCCACGCCATCAATGCAGTTGCCAAATTCAAAGATTTGGAAGCCAGCATGGCAGAGTTTGCTGGGAATAAAAAAGGCCGCATCGATCTGGCCGTGGTCAGCACATGCAAATATTTTGTGCCCATGCTGTTGGTGCGATTCAATAAATTATTTCCCGACATTGAAATCAAGCTCAGCATTGACAACCGCGAAAACATCCTGGGCATGTTGGGTCGCAACGAGGTAGATTTGGTCATGATGGGTCGTGCACCCAGTACTTTGGATTGTGAAGCAACCCCCATCGCCACCAACCCACAAGGATTTGTTTGTGCACCAGACCACCCTCTGTCGCGGCGCAAACGGGGTGACTTTAACTTGCTCAAAGACCATGCTTTTGTGGTGCGTGAGCCCGGCTCTGGCACACGCGCAGCAATGGAGCGTTTGTTTGCCCAGCATGACATTCCACTGAATGTTGCCATGGAAATGCCCAGCAATGAAACCATCAAACAAGCGGTGATGGCAGGCATGGGTATGAGCTTCTTATCATTGCGCACCGTGCGACATGAAATCGCATCCGGTCACATGGCGGTCGTCGATATCAATGGCATGCCGATCGTGGGACATTGGTATGTGACGCACTTAAAGCAAAAGAAATTGTCACCAGCTGCGGTTGCTTTCAAGCACTTTTTAATCGAGCAAGCTGCACCGCTGATTGACTCATGGGCTTAAATGGCTCCTAAAGTCATAAAAGTTTATATCATTTATTTCTTATCAATCAAAAATTAAATGTGAATATAACTTATGTGTAGATGCGGTTAATATTCCTTCCGTGGTTTGAATATTCATGGCTGACAACACTCAGCAGCAAATCACAAGTATCAACAAATCAAAGGACATTGACATGGACCAAAGTAACCGCTACGCAGACCTTAGCTTGAAAGAAGAAGATCTGATTAAAGGCGAAGGACATATTCTCGTTGCGTACAAAATGAAACCAAAACCAGGTTTTGGCACCTATTTGGCTGCTGCAGCACACTTTGCTGCTGAATCCTCAACAGGTACAAACGTTGAAGTGAGTACCACTGACGACTTCACACGTGGCGTCGATGCATTGGTGTATTACATCGATGAAGCCAACGAAGACATGCGCATCGCCTACCCTATCGACTTGTTTGATCGCAATATCACCGACGGTCGCATGATGATGGTTTCTGTGTTGACCTTGATTATTGGTAACAACCAAGGTATGGGAGACATTGAGCACGGCAAAATTCATGACATCTATTTCCCCAAACGCTGCATCCAATTGTTTGATGGTCCATCCAAAGACATTTCAGACTTGTGGCGCATCTTAGACCGTCCTATGAAAGACGGTGGCTACATTGCTGGCACCATCATCAAACCAAAATTAGGTTTGCGTCCAGAACCGTTTGCCAAAGCGGCTTACCAGTTCTGGTTGGGTGGTGACTTCATCAAGAACGACGAGCCACAAGGTAACCAAGTATTCTGCCCTGCTAAAAAGGTATACCCATTGGTGTATGACGCAATGAAGCGTGCACAAGACGAAACAGGTCAAGCCAAAATTTTCTCTGCCAACATCACTGCTGACGACCATTATGAAATGTGCGCCCGCGCCGATTTCATTCTTGAAACATTTGGACCTGATGCCGACAAAGTAGCTTTCTTGGTTGACGGTTTCGTAGGCGGCCCAGGCATGATTACCACAGCCCGCCGTCAGTACCCAGGCCAATACCTTCACTACCACCGCGCTGGTCACGGCATGGTGACATCACCTTCTGCTAAACGCGGTTACACCGCTTTTGTGTTGGCAAAGATTTCCCGTTTGCAAGGTGCTTCAGGTATCCACGTGGGTACCATGGGCTACGGCAAAATGGAAGGTGAAAACTCAGACAAAAACATCGCCTACATGATTGAGCGTGACGAAGCGCAAGGTCCAGTTTATTACCAAAAGTGGTATGGCATGAAGCCTACAACTCCGATTATTTCTGGCGGCATGAATGCATTGCGCTTGCCAGGCTTCTTCGAAAACTTGGGTCATGGCAACGTGATCAACACCTCTGGCGGCGGCGCTTATGGACACATCGACAGCCCTGCGGCTGGTGCGATTTCTTTACGTCAATCGTATGAGTGCTGGAAGTCTGGTGCCGATCCGATTGAGTACGCTAAATCTCACAAAGAATTTGCCCGTGCATTTGAATCATTCCCGGGCGATGCTGACAAGATTTACCCAGGCTGGCGCGAAAAATTGGGCGTGCATAAATAAGCACACCTGAGCAGTTAAAAGCCGCGCTTTGATACGAAGTAGCGGCTTTTTTCAGCTCTAAAATCTGAGTTAAATAGTAGGTTATTTTCAGTAGGATATTTGCCATGAGCCAAGCAGACAACACAGCCAACCCATACCTCGTCACCACTGAGCCTTTTTACCAAGCCAATGGCAATGAAGTGCAACTCTACGAAGCCGCCTACCAAGCGCGCTTGCCAGTGATGCTCAAAGGGCCAACAGGTTGTGGTAAATCTCGCTTTGTGGAACACATGGCGTGGAAGTTGGGCAAACCATTGATCACGGTGGCTTGTAATGAGGACATGACGGCTTCTGATTTACTGGGACGCTATTTGCTGGAAGCCAATGGCACACGTTGGTTAGACGGCCCTTTGACCACCGCGGTGCGCATGGGTGCGATTTGCTATTTGGACGAAATTGTCGAAGCGCGACAAGACACCACGGTGGTGATTCACCCATTGACCGATCACCGCCGCCAATTGCCCTTGGACAAACGCGGTGAGCTGATCAATGCGCACCCTGACTTTCAGCTCGTCATCTCTTACAACCCGGGCTACCAAAGCTTGATGAAAGATTTAAAGCAATCGACCAAACAGCGTTTTGTCGGCTTTGATTTTGACTACCCCGCTGCTGAAGTTGAAAGCGGTATTTTGGTGAAAGAAACGGGCATAGATTCTGACACCGCCAGCAAACTCGTCAGCATTGGCAACATTGCGCGCAAGCTCAAAGGACACGGTTTGGACGAAGGTATTTCGACGCGTTTAATGGTCTATGCCGCAACCTTGATCAAAGGCGGCGTCAAACCTTATGACGCTTGCCGCATGGCTTTGGTGCGCCCCATCACCGACGACGCCGACATACGCTCCACGCTGGACCATGCGATTGATGCGGTGTTTGCCTGAATTTTTAATTAATGCATTGGTTAAATGTATTAATTGAATATGGCATGTAAAGATTGCTAAACATGAGTTTCAGCGATGCACTTCTGAAAGAATGGGCTGCCAAGCTCAATTGCGGGTTTCCGCAGGTTGCTGAGATTTTTGCTGACTGCATGGCCGACGCCACGCGCCAGCTCACCCCCCAAGGTTTTGACGCCTATCTGGAAGAAGCCCATTTTTTAGGTCGCATGGGTCGGGGTGTAGAACCAGTTTTGATCTTCTTACAAGAATGGCCGCAAGTGGCCACATTGAGTGGCGAAACCGTATTACCCACGCTGTCCAGTGCCATTCGGGTACTGTACAAATCGCCCAATGGCAATGCCATCACCGCACTGCTGCAAAACTTGATTGCCATTGCCAAGCGTTTGCCCACGCATACCATCTTTAAGCAATACCTGCATCTGAGCAATGACCTGATGGAGCGTACGAGTGTTTCCATACACGGTACGCACAAATCCTATGCCAGCCCAAGTTTGGTCGATTTTTTTCAGCAATCACCTTATTTGTTAAGCCAGCTGTCGATCGATGGTTTGAAAAACTGGGTGGAATATGGTATTCGCAACTATGGCCACCACCCTGAACGGCAGCGCGACTACTTCACCGTGCAATCTGCCGACAGCAAAGCCGTGCTGCAACGCGAGCGCCACGGCACTTTGTTGGTCGATCACATGCGCGCATTGGACTTGTATCTTTTGGGCTTTTGGCAAGACGCCGCCTATCTGGTGCCCTACTCTTTGGGCTTTGATGAGCTGCGCAAGCCCGTGCCGTATTTTGATAAATTTGGTATCCGCATGCCTGATGTGTATGACGATATGCCAGGCGAAAATGGCAAACAAAACATCAGCGGCATAGACCGCTACCGCAGCACACTGGCGCACATGGCCGCACACCGGCGCTGGACGACGGCCATCTTTGCTGATAATTTCAGCCCGTTTCAACGCATGGCGATTGAGATTTTTGAAGACGCCCGCGTGGAAAATCTGGCCATGCGCCTGTACCCAGGATTGCGTCGATTGTTCATCGCACAGCACCCACAACCCAAAGAAGGTGATTGCAACTCTGAAACACATTCGTGTTTGCGGCATCGATTGGCGATGTTGTCCCGCGCATTGCTTGATGCTGCTGATGCACCCACTCATGCTTATCAAAACGCGGAATTGAATGCGTTTGTAAAGCGCTTTCACGAAGAGATGTCAAAGGGCGAATCAAGCACCGAGGACATTGCGAACTTGGCTCTGAGCTATGTTGCCAAAACACGATTACAAAGCGACCAGTTGCCCAACACTTTCTTTACCGACACCGTGGTTGACTACCGCGACGACAACCGCCATATGTGGAAGTTTTATGAAGACAGCGATGACGAAGAAACGTTTGAAGAGCACAAACAAAGCGTCAGCACCGAGGAATTAGACGAGCTGCCACCGCGCCTTTACCCCGAGTGGGACTACAGCAGCCAAACCTACAGGCCAGACTGGGTGAACCTGTATGAACGCTTGCACCCCAGTGGTCAAGCAGCCAACATCGACAAACTGCTGGACAAACACAGTGCTTTGGTTAAGCAACTGAAAAAGTTGCTCGATCTGCTGAAGCCACAAAGTAAAAAGCGCATACGCTACCAAGAAAACGGCAGCGATTTGGATTTGGACATTGCCATACGCTCGCTCATCGACTTTAAAAGCGGCAGCACGCCTGATCCGCGCATCAACATGAGCCACCAAACCGATGGCCGCAGCATTGCCGTCACGCTCTTGCTCGATTTGTCTGCATCGCTCAATGAAAAAGCCGGTAGCTCGGCGCAAACCATTTTGGAACTGAGCCAAGAAGCCGTATCCGTTTTGGCTTGGTCGATAGAGCAATTGGGCGACCCGTTTGCCATCGCCGGTTTTCATTCCAACACACGGCACGACGTGCGCTACCTGCACATCAAAGGTTTCAGCGAACATTGGGACGACACCGTCAAAGCCCGCTTGGCTGCGATGGATGCCGGCTACTCCACCCGCATGGGCGCGGCCATGCGCCATGCAGGTCACTATTTGCAAGCGCAAAAAGCCGACAAAAAACTCATGCTGATATTGACCGACGGCGAACCTGCCGATATTGATGTGCAAGACGAACAACTCTTAATCCAAGACACCCGCCAAGCCGTCAAAGAACTGGACAGCCAAGGCATCTTCAGCTACTGCATCAACCTAGACCCCAAAGCCGACGCCTACGTCAGCGACATCTTCGGCCGCCAATACACCGTCATAGACAAAATAGAACGCCTGCCAGAGCAACTGCCCAAGCTGTTCATGGCGTTGACGCGATAAGGAGATACGCGTTCAAACACTGCTTCAGCCAGTTTTATATGAAAAATTGGCCTCTAGCCGGCGTATTGATTGCCTAGTGTGCTATTAAATATATAGCATCATCAATGCACAATAACAAACGCATTTCACCTAGTTTCTTGATTCAGATTGACACCACAGAAAAAGCAGTGGTGGTCGCAAAATGCGACCACCTCACTAATTTGAAGTTCTCCAAATCTCGCTTTTATGCATAAAGTGGGCATGGGCAGCCATAAAGATAGCTGCAACTTGCCAATAATTATATCCACAAGTATAATTATCAATATAATTTAATGTATAAGTTAAGGAGATTAGCATGAGCCAAGTCACTATTTACATGGATGAAGATTGCATCAACCGCGCCAAAGTAGCCTCACAAGCGGCTCAATTGTCGTTGAGTGCTTGGGTTTCAAGACTCGTCAAGACTCAAGTCGCAGAAGTTGATGTCAATGGGTATCCAAAGGGGTTTTTTGAAACGATAGCGCAAGCAGCGCCACATTGGCAGGACTTTCCAACAGCGGAACAACTGCGCGCAAACGATGCGCCCGATTTGCCTAGAGAAACCTGGTAAATAGCCAATCGAATTCGCCAACAATTCGCCATCCATTCGCCAAAACAAGATCATGTATTTACTCGACACCAACACCTTGATTTATTTCTTCAAACGGGAAGGTCAAGTAGAACAGCGCCTCAGAAACACACCCATGCATCTGATTCACGTTCCAGCTATCACTTGGTTTGAACTGGAGCACGGCACTTTGCGATCTACCAAACCAGAACACCAGCGCATCAGCATTGATATTGCACTGCAAGCATACGGCACAGCGCCATTAGACTACCCCAGTGCGAAATCTGCTGCTGCGATTAAGCGCAACTTGGAAGTAGCAGGCACCCCAATAGGCCACTATGACTTATTGATTGCAGGCATTGCCCAAGCCAACAACCTAACCCTCGTCACCCGCAACACCCGCGAATTTGAGCGCGTACCTGGTTTACGTGTTGAAAATTGGTATGACTGAGCTTTGTGCAAGTAAAATATATGAAAAATCGGCCTCTAGCCGGCGTATTTATTGCCTAGTGTGCTATTAAATTCATAGTATTTGTAACAGCTAAAGGCATGATACAAGTATGAAGTATCATTTGTTAAAGATACTCCTGTTAATCAACTGCAACAATATAAAACGCATGCAACACTTCACTTGGCTTGTGGCAATTTTCATTTCAACGCTGGTGAACATGGCTTTTGCACAATCCACTTTACCGCCAACATCACGCACCGTTTACAAATGCAGCGAAAAAGGCAAAACCGTTTACTCAGACGCGCCATGCTTGGGCGCAACCAAAGTTGATGTAGAACCAACCCGTGGGTTTAACAAAGATACGGGTAGAGAAATTATTGGCACTGATGTGCGACGTGAACAGCACAGAGAAATAATGGCGGATGCTTTCAAACCGTTAACTGGCTTGACTGCCGAGCAATACAAAGTACACGAACGCCGCTACAAATTAAGCCCAGAATCTCAACAAGCTTGCAAACGGCTAGACCAATTGATTCCACAAGCAGAATTTGCAGAGAAACATGCAAGCCCTGAAGAATTGGCCATTGCCAAAAACAATCTTTTTGTTTTGCGCAAAAGTTACAGCAAAAACGGGTGTTAAGTTAGTAAACTTACTGATACGCTACTGATTTGTCAAAATATATGAAAAATTGGTCTCTAGCCAGCGTATTCATTGCCTAAGGTGCTCTTTTATTTGTAGCATTATTAACCCCATTATCTTGAGGTTTTCATGACCCGTTTATCATTCAGTCACCAGAATATCTGGCAAGTTTCGCGAGTGGCATATGCGTTTGTCCGAACAACGCAAAGAATGTTCACACACTTAGTCATCGCAATGCTGGCGCTAACGCTGCAGCCTGCATTCGCAAACCAGCTCGATGCCTTGGACCAAGCTGGTCGCAAAATTGCTGTGAAGCCCTGCCCTGCACCCAAGGTCAGCACCAAAGACGAGAAGAATCTCCATGATGAATCGGTAACAGACAGGAACATCACGCAAAAGTGTCCAGGCGCAGAAAGCAAGGTTGTTCGATCAAGCTTGTCTCAATACAAACACGCCGTTCCGACCTTTGCCAGTGTCTCAAAGCACGACTCACGTGTGCCACCCGCCTTCCAAATCGGTGTACTTGTCTCAGATATCAAAAGCAGACTAGGAAAACCCGAAATCGAAAAAACCAACGCCATAAGTTACTTGTACCCCATTGAAACGCAAGTAGATCAGTTTACCTTCCTCCACGACGGCACACGCGTTATAGGCATCCAATGGGAGTGGTACTTTGACTAGAGAAGCATTCAAAGTCTGTTATGCATTGCACTTTGACAGGCTCAGGGCGAACGGATGAATCGGCGCTACTTTAGCGCCCTGCTTGCAGCATGGCTGCCATCTTTTCGTGGATGAGGTTGACGGCTTTGAGGGGGCGGAGCATGACTTTAAATTCTGTTACTTGGCCCGCTTCGTTCCATTTGATCATGTCCACGCCGTTGATGCGGATGCCGTCGAGCTCGAGTTCAAATTCCAAGACGGCATCTTGTGCGCCTTTGACTTCGCGCACGTAGCGGAAGCTGTCGTTGCCAAATACGTGCATGGCGGCTGCCAAGTATTTTTGGGTGATGGCTTTGCCGACTTGCGGTGTGTGTACCACGGGTGAATGGAAGACGACATCGTCTCCCAGCCACGCGTCAAGTCCCTTGACATCGCGTGCTTGCATCAATTTGTGCCACGTGGCGATTGGGTCAGCCATCATGTTTAATTCGCGCAAAGTTTGGTTTTGGCTTCCAAATATTCGCGCTTGAGCTGCGCCACAAAGTCGGCCGTGCTTTGCACTTTGTCGATGGCGCCAATGCCTTGGCCGCAACCCCAAATGTCTTTCCAGGCTTTGGATTTGTCGCCGCCAAAGTTCATGGCACTTGGGTCGCTGACGGGCAAGTTGGCAGGGTCCATGCCAGCGTTGCGGATACTGGGCGCCAAGTAGTTGCCATGCACGCCGGTGAACAGGTTGCTGTAAACGATGTCGTCTGAGTTGCAGTCCACAATGGCTTGTTTGTACGCGTCTGCGGCGCGTGCTTCTTCGGTGGCGATGAAGGCAGAGCCGATGTAGGCAAAGTCTGCGCCCATGGCTTGCGCGGCCAATACCGCACCACCGGTGGCGATAGAGCCGCTCAATGCCAGCGGGCCTTTGAACCATTGGCGAATTTCTTGAATCAAGGCAAATGGGCTTTTCACGCCTGCATGACCGCCAGCACCGGCTGCCACGGCGATCAGGCCGTCTGCGCCCTTCTCTATCGCCTTGTGCGCGTGTTTGTTGTTGATGATGTCGTGCAGCACCACGCCACCGTAGCTGTGCGCTGCCATGTTGATTTCTTCCACAGCGCCTAGGCTTGTGATGATGATTGGCACTTTGTATTTGACGCACATTGCCATGTCGTGCTGCAAACGGTCGTTGGACTTGTGCACAATTTGGTTGATGGCAAAGGGGGCAGCTGGTTTGTCGGGATTAGCGGCGTTGTATGCAGCTAAGGTTTCGGTGATTTCTTTCAACCACTCTTCCAGTTGTTCCGCAGGACGCGCATTCAATGCAGGCATAGAACCCACCACGCCGGCGATACATTGCGCGATGACCAGTTTGGGGTTGCTGATGATGAACAGCGGAGAGCCAATGATGGGCAAAGGCAAATGGGCTAAAGCGCCTGGCAAGTGTGACTTTGATGCTGACATGACTTCTCCTATGTATAAAAACGAGCTGTATCCGGCGTATTTATTGCCTAGTGTGCTATATATTTAATAGCAATTAAAAAGAAGACAAAGGCAATGCTGTCACAGAAGCTCCGCCAGCAACAATGCTTTGACCAATGTTAGGCGCTTTGCTCAAAATGTGTTCAGCATAAAACTGTGCAGTGATGATTTTGGCTTGCATGAATTCGGCATCAAATAAATCGGTATCTTTTTTGCCGGCTTTCAATTGCGCCTCTGCCACCAACAAACTGCGTGCCAATTGCCAACCTGCAATCAAATTGCCTGCCAGCATGACATAGGGCACACTGCCTGCAAACACGTCATTGGGTTTGCTTTTGATGTTGGCGACCACAAAGTCCACCACGTTTAAGAATGCTGCACGGCCTGCAGACAAATGCTTTACAACTGCCAAGGCTGCTGCACTTCCGCTTTGAGTCAATTCGGCTTCTGTTTTGGCAATCTCTGCGGCAATGGCTTTGGCTGTTTGGCCACCATCGCGTGCGGTTTTGCGACCGACCAAATCGTTGGCTTGAATGGCTGTGGTGCCTTCGTAAATGGTCAAAATACGTGCATCACGGTAGTACTGCGCTGCGCCAGTTTCTTCAATGAAGCCCATACCGCCATGAATTTGCACGCCAAGGCTGGTGATTTCTAAACTCTGCTCAGTGCTGTAGCCTTTGACCAGCGGCACCATGAAATCGTAATACGCCGCATTTTGTTTGCGAGATTCAACATCAGGGTGATGATGCGCGGCATCGTATGCTGCGGCTGAAGTAAGGGCCAAGGCGCGGCAGCCTTCGGTGCTGGCACGCATGGTCATCAACATGCGTTTGATATCGGGGTGGTGAATGATGGGGGCGCTTCCGGCAATCGATCCATCGACTGGGCGGCTTTGCACGCGGTCTTTGGCAAACTGCACCGCTTTTTGGTAGGCGCGTTCGGCAATCGAAATACCCTGTACGCCCACGCCAAAACGGGCAGCGTTCATCATGATGAACATGTATTCCAAGCCACGGTTTTCTTCACCTACCAAGTAGCCCACAGCACCGCCATGGTCACCGTACTGCAAGACGGAAGTTGGGCTGGCTGAAATTCCTAGCTTGTGTTCAATGCTGACGCTGTATACATCGTTGCGCGCACCCAGAGAACCATCTTTGTTCACCAAGAATTTAGGCACCACAAACAAGCTGATGCCTTTCACGCCTTCAGGTGCGCCTGGTACACGCGCCAGCACCAAGTGGATGATGTTGTCCACCATGTCATGCTCACCCCAGGTGATGAAGATTTTGGTGCCAAACACTTTGTAAGTGCCGTCGGCTTGCGGTTCAGCACGGCTGCGCACCAAAGCCAAATCAGAGCCGGCTTGCGGCTCGGTCAAATTCATGGTGCCGGTCCAAGTGCCGTTAACCAATTTTTCCAAATAGATGTCTTTCATTTCAGGCGAACCTGCAATGATCAACGCTTCAATCACACCGTCGGTCAACATCGGGCACAGCGCAAAACTCATGTTGGCGCTGTGCAGCATTTCTGTACAAGCAGTGCCAATCGTTTTGGGCAAACCTTGACCGCCTACATCCACAGGGTGTTGCAGACCTTGCCAACCACCTGCAGCGAACTGCGCAAATGCTTCTTTGAAGCCAGGCGAACTGCTGACGTGGCCGTCTTTGAACTTGGGGTGGTTCAAATCACCCACGCGGTTCAAAGGTGCCATCACGCCTTCATTGAATTTGGCGCATTCTTCCAGCACCGCTTGCGCCGTGTCCAGTCCCGCATCTTCAAAACCTGGCAGCTTGGCAACTTGGTCGATATTGGCCAGATATTGCATGTCAAACAACATGTCTTTGACGGGGGCGCGGTAGGTCATGATGGAGTCCTTGAACTAATAAACTATGGAAGCGGATTTAGAAAAATAACGAGGGTGTGTCTAAGGTGAGAAATTACAGAGCAGCAACCAATTCAGGCACTGCCGTGAACAAATCAGCCTCTAAACCGTAATCAGCCACGCTGAAAATAGGTGCTTCAGGGTCTTTGTTGATGGCAACGATGACTTTGCTGTCTTTCATACCTGCCAAGTGCTGAATTGCACCGCTGATACCCGCTGCAATGTACAACTGTGGTGCCACAATTTTGCCGGTTTGACCGACTTGCCAATCGTTGGGGGCGTAACCCGCATCGACAGCAGCACGTGATGCGCCCAAAGCCGCACCGAGTTTGTCAGCCAATGGTGTCATCACTTCATTGAATTTTTCAGCACTGCCCAAAGCACGGCCACCACTGACAATGATTTTGGCTGCGGTGAGTTCAGGTCTGTCGTTCTTGGCAATTTCGCTGCTGACGAATGTTGCGGTATTTGCAACAGGGCTGAATGCTACGGTTTCAATAGCAACTGCGGCAGCATTTGTGCCAGCAGGGTCAAAACCAGTGGTACGAACAGTGATGACCTTGATGGCGTCGCTGCTTTGTACGGTGGCAATGGCATTGCCAGCGTAAATCGGGCGCTCAAACGTATCGGCGCTCACCACTTTGGTGATGTCTGAAATTTGCGCGACATCCAATTTGGCCGCCACACGAGGTGCTGCATTTTTGCCGCTGGCAGTGGCTGGAAACAAAATATGGCTGTAGTTTTTGGCAACGACTAATACGGCTGAAGCCACGCTCTCTGCCACGCCATGTGCCAATGATGCGTCTTCAGTGTGTATTACTTTGCTCACACCTGCAATTTGTGCGGCTTGCGCGGCGGCTGCACCGGCATTGGAGCCTGCAATCAGAACATGCACATCACCACCGCATTGTGCGGCTGCTGTGACGGTGTTCAAGGTAGCGCCTTTGACGCTGGCGTTGTCGTGTTCGGCAATGACTAATATGGACATGTTGGTATTCCTCTATGTGTATTCGTTGTGAAGTTCGTTTTGAAGTTCTTTGTGAAATTCTTTGTTAAATTAAATAACCTTGGCTTCGGTCTTTAACTTAGCAACCAGTGTGGCCACATCAGGCACTTTGATGCCTGCGCCACGTTTGGCAGGCTCACTGACTTTGAGGGTTTTGATGCGCGGTGCAATGTCCACACCCAAGTCTTCAGGCTTGAAGGTGTCGAGCTGCTTTTTCTTGGCCTTCATGATGTTGGGCAAGGTGACATAACGCGGCTCGTTCAAGCGCAAATCGGTGGTGATAACGGCTGGCAAGCTCATGGTCAAAGTTTCCATACCACCATCAACTTCGCGTGCCACAGTGGCTTTGCCATCTGCTATTTCTACTTTAGATGCAAACGTAGCTTGCGGCATGTCAGCCAAGGCAGCTAGCATTTGACCTGTTTGGTTGCAGTCATCGTCAATGGCTTGCTTGCCAAGAATAACCAGTCCTGCTTGTTCTTTGTCTACCAAAGCTTTGAGAATTTTGGCAACTGCGAGAGGTTGCAATTCTTCAGCTGTTTCAACCAAGATGGCGCGGTCCGCACCAATGGCCATGGCGGTTCTAAGCGTCTCTGTGCATTGGGTAACGCCACATGAAACAGCGATGACTTCTGTAGCAACGCCTTTTTCTTTGAGACGTACCGCTTCTTCAATCGCGATTTCGTCAAATGGGTTCATGCTCATTTTCACGTTGGCGATATCGACGCCGGTATTGTCTGATTTAACACGGACCTTGACGTTGTAATCGACAACGCGTTTAACTGCGACCAAAATCTTCATTTGAAGTGACTCCTGTTTTGAAATGATACCGACTGCAATTTGACATACTCTCAGAATAAACGAGGTTGACGTTTACGTTAACGTCAACCGATTCAAGCGATTGTAGAGTGTATTATCCATAAAAAATAGTACGACCGTGCTATTTTTTGAAATTATCTGAATTTTGGAGCTCATGGAGGTCAGAATCTGTCAATTCAATGACCGTTAAATGGTTATCTTTGGCGAAATTCATCACAAAATCCCAAGCCATGGGCTCTAGGGAGCGGATATCGCTCTTCACCACCACGCACCTCACATCGCCAAATACTCGGGGAACACACCATGGTGAATAACTCAATTGCCTGCCAGATTGGGCGCCGCCAGGCCGGAACTGGCTCATCACACCAGCCAAACGTTCAGACCAATCGCTGGGTCGAAAGGTCTTACCTTCTTTGGTGATGCCTTTGATGATGTAGGTTTTGCTGTTGGCGAGTGTCATGCGGGGTATGCAATTGAATCGAAAGCGTGCATGCGTGTTTTGCTGCGACGCCATAGTATTCTATCTTATATAAGACATAAGAATATTGATGAATGATGTGGCAGGACTTTATATAAGCAAAATTTATGATGTTATTCAGTGCTACCCAATTGGGTTATGAATGCATACCCCTGTCGGTAGTAGACACATAATGGTCTCTGGCGTCAAATCACACTTTTCATCTATAAGCCACTATGTCCGCTACGCCTCTACACAACCCCAGCGCTAACCCGCGTCCACAAGCCGTGACGGAAGTTAAAAACACCACGTGCTACATGTGTGCGTGCCGCTGTGGCATTCGGGTTCATTTACGCGATGGCGAAGTCAGATACATTGAAGGCAACCCTGATCACCCTTTGAATCAGGGCGTTTTGTGCGCCAAGGGTTCGTCTGGCATCATGAAGCAGTATTCACCTGCGCGTCTGACAAAGCCATTGCGACGCAAACCTGGTAGTGAACGCGGTGCTGGTGAATTTGAAGCCATAGAGTGGGATGAAGCTTTTTCTATCCTAGAAAAACGCCTGCAAAAGATACGCGAAACCGACCCTAAGAAGTTTGCACTGTTTACTGGACGTGATCAGATGCAAGCCTTAACTGGTTTGTTTGCGCGCCAGTTTGGTACACCCAATTACGCCGCACATGGTGGCTTTTGCTCTGTCAACATGGCTGCGGGCATGATTTACACCATTGGCGGTTCGTTTTGGGAGTTTGGTGGACCCGATTTAGAGCGCGCCAAATTGTTCGTGATGATTGGCACGGCAGAAGACCACCATTCGAACCCCATGAAGATAGCTTTGTCAAAATTCAAACGGGACGGTGGTCGTTTTATTTCCATTAACCCGATTCGCACAGGCTACTCCGCCATTGCAGACGAATGGATGCCGATCAAACCCGGAACTGACGGTGCATTGCTTTTGGCACTGATTCACGAACTCATCAAAACTGGTTTGTACGACCGAGAGTTTTTGGTGCGCTATACCAATGCAGGCGAACTGGTGAATTTGAACACCGCGCAAGACGAATTTGGCATGTTTGTGCGCACCGAAGTGCCAGAAGAAGAAGGTTGTTTTGACCCACAAAACAAACTATGGTGGGACCGTGCCAGCAACAAACCTGTTGTGACCCATGCCGAAGGATGTGACCCGTATTTGTTGGGTGAATTCAGACTCTCAGATGGAACCTTGGTTAAACCTGCATTTCAACTTCTTAAAGAGCGAGTTGAAGAATACACGCCTGATTGGGCCGCCAGCATCACTGGTCTATCAGCCGAATCTATTCGGAAATTGGCGCATGAAATGGGAATCACAGCACGTGATCAAACCATCGAACTGCCCATTCCGTGGACCGATTCATGGGGGAAAGAACACGATACCGTCACGGGAAACCCTGTTGCATTCCACGCCATGCGTGGCATTGCGGCCCACTCCAACGGGTTTCACACCATACGAGCACTGGCGATTTTGATGTCTCTGTTGGGAACCATCGATAGACCAGGCGGTTTTAGACACAAAGCACCCTTCCCCCGCCCTATTCCACCTTGCGCAAAAACACCCAACACGCCCTTGGCAATCAAACCCAATTCGCCGCTTGACGGCATGCCATTAGGATGGCCTGCAGAGCCGGATGATTTGTTTGTAGATGACGATGGCAAACCCGTTCGTTTAGACAAAGCATTCTCATGGGAATACCCACTGTCAGTCCATGGCATGATGCACAACGCCATCACCAATGCTTGGCGTGGCGATCCGTATCCGATTGATACTTTGTTGCTCTTCATGGCCAACATGGCATGGAATTCGTCAATGAACACATCTGAAGTTCGCAAGATGTTGGTCGATAAACGCGATGATGGTGAATACAAAATTCCATTCTTGGTTGTGTGTGATGCGTTCCAATCCGAAACAACCGCATTTGCCGATTTGGTATTACCCGACACCACTTACCTGGAACGCCATGATGTGATGTCCATGTTGGACAGACCCATTTCAGAATTTGACGGTCCTGTTGATTCCGTGCGTATCCCTGTGTTGCCGCCAACAGGTGACAGCAAACCATTTCAAGAAGTTCTGATTGAATTGGCCAGTCGCCTCAAATTTCCCGCATTCGTTCGACCGAATGGTGAGCGTAAATACCGCGATTACCCCGACTTCATCATCAATTACGAAACCGAACCAGGTTCAGGTATCGGTTTCCTATCTGGTTGGCGTGGTAAAGGCGGCGAAAAATTCTTGAAGGGTGAGCCCAATCCGCGTCAATGGGAAATGTACGAAAAAAACAATTGTGTTTATCACCACAAATTGCCTGCTTCTTACCAATACATGCGCAATTGGAACAAAGGCTATTTGGAATGGTCGCAGCGCAACCGCGTACAGCGTTATGCAGAACCCATCAACATACACATCTATTCTGAAGTGTTGCAAAAATTCCGCATGGCGGCGCAAGGTAAAGGCTATTCGCGCAAACCGCCTGAGCACTTGAAAAAACGCATTGAAACCTATTTTGATCCACTGCCGTTTTATTTTGAACCATTGGAAACGCAACAATCTGATTTGACAAAGTTCCCTCTGAATGCGGTAACGCAACGCCCTATGGCGATGTACCATTCATGGGACTCGCAAAATGCATGGTTGCGACAAATTCATACGCATAACCATCTGTATGTGAACCCAAAAGTTGCCAAAGCAGCAGGCATTGAAGACGGTGGCTGGATGTGGGTTGAATCCCAATGGGGGAAAGTTCGATGCATGGCCAAATACTCCGAATCCGTCGAGCCAGGCACTGTATGGACTTGGAATGCAATTGGGAAATCTGCGGGAGCTTGGAATTTGTCGCCTGATGCAAACGAATCTCAACGTGGTTTTTTGCTGAATCACCTCATCAGTGAAGAGTTATCCGCATTGCCTGGTTGCGAATCTCCTTCCTCCAATTCAGATCCTGTAACGGGCCAAGCGGCTTGGTACGATGTTCGTGTGCGTATCAGCAAAGCTGAGCCAGATGCCAAAGATACATGGCCACAATTCGCTGCGGTACCGACAGCTCCTGGAATGAAAACCAGTGCGTCTATATTGAATTATTTCGCTGGACGTAACAAAAATGGACAAAACAAAGGGAGTCAGAAATGACACAACTCGCTTTGGTGATTGATCTCAATGTTTGTGTCGGTTGTCATGCCTGCGTCACCAGCTGCAAGCAATGGAACACATCGGGTGCTGCGGGTTCTTTGACGGATGAAAACCCGTATGACAAAGACCCATCAGGTACTTTTTTTAACCGTGTTCAGACTTTTGAAGTAGGCGAATTCCCGAACACCCAGACGGTGCATTTCCCGAAATCGTGTTTGCATTGTGAAGAACCTCCTTGCGTTCCTGTGTGCCCAACAGGTGCCAGCTATAAACGCAAAGAAGATGGAATTGTTTTGGTTGATTACGACAAATGCATAGGCTGTAAATATTGTTCGTGGGCTTGCCCCTATGGTGCGCGTGAGTTTGATGAGTCGCGTAAAGTAATGACCAAATGCACACTGTGTGTTGACCGTATACACAATCAAGCTTTGCCCGAACGGGAACGTAAACCTGCTTGCGTACTGTCCTGCCCTACCAATGCGCGTTTATTCGGTGACATTCACGATTCTGAATCGGTCGTATCCAAAGCAATCCGCGACTATGCAGGATATGCCTTGATGCCGGAATGGGGCACGCAGCCATCCAATCATTATTTGCCAAGACGGAAAAACCCTGTGCACATTCACCATGATGAGCTGACGCGTGTTGATAATCCTCTGAAGTTAGATCAATTGTTGCCAAAACCAAATATGTCGGAAGCATCACTGGATGACATTGCGTAACCGGAACTAGCCAAACTGGCCAACTTGACCTTATGAAACCAGCATTCTCAGTTATTTTTCTAACCACCTTAATTGGTGCGGCGCAAGGCTTGTTTTTAGCCTTGTTCACGCATCAAACTTATTCACTATTTGGATTGTTGCCCTTGCAATCTACATTTTTCTATGGCTATGGTTCTGCGTTTGCATTGCTCTTGCTCATTGGTGGTTTGATTGCTTCTTTCTTTCATTTAGGGCATCCAGAACGCGCATGGCGTGCCGTCATGCAATGGCGTACATCTTGGCTAGCCCGTGAAGTGATTGTTCTGCCAATATTCATGGCTTTTGTTTTTCTGTACGGGGTCACGCATCTATCGGGCTTCAATCCAACATTCATTACATTAAATAGTGGCTTGGTGGTTGACGCAACCATCGTCATTGGCATAGTGGCGACCATTTTGGCATTCGCACTGTTCATCACAACGGGCATGGTCTATGCGGGCGTACGATTTTTACAAGAATGGCACAGCCCATTGACTGTTATCAATTACATCTTATTAGGTGGTGCATCTGGTTTTACTTTAGCGGCACTATTCGCTTCTTATTCTGCGCCATCACAAGTCAATTTTTTCACAGGCTGGGCCATCATCATCACAGTTCTGGCTTTGATTGGTCGCATTGCTTCACTGATCAGAAATGCTAAATTAAAACCAAAATCTACTCTACAAACTGCGATTGGTATCAAACACCCCAAAATCAGTCAAAACGCTGCTGGTTTCTTAGGCGGTTCGTTCAATACCCGTGAGTTTTTCCATGGCGCCACAAAATCGAAACTTAAACTGATCAAGTGGTTCTTTTTGGTGGCTGTTTTTGTCATCCCACTGACATTGTTATCCAGTGTGCTTGGCAATATTTCTACCAACATTTTGTTGGTCACTTTCGTCATTCAATACCTCGGTTTGATTGCAGAAAGATGGTTTTTCTTTGCACAAGCAAATCATCCGCAAAATTTGTACTACCATGCCATAACATGAATTTGCACAATCTACAGAATTTAACCCTACTACCCGATTGGGTTATGCAAGCCCACCCCATGCGGTAGTAGCAAAAAATCTTGCCGTAGTTTGTAATTACGACTGTTATGGCTTTCAGTGTGAGCGGTGAGCAGTTATAGTTGTGCCTTACACAAAGTTAACAAAAAAATTAAACTAATTCATAGAAAAGAGACAGTTCATGCCTTTAGTCGAACCCCACGGTGGTCGTGGTCTTAAGCCCCTCTTGTTAGACGGTTCAAATCTTGCAAATGAACTCAAACGTGCGGAGACTTTGCCTCAAATTCGCGTCAGTTCGCGTGAAAAAGGTGACATCATCATGTTGGGTATTGGTGGTTTTACGCCACTGAACGGATTCATGACAAAAGCCGATTGGCAAGGTGTTTGCGACACCATGACCATGGCTGACGGTTTGTTTTGGCCCATCCCTATTACTTTGTCCACCGATGCTGGCAGCGCTGAAAAGATTGCAATTGGCAGTGATGTGGCATTGGTCGATTCTGAAGATGGCAGCATTCTTGCGACCATGCAAGTCAGTGAAAAATACGCCATTGACAAAGCACACGAATGCCAATCTGTATTCAAAACCACTGATGCCAAACACCCAGGTGTTCAAATGGTCATGGCGCAAGGTGATGTCAACTTGGCAGGTTCTATCAAAGTTCTGTCACAAGGTGGTTTTCCAGAGAAGTACCCCGAATTATTCAAAACTCCTGCTGAAACACGTGCCATCTTCACACAAATGGGCTGGTCAAAAATTGCCTGTTTCCAAACACGCAATCCGATGCACCGCTCACATGAGTATCTTGCAAAAATTGCGATAGAAACTTGTGATGGCGTGCTTATCCATTCATTGCTTGGCAACTTAAAACCAGGCGATATCCCTGCCGAAGTCCGCGCCAAAGCGATTGGTACTTTGACTGACCTTTATTTCGTTAAGAAAACAGTCGTACAAGCCGGTTACCCACTGGATATGCGTTATGCAGGTCCGCGCGAAGCATTGCTGCACGCTGTTTTCCGCCAAAACTATGGCTGTTCACACCAAATTGTTGGCCGAGACCATGCAGGCGTAGGTAGCTATTACGGCCCATTTGATGCGCACCACATATTTGATACAGTACCCAAAGGTGCTTTGCAAACTGAGGCATTGAAGATCGATATTTCATTCTGGTGCTACAAATGTGGCGGTATGGCATCAGCCAAAACCTGTCCACATACCGATGCGGATCGTTTGCAAGTGTCAGGCACAGAATTGCGGAACGCACTGTCCAAAGGTGCGGATGTGGCGCCCGAATTTAGTCGCCCTGAAGTGCTCGCGATTTTGCGTGAGTACTACAACAGCATTGAAGCCCATTGATCACTATTTTTTTGCAAGTTATATTAAGTTTTTAAGTTAGTCTATCAACCGAGGAGAATTGAGCCTATGTTTACCAGTAACCCGTTCGCGGATCTCGTCAATGTGATTCCACAGAGTGCGATGAAAACCTACATCTTCCTGATGATTATTCTGGTTGCTGGTGGAACAATCATCGACATGATCCACAAGCAAAGTGCCAAATTCTTTTTCGCCAATGCAGAAAAAGCAAAGCTCAATGCCAAGCGTGAAGTCAGCGGTGGTGAAAAGGTATCGCTTGCTGTCAGCACATTGACAAATGAAGTGTTAACTTCTGGCGAATTTTCAAACCCAAAACGCCGTATTTCACATCTGTTCACCATGTATGGCTTTATTATTTTTGTTATCACAACAGTGATGCAAATTTGGGCTTCTCCGCTGGCTGCTGATGCGACTCCGACAGCTTCACTGTGGTGGCATATTGGTGCAGCCATGTTGTGTTTTGGCGGTTACTGGTTCTGGTTCTTCATCCGTGTTGATGTATCTGCCGAAGGTCGTCCGTGGTACAAATTGGTTCGCGCCGATATGTTCATACTTTCCTTGCTTGCAACTGCAACATTTGCTTTGCTGTGGTCTTTCAATCGCGGCGGTAGCATGGCTTGGTTGTTATTTGCGTTATTCATTCTGTCAAGCACCATTCTCTTCGGTGGTGTGTTGTGGTCAAAATTTGCACACATGTTTTTCAAGCCTGCTGCAGCATTTCAAAAGAAAATCACCAAAGCCGATGGCTCGCGTGAAAATCTGCCAGCTACTTATGACTTGAATGATCCTAAAGTACATGCCTTGTTTCCTGATATTCCAGAATACATGGGCAAGAATCCAGAAAACATGGGATTGGGCATCAAGCGCGAAGCACCAAAGCACTACTGATATTTCTGTCACAGCTCACATCATTTTTTAAAAGAGGATTACTATGCCAACCTTTGTATATATGACCCGTTGCGATGGATGTGGTCATTGCGTCGATATTTGCCCATCAGATATCATGCACATCGATAAAACTGTACGCCGTGCTTACAACATTGAGCCCAACATGTGCTGGGAATGTTTTTCTTGCGTAAAAGCTTGCCCGCATCATGCGATTGATGTTCGTGGCTATGCAGATTTCGCACCTTTGGGACACTCCGTTCGCGTTGACCGTGATGAAGAAAAAGGAACAATTGCATGGCGCATCAAGTTCCGCAATGGCAAGAAAGATCTTGAATTGCTGGCGCCAATCACAACCAAGCCATGGGGTAAATTTATTCCTAAGCTCGCGGAAGTAGCAGGACCTACAGACAGCATGCGCAACAGCCAATTGTTGTACAACGAACCCAAATACGTCCGTATGGATGACGGCGGTTTACACACATTGGAGTCAAATGGTCTCAAGATGAAACAAGGAGTATTTTACTAATGGCTATCAAAACTATCATTGAAGACAACATTGATGTCTTAGTCGCCGGTGCAGGCTTAGGCGGCACAGGCGCAGCTTGGGAAGCGCGTTTTTGGGGACAAAATAAAAAGATTGTCATTGCTGAAAAGGCCAACATTGACCGCTCTGGCGCAGTTGCTCAAGGCTTATATGCCATTAACTGCTACATGGGTACACGTTTCGGTGAAAACAATCCTGAAGATCATGTCCGCTATGCACGTATCGATTTGATGGGCATGGTTCGTGAAGACTTGCTGTTTGATATGGCGCGCCACGTTGACTCAGCTGTCCATCAGTTTGAAGAATGGGGCTTGCCACTGATGCGTAACCCTAAGACAGGTGCTTACCTGCGTGAAGGCCGTTGGCAAATCATGATTCATGGCGAGTCATATAAGCCAATCGTTGCTGAAGCAGCTAAAAAATCGGCTGACAAAGTTTTCAACCGCGTTTGCGTGACCCATCTATTGATGGATGATTCAAAGGAAAACCGTGTTGCTGGTGCGGTCGGTTTCAACGTGCGTACAGGTGACTACCATGTATTCAAATCAAAGACCGTGATTGTTGCCGCTGGCGGTGCATCAATGATTTTCAAACCACGTTCTGTTGGCGAAGGTGCTGGCCGCGTGTGGTATGCACCTTGGTCATCTGGCTCAGCTTACGGTTTGCTCATCGAAGCAGGTGCAAAAATGATGCAAATGGAAAACCGCATTGTTTTGGCTCGTTTCAAAGACGGTTATGGCCCAGTTGGTGCATATTTCTTGCATTTAAAAACCTACACACAAAACGGTTTGGGTGAAGAGTATGAATCAAAATGGTGGCCACAATTAATGGAAATGGTCGGTAAAGAGTATTTGGACCCTGAGGTTTCACATCGCTCACATCGCCCTATTCCGACTTGTTTGCGTAACCATGCCTTCATTAGCGAAGTGAATGCCGGTCGTGGTCCTATTCACATGGTCACCATGGAAGCATTCCAAGATCCACATCTGGAAGAAATCGGTTGGCATAACTTCTTGGGTATGACAGTTGGTCAAGCCGTTCTTTGGGCTGCGACCGATGTGGATCCAAAAAATGAGAATCCCGAATTAACAACTTCAGAACCTTACGTCATGGGATCACACGCCACAGGCTGTGGCGCTTGGTGTTCAGGACCTGAAGACTTGTCACCGCCAGAGTATTTCTGGGGTTACAACCGCATGACCAGTGTGGCTGGCTTGTTTGGTGCAGGTGATGCGGTTGGCGGTACACCACATGCGTTCTCTTCAGGTTCATTTACTGAAGGTCGTTTGGCTGCGAAAGCTGCTTGCCAGTACATCGACGATGGCAAAGCTGAAGGCATCCAAGTTTCTGACAAGCAAATCAATGACTTGAAAGAAACCATTTTCAAGCCAATGGAGCATTACAAAACTTTCCGCAATGAAATCGTTGCTGGTTCTGTGAACCCACATTACATCAATCCACGTCAAGGTTTGGACCGTTTGCAAAAATTGATGGACGAGTATTGCGGTGGTGTGACTGTTAACTACATGACCAATGAAAAGTTGCTCAATATCGGTCTTAAGAAAATCAAAATTCTTGAAGAAGATTTGCACAAATTGGCGGCTGAAGATATTCACGAATTGCTGCGCGCTTGGGAATTAAAACACCGTATGCGCACGTCTGAAAGCGTGTTGCATCACACCATGTTCCGCAAAGAAACCCGTTGGCCAGGTTACTACTACCGCGGCGATGCCATGAAACTGAACGATGACGAATGGCATGTATTGACCGTATCACGTCGTGACCCGAAAACCGGCGAATACACCATGGAAAAAGCACCGTTGTACCACTTAGTCGGTAAGGATGAGTAACATAAACGCATGCGTAGCGATGTAAATTTCGCAACCAGATAAAGGGAACCAATGCGAAAGCATTGGTTTTCTTTTGTAGCAGATAAAACTTTGGCACTAAAATTCAAAAGATCGTATTGACCAAAGCAACAATAGAGTAGTTAATGAACATTATTGAACATACCGACGAACAGATATTGGAAATCGCCCACCCCATGTGGAACGATTTGATTAAGTATTCCAATCTGGGGCAATATGGAAAGTTCATTCGCAAGTTTTCCTACGATTTGCTGCTTGGCCTGAATGAAGTCGAACTGGGTAAACAATTTGCCAAGAGCGAGTTGACACGCAGTTTGAAAGAAGAATGGGATTATTTAGGAATCATTCGCAGAGGTGAACATGTCACGGTTTTGTACCGCGTCAGAAGTACCAAAAAAGAAGGTGAATGGTTAGGACGCTTGGTCCTTGGTTATGAAAAAGGTGAAGTGCGTATCTTCGCAGCTTCTATCTTTTGATTTGCTGGAGTTTGTATGAAAGAGATCATCAAAGATAACAAATATGTCGAACTGACATACAAAGTCATCGACCAAAAAACCCAACAAGTATTAACGATGGTTGAGTTCCCATTGGGCTATGTTCATGGGGTGAATGAAATCCTCTCGCCCCAAGTGATGGTCGAGCTTGAAGGCAAATCAGTGGGTGACGTCATCAATGTGCCGATTGATTGCAACTTAATTTATGGCCCACGCGATGAAGCTTTGGTCATCACCGAATTAATCGAAAACGTACCTGAAGAGTACCGTGAAGTAGGAACTGCCATATTGATGGAGAATGACCGTGGGCAAACCAAAAGCTTTTTGGTGACCCGTATTGATGCCAAATCAATCACCATTGATGGAAACAACCCTTTATGCGGGCGTGAAGTCATTTTTAAACTTGAAATTTTGACTGTGCGTGATGCGTCTGAAGAAGAAATCCAATTCGGTGGAAAAGTTGAAACAGTACCCGAAGTTACGGGTACACGTTCAGTTCCCATTGAGTTAGCGGGTGATATGTTGCAAAAATCGGATATCCACTAATTATTTAGAATATTTTTTTAAAATACCAGTTGTTTTGGGAGCCGGTATTTAATTTCTCAAAATCCCAATTGAAACCATAACGAAGAGGTGAAACAATGAGCGAGCCAACAAAAACCAAACTCCCTGTTCCTGAAGGCCAATCCTTCCTGTTGCGAACAAAGCAAATGGCACCCAATGAAAAAGGCTTTGTAGGCTATGAAACCATTTGGGAGCCTGTTCACAAAGTTGTGCCCTACACCACACCAAAGCGCCCTTAAGAGCTTAAAGACTCGGTTAAAGAGTCTGTAAGTAAGCAAGTTCGAATGCATGTGAACTTGATTGCTATGAGATGTTTGGGCGTTTAAAAGATTTAGTTATGTAGACATGACTATTTAATCGTTCCCTTTAGATGTTTCTTTGTTTACGATAGCTTCATTCTGAAACTATCGATACAAAGGAACATTTTATGAATCAACTGAATATTTCAGCTCATTCCCCTGAAGGGACAAGATTTCATTCACAGTCGATTTGATGAAGATGGTTTTTTGATAGACCCTTCGGTTTGGACTAAAACTTTGGCCAAACAATTGGCCATGCAAGCAGATTTACATGATCTCAGCACCAAGCATTGGGAAGTGATAGAAATCGTTAGAGAGCGTTATTTCTCAATGGGTGCCCTACCCGTTATGCGCCTCATTTGCAAAGCAGCAGGGATCGATCCTGATCAAGCCCATCACCTCTTCAGCAGTTGCAAGAGCTTATGGCAAATCGCAGGATTGCCCAATCCTGGCGATGAAGCTATTTCTTACATGAACTAAGTTTAAAAGGCATTGGCAAACACCTATGCTATATATTTAATAGCAACATAGGCAGCAAATACGCCGGATACAGCCTAGTTTTATATATATTTTAACCAAGAGCCCTATATAAATCGGCTCAAAGGCTTTATTGTTGTCGCCAAGGCAATCCACGAAGACGCCATCCACCCAAGGTTCCACGGTGGTGGTCAGCATCCAAATCGCCTTCAAATCCCTCTAACACATTGCTGACTTTGGTGAAACCGCATGCCTCTAGCGCTGCGCCTGCATCGAGAGAACGCTTGCCACTCCTGCAAATCACAATGAGAGGTCTATTCTTGTGTCCCGCTACACGCAAGGCCGTCTCACAGAACAAGTGGATTGATTTCAAAATCTGGCTCGGTATTCCATTCGACATTGACAGCGTCTGTGGGGTGTCCGACGTAGTGAAATTCTGCTTCAGTTCTGCAGTCAATCAGCAAAGTATTTGGATTGGCTTTAAGCTCATCAAAAGCCTGTTGTGGTGTGAGGTGATCCATAATTTTTCCTTTGAATCACATTATCTCTGGACGTTCGCCATGGCAAACGACTGTGTAGCTATATCGTTATGCCTATTTGTTATCTAACAGATGACGAATTGATTTGGCGAATTTCAAAAGTCTGATTCGCTAGATCTGCCAAAATCCATGTGGCAGCACCACCCAGTCCTGCAACTGAACCTGGGTTAATGAGCCAACATTCACCGCTGTTGATGGTTTTTTGCTTCTCAACAACTGCTTGATGCGAGTGACCACAACACACTATGTCAAACTCACCCAGACAAGCTATACCTTTGGCATAGTGCGGATAATGCGTCGCGAATATTTTTTGTCCGCCAAGTTCAATGTTAACGTCTGCGCCGTAGTAGTTGATAAGGCCTTCTGAGCGTTTGCAGAGTTTCCACAAAGCCATTGCATCACCCAAATTGTTGCCATGTATGACGTGTACAGGCAAGCCAATTTCAATCAATGGCACCAATGTTTGCGCGCCGATGACATCGCCACAATGAACAACAGCCTCGGCTCCCGCATCTTTGGCTGCTTGGACTGCGTTGGCCAACATTTGTGCGCGATCATGGCTATCCGAAACGATACAAATCTTCATAACTTCAATCTATTAAAAAACTTTGTGGCTCTAAAAATGTTTTACTGTTTCATTCTCAGCAAAATAACAACTGGATTCGCCATGAAACACTGGTTTTCCCTAAGTTTAAACGAGTTGTTCCAAGTGATTACTACCCATAGAGGTTATACGTTGGGCGCTCATTTCCAACTAGACTCATTACATCGTTATATATGAAGCAGCGAATATTACTGCAACAGCCAAAAACTGATAGATGATTTCACTAGATCGTATTTTTCCATTTCTAACTTGGCGTTCGCGAGTTAATCAATCCAGCTTGCGTGATGATTTGATTGCTGCATTCATCGGCGCGATGATAGTATTGCCACAAGGTGTTGCATTTGCAACGTTAGCGGGTATGCCACCGCAATATGGCTTGTATGCGGCAATGGTACCAGCTGTCATTGCAGCCTTATGGGGTTCTTCATGGCATTTGGTATCGGGTCCTACCAACGCAATTTCATTGGTCACTTTTGCGATAGTTTCTACGCTGGCTGACCCTGGGTCTGATCGCTACATTCAATTTGTTTTGACTTTGACATTCATGGTCGGACTGATGCAGCTTGCAATGGGTGTAGCGCGTCTAGGAACTATCGTCAACTTCATTTCGCACACTGTCATTGTTGGCTTTACCGCAGGCGCGGCGTTATTAATTATCTCTAGTCAAATTAAAAACTTTTTTGGCTTAGACATTCCACGTGGCACATCTTTCTTTCATGTTTTTGAATTTCTGTTCACAAATTTACTGAACATAAAACCTTGGGTATTTGCAGTTTCAATGATTACTTTGTTAACGGGCATTATTTTTAAAAAATGGATTCCCAAGATTCCGTACATGATTGCGGCAATGTTAATTGGTGGTTTGAGCGCATGGTTGTTAAATAAGACATACGGTCAAGATGTGACAGGAATCAAAACGCTAGGCGCTTTACCAGGTGCGTTACCACCTATTTCAACACCCCAATTCGATATGGAAACGATTCGAACATTAATTGGGGCCGCCATCGCCGTTACAGCTTTGGCTTTGACTGAAGCCGTCGCTATAGCAAGATCTCTAGCCGTTAAATCTGGTCAACGTATTGATGGAAATCAGGAGTTTGTTGGCCAAGGTTTGTCTAATATTGCTGGTGCATTCTTTTCGGCATATCCATCATCTGGATCATTCAATCGCTCAGGTGTTAACTATGAGGCTGGTGCCAAAACACCGTTAGCTGCCGTATTTTCAGTACCTTTCTTAATCACGATTTTGTTTTTTGTCGCACCACTAGCTGCGTATCTTCCAATTGCCTCAATGGCGGCAATCTTGTTCTTGGTGGCATGGGGATTATTTGATTTTCACCACATTCATGTGATTTGGCGTTCAAGTAAATCTGAATCGCTGGTTTTAATCGTTACTTTTGTAGCTTGCTTAATGATTCATCTTGAATATGCAATTTTGGTTGGGGTTGCCTTATCAATGATGTTGTTTCTGATGCGTACCTCACAACCGGTTGTGCGCACATTACTACCCCAACCTCATGACCCACAGCGTAAGTTTGCTCCAGTAGAACATGGTCAACTTGAATGCCCACAAATTAAGATTGTTCGCGTAGAAGGTGCGCTTTATTTTGGTGCGGTAAACAATGTCAGCGAATCATTAGCTCAATTTTCTGAACAATATCCCCAACAAAAGATACTTTTATTAATGGGTAAAAGTATCAATTTTGTTGATGTGGCTGGTGCTGAATTATTGGTACAAGAAGCTAAAAAACGTGCACAAGAAGGTGGAAAGCTATTGTTCTATAGCCTAAGGCAAGGCGCATTAGATATGTTGACAAAACCAGACTATGCCGCTGTCATTAAAAATGATTTGATTTTTCAAACAAAACATGAAGCGGTAAGGAATGCTGTAGCAGCATGTAACGGCGCTATCTGTGCAAAATGTGAAGTCAGAGCTTTCAAAGAATGCACACAGCAACCAAATGACGCTTTGTTGAAATGATTCCAAACAAATGACTTCAATCAATAAACCCTATTCAAAAGATGCTTTAAAAGCTGATTTGATAGCTGGTTTGATTGTTGCTGTCATATCCATCCCACTGGGTTTGGCTTTTGCCATTGCATCCGGGGCTACACCTATTCAGGGATTAATTACTTCTGTGGTTGCGGGGTCATTTGTAGCTATCTTTGGCGGGTCCAAATTCCAAGTGGCTGGCGCAGCAGCAGCTCTCATTCCCATATTGGCGGGCATCACATTGAAGTCACCCAATGGATTTCAAGATGTCATGGTGGCGGGTCTGATTGCGGGTGTATTGCTCGTCATCATGGGCTGGCTGCGATTTGGGAAGTTGATTGAATACATACCCTACCCTGTTGTACTGGGTTTCACTTCGGGTATTGCCATCAGTATTGTTGCTACACAGCTGAACAATATTTTTGGCTTGGTTCTGAAAAGTGCCAGCGGCGAAAAAATGATAGGTGCAACGGGTTTGGTGCAGCGATTACCAAGTCATGAGTTTTTTCATGACAACATGTTTGAAACACTGAAGAATCTGACTCACATCAATGCATGGTCTGTACTGCTGGCTTGCATCACATTGGTAGCCATTATTTTTCGACCAAAGTTACCACTGCTTAAACGGATTCCTGGCGCTTTGATTGGTTTGATTGTGGGCACAACCATCGCAATGACTTTTTCGTTTCCTGTGGAAACCATCTCGAGTTTATTTGGAGCCGTTCCATCCAATCTGCCTGCTCCCAGTTTGCCCCAAATCAGCATGGCGCGCGCACTCGAACTCATCCGGCCAGCTTTCACAATAGCTGTTCTGATTGGTGTTGAAGCTTTGTTATCAGCCGTCGTAGCCGATAATTTGAGTGGTGATCGACATGAACCTAATCGCGAGCTCATTGCGCAAGGGGCTGCTAATCTGTTATCCCCCATCTTTGGTGGCATGCCAGCTACGGGTGTGATCGCACGTACAGGAGCAAATATTCAAAATGGCGCGCAAACGCGTGTAGCTGGTTTTTCTCATGCGGTATTCGTGTTACTGATCATTTGGTTGGCAGCGCCATTGGCGAGCCAAGTACCCATGGCGGTTTTGGCAGCTATTTTGGTTGTTGTAGCAAGCAAGTTGGGTGAATTCAAACACGCTAAACATTTGCTTCAGCATGCTCCGAATGCCGACAAAGCGGTATTTTTAGCGACTGTTTTATTGACAGTTTTCGTTGACCTTACTGTTGCCATTGAAGTTGGAATGGTTCTCGCGTCATTTTTGTTCATCAAACACATGAGTGAGATCATTCCTGCAGAAGTTGATTTAGCGGGCATTACCAGTTATGCAGGCCTAGCGAAAGAAGGCATATGTCCACAAGTATTGTTCCACGAAGCTCAAGGGCCATTATTTTTCGGCATAGCCAAAGCTTTTGAGCGAACGATACGCGGCGCTTTTGCAAAGCTGAACCCTAATGTATATGTCTTGCGCTTGATGAAAGTGTCAATGATGGACACGACTGGACAGCGCGCGCTAGAAGGAATTTTGCATTTGGCAAAACGTGAAAATAAAAAAGTAATATTTACCCGTGCCAATACCCAAGTCAGCCGCATGCTTGAAGATTTTCAAGAAGAAGATTTGTTAGGTTCCGATGCCATTGTCACGAATACAGATGAAGCTATTCGGACTGCGATGTATTATATGAATCCTAGCATCTGTGCCACTTGTAACAGTCGCGTATTCAATGAGTGCGCGAAGCAACCCGATAACTCTCGACCGACGAATACAAAACTTGAAACAAACATGCCACCGATCACGCCCCTGTGAAAACCCGCGCTTCAATTAAGAAGCAAATTTTGCAACAACCTAGGAGACAATGATGAAGAAACATAACAGCCGTTTTACACGCTACTATCTCACACCCGTTTGCGCATTGCTGGCAGCCAGCTCAGCTTACGCAACCGATGGCTACTTCCCACATGGCTATGGTATGAAAGCCTTGGGCATGGGCGGTGCAGCCGTTACCTCCACAGACAATACTTTTGCAGGTGCTAATAACCCAGCAGCTGCCGCATCTGCTGGTGACCGTGCAGACATTGGTTTGAATATTTTCATGCCTGATCGCGCAGCAAGCAGAACAGGCGCTGGACCGTTGGATACATCGGTTACCAGTGGCAGCAAAACGTTTTTTGTTCCTGAAATGGGATACAACAAAACCTTGAATGACAAAATGAGCGTCGGTGTTACCGTATATGGCAATGGTGGCATGAACACCGATTATGCAGGAGGTCAATTGAACTGCGGCCAGGGACCAGCGAACATCTTGTGTGGCGCAGGTGATTTGGGCGTGAATTTGGAACAGCTGATTGTTGCGCCCACCATCGCCTACAAAATGAACAGCAACCACTCAGTAGGTATTTCTCCCTTGCTGGTATACCAACAATTTAAGGCTAAAGGTTTGCATGCATTTACCCAAATGTCATCAGACCCTAGCAAAGTAACCAATAATGGGACAGACAGTAGCAGTGGTCTGGGTGTACGCATCGGTTATTTGGGCAAGCTCAATGATCAGTTCTCAATTGGTGCTTCATATTCACCTAAAACCAAAATGAGCAAATTCAAGAAATATGCGGGCTTATTTGCAGATTCTGGCTCATTTGATATTCCTGAAAACTTGACCTTGGGCATGAGCTTCCAAGTTACACCTGCCATCAATGTGGCTGCAGACTTCCAGCGTATCAACTACTCAGATGTAACCTCCATTGGCAATCCAAGCACAAACCGCATGCCACTTGGTTCAAAAGGTGCTCCCGGATTTGGTTGGTCTGATGTGAATGTTTTCAAAATTGGTGTTGAATGGCAAGCCATGCCTGCTTTGAAATTACGTGCTGGTTTTAACAAATCAGACAGCCCTATTCAAGGTCGTGATGTGTCATTCAATATCGTTGCGCCTGGTGTAACAACCACTCACTTCACCCTCGGTGGCACGTATGCTTTGTCTAAGACATCAGAGTTGACTGTAGCTTACATGCATGCACCTAAGCAAACGGTTTCTGGTCAATCTTTCTTAGCCGGCAATGAATCGATTCGCATGTCACAAAATTCTTTGGGCATTCAATTCGGTTGGAAATTTTAATCGCTAGACGGAGCTAATTGATGAAACGAGCGTCAATACTCATTGCCGCTGCAGTCTCATTCACAGGTGCTGCTTTTGCAGCACCTGCAATGATGTCTGCAGAATGGACAACGCAAGCTTGCGAAGCTTGGAATAAAGACAATCTACTTACTACCGGATTGGCTGGTGATTGGATTAAAAACGACAACAACCGTGGTTACAAACTCATCCGTTTATATCGCACAGATTGTGGCGAAGAAACACAATCGGAAATGAAAATTCAAGCCAAGGATGGGAAAGCCATCTGCACCTACGGTGGTAAGGTAACAGCCGCTAAAATGGCGTATTCCTACGATTACACCATGCACGCGACTACCGAGCGCTGGAACCAAATGGGCGCTGGTGAATATGGCCCCATGAAGGCTATGATGTTTGGCCGATTGGAATTTACAGGACCTAAAATGGAAGCCATGAGTGTGATGGATCCGTTTGAAGCATTCTTGCGATTGCCAGGCAAGATTGCTGGAGACAAAGCTTGCCCTGCTAAGTAAGCCACCCTCTCCGCATACAATGCGGAGAGTTTTTGAAAATTTAGAATTGGAGTTTCTATGGCACATATCGTCGTTATGGGTGCAGGAATCGGCGGCATGCCAGCTGCTTACGAAATGCGCGAAAGTCTTTCTAAAGACCACAAAATTACTGTGGTCAGCAGCCAAGATTATTTCCAATTTACACCCTCCAACCCATGGGTTGCCGTTGGTTGGCGTGACAAAGAGTCCATAACCTTACCAATTGCTCCGATGTTGGAAAGAAAAGGGATTTCATTCATACCCAAAGCAGTGACCTCCATCAATGCGGAAAACAACAACTTAACACTTTTGGATGGTGAGACAGTCAGCTACGACTATTTAATCATTACCACTGGACCAAAATTATTTTTTGACGAGGTACCTGGATCTGGTCCTCACGGTGGTCATACCCACTCTGTTTGTACAGTGGATCATGCGCTAAGCTTTTTCAAAGACTATGAAGAGTTTTTGAAAAATCCGGGACCTGTTGTGATTGGTGCCATGCCATTTGCAAGTTGTTTTGGTCCTGCTTATGAATTCGCATTCATCTTGGATACGGACCTGCGCAGACGCAAAATCCGTCACAAAGTCCCAATCACTTTTGTGACCAGCGAACCTTATATTGGACACCTTGGTTTAGGTGGCGTAGGTGATAGCAAAGGGATGCTTGAATCTGAATTGCGTTCACATGATATGAAATGGATTGTGAATGCGAAGACCACTAAAGTCGAAGCTGGCAAACTTTTTGTGTCTGAACTTGATGCGCAAGGTGCAGTTTTGAAAGATCATGAAGTGCCATTCAAAATGTCCATGATGCTGCCAGCTTTTAAAGGGGTGGATGCTGTGGCTGCTGTGCCCAATTTATGCAATCCACGTGGATTTGTAATCATTGACGAACACCAACGCAGCAAAGCATATAAAAATATCTTTTCAGCCGGTGTCTGCGTCGCTATTCCACCCGTAGAAGCCACGCCGGTTGCAACTGGTGCACCAAAAACGGGTTACATGATTGAAACCATGGTGACAGCTATCGTACACAATATTACAGACGAATTGGCTGGAAAACCTGTATCGACCAAAGCAACATGGAACGCCATTTGTTTGGCTGATTTGGGAGATACAGGTGCTGCATTTGTTGCTCTACCCCAGATTCCACCACGCAATGTCAATTGGTTCAAAAAAGGTAAGTGGGTGCATTATGCGAAAATTGCCTTCGAAAAATATTTCATGCGAAAGATGAAAACAGGTAATTCTGAACCCATATATGAAAAATATGTGCTTAAGGCATTGGGAATTGTGCGATTAATCAAATAATTGCATATCAATCACCTCAATTTAATTGATAAAGCATTGCAACTCAACAAGTTGCAATGCTTTTTTCATTTCAGTTATGCGATTAAATGGTGTATGATTCGCCGATGAAGGTTCGATTCCAACTTGTCAAAATTACAGTGATTGCATGTCTCAGTACCTGCATGCATGTGTACGCAGATACGCCTCAGACTAATACAGCGGTTGCAGCAACAAATCAAAATGATGAAATCACTAATTTGTTGGAAAACAAAGGCTTGCTCAAGCAAATTGGCGGCCAAATTGCACTATCCACTCAACAGTTGGTTCATGTTGGACAAACAGTGACGCAATCAGTTGGAGAAAGAACCTCTGATTTGGTCAACACTGCAATTGGATTTTTAGGCGTACCCTATCGTTTTGGTGGCAATAGCGCTGAATCTGGTTTTGATTGCAGTGGCTTTGTGCGTTCAGTTTTCAAAGATGCGCTTGGTTTTGTTTTACCACGCAGCTCAGTTGAACAAGCCAATGCCACCCAGCGTATAGCTAAAGATGATTTAAAAGCTGGAGATTTAGTATTCTTCAATACCATGAAACGAGCATTCAGCCATGTCGGTGTGTATTTAGGGGATGGAAAATTCATTCATTCACCTCGTGCCGGTGGACAAGTTCGCGTAGAAGACATGCGTATACCTTATTGGAATGTTCGATTTGATGGCGCCCGCCGCGTACAAACTGCAGGATTACCTTCTTCGCAAAAACCTGAATAACACGGCATCCATTCTCGCAAGTCATTTCGGTGACTTTATTCTTCAGATTTTCAAATCATGGCTAAATTCCAATTCAGTGTTTGTCCACACGATACGGCTAAGAACAGCACTGCTTGGTTCTTTTTGAATACCTATTTGCAACGCAAATTAGATTTTGGTATGCATTTTGAACCCAAAGATAACTTCATTAAAGAGCGTGAAGATGTCATTGCAGGTGGATACCACCTTGTTTACGCCAATCCATTCAGTGCTATCGTGTTCTGCAAGCAAGTGGGTTTCCAACCCATTGCCAAGCCGGTTGGCATTAGTGATGAAGCAGTCTTGGTAAAAATTGCAGGATCAGTTTTACCGAACGATAGAAAAATTCGTGTCGCTAGCGCGACCGATAAATTAATTATTCATGGCCTTGGCCTTAACGTGTTAACTGAACTTGGAATTGATCATAACAATTGCGAGTTTGACTTTGTAGGGACTCATGTTAAAGCAGCGCATGCGGTAATTCAAAGTAAAGCAGATATCGGTATCGTTTTCAATGAGACATGGAACGGCATGGCTGCTTCGAGTCGTAGCTCGTTAGAAGTTATTGGCGAAACGAGTAGCAAACAGGCTAGTCATTGTTTTTGCATCAGCGCTGAATGGTCTGACAAGAAAAACCAAATTCAAGAAATACTGTGTGGCATGTCAACTGACGAAAAAGGCAAAAGAATTTTAGAAGACTTGCAATTCAATGCAGGCTTCGAACCCATGGGTATGTCTGAGTTGGATGTTGCGCTGCAAGTGATGCAAAAAATACCTTCATCAAATGGCTTTTTGAGTAGCTTGGTTTAACAATATTTTTTGCCTGAAGTTGGCTATAAAAACTTAATCGGTCAAAACAAAATCGATAAATCCACGCTCGACATTGGTTGATACCAATTTAACGCGCACTCTGTCCCCTACTTCGACATTTCGGCGTAAATCGCCCAACTTCCCTTCCGTCGGTGGCGAAAAGATACGCACCCAAACTCCGTGATTAGAACTTCCGGTAACCACGCCATCAAAATGCGTTCCGACTCGGTTCTCTAGCAGCAATGCTGCTTCTGATTTGCGCATTCTTCTCTCCACTTTCTGCGCAGCATCTTCTTGCGTTGTGCAATGCATGGCAAGCGCAGCCAGCTCTGAGCCGCTATAGGGTGGCTTAACGCCCTTTAGCGCTGCTTTGATGAGGCGTGAAGTGATCAAATCGGGATAGCGTCGATTTGGCGCGGTGGAGTGGGTATAGTCTCGCACAGCCAAACCAAAGTGCCCAATGGGTGCGCTTCCTGGTATTTCTACCACATACTCGCCACGCCCCATTAATTTCACAATGACCAGTGATAAATCTGGAAAGCGCAATGGATCTGCCTTTTGCCGCTTTGCTAAGAAGTTTTCCAATGCTTTCGAATCCGGTTCATTCGGTAAGGATTCTCCATATTTGGCAGCTTCGTTGACGATGCGCAACCAACGTTCCGGTGAACGCACAACACGTCGCAACGAAGCGCCACCATGTGCTGCTAAGTATTTTGCGGTACACCCGTTGGTTGCAATCATCACTTCTTCAATCAATTGCCTGCCGCGGTTCTGAACTTGTTGGCGTATGTCAACGACAGACTCGCCCTCGAATAAGGCACGTGGTTGAAATGTGACGAATTCTAAAGATCCTTCCTCATGCCGGTGTTTGCGCATTTTTTGGGCCAACGCATCTTGTGTCCTTAATTGCAATTCCATGCCTTTGACACGTGCAGCAGCCTCTGGCAATGGTGCTTGACCATCTATCCATGCGCTCACCGCATCGTAAGCCAGCTTGGCTTTGTTGTGCACCATGGCGCGATAAACCGTGGAACTGATCATCGAGCCATCAGCTTTGAACACCATCTCTGTAACGACGGCCAAACGGTTTTCGTTTGGGTTGAGTGATGTTAGGTCTGTCGATAAGCGCTCAGGAAGCATTGGAAAAATGCGCGCTGAGGTATAAACTGAAGTTGTATTTTCCCAAGCATGCTCATCGATAGGTGTCCCTATTTTTACCAAAGCATCCACATCTGCAATGGCAACTCTTAATTTCACATTGTCATTGGGTAATATTTCAGAGACCGTCAATTGGTCTAAATCGAGGGAGTCATCATTATCGATCGAACACCAAAGCAAATCCGTTAAATCAAAAATATCCGCTTGATTTTCTGATAGTGCCGGACCTGTAATTTTTGATAATTGATGTTCAACCTTTGAACCAAATTCAGGCTTCAGTCCGCGCTCTATCATGGCTTCAATCGAAATTCTTACCAGATCTGAGCGTTGATGGCGATGTTGTTTCTGATTTTGGTTTTGCTTGTTCATGCAGCCAATATACACCTTTAAAAGCGTAATTGGAAATTACTGCTTTTAAAGATTAGAACCCCTCATCAATATGAATTGGGGTTAACTAAGATTATTTAAGTTTGCGACAGCATTTGATCTTTTGCAGCAAAATATTTGCGTGCATACGCAACCACTTGTCCGTCAGTGGGGTGATCTACAGTTTCAACACCGATGATCTTTTCAACCAAATCCTTATCGTGTGCGTGGATATGTTTGATCAATGCCAACTTTGCTTGCGCAGGGCCCATTACCAAAATCTCAGTAGCGCCGTGTAGCGCAGTTGCAATAGCATGGTAATACGCTTTATCTTCTACAGCGCGTCCTGAACCAACCACACCACCTTTTCCATGCAAATGCTTTTGATGCGCGCCACTGGGGTGGATGATCGATTTTTCGATGTCATCAGGTGCAATGTGCATGACATGAGCTTCTTTGTGATCCAACCAAACAACGGCATGGTAATGTGACATAGATGAAGTCCTTTAAGTAATTAAAACTTCAGTCTACGCCTATCAACCACACAGTGCTTGATGAAGGTCAATTCTTGATAAGTTTGTTTAGAAATTGTGGTTCAAAATAGTGATCAATATAGTCTGCTAAACCATCGAATACAGAATCCAAAATCGGCGTTGAAATTCCGAATAAGGCTTTGAGTGCAGCCTCGTCTTCAAATAAGCCATGCAAATAAATACCCATCACATTGCCTTTTTTATTTTGCCAACCTAATGCATTCGGTAATGCGCATACTGCCACATCCCCCCCTTTGGCCATTGCAGGGTGCTGCGTGGTATGACCTTGGTGAATTTCATAACCGCTGATTTGCACTTCGCTCAAAACAGACCAAGCCCCCAACAAATCAGACGCAAATTGTGTGTGGCAGCGCTGTACCGTTTTATCTTTTGCAAAATGCGTCACCAGTGGAAGCAAGCCCAAGCCAGCAGCGTTGCCTTCGATACTGTGCGGATCAATCAAGGCTTCACCCAACATTTGTAAACCACCGCAGATACCTAAAACGGCCATACCTTGTGCGGCATGGTTTGAAATTGCTTTGTCCAAGCCTTGAGAGCGCAACCACAACAAATCGGCACTGGTATTTTTGCTACCTGGCAATATCAACCAATCGGCACCCGCCATCTCATTAGCAGATCGCACCCATTTAAGTTGAACGCCGGGTATGTTATTCAAGGCTTGAAATTCGTCTAAATTACTGATTCGTGGGTAAGCAATGATGGCGATGGTCGTTGTAATCTCCGTTTTCGAAATGGGGGATTTGTATAAACCATCTTCTTCGGGTAAGCCATGTTGCCACCACATGGGCAAAGTGGCAACGGTAGGTACACCAGTTAAGGCTTCCAGCATTTGAGGGCCTGGCGCAAGCAGACTGGCATCGCCCCTGAATTTGTTCAGCACAAACCCTTTGATCAATGCTTGTTCTTCGGGTTGTAGCAATTGATGCGTTCCATAAAGATGCGCAAATGCACCTCCTCGGTCAATATCTGTGACCAACAAACAATTTGCGTGTGCAGCTATCGCTACGCGCATGTTAACGATGTCCCGCTCTTTGAGGTTGATCTCAGCCGGCGAGCCTGCACCCTCGATGACGACGATGTCATTCTCAGACATCAATTCAAACAGCGCTTTTTGAATCATGGGCCAGACATGCTCGCTGCGATCTTGCCAAGGTATTTGTGTTAACTCCATGTTGACTTGACCCAATGCGACGACTTGACTGTGTGTGTCGCTTTCGGGTTTGAGCAACAACGGATTCATGCGTACCTCAGGCACCGCTCTTGCAGCCATGGCTTGAAAGTATTGAGCACTGCCAATTTCACCGCCAGCAACAACTCTGGCATTGTTGCTCATGTTTTGTGCTTTAAAGGGAGCAACTTTGAGACCTTGTCGCGCGTAATAGCGGCACAACGCAGTGGTCAACCAACTTTTGCCTGCACCGCTGGTAGTACCTAAAACCATGATAGCTTTGGCGCGCATAGGATGCATTCTATATGTGTTCTGTGCCTCTAGCCGGCGTATTTATTGCCTAGACTGCTATCATTAATATAGCATAAGGGACTTGAAAAGCAGAATTGTGAATGGCCAGCTTATACATTATTGAAACAAAAAACTGGTCGGTGTGAAAGGATTCGAACCTTCGACCCCTTGCACCCCATGCAAGTGCGCTACCAGGCTGCGCCACACACCGAATCGCTGAGAATTATAACCTCTGCAATTAATGCGAAGCGTTCAGCATGGTTCGAATTTCGAACAATTCTTGGCGAACAGTTCGCCACAGCAAACTGAGTTCTGAATGTTGATCGTAGGCTGGCACTTCATGTTGCAAAACACTCAATGCATCGTTCAAATTATCGTCTTCATCTTCAATTTGCGAATGGTATTCATCGTTCGATTCGGCATAGTCATTTTGATCGAACCCATTAACGTGATGGCCGTCATCCTGCAAAATGGTATGTCCGTTTCCGTTTCCATTTGCATTTCGATTTTCGGAACGCATTGAATGCATCATTTCTTGCAATTTATTGCGCGCGCCATTGATGGTAAAACCTTGCTCGTACAACAAATCACGTATGCGCCGAATCATCTGCACTTCGTGTCGCTGGTAGTAGCGTCTATTGCCACTGCGCTTCATAGGCCTCAATTGCGTGAACTCTTGCTCCCAATACCGTAGCACGTGCGGTTTAATCGCACACAGCTCCGCCACTTCACCGATTGTGAAATAGCGCTTTGCTGGAATGGGAGGGAGAATATTCTCCATTAAATCAATGTCCTACGTGAGAAAGCTAGTAGATTACTCTAACTTTGGCCACATTGATAGGGGGAATGAAAAATATTTATTTCCCCAATAAAACGCAAATACGCTGCTGTTATTGCCCAGTTAACTGCGCTTTCAGTTTCAGACTTGAATGAAATGTGATGGCTCGGCGTGCTTTGATAGGAACCATTTCGCCTGTGCGCGGGTTGCGACCGGGTCTGGCAGCTTTGTCTCGAATTTGAAAGTTACCGAATCCTGGGATTTTTACATCATTGCCTTCTACCAGCTGTTGGCATATTAAATCGAAAAATGCGTCGACCATGTCTTTGGATTCGCGCATATTCAAGCCGATTTTTTCGCACAAAATTTCAGCCATTTGTGCTTTGGTGAGCGATGTGGTCTCTAAACTTTCAATTGAAATTTCCATCGTGGTCTCTTCGGTTTAATTGTAGAAAGATCGATCTTCGTCAGTATGAATTGAATGTGCGAAACTTTAAGCGCCACGCAATCTGCCACCCACTGCTGATTGAAGCTGCTGCAAGACACTGGCCACTGCCTTGTCAAAGTCCTCAGCTTCGAATTTCATGGTCGCATCCTGACTGTTAAAAGTCAAGCGCACGGCCAAGCTTTTTTCATCCATTGACATATCACTGGTCGCAGTTTTGGGTCGGTAGATGTCAAACAATGTTGCACTTCGTGTCATGCCATCTATCTGAGCGGCATCAATCGCTTTCATGATGTCGGCATGTGTGACTTTTTCAGGAACTACGATTGATATATCGCGTTCGACATCTTGCATTTTTAATACAGTTTGCGCCACAGGAACAGCATGTTGCAGCAAAATGTCTAATTCCAATTCAAACAAAATGGGGGCTTTAGATGATTTTGCTCCTTTGCCTAAATCATACGATTGAACCCATTTGGGATGTAATTCGCCCAAGTAACCTGCCGCATGACCATTGACAATAACCTGCGCGCAACGTCCAGGGTGCATGGCAGGATGAACGGCTGGTACAAACTCAGCCGAAGCAGTTGCCAACAGCGCTTCCACTTCACCTTTCACATCAAAGTAATCTGACGATTGCTCTACCCTGCCCCATTGCAGCTCGTCTAGATTGCCATAAGCCAAACCTGCTACACGCATGGGTTGGTTAAATCCTTCAACCGTTGTATCGGTATTTTTCACATTGGCATCGCGTAAAAACACACGACCAATTTCAAAAATCCGCACTCGGCTGGCTTTGCGATCAATGTTGTATTTCAAAACTTGTAGCAATGAACCTAACAAAGATGTGCGCATCACACTCATGTTGCTGGCAATCGGATTCAGCAGTTTGATAGGGTTGGCATTGCCTGCCAAATCGTTTTCCCACTTTTCTTCGACAAAGCTGAAGTTGATGGTTTCTTGATACCCCATAGCGGCCAAAGACCGACGCAAAGCAAATGGCCCACGTTGCGATTCAGGACGCAACTTTGCGGTGATGGGCGCCAGTGGTGGCGTAGTCGGCAAGTTATTGAAACCCACCATGCGCACCACTTCTTCAATTAAATCTTCTTCAATTTGAATGTCAAAACGGTAGCTAGGGGGTGTCACCGTAATGGTTTCACCGTCGACAGTATGTGACAAGCCTAATTTAACAAAAGCATCGGTGCATTGCGCCAAAGTAACCGGCATACCCAATATTTTGGATGCACGTGCAACACGTAATTTAACTGCCTCAATCTTCGGCATGTTGGGTTGTTGGTCATCAATCGGACCTGCAGTACCGCCACAAATATCGATGACCAATTGGGTGATGCGCTCTATGTGCTCTATCGTTAATTGTGGGTCAACACCGCGCTCAAACCGATGCCCAGCATCAGTTGAAAAATTGAATCGGCGTGAACGACCTGCGATGGCTTTTGGCCACCAAAACGCTGCTTCTATGTAAATATTTTGAGTTGTTTCGGATACTGCTGTCACATCTCCACCCATGATGCCCGCTAGCGATTCGATAGCAGTTTCATCTGCAATAACGCCAACTTGAGCATCAACAGTGACCGTACTGCAATTGAGCAATTTCAAGGTCTCGCCCGCTTTACCCCAACGAACATCCAAACCGCCTGAGATTTTGTCCAAATCAAAAATGTGGGTGGGTCGACCCAATTCAAACATCACATAATTCGAAATATCAACCAAAGCGCTGACACTGCGCTGGCCACAGCGAGCCAATTTTTCAACCATCCATTGCGGTGTAGGTGCCGCAAAGTTCACACCTTTGACGACACGACCTGTAAAGCGACCGCACAAATCTGGACTGCTGATTTTGACTGCGAGTTTGTCTGAGTGTGCAACAGGAATTACAGGAAATTGCGGATGCTTTAAAGGCGAACCCGTTAAAGCCGACAACTCTCTGGCAACGCCATAGATGCTCAAGCAGTGTGCTAAGTTGGGCGTTAACTTCAATGTTAGCAATGTATCGTCCAAATTCAAATGCATGCGAATGTCTTGCCCCACCACCGCATCGGCTGGTAGTTCCAGCAAACCATCTTTTGCATCGCTCAGCTTCAGTTCATTGGCAGAGCACAGCATGCCCTGGCTTTCGACGCCACGTAATTTACCCAATTTGATCACAAAGGGTTTACCGTCTTCCCCTGGTGGCAACACTGCGCCCACCATCGCACACGGCACTTTAATGCCAACACGTGCATTGGGTGCACCGCAAACAATGTTAAGTAAATGCAATTGCCCCACATTAACTTGACAGACGCGCAAACGATCAGCATTCGGGTGCTGCTCCACTGCTACGATTTGTCCCACCAAAACATTGCTAAATGGTGGGGCAACAGGGCTTTGCTCCTCCACCTCTAAACCACCCATGGTGAGTGTTTCAGCCAGTTGGTCTGTGCTCAATGGTGGATTACAAAATTCGCGCAACCAAGATTCTGGGAATTGCATAGTCAGTATTTATTTCGTGAAAGTGTTGGAAGTTTCTTCGTATTATTTTGTGATGATGAGCATCAATCGTTAAGCATCATTGAAACTGCGATAAAAATCGAATATCGCCATCGAAAAATAAACGCAAATCATTCACACCGTAACGCAGCATTGTTAAGCGGTCAGGTCCCATGCCAAAGGCAAAACCAATGTATTTTTCAGGGTCCAAACCCATGTTGCGCACCACATTCGGATGCACTTGCCCAGAGCCTGCAACTTCTAACCAGCGACCTGCTAGAGGGCCAGTTTGGAATTGAATGTCGATTTCAGCGCTGGGCTCGGTGAATGGAAAAAAACTGGGTCTGAATCGCAAAACCAAATCTTCTGATTCGAAAAAGGTCCGACAAAAATCAGTAAAGACCACTTTCAAATCTTTGAAGCTCACATTCGCACCAATCCATAGGCCTTCACATTGGTGGAACATTGGCGAGTGCGTGGCATCGCTGTCTACGCGATACGTACGTCCAGGCGCAATCACACGTATCTCAGGCATTTGACCGCCTTGGTCAATCAAAGTGCGGTGCTTTTTGACGTGTTGCACAGCGTGCCGAATCTGCATCGGGCTGGTGTGTGTGCGCAACAAGTTAGGTGCTGTTGCGCTGCCACCTTCGACATAAAAAGTATCGTGCATGGAACGCGCTGGATGATCCTCTGGCGTATTCAACGCGGTGAAGTTAAACCAATCCGATTCAATTTCGGGGCCTTGTGCCACATCAAACCCCATAGAACCGAAAATGCCTTCAATGCGTTCCAGCGTTAAGGAAACTGGGTGTAAACCACCCGCTCCACGTTTGCGTCCGGGCAAACTGACATCCAAAGCCTCGGCTTTCAATTGCAAATCAAGCTCAGCGTCTGCCATGACTTGACGTCGGTTTGTTAATGCGGCTTCGATTGCCTGCTTAGCCACGTTGATTGCTGCACCGCGTGTTTTTTTCTCTTCAACGGGCAAAGTAGCCATACCTTTCATCAGTTCAGTGATGCTGCCGGCTTTACCCAAAAACAAGGCTTTGGCGTTTTCTAGATCGGCAGAGGTGGCAGCAGCCGTGAAGGCTTGTTTTGCGGCTTCAACGATGGCATTCAGTTCATTCATATTGATTATTTTGGGAACTTCTATAAAACAAAAATTCAATAAAAAAAGGCTAGTGCAATTAAGCCCTAGCCCTTGTTTCTATTGCCTAAGCTGCTACTTTTTAGATAGCAGCTGCATGCTTAAAATCAAGCAGCCAGTTTGGCTTTAACTTGTTCCACAATGCTGGCAAATGCGGCTTTATCGTTCACAGCAATATCTGCCAACATTTTGCGATCGACTTCAATTGAAGCCTTCTTCAAACCGTTTGCAAATTGGCTGTATGTCAAACCACACTCACGCGCTGCGGCGTTGATACGTGCAATCCACAAGCGGCGGAATACACGTTTTTTGGTACGACGATCACGGTAGGCATATTGCCCAGCTTTCATGACCGCTTCTTTTGCGACCCGGAAAACATTACCGCGGCGACCGCGAAAACCCTTTGCAAGGGCGATGATTTTTTTGTGACGGGCTCTGGCCGTGACACCACGTTTGACGCGAGGCATAGTATTTCTCCTTGTTCGTCGTTAAATTAAAGGCCTTGACCGGGCAACATTTGTGCCATGCGACCCATATCGGTCTCATGTACTGCGGTTGCGCCGCGCAAATGACGTTTGTTTTTAGTGGTCTTCTTGGTCAAAATATGACGTTTGAAGGCTTGACCGCGTTTAACGGTACCACCTGGACGAACGCGAAAACGCTTTTTCGCGCCACTTTTGGTCTTCATTTTGGGCATATTCATGCTCCCTTTTCAAATTGTGCTCGTGAGGCGTTTACGAACCTACGTAAACTTGATGGCCCCGAGCCACTTGTAAAGTGGCGAGTCGTTAAACTTACCACTTGTAAAGCGGCAAGTCGTTAAACCCACCACTTTTTACGCTTCTGCGTCAGCCTTGGCTGTTGCAGCTTGCGCTACCTGCGGTTTAGCCGCTGGTTTTTTCTTTCCTGGCGCAATCATCATCACCATTTGGCGACCTTCCAATTTTGGAAATTGCTCCACAATAATCAAATCTTTCAACTCGTCACGAATGCGGTTCAACAAGTCCATGCCCAATTCTTGGTGGGTGATCTCACGACCCCTGAACCGCAATGTCACTTTGACCTTGTCGCCTTCATCCAAAAAGCGCTTGATATTGCGCATTTTGATGTTGTAGTCACCTTCATCCGTTCCTGGACGGAACTTGATTTCCTTAATCTCTTGTACTACCTGCTTTGACTTCGCGTCTGCCGCTTTCTTTTGCTCTTGGTATTTGAGTTTGCCGTAGTCGATTAAACGACATACAGGTGGTGTTGCGGTGGCAACAATCTCAACCAAATCAACATCGTATTCGCCTGCTAATCGCAGTGCTTCATTGATAGAAACAATCCCGAGTGGTTCATTTTCTGGACCGGTTAAGCGAACTTCAGTCGCCATGATTTCTCGGTTTAAACGATGTTTTCGCTCTTCACGTTGGCGACGATCACGAAATTCAGTAGCTATGGTAATAATCCTTAAAAATGTTTAGCTATAAAAATAATAGCAATATCTGCAACAAATACGCCGGCTAGAGCCTGATTTGACTTAATATAGTCAGGTTCAATTCAAAACTTTCGGATGAATGAAACTCAAGCTTTAGTGGCAACATCATTGGCGATTTTGGTTTCAAAATCATCCAAAGACATCACACCGAGGTCTACATTGCCCCTCGCGCGCACTGCTACAGAACCAGCTGCCATCTCTTTATCCCCTATCACAAGGATATAAGGCAGCTTCTGCATCGAATGCTCCCGTATTTTATACGTTATTTTCTCGTTTCGCAGGTCTAATTCAACCCGAAACCCTTTATTTTTCAACCGTTTAGCCACATTTTGGGCATATTCGGCCTGTGTATCGGTGATATTCAGGATGGCAATCTGCACTGGCGCCAGCCAAAACGGCAATGCGCCCGCGTGTTCTTCTATCAAAATTCCGATGAATCGCTCCAAGCTTCCCACAATGGCACGGTGCAACATGATGGGTCTGTGGCGACCGCCATCTTCGCCGACAAATTCTGCATCCAGTCGCTCTGGCAAATTAGGATCCACCTGAATCGTGCCGCATTGCCATTCACGCCCCAATGCATCTTTCAGGGTGTATTCAATTTTCGGACCGTAAAAAGCACCCTCGCCTGGCAAATAGGTGAACTCACAGCCAGATGCTTTCAAGCCTTCAGCCAGTGCTGTCTCTGCTTTGTCCCAGCTCTCGTCGGTACCAATGCGTTTTTCAGGTCGTGTTGATAGCTTGTAGATGATGTTCTTGAATCCAAAATCGGCGTACACTTTTTGCAACAAAGTGGTGAACGCCACCACTTCGCTTTGAATTTGGTCTTCGGTACAGAAAATATGACCATCATCTTGCGTAAAGGCGCGCACGCGCATGATGCCGTGCAAGCCGCCCGACGGTTCGTTGCGATGGCAAGCACCAAATTCGCCAAACCGCAGCGGTAAATCGCGGTAGCTTTTGAGCCCATGTTTGTAGATCAAGATATGACCTGGGCAATTCATGGGCTTCAGGGCATAGTCACGTTTTTCCGACTCGGTGACAAACATGTTCTCTTTGTATTTGTCCCAGTGCCCCGTTTTTTCCCACAAACTTTTATCCAAAATCTGTGGCCCTTTCACTTCCAAGTAACCATTGTCTTGGTACACCTTGCGCATGTATTGTTCAACGCCTTGCCAAACGGTCCAGCCTTTCGGATGCCAAAAAACGGTACCAGGCGAATGTTCGTCGATGTGAAACAAATCCAGCTCGCGACCCAGTTTGCGGTGGTCGCGTTTTTCAGCCTCTTCCAGCATTTTCAAATGCTGTTGCAACTCGTCTTTGCTACCCCAAGCGGTGCCATAAATGCGTTGCAACATTTCATTGTTGTGGTCGCCGCGCCAATAGGCACCTGCCAATTTCATCAATTTGAAATGTTTTAATTTGCCTGTGGATGGCACGTGTGGGCCACGGCACAAATCTTCAAACGCACCTTCGCGGTACAGACTCACATCTTCATTGGCTAGGAATGCTGGCAATGATTTCAGCTTTGTAGTGTTCGCCCAAGCCCTTGAAATAGCTCACCGCTTCGTCACGCGGCAAGACACGGCGTGTAACTGGCTCATCTTTGTTGGCCAGCTCTGTCATCTTTTTTTCGATGAGCGCCAAATCGTCCAAAGTAAATGGGCGCTTGTATGAAAAATCGTAGAAAAAGCCGTGTTCAATCACAGGACCAATCGTGACCTGTGCGTCAGGAAACAACTCCTTCACCGCATAGGCCAGCAAATGCGCTGTTGAATGGCGAATCACTTCCAAGCCTTCTGCATCTTTGGCAGTGATGATGGCCACAGTGCTGTCCTTGGTGATGCTGAAACTCGTGTCCACCACTTTCCCATCAACTTTTCCAGCCAATGCAGCTTTTGCCAAGCCAGCACCAATGGACATGGCCACATCGGCTATCGTGACACTGGCAGCGTCATAGTCACGTTTTGAGCCATCGGGAAGTGTGATTTGAATCATGGGTTTAAATTGCTGAGGTTTTTTAATGAATAACCCAGCATTTTACACGAAAGCAGTTTTTATGTATCAAAAATGGCTGTATCCGGCGTATTGATTGCCTAGTTTGCTATTATTTATATAGCAAGTGTGTCCTAATACACGTCACATGTAACGTGTATCATGATTTACCGTCTGTTTCGTGCTTCTGGGCTGTCTTGAATCGATTGTCGAATTTGTGCCATGCTCATGCCGCTGCGTAATCCCGACACTTGGGCGTTCAGTCCAGCCAAATCTGCTTCACGACGCAATACTTCACGGTAGATTTGGTTTATCGTAGAACGCGCCTCTTGGCTGGTGGCCAGTTCAATGCGCACATCGGCCAAAGCGCGGCCTTCCATGACTTGCCCTGTCACACGCCTCAGCGTCACGATATCTGCATCGCGACCTAATACCTCAAGGAACAAAGCATTGACACGCTCTTGCAATTGCAAACGTTGTTGTTCAAAAGCAAAGCGTTGTTCACGTTCGCGTTCGAATTCAATTTCACGACGACTGCGGTTATCAGTGATGACGGGTGGATTCACAACAGGTGCAACCATTGCTGGTGCAGGGTCTGCGATGCGGAAACCTTGTGAATCGGCCAGCCAACCACAGTGGAGACGGCCTGTTTGCTCATCAATCACGCAATAACGACTTTGGGCAAATGTGCCTGCAGCAGTCAGCAACAATGTCAGAGTTATTGCACCTTTGCTTAGGGCGATGAAAGTTGTTTGTCTCATGCTGGCTTCTCCGATTAGGTTGAACAATTTAGTAATTATTGCAGCAAAATTAAGCACAAATTTGGTTTTGATTTGGCTAGGTTTATTTAGCAAAACGCTCCCCTGCCGTTTTAATACCCCACACCAACTCGACAAAAACGGGGTTGTTCAAAAGCGGTTCACCTGCAATGACCAAGCAATAGTCGTTGCCATCTACCCAAAATGGGACAAAAGAAGTGGTTGGCATCAGCATGGTGACATCTTCGTGAAAGGAAGCCATGCGGCTCGCTCCTTGCCAACCGCGCGCACGTTGCCGACCTGCGAATTCTGTGAAGTCTGCGGCAGCCACGCAGAGCGCTTCTGCCTCTACCAGCGTGTAACCAGAATGCCCAATGCAAAAACCTCCGGTAGATGCCAGTGCAACACGGCGTTCACCTGAAAGCCCTGCTATCACATGCGATAAAAATTCGTCCAATTTCACATCAGGTGCGCGTAAATCGCGCTGAACACGTTGAATCCACCCTTGCGAAAATCCACGCTCCAATAATGCATGATGTCTCTGTGTCGTGATTCAACCAAACTAATACGTTCGGTAAAGCTTTAGATGACAAAATGCTTTGCAATTTTGTTTGCGTAGCATCAGGCACTTGTTGTGAAAAAGCGTACAACACACCTGCTGGTGTTAATGCGATATTGAACAAATTTGAAGATTCGTCTGTCATGGAAAAAATGAATGGATTTGGAGTTCAGATTTAGCGGATAACTTATTCAGATTGATACAAAGGGTCGATGCTGTACAGCAGCGTTTTCATGACCATCACCATATCGGCTCGTTCGCGCGCATCAACAGACATCACCGTTGCGGGTAAGTTCAGCGATTTCAAAGCATTTGAAACAGCACTGCGAACAGCATTGTCTCTGTCTAGGTTGTCTTCTGTGTGGGTAATGCCGACCACAGCCACCGTCGTATCGATGATCTTTTTAAATGCATTGGTATAGGCGAGCAAATCACCAACAGGATCTGGAGAACTACCGTCCAATAACAACACCAAGCCCAATGCGTTTTCAGACAAGATATCCCACATGAAGTCAAACCGCTCTTGACCCGGGGTGCCGTACAAACGCACTTTGTCGCCATTTGCCAGATTCATCACACCATAGTCCATTGCCACTGTGGTTTGATGCTTTAGATTCTTCACATCGTCAGTGGCATCAGCCTCTGTTGAGACAACTTCGATATCAGAAAGCGTTTTCACAGCACGCGTCTTACCTGAACCGACGGGACCTGCGAAAACTATTTTATAAACTGATGCCATATGTAATAACAATAAAAATCAGAAAAATGTTGAATAGATGGATCAAAAAAGTTTGTCCAATAACGATCTTAGAAAACTGCGGCTGCGAGCAGGTTTATGCGTGAACGTGGGCAAATGCTCTGCTCTTGGTTTTTCGATTTGGCTGGCGCTTGGCAAAGCAGTGGCCATACCAGAAGACAATGCGCAGCAAACAAATAATGCAATCAATTGCGAATTTTCTTTAGGAAACAATGACTGCAAACCCTTGAGCGTTTGCGGCTGACGCATGCACAACAATGCCAGCTGAATATACACATCAGGCATGCCGTGTATGCGTGTGAAATTTGGGAACCGATTCAGCTGAAATCGCACATCCACATTGGTAAGCAAGGGTTTATCGCGCATGACATAAAACACCAATCGCCACACTTCGGCATCTAAAGCTTTGCGCTTATCCGACTGGTCGGAACTTAATGCCAATGCGCGCTCTTTTTGCGATTCATCGGTTATTTGGTTCACGGTCGCTAGTTTCACCATCAGCTCATGGTTAATCATGCGGGACACCAATGCTTTAGATACATTGCTCGCAACCCAATTCTCATGCGGACAGAAAACAGTTGTCGCGTGCGTCGCGATTCGCAACTCAGTTGGGTTTGGAAATAAAAGACATTGGTAAGTCAACGCAAGATATTGATTTTCTTTGAGCTCTGGAGCTGCTGCAATTAAATAAGCGTAATTGAACTCGGTCAACGTGAAAGGTGCAACAGCTGGAAGCTGTGTGCCCTGAACCAACAAATTGAAAGTTGAGTTGTGATTTGAAATTGGCTGCCGTTTGGCAATGGGCCCACCCCAACGACCCAGACCCTTGCGGGTTAACTCGCTGGTGTCAGTCACAATATCTGCAAGTGACTCAAGACTGTATGTTTCCTGTTTTTGATTCTCCAGTTTGACGGCATGAATTTTAGGAGGCTGCGTGATTTCATGATTGCTGGCTGGCGTATGCGTAGCTTGCATTTGCACACTCATTTTGCGATGCAAATCTTTCATTGTCTCGCGCAAAACAGTGGTTGATATCGGGTGCTGAACCGTTAAACAGTGGTCGGCTGTCTGCACCTGACAATCTTGCAACATCACAGAATTTAACCAACCACCTCCGCTGCCTGGCGGTATAAAAATCAATGCAGGACGTGAATGAATAACTTGCTTTAGCGCCATTTCACGCTCTGCGGTACAGCGTGAATAGCCTATGCCTAAAAGGTCAATCATGCACAAATCATAGTCACGCATCTCACGCGGTATCTCGCCCAATGTGGCGGTCATATTCCGCTCGATGCGGGCATATTCTGGATTGTTCCATACCACAGAAGCCAACATTTCAACCGCAATAGCTGATCCACGTGATAAGCCTATGAGCAATATCTTCATGATTCAGTGACCATCATTTCGAGCTGATCTCCTACGGCCTTCCAAGCCGCGGGCAACTCATCTAGCTGCTGCAACAAGCTTCGTCGCGCCAATAAAAACGCAAGCTTGTCTTGGCAAATGACGCAATGCTCTAAAAATGCATCCTGTGCCGCAACATCATGAACTTGCCAAGCTTTCACTGCGTTCTGTGCATGGAATCGCGAATCATCAGTATTGCAACGCATCGTGCGCCTGGGCATGTCAAGTGAAGGGCTGGCTATCACACTCCATCTTGTAGCCAGCGCATTGCTGAGGGGTAATCCAGCTTGAGTAATGTAAGGTCTCAGCTTTGCGACAAGCAAAGGATTGAGCCGAGCTTGTACAAAGCCAAAGCCATCTGTTGGTCATCTTCGGTTGCAGGCAAACAACCTACCAACAGATCGACCAATGCGCCTTGGACTGGTTCAGAGCCAGGCAAGTTCATAGCAGCTTGCAAGCGTGATTGATGCAACGCAACGTTATTTCTGTCTTTGAAAACCTGGCGGCTGAGTATTCTGAATGTCGCGCGCGATTCTAATGAAGCCTGCGCTGAGTCAGCAAAGTTTGGCATTTTGCTAACAGATACTTTGTTTAAATCAGCCGTGCTAAAGACTCTGCCGCACGCTTCATATCCAAAAATATCAAGCCCAATTTGGCGTTTTGCTTAGCCAACACGGTTAAACCGCTTCCGTGCCCGATGCACTCAAGATGACAAAACCACGCTCACCTTGCAACAAAATGCGTTGCAATGAACCACGGGCCAGTTCTTTGGCAGCGCGGTCGCCCAGTGACAACAAAGCTGCAGTCATTGCGCCCACACGGTCTTCATCCATGCCTTGCGGCAAGGCAGAAGCCATCATCAAGCCGTCGGTTGAAATCAAAGCAGATGCTTCAATATCGGCTGTTGAGCCATTCAGGTCATTCAATATTTGTTGGAGTTGGTTGTTACGCATGTTTACTTATTTATTAACAGATTACTAAATTTTCGTTTGGATTCTAACGTTTGTTAATGCATTTTAGAGTTAAAGGTCTATATCACTTTTGTATTAACAATTGAAACATTTGCTTTTTGCCAACTAATGCACAACTGCGAACAATCCGGCAACAATATGTCTGGTTTGCAATCATGCGAAAATGCATGGTTACAACAAATTCACAAACAAGGGTAGGTTTTCATGGACGCAGAACAAATTAACAGCATTGGCAGCCATTTGGTCGATTTGACCGCTCGGACACTGGATTTACGGGGGTATCTTTGACTACGATGCCAAGTTTGAACGCCTGCGTACTGTCAATGCATCCCTAGAAGACCCTACCGTCTGGAACGACCCGAAAAAAGCCCAGGATTTAGGACGTGAGAAAAAAGCCCTTGAGGGCGTGGTTCTGACCATTCAAAAACTGGACACTGAACTGGCCGACAACGCTGAGTTGTACGACATGGCCAAGTCTGATAGCGATATTGACAGCCTAGAGCACATCAAAGAAGAAGCCGCCAAGCTGGAAACCGAAGTGGCGCAGATGGAATTCCGCCGCATGTTCAACAAACCAGCTGACCCGCTGAATTGCTTTTTGGACATTCAAGCTGGCGCTGGTGGAACTGAGGCTTGCGACTGGGCCAGCATGTTGCTGCGCCAATACCTTAAATATGCAGAGCGCAAAGGCTTTGCCACAGTGATTGAAGACGAAACACCAGGCGATACTGCCGGTATCAAAGGTGCCACCATCAAAATTGAAGGCGAATACGCATTTGGTTTGCTGCGCACCGAAACAGGTGTGCACCGTTTGGTACGCAAATCACCGTTTGATTCATCAGGCGGCCGCCACACGTCATTTGCCTCGGTGTTTGTGTACCCAGAAATTGATGATTCGATCGAAATCAACATCAACCCAGCCGATGTGCGCGTGGACACCTACCGTGCCAGTGGTGCCGGTGGACAGCACATTAACAAAACCGATTCTGCTGTGCGCTTAACGCACATTCCCACCAACACCGTGGTGCAGTGCCAAGACGGACGCAGCCAACACGGCAACCGCGAAGTGGCTTGGAAGCGTTTGCGCTCCAAACTTGTATGACTTGGAAATGCGCAAGCAACAAGAAGAGCAACAAAAGTTGGAAGACACCAAAACCGATGTGGGCTGGGGTCACCAAATCCGCAGCTACGTGCTGGACAACAGCCGCATCAAAGACCTGCGCACCAATGTCGAAACGTCTGCCACGCAAAAGGTGTTGGACGGCGATTTGGATTTGTTCATTGAAGCGAGTTTGAAACAAGGCGTATAACATTGCTTAATCGGTGAATATCGAATACCTCAATTGCTATATTTATAATAGCAATATAGGCAATCAATACGCCGGCTACAGCTCAATTTTTCATATATTTTAGAATGAAACAACTATCCAAGCACAGCACACTGTCGAGAGCCTTTGCAACAGTGATTTTTGGCTTGTCAGGTCTGATTGCCCAAGCAGCACCATTCACACCTGCCAATGACAGCGAAGTGGTGGAACGCTTGCCTTTGAGCGCCACAGACCCATCTGTACGCAGGCTGCAATCCTTGCGCAAGCAATTGGATGCCAAACCGAATGATGTGAGTTTGCGACTGGAAATAGCCCGCCGCTACTTTGACTTGGCGATGGCGCAAGGCGATCCGCGTTATGTGGGCTATGCGTCTGCTGCCCTGTCGCCATTGGACAAAACACCACCAAATACCAGCGCTTTGGCTGCAAACTATTGGCTCACCAAAGGCATGTTGCAGCAATACAGCCATAACTTTGATGGTGCGCTAGACAGCTTAAACAAAGCCAGCCAAGCAGATACCCAATCCCCCGACCCCTATGCATGGCGCGCCGCCATCCACATGGTGCAAGCCAACTATTCAGCAGCACAAACAGAATGCAATGCACTCAAACCATTGTCTACACCTTTGTTTGCAACTGGTTGCAGCCAATACGTGCAGGCACATTCAGGTGGTGCAACGGGTTTGCAAACTGCCTTTGATGCTTTGAACGCCGCGGTTAAATCTGAGCTCGAATGCATCGCCCGAGTTGATGTTGTGGGAATTAACCCGCTTGGCTGAGATGGCCATCCGCCTGAACCGGCCTGCCGAAGCGGATGCCTATTTTCAGCGCGCTTTGAAACTGGGTGTTACCGATCAATTTTTGCTGGGTGCGTATGCTGATTTTTTATTGACTCAAAACAAGCCAGATGCGGTCATTGAATTGCTGTCCAATTGGGAACGTTCTGACATTTTGTTGTTGCGATTGGCATTGGCTGGCAAAGCCACAAAGCACCCAAAAGCCACTGATTGGGCCAACAAACTGCGTGACCGATTCAAGGAAGCAGCCCAACGCGGCGATAGATTACACGAGCAAGAGGCTGCACGTTTTGAATTGGACATTGAAAACAAACCAAGCCAAGCACTTGCCTTGGCTGTCAACAACTACAAACTGCAAAAAGAACCACGCGATGCACAGGTGCTACTGCGCGCCGCCCTGGCCGCCAAAGATGCAACCGCGGCTGAGCCCGCATTGACATGGTTAAAGCAACACAATTACGAAGATGCCAATTTGAAAGCCTTGGCCGCTGACATTGCCAAGATTGGTGGTGGCAAATGATGATGAACATGTTTAAGTATCAAATTGGACTACAGCCAGCGTATTCATTGCCTAGATTGCTATCATTTTTGATAATCAGTGTCGCAGCATTGCTTGCCACCTTAGCGTCCACCAACGCACACGCGCACAAACCCAGTGACAGTTATCTGACCTTGACAGCGCAAGCCAATGGCGCTGACATCGCAGTTCGCTGGGACATTGCCTTGCGTGATTTGGATTACGTTTTACAGTTAGACCGCGATAACGATGGCGCGTTGACTTGGGGCGAAGTTCGCAGCCGTGGTGACGACATCACCCAATATGCCACATCCAATTTGCAACTGTCTAACAAAGATAAACCATGCGCAATGACAACCGCCGCCCCCATGCAGCTGGACCATCACAGCGATGGCACTTATGCGGTTCTCAGTCTGAGTGCAGCCTGTGGTGCTGCCATTTCTGAAGCAGTACAAGTCAAGTATTCGCTCTTGTTTGATGTAGATCCATCGCACCGTGGATTGTTGCAATGGATTCCACCGAACATGCCAGCCAAAGAGGGACAAGAATCAGAAGCAATGTCTTTTGTGTTGGGCACCGAATCAGCAACGCAAAACTTGCCACTGCAAGCGCCCAGCCAATGGCAGAGTTTCAAGCAGTATGTGGTTGAAGGCGTGTGGCACATCTGGATAGGTTTTGACCATATTCTGTTTTTGCTCTCACTGCTTTTGCCGGCGGTATTGGTTTTCAATCGAAGCGATGCGGTCAAGCACCTACAAGCTGCGCCATCTTTTTGGGGCGCGTTCAAAGAAGTTCTGAAAGTCGTCACCGCATTCACCTTGGCGCATTCCATCACCTTGTCATTGGCCGCTTTGGGTTACATCAGTTTGCCATCACGCTTGGTTGAGTCGGTCATTGCGGCTTCCATCATCGTGGCGGCCATGAGCAATATTCGAGGGAATCTGGACACCAAACGCTGGGTCATGGCCTTTGGCTTTGGCTTGATTCACGGTTTTGGATTTGCATCCGTTTTGGCAGACTTAGGGCTTGCCGCAAAACGCACTGATCACCGCCCTCATTGGCTTCAATATCGGCGTCGAACTGGGCCAACTCGCCATCGTCGCCGCATTTCTACCAGTCGCATTTTGGCTACGCAAAACCAAGTTTTACCAAGTCGGCGTTTTCAAATGGGGCTCTGTGTTGATTGCGTTAATGGCGCTGTATTGGTTTGTGCAGCGGGCGTTTGATTTGTGATAATCTTAAACTTGGTGAAACTAACTTGCTATATTTTCAAGAGCAAGTTAGACAATTAATACCATAGCTACAGACAAATTTACCCCCAACCCATACTCACCGCCAACCGATACGTGATAAGCGATGCCACATAGGCCAATACGAACAGGTAACTGGCGATGATGATGGGCATTTTCCAACTGCCGGTTTCGCGTTTGACGGCTACCAAGGTGGACAAACATTGCGGGGCGAAGACGTACCAGGCCAGCAGCGACAAGGCTGTCGCTAGACTCCAGTTTTGGGCGATGAGCGGACTGAGGGCTTGGGCAGCATTGTCTGCAGAGGCGGACAGAGCGTAAACAGTGCCTAGCGAGCTGATGGCCACTTCACGCGCGGCCAAACCGGGCACCAAGGCGACGCTGATCTGCCAGTTGAAACCGATGGGCGCGAAAACCACGGCCAGCGCATTGCCCAGCATGCCGGCAAAGCTGTACTCGATGGCAGCACCCGTGGCATCAGCAGGCGCGCCGGGGTAACTGGCCAAGAACCACAAGGCAATCGTCAACACCAAAATCACACCACCCACGCGGCGCATGAAAATTTTGACGCGTTGCCACAGGCCGATTAACACGTTGCGTGCCGTGGGCCAATGGTAGCTGGGGAGTTCCATCATCAACGGGTGGAACTGGCGTTGGTCACTGGCAAAGCGCTTAATCAGCCATGCCACCGCCATCGCACCGGCGATGCCAACAACGTAGAGCAAAAACAGCACCACACCCTGCAGTTCCAAGCCCATCCAGACCCGACTTTGCGGGATGAACGCGCCTATCAGCAAGGCGTAGACTGGTAGACGGGCGGAACAGGTCATCAGCGGCGCGATCATGATGGTGACCATGCGGTCGCGCTGGTTGGCGATGGTGCGGGTTGCCATGATGCCAGGGATGGCGCAGGCAAAGCTGGACAAAAGCGGGATGAACGAGCGCCCCGATAGCCCGACCGAACCCATGATGCGGTCCAGCAAAAACGCAGCGCGCGGCAGGTAGCCTGATTCTTCCAGTATCAGGATGAAGAAAAACAAAATCAAAATCTGCGGCAAAAAGACGACCACGCCGCCCGCACCGGCGATGATGCCGTTGACCAGAAGACTGCGTACCCAGTTGTCGGGTAGCAGGCCGGTGACGGTTTGACCCAGCCAGTCGGTCGCGGCTTTGATGGCGTCCATCGGGATGGTGGCCAGGCTGAACATGGCTTGGAAAATCAAAAAAAGCAGCACCGCAAGAAAAATGGGGCCGAAGAATGGGTGTAGAAAAGCGCGGTCCAGCCGATCACTCAGCACGTCGGGCAGGACTTTGTCCAGGTTCAGGCGCTGCAGTATGTGTTGCACTGTTTCGTGGTCGGCATGGCTGGCTTCATGGTCTGGTTCGACTAGCTGCTCGTCATCCTGACCATTTTTACGCCAATCAACCTGATCCAGCTTGGCGCGCAAAGCCGCATCGCCATTGGCTTTGATGCCGACGGTGGTGACGACTGGCAAGTCCAACTCTTTGGACAAGGCATCAGCATCGACAAAAATGCCGCGCTGGGTGGCCACGTCGGTCATGTTCAGGGCGACGATGCAGGGCAAACCCATGCGTTTGACGGCCAGAACGAGGCGCAGGTTGCGGCGCAAATTGGTCGCATCGACCACGCAGACCACCAAATCGGGCTGTTTTTCGCCCACGGCGCGGCCCATCAGCACATTGCAGGTAACTCGCTCGTCCATGGAGCGTGGATACAGGCTGTATGCGCCGGGCAGGTCCAGCACGCGGATGGTCTTGCCTGAGGGCAATTGCAAGCGCCCTTCTTTGCGTTCCACCGTCACACCGGCGTAGTTAGCAACTTTTTGGCGGCTACCCGTGAGGAGATTGAACAATGCCGTTTTGCCGCAATTGGGGTTGCCCACCAAAGCCACCAACGGCCCAGTGGCATGAATGTGAATTTTGGTCTCGGTGACGGTTTGTTTGCCTTTAAACATGGTGGCCTACAGTACTATCCGACTGGTCATCAGGCGCATGCAGTTCAATCAACGCGGCCTCTGACTTGCGTAAAGCAAATGTCGATAAACCCACACGAACGACCAGCGGATCGCCGCTGGGAAAGCCGCGCGTCAGCACCATGACTTGCTCATTTGGTGTGAAACCGATTTCTTCCAGCTGCCGCGACATATCAGCCAGATGTGCAGAAGTCTGCACTGCCTTGACGCGCCGGGTTTGCCGAAGTTTAGCTTTGTCCAGAGTCATGTTACTTCCGATAAATGATGAACTGTTGATAGTTTATCACGAATGAGAATTGTTTTTATTTGAAAAATCAAAGGAAGCTAAGAGCACTTGGAAAATTAAGCCAAACTGTCTCCGTATTCAGCCAATGTCGTCAAAACAGCCAAGCCATTAGCATCGGCGGTTTTCGACAGTTCGTTTAATTGGGCGTAGAACGCTTCCAGTGAACGTGCACCACCCTGCCCGTCTTGTAACCGACTTGCACAATGTTCGTACCAGCGCTCTTGTTCGTCCTCATTCAGCACCTCAGGAAAGTTACGGGCTTTGTATCTGAAGTAAAGCTCCTCCAAACGTTCATCTTCAAAACCCGTGCGTGCATCAAGTAGCTTGTCGGTTGATAAGGCGATGAGTTGATTCAAACGGCGTCTGTCGTTGTTGCCAACAAAGCCGCCATACAGGTCTGCATCCACATCGGGAATCGTTTTTTCAACTTCAGTGCGTTTGAATATCTCTGCCCACATGGCGTTCATGTCGGGCAATTCAGTGGCGTTTTCGGCATGCTTCATTTGCAATGCCATGTCAATTCCCCATTGGTTGGCCATTTCAGGCGTGAGTGTCTTCAAACTGCTGATGACAACGGGCGATTTGTTCAAATGTATGGTTTTGATCGGCAAGCGCGTCATACCCTGAGGCAATTCACTGGCTCTGGTGAACATGCGCAGGCGTATTTCATCTGTGCTCAAAGTGGCCAAGGTACTCGGGTCTTCTCTTAAATCCCAAGCAATTAATTCATTCTTATTCGTTGGGTGCATGGCCAGCGGGAACATGATGGCGATGCAGCCACGCTCTGCGGGGAACATGCCAGAAACATGCAAAAACGGACGCGCATTTTGCAGCGTAGTAGGTAAACCCAATTCAGCCGCCACGCGGTCTTTTTTGTGCAGACTCAAGCAAAAATCAAACAACTTGGGGTTGGTGGTTTTAATCAGCCGAGCCAAGTCAATGGTGGCACGCACATCTGACAAGGCATCATGCGCGGCTTCATGTGCTAGCCCGTTGGCTTTGGTTAAATCTTCCAGTTTAAAACTTGGTTTAGTTAACTTTTCAATGCTTTTTTGGCCTGTATACGGCGTATTCATTGCCTGAGATGCTATATTATTTATAGTATTAATACGCTTATTACCATTTATCTTTTGCAGTTCTTCTTCAGATATTTCCTTGAGTGGCCAATTCACACCCGCAGGCCGCAAGGCATAGGCAGTACGTACAACGTCCAGCAAATCCCAACGCCCACAGTTGTTTTGCCACTCACGCGCATAGGGGTCGCGCAAGTTGCGCCACAGCATGAAGCGGGTGAACTCGTCGTCAAACCGAATGGTGTTGTAGCCCACGCCAATCGTGCCGGGTTGAGCTAAGGCTGCTTCAATCTGAGCAGCAAATTCATGCTCAGGAATGCCGCGCTCTAAACAAACTTGTGGCGTGATGCCAGTGATGAAGACAAGACGCAGGATCAGGCAAATAATCAGGCGCAGGCTGACAGTAAAGCATGATTGGCTCACCAATCACGTTCAAATCAGCATCAGTGCGAATGGCGGCAAACTGTGCAGGTCTGTCCTGGCGCGGGTTGATGCCAAAGGTTTCGTAGTCGTGCCAAAGATAGGTGTGTGGAGCCATATTTTGTTAACAGTCGATGTGAAAAAGGGCTGGAAACCGAAGTTGCCAACCCTTTGAGTATCGCCCATGAATGGTGGCTTAGCCTTCCGAAACTTCCTCAGTTTCAGATTTGGCTTTGCCGTCTTTCTTTGGTGATTTAGGCAATGGCGTGATGTCTAAGACAACTTCACCCGTTTCCACGCCCTTCTCATCTGTCTTCAAGGCAATGTCCACAGTTAAGCGGCCGCCGTCGACCAAACGACCGAAGAGCAATTCGTCTGCCAAGGCACGGCGAATCATGTCTTGGATCAAGCGCTGCATCGGACGTGCGCCCATGAGTGGGTCGAAACCTTTTTTCGCCAAGTATTTGCGCAATGCATCGGTGAATGTGACTTCGACTTTTTTCTCAGCCAATTGCGATTCAAGCTCAAGCAAGAATTTGTCGGCCACGCGCAAGATGACATTTTCATCCAGCGCCTTGAAGCTGACGGTGGCATCCAAACGGTTGCGGAACTCGGGCGTGAAGAGGCGTTTGATATCGGCCATTTCATCACCTGCTTCGCGTGGGTTGGTAAAGCCAATGGTGGCTTTATTCATGGTCTCGGCACCGGCATTGGTCGTCATGATGATGATGACGTTACGGAAATCGGCTTTGCGGCCATTGTTGTCCGTCAGAGTACCATGGTCCATCACTTGCAAGAGCACATTGAACACATCGGGATGCGCTTTTTCAATTTCATCCAATAGCAACACGCAATGCGGCTTTTTAGTGATGGCTTCGGTGAGCAAACCACCTTGGTCAAAACCCACATAGCCGGGTGGTGCACCAATCAAGCGACTCACGGCATGACGTTCCATGTATTCGCTCATGTCAAAGCGAATCAATTCAATACCCATGATGTAGGCCAACTGTTTGGCCGCTTCTGTTTTACCCACGCCAGTAGGACCACTGAACAGGAACGCACCAATCGGCTTATCAACCTTGCCCAAGCCAGAGCGCGCCATTTTCACGCTGGATGCCAGCATGTCCAAAGCTTTGTCTTGCCCAAACACCACACTCTTCAAATCGCGTTCCAAAGTTTTCAGTTTGCCGCGGTCATCGTTCGACACATTGGCGGGCGGAATGCGCGCAATTTTGGCAACGATTTCTTCCACCTCGGTTTTGCTGATGATTTTTTTGCGTTTGGACGGTGCCAAGATGCGTTGAGCCGCACCTGCTTCGTCAATCACATCAATCGCCTTGTCTGGCAAATGGCGGTCATTGATGTATTTGGCGCTCAATTCCGCAGCAGCTTGCAAAGCAGACACAGCGTATTTCACGTTGTGGTGCTCTTCAAAGCGCGATTTCAAGCCCTTCAAGATATCAACGGTTTCGGCCACAGTCGGTTCAACCACATCAATTTTTTGGAAACGACGAGACAATGCCGCGTCTTTTTCAAAAATGGCACGGTATTCGGTGAACGTGGTTGCGCCTATGCATTTGAGCTGACCCGAGCTCAGTGCTGGTTTCAACAAGTTTGACGCATCCATGGTGCCGCCTGATGCTGCCCCCGCACCGATGATGGTGTGGATTTCGTCAATGAACAAAATTGTGTTGGGCTTTTCTTTGATTTGCTTCAACACGCCTTTTAAACGTTGCTCAAAATCGCCACGGTATTTGGTGCCAGCCAACAGTGCGCCCATGTCGAGTGAATACACAACTGCATCGGCCAAAATTTCAGGCACATCTTTTTGTGTGATGCGCCATGCCAATCCTTCGGCAATGGCTGTTTTGCCCACACCCGCTTCGCCCACCAACAGTGGGTTGTTCTTGCGGCGGCGGCACAGGATTTGAATGGTGCGCTCCACTTCAAAATCGCGGCCAATCAAAGGATCAATCTTGCCACTGGCTGCCAAGGCATTCAGGTTTTGCGTGAATTGGTCCAGCGGTGTTTGCTTTTCAGTCTTTTCAGCAGCCGCTTCTTCCGATTGCTCAGCGTTTTCACCTGATTTGACAGGTTCTGATGGGTCTCCCTTTTTAATGCCATGCGCAATGTAGTTCACCACGTCCAAGCGCGAGATGCCTTGCTGGTGTAAATAGTAAACCGCGTGCGAGTCTTTTTCGCCAAAAATTGCCACCAACACATTGGCACCAATGACTTCTTTTTTGCCACTTCCTGTGGACTGCACGTGCATGATGGCGCGCTGAATCACACGCTGAAATCCCAAAGTCGGCTGTGTGTCAACTTCTTCTGTGCCAGCCACTTGCGGCGTATTGTCTGCAATGAATCCGGTTAAAGATTTACGCAGTTCGTCCAAATTGGCGGCGCAGGCTTTGAGCACCTCAGCACCGCTGGGGTTGTCGATCAATGCCAAGAGCAGATGCTCTACGGTGATGAATTCATGGCGCTGCTGACGCGCTTCAACAAAGGCCATGTGCAAACTAACTTCTAACTCTTGAGCAATCATGCTGTTTCCTTAGGCCTAAATATGAAAAAATTTAAAAAAAACCACTGACACAATACAACTATAACTAATTTATCCTTGCAATACATATTTAACAAAGATAAATCGAATAGATCTGTTCAAGCCATTTGGGGCGCGCTTATCAATGTTCAAGATGTGCACGCTTAATTCTGGGTCACTCATCAATAGGTTCTGCCACACATTGCAATGGGTGGCCGTTTTCCCGTGCTGCTAAGTGAACCTGTTCCACCTTGCTGACCGCCACATCTTTGCTGAATACGCCACAAATAGCCTTACCTTCTAAATGGATTTTGAGCATGATTTGGGTGGCCGTCTCACGGTCTTTTTTGAACAAATCTTGCAAGACATAAACCACAAACTCCATTGGGGTGTAGTCGTCATTGAGCATCACCACTTGAAACATTTGTGGCGGTTTGGTCTTTTGCGGGACACGCTCCAATACTGTTGTGCCGCCATCGTCTTGCTTGGGCTTGGGCGCAAGATGCGGCTTGTTCGCAGGGGGTTTTGTAGGGTTTTTAGTCGCCATGAATAATTGTAGCAATTGCGAATATTTTTACTTCAAAAAATGCGTGCGGTAATGTTCGAGTTCATCAATGGACTCATGCACATCCGCCAATGCGGTATGTTTCTGGTGCTTTTTGAATGATTTGTACACCTCAGGCCGCCAGCGTTTGGCCAGCTCTTTCAAGGTACTCACATCAATATTGCGGTAATGAAAGTAGGCCTCTAAATTAGGCATGTAATTCACCAAAAAACGCCGGTCTTGGCTGATGGTGTTGCCACACATGGGCGAATCGCCTTTGGGAACATATTTTTTTAAAAAAGCCAGAATCTCCGTCTCGGCATCGGCTTCCGTCAGCGTGGATGCTTTGACTTTGTCAATCAATCCACTCTTGCCGTGCGTGCTTTTGTTCCACTTGTCCATGGCATCTAAATGGGCATCACTTTGGTGAATTACAAGTACTGGCCCTTCGATGCGTGGCTCTAAATTCGGGCCTGTGACGATGATGGCAATTTCGATTAAGCGCTCTTGCTCGGGGTCTAAGCCAGTCATTTCGCAGTCTAACCAAATCAGGTTTTGGTCACTTTTGACCAATACTGCGGCAGATTCTTCGGGATTTTGTGTTTGTGAAGGTGAATTTTTAGGCATGGCTTGAATTGTCGCGCATTTCAAGTAGACACAAGGAATGACGCAGAATCTTATTAAACTAGGGCGCTATGAACCCTGCAACCGATTTAAATAATTATTCAACTATCTTCACGCTGGTTTTTGCGGGTTTGCTGGTGTTAGGCCTGATCGTCAAATACTGGCTGGCCTTGCGGCAAATTCGCCATGTGGCGCAGCATCGCAACCAAGTACCCTCCGCTTTTGCCAACAACATCAGTCTGAGCGCACATCAAAAAGCAGCCGACTATACCCTGACCAAAGCGCGTTTGGGTTTGTTGGAATTGGCATTGGGCACTGCATTGCTTGTCGCGTGGACTTTGATGGGTGGTCTGCATGCATTGAACACTTGGCTTTTGGATATCGTTGGCAACAGTTACGGTGGCATGGCGCAACAACTGGCTTTGTTTGTCAGTTTTGCGGTGATTGGCAGCCTCATCGATTTACCCTTCACGCTGTACCAAACTTTTGTGATCGAAGAGCGTTTTGGTTTTAATAAAATGACATTCAAATTGTGGCTAGCCGATGCCGTGAAATCCAGCCTATTGGGCGCTTTGATTGGTTTGCCATTGGCAGCTTTGATATTGTGGCTGATGGGTGCCGCTGGTACGTATTGGTGGCTGTGGACTTGGGGCGTTTGGATGGCATTTAATTTGCTGCTACTCTTGATTTACCCTACCGTGATCGCACCCATTTTTAACAAATTCAAACCGCTGGAAGATGAAGCATTGAAAACCCGCGTCACCGCTTTGATGCAACGTTGTGGCTTTGCCGCTAAAGGTCTGTTCGTGATGGATGGCAGCAAGAGAAGCGGCCATGGCAATGCCTACTTCACAGGCTTTGGTGCATCCAAACGCGTGGTGTTTTACGACACGCTACTGGCCAAACTCGCTCCTGCAGAAGTCGATGCTGTACTGGCACACGAATTGGGACATTTCAAACACAAGCACGTGATCAAACGCATGATTGCTTTATTTGGTCTGAGCCTAATCGGTTTCGCACTTTTAGGTTGGTTGTCTGCACAAACCTGGTTTTATACGGGTTTGGGCGTCATACCCAACTTCATGACAAACGCAGGCGTGCCCGACAATGCCTTGGCGCTTTTGTTGTTGATGTTGGCCTTGCCAGTGTTCACATTTTTTATATCGCCGCTCTTCGCACAGTTGTCACGCACGCATGAATTTGAAGCCGATGCCTACGCCATTCAACAAACAGCCAACGGCGATTTGGCTCATGCCTTGCTGAAACTGTATGACGACAACGCCTCAACTTTGACGCCCGACCCATTGTTTGTGAAGTTTTACTATTCTCACCCACCCGCGTCTGAACGTCTAGCGCGCATGGGGTTTACTGGCCAAATAATGCCTGCCATGAAGGAAGCTGTTTGAGCAAATCTTTGCTCCAATCGGGATTAGTTGTCGCTGGCTTTGGGCGACACGTGTTGGTGGAAACTGCAACTGGCGAGCGTGTGATTTGCCACCCGCGCGGTAAAAAAAGCAATGTGGTGGTGGGCGACAAAATTCAATGGTTGGCCTCGCAAGACGAAGGCACCATTGAAAAAATTGAACCGCGCAAAAACCTGTTTTACAGGCAAGACGAAATGCGCACCAAATCATTTGCTGCAAATTTAGACCAGGTGTTGATACTGCTTGCGGCTGAACCCGAATTTTCTGAAAACCAATTGGCGCGTGCCTTGATTGCTGCCGAGGCCGAACACATCACACCCATCATCGCTTTGAACAAAAGTGATTTAACCGAACCGTTTGCCCGTGCATGGTCTCGCTTGCAGCCCTACCGTGACATGGGCTATGAATTGATTTCACTGGCCTTGAAACCCAAAGCAACAGAAGCCGAAGCCAATGTAGAAACAAGCGTTTCACTTTCGCAAAATGAATTGTTGACGCGCGTGCTGCAGGACAAAACCACCTTGGTGCTTGGCCCATCCGGTTCAGGCAAAAGCACCTTGATTAATACCCTGTTACCCAAGGCTAAAGTGCTGACGCAAGAAATTTCGCAAGCTTTGAACTCGGGCAAACACACAACCACCAGCACCACATGGTATTGGCTTGACGATGCCAAAACGACCGCTTTGATTGATTCACCAGGCTTTCAAGAATTTGGCCTGAATCACATTGATCCCATGCATCTGGCCAGCTATATGCCAGATTTCAAAGTGCATGTTCCTGAATGCAAGTTTTACAACTGCAGCCACCTGCATGAACCAGGTTGTGGCGTCATCAATTCAATGAAATTGGACTCTAGCCAGCATAAAATAAGCCTAGAGCGCTATAGAATATATAGCAGCTTGTTTGCTGAATTATCTGGCAATCGTTATTGAAGCAAGAAAATTGTCGGTTCCCCGTTCGGACTGAGCCGGTCGAAGTCCTCCTAAACCCTTCGACAAGCTCAGGGCGAACGGTGATTATTTCATTCTTAGCCAATCAATTGGCCAAAGTTAACAGCGCCAATACCAGCATCCACAGCACCACCAAACGCCAAACCAAACCCACCACGCTGCGCAAATGGGCAGGCTCTGCTTCCCTGCCCGGTGTACTCACGGTATCAGCCAGATTGGCATCTATCGTGTTTCCGTCGAATTCTGTATTTTCAAAAATGTTAGAAGCATTGTTCACGCTGCTTTTGGGGTGCAAAGTTTCGCCACCCAGTCGCACATTCATCGCTCCCGATGTGGCGGCCAAAATCAGGCTGTCGTTGTTGTTGTCCAATGTGGGAAGTTTTTCTGAAAAGTTGCGCCAGCTGTCGATGGCGTCTTCAAAATTACCCACAATGGCAAAACCAATCGCAGTTAAACGGGCGGGTAGCCAGTCGATCAACCACCACGCATGGGCTGTCACATCGCGCAAATGGTCACTGACGGGGTGATGCAAGCGTTGGGTTTGGGTTGCCAGGTCAAGCTGGCTGGCATGTCTGGGTTTCCAGTAGCGCACCGCAAATTCAGACATGCGGTAAAACACCGCACCGACTGGGCCTAAACCGATTGCCGCCAACAGAGCGTACCAGGTCAACACCCCGAACACATGGCGATGCGCTGCCAGCACCGAATATTCAATCACGTGGCGCACAATTTCGCTCTTGGGTAAGTCACTGGCATCGACTTGTTGCCACTCGGCCAACAATTGACGTGCCTTTTCTTCATCGCCATTGTCCAAAGCATCACGGATATCGGTGAAATGGTGGCTGAACTGTCGAAAGCCCAAGGTCAAATACAAAATCACCACATTCCACACCACTGCGGCGGGCCAGCCCAGCGTATCAAGCAAGAGCCAATGAATCAGCAACACCCCCAAGGATGGCAAGCCGACTGTCAAACCCCAAACCAGTTTGCCATGTGGCTCTTTGCCCGCATCAAAATGCTGGCGCACCCAATCCGCCCATGTCCGCAAACCAGTATGAATGGGGTTGCTGCGGTGCAATGGTTTGACTTGCTCAATCAAGAGTGCGCAAAGAATGGCAAAAAAGCTCATGTCGCTATGATAAACGAGAGACGTGCGCTGGTTTGCTTTTTCCTAGGATTTACCCGCTAACTGGAACGATCTCATCTGTGTTAATTTCCGAGTTGGATTTTGATCAACCAACACACGAGGTTCATTCATGAAATTTAGCTCAACTCTGCGTCAATGTGTCATTGCTGTCGGTATAACAAGCATAGGGCTCTTCGCAGCAACATCGGCTTACGCACAAGCCTACCCGACAAAACCCATTAAATTTGTTGTCCCTTTTGGCGCAGGCACGGCCACTGACAGTGTGGGACGCATATTGGCACAAGCCATGGGCGATGCACTGGGCCAAACCATCACCGATTGAAAACAAAGCCGGTGCCAATGGTATTCCAGGTGCAGATTTGGTCAAAACTGCAGCAGGCGACCCGTACACGCTCTTGGTTACCACCAGCACCACACAAGCTGCGAATGTCAGCTTGTACAAAAAATTGCCTTATGACCCTGTAAAAGACTTCACCCCTATCGGCAAAATTGGCGAAACTGGTTTTATCTTGATGGTCAAACCTGAATTTCCAGCCAAAGACATGAAAGAGTTTTTAGCCTATGCCAAAGCCAACAAGTTGGCATATGGTCATGGCGTCTTCCGGTTCATTAGTTTCGGGATGCTTTGGTGGCGCAACTAGGCGGTTTTGAAGCACTGAGCGTGCCCTACAAGAGCATACCTCCTGCATTAACCGATTTGATGGGTGGCCAATTGCAATATGCATTTGCTGATGTGGGCAATGCTGTGACGCAAATGAATGGTGGTCGTTTAAAAGGTTTGGGTGTCACCACTGTCAAACGTGCTGGCAAAGCACCGAACGTGCCGCCGATTGGCGACACCATCAAAGGCTATGAGGTCAGCGCTTGGTTTGCCTTGATGGCTCCAGCCAACATTCCAGCCGATGCTGCGAAAAAATTAGCCGACACCTTGCAAGCCGTTTTAGCCAAACCTGAAGTGAAAGAAAAGCTGAACAATGCAGGCATTGATTTGGACGTACCAAAACCCTGCGCAACTGGCGAAAACCATTGATGCGGAAATCAAAAAATGGGCTGGATGGGTGAAATTGGCTGGCATTGAAACTCAATAACAAAGCGAGTCTGTAATCTAATTAGGGGTAATTTAGGTATTAACCCTAGCAATTATTTTCAAGATGTGCGATAATCAGAGACTGCACAGAAATTCACAAGTGATTAATTTCAAAAATTAAGAACAGATTTCTGGCATCGCACATCTGCCACACTTAGGGCTAACTTTGATTTAGCCAACCGCGTCACACCGACAGTTTTCTCACTCGTACCAATCGGTACAAAGGTGAGTCACAGAGCAAGAAGACGTTGTACTTCGTTTGATGGTTGATGTTTTTTAACCATTGAATGAAACCGCACCTTTTAAGGGTAGCGGAAGTATGATGACTGACTCTGTAGAAACAAATTTTGAACAAAACACGGCTGTAGCCAGCGAATTTATTGCCAACGATGCTATTGAAATCATAGCGAATGATGTTGACACATCTGTAAGCGTAGAAGGCTCTGAAGCAAGCGAACCAGTTGCTGAGTTGCCTAACGGCTTTATCGCATTGGGTTTGGCTGATGAGCTGATTCAAGCCACCAAAGAAATGGGCTTCACACAGCCCACCATCGTGCAGCAAAAAACCATTCCTTTGGCATTGCCAGCGGACAGCGTTGACGGCGCACCTAAGAAATTCATCGACTTGATGGTGTCTAGCCAAACTGGCTCAGGCAAAACGGCTGCGTTTTTATTGCCAGTGATTCACACTTTGCTGAAGCAACAAGCTGAAGAACAAGCTGCTGAACGCGAAGCCTTTGAAAAAGCGACAGCTGATGCATTGGCGCGCGGTGAAGCCGCACCCAAACGCCCAAAGCGCAAAGACCCTACCAATTTCCGCAACTTCACACCAGCTACACCTGGCGCATTGGTACTGTGCCCTACCCGCGAATTGGCACAACAGGTAGCCAACGACGCGATTGATTTGGTGCGCTATTGCAGAGGATTGCGCATTGCCAACGTGGTAGGCGGCATGCCTTACCAGTTGCAATTGGCCAAGTTGCAAAACGCCAATTTGGTGGTGGCAACACCGGGCCGTTTGCTGGACTTGCAACGCTCACACCAAATCAAACTCAACAACGTGAAGTTTTTGGTTGTGGACGAAGCTGACCGCATGCTCGATTTGGGCTTTGCTGACGATTTGGCAGAAGTCAATCAGTTAACCATTGACCGTCATCAAACCATGATGTTCAGCGCCACGTTTGAGTCTCGCATTCAGCAACTCGCTGGCCGCGTCATGCGTGAGCCACAGCGCATCACCATCGACAGCCCACAAGACAAGCACCAAAACATCAAGCAGTCCTTGTTCTGGGCCGATAACTCTCAGCACAAACGCAAATTGCTCGACCATTGGTTGCGCGATACCAGCATCAAACAAGCCATTGTGTTTGCCAATACGCAAATTGAATGCGACGGCTTGGCCAACGACTTGCAACAAGAAGGCTTCAGCGCCGTGGCATTGCATGGACATTTCGTATATTGGCGGTGGGTTGCAAAAAGCCGGTGTTCGTTTTGGAAATGGCATTGAACTTTGGGAAAGCGGGAATAATATAACCGTTGAACGATGCCGTATCGATCAATGCTACGATGCGGCAATAACTCCCCAGGGAACAAATGCTTCCACTGTTTTCAATCTTTATTACCGGAACAATATAATTTCCAATTCGGAATACAGCTTTGAATTTTTTGAATATTCGGCTAATTCCAATACGCATGATATTTATTTTGAAAACAACACGTGCATCAATGCCGGCGGCGGGTTCGGGCACAATCAACGACCTGACAGCAAGAATGGCGCACACCTAATGTTTTGGGGTTTTTCGGGTCAGAGCAACAATTTCTTTGTCAGAAACAATATCTTTATCAATTCGACAGAGCGCGGTGCCTTGGTTGGCAACAACATCAGTAAATTCACTTTTGATAATAACTGCTGGTATGATGAAAAAGGGATGGCCATGAAAATCGGAAATACAACTTATAATCTTCCGGCACAATGGAACACTTACAAAACGGGCAACGGACAGGATGCAAATTCAATTTATACCAATCCGTTGTTAACTCCTGATTATTTGTTATCTGCCGGTTCTCCGTGCATAGACAAGGGAGTTGATGCGGCATTGGTAACTGCTGATTTTATTGGCACACTGCGTCCACAAGGTATTGGCTGGGACATTGGCGCGTATGAGTTCAATCCAACTTCAACATCTTCTGAAACTAATTTCGATAAAAGCTTTTCTATTTACCCAAATCCTGCAACAGACAGTATTAAGATAAACCTAACCGGAGTAATTGGAAATCAACAAATACGGATATTCAACTCAGTTGGAGAATTAATGAAAGAGTTTGAATTAATCCAGTCTGCCCAAATCAATATTTCTGAATTTGCCAAAGGTGTTTATCTTGTACAGTTAAAAGGGTTTCCTGAACAAACTCAGAAATTTATAAAACAGTAAAAATGAAAAAATCAATCTTCAAATTAACCCAGTTAGCTTTTGCCGTAATTCTGTTTGCTTTTCTTGCAGTGCCAACCTTAGGTTTTGCAACAAACTATTACATAGCCACCACCGGTAAAGATACAAATCCCGGAACTAAATTACTCCCATATAAAACTATACAAAAGGGTGCGGGCAAAGCTATTATTGGGGGCGATACTGTTTTTGTCGTGTCAGGATTCTATCCGGAATCTGTAAAGTTTAATTTCTCGGGAAGCGCCGGTAAGTATATTGTTTTCAAAGCAATGGGTGAAGTAACAGTGGAATACTCCGTGAATTGGACATGGAGCAGTGTTTTTGACCTTACAAAGAAAAACTACATCATAATTGATGGGTTTAAAATCCAAAACGCCTATTTTTTTGGATTTTACGCCTCAGGGTGCAACCATATCATATTTCGAAATAATCAGACCTACAACACTGGCGGTTCAGGTATTTATGTTGACAGTAGTACCAACATTAAAATACTAAATAACCTGGTTGAAAAAGCATGTTCAATGCCTCCTTCAGTCAAAGTAATAGGTACTCAGGAATCGATTACAGTTGCCGTAACTTCCGATTTTGAAGTGGCATATAATGAAGTCGGGTTTTCGGGAATTTCAGAAGCCGATGCCGCCACTCCTCAGGGTGGAGAAGGTATTGATGCAAAAGCGGGATGCCGGAACGGGAGTATTCATGATAATCTGGTTCACGATTTATACCGGCTTGGGATTTATGTAGATGCATGGGATAGTTTTTGTAAAAATATCAGTATTTACAACAACACGGTTTGGAATTGCAGGGAAGGAATTGTGATTGCTACTGAAGAAGGTGGTACAGTTGACAGTATTCAGGTATATAACAATATCTGTTATAAAAACGAACAGTCAGGATTTGCAATTGTTGACTATGGTTCCAAGGATGGCCCAAAAAAGAACATTACTATTATGAACAACACCTGCTATAAAAATGGATATAAAATATATTCAGTTAATGGTTCTACAGGTGGTGGAATAACCATAGGATCAGCGCTTTTAACCAACGTAATTATCCGGAACAACATTGTTTCAAAAAATAACCGCTGGCAAATAATGTCAATAGCATCGTTTGATAAAGACCATAACCTTATTGACGGCTATCGGGGCGCCTCGCAGGAAATAAAGCCCGGAGCATCCGATGTTACCGGCGATCCCAAATTTACAAACCCTGAAGGAAATGATTTTAAACTTTTAAATAACAGCCCGGCAATTGACAAGGCTAATCCCACTTTTTATGCCATAAAAGATTTTGCCGGAATTAGTCGGCCACAGGGATTGAATGCCGATATTGGGGCATTTGAATATACCGCTGCAACCGGCAGTATAAATTACAAATCAAATTATACTTTTTCAGTATATCCGAACCCTTCAACTGATTTTCTGACAATTGACCTTGGCATAATAAACGGAAAACAGCAAATTCAGATATTCAATTCCACTGGAGAGTTAATCAAACAAGATGAATTGTCTGAATCATCCCAAATTAATATTTCAGACCTGGCTAGTGGGATTTACTTTATTCAGCTGAAAAACCAATCTCGGCAAATTCGAAAATTTATTAAACAGTAACCATGCAGAAATCAAAAATCAAAAATACAAACATCATAATCGCCTTTACCGTAATTGTTTTTTTTGCCGAAAACACCTTTGCATCGCCAGTTACAATAACCCAGTTCATTAACATCGACCAATTTGGGTATCGGAATAACGACCAGAAAATTGCAGTAATCAGCGACCCGCAAGTCGGGTACAATGCCGCATTATCGTTTTCTCCCGGAAATGAATACCAAATCAGGGACTGGAATACTGATGCAGTGGCTTTTACAGGTAGCCTAGTTGTCTGGAATAATGGCGCGACGCACGACCAAAGCGGCGATAAAGTTTGGTGGTTCGATTTCTCAGCGCTCACAGCACCAGGTTCATATTATGTTTTTGATTCAACAAATAACGTTGGTTCGTACCGGTTTGAAATCAACGATTGTGTTTACAACGAGGTGTTAAAAATCGCCTGCCGGGCAAATTTCTATCAGCGTTGCGGAATAGCCAAACAACTTCCCTTTGCCGAAACTGGCTGGGCTGACGCTGTTTGCCACAAAGGTGCAAATCAGGATTTAGATTGCCGGTTATGGAGTAGTCCGAATGATACAGGTACTTCAAAAGATTTATCGGGTGGCTGGCACTATGCGGGCGATTACAATAAATATGTAAATTTTGCGTGGAATCCGGTTTTGGACTTACTGCTTGCTTATGAAGAAAATCCGGTAGTTTGGACCGATGATTACGATATACCCGAATCGGGCAATGGTATTCCCGATGTTTTGGATGATGTGAAATATGAGTTGGATTGGCTTTTAAGAATGCAAAATGCTGATGGTTCTGTTCTATCGGTTGTTGGTACCAATAATTATGCAACTGCAAGTCCGCCATCAAATGATAAAGCGAAACGGTTTTACGGGCAGGCTACCACTCAGGCAACTTTTGCAACTGCCGGAATGTTCGCTTTGGCATCAATACAATTTCGTTCAATTGGTCAAACTATTTATGCCGACACTCTTCGAAATGCTGCCGTAAATGCCTGGAAATGGGCTGTGGCAAATCCTAAGAATGTATTTCACAACAACAATCAGGATCCTGCAATTGGGCCGGTGAATTACCTTGCAGCAGGAGATCAGGAAGGTGGTTGGGTTGGTTTTGTTGATCAAAAACAACTTGTGGCAGCAGTTTATTTATTTGCAGCAACAGGAAATTCAGTCTACAAAGCTTTCGTCGATTCAAAATATACCCTGACAAATATTACTTCTGTTGGTGCTGATACCAATGGAGCAATTCCAAATGACGCAATACTTTATTACACCAAAACCGCTGGTGCAATAGCTTCAGTAAATAATCAGATACTTAACGCGTATAATAATTCATTGCAAAACGGAGCAAATAATTTACCCACTTTTAAAAACAAAACAGATGCTTACAGGGCATATATCAGTAATTACGAATGGAGTGTAAATAAATTTGTAAGTGTTTACGATTGGGGAAACAATACACTGAAATCGCATCAGGGAACCATGTATTTGAATATGAACCAGTACAGTTTAAACGCTGCAAATGCCACTAACTACGCCAATGCTGCTTCAGGTTTTGTGCATTATCTGCATGGAGTAAATCCAAATTCGAAAACCTATTTAAGCAATATGTCGCGGTTTGGAGCCGAAAATTCGTTGCCAACATTTTACCACAGTTGGTTTTGCGATGGCAGCAAACTATGGGACGAAGTTGGTGTTTCAACGTATGGCCCGGCGCCCGGATTTATGACCATGGGACCAAACGAAAAATATAAAACCTATACCTGCTGCGCTACTAACTGCGACACCAAATGTTCAACAGTTTCCTATCTTTTTACCCAGCCCGCTCAAAAGGCATAAAAAGATTTTAATGGATCATACCCATTTTCATCGTGGGTAATTACTGAATGTCAGATTTATACACAGGCTGCCTATATTAGGCTTTTGTCGAAATTCTGCACTTCAGCCTGCCTGCCGGTTTCTGCACAAGACATTGGGTTGGAAAAGAATGGTTTTTCGGTTTTTCCAAACCCTGCTAATGACAGCCTTACAATAAAACTATTCGGTATTAGCGGAAAACAACAAATGCAAATATTCAATTCGGCAGGAGAATTAATAAAGGAAGTTGAAGTTGAGCAGACTGCCCAAATTAATGTTGCAAATTTCGCAAATGGGATTTATCTTATTCAGCTTAAAAATTATCCTCAGCAAACTCAGAAATTTATAAAAGAGTAACTTTATGAATCTATACTATTACAGGAATATATAAAATTAAGATAGCGACTTCTTGTCGCACTACGGTGGTTTGAGAGGGCGGTAAAGTTAACCTAATTGACTAACTTTACCTCCAACTTTTCTATAAATTTTTTGGGCTTACAATATGGTAAATTATCAAATAACAAGCCACAATGTGAGCAAGCAATATGTTGGTTCAGTTTGTCTGGATGACAAAGTATCGTTATCATGTTTGGCATTTGATTTTCATCTGAGTACGATGGATTTACTAATTCAGATTTGTAACAACGAGAATGTTCAAATTTTAAAGAGTTATAAGCATAGAACATGTTCATATGCTTATTTCATTCTTTAACCAGTTGGGAAGATTTGGTGGTGCTACATTGCTACCTGATATCTAACTTTTGCCATCCTCCCTAAAGGAAAGTCAGAATGCTGACTTTTCGGAATTTTGCTATTTAATCCGAAAAGAAAATAATTGTTTTTCGGGTTTCTTTCTGAGAAATATACCACTCCAAATTAAGGCACTAAATTATTTATCGCTTTCTGATACTGATACGAAAGAAATCATGACAGATTCATCAGTGGCATGGTAGTAGCGATCTCTCCTTGACTTTTTTTCTTTATAGGTTCCTCCCATGCTGTAATAGGCTTTATTCCACGTTTTTTGGAGATATTAATGATGATCGGTTTCGTTCTGGATTCCATGGCGAAGATGGCTCACTTTATGGGATTGGCACTTGCAGTGGTATGGCATTCCTTGTTAAAAATTCATCCCAATCAGAATATGCCAGCGGTGGTGGTGTAGGAGATGCGGTTATAGTGAAATTCAACAAAAATCATTCTATGCGAGAATAAAAGTAGTTTAAGTTCAATTTATTGAGAACATGGAATTAATAAAAAAAATTAACTTTGATTTTTGCAATCATGGTAAACTATTTTGAAAGTTACAAAATCGAATATTGAACTTCTTCTGCTTCTTCGTGAAGGAGATAAAGTAGCTTTTTATAACATCTATGAACGTTATTGTAAAAGGTTATACGGATTTGTTTTAATGCATATTAAGCAGGAAGCAGATGCTGAAGAAATTGTTCAGGAGGTTTTTGTTAAAGTTTGGGAAGCAAGAAATAAAATTGATGTTCATTCCTCATTCGAGTCTTTTCTGTTTACAGTTGCCTACAACGCAACGATCAGCCTGTTTCGCAAACGGGTAACCGAAAAAAAATACGTGGAGCACCTAAAGTCTTTACAGCAATTTAATAATGCCCCCGATATAATAGACGAAATTCAGTTTAATGAATTAAATGAAAAGGTGCGTTTGTTATTAAATGAATTGACTCCCCGCCAAAAAGAGATATTTCAATTAAGCCGCGAGGAAGGACTTTCGCATGAAGAAATTGCAGAAAAACTGAATATTTCTGTTAATACAGTTAAAAAACACATGGTAAATACTTTGGCTTTCTTAAAATCGCATATTGATAGTAGGCTGATGGTCAATATGTTATTTATTTATTTATTCCTCTGAAAAAATAATCATCTTTTATCTACTCCTTTAGTGCAGGTTTAGCGTATAATCTTGCGAAACTACAAAAAGTAAAAGTTAGTTTTTAGTTTGGTTAGTTAGTTTGGTTTTTATGTTGCCTCCCGGAAATCCGGGAGGCATTTACCGAAGCAAAAATGACAAAAGACACAATTATAAAGTTTTTGAATAACAATTGTACCGATGCCGAACTTGATGAAGTTATTCGTTGGGCAAATACTGAATCGCTGAATGAAGAAAGTAAAAATTGGGAGTTTGACAACTGGAAAAACTTACCGGTGAATGATACTTTCGATGACGATGAAAAATTCAGTTATCTTTTCGATAAAATTCAAAGCAAAATAAACCTTTCAGGCAAACAAAATAAAACAGCCGAAAGTGGGGCGTCCGGTTTAACTTCTTTTACAACCTGGCTTACAAGAGCCGCTGCAATTCTTTTAATTCCGGTATTATCATTTTCTTTATGGTTCAATTTATCTCCCAAATCATTCCCTTTCGCCAAAGAAACTCAGTTGGCAGATCAAGGGTGGATAGAAATTAATGCACCTGATGGAGCAAGGGTGAAATTTGTGTTGCCCGACGGTTCTTCGGGTTGGTTAAATAGTGGTGCAAAACTCAAATATCCTGCTGTTTTTAGTCAACATAGAAAAGTCGAACTAAATGGTGAAGGCTATTTTGAAATCAATCACCAGAAAAATTCAGATTTCATAGTAAGTGTAGCCGATTTAGATATAAAAGCATTAGGAACAAAGTTTAATGTTTCTGCATATCCCGACTTTGCCTTCACCGATGTTGTGTTAATGGATGGAAAAGTTGAAATAAACGGGAAAGCAGGCGCATTTAACCAGGTTTTGCAACCAAATGAAAAAATAACTTTTAATCGGGAAACAAAATCATTAATCCTCAAAACCGTTAACGCAAGCCAATTTTCTGCATGGAAGGATGGTTATCTGGTAATTAACAATGAGACTCTTGAGCAAGCTGCATACCGTATTGAACGATGGTACAACGCAAAAATTTTAATTCAGGATGAGGTGTTGAAAACATACAGGTTTAAAGCAACATTTATTGATGAGCCAATTGAAGAAGTGTTAAAGTTAATTGCCAAAACCACACCTGTTAAATATAGTATTGAAAAACGGGAATTCGATTCAAACGGTATTTTGAAACAGAAAAAAGTAACAATAAAACTTAAATAGTAAAATGCAAAGCGGGAAAGTGCTCGTAACACTTCCCCGCACAATTGCAGAGCGAGATCAATAACAATTTTATTCACTCTAAAAAGATGGTAAATTTATGAAAAAAATTCGAAAACTAACGGCGTTAAAAGGCCTTCCTGATTTGGATGGATTAGCCGTAAAAAAAATTCTTAGAATGGCACGATTTACACTATTCTGCTTCTTCCTCAGCCTGATACAGGCAATGGCAGTGGATTCGTATTCGCAAATAGCGCGAGTAACGTTAAACGTGAACAACGAAAGCCTTGAAAATGTGTTGGTAAAGATTGAAGATGAGACTGAGTTCTTTTTTCTTTACAACAAAGACCTTATCGATGTGGAACAAAAAGTGAGCATCGGTGTTGAAAACGAGACTATTAAGGCGGTATTGGATGATTTGTTAGAGGGGCAGGACATAAGCTTTGCAGTTTATGACCGGCAAATCGTGCTTACGAACATCGACGTAATTTCAGAAATGGTTGCACAGCAAAAAATGGTTTCCGGGAAAGTTACCGACACCAACAATCAGCCATTACCTGGTGTAACTGTGTTGATCAAAGGGACGACCAACGGAACTGTTACCAACGCCGACGGAAACTATACCATTAGCGGCATCCCTGACAATGCCACCCTTCAGTTTTCGTTTGTGGGAATGAAAACCCAGGATGTTGTTATTGGCACTCAAACTACCATTAATGTGGTTTTGGAGGAAGAATCAATCGGAGTTGAAGAAGTAGTTGTAACCGCTCTTGGTATTAAACGATCAGAGAAAGCGCTTGGTTATTCGGTTCAAAGGGTTGATGGGGAGAGTTTGCAGAAAGTTTCCTCAGTTGATGTTGCATCCTCTCTTACCGGTAAAGTCGCGGGACTTTTGGTTAGGAACACTCCCGATTTTAATGCAGCTCCAGTGATTACCATTCGTGGTGAACAGCCGATTATTAGTAATAGATGGAGTTCCATATCAAAATAAAACACTTTCCGACATATCTTCAGAAGATATAGAATCAATCAATGTTTTGAAGGGAGCAACCGCTTCGGCTCTTTATGGTTTTCGCGGAGCAAGTGGCGCAATTTTGGTTACAACGAAGAATGGCACTACTAATTTAGCTGGATTGTCAGTAGATTTTGCAACCAATACCATGTTTAGCGCCGGATTTTTAGCTTTACCTGAGAAACAAGGCACCTATGGTCGTGGCAGTACTAATATTTATGACAAAAACTCCGATCAGTCATGGGGAACAGTAATGGACGGAACAGTCCGAAACCAGTGGGATCCTAAGTTAAAGGCTTATGCTGATTATCCTTATACTGCTTCAGGGAAAGACAACTTTGCTAATTTCCTGGAACAACGGCTATATAACCAATAATAATTTCAATGTTGGTTATAAAGGAGATGTGGTTTCTGTCAGAAGTTCGGTTAACTGGACTCAAAATACAGGAGTATATCCTAATCAAAAAGCGGATCGTTATACTTACAGTCTTGGTGGAGATATTAATTTAGACAAATTCAAGTTGAGTTCAAACGTGTCTTATTCTAAAAAGGTAACCCCAAATCAATCCTCTAACAGCTATACTGGGTATGATCCAATGTATGCTTTACTAATTTGGTCACCTACGGATTTTAATATTTTAGACTATAAGGATTATTGGATTAAACCAAATGAGACACAAAACTACACCTTAAAAAATCATAACAATCCCTATTATAACATTTGGGAAAGAACAAATGAGGTAAATCAGGGATGTTTTTAATGCTGATTTTACAATGAGTTATCAATTGACTGATTGGTTGAAAGCCAGTGTTCGTGCCGGGGTTGATTTTTACACCGATAAAGGGGAGTTAAGAGTTTCTTGGGGATCCCAAACTTCATCTGGTAATACAGCTGTACCTGGGAATCTATACACCTGGATTGGTGGTACCACCGGGGGATATATGATAGGACAAACTCAGGGAAATAGTATCAATACTGATTTGTTGCTAACAGGAGATCGATCCTTTAATAAATTTAAGGTAGAATATCTTGCAGGAGGAACAATATTCCATAAACAAGATGATAATATTCAGACCTGGACGAATGGTGGTCTTTCCGTACCTGCCTTTTTCTCGCTAAAAGCATCGGTAAGTCCTGCTGGAGTATCAACTACGACTAATGGGTCAACAAGTAAATTCTATATATGGTCGTTTTGCATTATCTTATAATAAATGGGTGTATATAGAAGCAACAGGACGTAATGACTGGAATTCAACAATGGTAAATACCCAGGCTGAATCCTATTTTTATCCATCGGTAGCAGCGAGTTTTGTGATTTCAGAACTTTTGCCGGGAATCAACTAAAAGTTGGCTTGATTTATTGAAGGTTAGAAGTTCCTGGACAATGTCAAAAACTCCAGCCGGAATTTATGAAACTACTGTAAATAGCGCTTTTACTATTAATAGCTGCTACCTGGAATTCCCTGAATGGTGCTTCTGCCCCGGGTAATTTATATGGGTCAGACCTTCTTCCTGCAAAGTGCTAATACGTTTGAGGTAGGATTGCAAGCCATGCTGTTTAAAAATCGTTTGAATGTTGATGTAACCTACTATGATAAACACTTGTATGACTTTGTGAAGATCAGCACCATCTACAGTGGAGCTTCCGGATATACTGGCAGATATATTAACACAGATGAAGAACAATCTCGTCGTGGTTGGGAAATCGCACTTAGTGGTGCTATTATTAAAACTCAAGATTGGCAATGGGATATGGGCGTTAACTGGACTACTTATGCACGCTATTATACTAAATTAGATCCAACCTACTCCGCAAAAAATGCATGGACAGCAGTTGGAGAACGTGTTGATGCTATGTATAGCAGAGATTATATGCGGGATCCTGCAACCGGAAAACAAATATGGTCTAATGGAGATATTCAATTTAATCCTTATGACACTAGATTTGGCTATACAGATCCTGATTTTATCTGGGGTGTAAATTCAACTTTAAGATACAAGGATTTTAGTTTATTTGCCTCTATTGATGGTGTAAATGGTGGGTTGATAAACTCCAGAACAGAAAGTTATATGTGGCAATCAGGGGTGCATCCTGAATCTGTTACACCAGAGAGAGCATTAGATGTTGCTACTCCGGGTTCCAAAAACTTATCTTGGAGATGGTGTAAAAGTGGTATCAGGTACGTTTACGTATGATCAATATGGCAATATTACCAGTGACACCCGTGTTTTTGCACCTAATGATGTAAAATCTACCTACAAACAATATGCAACAAGAGTGCATGGCAGTAGTGCCTGGGGAGGTAATGGAACACCGGCAGATACTTATGAAAAGACTTTCTTTAAACTACGTGAGTTGTCATTAACTTACACGCTTCCTAAAAAATATATAAAAGGTTGGGCTAAGGCTGCATCAGTTAGTTTTGTAGGACAAAACGTATTTCTATGGGCAAAAGATTTCAAATATTCTGACCCTGATGGTAGTGGATATGCTCCATGGGGAACTGGTGCAAATGCTACCGGAAGTGTTGAAGATTTCTCTGATCCGGCATTAAGATACCTTGGATGTAATATTAAAATAACATTTTAAATCAATATATAACGATGAAAAATATAAAATATATATTGTTAACTGTATTCTCTCTTATAATTGCTGTTTCATGCAGCAATTTCGAGGAATTAAATACAAACCCTGATACAGCAGCAACTGTTCCGTCAGACATGATTGCTACTCAGGTATTGAAAGATACCTATAGATTTTTTAATCCAAATCCAACGGATTGGTCTAATAATAATGTATGGTTGAAGCATACGGCACGACTGGACAACAGCGGTAATATTGGTGGTCAATATTATAATCCTTACCCTTATAATGGATTTGGGATGTTCAAGAGATTAACTGATCTTAAAAAGATGGTTGAATATTCCAAAGGACTTCCAACTGAACCTTCGTATAAAGGATTAGCCTTATTTTTGAAAGCTTATTGGGGCTTTGGTTTGACAATAGATTTAGGTGATATTCCGTATTCCGAAGCAGGAATGGCAACTGAGGGAATCACTCAACCTAAGTATGACAAACAAGCCGATGTTTTTGTTTCTATACTAAAAGACCTTGAAGCTGCTGAGGCCTCTTTTGCGGCAGGGGCAAATTTTGGTGGTGATATCATGTATGGTGGCGATGTTACTAAATGGCGCAAACTTTGTAATACTATGCAGTTAAAAGTGATTCAAACGATCAGTAAAAAAGCTACTGCTGCCCAAAAAGCTCGTTTTGCAGCAATAGTAGCGGCCAATAATTTAATGACTGGTTATGCTGATGATTTAAAATTACAATATTCTGAGAATCCAAACGCTACTAATCCTATGTATAACGGAGAAACCAATAGGATTTATTCGGCTGGTTCAAAATTATTAGTTGATAATTTAAAGTTATTGAATGATCGTAGATTGTTTTATTTCTTAGAGCCGGCACTATCTCAAGTTGCTCCTTTGGGTACTAAATTACCTTCTGATTATGATGCTTATGCAGGAGCTCCAACAGAACTAGCCCCAGGAACTTTAGCCCTTAACAGAGCTGCTAATATATATTCTTTGGTAAACATTCGTTATACCATAAGTAGAACCGGAGATCCCTGGCTTAAAATTACCTATTCAGAACAGTGTTTCATCATTGCTGAAGCGATAGAAGAAGGTTGGCTAACTGGAGACGCAAAGGCTTATTACGAAAACGGTGTAAAAGCACAGCTTAATTATTATAAGAATTTAACTTATTATTTAACCACAGGTGCGCCAGGATTTGCCCCAACTACAGGACAAAATGGTGTTGCTCATGGAATGCCTATTGATCAGGCATATATTGATGGATATTTTACAGGTGAAGCTGCATATAAAACAGGTGGAACCAAAACAGACCGTTTGAAACAAATATGGATGCAAAGATGGCTTGTCGATTTCTTTCAGGCTGGTGGAAGCTATTATCCTACATTTCTACGTACAGGATATCCTGTATTTCCTTTAGATCCGGCTACCAGTCAGAATCCTGAAGATAAAACAAAATATCCTCAACGACTGAAGTATGACACCCAGGAACAAGTTACTAACCCTGATAAATTATAAAAAGGCGATTGATGAGCAATATGGTGGATTTGATGGAATTAACAAAATTCCGTGGTACTTGCAATAATGCATAAAATCACAACTGCATTATTGGCTATTTTTATAAATGCAGTATTAAACAGCTAAATTAAAATGGAGGAGTCAGATAATGCCTCCTCCATTTTTTTCTTTAGAAGGTTTGATTTAAATGATTTTCAGTATTGATAAACTGGAAAATCGGTTTAAATTAATGCTTAGGATTTAAAAATATAAGTGGCCGGGATATAGCAAATCTAAAAACTTCAAAAACGTTATTTTCTCAGTTGTTGGTTTATTTTTATCCATATACTCCTTTGCTTTTACAGCACAAGAAAATGACTCAACAATTAATTCGGATATTGAATCCAGAAAATTTACCGTTGAATTCCGTTTAAAAGGTAAACATAAGTGGGAAAAAGTTTTTGTTTATCAGAAGCACTAATCCCAACAAAACCAATCAGGATGTTTCCTGGGTTTCACTTTCCATTGGAAAATCCTACTGAGGTTCGTATTTCTGCAAAAAACCTTGCTGTTGAATCGGTTCAAATCAGGCCATTTAGCGTACCAGATAATCCATTCAGTCAGCGAGAAATATATCTTCGCACAATTTCAGAAACCATTGCAGGTATCGTTAGAGATCAATGGCGATAAAGATCATCCACTTTTAATTTTTGTTGATCCGCCCGAAGAAAAACCAAATAAAAAGAGTTCTGAAAACATTGTATTCTTTAAAAAAGGTATTCACAATATTGGCGAACGTTATCAAATGGTTTCAAATACCACCTACTATCTCGAAGACGGAGCTTATCTCAAAGGTTCGATGTATGGAAAATCAACGGTTAAAAATGTAACCATTAAGGGGCGGGGAATTATTGATTCAGGACACCAGAAATGGCAACATCCTGCCGAAGGACTTTTATCCAACATCGCATTTGAAGATGGAAGAAACATCAGAATTGAAGGAGTTACTTGTATTGAAGCAGGTAATTTTCAGATTAAGATTCAATCGAAAGGAAACAACGACAGCATTACAATAAACAATGTAAAACTAATTGGGTGGAATAACAATACCGATGGAATTCATGTATCGGATATGGATTGGAAAGATCACCCAAAAATTGGAAATGGCGCCAAATTGCGATTGAAAGTGGAAAACTGCTTTATCAGGGCGAATGATGATTGCGTGTTGCTTTGCGATGGAGTTTCTTATTCTGAAATGAGAAACTGTATACTTTGGGACAATGGTTACGGCGCAACTTTTTGTATCAGTTGGGGTGGGCACAACAAAGTGGATTCGTGTATTGTAAGCAATTGCTATGTGATTCACAAAGAGGGTTCAAACCCTGTTTTTCGGGCGATGCATGCCGGCGAAGCTACATTGCAAAACATTCGTTTCGAAAATATTACCATAGAGGGGGATGCACAAACGCTTGTCGGTTTGAGAATAACCAATCACCGTTATGATCCTGATCCGGGAATGGGCCATATAAAAGACATTTATTTTCGGAATATCACCCTTGAAGGTATAACAAATAGCAATTATATTGAAGGGTTTAATGATGATCACCTTATAGAGAATATCACCTTTGAAAATCTCAGGATTAATGGTTTAATTATTGGGAATCCTGAACAAATGAATTTATTCACCAATAAATATGTTCGCAATCTTGTATTTAAGTAAAATAACAAAACCAATTAAAATGAAAAAAATAAAATTATTTTCCACAAGCCTGATTTGGATAATTGCCCTTATTAGTTGCGTAACAACGGAGAAAAAAACAGATTTTTTATCCATTAAGACAAATACGGGTGAATGGGATTTAATATGGAATGATGAGTTTAATTATGAGGGGCTGCCCGATTCTGCCAAATGGAACTACGATACCGATGGAAATTCATGGGGATGGGGGAATAACGAAAACCAGCATTACACTATAGCTGACAAAAGAAATGCCTGGGTACAGGATGGTTTTCTTGCAATTACGGCTCTGAAAGATTCTATGGAAGGTAAACCTTTTACTTCGGCTCGGTTGATAACCAAAGGGAAAGGCGATTGGTTGTACGGACGATTCGAAATAAAAGCCCAAAATCCGACAGGTTTGGGTACATGGCCTGCTATTTGGATGCTCCCAACGGATTGGGCTTATGGCGGCTGGCCTGCAAGTGGCGAAATTGACATCATGGAAAATGTTGGATACGATCCAGATACAATTGTTGGTTCGGCACACACGAAAAAGTATAACCATGTTATCGGAACGCAAAAAAATGCAAGAATCTTCTGTCCAACCAACTATACCGATTTTCATGTTTATGCATTAGAATGGGAGCCTGATGAATATCGCCTCTATTTCGATAACATCCACTATTTTACATTCAAAAATGAGGGAACTGGATTTGAAACATGGCCCTTTGATAAGCGGTTTCACATTATTTTGAATCTGGCAATTGGTGGGAACTGGGGTGGAACGAAAGGAATAGATGATTCACTTTTTCCTCATAATTTTGAGATAGATTATGTTAGGGTCTATACCAAAAGAGAAAAATAACCCTGTAAAAGAAACTCAATGGATAGAAAAAAAATTTTAGTTATAGGCAGCTCCAATACCGACATGGTTATTAAGTCGAAACACATACCTCGTGCAGGGGAAACCATATTGGGAGGTACTTTTTTCATGAATCCGGGCGGAAAAGGAGCAAATCAGGCAGTAGCATGTGCACGACTGGGTGGCGATGTTACCTTTATTTGTAAAACAGGAAATGATATTTTTGGACATCAATCGAAGCAAATTTTTGAAAAGGAGAAAATTGATACTTCTTACGTCTTTTCAGACCTTGATGAGCCTTCGGGTGTTGCATTGATTTTTGTTGATGAAAATGCTGAAAATTGCATTTCGGTAGCTTCGGGTGCGAATAGTTTATTACTGCCTGCTGATATTAAAATCGGCAGAAGAAGCAATCGGGCAAGCTGATATTGTGCTTATGCAATTGGAAATTCCGCTTGAAAGTGTAGAATTTGCTGCCAAATTAGCTAAAGATAAAGGAAAAACAGTGATTCTTAATCCTGCTCCGGCTCCTGCTCTGCAATTGACAAAAGCCTTATTGAATAATATTGACATCATTGTACCAAATGAAACCGAATCGGAGATTATTTCGGGAATAAAAGTCACAGACAAAGATTCGGCCATTGAAGCAGCCCGACGAATTCATGCATTGGGTGTGGAAAAAGTAATTATTACACTTGGAAGTAAAGGAGCATTGCTATTCGATGGGGAGCAAATCGATTTTATTCCTGCGTTTAAAGTAATTGCCACCGATACAACTGCTGCCGGTGATTGTTTTTGCGCAGCTTTGTCAATTGCCATTTCCGAAGGGCAGAAGCTAACTGATGCAATAAAATTTGCCAGTAAAGCAGCGGCTATTTCGGTTACGAGACAAGGAGCCCAATCATCAGCGCCTTATCGGACAGAAGTGGATGCCTGGGATTTCAATACTTAAGTTCAATAAAAATCAAATTCTAATTAAAAATCAATATTATGAGAAACAAACTATTTATCGCGTGTATCCTGGTTTTGGCAATGATTTCCTGTAGGAATAATAATCCGGCCCAGGAATTAAAACCCATTTCGCCTGAAGTTTTAAAAGATAAAATTGCCGGAGGATGGGCCGGTAAAATGATTGGTGTTACATACGGTGCTCCAACCGAGTTCAGGGCTTTGAGTAAAACATTCGAAGACTCAATAAAATGGACAACCAAAGACATTTATGGAAGTAAGTGGCAGGACGATATTTATGTACAGCTCACTTTTTTAATGGCAATGGATAAATACGGAATCGATGCTCCCGCAAAAAAGTTTCACGAACTGCTTGCCAAAGCAGGGTATATGTTATGGCATGCCAATATGCAGGCGCGTAAAAACTATTTCGACAGTATTTTTCCTCCCCAGTCGGGAAGCCCCGAGTTTAGTATGCATGCCGACGATATCGATTTTCAGATAGAATCGGATTATCTCGGCTTTATGTGCCCCGGAATGCCTCAAACTGCAACTAAAATGGCTGATAAAATTGGTCACATAATGAATTACGGTGATGGCGTTTACGGAGGTATTTTTGTTGCGGCACTCTATTGCGAAGCTTTTTTTGAGTCTGATATTCCAACCCTAATCGATAAAGCATGCCAGTCGCTTCCTAAAGAAAGTGCCTATTACGCAATCATTCAGGATGTGATTCAATATCACAAACAGTTCCCAACCGATTGGAGATCTGCCTGGAACGAACTCGAAGTGAAATGGGGTAAATTAGATATTTGCGGCGCAGGCCAGAATTTCAATATCGATGCTACTCTCAATGGCGCATACATTGCAATGGGATTAATATATGGAAACGGCGACCCGATGAAAACAATGGAAATTTCAACCCGATGCGGACAGGATTCGGATTGTAATCCATCAAATGCAATGGCAGTACTTGGAGTAATAAATGGTTTTAGCGGATTGCCCAAAGATATGCAGGAAGGTGTTGTAGCAGTTGGCGACTCGCTGTTTATTCATACAACGTACTCCTTCAATTCAGCAGTTGAAAGTACATACAAATACGCGCTCGAACTGATTCAAAAAGAGGGTGGTAAAGTAACCGAAAAAGAGATTTCGATAAAGGTCCAGCAACCCCAACCTCTGCCATTGGAAGTTTCTTATCCGAATACTGCTTTTAAAAGCACAATTCCTTTCGATTCAACAGCATGGAAATATGCTGGAAATTGGGCAGTACACGAAATAACCAACTGGCAGAAGAAAATTGAAAAACAATCAATGGTTTCAGGAAAAGCAGGAGATTCAGCAGAGTTGAATTTCTATGGGACCGGCATATCTATCGAAGGAAACTGGTACAAAGACGGTGGCAAAGCCGATGTTTTTGTTGACGGCAAATTGCACAGAACAATTGATACCTATTACTTTTTTGCCAACCAGCAACACACAACAAGTATGTGGCATATTTTAAATCTTCAGCCCGGCGATCATGTTGTAAAATTAGTAGTGAAAGGCGAAAAACGGCCTGAGGCTGAAGGAACAAACGTGTATATAACAAAAGCAATCATTTTTGATAAAAAATAACACAATGTATATAATTCAAAGTTATTCACTGGCCATCATATTCTGTGTTGTTACAATGCTCTGCTGGGGATCATGGGGCAACACACAAAAGCTTGCAGGTAAAACCTGGCGCTTCGAATTGTTTTACTGGGATTATGTAATTGGCATTGTTCTGTTTTCACTTTTACTCGGATTTACAATGGGAAGTACAGGTGAAAATGGCAGGGGATTTTTGGATGACATTTATCAGGCCGAATCGGGGAACGTTGGGAATGCCATTCTGGGAGGCATTATTTTTAATGCTTCAAACATATTGCTGGTAGCAGCAATGGCAATTGCAGGTATGGCTGTGGCTTTTCCGGTTGGAGTTGGCATTGCTCTGGCGCTGGGTGTGATTATCAACTATTTTTTTGCACCTCAGGGCAACGCGATATGGCTTTTTGCCGGAGTTGCACTTATTGTTGCTGCAATAATTATTGATGCAATAGCATATAAAAAACACAGTTCATCATTAAAGAAAGTTTCAGGAAAAGGAATCCTTCTGTCAATTTTAGCCGGAGTATTAATGGCGCTTTTTTATCGTTTTGTGGCCAGTTCGATGGTCATCAGTTTCGAAGCGCCTGAAGCAGGAAAACTAACTCCTTACACTGCACTTTTCTTTTTTGCAATTGGGGTATTAATCAGCAATTTCCTGTTCAATTATATCATCATGAAGAAACCCTTCGAAGGAGGGCCTTTGTCATTTCAGGATTATAAAAAAGGAAGTTTGGGGGTTCACCTAACAGGTGTTCTTGGAGGTGTAATCTGGAACATTGGCATGTCTTTCAGCATTATTGCTTCGGGTAAAGCAGGATTTGCCATTTCGTACGGATTGGGACAGGGCGCTACACTGATTGCAGCGCTTTGGGGCGTTTTTGTGTGGAAAGAATTTAAAGGCGCGTCAAAATCGGTTAATATGCTAATACTTTTCATGTTCCTGTTATACCTGGTCGGTTTGGCACTATTGGTTTACGCAGGCACTTAAATAACAATTAGATGTTTAAAATATGAAACCCAGAGTTCTTTCATTAAATCTGCTGTTTCTTTTTTGGGGAATACAGGTTGGATTTTCTCAAAACTTCGATAACCGAAACAATACCGTTCCATTGTCTGGAAATGTAAAGTCCATTGCGGGAAAGTATAATCAGACTTTGTTTGGTAAAAATGCTTTTGTCTTCGATCCTTCTATGGATATGGCAGAAATTCAGACACTAATAGATACAATTTATGCCGGGCAGGTCTATCCAACGAATGAGTTTTCAAAAAACCGTTATGCACTGCTGTTTAAACCCGGAACTTATCACTTAGATGTCAGGGTTGGTTATTACATGCACATTATGGGTTTGGGACAATTCGCCCGAAGATGTGGTGATTGTTGGTGCAGTAAGGTCTAACGCAACCAAGGAGGTCATGTTTTATGTAATTTTTGGCGTACAGCCGAGAATTTAACCATAGTTCCTACTATTGATTCAACCAATACCTGGGCAGTTTCGCAGGCGGCTCCTTTACGTCGAGTTTATGTTAAAGGAAATTTGAAGTTATTGACGGTGCTTCCAGCGGAGGTTTTATGGCAGATTGTAAAATTGATGGAACGGTATTTTCAGGTTCGCAACAACAATGGTTAACAAGAAATTCTGTTTTTAAAAAATGGGAAGGAGGAGTTTGGAATATGGTATATGTGGGAGTTGTCAATGCTCCGAAGGAGAACTGGCCGGATAAGCCTGTTACCACTATTAAAGAAACCCCTGAAGTGCGTGAAAAACCTTACTGGATTTATGCCGAAGGAAATTATAGTTTGAAAATACCCGCTTTGAAACAAAATTCAATCGGAGTTGATTGGGAAAATCAAAATAGCAGCGAAAAGACAATTTCGATTGATGAATTTTATATCTAGCGAAATCAGGTTTTGACAATGCTAAATCAATTAATAAAGCTTTGAAAAAAGGGAAACACATACTTTTTACACCAGGAATCTATTCCTTAAGCGAAAGTCTGAAGATTACTCATCAAGGTTCAGTTGTGATGGGAATTGGAATGGCAACACTCGTTCCTGAAAAAGGGAATAAAGCAATTGAAGTTTCGGATGTTGATGGCGTAACTATTGCCAGTTTACTGATTGATGCATCATCAATTCCCTCAGAAACACTCATGCAGGTTGGAGAAACCAAATCTAAAAAGAATCATCAAGCAAATCCTAGCCTTTTTATATGATGTATTTTTCCGTGTTGGCGGTCTCTCATGAAGGATCAGCGTCACATTGTCTTGTTGATCAACAGTAATAATGTTTTTGTTGATCACTTGTGGTTTTGGAGAGCCGACCATGGTGATGGTGTAGGCTGGGACAAAAGTAAATGTGCCAACGGATTGATTGTTAATGGCGACAACGTTACCATTTATGGTCTGTTTAATGAGCATTTTCAGGAATATCAAACCATTTGGAATGGTGAAAACGGACGGGTTTATTTTTATCAAAGCGAAATGGCTTATGATGTTCCATCACTCGAAGCCTGGAAACATGATGGAATCAATGGATATGCATCTTACAAGGTTGGTGATCAGGTAAAAACCCACCAGGCATGGGGTTTAGGCATTTATAATGTTTTTTACGATGCCCCGGTGATTGTTGATCAGGCCATTGAAACTCCATCAACAGTAGAAAATGGGTTTTACCATAAAGTCATTTTTTGGTTGAACGGAAATAAGGAAAGTATCGTAAAAAGCATCATTAACGGTAAAGGTGGAAGTGCAAATAGTTCGAACAGAAAAGCTACAATGGAATAATGTGTTTTTATTAAGCAGGATTATGCCAGAACTTACATTATTGTTTTATTTTCTGTCATTATGTACAAGTTTATATAGAAATGGTTGCTAACTTTAAACTTTAAACTAAAATTTATGTACATCATCGATTCTTATCCCTTAGCTGTATTACTTTGTGTTGTAACTATGCTCTGCTGGGGCTCGTGGGCAAATACACAAAAACTTACAGATAAAACCCGCAGTAATGTAACTTCAGGAGGGCTGGGAACCATGGGATTTGCACTTCCCGCAGCTATGGGAGCAAAAATAGGTGCGCCGGAAAGGGTGGTGTTTGCTGTTGTTGGCGATGGTGGTTTCCAGATGACAATACAGGAGTTGGGGACCATTGAGCAGTACGGTCTTGATATTAAGATTATTGTAATGAATAACCATTTTCTTGGAATGGTACGTCAATGGCAGGAAATGTTTTTCGAAAAGCGTTATTCGTTTACCGAGATGAGAAATCCTGATTTTGTTGGTATCGCCAAATCTTATGGAATTGCATCACAAAAAGTTACTTCACGCGATAAGTTGGAAGGTGCCATTCAGGAAATGCTCGACCACAACGGGCTTTATGTTTTGGAAGTAGTTGTTGGAAAAGAAAACAATGTTTTCCCGATGGTGCCTGCCGGTGCATCCATTTCTGATATTTTGCTGGAACATTAATAAAAAGTGCCTTTCTTAATTTTCATGAATTATTCAGGCAAAATAAATTATCATGAAAACCTTAAAAAATCAATTGACAATTTGTTTATTCGCTGGAATTCTGTTAAGTTTTCATAGTCCGTTCCCTGAGGATTTCAATCTGGCCTGGTCAATTGGGGGGCAATGGTGAGACCAGGGGTGAACATAAGTGGACTTTCTGAAATTTCAAGGTCCTGACATCAATTACTATATTTTGGAGATGCATATTCTCCCGGGTGTCTTGTCTTGGTTGTGTTTGGTTATTCACCCTTGCTAGTACTTTGCAATACTTTGAGATCAGTAAGCCGTGCTTTATATTTGCTAGCACAGTATCCCTGCAATAGTGTGAGTTCTACTGCATGTTGTAGCCTATATTGTCTTCCATTTTTTCTTTTCTAGGATATCAGTCAAGGGGATTGAAATGGTTGTCCTGTTTGCCCCCAGTCACCTATCCAAGCATGGCGGCACAAGCAGTGGTGCCCAGCAGCTTTGCAGGGGCCAACGGTGAGGCCTATTTTTCTTTTCATTCCATTTATGTACTGTACTGTTTCTTTCTGGAATCTTGGGGTTGAAAGGTAGGGATGTTAATGCATGCATTTCTTTCCTCAGGCTCGTACCAGACCGTGGGACAGGCGCCGATGTTCGGCGGCTTCGCCGGAGGCAACGGTGAGTCCTTTCATGAAAAGTATCTGATCTTTCTGTTGTTATTTTCCTTTCTGGTTTCTGGGCTGGAAGGCTGGAATTCCAATGGCTGCATTTTTGTTCTCAGGCGCGTACCAGACCGCCGGGGGACAGGCGCCGATGTTCGGCGGCTTCGCCGGCGGCAACGGTGAGGCCTGTCATGAACAGTATCCGGCATTCCTGTCGTGTTATTTTTCTTAACTGGGAGGCTGGAATTTCAATGGGTGCATTTATGTTTCCAGGCGCGTACCAGACCGGGGGACAGGCGCCGATGTTCGGCGGCTTCGCCGGCGGCAACGGTGAGGCCTGTCATGAACAGTATCCGGCATTCCTGTCGTGTTATTTTTCTTAACTGGGAGGCTGGAATTTCAATGGGTGCATTTATGTTCCCAGGCGCGTACCAGACCGGGGGACAGGCGCCGATGTTCGGCGGCTTCGCCGGCGGCAACGGTGAGGCCTGTCATGAACAGTATCCGGCATTCCTGTCGTGTTATTTTTCTTAACTGGGAGGCTGGAATTTCAATGGGTGCATTTATGTTCCCAGGCGCGTACCAGACCGGGGGACAGGCGCCGATGTTCGGCGGCTTCGCCGGCGGCAACGGTGAGGCCTGTCATGAACAGTATCCGGCATTCCTGTCGCGTTATTTTTTCATAACCGGGAGGCTGGAATTTCAATGGGTGCATTTATGTTCCCAGGCGCGTACCAGACCGGGGGACAGGCGCCGATGTTCGGCGGCTTCGCCGGCGGCAACGGTGAGGCCTGTCATGAACAGTATCCGGCATTCCTGTTCTTATTTTTCTTTGTGGTTTCTTGATTCAACAGACTTGATGATCCCTCTATTTCTTGAGCACAATTCTTTAGATTGACAGGGCTATTTGTTCCTCCCATCTAGGCCCCTACCCGAGCATGACAGGACAAGCCGGCCACCAGCCAGGCATGCCAATGTGGAACGGAGGCCCTTCACAGGTGTGGACAATTTCTGTTTGGCTGATAGTTTATTTGGCGCCCGCGATGAAACAAAATGCGCCGAAATTTAGCATTTATTTTTTATGCTTTGCATGCGTGGTACTCCCCTTAGCTTTGAATTAATTGAAACCCCGTCCTCCCCCTAATATTTGAACAATTGACAATGCAGTATATTGCTCTTATAGTTTGGCAATTCACTGTTGAGCTACATATTCTCGAGAGTACTGAGAGCCTCCCTGATATTTGAAGCTAATTTGCAAATTGCCTGCTTGTGAAACTATCTGTTTGTTTTGACAGGGAGTCGACAGTGGTCCATCCGCTGCTCCACAGGAGGCAGACTTGCCTCAGCCACGCGCAGCAGCTGCACGCACTGGGTGGAATGGCATAAGGCCATTTCCAGAGTTGCAAACCATTGGCAGCGTGGTGGCATTCTGTGACCTGTTCGAGGTTGGGCAGCCCAACAAGGGTATCCCTGGGTTCCTGGACCTAGAGGCAGAAGGGACAGCATGGCGCAAAGGGTTGCGCCAGAGGTGGGCGGAAATGCTGCTGGGGTATGAGGCCATACAGTTGAAAGCCACAGAGATGTCAAAGCCTAGATATCCAGTCACAAACAGGAGAGCAGCCCAGCAGCTGGATGTGGAGAGGCTCGCGCGAGATACTGACAAGATGGTCTCAGGCTATGTGCGGAACGTTTTGGGGCCTATTGCCAAAGCTGCCCGCCCACCCATTGCAAAGAAGAGTGCAGCACCTCCCGCATAGATTATAGTTGCTTGGCTGCAACATTCAAGGGCTTTGGGCATGGAACACTGTAGGGACTGCGCAGGCTCGTATCTTCTTCTTTGGGCTTTGGGGGGTGCTTGTTTTTTTTGGGGGGGGGGGGGGGGGGGGGGGGGTCATGAATAGACTGAGGGGATGTTTGCTTTGAGAGCATCATTTTACGAATGAGTTTTTGCTTTGAATAGGGCTGCTTAGTTCAGGCCAGCACAATA
>CAWJBD010000003.1:0-370497 GCA_963841045.1 uncultured beta proteobacterium | reverse complement strand
CGGAGAGGTGTCGGTAGCAGAGACGTTGCAGGTCCGGCGCTCCCGAAAGCACCGAATCGGAAAGCGGCACCTCCTCGTCCCCCTGGCGGACCTTCCCTGATAGGTACCTGATAGGTACCTGGTATCCCACACTACCCATTGTGGCCAGGATGGAAACCAGGTATCACAGGCAGTCGACATTGCATGGCACCGGGTTCAACGCTCCCCTGCTCCGTGGAGCCCTGCCGTGCTGCGGCCACGCGTGCCGCCTGCGTTGTGTCGACAAGTGTGGATGTGGTACGTAAGGCGACGATGAAGCTCCTGTTCCTTGCGGCCCTACTTCTCCTGATGGTGACGGGGCGGCTCGTCGAAGCTCGGCTGTCCATACGGAAGGCCCGCACCGCTTTTCGAGCCGCCGCCGCGCGCCTCGGGCTTGCCGCCGACTCCGTGCGTGGGATCCTGCGCCTGTCTCTCCAAGGTGAACTTGACGGGTTTGGGCTCCGAATCGCGGAGGGTTTCGACACCCAGAACGAACGGCAAACAGTTTTCGAGGTGGACACGGGTGGTCGCATCCCACCCGACGTGGTGCTCGTGGGGGAGGGGTTGGGCAGCGAGATCGGCAGGCTCTTCCAGGGCGTGGACATCATCACGGGGGACGCCGCCTTCGACCAAGTGGTGCTGGTGCGAGGCGCGGAGGCCACCCTGATGGCGAGGCTCAGCGCAAGGACGCGGGAGGCCCTGCTGCGGATCGTGGAAAGGGAGGGAGGAGTCCAGGGCGGTCGCGTCCGGATACGGTTCCGGAAGCGGCTGGTCGATGCGGGTTCGATCGTCGGGGAGGCTCGCCGAGCTCCTGGCTCTGGTGCGGGTGCTCACCCGCCCTCTCGACACCGTCGAGGGCCTGGCCGAGAATGCGCGAGGTGACCCGAAGGATGGATTCAGGGCGCGCTGCCTCGATCTGCTCGTGACGTCCGACCCCGCCCACCCGGCGACCCGGAGTGCCTTGCTCCATGCCTGCCGCTCCGACAAGTCCCCCGAGATCCGTCTGCTCGCGGCCCAACATCTCGGGCCCGAGGGAGAAACGGCACTGCTGGGCCTCGTCAGGTCGAAGTCCACACCCCTGAAGGTCGCCGCGGAAGCCGCACGGCTGCTGGGCGATCGTCTCCCTGAGTCGCTGGCCCTCGAGCGGCTGCCCACGGCACTGCAGTGCTCGACGCCGGACTTCCTCGAAGCGCTTCTGACCAGGCTGCGCAACAACCTCTCGGCCCACGTGCTGTGGGTACTGGCCGCCGTACTCCGCCCAGGTCAGGATTGGGAGAGAGCTGTAGACGTTCTCGGGGTGGTGGGACGGTCGGGTGCCAGTGAGTACGAGAACCTTGTCCTGAAAGCACTCGAGCACAGAGTACCGGAAGTCAGGGCAGCAGCCGCCCGCGCCCTGGGCTCGGTAGGTACCGTGGCGTCGATCCCGCCCCTCCTCAAGCTCGCGTCCGAGCATCTCCTGGAGCTCGGGCTGCGCCGCGACGCGCTGGCTGCCGTTGCTGCGATCCAGGGCCGACTCCCGGGTGCGTTGCCGGGCCAACTCGCTCTGGCTGCCGATCGCGAGGCCGGCGCGGTGACACTCGCCGAGCCCGTGGCCGGCAGCGTGAGCTTGAGCGACCCAGTCGAGCCGGTACCGGCGCCTACGGTCGAGAACCCTCGGCGCGCCACCCCGCCACGTCGCCAGCGAGAGAGAGCTGAGCGAAGTACCACCGATTTCCGCCAGAGCTCACGCAGGTGTCGCCACCAGGGACCTGAGATGAGGATGAGGATGAGTAGATGAGGATGAGTACCACGTCCAGCGTTATTGACGAAACTCGCTACAGGATGGAACTCGAACCGGGCGAGGGGCAGGTCGTCCAGGCGTGTCCACACTTGAAGACCTAGTGCCGGAAACCCACCGCGCAGTGCATTGCCACTGCCCCCCTCACGGGAGGCACATGCGGTCACTCGATGACGATGCGCGTGACGCCCTCGGCGCGGATCCAGCGGGCGACCTCATCGACGGCGGACTCGGTCGGGAGGGCGATGCAGCCGAGGGTCCAGTCGCCGGTGGGGCGGACCAGGTCGGTGCCCGGCGGGATCTGCAGCGGACCGTGGATGCCGATGGTGCCGCCGGTGTAGCCGGCGCGCCGCTGGGCCGCCGTGGGGTAGTCCACCGGGATGAAGGTGTGAAAGTAGGTCGAGGGCCGGCCGCGGCCCAGCGGGTACGCGCCGAGCGGCACCTTCTCGTCCCCCTGGCGGGTCTTGCCGACCCCGCCCCGGCCAAGCTCCACGGGGAAGCTCTTGACCACCAGCCCGTTCAGGCACAGGTGCAGCTCGTGGGGCACGGTGAGCACGAGGACGATCGACCCGCGGTCCGCGCACGGTGAAGGTGCGCCGGCAGGCGGCGCGAGGATGGGTGCAGCCAGGAGGACGAGGGTCGAAATCACGCTACCCGGCCTGCACGACCACGGCAGTACCGTAGCAGAACACCTCGCTCACGCCCTGCATGAGTTCGGTGGAGCCCCACGGCGGCCAGCCCTTCCGGGTGACGTGGCATCGGTGGGCATCACCTGGGGTAGATCCGGTGGAAGTCCGGCTTGTCGGGCTGAAATGGGTGCGACTGGAACCACTCGAGCCAGGGTGCGAGCAGTGAGGGGCTGGATGCCTTCCAGGTCTCGAACTCCTGTGGGCGCGCATCCTGGAAGAGCCAGTAGTTGTAGGCCTCGAAGTGACCGGCCGCGACAACCTGTCCGAGCCACTTGACGAGCTCCGTCTCCGGCAGGCCCGTTTCCTTCCAGCCCCGGAGCTGCTGCTCGCGGATCTGAGCGAGGGTTGGAATCGTCAGCGGTTTGAGGTTTCCCTTCATGACGAATGGCATCGAGCCCATCAGGAAGGACATCTCGTACTGTGACTCGAACGGGACACCGCTCGCGGAGGGGGTCCCTCCGGTGCACATCGAGACCGATGCCCCTTTCTCTGTCATGACGAGCGTCGCATCGTACGTGGAGAAGAGCCGGGAGCCCATGTCGCGGCGCTGCTCCTCGGATCGAACCATGAGACAGAATGCCTCCCCGTAGATGATTGCCCAGACCTTCTCCGAGGTGGGAGCGAAGGCCAGCACGAGCTGTCGCGGGCCTCGGGGTTGGTGAAGTCCTTGACCGCAGCCGACTCGAGCTTCTTGAACTCCTTGTCCGGGATCGGGTTGGCCACTCCACTCTGGATCTCCTTGTAGTACGACCCCGCAGTCGCGGTCGCCGCGCCCAAGGCGAAGCAGCAAAGCAAGAGGACGGGGATAACGGCACCAACTCTCGTCACCACAAGAACCTCCATTGGCCGGTCGCGACCGGAGTCGAGAAGGCGTTCCGAGTGGCTGCGTCATCCAGCCTTGCATCAACCGCTGCCGCTCGTGCAGATCTCGAGGTGCGCGGACCCGCCGGCGCAGGGCTGGAGTCTAGAGGATCGATGCACTCGTGTCATCGCGCGCAGGATCGACGGGTGGCCGACGGAACGTTGCGGTATCCGGTCCGCCGCACCGTTCGAGCTGCACCTGGGCCCGACGCGGCGAGCGGTGGCCGGCACTCCCAACGCGATATCGCGGCTGGCCCCACCGTCTCTCCCCGGTGTCCAGGTACGGCTGACCACCCTGCCCGGACCATCCGAGACCTGGCGAACGCTTCCCACTTCCCTGGTACGGAAGACGGTGGAGTCGATGTTGGTCAGTCGCAGGACGCCGTGGACGAGGGGTCTGGCGCTGATCCACGTTACCCGGTCAGGGCGGATTGGAGTGTTTGCACCATCAACAGCATTCGACAACGTGCCCCTATGCGTCTACACGAGGCCACACGTGACAAGGATGTCCAGATCTGTAACGACTTGTAACAAACGAGCAACCCGATTCTCCCGGCTGCCGTAGAGGGGGTGTGAACGCCGAGCTCAACCACTCCCAGGAGGCCGGCCGTGACTCCCAGCGGTCATACCGCGCGATTCGCGCAGCGAGGAGGACGACAGTGAGAAGGACAGTGTGGCTCATTACCGCAGTGCTTGGGCTGACGGCTGCTTCATGGGGCGCCGCCGAGACGGTCGCGGGGTTGCCCCTGCACGTCAAGAGGCTCACCCCGAAGGTGATCCGCGTCTGGGTCGGCGACCACATCTCGTCGACTGCCCCGGTGGCATTCGCGACGTCCCAGGGCATCGTGGTCGTCGACACCATCGGCGTGCCGAAGGTGGACGCCGAGCTGCGCAAGGTCATCGCCCGCGCCTCCGTCGCACCGACTTCAAGGTGCTGATCAACACCCACGAGCATGGCGATCACACCGGCGGCAATGCGATCTACGAGGACTGCACGATCGTTGGCCACGAGAAGGTCGGTCCGGCCATGGCCGCCAGGTCGGCCGACGCCCAGCGGGTGACGGAGTGGCTCTCCAAGGCAATCCAGGCCTCGGAGGAGAAGCTGGCCAAGCTCGACGCGGGCTCGGTGGAGGCAGCCAAGCTGAAGGAACACGTGACCTTCCATCGCCTGAACCTGGAGGCCCAGAAGGCCGGCATCAAGCTGGTCCCGCCCACCAAGACGTTCGCCGACCGCCACACCATGCGCATGGGCGACACCACCTTCGACATGTACTTCATCGGTGGGATGCACTCCTCGAGCGACATCGCGATTCTCGTCCCGGAGCAGGGCCTGCTGCTGACCGGCGACACGATGGCCGACACCTGGCTCAACGAGACGCCGGGGTGCCTGGCCTCGTTCGGGGCCCGGGACGGGATTGCCCACGACTTCCCGACGTGGCTCGCCAACTGGGATCTGATTCTGGCCCAGAAGAACCGCATCAAGCTGCTGGTGCCCGGCCACTGGAACGGCGAGCTGTCGCTCAAGGGCGCCGAGGCCAGGGTCAACTATGTGCGAGCGCTCTGGGACGGGGTCAACCAGGAGATCAAGGACGGCAAGAGCCTGGCCGAGGTTCAGGCGGACTACAAGCTCGAGGACCGGTTCCCCGACCTGGCCAAGAGCCCCGGTTGCTCGGCCCGCAACAACTCCAGCACGATCAACGAGATCTGGAAGGGCGTGACCAAGCAGCAGTCCGCCGCGGAGAAGCTGTTCGCGCTCGTCAACTCGGGCGCCAGCGAGGCGGATGTCCGGGCCGTGCTGGACGACCGCGACAAGAAGCAGGGCCAGTTCTTCTTCAGCGAGGCCGAGATCAACACGAAGGGGTACCGCTTCCTCGGCGACGGCAAGGTCGACCAGGCAATCACCATGTTCAAGCTCAACGCCAAGCTGTACCCCGACTCGTGGAACGTCTATGACAGCCTGGCCGAGGCCGTTCTCAAGGCTGGGCACACCGAGAAGGCGATCAAGTTGTACGAGAAGTCGCTCACCCTCAACCCCAAGAGCACGAGCGGCAAGGACGCGCTGGCCAAGCTGACGAAGCCGGAGCGGCCACGAAGTAACGGGCGGGCGCGGCACCCCGGACGATGAGCCGGGGTGCCGGCCGCGGGAGTTGAAGCGGGTGTCTGGTCCACCACGCTTGGCACTGCAACCGATCGTCTGATCGTGCCAGGTGTGGTGGACCAAATGTGTACGACGTCCAGAAGAGTCGCGCCTTCTCCGACCTGATGTGGTGCTCGGCGAGCCCGCCGGGTGGTCAAGCTCGGCCCGCCTCATGACGACCTCTCCCTGCACGCGGCGCAGGATCGCCCATCGGGTGCGGGGGTCGAGGGCGCCGGCAAACGGCGGAGCTCTGCCGGAGGCTGCACGCCCACTCGCCGGGATCGGTGAGGACGGCGATGATCTCGTCGACCGGCTTCGCCAGCACATCCGCCCAGGCCTGGGCCCACGGCCGCGCGAGGGCGCCGCGCTCGACCCACCCCTCGAGCCGGCGACGCGCCTGTGCCACCAGCTCCGGCTCGGAGCGCACCCGGCGGGCCACCTCCGCGTGGAGGGCCAGCCCGCGTGCCTCGGCCTCTCGATGGGTCACCGGCTGCATGAATGGAGTATACGGCGAGCACGACCGGCTGGCGCCGCCCGGGATCGTGCGGGCCAGTGTGGAGAGGTAGCGCCAGCGTTGTTGGCACGACGTGGCGGGAGGGGACCGGGGGACCACGCCGGGCCGGGCGGCGCACCGGTGCCCACGCCTGCGGGTATGGGTGGGGAGCGCACCTCCCTCCGAGCGAGGGGCGACCGTCACGCCGGATTTCGCGGAACTGGCGGGCCCGACGGTCGTATACCCTGAAAGAGGAGACCCTCATGTCCTGCCGACTCCTGTCAGCCTCGTTGCTCGTAGTCGCCTTCGCCGCGCCCGCCGTGGCCGGCGATCCGGCCGCGCGCATCACGATCCTGTACGACAACACGGCCGCCACGCGAGGCCTCAGGGCCGCCTGGGGGTTCGCGGCCCTGGTCGAGGCCCACGGCAGGACGGTGCTGTTCGACACCGGAGGCGACCCGGCGGTGCTCCGGGACAACCTCGCGGTGCTCAAGGTGGACGCGAGCCGCATCCAGGCCGTCGTCATCTCGCACTTTCACGGCGACCACACCGAGGGAGCCGGCGGGCTGGCCGCACCCAAGGGCACGAACGTCTACACGCCGCACAGCTTCGCGCCCTACGGCCAGACCATGGCGGCGCTTCACTGCGGCGGGGCTGGTGCCGGTGGCCGTGGAGAAGTCGATGTCGCTCTTCGACGGCATCGCCATCGCGGCACCGATGCAGTTCTCCTCGAGGAAGCGGTCCGCGACGGGTGTGGTGTCGATCGACGAGGCGTGGGAGCAGGCGCTCCTCGTCGACACGCCGCGCGGTCTCGTGGTCGTGGTCGGCTGCGCCCACCCCGGCATCGTGCCGATGCTGGAGCAGGTCAAGAAGACGACCGGCAAGCCGATCCACGTGGTCCTCGGCGCCAATCGAGGGGTAGAACAAATGATGGCGTCGATCTGAGAACTATGTAAAGTGCATGTAAAGTAGGGTCTCACTGGATAGCGCAATTTTGCTTGCTGGATACACTTTATTTTCTGATTTTTGAAGCTAAACGATTAACAACAAACAATAATTTTCACGAGACAAACGCATGACTTCTAAAAAATTGTATCCCTTGGTCGCCATTCTAGGAATCGCTGCGGCATCGGGCGCAGCATGGTGGTACCAAAATAAGCCTGCACAAAGCGAACAAGCCAGTGCCGTTACACCATCCGCAGCAAGTGCTGGCGCAAGCAATTCTGGTGGTGGACAGTCGGGTAATTCAGCTTCCTCTGGAGCATCGGGTTCATCCAACGCAGCAGGTGCAGCACCGGCAGCAAGAGCCCCCAATGTTGAATCCGCAAAAGTTGAAATCATCAAACTGACAGACGAAACGCAAGCGGTAGGCAGTTTAAAGTCGCGGCAAGGTGTGATGTTACGCCCAGAGGTGAGTGGTCGTATCACAGCATTGAATTTCAAAGATGGCGATCGTGTACGCAAGGGACAATTGCTGGTGCAGTTTGACGACCAACTGCCATTGGCACAAATGAAACAAAGCCAAGCCGAGTTATCGATTGCGCAAGCCAATCACAAACGCAATCAAGAGTTGGTGGCGCAAAACTTTGTCAGCAAGCGATCATTAGACGAAAGCGCAGCCAACATGGAAGTGGCGCAAGCCAAATTGGCCTTGGCGCAAGCCACAGTTGCACGTTTGAGCCTCAAAGCGCCATTCGATGGCATGACTGGTATTCGCGCAGTGAATGTGGGTGACTATTTGAAAGATGGCGGTGATATTGTCAACATCGAAGACATTGCGGCGGTTTTTGTCGATTACCGCTTACCCGAGCGTTTGCAAAACAAAATCAAGAAAGGCCAAAAAGCACAAATTGATTTAGACGCTTTACCTGGAAGAAAATTCACAGCCGTCATTCAGGCGATTGACCCATTGGTCGATGCCAACGGGCGTTCAGTGGGTGTAAGGGCGTGTATTGACAATCGCCAGTTTCAGTTGCGTCCGGGCATGTTTGCAAGGGTGAATACGGTGTTTGGTGAACGCGACAATGCCAAGGTCATACCTGAAGAAGCCATCGTTCCGCAAGGGAATAAACAGTTTGTCATCAAGCTTGTTGAAGGTGCAGAAAAAGGCAGCAAGATAACCCAACGTGTTGAGGTGAAAGTGGGTATTCGCAAACCGGGCAAGGTTGAGATTTTGGAAGGTTTGAGCGAAGGCGATGAAGTGGTGACCGCAGGGCAACAACGTGTTCAAAAAGATGGTACTGCTGTGAAAGTTATTGAATTGGGTAGAGGTGCTGGAGCAGGTGGTTCGGGTGGGGGTAGACCAGGCGCAGGTGGTGCACCAAGCAATCCACCCTCTGCCCCAACATCGGCATCAACGCCATCTACTGATGCGGCAAAAGCACCTGCCAATCTCCAAGGCAACCCACTCACTAGGAAACCCACCAGGAAAGCCGCTAGGTAAACCCGTATCAGGCCCCAACCCTTGCATGGAATTGGCTGGTTCTTCAAATGTGAGCAGTGGAGGAGGTGGTATGAAACCTGGAGCCCGCGAGGGCAGAGGAAAACCCAATGCAGCTTTCTGAAACATCCATACGTCGCCCCGTCTTAGCGACGGTTCTGTCTTTGCTTGTGTTGCTGATTGGGGCAGTGAGTTTTACACGGCTTTCGGTACGTGAATACCCGAAAATCGATGAGCCTGTGGTGACGGTGAGCGTGCGTTACCCTGGTGCGTCGGCCGAAGTCGTTGAATCGCAAATTGCCAAAACATTGGAAGATTCCATCGCTGGCATTGATGCGGTGGATGTGATTACGTCGGTGAGTCGTGCTGAGCAAGCGCAGATCAGCGTGCGTTTTCGTTTAGAAAAGGATGCCGATGCCGCAGCTGCAGAAGTGCGTGACCGTACTGCCCGTGTGCGCAGTCGTTTGCCGCAAGCGATTGATGAACCAGTTGTTGCCAAGGTTGAAGCCGATGCGTTTCCTGTCATTTGGTTGGCATTCACCAGTGAAACTTTAAGCCCGCTGCAAATCAATGACTTGCTCAACCGCATCGTCAAACCACGTTTGCAAACAGTGACAGGTGCGGCTGATGTGCGCATTTTTGGCGAACGCAAATACGCCATGCGCGTTTGGTTGGACCCCGATAGGTTGGCAGCCTACAAACTGACCACCCAAGATGCAGAGGATGCAATCCGTCGCAACAACATCGAAATTCCTGCAGGACGCATTGAATCCAACACCCGCGAATTCAGTGTGACCTCGCAAACCAGCTTAGAAAAGGCGGGGCAATTTTCAGAGATTGTGATTAAAACCGTCAATGGCTTTCCTGTGAAATTGCGAGATGTGGCGCGCATACAAGAAGGGCCTGCTGATGTGCGCAGCTCGGTTCGTCTGAATGGCAAACAAGCCATTTCGGTGGGTGTGATCCGTCAAGCAACTGCCAATCCATTGATTTTGTCAAAAGGCGTGCGGGACATGATGCCCAAGCTCAAAGCAGATCTGCCGGCAGACATGACCATTGATGTGGCAAACGACAACTCGGTTTTTATTGAACGATCAATCAGCAATGTTTTCAAAACGATCATTGAAGCCATCGTGCTGGTGGCTTTGGTTATATTTGTCTTCTTGCGAACACGTGCGCGCGTCAATTATTCCCATCATCACTATTCCTGTGAGCTTGATTGGCTCTTTTGCCATGATGGCCTTGGCTGGGTTCACCATCAACACTTTGACCTTGTTGGCACTGGTGCTGGCTATCGGGCTGGTGGTGGATGATGCCATTGTGGTGCTGGAGAATATTTACCGACATATCGAAGAAGGTTTAGACCCATTTTCAGCGGCGATCAAAGGCGTGCGCGAAGTGAGCTTCGCCGTGTTAACCATGACAGTCACATTGGTTGCCGTGTATGCACCGCTGGCCTTTACACCGGGCAGAACGGGACGGTTGTTTGTGGAGTTTGCCTTGGCATTGGCCGGCGCTGTGGTTGTATCGGGTTTTGTGGCTTTAACGCTTTCGCCCATGATGTGTTCTCTTTTGCTCAAACACAACCCTAACCCTAATTGGTTTGATCGCAGTATGGAGCGATTTTTAACAGCTTTGACCAACGGTTATACAAAGTTGTTGCGGCACTTGGTCAAGCCCAAAGATGTTGCTTTGACTGCAACATCTGGATCGGATTCATGGTTTAAGCAAACCTTTTGGCACGCCCGCTGGATTGTGCTGGGTGTGATGGCCATTTGCGCTTTTTCCATCTATCAAATTTTCCCCAATATGAAGAGTGAGCTGTCACCTTTGGAGGATCGCGGTGTGATTCTGGCGGTGGTGAATGCTCCAGACGGAGCCACTTTGGATTACACATCAAAGTATGTGAATGCACTTGAAAGAGATGGCGAAAAGTACAAGGAATTTGACCGAATATTTGTGACTGCGGGTAATCCCACGGTATCACAAGCCAATGTTTTCTATCGAGCTGTGGATTGGGATAAGCGGCAAAAATCAACAATCGAAATCGCACGTGAAATGCAACCAAGTTTTGCCCGCTTAGCAGGTGTCACGGCCTTTCCGATTACACCACCTTCCCTGGGGCAAGGCTTTAGAGAGCGCCCCATTAATTTTGTCATTGTGACATCTGAAAGCTACCAAAACTTGAGTGCAACGGCACGTCAATTCATGGACGAAATTGCTAAGAATCCCGGATTTTTGAGTCCTGATATCGATTTGCGATTGAATAAGCCTGAACTCAAAATTGATGTGGACCGCGCCAAAGCGGCAGATTTGGGCGTGAGTGTGGAAGTGGTTGCACGTGCGATTGAAACCATGTTGGGTGGCAGGAATGTGACGCGTTACAAACGTGATGCAGAGCAATTTGATGTGGTGGTGCAAACCCAGGCAACAGGACGGGATACCCCAGATGATATTGACAAAATTTTTGTACGCGGACGCAACGATGCCATGATTCCACTTTCCACCTTGGTTAAAGTGCGAGAGTCAGTGGCACCACGTGATTTGAACCATTTCGGTCAGCGTCGCGCAGTAGCGATTACTTCTAATTTGGCACCCAACTATTCACAAGGGCAGGCATTGGCATTTTTAGATGAAACTGCCAAAAAAGTGCTGAAACCGGGGTACAGCACGGATTTAAACGGTAGTTTGCGCGAATTCAAAAATTCACAAGGATCGCTGGGAATCGTATTTGCACTGGCATTGCTGTTTATCTTCTTGGTTTTGGCCGCGCAATTCGAAAGTTTCATTGACCCCTTCGTCATCATGTTGTCTGTGCCCATGTCCATGATTGGCGCCTTGTTAGCGCTAAAGTTCTCAGGTGGCTCGCTGAATGTTTATTCGCAAATTGGTCTGATCACCTTGGTTGGGTTGATTACAAAACACGGTATTTTGATTGTGGAATTTGCCAACCAGTTGCGACACGGTGGTATGAGTATGGTCGATGCTATTACGAAGTCTGCTTCACAGCGCTTGCGACCTATTTTGATGACCACTGGCGCTATGGTTTTGGGAGCATTACCACTTGCTTTATCAACTGGAGCGGGTGCTGAGAGTCGTTCGCAAATCGGTTGGGTAATTGTGGGTGGCATGTCTTTGGGAACTTTACTCACCATTTTCGTTGTACCAACGATGTACAGTATTTTTGCGCGCAAAACCGTTCCAGGCGCGAAAATGACGGAAGAGCAACTTGTGCCCAATTTGCATACACACGAATTGATTGCCAAATAAATTAATCTATATCAAATGGTATAGCGCTTGATAAGCGTCTGTTCTGCTTGTGTGGGCTAAAATCAATTATCAACAAACGGTGTAGGGATAATATGAACAGCAATCCAGGCACGATCAGTGCCACAAGCCCAATGCGGGAAGACGCAGTCAAACCAATGGAATGCGATGTATTGGTGATTGGTGGCGGACCTGCAGGCTCTACCTCGGCAACCTTGCTGGCAGAGCGAGGCTATAAAGTGACCTTGCTTGAAAAGGCACATCACCCTCGGTTTCACATTGGCGAATCGCTGTTGCCAGCCAATCTACCCTTGCTTGAGAAATTAGGCGTGGCTGACAAGGTCAAAGCCATTGGCATGGAAAAGTGGGGTGCACAATTTGTTTCCCCCGTGCATGATCATGAACAATCGATTGAATTTGCCGATGCATGGGATAAAACCATGCCCATGTCTTATCAAGTGAAACGAGCAGAATTTGATGAAATATTGATTCGCAATGCCTCCACCAAAAACGCCAATGTAATTGAGGGATGTCAAGTTAATGAAGTCGTGTTTTTGCAAGATGGCAAAGGCGCACGCGTACAGGCCAAGCACGAAAATGGACAAATTGCTACCTGGAACACGCGTTTTGTCATTGATGCATCTGGGCGCGATACTTTTTTAGGCAATCGTTTCAAGATCAAAGAAAGCAATAAAAAACACAACAGCACGGCTGTTTATGCGCATTTTTCTGGTGCAGCCAGGTTAGAAGGCAAACAAGCTGGTGATATCACCATATTTTGGTTTGATCATGGTTGGTTTTGGTACATACCTTTGTCTGACGGTTTGACCAGCATTGGTGCAGTGACCTGGCCTTATTACCTGAAGACACGTGGCCAGCGATCGTTAGAAGAATTTTTCAAAGACACCATTGCCATGTGCCCGCGCCTGGTCAAACGCTTGGAAAACGCCAAGATGGAAACAAAGGTTGAGGCAACAGGTAATTTTTCGTACTTGTGCGAGCGCAACCATGGTGAAAATTACTTGATGTTGGGTGATGCGTTTGCGTTCATTGACCCGGTCTTTTCATCGGGTGTGATGCTGGCCATGCAAAATGCTTTTGATGCTGCTGATGCTGTTGATACATGTTTACGTCATCCAGAGCAATCAGCAGCAGCGTTAAAAAAATATGATGAACGGGCACGCCTAGGGCCTAAAGTTTTTTCATGGTTTATTTACCGCGTCACCAACCCCACCATGCGCGATTTGTTCATGAACCCTGCCAATCCATTCAGGGTGAAAGAAGCTTTGCTGTCAGTGTTGGCTGGCGATGTTTATGGGAAAACGCCCACAGGCCCTTCCATCTTCATGCTGAAAGTGATTTATTACACCGGTTCTTTTTTGAATATGAAACGCACTTTCCAAGCATGGCGCATGCGCAAGAAGAACATTCAGTTGCCTAAAGACGGCAATCTGTTCACAGCCTAAACACATCATATTTCGGCAACTATACAAGTGATGCGCAAACTGGTCGCTGTTTATGACTACGCTGTCCTCTACCTGGGCCTAACTTGGTTGGGCGTGTTGTGTTTGGCTTGGACGCCGTTTGCCATGGTGCTGAACCCCATACTGCCTGACAAATGGGCCAGACCCTTGGGTCGTTGGGTCATCATGGCGGCATTTAATTTGTATATCAAAAGCTTGAGTGCATCGCGGCGTGTGCATTTTGACATTTCAGCTTTGGATGCCTTGCGTGGTGAAGGACCGATGATCATTGCCCCCAATCACCCCTGTATTTTGGATGCGGTGATGGTAATTTCGCGTTTGCCCAATGTGGCCTGTGTGATGAAAACCAGTCTGAAACGCAATATTTTTTTAGGTGCTGGATCGCGTTTGGCGCGCTACATTGGCAGTGAACCCTTGCGCGGCATGATGCACAGTGCGGTTGAAGATTTTCAAAATGGCAGCCATTTGTTGTTGTTCCCAGAAGGCACTCGCACCACGCAAGACCCCGTTAATGTTTTTAGTGGCAGCATTGGCATCATCGCCAACAAAGGCCAAGTACCCGTGCAAACGGTACTGATCGAAACAGATTCGCAATACCTGCGCAAAGGCTGGCCATTGTTTAAAAAAGCACCCATGCCAATTGCTTATCGCATTCGTTTGGGCAAACGCTTTGACCCACCCACCAACACGCAAGCTTTTATGACAGAGTTGCATGATTACTTTGCCAATGAATTGGTCAAAGGTTCGGCTTTTCATCCCACTGGTTCCTTAGGCAAATCAAATGCAAAGTAGCCACAACGACGTTTCCAAAACACACCTCGTCATCATTCCCAGCTACAACCCTGGCGCTTTGGTGTTTGAAACAGTGCGTGCGGCCAGGCAATACTGGAACCCTGTTTGGGTGGTGATTGATGGCAGTACCGATGGCACGCCAGCCGCTCTGAATGAAATGGCTGAAAGCGATGCGGGCTTGCGCATCATCGAATTACCACGCAACCAAGGCAAAGGGGCAGCCGTGTTGCATGGCATTACCATGGCCGCGCAAGCGGGTTTTACGCATGCTTTAACCATGGATTCTGACGGTCAACATCCAGCCGATTTCATACCGGCATTCATGCAAGCGTCAATCGCCCAACCGACTGCCATGGTATTGGGTAAGCCGGTGTTTGATGCCAGTGCGCCCAGCTTGCGAGTGAAGGGCAGAGAGGTGTCGAATTGGTGGGCCAATTTAGAAACACTGTGGGCAGGCATTGGTGATTCCTTGTTTGGCATGCGTGTCTACCCCATAGCACCCTTGCAAAAAGTGATGCGGTATCAACCATGGATGCGGCATTTTGATTTTGATCCGGAAGCAGTGGTGCGTTTGTGTTGGCACGGTGTGAAACCCATCAACATCGCAGCACCCGTGCGTTACATCAGCGCGGGGGAAGGCGGTGTTTCGCACTTTCGTTACCTGCGCGACAATGTGTTGCTGACCTGGATGCACACCCGATTGTTCCTAGGGTTTTTGCTAAGGTTGCCACTCTTGGTGGTGCGAAGTATGATGAAGTCTTAGTCAGCAATACACTTACAAACCCATCTCATTAGGAGCTATTCATGGCCATCACCGTCGCTATCGATCTTGCATACGAACTCAACGTCAAAGCCAAGGCGGCGGATGTTTTTGCGGTTTTATCCGACGTACCTACCTCTGCGAGTCATTTTCCAAAACTTGAAAAACTCACTGACTTAGGCGGTGGCGCATACCAATGGGAAATGGCCAAAGTGGGCACTGAAAAAGTCAACATTCAAACCATTTACGCCAGCAAATACGTCAGCAACAAAGCCAAAGGCACAGTGGTGTGGACACCTGTCAAAGGGGTTGGTAACGCACAAGTCGCCGGTAATTGGAAAATTACCGACAACAAAACATCCACCGGCATCGAGCTGAAATTGAACGGCACTGTTGACGTGCCCTTGCCAAGTTTGATGAAGATGGTGGTGGCACCCATCGTGGAAGGTGAATTTGAAAAGTTGGTTGACAAATACATTGACAATCTAATCAAGAAATTTGGCGGCGAAGTTTAAATTGGCGCAAGATCTTCAAGGCAAAGTTGCACTGATCACCGGTGCCAACACGGGCATTGGCCGTGTGACAGCACGCGAACTTGCCAAGCGGGGTGCACACATCGTCATCACCGCACGAAATCAGGAGCGCGCACAGCCCGTACTGGATGAAATTCGCACTGAGTCACCCCAAGCAAAAGTTGATTTCATCCCGCTAGAGCTCAGTAATTTTGCGTCTATCCGCGCTTGCGCCAGCTCATTTATAGCGTTGAATTTGCCGCTGCACATTTTGGTGAACAACGCCGGTTTGGCAGGCGCTAAGGGTTTGACGCAGGAGGGGTTTGAGATGACCTTTGGTGTCAACCACGTCGGCACATTTTTGTTGACACAGTTGTTGCTATCCAAACTCCAAGCCAGTGCACCCGCACGCGTTGTGACGGTGGCCAGCCGTGCACACTACAAAGCCCAGCGTTTTGATTGGGATGCCTTGCGCCAGAAACGCCGCTCGTTTTCGGGTTACCCTGAATACTGCACATCTAAATTCGCCAATGTGCTTTTCAGCGCCGAGCTGGCACGCCGACTGCAGGGTACTGGTGTGACCACTTATGCATTGCATCCAGGCGTTGTCGCCACCGATGTTTGGCGCGCAGTACCTTGGCCATTTCGTTCATGGATCAAGCGCAACATGATCACGCCCGAGCAAGGAGCGGAAACATCAATATACTGCGCCACCTCGCCCGATCTAGCACGCGAAACTGGTTTGTATTACGACAGTTGCAAAACCAAAGAGGTTTCTACCTTGGCACAAGATCAAGCCTTGGCCCGTGAGCTGTGGCAGCGCTCCGAAGAGTGGGTCAAATAAGTCAATTTGGTCTAAAAGCTAGATAGCTATATATTTAATAGCATACTAGGCAATCAATACGCCGGCTAGAGGCTGATTTTATACATAACTCTCAACACCCTCAATCAAAAACTTGATGGTGCGTCTGCCGTTCCATTCTGCTGCATCCAGGCGAAAAGCCAGCTTCACTTTGGGTGGCAATTGTTCAGTGTGGCCAAACCACATGGCGTCGATGGGTTGGCCCTGGTGTTTCAGTTTCAGCGACAAATGGTTTTGCCCCACAATGCGCTGCGACAGCACTTCCACTTCTTCGCTGAATGTGGGCGCTGCAAAACCTTGACCCCACACTTCGCGTTCCAGCATGTCAATCAAATCAAGGCGCAGGTAATTGGGGTCCAATGCACCGTCGGTGGTGATGGTGCGGGTCAGTAGCTCCGCATCCAACCATTCGGCCGCGACTTGCGACAGCGCGGCTTCAAATTCATCAAATCTCTCTTCCAAAATTGTGCAACCCGCTGCCATGGCATGCCCACCAAATCGCAAGAGCACGCCGGGTTGGCGCTTGGCAACCAAGTCCAAAGCATCGCGCAAATGAAAGCCTGCGATAGAGCGGCCTGAACCTTTGAGTTCATTTTCTTTGCCTGCTGCACCGCTACGCGCAAACACAAAACTGGGGCGGTGCAATTTGTCTTTCAGACGCGAGGCCACAATGCCCACCACACCTTCGTGAAAATCTGGGTCAAACACACAGACGGCTGGCGGTGCATCGTCACCTTCTTCAAACAGTGATTCCGCCATCATGAATGCTTGTTCACGCATACCGCCTTCTAAATCACGGCGTTGGCGGTTGATGCCATCCAGTGTGCGCGCCAGCTCATCGGCACGACCTGCGTCGTCGGTCAACAAACATTCAATGCCCAGCGTCATGTCGCTCAAACGCCCCGCTGCGTTGATGCGTGGGCCTAAGGCGAACCCAAAATCAAAACTGCTTGCGGTTTGGGGCTTGCGTCCTGCAGCTGCGAACAAGGCCGCCATACCTGCAGGCAACACACCAGCTCGAATGCGCTTTAAACCTTGCGCCACCAGTCGGCGGTTGTTGGCATCCAGCTTCACCACATCGGCCACTGTACCCAGTGCAACCAGTGGCAAAAGTGCGTCCAATTTAGGTTGATTTTTTGAATCAAAAATACCCCGCAAGCGCAACTCTGAGCGCAGCGCCAGCAGCACATAAAACATCACCCCCACACCCGCAATGGACTTGCTTTCAAACGAGCAATCAGGCTGGTTGGGGTTGACGATCACATCCGCGTCTGGCAACTGAACATCTCCATTGACCAGCGCTGGCAAGTGGTGGTCCGTCACCAGCACCTGCAAACCCAGCGCCTTGGCAGTGGCTACGCCTTCAAAACTAGCAATGCCGTTGTCCACGGTGATCAGCACATCCGCACCGCTGTCTTTCACGCGCTGCGATATGGGCGCGGTCAGCCCATAGCCGTCTACCACACGGTCGGGCACGATATAGCTCACATGCTTTGCACCCAACAAGCGCAAGCCCCGAATGGCCACCGCGCATGCCGTCGCACCATCACAGTCGTAGTCCGCCACAATGCACAGTACGTCTTGTTCTTTGCAATCGCATCTGCCAGCAACACAGCCGCATTCACAGCGCCCTTCAAGCCAGCGGGCGGCAACAACAGCGCCAAGCCATCGTCCAGTTGTTCTTTGCTACCTACCCCCCGCGCAGCATACAAACGCGCCAACAACGGATGCACCCCCGCCTGCTCAAGCGCCCAAGCAGCACGTGGAGGAACATCGCGGGTGGTGATTTTCATGAATATGGTTTGGTTGTTATATGCTATAAATTAAATAGCACTTTAGGCAATAAATACGCCGGATTGAGGCCTAAAAAGCATATAACTTTGTCTATAGTACGTGCCAATGCGCTGGCGGGTTTGGGCTCAAAGCTTAATGCAGTGTGTTCACCGCACAGGGTTAGGCTAACTGGTTCACCATTGTTTGCGCGGCTTAGCAGGTCTGCGCCTACGGTGGCATCCAGTTCTTGCCAAGTTGTTGCCCACGCATGCCAGTCTTGGTCGAATGCGGCGTTGGCCAGGTTTCTTAACATCAGCACCTGAGACATTGAACTTTGCTCATTAGGATTTGTTTGGCAACTTTCGCCAATGCCATGAAACCAAATTGAATTGATGTTTGGCTTTTTTGTCCGATCGCGTGCAGTGTTGATTTTGTGGGTATAGAGCAGCATTTGCATTTCGTTTTGCAAGCGATGAATTTTGCTGGAATGTTCACCCTTGGCTTGCCATGCATCGATGTTTTTCCCGATGACACGGTCAAGTGAAGCGGTGTGCATGCCACGCAAAGGTTCGCCACTGACCAGCCATGTGTTGGGCAAGTCTGTCAATGCGTGCAGGGCCATACCATCTTCGGCAAAGTAGGGCTGCATGTCGCTGAGCAAAGTTTCAGATTCTGCTTCGGTGACTTGCAATAGCTCAGGATTTTGCAGTTGTACATCGTTCATGCCAACTTGCGCATGGCACAGCGTGATAAAACTCCATGCAGTACTTTGTGCGTTGGGTAAACCCAAGCAAATAGCTCGCTGCGCAGCCCAAGGGATGCATCCATCTGTCGTTGCTAAACCTTGTAGCCGTGCCAAAGCGCGTTCGTGTGGTGGGGAATATGATTCTGCCGTTCCCACATCGTTGTGACTTAATCGCATTGTTGCCAAGAGCCGATTCAAATTGGGCAAGCGCACGGTTTGTACCCATTTGTCGGTATCGGGTGAAGTAGCAGCTGCAAATGGAATAAGGATGTGCATGGTCTGAAATACGGTGTGCGGGTGCAAAGAAACGATATCCTATATCCAAAGGTATAGACTTAGTGAGCTCAGTTCAAGGGTTACTACCAGTGGCTTGTTGCGTAGTCTAGTTTACGCTTTGTATCTCATTTGATGAATTTTAAAAAGGAGGACATATGTTAGGCCAACTCAAACGGATTCAGTTGAAATTGTTATTTATTTTTGGAATGTCTGCAGCTATTACTATTGCTGGTTGTGGTGGTGGTGATGCCGCACCATCAGATGTAGCTGACCCTTATGTAGGCACTTGGAAAAGCCAATGCTTTGCTTGGGCTGGAAATTATGAAGTGGTCACCAGGACGGCTTCAAAGCTCAGTGCAACGCAATTGGTAGGAACTGTTGTTAATACGAAAAAGTACTCAGATGCAGCATGCACAATTTTGTTAAGTACGGATACAACGACAGAGTCTGGCGTCTACACAATTGGCAACAAGGCAACATTTTTAGGTCAATCAGTGGATTCTTATAAGTATGATTCGTCCACAACACCCGGCTCTGGATACTTAGGGTTTGCTGTTGTGAATGGTTCAGGTTTATATGTTGCCGCTTCGTTTACTTCCGAAAATCCTACGGCATGGTGGACTGGTGGAATTCCATACATAAAGCAATAATTAATTCTGTTAATTCTTAAGACTCATCTTAAAAGCCCACGTCATGTGGGCTTTTTTACGTCCGTATGATTCGAAAATTCGCATTTGTACTGCTACCATCAAGCACTTATGCAAATCCCTTACGAACTCCAACTTGGCTGGCGCTATACCCGTGCGGGGCGTGCGACGCGGCGCAATGGCTTTATTTCGTTTATTTCTGGCGTGTCCATGTTGGGCATTGCTTTGGGGGTGGCGGCCTTGATCATTGTGCTGTCGGTGATGAACGGCTTTCAAAAAGAGGTGCGCGACCGCATGTTGTCGGTGGTGTCGCACATCGAGATTCTCAGCAGCAATGGCGAAGCTTTAAGTGACGTCAACCGCACCTTGACCGAAGTGCGTGCGCATCCACAAGTGGTAGGTGCATCAAGTTTCATATCCACACAATCGTTATTGGCGCGGGGCGAAGACATGAAGGGCGCGATTGTGCGCGGCATTGACCCAACCACCGAAAGCCAAGTGACGGACTTGGCGGCTAACACGCAAAACTTGAACGTCATCAAAGCCTTGGTGCCCGGTGAATTTGGCGTGGTACTGGGTTATGAATTGGCGCGGCAATTGGGCGTGAGCAAGGGCGAATTGGTGACATTGATAGCCCCTAGCGGTCAGGTGACCCCTGCTGGCGTAACCCCACGCATGAAGCAATTGGTGGTGGTGGGTACTTTTGATTCAGGACATTTTGAATACGACTCAACACTGGCGATGATGCATGTTGACGATGCGGCCAAAATATTCCGTCTAGAAGGTCCCACCGGCATACGATTAAAGCTCAAAGACTTGCACGAAGCACGTACGGTGGCACGCGATTTAAGCCTCAGTTTGACTGGCAATTTGGTGGTGCGGGATTGGACACGGCAAAACAAAACCTGGTTTGCAGCTGTGCAGGTTGAAAAACGCATGATGTTCATTATCTTGACGCTGATCGTGGCCGTTGCTGCATTCAATTTGGTATCGACCTTGGTGATGACTGTGCAAGACAAACGTGCTGATATTGCCATTTTGCGCACCCTGGGTGCCAGCCCCAAAAGCATCATGGGCATTTTTGTAGTGCAAGGCGCAACGGTGGGGGTGATTGGCACATTCGCGGGTTTGCTGTTGGGCTTGGGCGTGGCATTCAATATTGATGTGATCGTGCCCTTCATTGAACGTGTGTTCAATGCCAGTTTTTTACCCAAAGACATCTATTTTTTGAGCCGCATGCCCAGCGAGCCGCAGATGGCGGATATTTTGCCCATCGCCGTGATTGCGCTCATTTTGGCCTTCGCCGCCACGCTGTATCCCAGCTGGCGTGCCAGCCGCATGAATCCTGCGGAGGCTTTGCGCTATGAATGAGATTGTTTTGTCTGCTACCAATCTGGGAAAAAGATTTATCGAAGGTCCGTTGGATGTCACGGTGCTGCAGGGTGTGGATTTACAGGTTCATGCAGGTGAAATATTGGCCATTGTGGGTGCTTCAGGCTCTGGCAAAAGTACGCTTTTGCATTTGCTCGGCGGGCTTGATTCGCCAACAACGGGCAAGGTGGTTCTCAAAGGTCAGGAACTGGCCAATTTGAACGAGGCGGAGATAGGTCATCTGCGTAACCAACACTTGGGTTTTGTTTACCAGTTTCACCATTTGCTGGCTGAATTCAGTGCGCAAGACAATGTGGCCATGCCTTTGTGGATTCGACGTTTAAGCACTGTTACAGCGGCTAAAACAGCAGTTGATATGCTGGCAAGTGTGGGTCTTAAAGACCGAGTGCAACACCGCCCTGCTGAGTTGTCGGGCGGTGAACGCCAACGCGTTGCCATTGCAAGGGCGCTGGTTACCCAGCCTGCATGTGTACTTGCAGACGAACCGACAGGTAATTTAGACCGTAACACGGCCAATGCCGTCTTTGACTTGATGCTGCAATTGGCCAAATCGCATGGCACAGCATTTGTTGTCGTTACCCACGACGAAACCTTGGCTGCGCGTTGCGATAGACAATTGCGCTTAGTGGGTGGGGTGCTGCAAGGATGATGATTCCCTTGTGGAAACAGTTGCAAAGTACCGCCGCTGTGGTGCAGGCTGTACAGGCTGGTACATCTGGCACAGCAGCCATTGCTGCAGTAGATGCCCAACTGCGTCCAGGTGTGCAAGCTCTGAGTTTTCATGTTTGGCGCTGGCTGGGCACAGCACAAACATTGCGCGCGCTGTTGGCCAAACGTGCACCGTCGCCGCAAGTCGATGCATTGCTGTGTGTGTCTTTGTCTTTGATGTGTTTTGATGCACCAGCTTTTTCAAATGAATATGCAAACGACATCGAAGCCGCAGAATCGCCCCAATACGACGCATTCACACTGGTGGATCAAACCGTTGAAGCAGCCAAACGCAATCCACAAACCAAGGGTAGCAGTGCGTTTATCAACGCGTGTTTGCGGCGCTATTTGCGTGAGAAAGATGCTCTGACGGAGCAGGCGATCAAGACTTTGGTCGGGCGTTGGAATCATCCTTTGTGGTGGATTAAACGATTGCAAAATGACTACCCTGAAAATTGGCAACAGATATTGCAAGCAGGCAATGGTCGCGCTCCGATGACACTGCGGGTGAACATCAGGAAATCGTCATTGTCGGATTATTTCTCACGATTCAAAAATGCGGATGCTTTGAAAAATAATAGGGACAAAAGTAGTGATGAACATCACGAAAATGTTGCTGCAACTATTGTGGGTGATTTCGGCATTACATTGACCAAACCACTGCCTGTGATCCAGATCCCAGGATTTGTAGACGGTGTGGTTTCGGTGCAAGATGCTGCTGCGCAGTTGGCAGCACCTCTGTTGCTCAAAGATTTGCCTCAAAGCGGTTTGCGAATTTTAGACGCGTGTGCCGCGCCTGGTGGTAAAACGGCGCATTTGCTGGAGATAAGCGACGGTGAAGTGACGGCTATGGACGTTGACCCTGTGCGCTGCGACAGAATCAATGAAACACTGAAACGTTTGAACTTGAAAGCCAAAGTTCTGGTGGCTGATGCTGCACAACCTGATACGTGGCCCAAAGAAATTCGACATGCTATGTTTGATGCGATTTTGTTGGACGCACCTTGCAGTGCTTCTGGCATAGTGCGACGTCATCCGGACAGTCGCTGGCTCAGACGCGAGACCGATATTGCACAGTTGGCCAGCATACAGTGGAAGCTGCTGAATACGCTTTGGCAACACCTTCAACCCGGTGGGCGCTTGTTGTACTGTACTTGCTCGGTTTTCAAGGCAGAGGGTCAGGACCAGATTCATAAATTCTTAGTTAGCAACAAATATGCAACGCTTTTGCCTTCGTATGGCCATTTAATTGGCAAACCTGCTGCAAATTCTGGCACGAGCGATGACAATAAGCTGGAGAATCATGACGGATTTTTCTATGCCCTTCTTGAAAAAGCAAAATCGTAGCATCGTTGCGTCTTTGCTTATTTGGTTTCTACCATTGAGCTTGTTACTGACCAGTTTGCTGGTTGCTGGATCTGCGCGCGCTCAAAATTCAAATGCAAACGTCAGTGCAATGCAACTGAGTCGCTCGGAAACAGAGCTGTTTTTGAATGCGCAAATCGCATTTGAAATGTCGCCTATTGTTGAAGATGCGTTGATCAAAGGCGTGCCTTTGATATTCATTGCGGAAACCGAAATCACACGTGACCGTTGGTATTGGTACGACAAAAAAATATCTGTGGCCAGTCGCGTGATGCGATTGAGTTACCAGTCATTGACACGGCGATGGCGTTTGAACGTGGGTGCAGGCGGTGTCAGTTTGCCACAATATTTTGAAAGTTTGAATGATGCTCTTGCCAGTATCAAACGTTTTAACCGCTGGCGCATCGCCGATATTGCCGAAATAGATCCTACTTCTGTGCACACATTGGTTTTTAAATTTAAATTAGATTTATCAGAACTACCTAGACCTTTTCAAATCGGACTCATTGGCAACAATGATTGGCTCATCGAGACCAGCAAAAGTTTGCGGTTTGTGGCCGAGAGCATCAAATGAGCAAGTGGTTGCAATCTAAAAACCTGGCAGGCCATGTCACTCGATCTTCTGCATCGGTGAGATGGATATTGGGTTTGGGTGCTGCCAGTGTGGTGATCATTACGGTGGTGCTGCTGTTTTTGTTGACGGTTTCAACCAATAACCGCGCCCAATATGAAAATACGTATGGCTACTTGTTGACGCTCAATATCGTTGTGGCTGGTTTGTTGTTGGTGTTAATTGGCTTTATGGCGGTGCGTTTAATCATGCGTTTGCGCCAAGGTAAGTTTGGTAGCCAATTGTTGGTCAAGTTGGCGCTGATTTTTTCATTGGTTGGTTTTGCACCGGGTCTTCTGATTTATGTGGTGTCTTACCAGTTTGTTTCACGGTCCATCGAGAGTTGGTTTGATGTCAAGGTTGAATCTGCACTTGATGCAGGATTGAACCTTGGACGTGTCACACTGGATGTTCTATCGTCTGAATTGGCCAATGATGCACGTGCCGCAGCATCGCGATTGTCTGGCATGCCAGAGGGTACAGCCAGTTTAGAGCTTGAACGCATACGAGAGCAAATGAACGCGCAGGACGTGCAGCTTTGGTCCAGCTCTGGACAGCTGATTGCCAGTGCTGGCGAACAGCGCTACAAATTAGGCGCAATCAGTCGACCCACAGCAGTACAAATGCGCAAAGCTAAATCATTGCGGGTGACAACCAGTGTTGAAGGTTTAGACGAAGGTGCTGGTAATGCCATTTTGATTGAACCGGCGAATACTCCCAACGCCGCAAAAATCAATGCCTTGGCTACCGTGGAAAGCACCAGTTTTGGTATTTCAGATGAACCCAGATATTTGCAAATCAGTCAATTATTGCCCCCCAACTTGGTCAGCAATGCATTGGCCGTAACACAAGCGAATGCGGAATATCAAAACCGTGCTTTAGCTCGGGAAGGTTTGCGCCGCATGTACATTGGAACTTTGACGCTCAGTTTGTTTTTAGCAGTTTTCAGTGCAGTGTTGTTGGCGGTTTTTCTTGGTGCACAACTGGCAGCACCCTTGCTGCTGTTGGCCGATGGCGTGCGTCAGGTTGCGGCTGGTGATTTAGCACCCAAAGCCATGCTGCAAAGTAAAGACGAATTGGGCGGTTTAACGCGTTCGTTTGCATTGATGACGCAACAACTGGCTGATGCACGCAGTACTGTGGAAAGTAGTATGGCGCAGGTCAATACGGCACGTGAAAATCTGCAAGTTATCTTGGACAACCTCACATCAGGTGTGATTGTGATGGATCCGAATGGCGTGATTCAGTCGTGCAACCCCGGTGCGGCACGCATATTGCAGCGTTCACTGGAAAATAACAAAGGGCAAACCTTGGAGAGTGTGACTGGGCTGGAAAAATTTGCTCAGGGTGTGAAGTCACAATTCGATGCGTTTTTAAGCGAACGCCAGTTGCACCATTTGGACCACTGGCAACACTCATTTGAACTGAATTCTTTGGAATCATCCACAGCAGGCAATTCTCCCTTCGCCACGCACCAAACCATCACATTGATTGCACGTGGCGCAGAATTGCCAAGTTTGAGTAAACAGTCTTTGCGCTTGCTGGTATTTGATGATATTTCAGATGTAGTTTCATCGCAGCGCGCGCTGGCATGGGGCGATGTGGCACGTCGATTGGCTCATGAAATTAAAAACCCGCTCACACCCATCCAACTGTCTGCTCAACGTCTAGAAAAAAAGTTGAGTGGCAAAGTTGCTGAGCCTGAACAATTGGTTTTAACAAAATCTGTCAAAACAATCGTCGATCAAGTTGAAGCCATGAAACGCTTGGTGAATGAATTCAGAGATTATGCAAGACTGCCCGCTGCAGAATTAAAGCCTGTCAATTTAAATGCCTTGATTCTGGATGTTTTACAGTTGTACGGCGCAGATGAAACGCAACCACGTTGGGCTAAGCAAGGTGAAATTTCGATAGAGGCCATGCTGGATGAAGCCTGTCCAAATATTTCAGGCGACGCACAACAACTGCGACAAGTGATACACAATTTACTGCAAAATGCTGTCGACGCAACGCTGTCAACACCAGTCAAACAAGTCAAAATCAGCAGCCAATGGAATCCAGAGACCCAACGCGTGAGGATGGTGGTTTCCGACAGTGGTGCGGGCTTCCCGGAACATATTCTGAAACGTGCATTTGAGCCCTATGTAACAACTAAACACCACGGAACTGGCTTAGGTTTAGCCGTCGTTAAAAAAATTGCTGATGAACACCACGCAAGACTTGATATATCCAACCGGGTTACAAATGAAACAATTGAAGGTGCGCAAATATCGTTATCATTCGCCTTGAGTTGAAATAAAAAACGCAGGCTAGATTTCAATACATATTTTTTTATTTTAGACACAAACAATAATGGCAAACATACTGGTGGTTGATGACGAACTTGGAATTCGTGACTTGCTTTCTGAGATATTGAATGACGAAGGACATTCGGTTGAGTTGGCTGAAAATGCCAGCCAAGCCAGAATGGCTAGAAATCAAAGTTGTCCCGATTTGGTGTTGCTTGATATTTGGATGCCTGATATGGATGGTGTGTCCCTACTCAAAGAATGGGTGGGTTCTGGTCAATTGACCATGCCAGTGATCATGATGAGTGGGCATGCCACTGTAGAAACGGCAGTGGAGGCCACCAAAATTGGTGCACAAGCATTTTTAGAAAAACCCATCACTTTGCAAAAACTGCTCAAAGCCGTTGAACAAGGTTTGAGTAAATCTGGTTTAAACAAAAATATTGTTCGCCTCGCTGAGCCTGAAATTACAGTTGAATCAGCCATGACAGGCGGGCAAGGTTTGCCACGATCTATCGAAAGCAATGTGATATCGGTTCAGAGTTTCAATTTAGACAAACCATTGCGCGATGTTCGGGATGAATTTGAAAAAGCCTATTTCGAATTTCATTTAAACAAAGAAGGTGGGTCTATGACACGTATAGCAGAGAAAACGGGATTAGAGCGCACACACCTTTACCGCAAACTCAAACAATTGGGTGTCGAAATCTCGCGCAATAAACGCAATTGATGCGAAATTGACGATTCAAGACTGCTATAATCATAGGCTCAGGCCCGGTAGCTCAGTTGGTAGAGCAGCGGATTGAAAATCCGCGTGTCACTGGTTCGATTCCAGTCCAGGCCACCAAATTCTCGAGCTAACCAATTCTTCTGCTAAGCAATACCTTAGTTTAATTGGTCGGTACATGTTCCAACGCACATGCTCAAATTCGAACTCCTCCAGACAGACGCCCCTCACAGCCATGCACGCCGCGGACGCATGACTTTAAACCATGGTGTGGTCGAAACACCGGTATTCATGCCTGTTGGCACATATGGCACGGTCAAAGGGGTTACACCACAAAGCTTGGAAGACATGGGCGCTCAAATCATTTTGGGCAACACCTTCCATTTGTGGATGCGCCCTGGTCTGGATGTGGTCAAGCAATTTGGTGGCTTGCACAAATTTGAGTTGTGGCAAAAACCCATGCTCACTGACAGTGGCGGATTTCAGGTGTGGAGCCTCGGTGAGATGCGCAAAATCAGCGAAGAAGGCGTTAAATTTTCCAGCCCTGTCAATGGCGATAAATTGTTTTTAACGCCCGAAGTGTCGATGCAAATTCAAACCATCTTGAATTCTGACATTGCCATGCAGTTTGACGAATGCACGCCCTATATCAGTGTGGAGCCCAAAACCAAAGGTCAGCTAACTACGGAAGCTGAAGCACGCAGCTCAATGGAACTCAGCTTGAGGTGGGCCAAACGTTGTAAAGCTGAATTTGCACGATTAGAAAATCCGAATGCACTCTTTGGCATTGTGCAAGGCGGCATGCACACGGCTTTGCGCGATGAATCACTGACCGGTTTGGAGGAGTTAGATTTCCCAGGAATTGCGGTTGGCGGTTTATCAGTGGGCGAACCTAAAGAAGAAATGTTGCGCGTGCTCAAACACATAGGCCCCAAACTGCCCACGCATAAACCCCACTATTTAATGGGTGTAGGCACGCCAGAAGATTTGATTGCTGGCGTGGAAAATGGCATCGACATGTTTGATTGCGTCATGCCCACCCGCAATGCCCGCAACGGTACTTTGTTCACCCGTTTTGGTGATTTGAAAATACGTAACGCACGCCATAAGGCTGACGAAAAACCATTGGACGAAACCTGTACCTGCTATGCCTGTGCGGGTACATCAGGCATTCCGTATGCACAGGGTGGACGCACAGGCTTTTCCAGAGCGTATTTGCACCATCTTGATCGTTGTGGCGAAATGTTAGGCCCCATGCTGGCCAGCATCCATAACTTGCACTACTACTTGAATCTGATGCGCGAAGTGCGCGCGGCATTGGATGCGGGTCAATTCAGTGCATTTGTGCTGCGATTCCATGCAGACAGATCGCGTGGCGTTTAAGAGATAAATACGTTTAAATTGTTGCGCTGTTATTAAATGCTATGTATTTAATAGCAACATAGGCAATAAATACGCCGGATTCAGCCTAATTTTACATAAATATTTGGTCGAACCTACTTGCGTGGACTGGTTTTCCTTGCGCTAGATGTGCTTGTTTTTGTGCGTGTGGTCATGCGCTTTCCGACGGATTTTGCCGTGCCAGTTGCCGATTTGATGGCACCTTTTGCTACAGATTTCGCTGTTGATTTGGTTAAATCAATGGCGGTTTTTTTAGCCACATCCTTCATGGCAGTTGCGGCGATTTGACCAAATTGCTGCGTCAAAGAACCCCACCACTGCATAGGGTCCACCAAACCGCCGGTAACGTCTGCCGTTTTGTCTGACGCCTTTTGCACACTGTCCATCACGGTATCGGTCGCTTTGAGTTTCAAAGCATTGGCCACATCGCCTATGCTGAAGTTCATGCCCTTGAGTGTTGCCAAAGTCATCTTTTGCACTTCCAGTGCTTGTATAGTGGCCTTCAAGGCGTGTGCATTTTGATCCAACCAAAACTGCACGGTTTTGAGTTCTTCAATTCGCTTCTCTAGCTCTTCTACGTTTAAGGTGGGCGCTACCCAGTTCCCTAAGTTGGGCAATTGTGGAATACTGTGTGCAGCACCACTGGCTGCTTGTTTAGCGAGACCTTGCAAAAAATCAAAACCCGGTACAAATTTCCCGAATCCGGTTGCATCATTTGTGTTGTTTTCAGCGCTCATAGGTACACCTCGTAGATTGGGTTAATTGCCAGTTTCAAATGACAGTGCTTGTTTGGCTTGCTTGCGCTCAGAGCTTACTTGATAAGCATACCAATTGTCCAGCATTGCTTGCACTATCGAGAATTTCACTGACGGTTGTTTCTTATCGATAATACGCACATGAACTATACATTCCTATCTGCCACGATACTGTTGATATTGATTACAGATCCGGTTGGCAACATCCCAATTTTTGTCAAAACCTTGCGGCATGTGGCGCCGCATCGACGCAGTTTGGTAATCGTACGTGAGGTGGTGATAGCGTTTTTGCTGCTGTTATTGTTCATGTTTGTTGGCAAAAGTTTTTTGACCACCATGAACCTGAGCGACGTGTCTCTGCAAATTGCGGGTGGCGTTATTTTGTTTTTAATTGCCCTGCGAATGATTTTTCCACCGACGGAATTCAAGCCAGAGGGTGCACCTGTCGCAGACGAAATATTGGCAGAGCCTTTGATTGTGCCTCTGGCTATCCCCGCACTGGCAGGCCCATCTGCATTGGCAACGGTGATGCTATTGGTAAGCCAAGCGCCCGAACGCAAACTGGAATGGGTTGCCGCCTTAACGGTGACGATGCTGGTTTGTGCCGTGGTCTTGGTTTTGGCTGAACGCATTCAGCGCTTGGTGGGCGAGCGGGTGGTGATAGCCGTTGAGAGATTGATGGGTTTGATATTGGTGGCTGTTTCAGTTGAAATGTTGCTGCGCGGTTTCAAAGCGGTGGCGCAAGATTTAGCCAAAATATAACGCGTTGAATCTGGGGCGCTATATTTTGGTATGAGCCTTGTCTTGTTGCACAACCGTTTGGTCAATCGCACCAAAGATTGACGAACCATCATTACCCTTCATCTCAATGCGGATAGTGTCACCAAACTTCATGAATTCGGTAGTGGCTTTGCCGTCTTGAATGGTTTCGATACAGCGTTTTTCAGCGATGCAGCTGTAGCCTTTGGGCCAATCGGTGCGCGTTTTTCCACTGGAATCAACTTGCGATTCCACGCCTTTGTTACTGACCGTGCCTGAACCCACTATGCTGCCTGCACGTACATTGCGGGTTTTGCAGATGTGCGCAATCAGTTGACCGAAATGAAAAGTCATCTCTGGCCCCGCATCACACATACCCACTTTGCGTTTGTTCCATGTCACTTGCAATGGAAAATGCAATCGACCATTGTCCCATGCGCCACCACATTCATCCGGCGTTACAGCCACAGGGCTGAATGCAGTTGCAGGTTTGCTTTGGAAAAACCCAAATCCTTTTGCAAGCTCGTCAGGAATTAAATTGCGCAAACTCACGTCGTTGACCAACATCAGCAAACGTATCCCTTCCAAAGCTTGCTCTGGTGTGCTGCCCATTGCCACATCGCCAGTGATGACAGCAATTTCAGCTTCAAAATCGATGCCATGCGCTTCAGATACGCACACGACTGGGTCGCAAGCGCCAATAAAATCGTCACTGCCTCCTTGGTACATCAAGGGATCGGTATAAAACGATGCGGGCACTTCAGCGTTACGGGCTTTGCGAACCAATTCCACATGGTTGATGTAAGCCGAGCCATCGGCCCATTGGTAAGCTCGCGGCAAAGGTGCCATGCATTGAGCTGGGTCGAATGGGAATGCGTGCCGCAAACGACTGCCATGCCCACTGTTGAGCGCGTCGTACAGGTCTTGCAATTGAGGGCTGATGAAATTCCAGTCGTCCAACACATCTTGCATATGTTGTGCAATGCCGGTGGCATAGTGTGCTTGACTCAAGTCGCGAGAAACGACGACCAGTTGTCCATCTCTGGAACCATCTTTGTATGTTGCGAGTTTCATGCGCACATTGTCCCAGAAATTGCCATGGTTTTGAATCCAAGGCAAACGTGCTTTATCCTATAGGGATGTGGAAACTGAATCAAAAACAAAGCAGCTACGGACTGGGTTTGATCCTGTCTGTGTTTGTTGTCGTTTTGTTGGCGCATTTAACGGCGATTCAGGCGGTGGTGGGTGGGTTGATGAAAGTGGACGCCAAGCAATCGACTGCATTAATCACACGCATGATTGAGCCTGAACTGCAAATTGAATCAATTCCAGCACCTGTGATCCCGCCAAAAATTAAAGCGGAACCCAAACCTATTTCACCAAAACCGAAATCTACCAATCAAAGAGCCGAATCAAACAAAGAGGTACCTCCTGAGCCCAACAAAATATCTGAAGTTACCGATATGAGTCCAAACTTTGAAACCCAGCAACACGATGCATCAACAGATACAGCAGATGCTGAGCCTGCGGCCGATTCCGATAAAGCAAAAACTGATGCAAAGCAATCAGAGACGCAAGAATCAGCAGCAATTTCCGATACCGTGTCCGCACTATTCACTGCGCCACAGACAGCGCAACAAATTTACGAAGTGGAATTCACACGCAATGGCAACACCAACTATGGCAAAGCCGAGCTCGATTGGCAGCACGACGGCGGCAGCTACAAACTGCGCATGGTGGCCAGCTATTTTGGTATAGATGTGTTTGAACAGCACAGCGATGGATTAAGCAACGCCACTGGTTTGCAACCCACGCGTTTTTCAGACAAACGCTATCGCAGGAGTGAAGTGGCAACACACTTTAATCACGAACTTGGAAAAATCACATTCAGCACCAATGCACCTGAGGCACTATTGCTGGCCGGCGCACAAGACAGATTGAGTGTGATACTGCAGTTGGCAGGTTTGTTCACGGCAGACCCTGCACGGTATGCCACAGGGTCAACAGTGACCATGCAGGTGGCCAACGACAAATTGGCCGAGCCTTGGGTCTTTGCGGTTGAAAATTTGGAGACTTTGAGTTTAGAGCAAGGACCAAGTATTGCCCGCAAGGTCACCCGCAACCCACGGCGTGAATTCGATCAAAAAGTGGAGCTTTGGTTCGCCACTGAACACAACTATGCACCTGTGCGGTTCAGATTTACTGAAACCAATGGCGACTACATAGACGCGATTTTGAAAAGCAAACTCATTCGCAAAATCGAATATTAGCTTGGCTGTACGGTGTTTTCGCTGTCTATTTTGTGATCCAAATCAGGTCGCGTCCACGGGTCAATATGGGTCATCATTTTGATAACGCGGTGGTTTTGTAACACCCGCTGCTGCGCCAGTACCGCAATATCATGCCCAGCTTCAACGGTGATGTCGGCATCCACTTCAATGTGCGCATCAAGCACAATCATGTCGCCCATCTTTCGCGTGTGCAAATCGTGCACATTGTGCACACCGGGGGTTTGCATCAGCGTGCTGTGAATGGCCGCAACTTCTTTTTCATCCACCGCGCGGTCCATCAAATCATGCAAGGCGTTCCAACTGAATTCCCAGCCCATTTTGCAGACCATAAAGCCGACTATGGCGGCAGCAATGGGGTCAAGTATGGGGTAGCCCGCCAAATTGCCGATGATGCCCAATCCCACCACCAAGGACGATGCCGCGTCAGACCTCGCGTGCCATGCATTGGCCACCAACATGCTGGATTTCACACGCTTGGCCACTACCAACATGTAACGAAACAAAGACTCTTTGGCGATCAAGGCTGCAGCTGCAACCCATAGCGCAATAACATGCACTTTTTGCACGGTTTGTGGTGCTACTAACTTTTCGTACGAAGACCACAACATGCCGACTCCCACACCCAATAGCAATAAACCCAGCACCAAGGATGCAGCAGTCTCAAACCGTTGATGACCATAGGGGTGCTCTTCATCAGGGTCTTTTTTGGCGTGGTGTCCTGCGAACAGCACCACAAAATCCGCCACCAAATCTGACAAGGAATGAATGCCGTCTGCAATCAGCGCTTGCGATTTGGCAAAAATACCCACTGCGATTTGCAATGCTGATAAAAACACATTCACCCACACGCTCACCCAGGTGCTGCGCGACGCAGCAGCTGCGCGCTCTTCTGGTGTAAATCCCGCGTCGTCAGGGTCTACGATGGCGTTGGATTTGGTTTGTACATCAATTTCGTTTGTCATATTGGGATGAATCATAGCAGTGCATCGACTTTGGTTGTGGCAGATGGTTGTGACAGCGGGCATAATTGAAGCCCATGCAGCCATCACAAGTCACTCCTTCATTGTTTTCAGCCAATGGCTTGGTCAAGCGCTATGGTGACATTACCGTGGTCGATGACTTGTCTTTTGCCATTGCGCCTGGCGAATGCCTAGGTGTGATAGGCCCAAATGGCGCAGGTAAAACCACCACCATTCGCATGTGTTTGGGGCTTACAGCTCCCGATGCTGGCAGCATCACTGCCTTTGATATGCCCATGCCGCAAGAGGCATTGGCGATTAAAGCTTTGATGGGCGTCGTCAGCCAAAACGACACCTTGGACCCTGATTTCACCTGTGCCGAAAACCTGCTGGTCTATGGTCGCTACTTTGGCATGAAAACGGCAGATATCCGGGCACGTATTCCGAAGCTCTTGGAGTTTGCATCACTCACCAGCAAAGCCAATAGCAAGCCAGGAGAATTATCCGGTGGCATGAAACGCAGATTGAGCTTGGCTCGTGCATTGGTGAACGACCCCAAACTCTTGCTGCTGGATGAGCCCACCACAGGTCTAGACCCGCAAGCGCGGCATTTGATGTGGGAGCGTTTGCAATTGTTATTGCAGCAAGGCAAATCCATTTTGCTGACCACGCATTTCATGGACGAAGCCGAACGTTTGTGTTCACGGCTTTTGGTTTTAGACCACGGGAAAAAGATAGCCGAAGGCAAGCCACGCGATTTGATTGCACAATATTTAGAACCTGAAGTGATTGAAGTTTACGGCGCGGGTGCCTTGGCATTGCAACATGAACCGCTAGCTAAACTGGCCAAACGCGTTGAAATCAGTGGCGAGACTTTGTTCTTTCTACACGCAAGATGCGCATGCTCTATTGCATGCTCTGCAAGACTACCCACAGTTGCGCACCTTGCATCGACCTGCTAATTTAGAAGACTTGTTCCTCAAACTGACTGGCCGTCAAATCAGGGATGATGCATGACCATTAAAGCCCCACGCTCCGCCGTTGCACGGGTCGCTGCCCCCCGAGGGGGCGCGGCTTTGCTTGGGCGGCCCGGCGCTACAGCCCATCTCGCCGACAAGGTTTTCATATGGCTAATTCTATTTGGCGCTTGCCCAATCTTTCATCACGCTGGTGGCCTGTTTTCTTGCGCAATTTACTGGTGTGGCGCAAATTGGCAATACCCAGTTTGGTGGGCAACATAGCTGAGCCTCTGATGTGGTTGGTCGCTTTCGGTTATGGCATGGGCGCATTGGTGGGTGAGGTTGCGCCCGTTGCAGGCGGTAGCAAAGTACCCTACATTTTGTTTTTAGCCAGTGGCAGCATTTGCATGAGCGCCATGCAAGCGGCGTCATTTGAAGCTTTGTATTCAGCTTTCTCCCGCATGCACGTGCAAAAAACGTGGGATGGCATCATGAATGCACCGGTGAATTTGGACAATATTTTGTTGGCCGAAATGCTGTGGGCGGCTTTCAAATCTTTATTCACTGTCACCGCCATCATGGGTGTGATGTTGGCGCTGGGCATCAGCCACAGCCCTAAATTGTTGTTGGCTTGGCCGATATTGTTAGGTGTGGGCATCACCTTCAGTTGCATCGCTTTGATTTTCAATGCCTTGGCCAAGGGCTACGACTTCTTCACCTATTACTTCACCCTGTTTTTAACACCCATGATGTTTTTAAGCGGCATCTTCTTCCCACGTGATCAGCTGCCTGCGTTTGTCAAAGCCATATCCGATTGGCTACCTTTGACCAATGCAGTTGAGCTGGTGCGCCCCTTGTTCATGGACCAATGGCCAAACAACCCGTGGCTACATGTTGGCGTACTGGCTGTGTACGCCGTGTTGGGTTTTTGGTTGGCACTGGCGCTGACGCGCAAACGGTTTAGAGTTTGATCAATACAAACATCAAGGCCGAACAGGGCTGACGTGTGCACTTGGCGCTGAGCGCGATGTATTTGGAGGAGCAACACTGCGTTGTTGCGGCGCTCTGACCTGCGGCGCTCTTGCGGCTGGAGCAGGTCTAACAGGTCTAACTTGTACAGGCGCGGTGTTTGGCGGGCGGACTGGCTGAACGTTGGCAACAGGCGCACGATGAACCACAGCTGGACGCACATAATGTGGTTGGTTGTAAGGTCGATTGCTCCAATATTGACGCTGCGGGTACCATGGGTAATTGGTGTAATAGTTATCCCAATAACTTCCAAAAACGAAGGGTGTGATGCCGATGCCTATCACCGTTCCATAAGTCAACACAGGAACATGGTTACCTTGGTAGGCATAAATAATATTGCCAGCATAGAGCCAACCACGGTTGTCACCCACCGAAACATCGCACCAATGGTAGTTATCAATACAGCCCATGACAATGACACCCGCACCCGTCGGTAACCGCATGACGATGGGGTAATCCTTAGAAGGCCCTGCCCTTAGGTTGACAGATTTGTTGGTATAGGCTTGCTGCTGTGCGTACGCCGCTGATGAGCCGAGGCTAGATAAGACGATGGCAGCAATAAAACCTGGAACTGTGGTTGTTGCAATGTTGAGAATGCGTTTAATTTGATGTTTCATGTTACCCCTTCGAGTTGTTGGCACACAGAGAATTTTTAAATCCCATTTCTTCAGGCTTTGACTGTAGCGGTTGGGACAACCAGTCGCTGTGCGCAAATCAAGCTAGTGTATGTAGGACAAAACCTTCAGAGATAAGTTCCTCGAAACAGTATGCTATAAATAACATAGCATATTAGGCAATTAATATGCCGGCTAGAGGCTAATTTCTTATAAATTTCAGATGACTTGCACAGCTTTGATCATGTCAGCAGCTTTTTCCGCGATCATGATGACAGGGGCATTGGTGTTACCAGCAACGATGCGCGGCATGATGGACGCATCCACCACGCGCAAGCCGTCGATGCCATGCACGCGCAGCTCGCTGTCCACCACGTTCAGCGGGTCAGCATGAGGCCCATCTTGCGGGCCCATGCGGCAAGTACCCACCGGGTGGTAAATAGTGTCCGCTTTGAGTCGGATAAACGTTTCAATTTCTGCATCGGTTTTTGCTTGCGCAGAGACTGGTAATTCTTGACCTTTGTAACCGGCCAATGCCGGCTGGTTCATAATTTCGCGCATTTGTTTGAAGCCTTTGACCAAGCGCTGCATGTCGTCTTTGTCGGCTAAAAAATTAGGATCAATCAAAGGCGCAGACAAAGGGTTGTTGCTTGCCAGAGTCAAGCGGCCACGGCTTTTGGGACGCATCAAACACACGTGGCACGAATAGCCGTGCCCAAAAGTCGTTTTGCGCCCGTGGTCAATCAACTTGCCCACCACAAAGTGCAATTGCAAATCAGGTGTGGGTTCAGCGCTGCTGGTTTTAATGAAACCACCTGCCTCGGCAAAGTTGGTGGTCAGCATGCCACGGCGGTGATTGCGCCATTCAAAAATGCCTTTGATCATGCGCCATGCGCCAGACAAACTGAGTCCAAACGTGTCTTTTAATTCAGGTGCATTGATCACTTGCACCACGTCAATGTGGTCGTGTAAATTCTCACCCACACCGGGTAAATCGTGCACCACTGAAATGTCGTGCTTTTGCAATTGCGCTGCTGGTCCAATGCCAGAAAGCATCAGGATTTGTGGCGATTGCAAAGCACCGGCACTCAAGACCACTTCACGATTGGCGTGCAATTGTTTCAATGCGCCTTCATGGCTGTATTCAACTCCGATAGCGCGTTTGCCTTCCATTAAAACGCGGGTGGTGTGTGCGCCGGTAATGACGGTGAGGTTGGGGCGCGATAAGTTGGGTGTGACATAGGCTTTGGCCGCGCTGTAGCGTTCGCCGTTTTTGTGGGTCACTTGGTACATGCCCACGCCTTCTTGCTCAGGGCCATTGAAATCGGTGTTTTCAGCATAACCTGCTTGTTTGGCCGCTTCGACAAATACGGGACCAAACTTGTTTGGGCTGCGCAAATCCATCACATTCAAGGGGCCATCTGTGCCATGTAAGTGCGCACTTTCAGCACCGAACGTGCGTTCGTTGTGCTCAGCTTTTTTGAAGTAGGGCAACACACTGGCGAAGTCCCAACCTGGGTTGCCTTCTGATGCCCAGTGGTCATAGTCAGCTTTGTGTCCACGGGTGTAAATCATGGCGTTGATAGAACTGGAGCCACCCATCACTTTGCCGCGTGGTACATAGCCTTGGCGACCATTAAGACCCACTTGCGGTACGGTCTCGAACCCCCACATGGCGGCACCTGTGCTGGCCATGACAGCCAAACCACCTGGACAATGAATCAGCACACTTTTATCAACTGGACCCGCTTCAAGTAGCGCAACGGTCATTGCAGGGTCTTCAGAGAGACGGGCTGCCAAAACGCAACCTGCTGAACCGCCGCCAACGATGATGTAGTCGTATGCTGTCGCCATATCTTAAAATCCTTAATTGAATGTCTCTAATTTACCAATAGGCGACATGTTAGCGAGCAAACGCCTTCTAAATTAAGGTGAGCGCTCCAAATTAAGATGAGCGCTGTGATTGCGAAACTTTGATTTCCCGCACCTCATCGCGCAAATGGCTGACCAAATCGTGCAGCAAGCCGATTTCATGCAACAAATCGCGTTCTACTTGCTTTTCTTCCGCCTCAATGAAAAATGCCGCCACCGTGGCAGTCACCACCGATAACACAGACAAACCAAAAAACACCACCACAATCGCAAAAGCGCGTGATGCGTGCGTGCTGGGCACGATGTCACCATAGCCCACAGTAGCAGCTGTGGTGAAGGCCAACCACATGCCATCGGCAAAGGTCGGTGTGTGCGGCTCAAGAATCCAAAAACCCAAACCACCCAGCAGCATTAAAAATACGCAAAGTAAAAATGCATAAAGCAAACCACGGCGTTGTAAGAGTCTGATTCTTTTAATTTGAGTCTTTTTCATGCCCAATACTTTAACTGCTTTTTTCGATGACAGAAGAGTAGCCGCAATACCAACGACAATGGATGCATGACAGTTCAAAGCGCAAATACACAACACCCATTTCAATCTCTCACACCCGACGTGGTGCTGGACGCGCTGGCCAGCGTGGGTTTGTATGGCGATGGACGAATGACGGCTTTGAGTTCATACGAAAACCGCGTGTATCAAGTGCACCTAGAGCATGGTTTAGAACGTGACACAGCTGCACCACATTCAGTGGTGGTCAAGTTTTACCGCCCAGAACGCTGGACAGAAGCGCAAATCCGCGAAGAGCACAGCTTTAGTTTTGAGTTGATGTCGGCTGAAATCCCAGTTGTTGGCCCTTTGGTGTTGAAGGGGCAATCTTTACACTCTTTTGCCGGTTTCGCTTTCAGTGTCAGCCCACAGCGCGGTGGCAGAGCGCCTGAGCTGGATGATTTTGAAGTGCTGGAATGGGTGGGGCGATTCTTGGCGCGCATCCACACCGTGGGTGCCGCGAAGCCATTTGTGCATCGACCTGCATTGGATGTGCAAAGCTTTGGCACCGAGTCCATGGAGTGGCTGTTAACGCACAACATGGTTCCCTTGGACGTGCAAGCACAATGGCGTGAAAAGTGTCAAAATGCTATTAATATAATAGCAACTCAGGCATATTTTATGCCGAATACAGGCCAAAAAGACCATGATATTGCAACGATACGCTTGCACGGCGACTGTCACCCTGGCAATATTTTGTGGACACCAACCGAAGCACCCAACGGTGGCCCGCACTTTGTCGATTTGGACGATGCCAGAAGTGGCCCTGCGGTACAAGATCTGTGGATGTTGTTGAGCGGAGACCGCCGCCAACGCACCACACAATTGAGCGCTTTGATTGATGGCTATGAACAATTCAGACCGTTTGACCGGCGTGAATTGGCGCTGATAGAACCCTTGCGTACGCTGCGGCTGATTCACTACAGCGCATGGCTGGCACGCCGCTGGCAAGACCCGATATTCCCGATCAACTTTCCGTGGTTTGGCAGCAGTGATTATTGGACATCACAAATCCACATGTTGGATGAGCAAATCGAAGCGATGCAAGAAGAGCCGCTGATGGTATAGCGGTCAGCAAAATATAAAACTGAAATTTAATTCGGTATTAAAAACGATACAGCAGTGACACATTGCCACCAATGCTGCCTTTGCTATCTACCAATGGGCTTAGGCGAATGCTTTCGCCATAGTAGCGGTAACGTGCACCCAAGAGCAAGCTGACGCTGGGCGTGATATTGGTGACGGCTGAGACACCTAAATTCAAATTGGTGGCGCTGCCGGCTTGGTAAGCAGGGCGGCTGGCAGTGGCTTCGCTGCTGCTCACGCCGTAATAGTAGTTGGCCAATTTGGCGCTGTTGAGCTGTGCGCTCAAATAGGGTGAAAATGTCCATTTGCCAATCGCGCTGTCGGTGCTGATGCGCCAACCGACACCCACTTCAGAGCGCATGCCTTTGCTGTTGCCGGTGGCATCCACGCCCGTCTCTGCCCAAAATTGTCCGACAGGTGTGGTGTACTTGACGCCCACACCCACCAACAAACTCGGGTCACGTCGTGACATGCCGGTGAAGACGACGCCGTCCGCCGCTTTGTATCCTTGCAAGAGCAAGTCAGCACGCAAATTGACGGAGAACGCTTGGTTTTCAGGATTGGTCACAATGAACTCAGCACTGGTACCGCGCAACGAAAAACGCGGGGTTTGAATGCGCACAGCAGGAATCAAAGTTGTTTTAAGACCAATACCTTTATAGCCTTCATCAGAAGGAATCACACCGAGCCCGATACCGTAATGGGTGTCTGGGACTTTGGCTTGCGCCTGTGCTGCAATTGGCGCTGCAAAAATTGCACAAGCGATGCAAGTGCTTGCGATGCTTTTAGATAAATTAAGTTGATACATCTTTAAAACTCCTTGGTGCGCAGCTGTTGGTCAGTAGTCTTGTCAGTCAAGTCTAACATTCTTCTTGCTGGAGTTGACCTGTATCAAACACACAAGGTATCTGCGATTCACAATGAACCATATGAACTCAATAACAGTTCGATCATTTTCTTAACTTAACCAAAGGAGCTTTTATGTTGAAACTTCAATCTTCTCGCCCCCTCAAACTGATCACCAGTTTGGGATTGGCAGTGAGTATCGCTTTGCTGGGTGCGTGCAGCAGTTCAGACCCCACGAAAGTGGAAGCTGACTTTCAAATCAACAGTGTCAAAGGTACTGTGAGTGGTCAAAATGTCACCATTGATTTGACTGCTAAAGAAGCCTGCACAGACTTGACCAACTTGGTCGCTGACGTTGAAGCTTATGGCGCCAGCGTCAGTCCAGACCCTAAAGTAGCACGCGACTACAGCCAACCCGTGAAATTCACAGTCACTGCGCCAGACGGTACGCAAGTGGTTTACACGGTGACTGTCAAAGGCAACAGTTGTAGCTACACCCCACCACCAAAGCCCACAGCATGCACACCAGCAGCCATAGGTACAACGGGTTACAGCTTGGTGTTTAAAGGCTGTGATGCCAACAATGTAGCCACTTACTATGAAAAAACCGAGTGTGTGCGTGACAACAGCACAGGCTTGATTTGGCAAGGGCAAACTGCAGCTGGCGCAGGCACATTGCGCGACAGTGACAAGCGTTATACCAATTACGACAGCACCACCGTTCCACAAAAATGGGATGGAACCGATTGGGCAATGCCCAGCCAAAGCGAAATCGATGCAGATACAAACTCTATAGGTTTTAAAAACGCAATCAATGCCAGTAAGCTGTGCGGAGGCAATGATTGGCGTGTGCCTGCATTGAACGAATTGGCTTGTTTGGTTGTGGGTAATGAAGCACCGTACATTGATTTGGTTTGGTTCCCAAATACCGTTGTTGGTAAGCCACCCTATTGGACTTCTACAGCTTTTGATGAATTTCAACCAAGAGCATATACACCATTGGTAGTAATTCAAGGCTTAAGAGCAAACTATATAAATTTTGAAGCGGGTTATGTTGATTATGCTGTCAGGTATAGTGAAATGAGTGTGCGATTGGTACGAGGAAGTGCATCTAGAACTTGTGAATATAATTAATTCGCCAAGAGGACTGTGGAAAGCTTAGCGCACTTTCCACAGCACCACACCTGCACAAATCCATTGTGCAAAATACATCAAACTGCCCAGTGAGTGCCAGAGCATTAAATTCTCTCTGGCGACAATGCGAGGTGCAACGCCGAATTGAATGAGTAAGGCCAGTAACATGCCAAGTGCTATATATATAATAGCATCATAGGCAATAAATACGCCGGATACAGGCTGATTTTCTATATATTTTTCAGAACTAAGTGCTGTATGAGTGGTTTTTTCTTTTTGAAATCGCAAAGCCAGCAAGAGCACCAGACCGCAAGCCACAGACACCCAAGTTTGCGCCTCAAACAAACGCGCTGCCATGTTGCCTGCCAACTGCTTAGCTGGGAAGGTGGCTAAACAGCAGAGGCACAACAAAGAAGCCCAAGGTGGTCAAACTGCCCCACCACAGCGCAGCGGGGAATTTAAGCCAAGCTCCTAGACGCATCAAACCAACAAGGCATTCACCCGGCGCACATAGGCGGCAGGGTCGGATGGCATGCCGCCTTCGGCCAACAGCGCTTGGTCAAACAGAATGTGTGCCAAATCATTGAAGTGAACTGAGCCATCCAATTTTTTCACCAAGGCGTGTTCGGCATTCACTTCCAACACCGGTTTCACATCGGGTGCGGCTTGGCCGGCTTGCTTCAACATGCGTGCCAGTTGCGTGCTCATGCCGTGGTCTTGCACCACCAAACAAGCGGGTGAATCAACCAAGCGGGTGGTGACGCGCACATCTTCCACTTGGTCCTTCAAGGCTTCTTTGAGTTTGGCGAGCAGGGGCTTGAAGGTTTCGGCGGCTTCTTCCGCTGCCTTCTTTTCGGCTTCGTCTTGCAACTTGCCTAAATCGACAGCGCCTTTGGCCACGCTTTGCAGCGGTGTGCCATCAAAGTCGTGCAAGTAGTTCAGCGCCCACTCGTCCACGCGGTCTGTCATCAGCAAAACTTCAATGCCTTTTTTCTTGAACACTTCCAGTTGCGGGCTGTTTTTGGCGGCTGCGGCATTGTCTGCCGTGATGTAGTAAATCGCTTCTTGGCCTTCTTTCATGCGGGCTTTGTAGTCGGCAAAGCTCACCGATGTGGTGTCGGTGGTGCTGGTGGCAAAGCGCAACAATTTGGCCAAGCGGTCTTTGTTGGCAAAGTCTTCGCCCAATCCTTCTTTCATGACGGCGCCAAATTCGGCATAGAACTTGTCGTATTTACCGACGGCCGCTTCTTGCTCGGCCTTTTCTTCTGCGGTGAGTACGTCTGTCACACCGTCTTCGACTTTAGGAAGCGTGTTGTTCTTTCGCCATGTCTTCCAACATGCCCAACACGCGCTTGGTACAACCTTCACGAATGGCTTTCACGTCGCGGCTTTCTTGCAGCAATTCGCGGCTCACGTTCAGTGGCAAGTCGTTGGAATCAACCACGCCTTTGACAAAACGCAAATAGGTGGGCAACAGCGCTTCGGCATCGTCCATGATGAACACGCGCTTGACGTACAGTTTCAAACCCGTTGCGCGTTCGCGGTTGTAAATGTCCATGGGCGCTTTGGCAGGGATGTACAAAAGCTGGGTGTACTCTTGATTGCCTTCTACGCGGTTGTGCGTGTGCGCCAGCGCATCGGTATGGTCGTGGCTGATTTGTTTGTAGAACTCTTGGTACTGCTCTGGTGTGATGTCTTTTTTCGCGCGGGTCCACAGGGCGCTGGCTTGGTTCACGGTTTCCCATTCGCCCGTCATCACCATGCCACCGCCAGTGGTGCCTTTGGATGGATCGTCTTTGTCCAGTGGTTCGCCTTCTTTCCACTCTTCTTTTTCCATCAAAATGGGCAGGCTGATATGGTCTGAATATTTGCTGATCAGGCTCTTCAGTTTCCAGCTGCTGGCGTATTCCAGCGCATCGTCACGCAAATGCAATATCACACTGGTGCCGCGTTGGGCGCGGTCAATGTTTTCGATTTCAAAATCGCCAGAGCCACCGCTGACCCAACGCACACCTTCTTTGGCAGGCAAGCCTGCGCGACGTGACTCGACGGTGATTTTGTCTGCCACGATGAAGCCGGAATAAAAACCCACACCAAATTGGCCAATGAGTTGTGAATCCGCTTTTTGGTCGCCCGACAGTTTGGAGACAAAATCTTTGGTGCCGCTTTTGGCGATGGTGCCCAAGTTGTCAATCGCTTCTTGTTGTGAGAGACCAATGCCGTTATCGGCAATGGTGATGGTTTTGGCTTCTTTATCAAAGCTCACTCGCACTTCCAAATTGGGTGCGTCTTCGTACAAAGCATTGTTGTTCAGGGCTTCAAAACGCAATTTGTCGCAGGCATCCGACGCGTTGGATACCAACTCGCGCATGAAAATTTCTTTGTTGGAATACAGCGCATGGGTAACGAGGTGCAGCAGTTGCGCCACTTCGGCTTGAAAGGAAAGGGTTTGTTTGGACATAGAACGTAGAATCGAGCAAAGAAAATTGAATACAAAAAAAGAGACAGCATTTTAACTAGGGGCAACATTCTGAATTTCAAGAGACAAAAAACAAACAGTGCCACAGAATCGGGCACCTTGCCCGAAGTGAATTTCAGCGATTGGGGTGATGTTCGCACACTGCATTTAGGCACGCCGTGGATTCAAGGCAGCATGTTGATTGATGCACCCTTTGACATTGAATTGGAATACGTGCAACGCATGATGGCATGGTTGTTGTTTGTGGATCCAAACAGTGTTGCCAAACGCCAAGCCATGCAATTGGGTTTGGGCGCAGCCACATGCACCAAATTTTGTTATAAAAAGTTGCGCATGCACACCACTGCGATTGAAATCAACTCACAAGTGGTTTCAGCTTGCCGCTTGTGGTTCAAATTGCCGCCCGATGAGGCGCGTTTGCAAGTGGTGGTGGCCGATGCAGCGCTGGAAATCAAAAAAGCCAAATGGCACGGGCAAATCGACGCCTTGCAAGTGGATTTGTATGACGAAGAAGCCGCAGCGCCGGTGCTGGACAGCAGTGAGTTTTATGCCGATTGCAAACAACTGCTGACCGACGACGGCATCATGACTGTGAATTTGTTTGGTCGATCATCCAGTTTTCAAAGCACGGTTGAAAAAATCACCGACGTTTTTGGAGCCAATGCGGTTTGGGCATTCAAAGCCACCCGCGAAGGCAACACCATCGTGTTGGCGCAACGCACTGCTACACAACCGAAACGAGAAGCATTGCAAGCGCGCGCAATTGAAATTGAATCCAAGTTTGACTTGCCTGCTTCCAAGTGGCTGCGCGTATTTAAGCCAATCAAATGAAATAAAAATTCATAATATGAAAAATCAAGGGTTTACCCGCAAATTTTTTGCTTACACCTAGCTTATTGCAGGGACATAATCAACCCATCAATTTTCTTGGAAGGTTAATAATGTTGATTAAAAGTCAAAAAGATTTTTTTGCTGGTTTGCTATTCACTGTAGTAGGGGCAGCTTTCGCAATTGGGGCGGTCAATTACGGTATGGGTGATGCGGCAAAAATGGGTCCTGGCTATTTCCCACGTATGGTGGGCGTTTTGATGGCTATTTTGGGTGCCTTCATTGTTTTTGAATCTTTAACCATCAAAACCGAGGACGGAGAAAAAATTGGCAAATGGGCTTGGAAGCCCTTGTTTTTTATCCTTGGGGCTAATTTGGCTTTCGGTGCACTGTTGGGAGGTTTGCCCAGCATTGGTTTTCCATCATTTGGTTTGATTGTTGCTATTTACGCATTGACTTTCATTGCCAGTATGGCCGGCGACGAATTCAATTTCAAAGGTGTTTTCGTATTGGCCACGGTACTGGCCATCATCAGCTATTGCGCATTTATTTTGTTGCTGAAATTGCAGTTCCCCGTCTGGCCTGCATTTTTGACCAAGTAAACAGTCACCGATAAAAACAAGGATACGAAATGGATTTATTCAATAATTTAAGTTTGGGTTTTGGTGTGGCTTTCACGCAGGTGAATTTGATGTACGCCTTTATCGGTTGTCTGTTAGGCACATTGATTGGTGTTTTGCCAGGCATTGGCCCATTGGCAACGATTGCGATGTTGTTGCCTGCAACCTATGCATTGCCTCCTGTATCTGCGCTGATTATGTTGGCCGGTATTTTCTATGGTGCGCAATACGGTGGTTCAACCACAGCTGTTTTGGTCAATTTGCCGGGGGAATCTTCGTCCGTTGTCACCGTGATTGACGGTTACCAGATGGCACGAAATGGCCGCGCGGGTCCAGCGTTAGCAGCAGCAGGATTAGGATCTTTTTTTGCGGGTTGTGTAGGAACATTGGTACTGGCAGCGTTTGCGGTACCGCTGACAGAAGTTGCTTTTAAGTTTGGTCCTGCTGAATATTTTGCACTGATGATTTTGGGTTTAATTGGTGCCGTGGTGTTAGCTTCAGGCTCATTGCTCAAAGCGGTCGGCATGATTTTGCTGGGCCTGCTGCTGGGTTTGGTAGGTACTGACGTCAACTCGGGCGTGGCACGCTACAGTTTTGACATTCCAGAGCTGACCGACGGCTTAGGCTTTATTGCGATTGCGATGGGCGTGTTTGGCTATGGTGAAATTATCAGCAATTTGGGCAAACACGAAAGCGAACGCGAAGTATTTACTTCCAAAGTTGAAGGTTTGATGCCAACGAAGGAAGACTTCAAACGCATGGCACCTGCAGTTTTGCGTGGCACAGCTTTAGGCTCATTATTGGGTATATTGCCCGGCGGTGGTGCTGTGATGGCAGCGTTTGCGGCTTACACCATTGAGAAGAAAACGAAATTGAAACCAGGTGAAGTACCATTTGGTAAAGGCAATATTCGTGGCGTGGCAGCACCAGAGGCTGCCAACAATGCGGCATCGCAAACCTCATTTATTCCACTCTTGACCTTAGGTATTCCACCCAATGCGGTGATGGCCTTGATGGTGGGTGCGATGACGATTCACAACATTCAGCCTGGCCCTCAGGTGATGACCAGCAACCCTGAACTCTTTTGGGGTTTGATTGCCTCCATGTGGATTGGCAATGCCATGCTGATTGTTTTGAATTTGCCGCTAATTGGCATTTGGATCAAATTGTTGAGCGTGCCCTACCGTTGGCTTTTCCCTGCCATTGTATTGTTCTGCGCGATTGGCGTTTATTCCACTAACAACAACACATTTGATATTTGGTTGGTTGCAATATTTGGTTTTATTGGTTACTTGTTCATCAAGCTTGGAATGGAACCTGCACCGCTATTGTTAGGTTTGATCTTGGGTCCGATGATGGAAGAAAACTTGCGACGTGCCTTGTTGTTGTCACGCGGGGATTGGAGTGTTTTTGTAACTCGTGGTTTGTCATTAAGCCTCCTGTTGGTAGCTTTGGCTTTGTTGGTTGTTGTGATGCTGCCATCAATGAAGAAGAAACGCGAAGAGGCGTTTGTAGAAGACTGAGTCTTCCAAATATATAACCTCAAAAGCGGCGTTCTTTGAATGGCCGCTTTTTTTCTGCCATCAAAATTCGCTACCATTGGCGCTATGAGTAACCGTTTGCAATCCGTTCAATCACATCGTCCAGCATCCGCTTCGGGTTGCTCTGCACAACGAAATCCACGCCCGCCCGCCTGAGGCGCTGACTGCGCCCATCGCCATCACCCACATCGTGATGCTTTGCAGTGAAGACGAACGCCATGCCAGTCGTGCGCATGTGGCCAATCTCTTGCGAGACCACCATTTGCCGCAGCTCGACGACCATGCCACCCACATTCGCATGGACATAGCAGGCTTCAGATTGCGTTGGGAGCTGCATACCGAATTCGTTAATTACACTTTCATGCGCAACATTGATGTTGCTGAACTGCCAGAAGCATCACAGCCTCAGTTACCGACCGCATTAGAAGCCGTGCCGCAAGCTTGGTTGGCTGGATTGCCTGGGCAAAACGTGTCAAGTGCCCATTTGTGGGTAATGAAGCAAAACGAATTTCAAATCAAGCCACAAAGCGATGCGTGGTGCAAAGCTTTATTGAATGAAGACACCTTGCTGGGTTCCAACGTGGCAGGTGGCTTTGCGCAAGTGTTCACCGATTTTGCGATTCATGCCGATGGCTATTCACGCGTACTGGTGTTTGCTGGCGACATGACACAGCGGCGCATTGGTCGCTTGGTTTTGCGCTTGATTGAAATCGAAACCTACCGCATGCTGGCATTGTTGGGCTTGCCTGTTGCACGGCAATCTGCGCACGCACTGGTGCAACACGAATCTGAATTGGTTGAGTTGGCGCAAGCAATTCGAAGCACTGGCAGTTCCGGAAGTGCCGAACCGCTGGACGATGCCAATCTACTGGACCGATTGACGCTGTTGGCAGGGCAAGTTGAAAGCCAATACGCCACCACGCATTCGCGCTTTTCAGCCAGCACGGCCTATTTCAAATTGGTGGACGACCGCATCAAAGAAATTGACGAATCGCGCTTGCCAGGTTTGCAAACCATACGCGAGTTCATGGACCGACGACTCACGCCTGCACGCAGCACTTGCGAGTGGGCGGCAAAGCGTCAAGACGCACTCTCGACTCGCGTCTCGCGCATCAGCAGCTTGCTCAGCACGCGGGTTGAAATTGAGCAACAGCAAAGCAGCCAAGCCTTGCTGGCCACCATGAACACGCGGCAAGATTTGCAATTGAAATTGCAATCGACGGTGGAAGGCTTATCCGTTGCTGCCATCACCTATTACATCGTGGGGCTGATTGGTTATGTGGCCAAAGGGGCACAAAAAATGAATTGGCCTCTCAGCAGTGAAATGACTTCGGCTATCGCAGTGCCTTTTGTGGCATTGGTAGTTTGGTGGTCGTTGAAACGGGTGCACCGCAAAATCAAAGGGCACGGATGAAAATTAAAGCGCAATGCGTGCTGCATTTTGCCTTGTTCGCTTGTGCAGTTTTTGCAGGTTTGAATACCTGGGCAGCAACACCAAATCCATGCCCAGACGCAGACGGTGTGAACAAAGTGAATGGCCAGTTGGAATGTTTGGTGATACAGACCACGCCCAACAAACATAAAAAAACCAGCACCACACTGATGGTTTATTTGCATGGCGACAGCAGCCGTGGTGGTATGTACGACAGGCATTTCAAACACTTCAGTGTCTTTGCGAATCAAAGCACCGCATCTAACAGCGTCGTATTCGTTGGCATGATTCGACCAGGCTATGCCGATTCAAACAAAAACGCATCAACTGGCAGCACCATGGGTGGTGGTGACAATTACACGGCGCACAATGTGGATGCCGTTGCCAATGCCATTCAAGCGCTTAAAGCCAAATACAGCGCACGCCGTGTGATGCTGGTCGGCTATTCAGGTGGTGCGGCAACAGCCGGTGTGATCTTGGGCCGGCATCCAGATTTGATTGATGATGCCGTACTGATTGCTTGCCCCTGCGATTTGAACATTCGCCGCCAAGGCTGGGCCAAAAACATCATCCGGCGCAGCATCTCGCCGCATGAAGTGGCCGACAAAGTTTTCAAAACGGTTCACGTCACCGCCATCACAGGTGCAAAAGACAGCAACACCAAACCCGAACAAGTCACAGGCTATATTCAAACCCTGCAAGCACGTGGCGTGAAAGCACGCTACATTGAAGTACCCCATGCCACGCATGAAACGGGCATTTTTGGAACTGCACAACTGCGTCAAGTGGTGCAAACCCATTTGCAACGCAAATAAATGCCGCTTACCATAAAATATATGAAAAATCAGGCTGTAGTCCGGCGTATTTATTGCCTACTATGCTATTAATAAATATAGCATATATGTCCATAGCTGCTATTTGACTATGAGCTCCAATCGTTTCACCACGGGTTTGTTGCTGGCGTTATTGGGCTCTATCGCCTTCAGCGGCAAAGCCATCATTGTGAAATTGGCCTATCGCTACGGAGTGGATGCGGTGACTTTGTTGATGTACCGCATGCTGTTTTCATTGCCGTTTTTTGCCATCATGGCATGGTGGGCCAGTCGCGGCAAAGAGGCTTTGACGAAACACGATTGGTTTGGCATCTTGGGTTTGGGTTTTACCGGCTACTACTTGGCCAGCTATTTGGATTTTGCGGGTTTGGCGTACATCACAGCGTCGCTAGAGCGCTTGATTTTGTACATCAACCCCACACTGGTGTTGATCATGGCGTGGTTGCTGTACAAAAAGCCCATCAGTGCCAGGCAAATCGCGGCCATGGCGTTAAGCTATTCAGGCATTTTGCTGGTGTTTGGACATGAATTGGTGATGCAAGAGTTTGGTGCAGGAGGTGGAATGTCAACAAGCGCTGCCAACACAGTTTGGGGGTCGTTCTTGGTCTTTGCCAGCGCCATCAGCTATGCGATTTATTTGGGATACAGCGGTGAATTGGTCAAGCGTTTGGGTTCTCTGCGATTGGTCGGTTTGGCCACCACAGTAGCCTGCGTGTTGTGCATCTTGCAGTTTGTGATGATGCGCCCAATCAGTGCCATGCAGGTTGCGCCTGAAGTCATTTGGCTGTCACTGCTCAACGCCACGCTGTGCACCGCATTGCCCGTGGTGGCGGTGATGATGGCGATAGAACGCATTGGCGCACCACTGGCTGCACAAACTGGCATGATTGGACCCATGTCCACCATATTGATGGGCGTATTCATTTTGGGTGAGCCGCTGACCATCTGGGTGGTACTGGGCACGGTATTGGTGTTAAGTGGCGTATACTGGGTATCTCGTGGAAACGGGCGTGGGCGTGTAAAAGTTTGCAAAACGTCTTCAGCACGCAAGTAATTTTTAATTGATTAGGGAGACAAGGCATGGATTTTGGTATCAAAGACAAATGGGCGCTGGTGTGTGGTGCCAGCAAGGGTTTGGGTTTGGGCTGTGCATCAGCTTTGGCGGCAGAGGGCGTCAATGTCGTAATCGTTGCACGCGGTGCTGAAGTTTTACAACAAGCCGCGCAACAATTACAGAGTCAATTTCCGCAAATTAAAGTTTTATCTGTAGCTGCCGACATTACCACCGATGCCGGCAGGCAAGCCACTTTTACCGTTGCAGGCGGGCCGGGTAAAAACTTTGACATCGTCGTCACCAATGCTGGTGGTCCACCACCTGGCGATTTCCGCGATTGGCAGCGCGACGATTGGGTCAAAGCGGTTGACGCCAACATGATCACACCTATTGAGCTCATCAAAGCCACGGTCGATGGCATGGTGGCACGTGGTTTTGGGCGCATCGTCAACATCACATCCAGCTCAGTTAAAGCGCCTATCGAAGCTTTGGGCTTGAGCAATGGCGCGCGCAGTGGTTTGACCGGCTTTGTCGCCGGTCTGGCACGCACCAGCAAACTGGCCAGCAACAATGTCACCATCAATAATCTGTTGCCAGGCACCTACGACACCGACCGAATCGCCACCATGATGCAAGGCGTGTCGCAAAAAACAGGACAGGCGGTCAGCGCACTGCGCGAGTCGCGTCAAAACACCATTCCCGCTCGCCGTTTTGGTCAACCCAACGAATTTGGCGCTACCTGTGCATTTTTATGCAGCCAGCAGGCGAGCTACATCACAGGTCAAAATATTTTGACCGATGGTGGAGCTTACGCAGGAACGTATTAATTCAAGGAATTTTGCTTGTATAATCGATAGTCTGTGCGGCTGTAGCTCAGTTGGATAGAGTATCTGGCTACGAACCAGAGGGTCGTGGGTTCAATTCCTGCCAGCCGCACCACAAACATAAAATCAATTGTTTTCGCCTTTAGAAATGCAGAAATGCTAATTTCTAAAGGCGTTTTTGTTTTGCGCTATTACTTCTTGGTATTCGTAAATACGACTAATTTAGACAGACCAAACATATTTACTGTTTCTAGTTTTGAGATGCTTAATTGATGTCGACCAATATGTTGTTCGTAACTAAAATCTGACCTGAAACCAATTTTCTGAGCAGCATTTTTCACCAATTTTTCGAGTAAATACCATGTTCCACTCCCACTGAAGTGGTTAAGTATGATGATGGTGCCATCGTTTTTACAAACGCGCTGCATTTCTCTTAATAGTTTTTCTGGATTTGGTGTGACTGATAATACATAAGGTGCGACAACGCAGTCAAAACTGTTGTTGCCAAAAGTCATATTCTCCGCGTCCATTTCTAAAAGACTAATTGATTTTTCCGGATTTAGCTTTGCACGAGTTGCAGCAATATTTAACATCTCTTCAGAAACATCAATACCTGTAATGTCGCTAAGCTCAGGATATCGATTTATGAGCAAACCAGTTCCAACACCAACTTCCAGTAGTCTTTTTGGGTTCAGTTTGACAACTTCGTCACATAGAGATTTTCTGCCCGGTTCTAATACGGCACCAAAAAGAAAATCGTAAATCGGTGCATATAGGCGATAAGTTTTTTGGACACCTGCTCGCGTCATAGTTTCTTGGGTTTTTTTCATCAGTATTGGATTTGCATGGATTGTTGCGTGTTACTCAATGCGCGTTTGGTAGGCTAAAGATCGCCATAGATTCCTCTGACTGGTAGGGAGTGAGGGAATTAAATTTGTTGTTTCATTAGCATCCGAAGTTATGTCATATGCAAACTCTTCGTTTGTAAATGTATGCACCCAATATTTAAAGACTTGATTTGGATTTTGATAATCATACAAGCCTATAAATGGATGTAATTGAAAATAAACAATTCCGTTTCTGATGTTTGTTGTACTAGTCAACATGGTACCAGTTGAGATGTTTGCAATATCTTGCAATGCAATGCCTGACCAGTTCTTTGGTTTAGGTATTTTTAGATCATGCAAAATGGTGGCAGCAATGTCGATTTGTGACACAACGGAATGGGCGTTTTTGAATAATTGTTTTTTTGTCGTGTCTTTCCCATAATCAATTATCAACAAAGGGATGCGCAGTAATTCCTCATACACACTATTACCATGACCATACCTATTGTGTTCGCCTAAACCTTCACCGTGATCTGCAGTGACGATTACCAAAGCATTTTCAAGGTAGTTTTTCTTTTCAAGTGATGTGAGTAATTCTTTGATGATGCTATCGATTTGAAAGACACCATTGTCGTAATAGTTAGTGTGTTCAATTCTTGGAGGTCTATTGAAGCCAGCAATATAAGGCTGGCTTGGTTTGTATGGCTCATGCTGATTTTTGAGTCTTCGACCAAGGTTATGTGCTGTCATTAAATGAAATTGATACATCACTGGTGCGCCATTCCAAGCGGGTAATTTAGTCACTTTATCCGTAACTAAAGCATCATCATTCATGTAATATGGCTTGGCCATTGAACCGTCGTAATAGTTGTCAACAGCACCGTAGAAATCGCGCAAGTTATAAAAATTTGTATGATCACCTCCCAAAATCATATTTATCTGATAACCATGCTGCTTCAGAACTTGGTGCAAAGTGAATGGTTTATTTGGAAGTTGGTGCACATATTTAGAGCTTGATATGCTCGACAACCCGCACAGTGACAAGCTACATGCCGCGCGAACATTTGGTACTGCAGTTAGACGTCCATCTTTAGCGAGTTGACTCAGAAACGGTGTGTTGTGACGTCTATAACCATATACACCCATGTGATCAGATCGCAGTGCATCCACAACAATCAAAATAACATTTTTGTCAGCGACTGTGTTTGATGGTAGATACGTATTTCGCGCAATCAATTCTTCTTGGTCCAAAGCATGATTAAAACTAATACGAGTTGTGTCAATGAAGCCACCATGGCCAGCTTTACCTGCATTAACAGTAATCAGGAATGGCTCGTTCTTAGTGAGTTCATGCAAGAAGAAATAACGGTAAAGGAAGAAAGCATTTGCAGCAAAAATGGCAAAGACGAAAGCATCCAAATATTTTTTAGGAAAATGAGGAAGATGTAAAGGGCCGTAATTGAGATATCGTTTTGTGACGTAGAAACAAATTCCACACACGGCTAGATAAACAATTGTGGTGGCTAATATCACCAAGTTGTACGACAAACCCATTACTTCAATGAACGGCGTTGCTTGTCCGACATAACTTGCAATGAGCTCAGTGGTAATAACTTTTGACCATGCCCGTAAGCCAATCAGCACCACGCCGTAGTAAGCCATTAAGAGGAATAGAGATGTGCCATACAACCATGCAGACAAAAATAGACGGATTTGGGTTGATTTCACCCATTGGAGTAGGCAGGTTTTAAGTAAAAAAACTGTTAAGGCGATGTGAGTAATGGGACGCAAATGGTCAAATACAACACGTGCCGGATTGTGAAATTGAAAGATGTAAATGGTAATGAATGCCAATGGCAAACTGTACCAAATGAGGATTTCAATTGAAACTCGTTTCACAAGAGCAGAAAATGTTGAATTGGAATGTTTCACTGAATAAGCAAGCTGAATTTATGATGAACTAAGCTGTTGTCGAACTTGGTCTGATGGTATTACTTCATCGCTTCCACTTCCCGCGCAAACACTTTCCAAAATTCCGCATTCTGCGTGGTCGCAAAGTTGATGCGCATCAGTGTGCTGGGTTGGCGGCTGGCGTGGAAGAGGGCACCGGGGGCGAGCAAGTATCCGTGGTCAAGCATGCGCTGCGCCAATTGGTCGGTATCCACGCCAGTGTCTACCCAGCCGAATAAACCTGCTGGTTCGGATGCGAATGTACAACCGTGAGCAAGTGCCAACTTAACCGTTCTGCCACGTGCCGCTGCCAGTTTGGCACGTATGCTGGTGGCGTGGCGGCGCAGTTGGCCTTGGTCTATGCACAGGCTAATGGCTTTTTCTAAGAGAGCTGGCGTGGTCAAGGTGGCAAGCAATTTGGTGTCCAGCAATCGTTCTATCAAATCTTCGGGTGCAGCCATATAGCCCACGCGCCAATTGGGGGCGAGTATTTTGGCAAAGCCACTCACATAGATCGTGCGTTGCAAACCATCCAAAGCGCACAGGCGCGTGGCATGGTCGGGCGCAATGTGGCTGTAGCTGTCGTCCTCCATGATGTGAAAGTCGTGTTCATTCGCCAGCTGCAACATGCGGTGCGCGCTGTGGGGCGACAGCATGTAGCCCGTGGGGTTGTGCAGCACGCTCACGCTCACCATCAGTTTGGGTTTGTGAATGTCGCAGTACTTCGCCATCACGTCCAAATCGGGTCCATCGGCACGGCGTGGCACGGGCAATATCTGCATGCCCAGCGCTTGCAAGCGCGCAAATTCCACCGCCCAGCCGGGCTCTTCCACCATCACCGCGTCACCCGCTCTGAGCAAGGTGCGGCTCACCACATCCAGCGCATGCGTAGCGCCAACTGTGCTGATGATTTGGCTGGGTGCTGCGCTGATGTTCATTTGTGCGAGCTTGTTGGACAGCGATTGTCTTAAATTCGCATCACCCATTGGGTCGCCATATTCCAATGAAAACTGTTTCAGCGCGGCTGGTGTGGTGACTTTGCGCACAGCGGCGCTTAAAAACGGGTTGTCCAACCACTCTGGTGGAAACACCCCCATGCCAGGTTGCGGCTTGGGTCCTGCTTGGCGGAACATGCCACGAATCAGCATGGCGGCATTGATGGGGGCGGGAGTAGGTGCCCGCATGGGTGCAGGGGTTTGTGTAGCCGATACGCTTGGAGCATTTGTCGCAAGATGATTTGCATTATTTGCTACATTATTGATAGCATCATAGGCAATATATACGCCGGATACAGGCTGATTTTTTGTATAAAAATTGGTAAATTCTCGTACATAGAAGCCCCTGTTGCGGCGCGACTCTACCAAACCCAGCGCCAGCAATTGGTCATAAGCAGCCACCACCGTTGACGGGCTCACACCTTGCTGCTGCGCACATTGCCGCACCGAAGGCAAGCGCGCGCCAGCTGAGAGCAAACGGCTTTGAATGCGCTGTGCAAAGCGGTCGCGCAATTGTTCAGACAGTGAAAGGGTGCTGTTTTTGGTGAGCATGGTGGTTCTGTGTGTCAGTAAAGATAGCAATACAGTTTCTGTATGTGATTGTTAAACTGTACTGGTAGTGTAATGGTATTTGCGGCTAAACTGCAAGCCATGACAGCGACTGAACTCACCGCTTTGTTGGCTTTAACAACCGCCGCTAGCTTCACGCCAGGGCCGAACACGACCCTGTCCACAGCTTTGGCGGCTAACCACGGATTGAAGCGGGCAATGACATTTGTGTGCGCCGTACCTGTTGGCTGGGCGTTGCTTTTCAGCTTGTGCGCGGGTGGCGTGGGGGCATTGGTGGTGGCAATACCTGCCTTGCGCTTGGGCATCAAAGTGTTTGGCGTGGCGTATTTGCTTTGGTTGGCCTACAAGATCGGCATGACACGCACATTGGGTGAGACAGACAATTCGCGCATCAACGTCACATTCTTTCAGGGCGTGATGCTGCAGTTTTTAAACATCAAAGCTTGGATGCTGGCGCTGGCCTTGGTTGCGGGTTGGATAGCTGGCAAGCCAGATGCTTTGAGCCGTTACATGCTGATGTTCCCTATTTTGCTGATCTACGCATTCGCAAGCAATTTGGCCTATGCCGCCATGGGCTCTTTGCTGCGCAAATGGCTACAAATTGGCAATCGCTTGACTTGGTTTAACCGTTTCATGGCTTTGGTTTTGGCGGTCACAGCGGCTTGGATGGCAACGTTTTAATATGAATTCTGCACAAGCTACTGCTGAAAACGTTAAAGCTGGCTTGTGGCTGGGCTTGCTGGGCGTGATCATATTTGCAGTCACCTTGCCGATGACCAAGCTCGCTGTGGGCACGCTGGCACAGCCGCAACTGTCGCCTTGGTTCATCACCTTTGGTCGCGCCGCTGTCGCAGGTTTGCTATCAATTTTGTATCTGACTTGGCAATATAAATCTGCGAAAGAAGTGAATTCGAACACTAAAAAAACAAATCAACGTGCATGGAAACTACCCAGCACAAGCGAATGGGGTTTGCTGGCTTTCACCGCTTGTGGTGTGGTGGTCGGCTTTCCGCTCTTCTTGTCTTTGGCGTTGCAATACGTACCCAGCACGCATGGCGCGGTGGTGACGGGGTTAATGCCGCTCGCTACCGCCGTCATCGCAGCAATTTGGTACAAGCAGCGGCCAAGCATGGGCTTTTGGTTTTTCGCTGTTTTAGGCACGGTGCTGGTGTTGAGCTTTATGCTGCTGCGCTCTGCTGATGCAGGGGGGCAATTCAGAATGCACTTGGCAGACATATTTTTGTTGCTCGCCATGATCAGCGGATCGCTGGGGTACATAGGCGGTGCACGTTTGACGCCTTCTTTGGGCGCAGAGCGGGTGATTTGTTGGGTGCTGGTTTTGTCTTTGCCCATCACTGTTCCTTTGACTTTGCAAACCATGCCACAACATTTCAGCGTCATTCAGGCTGGTAGCTGGTGGGCATTTGCTTACGTCGCGGTCTTCTCTATGTGGCTGGGCTTTTTCGCGTGGTATCGCGGCTTGGCACTGGGTGGTGCGGTGCGGGTCAGCCAAGTTCAGCTCGTTCAACCATTTTTGAGTTTGTTGTTTGCTGTGCCATTGCTGGGCGAAAAAATTGACCTGATGACTCTGGGTTTTGCTTTGGCTGTGATCGCCACCGTGTTTATAGGTAAAAGTATGTCGGTAGGGAATGCCAAATGAAAATGAACCTAATCCCTTTCGGCACGACCGATTGGACAAGCATCGAAGCGGTTGAAAAATCGGCCCAAGCAGGAAAAGCCTTCTGGCGCACACAGCAATTTGGCGATGTGCGCGTGCGCATGGTCGAATACACCGCAGGCTACGTGTCTGACCACTGGTGCGTCAAAGGGCACATCTTGCTGTGCATTGAGGGCGAATTACAAACTGAACTGGAAGACGGTCGCAGCTTCACACTCAAACCCGGCATGAGCTACCAAGTCGCCGACAACGCCGAGCCACACCGTTCAACTGCGCCTAAAGGGGCAAAACTTTTCATCGTAGATTGAATACACATATGAACACAGACCAACTCATCGCCTTGGCCATTTTTGCTGCGGTTTCGTCCATCACGCCAGGCCCTAACAATTTGATGCTGTTGGCATCGGGCGTCAATTTTGGTGTGCGGCGCTCACTGCCGCATTACGCAGGTGTGACATCGGGATTTTTGTTGCTGATTTTGTGTTTGGGCTTTGGCTTAAAAAGTGTATTCATCGCTTACCCACAGCTGGAAGTGGTGTTGCGTTACGTGGGTGCGGCCTACATGGCGTGGTTGGCTTGGAAAATGGCTAATGTGACTGATGCGCCCAAAAGCGCAGATGGACAACTGACTGCAAAACCCATGACCTATTTGTCGGCGGTGGCTTTTCAATGGGTCAACCCCAAAGCCATCATGATGGCGATTGGTGCCATCACCACCTACGCGCCCAGTGGTTCAGGGGCATGGGGCGTACTTTGGGTGGGCGCGGTGTTTGCAGTGATCAACGCACCCATGGTCTTGAGCTGGTTGCTCTTTGGCAGCAGCATGCGCCAGTTTTTGCAAGACCCGCAAAAGCGCCGGTGGTTTAACTGGATCATGGCGGCTTTGTTGCTGGCAACTTTGTACCCCGTGTTTGCACCACTCTTGCTGAGTCACAGCTAAAATGGTGGGATACCAAGTCGATGAAAAATTGATGAAAATATTGAGATAAAAATTTAAGGAAACAACCATGAGCACCCAATGGACCCAAGCCAAACGCGCAGAGAAGATGAACCCGTCTGTGATTCGTGAAATTTTGAAAGTCACAGAAAAGCCGGGCATCATCAGTTTTGCGGGTGGCTTGCCATCGCCTTTGACCTTTCCCATCACCGAATTTGCTGCTGCATGCACCAAGGTGTTGACTGAAGACGGCAAATCCGCTTTGCAATACGCCGCCAGCGAAGGCTTTGGCCCATTGCGTGAACAAGTGGCTGCCAGCTTGCCGTGGAAGGTTGACCCCAACCAGGTGCTGATCACCACCGGCTCGCAACAAGGTTTGGATTTGCTCGCCAAAATTTTGATTGATGAAAACAGCCCCATCGTGGTGGAAACACCCACCTACTTGGGTGCTTTGCAAGCCTTCACACCGATGGAGCCAAATGTGGTGTCTGTCAAAAGCGACGACCAAGGCATTGACATTGCAGACCTGAAAGCCAAAGGCAAAGGCGCACGCTTTTTGTACGTGTTGCCCAATTTCCAAAACCCCACAGGCCGCACCATGACCGAAGCACGCCGCGCCGCATTGAGCGCCGCTTGCATGGAGATTGGTTTGCCGATTGTTGAAGACAACCCCTATGGCGAGCTGTGGTTTGACCAAGCACCACCTTTGCCATTGACTGCGCGCAACCCTGAAGGCTGTGTCTATTTGGGCTCGTTCAGCAAAGTGCTGGCTCCTGGTTTGCGTCTGGGCTTCATGGTCTTGCCCAAGACCTTGTTCCCCAAAATTTTGCAAGCCAAACAAGCGGCCGATTTGCACACGCCCAGCTTTAACCAGCGCGTGGCATCCGAAGTGCTCAAAGGCAATTTCTTAGACCGCCATGTGCCCATGATTCGCAAGCTGTACAAGTCACAGCGCGATGCCATGTTGACCGCCTTGGCGCGTGAAATGCCAGTGACACCCGGCAACGCAGAGGCCAGCGTGACTTGGAATACGCCCGATGGCGGCATGTTCTTGTGGGTGCGCTTGCCAGCTGGTTTGAACGCGGTCGAGCTGCTGCCCAAAGCGGTGGATAAAAACGTCGCATTCGTACCTGGCTCGCCTTTCTATGCCGACCAAGCCGACAGCCGCACCCTGCGTTTGAGTTTTGTGACTGCGTCGGTAGACCAAATCAACATTGGCATGAAAGCACTGGGCGAAGCCATCAAAGAAGCTTTGCTCGAACTACAGAACTTGCAAAAGGCAGCATGACGCTGATCGTGCGGTCCAACCGCGAAGCGCGTGCGTTTGCTACTTCAGCACCAACCGAAGCGACCAGCACAGAAGTTAAGACTCAAATAGACCACATCGTTGTCGTAGCGCAAACGCTAGAGCAGGGTGTTGCGTGGTGCGAAGCCACTTTGGGCATCACACCCAATGAAGGTGGCGAGCACAAGCAGTTTGGCACCCACAATTGCTTGTTCAAAATCGCCACACCACAGTATCCATTGGCGTATTTTGAAATCATTGCCATTAAACCTGATGCTACTAATTCAATAGCACCTCAGGCAATTAATACGCCGGCTACAGGCCAAAAACGTATAAATTCTGCGCGTTGGTTTGATATGGACGATGCAGCGCTGCAAAAGGCAGTGGCAGTAGAGCCGCGCTTGGTGCACTTTGTGGCACAGACGGCAGACATCCAAGCCGCAAAGAGCGCATTAAAGTTGCAAGGCATTGACCGCGGCACCGCAGTCGAAGCCAGCCGCCACACGCGCAAAGGCCGTTTGGAATGGAAAATCACCGTGCGCGATGATGGCCAGCGCCTGTTCAACGGCACTTTGCCCAGTCTGATTCAGTGGGGCAAAAATGCCGACGCTGAACCCCTGCGCTTGCACCCGCGCAACACCTTGCCGCGCTCTGGCGTGTCGCTGCAAAGCGTGGCTGTCACATCCCTAAGTAGCGACAAACTGCAAGCTGCTTACACGGCTATTGGTTTGAGTGGCGTCACTGTTTCAGAGGGTGAGCCAAACCTCACCGTCACCCTGCGCACGCCCAAAGGCGTGGTGACTTTGCAAAGCATGGGCATTTAAGAGGCGAGTGATTGCGTACATTGCTTGTTTTGAATCCTCACGCAGCTGGCGGTAAAGCAGCTGCGTTGGCCAAACCTCTGAAAACTTGGCTGGCTAAAAATCAGCCCGACTGGCAATTGGCCATTGCGCACAACGTCGCCATTGGTCGCCGCTTGATTGATGCCATGCCGCAAGGCAGCCGCATTGTGCTGGTGGGTGGCGATGGCACCTTCAACCAAATGCTGCCCAGCTTGTTGGCGGGGCAACACAGCGCTGCCTTGGTGCCCTATGGCAGTGGCAACGATTTGGCCCGCGCATTGGGTTTGCGTGGCATGTCTTGGCGCAAAGCGCTGGCACTGGCTGGCAGCCAAACACCACAGCGCATGGACATTGGGTTGGCTGAGTTTGAAGTATTGCCAGAGTCCAATGAAAATCAAGAAGATGATCAATTAGAAAGTCAAAAAGCAGACCAAGAAGAAGGCCAAAACGAAGACCGTTTATACAGCGTGCCGTTTGCCTCCAGCTTCACCACGGGTTTTGATTCATCAGTAGGTTTGCGCGCACTCAATGGGCCCAAATGGTTGCGCGGTTTGCCACGCTATTTGCTGGCGACTGTGCGCGAATTGCTGCACTTTCGCAAATGGGGCTTGGTGGTTTTGGCAGACGGTAAACCCATTTACACCACCGAAGCTTTGTTTGCTTCGACCCTGAACACACCCACCTTTGGCGCAGGCATGCCAGCCGTGCCCCATGCTTCGATTTATGACGGGCAGTTGAATTTGCTCTTGGCTAAAAACGTGAGCGTGTGGCAAACCATTTTGCTGTTGCCAGACTTGCTGTTTGGCAAACATTTGAACCACCCCAAGGTGCACACCCAGCCGTTTCAAACACTGCAAATCAAATCAGACACGCCCATTCCATTGGCGGCTGATGGCGAGTATTTGGGCACTAGCCAAAACATCCACATCCGCATCCTCAAAGGGCAGTTGCCCATTGTTGCAAAGAGCTGAGTTAACCCTGCCACACCCCATAGCCCAACCGCTGCAAAGCAATCGCCAGCTCCACTTCCATCGCCTGCGCTTTTTTGTAGGGCATGGGGTTGAACTTTTCATACAGCGCGGGCAGTAGCTTTACGCCATAGTCCGTCACAAACGCATTGGCCTGAATGCCAGCCATGTGCTTGTCAAACCGCACATCCGGATCCAGCCCCGTCATCCCCACATAAACAAACGGCTTGCCCATCACATAGTCCGGATTGCAGCGCCGAAACTTCCCACTGTTCCAAACCCTGTCATCCAGCTCCACCACGTAGACGTGGTAGTGGTGGGATTTGGGGGCGGGTTTGGGGGTCGGCATAACAGATGAATTATCCGCTACACATATTTCAAGCTGTGATGTGTTTTAGATAACGTTGGAAATAAGCGGCCCGCTTTGGCTGGGTCCGCTTGATGGACTTGTTAGCCCTCATCACCTTTCGGCTGATCAGGGCTGCGATATTGCTTCTCATTCCAGAAAGAAATGTTCTTTTTCTCTCTGAATTCCTTTTCCATGCAACAGCCTTATCAAAGAACTCCGTTGCTAATTCCGCCGTTATCTACAAGGAGCTTAAACCCATCGAATAGGTCATCAGTTGACCGCATCATGAATTGGCGCTTTCTAACGGACGCAACTAGCGTAGAGTCGCCGAATCTGTAAATGAACGGATCTTTGGCTATTTCTTCAAATGCCTCTCTATAGCCGGTGGTCACATCTTCCCAAGACTCATCACCATCTGCAGCACGATCAAAGTCGGCTGGAGTAACTGTGCCGGTTTCTTTGCTAAATAGATTGACACCTGCGCTCTCAAATATTTTTGCGACCAACTCCGAGCAGAAAGACGAGCTCTCATTGCTCTTGAAGAGAAACTTATAGTTATAAGCTTGGTCAATTAGGTATATGGATTCCTTCATCATTGCCTCGCGTTGCTCTTCAGTGATCCCCTTCAACCTAATAACGCGCCAACCATCTTTGCAGTCTTGGAGTACATTCTCATAGAACGCAAAGTCGACCCCGGTATTTGTGGTTGAATGAACAAAAGCTCCATCTCCAAATGAAAAAAGGACATGGCTTGATTTTGCGTTTCTATAGAGCAGCTTTTGTGCGGTAGCTAAGTACTCTGAATGTTTCGCATCTCCACACATGAGAAATACGTCGCCAGTTTGAAAATCCAATGTGATTTATCCTTAATTTGAGGGCTATCGTGTTATATCTTTCATATCCGTGTGTTATCTGACAACAAGACAATCGAATTTAATTTTGCAATGTCCCCACCGGCACCCGCACCACCTCTTGCAACATCGCCGCCAGTTGCTTGCCCGCTTCATCCACTAACGCTTGACCTTTCTCAGCCGTTGCATTGGCAGCATTGCCGGCTGCGCCGTTGGGGTTGATGTCTTGCATTTGCCAGCCTAGTTTGGCGGATTTGCCGTTGCCTAGGATGGGGAATTGTTGGGCGCGGGATTGGCTGGTGGATTGGAAATTTTGCGCTTTGTCCATGCGCACGGATTGTGGGTTCAAAGCCAGCATCATGGAGGTTTCGATATCGCCGGCGTGGGAGCCAAAGCGGTGTTCTTCGGCACTGAATGCATCTGCCGCAGCACCCAAAGGCAAGTTGTACCAACTGCTGCTGAAAACCATCATGCCATGGTGTGCGCGCAGCTCACGCGCAACGATGTCCATCACCGCCACATTGCCGCCGTGGCTGTTGAAGAGCACCAGTTTTTTCACACCTGTGCGTGCCACAGCCGCGCCTATCTCTACCCAGGTACGGATGATGGTCTCTGGGCTCAAACTCAATGTGCCGGCAAAGTTGAGGTGTTCGCTGCTCAAACCAACTGTTTGCGTTGGCAAAAACAAGACGGGTAATGATTGTGGCAAATGCGGCAAACATGCTGCCACGATGCCATCGACCAAATCCACATCGACCGACAGGGGCAAATGCGGTCCATGTTGCTCTGTCGCAGCGACTGGCAAGACGGCCACCACGTCGGCTGCAGCACCCGTTGACAAGCGCGTTGCAAATTCATCGGTGCTTAATTTTGCCCAAAAGCGGGTAGAAAAAGTCATGGCGGTATCTTATTACGAATTTAAGACGGAGTCAGCGACAAATGCTGCGCTTGGCGCTGGCTGTGTTGCTTCTTGGCTTTGGGGATGGGTGCTGGGAACTTTGGCATTAAATGACGCAGCACATCAGGCCTGGCCCGCGCACCGCTGGCGACGTAGTCGGTGAGCAGGGCTTGCGTCACCACATCCACATCCATACCGCGTGGCCCAATCAAATATGCATGCAGGGCATTGACCAAATGCTCGGGCGTGATGCCGCTGGTTTTGCCTTTGATGTGGATGGAGTCATTCCACAGCCAATCGCTGAAAGCCATGAACGCGCCGAATGGTGAATCACCCAGCATCAGCAAAGGCATGGTGGCGGTGAAGCGGCCAGAGTTGGCGACCAAATCCCAATAGCGTGCCATGTGGGCAAAGCGGGTCATGTCAGCCGCAGTCACTGCCGCGGTTTGCCGCACTTGGTAGGGCGGCAGCGGGTCGTACACCATGCCGTGTGTTTCGGTGTGCTTGGCAATGGGCGTGCCGCGCAGGCGTTTCAAAATGCCGAGTTGAATTTCATGCGGCTCAAGCGCATACAGTTTGTCAAAACCATCGGCGAAACTTTGCAAGCTTTCGCCTGGCAGGCCAAAAATCAAATCGGTGTGCAAATGCGCGTTGGATTCGTTCAGCAACCATTTCAAATTGGCAACGGTTTTGTCATTGTCTTGCTTGCGCGAAATGCGCTTTTGCACATCGACATTAAAGGTTTGAATGCCCACTTCAAATTGCAAAGAGCCGGGTGGGAATTTGGCAATCATTTCTTTCGAGTCGGTCTGGCAAATGGTCTGGAATCACTTCAAAATGCAGGAAAAGTTCCCCCACGCTTGTCGCTTCGCGTACTGCGCTGCCCCCCGAGGGGGCTAATTCTCCTAGAGGCGGCTCGTCGGAGAATTCAAATCCTCTCCCATGCTTCTCGGCGTCAATTTTGTCTAAAAAGAACTGCATGATGCGCACCGATGCGTCGATTTTTAAATTGAAAGTGCGGTCCACAAATTTGAAATTGCGCGCGCCACGGTTGTACAGAGTTTGCAGTTCACCCAGAAATAAATCCAAATCAAATGCCCATGCGGTTTTGTCCAGCGAGCTGATGCAAAACTCGCACTTGAACGGGCAACCGCGCGAGGCTTCCACATACAGCAAGCGGTGCGCCAAATCTTCGTCGGTGTAGTAGGCGTAGGGCAGTTGGATGTCGTCCAGCGGCGGTTGCTCGCCCGCTATCACTTTCATCAAGGGTTGAGGACCATGCAACACCGCGCGGCACAGTTTGGGGAAGCTGATGTCGCCCCAGCCGGTGATGACGTAGTCGCTCAGTTGCGCGATTTCTTGTTCCAGTACTTCATGGCTGACCTCTGGGCCACCTAAAACGATGGTGATGTCTGGTCGCAGTTGTTTCAGCAGTTTGACCACTTCACAGGTTTGCACCGTGTTCCAAATGTAAACACCAAAGCCAATGATGCGTGGGTTCATGGCAATCAACTCATTCGCCCATTCTTCTGGGCTTTTGCGGTTGATCATGAATTCACAAATGCGCGTTTGCGACTGCAATTCGCCCATGTTGGCGAACAAATAACGCAATCCTAAAGAGGCATGGATGTACTTGGCGTTGAGCGTGCACAGCACAATCGTGCTGGCCATTTGCGCTGGTGGTTGAGGATTAAAGTTGTCGGAATTCGCCATTCCGCTATTATGCGCATGGCAGTTGCGCTAATTATTTGTGCTAAAAATTTGTGTTGTGAGTTTTATCGCTTGATTAACCAATGATCAAGCGCCCATTTTCCGCAACCATAAATGGCCAACAATGCGAGCAACACACCCCAAGTGATGTGCTGTTGCAAAGCGGCAGGTGCGATTTCAGACAGGCTGATAACGGCAATCGCATTCACCACAAACAAACCCAGCGCCGCAAAGCGCCCCATCAATCCCAATACCAAGAGCACAGGCAAAACCAATTCACCCGCAGTGCCCAGCATGGCGGCGAGTTCTGGCGATAAGTAGGGTACTTTGTATTCATCGGTAAACAGTGACACTGTGATTTCCCAATCGCGAATTTTTGTGAGGCCCGACATGAAAAAGACTTGTGCCACGTACAGGCGGGCCAGCATTGCAGCCAAAGGTTGAGCCAAATCCAATGTTTGAGTCACGCTGGTCCATAAAGCCAATCCTCGCTTGATAGGGGTGTTCTCCATTTTTCTTCCTATGTGTTGTTGGGTTAAGAGATTGATTTAAGTTGAAAGCAGTTTGGCACCCACCAGCAAACCAGATTGCGCTGACTGTGTGAGCCACGTGTTGAAGTCAAATGCTGGCGTTGAGTCAACCGTTTCGGTGTCATCCAAGGCTGCCGCCAAAGATGCACCGTCTAATAAATTTTGAATAAATGCGGCATCGGCAGCAGTACATAAGGCCACAGATGGGCGAAAACCTTGTCGCCAAATGAGGGCAGATTCAGGGCTGCTCTTTCTGAGTTTGGCTTGTAATTCTTCAAAGTTGGGGTTCTCATACAAATGCGCTGTGGTGATGCTGGCGGCTGGATAGCTGCTGTTCACAATGTGTGTGCCAGTTGCCAGTTGCAAGGTAATGGCATCGGGGGCATGCGTGGTCAACAGCGCCAAACTGTTAACGTCCAGTTCTGCATCGGTTGCTGTTGCTGCCATATGCAAGGCCCATTCAATGCGTGCAACGTCGGGCAGGTAAGGTTCTGTCTTTAATTCTGCAATGCTGTGGATGAGCTGCGCCAAATCTGCGCCCCATTGAGCGGCATCGCCCTTGCTAGGTGGAAATTGATGCCACAAATCGCGCGACAACAAAGCAAACGCTTCGCCACCAACCAATTGTTCTGTCACTGGATAGGCCGCTTGCAAGTTGCGAATGGCTGCCACTTGCGCATTGGCGTGATACACCTGCAAGCCTCTTTCTTGGAATTTTATATGGTCTTTTTGGCCTCTAGGCGGCGTATTGATTGCCTGAAGTGCTATGAAATTAGTAGCATTTTGACTCCGTTGAACAGGTGAACTGAACAAGGTGCGTAATAGCGCGCTTTGTTGCGCGGCCAAGTTGCTCATGCTGTGACCTCTGTAGTTAGGCAGGCTTTGCAAATTTGACTGGCGTGCTGTGCTTCATCCAGTAGCACATCCAATGCAGGAATATCGGTGTCCCATTCAATCAAAGTGGGCACCGCACCAAACAGTTGAATCGCGTGTTGGTACAAATCCCAAACCGGTGCTTTGATGCGGCTGCCGTGGTCGTCCACCACAATGTCGCCGCAGTCGATGTGACCAGCCAAATGAATTTCTGAAACCGCATCTGGCCTAATTTGATTCAACCAATCTTTACATTGTTGCAATGGGTTGGTGCAACGCTGTTGTATTTGGTCGTTCAGCGCGTTGACGTAAATGTTGTTCACATCAACCAACAACTCGCACCCTGTGCGCTGTGCGAGTTGGTTCAAAAATTCGGTCTCAGGCATATCGCTGTCTGCAAAGCTGATGTAGGCGGAAAGATTTTCTACCGCGATGCGGCGTTTCAAACGGTCTTGCACTTGGCTGACGTTCGCACACATCACAGCCAAGGCTTCTTGGTTGAAGGGCACAGGCAACAAATCTGCGCCATGCACATTCACCATTTGACCTTGGCATTCAACACTGCCACGCGCAAAGCAAGCGTGGTCGCTGACACGAATGGGGTCCACTTGTGCCACCAAATGGGTCAGTTTGTTCAAATGCCATTCATCAATGCCAGAAGCTGAGCCTAAGGCCAAACCAACACCATGCAAGCTAATGGGGTAGTGCGAACGGCCTTTCATCAGCACGGCCAATGCCGCGCCACCTTTGCCAAAAAAGTTTTCTGAATGGACTTCTAAAAAATCAAGAGTTGGCAGCCGATCTACCAACTCTTGGTAATGAGGGTGCCGCCAACCGATACCGATATTGCTATGCGATGTCATGTGGGCGGACTTGTTGAATATTTAAAGTGCCAATGTTTTTAGCTTAGCTTTTCATGCCTTTTTTGGCTTCTTCCATGCTCATGCCTTTCATGGTGGCGCAAGTGCCTTTGGCAACGTATTTCCATTCGCCTTTGTCCATGTCAACCTTGGCTTGACCTAGCACATGAATGTGTACCAGCCAAATTGGCGCAATCGTTTTGACCTGCTTTTGCAACGCCAAAACATTTTTCTTTTTCAGCCTTAGGTGCAGCAGCATGGCTGGCGGCCATGGCAGAAGTGGACAGCAACATGGTAGAGAGCAAAGCGGTAGCGGCAGATGCGATAAGTGCACGTTGGTTCATGGGTATCTCCTAAAAATAAATGAAAATAAAACTATCACATAAACTACTGCACAATACAGTAGCAATCGGTGCAAAATGACAATTGATTTTGCTACGATTGCTGAATAGTCTCTCGTTCTGAAATATTCTTACAGACTTTTTCTACTTTTTAATTTCAATACAAATCTAAGCCCTAGCATGCCAATTGAACTCCAGCTGAATCAGCATCGCGACTATCTTTTGCGATTTGCACGCTTGCAACTTCGCAATGATGCATGGGCTGAAGACGCTGTGTCTGACACCCTTTTAGCGGCATTGGCCAAGCCACAATCGTTTGAAAACAAATCACAGTTAAAGACCTGGTTGGTTGGTATTTTGAAACACAAAGTGGTGGATATTTTGCGAGTGCAAACGCGTGAGGCCAGTATTCATTTTGAATCCGATCAAGATGGCAATGAGGAGCTGGATGCCTTGATGTTTCAAAAAGACGGGCATTTTGTTGAGCCACCGTCCACATGGTCTGGCGGGCAAAATGCGACTTTCAATCCGTCTGAAAATTTGCAATCGCAACAATTTTTTCAAATTTTGGAAGCTTGCACCGATAAATTGCCCGCCGCGCAAGGTCGGCTTTTTCTGATGCGCGAATGGTTAGAGATGTCCGTCGACGAAATTTGTAAGGAACTCAACCTGACTTCGACCAATCTTTACGTTCAATTGCACCGCGCCCGTCTTCGACTGCGCGAATGTTTGGAACTCAATTGGTTTGGCAATCAGCCAAATCCGGCAGCAAAATAGATTTTTTGAATCTCACTTAACTCAGTCAACTCACTTAACTCGCTAAACAGTATTCAATATGGCTATGAAAATGATGATGTCCTGCAAACAAGCCGCAGCCTTGCTGGTCGCGCGTGAAGACCGCGCTTTAGCCGTGAGTGACCGGGTTGGTTTACGGATTCATTTGTGGGCCTGCAAAGCTTGCCCCAATTTTGAAAAGCAGTTGCTCACCATGCGCGAGGGTTTGAAGCAATGGCGAAACTACACCCAGCAAGACAACTTAGACAACGAAGCCGTTTGATCAATTGGCAATTGGGTTCCGATTTAGGGTGAAAAATCGCATAAAAACAACAGGCTTGCTTTTTGCTATTTATAGCGCATAATGGTTGTGTGCGTCTTGAATGGCGCACAGGTTGGGTGATAGCTTAGTTTCACACCACAGCGGTGCCATATTTAGTTTGTTGGTTTGTTGTGATTTTGTGTATTAGGGACATGTCGCTTTTTTATTAGAGTTTTTTAGGGAGTCCCTCAATGGGCAACAAACTGTACGTTGGCAATTTGCCGTACTCGGTTCGCGATGGCGATTTAGAGCAATCTTTCAGTCAATTTGGTGCTGTTACCAGCGCTAAAGTGATGATGGAACGCGACACAGGTCGTTCAAAAGGTTTTGGTTTTGTGGAAATGGGCAGCGATGCCGAAGCACAAGCAGCCATTGCTGGTATGAATGGTAAAGATTTAGGCGGTCGCAGCTGCGTCGTCAATGAAGCACGTCCGATGGAGCCACGTCCTCCACGTAGCGGTGGCTTCGGTGGCGGTGGTGGTTACGGCGGCGGTGGCGGCGGTCGTTCAGGCGGCGGCGGTTACGGTGGCGGCGGTCGCGATGGCGGCGGCGGTTACGGCGGCGGTGGCCGTTCAAGCTACTAAGCACAAAATTTATAGAATCTGGTTCGCTGGATTCATATTTGAAAAGGCTTCAATTTTGAAGCCTTTTTTACGTCTATAAGTCTTCAATATCTTCAATAATTCAACTAGTTTAATTACATGGCATCTCACTTACACAGCATCGATGAAAATCTTTGCGCCATTTGCGGTCAACCCAATCACTGCGCAATGGTGATAGAACGTGAGACAGGTGAAAAACAAGCGCCGTGTTGGTGTACAACAAATCAAATTTTCTGAGGACTTGCTGGCGAAGGTGCCAGCAGACAAACGTCTAAAGGTATGTGTTTGTGCAGTCTTGTGCTGAAGTTGCATGCCTAGTGTTACTACCTATGCAGCTGACGCTGATTTGGCGTGACAATCAATGAGTTTGATTCAAACTAACTTTCAAATTATTTATCACTGGAGATTCTTATGCGTCGCGATACATTTCTAAAATCTTTGGCAGCATTGGCTGCTGCAGGTTCATTGCCATTGACAGCGCAAGCTGCGACAAACCTCAAAATGATGATTCCCGCAAACCCAGGTGGTGGTTGGGACAGCACAGGGCGTGCGCTGGGTAAAGCCATCATGGACGCCAAAGGTGCAGATACCGTTCAGTATGAAAACAAGGGTGGTGCAGCTGGCGTGATTGGCCTTGCACAATTTGCGAACGCAAGTAAAGGCGACCCCAATGCCATGATGGTCATGGGTGCAGTGATGTTGGGCGGGATTATCGGTGGCAAGCCTCAAATTGGTCTTGATAAGGTTACCCCCATCGCGCGTTTGACAAGCGAGTACAACGTGTATGTGGTGCCGGCTAATTCACCTTTCAAAACAATGAAAGATGTGGTTGAGCAAATGAAAAAAGACCCTGGCAGTGTGACATGGGGTGGTGGTTCAAAGGGTTCGACTGAGCACATTGCATCTTCCATGTTGGCACGCAATGTGGGCGTTGATCCTAAGAAAGTGAACTATGTTGCATTCCGTGGCGGCGGTGAAGCTGTGGCCGCTATTTTGGGTGGCAATGTGAAAGTAGGTGGCAGTGGTTACAGCGAATTTGCGGAATATATAGCGGCAGGGAAAATGCGCGCTATCGGTGTAACTTCCGAAAAGCGTTTGCCAGGAATTAATGTGCCCACTTTAAAGGAACAAGGTTACGACGTTGTTCTGGGTAACTGGCGTGGTGTCTATGGCGCTCCAGGCATTACACCAGCGCAACGTACTGCACTAACTGACATCATCATCAAAGCCACAAAATCAAAAGCTTGGGCTGAAGCCTTGGAAAAAAACAATTGGACTCCAGCTGTCCTCGCTGGCAAAGCTTTTGATGATTTTGTTGACAATGAGTTTGCAAGTTTACGCGGAACGATGCACTTGGCAGGCATGTTGTGACCGAGGATTCTTCAACTCGCACAAATTCAAAAACACTGCAAAGCCTGGTTGGCCTAGGTGTTTTTGGAATTGGCGTTGTGATGGCAGTCGGCGCTTATAGCATCCCCTCTGATGCCGGTTATTCCGGCGTTGGTCCGAATTTCCTGCCTTCGGTGGTGTCATTGGTTTTGTTGATTAGTGGCTTATGGGTCGTTTGGGAAGCGCGAACAGGTGGCTTTCGCCAAATGGGTGAGCCTTCGGGTAGCACGCGAGGTGACTGGCCTGGCTTTGCTTGGTTGTCTGTAGGTTTGCTTGCAAATGCAACATTGATCACCACAATCGGTTTTATTCTAAGTTGCACGCTTTGCTTTGTATGTGCGGCTCGTGGCATGCGCTTGTCGCAAAGTCAGAATAAATTACCTTTTGATGCAATTCGATTATTGAAAGATGCTCTCATTGGCTTAGCCCTTTCAGCTCCCGTGTATTGGATGTTTACAAAACTACTTGCCATTGGCTTGCCTGGATTGACCACCACAGGTTGGTTTTAATAGAAAAATAACAATGGATATATTGACCCAACTTATGCAGGGTTTTGCGACTGCTGCGACACCCATTAATTTGCTATGGTGTTTGATTGGTTGTACGCTTGGGACTGCAGTAGGCGTTTTGCCTGGTATTGGGCCAGCAGTTGCCGTAGCCATGCTATTACCCATCACAGCACAGGTAGAGGCGACTGCTTCAATGATTTTCTTTGCCGGTATTTATTACGGCGCCATGTACGGTGGATCGACCACTTCCATTTTGCTAAACACGCCAGGTGAAGCTGGAAGCATGATCACAGCCATGGAAGGCAACAAAATGGCCAAATCAGGGCGTGCGGGTGCTGCTTTGGCAACTGCGGCCATTGGTTCGTTTGTAGCGGGATCAATTGCAACTGTGGGTGTCACCTTGTTTGCGCCCATATTGGCGAATTTTGCGGTCAAATTGGGGCCGCCAGAATATTTTTGTTTGATGTTATTGGCATTCGTTACCGTCAGTTCGGTGCTGGGGCAAAGTACTTTGCGTGGCATTGTTTCGCTCTTCATAGGATTGGCTGCAGGCTTGGTTGGGATGGACCAAATATCAGGTCAAGCACGCTATACGGCTGGTGTTTCAGAACTATTGGATGGTATAGAAATTGTTCTTGTTGCGGTCGGATTGTTTGCGGTTGCCGAAACCTTGTATGCCGTGCTCTATGAAGGCAAGACAGTGGAAACGCAAAATCAACTGAGCAACATGCACATGGGTAAAAGCGATTGGCGCAGATCTTGGCCTGCTTGGTTGCGTGGGACAGCTATTGGGTTTCCATTCGGCACCATTCCAGCTGGCGGCAGTGAGATACCCACTTTTTTGAGTTATGCGACAGAAAAAAAATTAGCCTCGGAAAGTATCAAAAAAGATTTTGGAACTGTAGGAGCTATTGAAGGTGTGGCTGGTCCAGAAGCAGCCAATAACGCAGCCGTCACAGCAACTTTGATACCTTTGTTGACTTTGGGTATTCCAACGTCTACCACTGCAGCAATATTACTGGGTGCATTTCAAAGTTATGGAATTCAACCTGGGCCACAATTGCTTTCGTCTTCTGCAAGTTTGGTTTGGGCATTGATTGCATCTCTTTATATTGGGAACGTGATGCTCTTGGTATTGAACTTGCCTTTGGTGGGTATTTGGGTCAAGTTGTTGAAAATTCCCAAGACATATCTGTACGCAGGGATTTTGATTTTTGCAACTGTTGGTGTGTATGGTATGCGACAAAGTGCTTTTGACTTGGTCTTGTTGTATGCAATTGGTGTGTTCGGTGTGGTGATGAGAAGATTCGATTTCCCGGCAGCACCTGTTGTGGTTGGCATGATTTTGGGACCACTCGCAGAAGCTCAATTACGAAATGCCATAGCTATTGGTGAGGGTAAATGGTCTGTTTTCGTAGAGCGCCCTATGTCTTTGACACTCTTGATTATTATTTTGTTGGTTCTTTTCTTGCCAAGAATTCTTAAACTTCTAACAAAAAATAAACCCCTCACTGCATAAAGTTAAAAGCAGTCGTGTACCATTCGACGATGAATGAATATAAATTTGACGTCAGCGTGGTTACTCAATATATTGCAGAGCAATCAGATTTAATGTCCGATAGTTATGTGTTTTCATACACAATAACAATTAAGAATGTGGGAGATATTCCCGCACAATTGATATCGCGTCATTGGGTAATTGTGGATGCCAATGGACATACAGAAGAAGTAAAGGGTTTAGGGGTAGTGGGACACCAACCTTTACTGAAACCAGGTGAAGCATTCGAATACGCGAGTGGCACAAGACTTCGCACACCCACTGGAACAATGCATGGCAGCTACTTTTGCGTTGCAGAAGATGGCGCACGTTTTGAAGCACCGATAGACGAATTTATATTAATTGCAGACACTCCAAACGCCCGTGTTTTGCATTAATTACAAAGATACACATTCACTCTATAAATAGCTCTGCAGTATTTTTAGGTGGTAAAACACCCAAATGTTTGTAAGCTGCTAGGGTAGCGATTCGTCCTCTTGGGGTGCGTTGCAAATAGCCTTGTTGAATTAAATACGGTTCGATCACATCCTCAATCGTATCGCGTTCTTCGCCAATGCTGGCTGCAATATTATCTAAGCCAACGGGGCCACCATCAAAACGATGGATGACCGCTTCTAACATTTTTCGGTCCATGATGTCTAAACCTTGCGGGTCAACATCAAGCATTGCCAGCGCTTTATTGGCGATATCCAATGTGATTTGACCTTCTCCTTTTACATCTGCGAAATCACGCACACGACGTAGCAATCGGTTGGCGATTCGAGGTGTACCACGTGATCGACGAGCGATTTCAAATCCACCATCTTTATCTGCAGGCACGTTAAGCAGAGCTGCGCTGCGCTGAACAATACGTGCTAATTCGTCAGCAGTGTAGAACTCCAAACGGGAGACGATACCAAATCTGTCGCGAAGTGGATTCGTTAGCATACCCGCACGTGTGGTCGCTCCAACTAAGGTGAATGGTTGTAAATCAAGCTTAATTGATCGGGCTGCGGGACCTTCACCTATCATGATGTCAATTTGGTAATCTTCTAAAGCTGGATACAAAATCTCCTCGACCACAGGGTTCAATCTGTGAATTTCGTCGATAAACAAAACATCATTTTTTTCTAAGTTGGTTAACAGTGCCGCTAAATCCTTAGGTTTTTCCAATACGGGCCCACTCGTTTGCCGTAAATTAACACCAAGCTCGTGCGCAATGATGTGCGAAAGAGTGGTTTTTCCTAATCCTGGTGGACCAAAAAGCAAAACATGGTCCATGGCTTCATTGCGCATTTTTGCCGCACCAATGAAAATTTCTAATTGCTCACGAACTTTGCTTTGGCCAACGTACTCGTCAAACAGTTTGGGTCGCAATGCGCGCTCTATGGCTTCTTCGTTAGGCGAAGAGGGTTCAGCGGATATGACTCGCTTGGTGGGCGCTGGAGCGAAATCGTCGGTTTGAATGCTCATCTTGACTATGTAAGTTGATTGACTATCATTATTTTCTTTATGCCAATGCTCGCAAAGCCAGTTTGATGCCTTCGCTGACACTGATATCTTTTGGCAACACTTTGGCGGCCAATGTAGCATCTTTGTCGCTGTAACCCAAGGCCACCAAAGCCTGCAATATGTCAACATGCACATCGCCACCCACGTGGCTAGTATGACCCATATCTGCTCCGAGCTTGCCTTTCAACTCCAGCAGCAATCGTTCTGCCGTCTTCTTTCCAATACCTGGGACTTTCACCAACCTACCAGCATCCTGCAGTGTAATAGCTTGAGCTAACTCATTCACACTCATGCCGGAAAGTATTGACAAAGCAGTTCTTGCGCCCACACCTGAAATTTTAATGAGCTGTTTAAATACAGTACGTTCTTGCGCTGTTTGAAATCCAAATAAGATTTGAGCATCTTCGCGCACAACAAAATGCGTCAATAAACTCACTTTTTCTCCAATGCTTGGCAAGTTATAAAAAGTGCTCATTGGAACATCGACTTCGTAGCCTACGCCATGACAATCAATCACAATTTGCGGTGGGTTTTTATCACTGAGTATGCCTGTGAGTGTGCTAATCATTTTGAATAGGTATGCGTGAGGATTAGGTTTGAATACGTGTGTTTACATTATCACTGTGTTGATGCAATGCCTTCTCTCGCACGTTCAGCATAAGTGTTAAAACGCCAAGCAGTATTTTCATGTGTGATGCGACGCCATGTCATGCGTTTTTCGACAGGTGACATGTTTGGCCAGTGCTGTACTTCGGCAAAAGTACGTCCACAGCCTTTGCAACTTTCGTCTCCTTGGCTGGTTGAGCATATTGCGATGCAAGGTGTGTCAGGGGTAGTGGCATACCACGCTAACCAAGCAGACATGGCTGGTTCTGACACACTGCATTCGTCAACTTCTGTTTCTTGTTTGTAGACCATCAACGCATAGGTTTCTCCTAATGCACGAATTTCTGGCGATAAAGCAACACCATCAAGTGACGGTCTATGTTCGCGCCAAAAATTAATGGCTGACTCTATGTCGAGGATGTGGATGAATTTGCTCAAAATAAGTATGTATATAAACTCAGTAGTAATGATAACCTGATTTGTAGCTATCTGGTATTTGTTGGTGCACCTATGCCATCGTTACAATCATGCAAATGACAAGTACAGCATCAACAAATCAAGTGATTCCAACAAACCAATTGCAAGTATCAATTCTGATCCCCGTTTATCGGAACGAAGGGGGTCTGGAAGAGTTGGTGGTGCGTATTGAAGCTTGCATGAAAAATTCGGCTTATGCTGATAGTTTTGAGCTGATTTTGGTGGACGATTGCAGTCCTGATAACAGTTGGCAAATGATTCAAACATTGGCCACAAAATATGCTTTTTTGCAGGGAGCGACACTCTCTAGAAATTTTGGGCAGCACAATGCCATTATGGCTGGTCTAAATTTGGTGCAAGGCGAGTATGTTGTCTTGATGGATGATGATTTACAGCATCCTCCTGAAGCAATACCAGGCATGATTCAAGAGTTGGTCAAAGGGGCGGATGTTTGTTACACCCGTTATGCCAATCGACAGCACGCAGCTTGGAAAATTCTTGGTAGTAAATTTAACGATTTGATGGCTTCGTGGCTTTTATCCAAGCCCAAGGGTTTGTATCTATCCTCTTTTAAAGCATTAAAACGCGGAGTTGTGGATCAAGTTCGCAATCATGAAGGGCCATTCGCCTACTTAGATGGTCTCATTCTTGATATTACCAGGCGCATCGCTAGCGTAGAAATTCAGCATGGATCTCGTGCTTATGGAGAAGGCAATTACAACTTCAAAAAATCGATCTCGCTGTGGTTAAGAATGGTCACTGGCACTTCTATCGTGCCGTTGAGGTTGGTCACACTGATGGGTGCATGCTTAGCGGCGTTGGGCTTTATGGGTGCAATTTTTGTTGCTGTGAGCAGTTATCTCTATCCGAATGAATCAAAAGGCTGGGCTTCAATCATCGTGACAATTTTATTAGTGAGTGGATTTCAAACGCTGTTTATTGGTGTACTAGGCGAATACTTGGGGCGCATTCATTTGCGTTTAAATAACAAGCCGCAATATTTGTTCCGATATGTCACTAAAAATGATCGCGAATTTCCAAAGCTATAGTTTGCACTCTTTATGACAATGATTGCCCAACCACAATCAATGCACTTTGCTAAGCCACTGATCTTACAAAGTGGCAAGTCCTTAAGTGAATACTCTTTAAGTTTTGAGACTTACGGCAAACTAAACGCCGATAAATCCAATGCAGTATTGGTTTGCCATGCTTTAAATGCTTCGCATCATGTGGCTGGTGTATATACCAACGAATCTGGAGAGATCGAGGAGAAATCAACAGGTTGGTGGGACAACATGATTGGTCCTGGCAAAACATTAGATACCGATCAATTTTTTGTGATCGGTGTGAATAACTTGGGTTCTTGCTTTGGGTCTACCGGACCGATGCACATCAACCCAGATACTGAAAAAGTGTATGGGCCAGACTTCCCAGTTGTGACTGTAGAGGATTGGGTTAATTCGCAAGCGTTATTGCTGGACCAACTTGGTATCAAGCAACTTGCTGCGGTGATTGGTGGAAGTTTAGGTGGTATGCAGGCATTAAGTTGGACATTGCAATATCCAAATCGTGTCCGACATGCACTGATTATTGCCAGTGCACCAAATTTGACTGCTGAAAATATTGCGTTTAATGAAGTGGCTAGGCGAGCTATTGTGACCGATCCGGAGTTTCATGAGGGTCGGTTTTATGATCACGGTGTCGTACCCAAAAGAGGTTTACGCATTGCACGCATGATTGGTCATATCACATACCTCAGTGATGATGTGATGAATGCCAAATTTGGAAGGCAGTTAAAAGCTGCATTGGGTCTAGGTGAAAATCAGAATAAATTACATGCTGAGTACCAATACACAACGCAAGAAGTTGAATTTCAAATAGAAAGTTATTTGCGATATCAGGGCGATAAATTCGCAGAATATTTTGATGCCAACACCTACTTGTTAATAACACGTGCTCTGGATTATTTTGATCCAGCACGTAAATTTGGTGGTGATCTCAAACAAGCATTGAGTCACACCGTCGCCAAATTTTTGCTAGTGAGTTTCACTACAGATTGGCGTTTCGCACCTAACCGAAGCCGCGAAATTGTGAAAGCCTTACTTGACAATCACCGCGATGTGAGTTACGCAGAAATTGATGCACCCCACGGGCATGATGCCTTTTTACTAGATGACGCTCGTTACTTGGGAATAGTGCATTCGTATTTCGACAAGATCTTGTTGGAGAACAAGAATTTGGAGGCAGGCAATGAGTGACTTAGCAACCATGCAAGCGATCGCTCAATTGGTTCCAGTTGGGTCGCGTGTCCTGGATTTGGGCTGCGGTGATGGTGCATTGCTCGCATACTTGCAAGAGAATCGCAAATGTATGGGATATGGAATTGAAATTGACGATACCAATGTGCATGCTTGTGTGAAGCGTGGAGTCAATGTCATTCAACTCAATTTGGACGAAGGCTTGGCTCTGTTTGACGATGCTTCGTTTGATGTGGTGCTGCAGATAGACACATTGCAGCATTTGCGAAATGCCGAAGTGATGCTGCGTGAGACGGTACGCGTAGGGCGGCTTGGTGTGGTGGCATTCCCAAACTTTGCCCATTGGCCGAATCGGCTCAGCGTCATGCAAGGCCGCATGCCAGTGACCAAAAGATTACCTTATCAATGGTATGACACACCCAATATTCGAGTTGGGACACATGCTGATTTGAATATTTTGGCTTTGAAAAATGGTCTGAAAGTACTCGATAGTTTTGGAATTCAAGATAAACGAATTGTTCGAACCTTTCCAAATATGCTTGCTGGAACATCGGTCTTTTTACTTTCAAGATAAGCATAAATATCGTTCTGATATGATTTTTACTTGGGGTATCTGCTGCCCCATTAGCGTCAAACGCTTCAAGACAGTGTCCTGTCCAATGGCAATAATTTTCACTAGGAAACCCCATGGACACGATCAACACGACAAATAAGTCTAAAGAGATATTCAGCAATCAGCGAAACTCAATCAAGTTTTTCGACGCACTCAAATTTTGGTTCAAACTAGGTTGGATCAGTTTTGGCTGGTCCCGCAGGACAAATCGCTATCATGCATAAAGAGTTGGTTGATGAGAAGCGTTGGATTTCTGAAAAACGTTTTCTGCATGCATTGAATTACTGCATGGTGTTGCCCGGCCCGGAAGCACAACAATTGGCAATTTACATTGGCTGGTTGTTGCACAAAACTTGGGGTGGGATTGTGGCAGGCGTTCTCTTCGTGTTGCCTTCCTTGTTTATATTAATCGGATTAAGCTATGTCTACGTGGTCTTCGGTAGTGTGCCTTGGGTGGCGGCATTGCTGTATGGCATTAAACCGGCTGTTGCAGCCATCGTTGTGCAAGCGGTACACCGCATTGGATCTAAAACTTTAAAGACTCCCAGCAAAGCGCCAATTTTGTGGCTTGTAGCGGTGCTCAGTTTTTTAGGATTGTACTTTTTCAGCGTTCCATTCCCATTGATTGTTCTGCTGGCCGCAATAATCGGAGCTGCTGGTGCAAAATTTGCGCCCACTCAGTTTGCGAGCGGCGGTGGGCATGGTGCCAAAGGTAGTGGTGGCGCACATGTGTCGGCAGTAATTGATGACGACACGCCAACGCCTGAGCATGCGCTTTTTAGGAAATCACACCTTGCGAAAGTTGTTTCCGTATGTTTGACTTTATGGCTTTTGCCCATGGGCATCTTGATGGCTTATCAGGGGTGGCATGGTACCTTGACACAAATGTCCTGGTTTTTCACCAAAGCGGCACTGCTCACTTTTGGTGGCGCTTATGCGGTGTTGCCTTATGTGTACGATGGTGGTGTTAATCAATTCGGGTGGCTATCAGGTGCTCAAATGATGGATGGTTTGGCATTGGGTGAAACAACACCTGGTCCATTGATCATGGTCGTGTCCTTTGTCGCTTTTTTAGGTGGTTGGTCTAAACAAGTGCTGGGGCCTGATGCGCTGTTTTTAGGTGCTGCACTTGCTGCAACCTTGACAACTTGGTTCACATTTTTGCCCTCATTCATGTTTATATTGGCTGGTGGCCCATTGGTTGAAACAACGCACAATAATTTGAAATTCACTGCGCCATTGACCGCTATCACAGCCGCAGTCGTCGGTGTTATTGCCAGTCTTGCCCTATTTTTTATTACACACATTGCATTAAATGTAGACAACATTGGGTTTCAAGTGTCGAATATTGATTTCTTTGCTTTGGGCTTAGCAGGTGTTGCGGCGCTCGCGTTAATTCGTTATAAAGTGGACGTTATGTCGGTTTTATTCGCATGTGCCATATGCGGCTTGATATATCGCACCTTGCTTTAATTTCCTAACGCCAATTTAAAAGACCAATCACATGTCACCATTACCAGCTCCCATTATTTCGAATTTCAAAACTGGCAAAGGTGAAACCATAGCGATTTACGATTGGCCATTGCAAACGGGTCAAAAATCACGTGGCACAGCGTTATTGGTGCATGGTTTGGGCGAGCACATGGGTCGATATGCACATGTGGCTCAGCACTTAAATCAATGGGGTTTTTCGGTTAAAGGATACGACCATTTTGGGCATGGTTTGTCCACCGGTGTACGCGGTGGTTTGTTAGCCGACAATCAAATGTTGGACGATTTGGATGCAATGCTTTTGCAAGCACAGCAAAATATGCCTGCAAACGAAAAACTGGTGTTAGTTGGGCACAGCATGGGTGGTGGCGTGGTGGGTCGCTTTGTATCAATGCATCCAGAAAGAGTGGATGCTCTGGTGATGTCATCTCCAGCTTTGGATGGTGGATTGAACGCTATCCAAAAATTGCTTTTGTCCACTTTACCAAGAATTGCACCCAATTTGCGTGTAGGGAATGGTTTAGATCCGCGTTTTATTTCACACGATGAGTCAGTGGTTGCAGCATATACCTCTGACCCTTTGGTGCATGACCGTATCTCTGCCAGATTGGGTCGATCTATTGTGAACAATGGAGCAGAGGTAATTGCATCGGCATCTGGTTTGAAATTGCCTACTTTATTGATGTTTGCGGGACAGGATAAATTGGTATCCCCTGCAGGTAGTCGCGCATTTGCCGCCAATGCGCCCAGTTGTGTGGAGGTTCAATGTTTTGAACACATGTACCACGAAATTTTCAATGAACCTGATCAAGCCCAAGTTTTCACTTGCATGAAAACTTGGCTTGATCGAACTTTACCTGAATAAGTCTAGCTTACGCTTTTTGATTCAGTAAGCCACCCAGCATGCCCATCAAATCGCCTGCATTGCCCAATCCACCTGCAGGCGCTTGACCTTGTGGTGTCAACTGATTAATTAATTCAGGCAAAACACTGGCCAAAATGCCACCCGCATCACCCGTGTTGACACCCATTTGTTTGGCCAAACCAGCCAATACATCTGAACCCAAAGCGCCGCCGAGTTGTTCGCCAGAAACAGGCATGTTTTGTCCATTGCTGATCCAAGAACCCACAGCATCGCCTAAACCAGCTTTTGACAATGTGCCAACCAATCCGCCCAAGCCACCCTGTGCGCCATCATTGCCCAGCATGCCAGTGATGGTTGACAAGATTTGTGGGTTTTGAGCCAACATGCCAATGATGCTACCTAAACCGCCACCAGCGGCTGGCGCTTGTTGCTGACCGCCGTTTAAAACTGCACCGATAACTGAGTCTAACAATCCCATGATGAATCCTTTGTAAATAGTAGAAAGTGAAAAGTTAATGAACTAAAGACTAAGTTTAATGTAGTCTTTAAGACGGTATATTGTGACCTGCTTGGCTGACGGATTGCAAGCCAAATGAGTGCCAACCCGATAACAAAAACGGGTAACAGTGACAAAGTGTTCAACATTGACCAACCTTGGGTGGTCACCATGGCACCAGAGGCAAACGATGTGAATGCCAATACCGCAAAGGTAATGAAATTAATAGCGCCTTGTGCCCGGTCTTTTTCAACGGGTTGGTAAGTTGTCAGTGCCAAAGTTGTGCCGCCAGTGAAGAGAAAATTCCATCCCAGTCCGAGTAAAAATAATGCGATTAAGTATTGATGCAACTCTTGACCTGATAAAGCGATAGCGATACACACAAAATTTAGAAGCACACCAATACCCATGATGCGCAACACGCCAAACCGCTTGATTAAATGGCCCGTAAAAAAACCGGGTGCAAACATGCCAATCACATGCCATTCCAATACCAAGGCCGTGTCAGAAAAAGACAAGCCACAATTTTGCATCGCCAGCGGTGTGGCCGCCATCAATAAATTCATCACTCCGTAGCCCAATGAACTGGCCATTGCAGCCACGATGAAAACTGGCTGTTTGATGATTTCTGCCAAGGGGCGTCCCAAGTCTGCATTGGCTTGATTGATTTGATTTGTTGGAAGTTCAGGAAACTTGATCTGTGAAATCACAAGCATCGATATGATCGCAATGAACACCAGCGCCGTGTAAGCACCCACAAAAGGCACGGCAAAAATAGATTTGGTCCATTGCGCTAAATTAGGTCCCAAAACCGCACCGAGCAAACCACCCGCCATCACCAGCGAAACTGCTTTTTCTTTAAAAGCGGGCAATGCCAATTCAGCGGCTGCAAAGCGGTAAAGGCTGGCGTTGGCGTTGTAAAACCCTGCCACCATGGTGGATGCAACCAATAACCAAAACTGTTGTGTGTGGGCCGCGTAGGCGCAAACAGCCGCCGACAACATACCGATGACCAATCCCATTTGGAATGATTTTTTGCGGCCATATTTCTTTTGTGTCTTGGCCACCATACCCGTGCTCAACGCGCCACCCACCACATAACCAACGACCGGTAGTGTTGCCATCCATCCCAGCGGCGCGATACTCCAACCTACCAAGCCATTGATGGCGATGAAAGTGACGTTATTGGTTAGAAACAAGCCTTGCGCAAATGCAAGGAGCCAAAGATTGATGTTCATGGTTGTGAGTTTTCCGTGTGTGAAAGGAAATTGTTTAGGTTATTGTTTTATTCAACTGTCAACGCAGCCAGGGCAGTGATCGCAGCAGTCTCTGCTCTGAGAACACGATTCCCGAGCGTTATGGGCGCAAAACCATGGTTTAGAGCGGCAGTTTCTTCTGACAGACTGAAGCCACCTTCTGGTCCTGATAAGAAAATAAATTGCTGCCCACTCTTTTCTGTACGCAATTTTGTTTTGAGAGAGACAGATTCTGCTTGCAATGAAAGTAAAAGTTTGTTTGAGATTGGCGTCGAATACGTGACAGAAGTTGACAAATTTGATAACCAATTGTGTAAATTCATCACTGGGTGAATGGTGGGCACTTGATTGCGACCACACTGTTCGCAAGCAGCGATGGCAATGGCTTGCCAGTGCATGCGCTTTTTATCAGCGCGTTCACCGCTCAAACGCAGCACACTGCGTTCAGTCATCAAAGCTTGAATACTGGTGACACCCAGTTCGGTCGCTTTTTCTACCAACCAATCCATTCTGTCATTGGCTGGAACGCCAATAGCAAGATGCACTTGGTTCAATGGCTCACGTTCAATGGGGTTGTGCGCGCCTATCACAACTCGCACATCGCTGCGACCCATGTGTTCAATGGTGGCTTCAAACTCACCACCTTGATCCATGCCGCTGAAAAGCGTCAGCGTATCGCCTGGTTGTTTGCGCAATACTTGAACATGCCGCGCTGCACCTGCCGGTAAATTGATACTGTCGCCAGACTTGAGAAGCACAGGGCAGTGAAAGCGTGGTGTGTTCATGATTAAATAGTATTAGACGTATTTGCTATATATTTAATAGCAAACTAGGCAATAAATACGCCGGATACAGCCTAATTTCTTATAAATATTCATGAGATAGAGGCGATGCAGGCTGCTTACTTAGACTTTGCCAAATGCATAGCTGGTTGCCGTTTCTATGCCTTCAATTTCATCAATGAGCTTCAAAAAAGGTCCCAACTCGCGGTATCGGTCAGCCGTTTTACGCACATAGTTGATGAAGCGCGGTGTGTCAGCCAAATATTTAGGTTTGCCATCGCGCAGGGTTAAGCGCGCAAAAATGCCCAGTATTTTCAAGTGCCGTTGCAGTGCTTGCCACTCAACAGCGCGATAAAACTCGCCAAAATCTGCACCCCAGCCCGACGCACTGTTTGCGCCCAATAAACCGACTTTGACTGCTTTTTGCCAATAGCGAATGGTGATATCCAGTACAAACGGCTCTTCCCAAGATAGAAAAGCGTCGCGCATCAAACTGGCAATGTCATACGTGATGGGGCCATAAACAGCATCTTGAAAGTCAAGCACACCCAAGGTCGGTTTCCCGTCACGCATTGCGACCATCAAATTGCGTGGCATGAAATCGCGATGAACATACACATTGGGCACTGCCAGATTGCGTTGCACGATCAATGAGAAAGCATTGTCTAAGGTCGCTTGCTGCGATGGCGTTAGGTTGATTTGCTTGTGCTTTGCCAAGTACCATTCAGGATACAAATTAAGTTCACGGCGCAACAAAGACTCATCATAGGCTGGCAATACATCAGGCTTAGAAGCTAATTGCCAAGCGACCAATACATCAACTGCTTGCATGTACAAGTCCTGATTGGGCTCTGCAAGATCGTCAGATAAATGGGGGTTTATGACTTCCATCATGGTTTTTGCGCCCAAATCAGTGAGCAGCATGAAGCCATTCGTTTCGTCCCAGTTGAGGACTTCAGGAACGAGCAAACCCGCTTGGGACATCAAATCGGCTACATGTGCGAATGGCTTGCAATCTTCTTTGTCTGGTGGTGCATCCATGACGATGAAACTCTGTCCTAGCGAATTGTCGATGCGAAAATAGCGTCTGAAACTGGCATCCGCTGATGCACTGCGCAGTGTGTTGTCAGATAAATGGTGGTTCGGGCCTGCGTTTTTTAACCAAGACTGGAATAAAGAATGGCGATCAGTGTCATCCCAGATAATGCTTGTATTGGACGCGGATGGGATTGTTTGGTGACTTGTGCTTGGATTCATGGATAATCTATTTTACAAACAACTAAAAAGCCCATTTCGATTCACTTGAGTAGTAAGGTTTCTTTTTTAATTTATCTGAACAAACGACATGCCCAACGACATGCGAAAAATTAGTTTCTCACCAATTTTATTCATTGCACTGAACATCTTAGGCCTAAGTTCAAGTCATGCGCAAACTGTTCAGAATGCAGTTAAGCCAGCATCAGCAACATTGAAAATGTCGCCCTTGCTGCAAGAAGCGATCCCGCAAACTGTGCAACAAGCTCCAATAACCTTTATCTACGGCGACCGAATCAGTGGTAGACCTGATATTGAAGCCAAGGTTGAGGGCAATGCCGAACTGCGACGCCCAGGCACAGTGATTCATGCCGATAAATTGGAATACCAAATTCTGGAAGACAAGGCCAAAGCGACTAACAATGTCAGGCTCAATCGTTTAGGTGATATTTATGAAGGCACGCTGCTGGATTTGAAGGTCGACAGTTTTTCTGGCTTTTTAGATCAGCCAAAGTATAAATTTCTTAAAACAGAAGGTCATGGTGAAGGCAGTCGCGTAGATTTTGTAGATGACAAGCATGCCATCATTCAAAATGCCACTTACAGCACCTGTAGAAGATATCCTGGACCCAGTTGGATGCCAGACTGGATACTCAAAGCTGCCAGTATGAATATCAATACTGAGGATGATGTTGGACAAGCGACAGACGCCACACTGACTTTCAAAGGCGTACCCGTGCCTCTGCCATCCATTAGTTTTCCGTTGAGTAACAAGCGCAAATCGGGTTGGTTACCACCCACATATGCCACAGACAGTATCAACGGGTTTGAGTTTTCAGCACCCTACTATGTCAATTTGGCGCCCAATCGTGATGCCACCCTTATTCCAGCGTACAGTTACCGACGTGGTTTAAGCATGGGGGCAGAATTCCGCTATTTAGAAGATAACTACAACGGTCAAATACGCGCCGATGTCATGCCATCTGACCCACTTCGTGACCGCACGCGTTGGGGTTTTGCTGGTAAGCAAAATATGAATTACCAGACAGGCTTGGGAGATGTTGGCTTAAATTTTGATATTAACCGCGTGAGTGACGACAACTATTGGCGCGATTTTCCCCGAGGTACAGCCTCGTTGACACAGCGTTTGTTGGCCAGCGAAATGGGTTTGAGTTTGAATACCGAGCAACTGTCACTTGGGTTACGCGTTTCGAAATGGCAAACATTGAAAGATATTGCCGCGCCAATTGTTCCGCCCTACGATAGGTTGCCACAATTTACGGCCAGGTATGCAAAAAACAATTTGTACGGATTTGATTTTTCTATCACAGGCGATGTCACACGGTTCTCGTCTGATGCGAGTTTGACCAAGCAACCCAACGTTAATCGCGGAATTTTGCATGCACAGGTCAGTCGTCCTTGGATAAACCCGGGATGGTTCTTTACCCCAAAACTGCAAGTCCATGCAACTCGTTATGCATTTGATGATGTTGTATCCAATGGTGCTCGCTCAGCCAATCGTGTTTTACCAACATTCAGTCTAGACAGCGGTTTGGTATTTGAACGAGATACACAAATTTTCGGAAGAAATGTGTTGCAGACCTTTGAGCCCCGTGCTTTTTATACCTATACACCTTATCGTGATCAAAGTTTTATTCCACTTTATGACACTACAGCAAACGACTTTAGTTTTGCCAGCAGCTATTTAGAAAATCCATACAGTGGTGGTGACAGAATTGCCGATAACAATTTACTGACTTTGGGCGCCACATCTAGATTTTTAGATGGAGGAACGGGTGCTGAATTGGCACGATTCTCTGTCGCGCAGCGTTTCCGTTTCAAAAATCAATTGGTTACATTGCCAGGGACTACCGCAGTGACGGATCGTTTCAGTGATTTGCTAGTTGGTGCGTCTGTCAATGTATCACCTCATTGGTCATTAGACACGACGCAACAATATAATTTTGACACCAATCGAGCCATTCGTTCAACCATTGGGGCAAGCTATACGCCTAGTAACTACCGTGTCTTGAATTTAGCATATCGCTTGCAAAAAGGCAGCAGTGAACAAATCGATTTAGGCTGGCAATGGCCTCTCAATGATTTGTGGGGCGATAAGGGACAAACCGCCGTATCAGACAATGGCCAGAGCTCGGGTCGCTGGTATTCAGTTGGGCGACTGAATTACAGCATGGCTGATCGCAAATTCGTTGATTCCATTGTGGGGTTTGAATATGATGCTGGTTGTTGGTTAGGGCGTGTCGTGGTGGAAAACTTGGCTCGCAGCGATGCCAGTAGTAACAGTCGTGTTTTGTTCCAACTCGAATTGGTTGGCTTTGCTCGAATTGGACAGGCTGGAACGTTAAGAACCTTGAAAACGAATATACCGCGTTATCAAAATTTAAATGAACAAGTTACAACACCCAGTCGTTTCACGAACTATGACTAAACTTTCCATAGGCTAATTTTGAATATTGCTGATTGCTAGCCATTTTTATGACCAAAATTTTTTATTTGCGATTGCTACTAAGTATGTCTTGCATCACTTGCATGAGTACGACAATGGCACAAACTGCACAACTCAAACCTAGTTCTTCATTGACTGTATCCAATTCAAATCAAGCAGTCGGACAAGTCATCCAAGCCGACTACATTGTTGCCATTGTGAATTCGGAGCCAGTCACCAACAATGAAATTCGCAGCCGTCTGATTCGCTATGAGCGAAGACTCGCTGAACAAAACCAAGGTATGCCACCACGTGATGTGCTGTTGAAAGAGATTCTTGAAGATGTCATCAAAGAGAAAATACAAATGCAAATGGCCAAGGAAGCTGGCATCAAGATAGACGGTCGTATTTTGGATGCTGCCGTACAAAACTACGCGGATAAAAACAATATCCCAGTTGAAGAATTGCGTAAACGTGTCAGTTCAGATGGCGTTGGATATGCGCAAATAAGAACAGACCTTGAACGACAATTGATTATTCAAAAACTTCGCGAACGTGAGATTTCCACACGTGTGAGTATTCCAGAAAACGAAATTGATGCTTTTCTGAAGTTAACGCCAGGCGTACTGTCAGATGCACCACCAGAAATTGATTTGGCCCAAATTTTAATTATCGTTCCTGAAGATGCAAACGCTGCGAAAATCCAAAACCTGAAAGAACGTGCTGAACGCTTGTTGGTAAAAGCCAAGTCAGGTGAAGATTTTTTCAAATTAGCGCAAGAAAATTCTGATGGGACAGACGCAAAAAATGGCGGACAAATGGGCATGCGTCCTGTTGATCGGTATCCGACTTTGTTTGCAGAAGCCGTGGCCAATCTTAAAGATGGTGATATTTCAGACATCATCAAATCTGGAGCGGGGTTTCACATTCTCAAAGTGATAGCCAAACAATCTGCTGGCAATGCTGGCCTGATCGTGACCCAAACACGCGCTCGGCATATTTTGATTCGACCTAACGCACAAATGGATGAAGCTGCCGTAATTGCGAAGCTTGTCGACTTCAAAAAACGCATTGAATCAAAAAGTACTGATTTTGCGACGATTGCTAGGCAAAATTCACAAGATGGTTCTGCGAGTGAAGGGGGGCAATTGGGGTGGTCATTTCCACTTCAGTATGCCCCCGAATTTGAAAATGCCATGAATCGATTGGCACCTGGTGTGATTTCTGAGCCAACTGTGACTCGTTTTGGTGTGCACTTGATTTTGGTTGAGGAGCGCCGTGATGCAAAAGTTGCTTTATCTGAACTTCGCGAACAAGCGCGAAATGTATTGCGAGAAAAAAAATTGGATGAGAACTTCAATATTTGGTTGAATGATTTGCGGAAAAATGCCTATGTTGAATTCCGCGAAGCACCATCAAAATAGCCATATAACATTTTGAATAACCATATACCTCGCAAACGTTTCGGTCAGCACTTCCTAACAGACAAATCCATAATTGATGACATCGTCGGGCTGATTGCACCCAAAGCGGGTCAAATGATGGTCGAAATTGGCCCCGGTTTGGCAGCGCTGACGCAACCTTTGGTTGAGCGTTTGGGGCATTTGACAGTCATTGAACTTGATCGAGATTTAGCTGTTCAACTTCGATTGCATGAGCATCTTGATGTCATCCAATCCGATGTTTTGAATGTTGATTTTCTTGAAATCAGACAATCCATGTTGAAGTCTTCCGCAAGTACTGCTGATGCCGATGTGCAAAAGTTGCGTGTTGTTGGAAATTTACCTTACAACATTTCGACGCCAATACTTTTTCATTTACTTCATTTTGTTGGCGTGATAGAAGACCAACACTTCATGCTGCAAAAAGAAGTCATAGATCGCATGGTTGCTAAAGCAGATTGCAGTGATTACAGTCGTTTAAGCGTGATGATGCAATGGCGCTATGACATGGCCAATGTGTTATTTGTTCCGCCCAGTTCATTTGCGCCACCACCTCGTGTCGACAGCGCGATTGTGCGCATGATCCCAAGATTAAACCCACCCCAGTTAAATCTTGAAATGCTCAGTGAGTTGGTGCGTGTTGCCTTCAGTCAACGCCGCAAATTGATGCGCCACACTTTAGGCAAATGGTTGGACGAAAAATCGTATCATGGCAATTTCGATCTGCAACGCAGAGCTCAAGAAGTGCCTGTTGAGCAATACATTGAGCTTGCGCTAGCTTTGGATAAAGATTAACGCGATTAGATTTGGTTCGCAGTTGAGAGAATCAAAATTAAGCTGCTGTTAACCAATATCCTGCATTGAAAGGGCTGCTCATACGCAATGCGAGTGGTGAAACGTCAACGAGTTTATCCGTCGGCATTTTTTCGGTTATTTCTGCTTCCTCAACGTCATCTTTAATGACTTCCAAATTTGCGACCTTAATTTGTCCCAGTGCCTCATTAGCCCGTTCTGCTTGGCTATTTTGCGCAGAACGGGCTACTGAAAAGAATAGAAACATCGGAATGGTATTTTCCTGTCTCCCCAATAATCAGCAGCATCCCTGAAAATATCCAACAACTGTTCACGTGCTTCTTTGTCAAATTTGACATTCGCTGGAATGTGTTCAAGCACAACAATAAAGCCAACTTGTGGACCTGACTTGTAAACTGGATCAGTCAAACAATCATAAAGTGCATCAAAATTCTTACCGAAGTGCGCTGGCAATGAAAATTGGGCCGAAACCAAATCAAGCACGTCTTGCTTAGATTGCGCCATGGCCAAATTGGCATATAAAAAATGCTGACCAAGTTCTTTGGCAGTGTCTTGCAATTGATTCACCGTGAATGCACGAATCGATTGAACAATATTATTTCTAACGGTACGAAGTAGCATAAATTCTATTCCCTCACTCTACTTTCAAAACTATCAAGGTTTAATGATGCGAAAACTCGCATAGTGGTCATCTGTGTAATAGCAAACTTCTGGATTGGTCATTTTGTACCCGCCACAAACAATGCGTCTTGCACCGCGGTGACGTACACCAGAAGTTTTTACAGTGTATTCACGGTAAAAGCCACGTTTGTGTACAGGTAATATCCTCTCTCGGTTGCCAAACACAACACCATCTTTTTCATAAGCAAAAGGTCCACCTGCCTCAATCAGTGCGTAAACATGCTGCCCCTGTTTGGGTAAATCGGCTAGAGAAATCGACTCTAAATGACTCAAATTGGCAAGATAATCCGAAGATGACCTCGCATGCACTATATTGGTGCAAATGAGTAAAATACTTGCTAAAAATACCGCAAATAGTCGTTTTATAAAAGAATTTGACTCTCTAAAGCCCATCAATGCCATATGTTTGCTGCTTACAACGCTGTTTGAGTGCGGGTAAACCCGTATCACTCGAGAGCTGTAGTGTCGTTCAATTCAGCAAAAAAAGCAAGTGATCCTTACAAATTAGTCAATTATCTGGCTGCATTCGCATCTGCCACGGTTAAAGCAGTCATATTGACAATACGCCGCACCGTGGTGCTGGGTGTCAAAATGTGCACGGGCTTGTTCGCACCGAGCAGTACCGGACCAATCGCAATATTGCCGCCAGCTGCAGTTTTCAACAAGTTGTAAGCAATATTTGCAGCATCAATATTCGGCAATACCAAAAGATTGGCGTCACCGTGCAACGTTGTATTGGGCATAAGATGATGGCGAGCATCACTGTCTAAAGCCAAGTCGCCATGCATCTCACCATCAACTTCAAGCCATGGAGCCTGTTCACGTAACAACTGTAGTGTGTTACGCATTTTGATGGCACTTGGCTTGTCGCTACTACCAAAATTAGAGTGACTCAACAAAGCTACTTTGGGTTTAAATCCAAAACGCTTCATTTCTTCAGCTGCCATGATCGTGATTTCGCACAACTGCTCAGCGCTAGGGTCATAGTTGATGTGTGTATCTACTAGAAACACTTGTCGCCCAGGCAACATCAAGCCATTCATGCACGCATAATTGTTGACACCGTTGCGTTTACCTATTACTTGGTCTACATAATTGAGATGCAATGTGGTGCTGCCCCAAGTGCCACAAATCAAACCATCAACTTCCCCTTTTTGCAGCAACATGGCACCTATGAGCGATAAACGACGTCTCATCTCGATTTTGGCCAACTGCTCGGTAACGCCCTTTCGCTCAGTCATTCGGTGATAGGTTTGCCAGAAATCACGGTAACGGTCATCCTGCTCAACATTCACGACTTGGTAGTCCACACCTTCTTTTAAACGCAAACCAAACTTTTCAATGCGTTTGGCAATGACAGCAGGCCGGCCAATGAAGGTGGGGTGTGCAATGCTCTCATCCACGACGATTTGTGATGCACGTAACACCCGTTCATCTTCGCCTTCAGAAAAGACCACGCGCTTTTTGACAGCTTTTTTTGCAGCTGTGAAAATGGGCTTCATCGTGGTGCCAGATGCATAGACAAATGCTTGCAATTTTTGAATATAAGCATCCATGTCTTTGATCGGTCGCAATGCCACACCTGAGTCGGCAGCGGCTTGAGCAACTGCAGGTGCGATTTTGATCATCAAACGCGGATCAAAGGGTTTGGGTATTAAATACTCTGGCCCAAAAGCTAATTTTTCACCAACATATGCGGCTGCCACGACTTCACTCTGTTCAGCTTGCGCCAGTTCAGCAATCGCGTGAACGGCTGCAATCTTCATCTCTGTCGTGATGGTTGACGCACCAGCGTCTAATGCGCCTCTGAATATGTAGGGGAAGCACAAAACATTGTTGACTTGGTTGGGGTAGTCACTGCGTCCCGTTGCGACAATTGCATCATTGCGAACGGCGTTGACATCTTCTGGTGTGATTTCGGGATTTGGATTGGCCAAGGCAAATATCAATGGCTTAGCCGCCATTTTCTTCACCATGTCTTGCTTCAGGACACCACCTGCTGATAGACCCAGAAACACATCCGCACCGTCAATGACTTCTCCTAAGGTGCGCGCGGAAGTGGCTTGCGCATAAATAATCTTGTCCTCATCCATCAACTCGGTACGACCTTCGTATACGACACCGGCAAGATCAGTTACAAAAATGTTTTTCTGCGGAATGCCCAGCTTAACGAGCAAACCTAAACACGCCAGTGCTGCAGCACCTGCTCCCGATGTGACCAACTTGATGTCTTTGGGGTCTTTTCCAACAACTTTAAGGCCATTCAAAATGGCTGCACCTACACAGATGGCAGTGCCGTGTTGATCGTCATGGAAAACGGGAATTTTCATGCGCTCACTAAGCTTGCGCTCAACGTAGAAGCAATCAGGCGCTTTGATGTCTTCTAGATTGATGCCACCAAAAGTTGGTTCTAGGGCCGCAATGATGTCTACCAATTTATCCAAGTCGTTCTTTTCATTGACTTCAATGTCGAATACATCAATACCAGCAAATTTCTTAAATAAAACCGCTTTGCCTTCCATCACTGGCTTAGAAGCTAAAGGCCCAATATCTCCTAAACCCAATACTGCGGTGCCATTGGTGATGACCGCAACCAAATTACCGCGTGCGGTGTATTTGAAGGCATTGTTCGGATCTTTGACAATTTCTTCACATGGAAAAGCCACACCAGGCGAATAAGCCAGTGCCAAGTCGTGCTGGTTGACCAGTTGTTTGGTGGCAGCTATGGTTATTTTTCCAGGAATAGGACGTTCGTGGTAATCAAGAGCTGCTTGACGCAATTCGTCTCGTTTTTGTTCGGTTGATTTGGTGGTTTGCATCTTGTCTCGTTTCTTTGTTTTGTTTTTGGTGTCTGGTTCAATCAATCAAACTACTGTGTTTAAGCCACTGGCTCGACCTGCTCTGAATAAAAGTTAGCAGTTTTAAAGTGCCGAGTGGGAGTACCTTTCACAGCGCTTGCAATGGCCAGAATGTGGTCAGGGGTCGTACCGCAACAGCCGCCTACGATGTTCACCAAACCTTCGGCCGCAAACTCATGCACCAAACGTGATGTGACTTCGGGCGTTTCATCAAAGCCTGTGTCACTCATGGGGTTTGGTAGGCCAGCGTTAGGGTAGCAACTGATGTAAGTGTCAGTGGCAACTTTGTTAAGCTCTTGGATATACGGCCGCATGAGCGTAGCACCCAAAGCGCAATTGAGCCCAATGACCAATGGTCTTGCATGACGCACACTGTGCCAAAAAGCGGACACGGTTTGGCCACTCAAAATGCGACCTGATGCGTCTGTCACTGTACCGCTGATGAGTATGGGTAAACGTTCACCAGAGTTCTCGAAATACTCATCAATTGCAAAGAGCGCAGCTTTTGCGTTCAAAGTATCAAAAATAGTTTCAACCAACAACACATCAGCGCCACCTTCTACCAAGCCTTCCACTTGTTCGTAATAGGCGGCTCGCAATTGCTCGAATGTCACATTGCGTGCACCAGGGTCATTGACATCGGGGCTGATGCTGGCGGTTTTGGGGGTAGGCCCTAAAGCGCCAGCAACAAACCGAGGTTTATCAGGTGTGGAATACTTATCACATGCAGCACGGGCTATTTTGGCTGATTGCACGTTCATCTCGCGTGCCAAGTGCGCCATCTCGTAATCATCTTGGGCAATGGTGGTTGCACCAAATGTGTTGGTTTCAATAATGTCTGCACCAGCTGCCAAGTATTTCTCATGAATGTCTGCAATAACGTCAGGACGTGTTAATGACAGCAGTTCGTTGTTACCTTTCACATCTTTGTGAAAATTGGCAAAGCGATCACCACGGTATTGTGCTTCGCTTAGTTTGAATCGTTGAATCATGGTTCCCATCGCACCATCCAAAATAACGATGCGCTGGGCTAAAATGTTTGGCAATTGCTGCCCACGGGTATAAATAATTGGACTCATAAAAATTTTGAAACAAGTACGTCATTGTAATCATGCACGGAAAGCCAAGAATTCAAACGCATAAACCTATATAAGACATGACGAATACTATTCAAGATCTCTTTGCTCACAATCGGGCGTGGGCTGCAGAAATGATCAAGCAAAGGCCGGGGTTTTTCACCAACCTGACGCAACAACAAACCCCCAAGTACATGTGGATTGGTTGTTCAGACAGTCGGGTACCAGCCAATCAAATCACGGGTTTAGAGCCAGGTGAAGTATTTGTGCACCGCAATATTGCGAACATTGTGGTCCACACAGACCTCAACGCCTTATCGACCATTCAATTCGCTGTCGATGTTTTGCATGTACAAGATATCATCGTTTGCGGTCACTATGGATGCGGTGGTGTATTGGCAGCTTTGAACAACACCCGAGTGGGTCTGGCAGACAACTGGATTAGGCACATACAAGATGTGCGCGATAAACACCATTCGATGCTTATGCAAATAGATGCTTCAAAACGGTCGGATGCTTTGGTAGAGTTGAATGCAATAGAACAAGTCATCAATGTTTGCCATAGCAATGTCATGCAAGATGCTTGGCAAGCTGGACATGCCATTACGGTACATGGTTGGGTCTATGGTGTTCACGATGGTTTGTTAAAAGATCTGTTGGTATCGGTCTCAAGTAATGAACATTTAATTGATATTTACCAAAATGCCATTCGGAAAGTTTTCAGTCAACGTCAGGCCTAAAATGGATTGACGTTTTAACTCACTCGCTCAATCTCATGTTTCCGAATCAACTCAATTCAACACTAGCTTACGATATTGCGAAAGCAATGATGGATGGTTTTAACCGTCATTACCGACTGTTTAGAACCGAGTCAGCGCGTGCCAAACACCGGTTTGAAGTTGCAGATTGGCATGGGCAACAACGAGGTCAACGCGAGCGAATAGAGTTTTATGATTTGCGTGTAACCGAATGCTCCAATCGCTTGGAGCGTGAATTCAAAGCAGCTGAGCAAACGCAAGAAACATGGCAACAGATCAAATTGCATTACATCGGATTGTTGGTCGATCATCACCAGCCGGAGTTGGCGGAAACATTTTTCAATTCCATCACCACGCAAATTTTGCATCGCAGTTATTTTCAAAATGATTTCATTTTTGTGCGACCTGCTGTTAGCACAGAATATATTGAGAATGACGAAGAAGCAAAGCGGCCTACCTACTGGTCTTATTATCCTGATAACAAAGACTTGTCGCCCGTTTTGTTGAACATGGTTCGCGACTTTGATCTCGCTACACCTTTTCATAATTTAGAACGCGATATTGAAAATGTGTCACGCGTCATCAATGATCGTCTTGTTGGCGTGAAAGTGCATGCAAACTTTCAAATTCAAGTGCTCTCAAGTTTGTTTTATCGGAATAAGGGTGCGTATTTGGTTGGAAAAATAGTCAATGGGTTTGTAGAAACACCGTTTGCATTGCCGATATTGCATCTCGATCAGAGCAAATCTAAGAATCCAGACCTTAAACAACTAGTGATTGACGCCATGCTGATTGGTGAAGACGATATGCATGCCTTGTTCAGCTTTGCGCGGGCTTATTTCATGGTGGATATGGAAATTCCATCCGCTTATGTACAGTTTTTGCGCAGCATGATGCCGCGTAAACCGCGCAATGAGCTTTACAACGCCTTGGGATTACAAAAGCAAGGAAAGACCCTTTTTTATCGCGATTTTTTGCATCATCTAAGGCATTCAACCGATCAATTTCGCATTGCGCCAGGTATCAAGGGCATGGTGATGTTGGTGTTTGATTTGCCATCATTTCCGTATGTGTTCAAGGTGATTAAAGACTATTTCCCACCACCTAAAGAAACAACTCGAGAATTAATCAAAAGCAAGTATTTATTGGTGAAACAACATGACCGAGTCGGACGAATGGCGGATACTTTGGAATACAGCGAAGTAGGGTTTCCACGCGACCGTTTTTCAGATGAGCTGATTGAAGAGTTGAAAAAGTTTGTACCCAGCCAGCTTGAAATCAGTGACAGAAATGGCGATGGCAAGATGGAGGTCATCATTAAGCATATTTATATTGAGCGGCGCATGATTCCGCTGAATATTTACATGCAAGAAGCATTTGACGTTGGCTTTGCCGATCCCACACCGGGATCAGCTGCCGAAAAAGCCTTGCAGCAGGTTGAAAAAGGTGTGATTGAATACGGCAATGCCATCAAAGATTTGGTAGCCGCCAATATTTTTCCAGGCGATATGTTGTGGAAAAATTTTGGAGTTACTCGGCACGGCAAGGTGGTGTTCTACGACTACGACGAAATTGAATACGTGACCGATTGCAATTTCAGAAAAGTACCCGAACCGCGCAATGAAGAAGACGAAATGAGTGGCGAAATTTGGTACACCGTGGGGCCGCATGATGTTTTTCCTGAAACTTTTGGACCCTTCTTATTGGGCAATCCAACTGTGCGCAAATACTTCATGCAACACCATGCCGACTTGTTAGAGGCCAGTTATTGGCAGGAACAAAAAGACCGCATAGCGCAAGGTCAGGTTTTTGATGTCTTCCCCTATGATGAGGAGCGGAGATTCGCGCATTGAACACGTACATTGAATGTCGCATGAACGACATTCTTTTTTGAAAGTTAAATGGATAATCTTATTTTTACGCAAGGAGTTTTTTATGTCAGATGATATCGTTATCGTGTCCGCAGCCCGTACCCCAATGGGCGCATTTCAGGGTGATTTCACTTCATTGTCAGCCCACGATTTAGGTGGCGTTGCCATCAAGGCAGCCGTTGAGCGCGCTGGTATTTCGCCAGATGCAGTTGATGAGGTGTTGTTTGGCAATTGTTTGATGGCGGGTCAAGGTCAAGCGCCAGCACGCCAAGCAGGTTTCAAAGGCGGTTTGCCCAAAAGCGCGGGTGCTGTCACATTGTCAAAAATGTGCGGCAGCGGTATGCGTGCCGCCATGTTTGCGCACGACATGTTGGCGGCTGGAACTGCCGACGTGGTGGTGGCAGGCGGCATGGAAAGCATGACCAATGCGCCGCATTTATTGCTCAAAGGGCGCAGCGGCATACGCATTGGCCACGACCGTATTTATGACCACATGATGTTGGACGGCTTGGAAGACGCTTACGAACCCGGTCGCGCCATGGGTACTTTTGGCGAAGAGTGTGCAGACAAATACAAATTCACCCGCGAAGCGCAAGACGCATTCGCTGTGACCAGCGTCAAACGCGCACAAGCTGCCACCCAATCAGGCGCATTCAGCGCCGAAATTGCACCGGTCACCGTCAAAACCCGTGCTGGCGACGTGGTGGTCAGCACCGATGAAGCGCCTGGCAAAGTCAAGCTCGACAAAATCAGTTCGCTCAAACCTGCATTCAAAAAAGACGGCACCATTACCGCCGCTTCCAGCTCATCCATCAGCGACGGCGCTGCCGCTTTGGTGATGATGCGCGCCAGCACCGCTGCCAAATTGGGCTGCAAACCCTTGGCCCGTATCAAAGGCCATGCCATGCACGCGCAAGAACCCAATTGGTTCACCACTGCACCTGTGGGCGCTACACAAAAAGCCTTGGCCAGAGCCGGTTGGACAGTGGCTGATGTGGACTTGTGGGAAGTGAATGAAGCCTTTGCCGTGGTACCCATGGCATTGATGGAAGAGCTGAAAGTGCCGCATGACAAATTGAATGTGAACGGTGGTGCTTGCGCTTTGGGTCACCCTGTTGGCGCCAGTGGTGCACGCATCATGGTGACATTGATGTATGCGCTCAAAGCACGCGGACTCAAGCGTGGCTTGGCCACATTGTGTATTGGTGGCGGCGAAGGTACAGCAGTTGCGCTAGAGCTCATCTAGCAAAAATATATAAGAAATTGGCCTGTAGCCGGCGTATTAATTGCCTAGTTTGCTATTAAATATATAGCAAACTAGGTAAATGATGTATTCGTCGGTTATATCAAAGATTTCGCAATTGAACTTCGCATGACCCGATTTGAAGCTGTCCTGTTCGATTGCGATGGCGTCTTGGTCGACAGTGAGCCGATCACCAATGGCGTCTTGCGTGAGATGTTGGCGGAAATGGGTTGGTCCATGTCTATGCAAGAATGCAGCAGCCATTTTGTCGGACATGCAGTCGTTGACCGTGCGGATTTGATTCATGCCAATACTGGGCAAACAGTCACGCCACAGTGGTTGACCCAGTTTCGAGCGCGACGCGATGAAGCTTTGTTGACGCGCCTACAAGCTGTGCACGGCATACATGCATGCGTCGATACCTTGAGTGCTGCTTTGGCAGGACGCATTGCGGTGGCTTCAGGCGCTGATATCGGCAAAGTTCATTTGCAGTTGAACAAAGTGGGGCTCATGCCAGCGTTTACAGGGCGATCATTCAGCGGTATGGAGCAAGCCAGAAACAAGCCACACCCTGACGTGTACTGGGCTGCGGCGCAGGCATTGGGTGTGCCCATTGCCAATTGCGCGGTGATAGAAGACAGCCCCAACGGTGCGCTTGCAGGCTTGGCGGCTGGTGCAACAGTATTTGGCTTTGTGCCAAAAGAAACCTCAGAAGGCAGTTTCTATGCCGGTCAAGCGGCCTTGCAAGAAGTCGGCGTGCAACATTTTTTTACGCACATGAGTGAGCTTCCGGCTTTGCTGGGCTGTTAATTTCTGTCACAATCGGTCTGTTTTGGTTGACGTTTACGTAAACGTCAACCAAAACGTTAGTGCTAGCGTCAACGAGTGCTCGTTGTAACCGTCAGTGCCAAAAGCCTTGATTGGCAGAATATTTTGGATGCTGCGACTATGATGATGTGATTCAAACCCATTACGAATTTGAGAAAACAGCCATGCCCGTCATTGAAACCAAACTCATAGCCCGTTCAGCCGACTTTGTTGCCAACGCGGCTGCCATGCGCGCTTTGACCGATGATTTGAAACAAAAACTGAAGCAAGTTCAATTGGGTGGCGGCGAAGCTGCGCGCAGCAAACATTTGGCGCGTGGCAAATTGTTACCGCGCGACCGTGTGACCCAACTGCTGGATCCAGGCTCGCCATTTTTGGAAGTTGCGCCATTGGCAGCCATGGGCATGTACCCAGACAAAGACGGCAGCGACAGTGCGCCAGCGGCAGGTCTGATAGCTGGAATTGGCCGTGTCAATGGGATTGAATGCATGATTGTGTGCAACGACGCCACCGTCAAAGGCGGCACGTATTACCCGCTGACGGTGAAGAAACATTTACGGGCGCAAGAAATTGCCCAGCAGAACCAGTTGCCATGTATTTATTTGGTGGACTCTGGCGGTGCCAATTTGCCGAATCAAGACGAGGTGTTTCCTGACCGTGATCACTTTGGTCGTATCTTTTTCAACCAAGCGCAAATGAGCGCCAAAGGCATCGCACAAATTGCAGTGGTGATGGGCAGTTGTACCGCAGGTGGAGCCTATGTGCCTGCCATGAGTGACGAAACAGTGATTGTCAAAAACCAAGGCACCATCTTTTTAGGCGGTCCACCCTTGGTGAAAGCGGCCACTGGTGAAGTGGTGAGCAGCGAAGATTTGGGCGGTGGTGATGTGCACACACGTTTGTCCGGCGTGGCCGATCATTTGGCACAAAACGATTTGCATGCTTTGGCCATAGCGCGCCAAGCTGTCAAAAATTTGAATAAAAATAAGGCTGTAGCCAGCGCAGTATCTGCCAGTATTGCTCCTAAATATGCAGCAGAAGAATTGTATGGCGTGATTCCGGTGGACACCCGCAAACCGTTTGATGTGCGCGAAATCATTGCCCGCGTGGTCGATGGCAGCGATTTTGACGAATTCAAAGCACGCTTTGGCGCTACGCTTATTTGCGGTTTCGCCCGCATCGAAGGCATGCAAGTGGGCATCATTGCCAACAACGGTATTTTGTTCAGCGAATCAGCGCAAAAAGGGGCACATTTCATCGAGATTTGTTGCCAGCGCAAAATTCCATTGGTGTTTTTACAAAACATCACCGGCTTTATGGTGGGGCGTAAATACGAAAACGAGGGCATTGCACGTCACGGCGCCAAAATGGTGACAGCCGTGGCTACTGCCAACGTGCCGAAATTCACCATCATCATTGGCGGTAGTTTTGGTGCTGGTAACTACGGCATGTGTGGTCGCGCGTATGACCCACGCTTTGTCTGGATGTGGCCCAACGCGCGCATCAGCGTGATGGGCGGTGAGCAAGCGGCATCCGTTTTGGCTACTGTCAAACGTGACGGCATTGAAGCCAAAGGCGGCGCTTGGAGTGCCGAAGAAGAAGCCGCATTCAAAGCGCCCATCAAAGCCCAATACGAAACCCAAGGCCATCCATACTACGCCACAGCGCGATTGTGGGACGACGGCATCATCAACCCAGTCGACACGCGCAAGGTTTTGGCTTTGGGCTTGTCCGCGGCGTTGAATGCACCGATACCCGATGCCAAATTTGGCATATTCCGGATGTAAGGATGCGCAAATGAGTCAAGCTGTTTTAATTAGCAAACCCTCACTTCACGTCGCGCAAGTCACACTGGTGCGACCGGATGTTCGCAATGCGTTTAATGAGGAAGTGATTGCGCAATTGACACAAGCGTTTGAAACGCTGGGGCAAGATGACGATGTGCGTTGCATTGTGCTGGCGGCACAAGGGCCTGCATTTTGTGCCGGTGCGGATTTGAATTGGATGCGCAAAATGGCCGATTATTCGCACGACGAAAATGTGGCCGATGCCAGCCAATTGGCGCGCATGTTGCAAGTGATGTATGAATGCCCCAAACCAACCGTCGCGCGCGTTCAAGGCGATGTGTATGCGGGTGGCATGGGCTTGGTATCGGTGTGCGATATGGTGGTGTCAATAGACACTGCCAATTATTGTCTGAGTGAAGTGAAGCTGGGTTTGTATCCAGCCACCATCAGCCCCTACGTCATTCGTGCCATGGGACCGCGAGCCGCACACCGTTATTTTTTAACAGCTGAGCGGTTTTCTGCAGCTGAAGCTTTGCGTATCGGTTTTGTGCACGAAGTGGTGTCTACAGTTGAAGCCTTGGATGAAAAAGTGAACGCCATTGCCAGCACATTGTGCAGCAACAGCCCGCAAGCGGTGAAGGCATGCAAAGATTTGTTGCAGTGGGTAGCACACAGTGACATCAACCAACATTGATTGACCAAACCGTGCAAGGCATTGCCAACTGCCGTGCCAGCGAGCAAGGTAAAGAAGGCGTTTCTGCTTTTTTAGAAAAACGTAAACCCAGTTGGATGAATAGTGGGCTGGACAGCGTTGCCCAAATCGTCGTCGAAATAAACGGAGTTAAAAATGGACGCATTTTTACCCTACATTCAGCAACTCATAGCCAACCTCTTTGGCAATACAGGTGATGTTGCGGGTGCTGCTTCCAAAGTGGTAGGTGGTTTAGATATGGCTGGTCTGGCTGCATTGGCTGCAGCGCTGGGCTGGGCCAGTGGCATTCGTTTGTATTTGGTTGTTTTTATCACTGGTGCGGCTGGCATGTTGGGTTGGTTGCCATTACCTGCAGGTTTGAAAATACTGCAACACCCAGCGATGTTGTCAGCCAGTGGCTTCATGTTGTTTGTTGAATTCTTTGCCGACAAAATTCCGGGTGTCGATTCGCTGTGGGACATGGTGCATTCGGTCATACGTGTGCCTGCAGGTGCAGCGCTGGCAGCCGGTGTGTTTGGCGCAGACAGTGCCACCATGGGTACGGTAGCGGGTTTGATGGGCGGCGCTTTGGCTGCCACCTCATTTGCCACCAAAGCGACCACACGCGCAGCCGTGAACACATCTCCCTGAACCCTTTAGTAATGTCGCCGTGAGCTTGGCTGAAGAGGGCGCGGTGATGGGCATGATGTGGTTGGCTACCAATTACCCAGTAACCTTTGGCATCACGCTGTTTGTGGTACTGGTGCTGAGTATTTGGCTGGTGATCGTCTTGTTCAAATACCTCAAGGCGGTCTTGAATCGTTTAAAGAATTGGTTCAGTGACGATACGGGAAATGTGGGAAGCACCACATAAAAATTGATTGAAACAGTGATTGCAATTTAAATATACAGATACAAAATGTTCAAAAAAATACTGATAGCCAATCGCGGTGAAATTGCTTGCCGAGTCGCAGCCACTTGCGCACGCTTAGGAATCAAAACTGTCGCTATTTATTCACCTGTCGATGCGCATTCCAAGCATGTGATGGCTTGCGACGAAGCCATTGCCATTGGCGATGTGGGCGATGGCAGCAACCCAAATGCAGGCAATGCGCCCAAAGACAGTTACCTGCGTTGGCAAACCATCATTGATGCGGCCAAGCAAACGGGCGCACAGGCCATTCACCCTGGCTACGGCTTTTTGAGTGAAAACGATGCCTTTGCAGACAGTTGCTCACAAGCCGGTTTGGTATTCATTGGCCCACCAGCCAGCGCCATACAGGCCATGGGTTTGAAAGCAGAGTCCAAACAGTTGATGGAAAAAGCCGGCGTGCCATTGGTGCCTGGTTACCACGGTGCCAACCAAGATGCGGCGTATTTACAAATGCAAGCCGATGCGATTGGCTACCCCGTGCTCATCAAAGCCAGCGCGGGCGGTGGTGGCAAAGGCATGCGCATTGTGGAAAAGGCAGCCGACTTTGCAGCAGCATTGTCTTCATGCAAACGCGAAGCCATCAACAGTTTTGGTGACGACAATGTGTTGATCGAAAAATACGTGCAACGTCCGCGTCATATTGAGATACAAGTGTTTGGCGACACGCACGGCAACTATGTGCATTTGTTTGAACGCGATTGTTCGGTGCAACGCCGCCATCAAAAAGTCTTGGAAGAAGCGCCAGCACCTGGCTTGTCGCCAGCCATGCGTGAACAAATGGGTGCCACAGCCATTGCCGCTGCGCGTGCCGTGAATTATGTGGGCGCTGGCACGGTTGAATTCATTGTGGAAACGGTTGATGCAGAATTTCCCGCCGAGCCGCCTCAAGGGAAATTAGACCCCGCGGGCAGCGCAGCACACCAATGGCAAGTGTGGGCCTTTTATTTCATGGAGATGAACACGCGCTTGCAGGTTGAGCATCCAGTGACTGAAGCGATTACGGGTTTGGATTTGGTGGAGTGGCAATTACGCGTAGCCAATGGTGAAAAACTGCCCTTGCAACAACAAGATTTGCAAATCAACGGACATGCGATTGAAGCGCGTATTTGTGCCGAAAACCCAGACAAGCAATTCATGCCTGCCATTGGTGATATCAATGTATATGCATTGCCAGAGCATGTCGCATTTCAAAACGCCAGCGATTCGATTTCGGCAGTGTCTGTACGGGTGGACTCAGGTGTTCGCGCAGGCGATGCCATTTCGCCTTACTACGACCCCATGATTGCCAAGTTGATTGTGCATGGTGCCACGCGCGAACAAGCCTTGGCGCGCATGGACAAGGCTTTGTCACAAACGCACATTGTCGGTTTGCAGTCCAATGTGCAGTTTTTGCGCCATGTGGTGAACAGTGAATCGTTTGCAACGGCTAATTTGGATACTGGTTTAATTCCGAGAGAAGAAAAAGCCTTGTTCAACCAGAAGCCCATCGATAAAGTTTTGGCGGTGGCAGCGGCAGTTGCCAACACCTTGCAGTCTGAAGTGAATGGCGCTGCCAAAACGGAAAAACTCAACGCGTCGAATTGGGCTGATCCTTGGGGCAAAGTTGATGGCTGGCAATCGCATGGTGAACGTGTTCGAAATTTCGAATTTGAAATTTATGGTGAACCCGTATCTGCTCAATTGCGATATTTACACGGAGGTGCATTGCATTTAACAGTTGGCGACATCAGTGGTGCATTGGATTATTTACCAACCGCAACTGGGATTGATGTGCAATTTGCGGGGCAACGTATTCAAGCAAAAATACATCAAAATATGGATGTAGCCAGCATATTTACTGCCAAAGGTGCTATACAAATGATAGTAAACGACCAGCTGGCACATGCTGGCGAAGTGCATGAAGAGGGCGGTCGTTTGACTGCACCCATGCCGGGCAAAGTGGTTTCTTTCTCTATTCAAAAGGGTGACAAGGTCAGCAAAGGCCAAGCCTTGGCGGTCATGGACGCGATGAAAATGGAACACACCATTTGCTCGCCGTCAGATGGCGTGGTAGAGGAGCTACTGTACTTACCAGGCGACCAAGTGGCTGAAGGGGCAGAGTTGCTAAAGTTAAGCGTAGCTTGAAAACAGATATTGATTGACTGCATATAAAAATACAGGAAACAAGATGACAGTACCTGCAAAAGTGAAATTGGTCGAAGTGGGGCCACGCGATGGCTTGCAAAATGAAAAGCAAGCGGTTCCAGCCAGCGTCAAAATTGAATTGGTGCACAGGCTGCAAGCGGCTGGTCTGACTGAGATTGAGGTCACCAGTTATGTCTCCCCAAAGTGGGTGCCACAAATGGCTGACAACTCAGAGGTGATGGCAGGTATTTCGCGCAGCAGTGCAGTGCGCTATTCGGTGCTGACGCCCAATATGCAGGGTTTCGAGGCCAGCATCGCAGGACCACAAACAACATGGCCGGACGAAATTGTGGTGTTTGCGGCTGCCAGCGAAGCATTCAGCAAGCGCAATATCAATTGCACCATTGCAGAAAGCATTGAACGATTTCGCAGTGTGGTGGCCATGGCCAAAGAGAAAAACATCAAAGTGCGTGGTGCCATTTCATGCACCGTGGGTTGCCCGTATGAAGGCGATATAGCACCATCCAACGTCAAAATGGTGGCACAGCTCATGAAAGAAATTGGTGTGCAGCACATCGGCGTGGCGGACACCATTGGTGTGGGCACGCCTGTCAAAGTGCAGCGAGCCATGGAAGCGGCGCTGTCGGTGTACGACATCAATGATATTTCAGGACACTTTCACGATACCTACGGTCAAGCACTGGGCAATACCTTGCGCTGTCTAGAAATGGGCATTTGGCAATATGACACCTCCATCGCTGGTTTGGGTGGTTGCCCTTATGCCAAGGGTGCGACGGGTAACGTGGCTACTGAAGATGTGGTGTACCTGCTGCATGGTATGGGTATTGAAACGGGCATTGACATGGACAAATTAATCGATGCGGGGCAATTCATCAGCGACTTTTTGCAACGTCCGACCAACTCACGTGCTGCCAAAGCACTGATGAACAAAAGGCTGGGCTGATGGCGCAGAACGAAACAACACAGCGCCCCGAGGGTGTTCAGCGTGTCGCCGATTTCTTGCAAAAAGCGGGTCATTCGCACCAACCTGTTATGTTAGATGACGCTGCACGCACTGCACAACAAGCGGCCGATGCCTTGGGTGTAGCGTTGGGGCAAATTGCCAAGAGCATTATTTTTCGCCGCAAGTCTGACGATGCCGCGGTGCTGGTCATCACATCGGGTGACAAACGGGTAGATGAAGCCAAGGTGCAAGCCTTGGTTTGTGAAGGCACTGCCAAACTGGGCCGCGCCGATGCCGATTTCGTCAAATCTAAAACAGGTTTTACCATTGGCGGCGTTGCGCCTGTGGCGCATATTTCACCACCAGTCACATTGTTAGACAAAGAGCTGTTCAGATTTCAAACCATTTGGGCAGCGGCGGGACATCCGCATGCGGTGTTTGAAGTGACACCTGCTGCACTGCAAGCACTGAGCCAAGCACCAGTGGCGGATGTGGTGTGAGCAGCATGATAACAGCCATTAGTGTTCATTTGCTATGTATTTAATAGCAACATAGGCAATCAATACGCCGGCTATAGCCTGATTTGTCATATAAAATGTCGATACCATCGCCTTGCACGTCCGTTTGTCAAATTGATGCCATCAGCCTTCTGTGCAAAGGTTGCTTTCGTACCCTGGATGAAATAGCTGCTTGGAGCACAAGTACCGATGCGATGAAGCAAAAAGTTTGGTTGTTGATTGCAGCAACGAAAATCCACCCAGGGAATCGACACAAGCGACAAAAGCAATACAATGCGACAGCGGTAACAAAAGCGAAAATTAATAACGTTATCTAAAGCTGAATCGGAGCAAAACCATGAAGCACATAACTTTTTATTTTGACGTGATATCACCCTATGCCTACCTGGCCTTTGAACGATTACCAGCGGCATTGATGGGCAACAGCTACAGCGTGACTTACCAACCCATTTTGTTTGCAGGCGCGTTGAATCACCATGGTCAACTGGGACCAGCTGAAATTCCACCCAAACGCGATTGGACTTACAGGCAAATCTTATGGCTGGCACGCAATCTGTCTATTCCATTGCAATTTCCAGCAGCGCACCCATTCAATCCCTTGGCATTGCAACGCTTGGCGGTAGCGGTTGGCAAATTCGGTTCGCCTAGCCGTATCGCAGTTGAACGTTTATTTCATCATGTTTGGCGCAATGGATTGGAGGCTGCTGACGCTACCAGACTGAATGCCTTGATCAAAGAAATGTCGCCAGCACAAGATCCCAATAGTCCAGAAATTAAAGCCAAATTGAAAGCCAACACCGAAGAAGCGATTGCCAAAGGCGTATTTGGTGTGCCCACCTTTGAAGTGGATGGCAAACTCTTTTTTGGTTTGGATGCACTGCCAATGCTGGCAAGTTATCTGCAAAATGACCCCTGGTTTCAAACAGACGAATGGGAAATTTGCAAAAAAATACCGATAGGTATTGCCAGAGGAAAAAATTAAAATCATCAAAAGAATTGATGAAATCAAGCCATTTGCAGCCAAAACTCTAGGGATTACCCTAAGATTGGGGCATTAAATAATTTTTATCAGAATGCTGTAAGTAAGTCACGTGATAGTCGACCCCGCAGTAAGCAGGCTTGCCCTGCATAACGTGGGGTGCAGCAATTTATTGATGTACTTTATTTCATTTAAACAGGAGACTTCATGAAGCATGACTACGACAGTGGTGCCTACTGGAAGGAAACGCTTAAACTTTTGAGGAATGTGCTTATCCTCTGGTTTTTGGTGTCTTTCGGTGCTGGCATTTTATTCGCGCCCTTCCTTAATCAATTCCATCTAGCTGGTTACCCATTGGGATTCTGGTTTGCGCAACAAGGATCAATCTATATCTTTGTTGCCCAAATTTTTTATTACGCTTGGCGTATGAATAAACTTGACATTAAATTCAATGTCGAAGAAAAGTAAGGATTAATAATGGATCTTCAAACCACAATTTATGTCATGGTGGGCTTGAGCTTCGCGCTCTACATCGGTATTGCCATTTGGGCACGTGCCGGCTCCACCAGTGAGTTTTATTCTGCGGGCGGCTCAGTCCATCCGGTCATGAATGGTATGGCGACTGGCGCTGACTGGATGTCTGCTGCTTCGTTCATCTCCATGGCAGGCTTGATCTCTAACATGGGCTACGGCGGCGCGCTGTTCCTGATGGGTTGGACAGGCGGCTACGTGCTGTTGGCCATGTTGCTGGCACCCTACCTGCGTAAGTTCGGTAAATTTACCGTGCCGCAGTTCATTGGTGATCGCTTTTACTCTAAGGGTGCTGCTATTGTTGCGGTTCTTTGTTTGCTCGTCGCGTCTTTGACCTATATTATTGGTCAGATGACGGGTGTGGGTGTGGCATTCTCGCGCTTCTTGGGTGTCTCAAGTGATGTTGGTATTTACGTTGGTATGGGTATTGTGTTTTTATACGCCGTGTTCGGTGGTATGAAGGGCATTACTTACACCCAAGTCGCTCAGTATGTTGTGCTGATTTTGGCTTACACCGTACCTGCCGTCTTTATTTCGTTGCAACTCACAGGTAATGTACTGCCTCAGTTTGGCTTAGGTGGCAACATGGCCGGCACGGATGTTTCTTTACTATCTAAACTGGACTCAGTGGTAACTGATCTTGGCTTTGGCAAGTACACAACCGCACTACCAGGCAGCATGCTCAATATGTTCATGTACACTTTGTCTCTCATGATCGGAACTGCGGGCTTGCCGCACGTGATCATGCGATTCTTTACTGTGCCCACCGTTAAGGACGCTCGTTCTTCAGCTGGTTGGGCGCTGGTGTTCATTGCTATTTTGTACACAACAGCACCTGCTGTTGCGGCTATGGCAAAATTGAACCTGCACGCTACAGTCAATACTGCTGTCACCAAAGGTGGCGACTTGTATGCGTCTGAAGCTTCTATCGAAGCTGCTAACCGTCCTGACTGGATGAAGCGCTGGGAGAAAACTGGCTTGTTGAAGTTTGAAGACAAAAACGCTGACGGCCGTATTCAATACTACAATGACAAAACCAAAGATCCAGTTGCAAAAGGCAAGGCCGAAGCTGCTGGCTGGAAGGGTAATGAGCTGACAGTGAACGCCGACATTATTGTGTTGGCCAACCCTGAAATTGCTTTGCTGCCTAACTGGGTCATCGGCTTGGTGGCTGCAGGCGGCTTGGCTGCAGCATTGTCAACAGCGGCTGGATTGCTGATGGCTATTTCTGCTGCTGTGTCGCATGACTTGGTTAAGAACGTTTTCGTTCCTGACATCTCTGAAAAGAACGAGTTGCTGACTGGCAAGGTGGCCATGGCTGGAGCGATTGTTGTGGCGGGTTATCTGGGCTTGAATCCGCCTGGATTCGCTGCGGGAACGGTGGCCTTAGCCTTCGGTATTGCAGCAAGCTCTTTGTTCCCCGCCATCATGATGGGTATTTTCTCTAAGAAAATGAACAAAGAAGGCGCAATTGCCGGTATGCTGGCAGGCTTATTCGTCACTTTGTTCTATGTGTTTGCACATAAAGGCTTGTTCTTCATCAAAGGCACAGAATACTTGCCTATGATTGGCGGAGCCAACAGCTTCTTTGGCATCACACCTGAAGCTATCGGTGCAGTTGGCGCGATGGTGAACTTTGCTGTAGCTTTCCTTGTGGATAAGTTCACACCAGAGCCACCAGCACACATTCAGGCGATGGTTGAGGCTGTACGTGTACCGCGCGGCTCTAAGCTTGTGGATGGTGCGCACTAAGCTTGAGAGACCCATTGATCAAACCTTAGCTCACCCAAGTGAGTTAAGATGAGACAATCAAAGCCCTGCCGGCCATCAAGCTGGCAGGGCTTTTTATTTTTGTACTGGAGAGCCTATCATGGTGTTTGATATCAGCGTTGCGTTAACGTGGATTTTGTTTTTAGCCTTGTTCCCGATTGGCTATTTTTGGTTACGACGTGCTTGGCGCATAGCGATCAAACGTGATTATTCTGAAGTCGCCATCAAGCGCGGCGAAGCACCACAAAATCCCGCTAAATTTGCTATTTATGAAATGTCCATTAACTTGATTTCGGGTGTTATTATTATTGTTGTGATCGTTGCCGTCTTGGCTGGGTATTGGGAATACAGTACTTGGAGCGCGGTTGCGGGCAGCACTATTTGGTGCAAGTTTTTCGCAGGCTTTGCACTGAGTCGCCATGCGCATGCGCAATGGGGCAAGCCTAAATCTTAATATCTGCGACAAGCGGAGAAACTCATGGCACTTGATCGACGCTTGCTAATGGCTATTGGAGTCATTGCTTTATCCACCATCGTTTGGCTGTTGTTAACAATCGGTCTGATCGCCTCTGCCCTGGATGCACCCCAGCGTGCGTTGCTTGCCGAACAACTGATGCCAAGAATGGCATTGATCGTGTTGATGTGGGCCTTGGGTTTGGTGGTGATTGCATCAACGCTGCGTTGGTTGTTTAGACGTTACGCCAAAGCACCTGCAAAACTGGTAGAGCAAACTCGTGTGCTTTTAGCAGCCGAGCAAGCTGCGCCTTTATGTCATGTTGGAACCAAAGAAACCACTGAATTGGCCGATGTCATCTTTAGCCTAGCCTGCCAACGCGACCAATTGCGCTCAGACGTCGATAAGCAAGTTGCTGCAGCCAGCCAAGCCATACAGCAAGAAAGAGATCGTTTGGCTGCTCTGATGGCTGAGTTAACGCAAAGTGTTGTGGTCTGTAACCTTGATGGTCGCATCTTGCTTTATAACAACCGTGCGCGTATGCAGTTTAAAACCTTGTCAGATACGCCAGTATTAGCTGGAGGCGCAGAATTATTAGGCATTGGGCGTTCAATTTATGTTGCACTTGACCGCCAACTAGTGACGCATGCGATGGACAGCATACAGCGACGATTGATGCGCGGTGCGGCTCATCCTACGGCGCAATTCGTTAAAAGTACAAAAACCGGACAAATGTTACGCGTATTGATGGCACCCGTACGTACCAGCCGTACAGACGATGCTAACAATATACTCAATGGCTTTGTGTTGATGCTAGACAACGTGACGCGGGCCTATAAAGATGAAAATGCCCGTGGTCAAAAAATCCTTGCGGTCACGCAGGCTTGCGCAGCAGCCCTAGAGGCGATGCGGGGCTCGCTAACGGCAGCCGAGTCAATGTTACAAAACCAACAAGAGACATCTCAATTGATTGCGTCATTGCGCGGAGATGTTCTAACGGTGAGTGAACGGCTTTCGGATTTGGACAGACAAGTGAAGCAAGATTTGAAAATGCTGTGGCCTATGGAGGAAATGCTGGGTGCAGATGTTTTACTGGTGGCGCAACAACGTATACAGCAATATTGCAAGCGCGATGTGGTGATCGACAGGGACGTGGCTGCGGTGTGGTTGCGCATCGACAGTCACAGCTTGATTCAGTCATTGGTGTACCTTGCAGCCAGACTGGTAGAAGAATTAGGTGTGAAATTTTTACAACTACGTCTCACTTGTGTCGATGGCATAGCACAGCTAGATCTCGTTTGGACTGGCCAAATCATGAGCACTGAGACTGCGATGACTTGGGAGATGGATGACATAAATTTAGGTGCCGAAAATTCAACATTGAGCGTGCGCGATGTGGTTGAACGCCATGGTGCTGATTTCGTCTTCGCGCGTGAGCGTATACGGCAAGAAGCTTTTTTTAGATTAAAACTCAGACCAGTCAGTGTCCAAGAGCAAGCTGAATTAATACCGACGCCGCAGGATCAAAGTCGCCCAGAATATTATGACTTTGATTTGTTCCAAAGCACCGCCCACTCTGATGTGCTCGAAGATCGGCTGTTGAGCGAATTATCGTACACAGTATTTGACACTGAAACCACGGGCCTGCGCCCCTCCGAGGGTGATCAAATTATTCAGATAGGTGCAACGCGCATAGTCAATGGCAAACTTATGCGTCAAGAGTGCATTGACCAATTGGTGAACCCCAAACGTATGATCCCTGCGGCGACCATACCCATCCACGGTATTACACAAGATATGGTGGCGGGAAAGCCTAGCATTCACGAGGTTTTACCAACGTTTTACACCTTTGCGCAAGACACTGTTTTAGTGGCGCACAATGCGGCGTTTGACATGCGGTTTTTGCAATTGCTTGAAAAAGATACAGGCTTGGTTTTTGACCATCCAGTGCTTGACACCTTGTTATTGTCTGCCGTGGTTCATCCTAATCAAGACTCACATCGCTTAGAGGCCATAGCTGATCGTTTTAATATAACGGTACTGGGTCGCCACACTGCATTTGGTGATGCGCTGGTAACAGCAGAGGTTTGGTTGCGATTGTTACCCTTATTGCAAGCTCAGGGTATCAGGACTTTGCGGCAAGCGCGCGAGGCAGCGAAAAAGACATACTACGCGAGATTAAAATATTAACACGGATTATTTTTTTTGGGGTCGATGCTGCTTTTGCCAGCAAGTGATCAGCCATTGCTTGTATATGGAACTTGGTAAAAACAATGTTAAATTCAAAACATAAACAACACGGTGCCATCAAGGCCTATGGCATCACACTTCTGATAGGCGGTTTGGCACTGATGGGCTTGCTGGTTTACTCCGCCACTTCAGGCTATGAAATACCCTTTTGGCCTGCAATTGCGGTTATAGGTGTAAATGTTGTAGCTGCCGGGCGTTTAGCATGGGCTGTGATTAAGGCGAAGAAAAATCTACAGCATCAAAACCGTCCACCTGAATAACGCTGCTGCAAGACACCTTGTAACGTTTGCACGATATTGAATGCATTTTTGAGATGACTGCGTTCAAAATTGCTGAGTTCTTCAAGCACTAAAAAATTATCTGGTGCAATCCCTTGGGTGATTTGGCGGGCTTGGTGGTCAATTCTCAGTTTGCATAAAAACTCTAATGCGTCACGCAGATCCCTTGACGCTTGGTTGCTGACCTCGCTAGTCTTTGCGCTCAGCTCTAAGCGATCATGCGTATTGGCAACTGCGATGCCAGCAGCAAGTGCATAAACACGAGCCAAATCCACAATCGGTACGATGCCCGCGTGCTTCATGTCAATGCTGCCAGGATTTTCGCTACCTTTTATCAATGTGATTTGCCCAAACATCCCTAGCGGCGGACGATGTTTAAGTGCATTGCTGACCATATGCGCCAAAAACAGGCTGTTACTTTTTGTTAGGCGCACGATATTTTGGCGCAGGCTGTCGAGTAATTCTATATCGCCATGTATGGCGCGTAGATCGAAAAAGACGCACGTCAGCATAAGTGCCATCGGTTTAGGTTCTTCGATCCATTTGCTGAAATACTCTACCCATATCCTGTGTGGTTGACGCCATTGATCTGTCATTGCCATCATTTCGCCCGGGCAGTGGATGTAACCACACTGTGCTAAACCATCACATACAAACTTGCTAAACGCCTTGAAATATGCGCCGTGTTTAAGTTCATCAAATGCATCATCCAAAACCAGGCAGTTGTCCTGATCAGATTTGGCGGTTTGCTCAAAACGCGCTTGGCTGCCGGCGGCTACCCATACATAAGGGATGGGGGCAACGCCCAACGTCGATTCGGCTAATTTGATCAACTGTATTGTGATGGTATCGGTCACGGAAGTGATGATGTGCCCTGTGCTGTAGGCGGTGGCATCGGCGGCAGCTAGTTGTTGTTGTAACGACCGAATGCGATGACTTATTTGCTTGAGCCCTTCAATGCTTGTTTGTTGATAAATATCGCCCACCAAGTACACCGCCGAACTGCTATGCTGCTTAGTGAGGTCAGTTGTTGTGACCATGCCTAAAATGCGATCTCCGTCCATTACTGGCATGTGGTGTATGTTGTGCTGCGCCATCAGCAATAAGACTTCAAACGCTGGGCTATTTGCCGTCACCGTCATGGGGGAGAGTGTAGCAATATCACGCACAGGACGATTAATGTCGATACCTGCAGCAACCACGCGACTGCGTAAGTCACGATCTGTGAGTAAGCCAATTAACTGATTATTTTCAAACAAAAATACTGACGATATACCTAAGTCACGCATCAGCTCAGCAGCTGCCTGAATGGTCGTTGAGGGGCTCAATGTGACTGGTTCACGCTTAACGAGGGAGCGTATAGGTGTGCTCAGCAGGTTGACTGCTTCATTATTTTGCAAATCAGCAGAGCTCTTTAACTCCTTGATTGGTAGGGAGGAAAAAAAATACGCTAGTTCACCATGTTTTTTGCAGATATCGACCAACACATCTGGCTGCAACCAAGCGATACTTGTTTCTTTGCAAGTCTTAGCTTGCCAAGTGGTGAGTTGTTGTGGTGGCGTGGCGCCAAAGCCAAACATTTCACCTGGGGAAAGCTTAATCTCCAGGCCCAAATCAGGGTCGATTAGGCTGAGATCGCCTGACAGAATCAGCCCCATACGGGTATGAAGCTGGCCTTGATCTAGTACAACGATTTCGCTGGATGTTTCTTCGCATGCAAATGCAGACTCAAGCATGGCGCGGTCCTGCGCGTTGAGTAAGCCCCAGATTCGGTGTTCGCCAAGCCTAGAAGCCAATGTGCGCTTATTTTTCGAATGTATTGTCATGACTCGATATTACAACACCGATATGAGCTTTTCTGGGAATTCAGGTATACGCTTGGCGCCTCTATAAAAGCCGCTGGCAGGTCGAGTTGTTCTTTAAGTGGATCAAGCAGCATTTGAGAATTAAGAAGTTTTAAGGGATAAATCAGAATGCAGTAAAGGCACAAATTTGGTGCTATCGCCACCTATGTATTGATTGCGATTGTCAAAAAAGGAGCTAAAGATAAATTCTTCGCACTACACTTGGCTACAGATTTTGTCGGTGTCCGTTTTGCGAAATCCCTTATTTCATGTGCCTTGCAGCAGGGTTAAGACAAATCTACTTCACTACAACCCGCTAACCATTTGATTTTGTCTGCCGGTTCTATAGGAACACCAAAAATATTACAGCTGTCAGGAACCGAGTCTAGAGAAGTTTTGCAACCACCTGGTATTCATGTCGTACACGAGTTATCAGGCGTTGGCGAAAATTTGCAAGGTCACTTGCAATTTCGCAGCGTCTACAAAATAAAGTCCCCAAACGGTAAAGACATCAGCTTAAATACAAAAGCCAAAAGCTTATGGTCAAAACTAAGATTGCAGTCGAGTATGCGTTCAAACAAACTGGCCCTTTAAGCAAGGCGCCATCGCAATTAGGTGCTTTCACAAGAAGTTCGCCAAATCAGTAATATCTGAACATTCAATACCGTGTGCAACCACTCATCTTAAATGCTTTTGGAGAGCCATTGCATGATTTTCCTGCATTCATGGCAAGTGTTTGCAATTTGAATCCAACCTGCAGAGATCATGTGCATTCAAAAAGTGGAAATTTCAAGGATGCGCCGAATATTGTTACCAACTACCTCAGTACCGAATATGGCCGGCAAATTACTGTCGAATCTTTGCGCATGACACGCAAAATTGTTGCGCAAAGTGCACTTGCGCATATCAACCTGAAGAATACAAACCCGATTCAAAATTTCAGACAGACGAGGAATTCGTTGATTTAGCCAGAAATATAGCTACAACTATTTTCCATCCAGTAGGAACTGCCAAAATGGGTTTGTTACAAGTTAAATAGTCTGTTGTCGATTCACGTCTAAAAGTACATGGTATTAATGGTCTGCGCATAGTAGATGCCAGTCAATACAAGTGGGAATACAAATTCACCAGTCCTGATGATGTCGGAAAAAGCGTCAGAGTGGATAGCTGAAGAAAAGTATAGAAATATTTAATACACGTATAAGGTTTTATCGAGACATTGATGTTCAGTAAATTAAGTCTAAGGGATTACCCTTTTTACACTAGACAAATCTTCATTTGTCAGAAAATTGTCAGCATCGAGAACGACATTGAGCAAAGCTTCATTCGGGAAACTTAAAAATAATTCAATTCTTATGCTGTTGTTTATCGTGATATTAAAAAGCCTAATAGAACTTTCTCTGATGTTCATCGTCGGCCGGTTCATATTGGGTTTGTTGGCAGGCGCAAAAAAATCAACAAACATTTTTTGGCAACTCTTGGACATTGCTGCCAAGCCTGCCTTGTATATCACACGCAAATTGAGCCCTAAATTTATATTAGACCAACACATCCCCTTGGCCACAGCAAGTTGGTTGATCATTGCTTGGGTTATTGTGGTGAAACAAAAGATCGAATTGTGCGTACAAGCTGGAGCCAGCATATGTCAATGAACTCGACTGACACTTCCAAATTTATATCGGGAAACAACATGTCCGCACCAGCATTGAGTAAATTAGACGGATTTTTGTTGCGCTGGAGAGCCAAAGGCTTTTTGTTTTTTGGTATGCGAACGCAAGCTGCAGATGTGTTTCGTGAAATCTTGGCGCGCTCCCCAGAGGATGTGCATGCGCTTAACAGCTTGGGTTACGACGCTTTGACAACTGGCCACCCCGCACAGGCGCTTCCCTACTTCGAAAAAGCTTTGGCCTTAGCGCCTGAGAAGTCAAATTCACATTTCAACCTGGCCTATACCTGCGAAATTCTGGGTCGCTTAGAAGAAGCCGAGCAAGAATTCCGTGCCGCCATTGCGATTGAAGAAAAAATGGACCGTGCTTGGTATGGTTTGGGTTTGGTCTTGATTCGCCAAAAACGCTTTGAAGAAGCCTTGGTAGCACTCAAGCGCAACACCGATTTGCAACCCATGAGCCCATTTGCATGGTACCAAATGGCACGCGTGCACATGTTGCTGGAGCAGCCTGACGAAGCACGCCAAGTGATTCGTCGCTTAAAAGGGTTTGAGCCCAAAGTGGCCGCACAGTTAGAGCGCGAAACAGGTTTGCAAGTATCCATTTAATTTGAATCAGGTTTTGAGGTTGGGTAGGGGGACAGCGGGGTTAGAAGAAAGTAAAACGGATAGTCAGAGTTAGGTAGAGAGTTTTTGAGTTAAGAGATAGTGTTGAGATAGAGTTAATAGGCGCATCAGTGTTATAGATTTAAGCAGTCTATTTCACTTGTCATTTGGTTTTGGGTTTAACCGACGCAAATCCAAATGACAAAATGCATTTACATAAATGAAAAGAGAGGAGCAAGTATGCAACTTACTGCAAAGCACCAGGAATACTGGAGCAAAAATCTGCGAATCACGGCCTTATTGCTGGGCGTATGGTTCTTTGTCACCTTCGTGGTGATTTATTTCGCTAGAGAATTGACATTCAGCTTTTTTGGCTGGCCATTCTCGTTTTGGGTGGCAGCGCAAGGTGCTCTGGTGGTTTACTGCCTGATCATTTGGTACTACCAGCACTACATGAACAAACTTGACAACGAATACGGCGTTGCCGAAGGAGAATAAAAATGGGAATGTTTGGTGGTGAAAACCAGTCGCAAAGCGACTTTAAAAAGGGCCTGAACAAGGTCTACACATGGTACACAGGCGGCTTTATTACGTTTGTGATTATTTTGGCTATTCTGGAACAAATGGGTCTCCCACGTGCGTGGATTGGCTATTTGTTCTTAGCAGCTACTGTGTTGCTGTACGCCGGTATCGGTGTGATGAGCCGTACCAACGACGCGGCTGAATACTACGTTGCCGGTCGTCGCGTTCCGGCGATGTACAACGGTATGGCGACTGGCGCTGACTGGATGTCTGCTGCGTCCTTCATCGGTATGGCAGGTACTTTGTACCTGACAGGCTTTGGTGGCTTGGCGTTCATCTTGGGTTGGACCGGTGGCTATTGCTTGGTGGCTTTGTTCTTGGCACCTTACTTGCGTAAGTTTGGCCAGTTCACCATTCCTGACTTCTTGGGTGCTCGTTTCGAAGGCAATTTACCCCGTTTCATCGGTATTGTTGGCGCAATCTTGTGCTCATTCACATACGTTGTGGCACAAATTTACGGCGTGGGCTTGATCACTTCTCGTTTAACCGGCTTGGCTTTTGAAGTGGGTATTTTCGCTGGCTTGGCTGGTATCTTGGTTTGCTCGTTCTTGGGCGGTATGCGTGCGGTGACTTGGACTCAAGTGGCGCAGTACGTGATTTTGATCATTGCATACTTGTTACCAGTGGTTTGGTTGTCTATTAAGCACACAGGCAATCCAATTCCACAAGCAGTCTATGGCTACACTTTGGAAAAAGTCACGGCCAAAGAAGAGCAGATATTAAAAGACCCTAAAGAAATTGAGGTGCGTGCTATTTATAAGCAACGTGCTGATGCGGCCGCTGCAAAGTTAAAGGATGTTCCAGCAGCCATGGCCGCTGACAAAGCAGCTGCTGAGAAAGTTTTGGAAGACTTGAAAGCCAATAACGGTTCTGTGGTTGCAATCAAAGCGGCTGAAGCAGCGCTGGCTGCACTACCAACTGATGAGACTAAAGCAGCTGTTACTTATAACTTGGCTCGTGGCGCTAACGCTGCTAAAGCAAATCCGCCAATTCGCCATGCACAACCATTCCCAGGTAAAGATGAAGCCGCACAAAACATTGCGCGCAAAAACTTCTTGGCTTTGGTATTCTGTTTGATGATTGGTACCGCCGCATTGCCGCACATTTTGATGCGTTACTACACCACACCTTCTGTGAAAGAAGCGCGTGAATCTGTGGCATGGTCTCTGTTCTTCATCTTCTTGCTGTACTTCACTGCACCTGCATTGGCTGTATTGGCAAAGTATGAGGTTTACACCGTTTTGGTGAACACGCCATTCGATAAATTGCCAGAGTGGATTGCACGTTGGAACACAGTGGACAAATCATTGTTGTCAGTGGTTGATATCAATAAAGATGGCATCTTGCAATTGGCTGAATTGTCAATTGGTGGTGACATCATTGTGTTGGCTACGCCTGAAATTGGTGGCTTGCCATACGTGGTATCTGGCATGGTGGCCGCTGGTGGCTTGGCTGCTGCCTTGTCTACAGCTGACGGCTTGTTGTTGACCATTGCAAATGCTTTGTCACACGACTTGTACTACAAAATGATTGATCCAAATGCATCTACAGCGCGTCGCGTGATGGTGTCAAAAGCTCTGTTGTTGGTTGTTGCTTTGTGTGCTGCTTACGTGGCTGCGCAAAAACCAGCTGACATTTTGTTCTTGGTATCTGCTGCGTTCTCGTTTGCTGCTGCCACGTTCTTCCCAGCATTGACCTTGGGCATCTTCTGGAAGCGTGCCAACAAGTGGGGTGCTTCATTGGGCATGATCGCTGGTTTGGGCATCACCTTCTACTACATGATCACCACCCAACCATGGCTGTATCGCTTGACCCATGGTGGATCACCACTCACACCGGAAATTTTGAAGGCCAATACTTGGTGGGATATTTCTGCAATCTCCGCTGGTTTGTTTGGCGTACCATTGGGCTTTGCTGTGATTATCATCGTGTCTTTGTTGACCAAAGCACCTGGTAAAGACATTCAAGAATTGGTGGAGCATGTTCGCTTCCCTAGCTTGGATGGCAAAACCAGCCAAGGTAGCGCAGCACACTAAGTATTGATGTAAGTCAATCGCCCTCGTGACCATGCGTCACGAGGGTTTTTTTTCGTCTAAACTTCAGTGAAGTACGAATCAGAAAGGATGTTCATGTCTACTGCACCTGTAAGCGAAATGAGCGCAGCGCAACCATCAAACAGTTTGCTGGCCAACTTTAGGCAAGAGCTGTCTCGCCATGCGCCTTTCTCACAAATGAATGCGGCTGATGTTGACTTTTTTCTATCGCATGCAAGTCAAGCCTATTTTGCGCCTGATGAAAAGTTGTTTGACGCCAGCAGTGGCATCCCCACACATCTTTATTACATTCGCCAAGGCGCGGTGACGGGTGTTCGTGGTATGGCAGAGCATGCGGGTGGTGCATTTGAATATGAAGTTGGCGATATCTTCCCCATCGGCGCTGCGTTGGCGGGACGTGCTGTGACTGCTACCTACAGTTCAAGTAGCGACACATTTGTGCTGCAGTTGCCGATAGCAGCGATGCATGAGCTGGCGCAACGCAGCTTGGTGTTCACACAATTTTTGACAACACGCACCGCCAAATTTTTGGAATTGTCGCGAAAGGCTTTGCGCGCAGATTTCTCGGAAAACTCGATGGCAGAGCAATCACTCGAACGACCACTGAGTGAATTGATTCAGTTTGAACCCATCAAATGCGCACCCAGCACACCTTTGCGCGAGGTGCTAGAGGTGATGTCGAAAAAACGCATAGGCTCCATGTTGGTCACATCACCAGCAGGTGAACCTGTTGGCATTTTGACCCGTTCCAACATCATTGCGCGCATCACATTGCCGCAAATCTCACTTGATCGTCCAATTTCAGATGTGATGATACAACCCGTGCGTTCGCTGACTGTCACACACACGGCACAAGATGCTGCCATTTTGATGTCGCGCTACGGTATTCGTCACATACCTGTCACCAAGGATGGCATTGCCGTTGGTTTGGTTTCTGAGCATGATTTGTTTGCGATGCAAAAGCAAAGTTTGAAAGGCGTGAGCTCTTCGATTCGTGCTGCCAACGATATTGAAGCTTTGAAGCGCTCGGCAATGGACATTCGCAAGCTTGCACGCGTTTTGTTGGGTCAAGGGTCTTAAGGCGAGGCAGCTGACCGAGCTGATTAGCCATTTGAATGATGTGTTGACCGAACGAATCATTCAAATCAAAAGCGAAGAGCACAAAGTGGATGTGTCTAAATTGTGTTGGATATCGTTAGGCTCCGAAGGCCGAGGTGAACAAACCATTGCCACCGATCAAGACAATGCATTGATATTGCCCAATGGCATCAGCGCAGAGCAACGTGAGCACATCAGAGTATTTGCACATGACGTTAACTTGGCTTTGGATGCCTGTGGTTACCCACTTTGTCACGGCGGCATCATGGCAGGTGAAGCTGCTTGCTGTTTAACGTTGGATGAATGGAAAGCCCGCTTTGACCATTGGATTTCACAAGGCTCGCCAGAAGATTTATTGAATGCCAGCATTTATTTTGACTTCAGAACGCTGGTTGGTGATGCCAATTTGGCCGATGAGTTACGGCAAATTGTTGTGCTTGACGCGAAAAAGACACCTCGCTTCATGAAACAAATGGCATTGAATGCTTTGACCAGGCAAGTTCCGCTCAATTGGCGCGGTGCAATTGACGCCGATAGTCAAGGCATGATTGACTTGAAGTTGCAAGCTACTGCGATTGTGGTTGATGCTGCCCGTATTTATGCGCTCGGACATGGAATAGAAGAAACGAATACTTGTAAACGTTTGGCAGCTGCAGGGCCACTGATGAAAGTGGCTGACACAGAATATGATGCTTGGGTGAGCGGTTTCGACTTTTTGCAAATGTTGCGCTTGCGAGTGCAAGTTGGCGACGAAGTCGATACGCAAACACAAAGTACAAATCCCAACAGCATCAAGGTGACTGATTTGAACGATATCGATAGGCGAATTTTGCGAGAAACTTTGCGGGTGATTCGCCAACTGCAACAACGCATGCAATTGGATTATCAAAGATAGAGTATGGGAATACTTGACTCTTTTACCTCTTTGTTGGGGAAGTCTGCACCAGTTGACGAATCACGCTGGATCATGCTGGATGTAGAGACCAGTGGCCTCAACATGCAAAAGGACAGCCTGTTGGCAATTGCTGCAATCGCCATGCGCGTGGATTGGAAAGCCAAATCTTTGACCATCGACATAGGTGATAGTTTTGAAGTTGTTTTGCAACAAGAACAATCATCAAGCAAGGAAAACATTCTCTTGCATGGCATAGGCACACAAAAACAGCGAGATGGTGTGGATCCTAAGGTCGCTTTACTGGCCTTTAACAAGTTTGTGGGCTCATCTCCTTTGTTGGCATTTCATGCTGCTTTTGATGAAACCATGATCAAGCGCCATCAGCGCCAATATTTAAATTCCGAAATAGGCAATTCTTGGCTGGATATTGATCACCTGTGTGCGGTGACTTATGAGAAAGTTCGCGCACGTGCATTGGATGATTGGATGACCTATTTCGGTATCACCTGTGCTGTGCGCCATCAAGCTGCAGCCGATACGCTGGCTGAGTGTGAACTCTTGCAACGAATTTGGCCAAAAGTAGCTGCGCAATGCAGCAAATGGAATGATGTGAAAAAACTAGCCGATCAACACCGGTGGATAGGTCGCGCTGGATAGATTGTGCATCTGCTGTATCAGGGCACTACAAAATAGCGTTTTTCACAAAGTCGTTTGCAATGGTTTCATTGCGCATACCAGAGATGACTTTTCGAAACGCCAAAATTCTTTCGTTGTATTGATCAATAGTTTTGCATTTTTCAAGTTGCATACACAAACTGTCAGAATTTGGACCTAATAAATCTATCAAGCTTTTCGTCGATTGTTTGATTGCGTTTTGCAACGACGGCATGGCTGCCGTTTGTGCAGTAGCAACTGTGGCAGACGTTTGCGCTAGGTTGTACAGTATTCACAGGAGCAGCGGGAGCTACAGGTGAGGATATGACTTGTACAAATTCCTGTTCATGCAGTAAATCAATATGCTCTTGGACATCTGCGCCTGAAGTGGTGACCTGACCAAGCTGTTCGACCGTTTTAATGCCATCGACCATGATCAACAAACTGCGCAGCTTAAACGAGAGTGCATGATCTCGCACTTTCAATGCAAGCATGCCTTTTTCAGTTTTTTTGAAAATCGTCTGTAAACTACTTTGAGTCATTTACTTGTCACGCTTTTTTAAAATTTCGCAAACGTTTCAACTATAAATTGGTAAAGGGTTCATCGATTTAAAGTGAATACAAATCGTAGCAATTTGTAGGTTATTTGCTAAAGAATTTGGGCAAATAACCAAAGTCATTAACAATTCATTCATTTCCCACTGTCATGATAGATTATTTACTACTAAAGTGCAAATATGAGCAATAGCAATCGACAGGATACAGGAAATACCATTCGAATCCGTGGTGCTCGCCAGCACAATCTTAAGAATATTGACCTTGATGTCCGCATTGGCGAATTGACGGTTGTTACCGGCCCCAGCGGTTCGGGTAAGTCGAGTTTGGTGTTTGATACCTTGTTCGCTGAAGGACAGCGCAGGTACGTCGAAACCTTTTCTGCTTATGCGCGGCAATTTTTGGACCGCATGGACAAACCAGCGGTTGACCGTGTTGATGGTGTTCCACCTGCTATCGCAATCGATCAGACCAACCCTGTGCGCAGCTCTCGCTCGACCGTGGGTACGATGACCGAGTTAAACGACCATCTGAAACTGTATTTTGCGCGTGCTGCACAGCTTTATGACCGCGACACAGCACTGCTCGTTCGTCACGATTCTTCCGAATCGATATATGCACAAATGCAAGAGCGAGCTATATCAATCGGAGAAGACCCAAGGCTTACAGTGACTTTTCCCGTTGAGCTGCCTGCGCAGACCACTGCTGAAGAAGTGATGCAGTGGTTGTCTGCCAGCGGTTTTACAAAAGTACAAGCCGAACGCGAAGTTGCAACTGTCACGGGGCCTCGCAAATTGCTGGATGTAGTGTCAGATCGCTTCCGTATTGGTGCTGTAGACAAATCGCGTGTGATTGAAGCCATCGAAGTTGCGCTCAAACGTAGCGGAGGCCGTGTCAATGTCTATGCGGGTGATGAAGGAATCATGTGGAAGTTTTCCACCGGTTTGCACTGCCCTGAGAGCGACCAACGCTACGCCGACCCTATTCCATCGGCATTTTCATTCAATTCACCAGTAGGTGCATGTGAAAAATGCAAAGGATTTGGTCGTGTCATTGGTGTGGACTATGGCCTGGTTATTCCAAATGACAAACTCACGCTGCGAGCAGGTGCTATCAAACCTATGCAAACGCCAGCATGGAAAGAGTGTCAAGACGACCTGATGCGCCATGCCGAGGCGGCGGGCATTCCACGCGACACGCCTTACTCTAAATTAAGTGAAGAACAAAAACACTGGGTCATCAATGGATCGCCGAACTGGAATGGAAAGTGGAACCAACATTGGTATGGCGTTAAACGCTTCTTCGAATATTTAGAGACCAAATCGTACAAGATGCACATCCGCGTGCTGCTGTCCAAATACCGCAGTTACACGACTTGTGAAACTTGTGATGGCGCGCGTTTGAAAACCGATAGTTTGATTTGGCGTGTGGGCAGCAAAGAAGATGCCGATGCCGTGCTGCCGCAAGACAAGCGGTTTTTGCCTAAAGGTACCAAGTGGTCACGCGATCAACTGGAAGCCCTGCCAGGATTGTGTCTGCATGATCTGATGTTGTTGTCGATTGACAAGTTACGGCTGTTTTTTAGTCGTCAAGTTGTTGAAAAAGTGGTTGGCACAGATACATCTCGCAGTGCGACTTCCGGTGAGCAACAAGCTTTGGCGATGTTGCATGAAGAAATCAATACCCGACTGAAGTATCTGTGCGATGTGGGTATTGGCTACCTCAGCTTAGATCGCCAAAGCCGCACATTAAGTGGTGGAGAAGTGCAGCGCATCAATCTCACCACGGCCTTGGGCACATCGTTGGTGAACACCTTGTTTGTTCTCGATGAACCCAGCATTGGTTTGCATCCGCGTGACATGGGTCGCATCACAGAAGCAATGCTGCGTCTTCGTGATGCAGGAAACACACTGGTCGTGGTGGAGCACGACCCCGCAGTGATGCTGGCTGCCGATCGCATGCTGGACATGGGGCCTGGACCCGGAGAGCATGGCGGGCAAATCGTATTCGATGGTACGCCCGATCAGTTACGCCATGCTGATACCCTGACGGGCGCATATTTAGGTGGACGCAAGCAAATTGGCATGGGATTTCAGCGTTTGGTCAGTGACAATACGCCGCGTTTGATATTGGAAGGTGCTTGTGAACACAACCTTAAAAACGTCACAGTTGATTTTCCATTGCAACGAATGGTCACCGTCACCGGTGTCAGCGGATCTGGTAAATCAAGTCTGATACAAGATATTTTGGCTCCCGCATTGCTTCGATACTTTGGCAAAACGACGGACACTCCAGGTGCACATGATCGACTGTTGGGTGCAGACCATTTGAGTGATGTTGTGTTTGTCGACCAATCTCCCATTGGCAAAACGGCTCGTTCCAACCCTGCCAGCTATGTGGGCGCGTGGGATGCCGTGCGCGAAATTTTTGCGCAAGCGCCGTTGGCCAAGCAGCGCGGCTATACGACATCAAAATTCAGTTTCAACAGTGGTGATGGCCGCTGTGCTTTGTGCGGCGGTTCAGGTTTTGAACACATTGAGATGCAGTTTTTGAGCGATGTGTATTTGCGCTGCCAGGACTGCAATGGGTTGCGATACCGTCCAGAAATTCTGGAAGTGCAAATCGAGCGCCAGGGCAAGTATCTCAATGTGGCCGATATTCTGAATTTGACAGTCAGTGAAGCGGTAAAGTTGTTTGCTGCTGATCGTGATGTCATTCGCGCTTTGCAGCCAATTGTTGATGTTGGCTTGGAATACGTGAAATTGGGGCAGCCCGTGCCAACCCTATCGGGTGGTGAATCGCAGCGCCTCAAATTGGCTGGCTTTTTGGCTGAAGCCGCTAAAAGTGGCAGTTCAAGCCGACAGCCGATTGCAAAAAAAGGGACATTGTTTTTATTTGACGAGCCCACGACGGGCTTGCATTTCGACGACATTGCCAAACTCATGCGTGCCTTGCGTAAGTTGCAAGACAACGGTCATTCACTCATTGTCATTGAGCATAATTTGGATGTCATCCGTTCCAGCGATTGGCTGATTGACCTTGGACCCGAGGGAGGGGATGCCGGTGGAGAAATTGTTGCTGTCGGCACACCGGATGATTTACGCCGCCACCCACATTCACATACCGGAAAAGCTTTGTGTGAGTACGACAACGCGTTAGGTTTGGGAAGGCACGTGGTTGCTGAAAAGGGCGGCTGGATAATGCCTGCATTGGTTTTGACACCACCTGTCCATAGCGAAAACACGCACATTCAAATCGTCAATGCCAAAGAACACAATTTGAAATCGCTCAGCGTCAACATTCCACACGGTAAATTCACAGTAGTGACAGGGGTTAGCGGTTCTGGGAAATCGACGCTGGCATTCGATATTTTGTTCAATGAAGGACAACGGCGGTACTTAGAGAGTCTGAACGCCTACGCACGCAGCATCGTGCAACCAGCCGGACGGCCTGAGGTGGATGCGGTTTATGGCATACCACCGACGGTGGCGATTGAACAGCGATTGAGCCGTGGTGGCCGCAAATCCACTGTGGGGACCACCACAGAAGTTTGGCATTTCTTGCGCCTGCTCTACGTCAAGCTGGGTATCCAGCACTGCATCCACGATGGGGCTGCTGTTCAACCGCAAACGCCAGATAGTATCGTTTCACAGTTGCTGAAAAACTTCAAAGGACAGCACATTGGCTTGCTGGCACCACTGGTTATCAACCGCAAAGGTGTCTATACCGAGCTGGCCGACTGGGCGCGTCCACGCGGCTATACCCACTTGCGGGTAGATGGCAACTTTCTGCCGACCACTGGTTTCCCGCGCATTGACCGTTTCAAGGAGCACAACATCGAATTGCCTGTGGCAAGCTTGGACATCACTGCAGACAATGAGCCCGCTTTGAGATTGGCGTTGACTGTGGCGTTGGAACACGGCAAAGGTGTGGTTTATGTGCTCAGCAATTTGGCTGGTCTGCGAGAAGCCATGGAAGATGGTACTGAGACTTCAAAAATTGGCAAACTGAGTGTGTTCTCTACCAAGCGTGCTTGCCCAGTTTGCAACACCAGTTACGCCGAACTCGATCCACGATTGTTCAGCTACAACAGCAAGCATGGCTGGTGCCCAGATTGTGTCGGCACGGGCGTGCAACTCACCAAAGACCAGCGCAAGGTGTTTGACGATTCTGTCAAGGAAGACAATGGTGGCCGCGAACAAACATTTGCGGAGCCAGATGTTGAGGATGTCACAACCCATGCTTGTGCCAGTTGCAATGGCACGCGATTGAATTTGATGGCGCGTGCGGTGAAGTTTGGCGCTTATTCTGAGAATAATGTAGACACAGATGGTGCCAGCATCACCGACATCGCTGCGCTCAGCGTGACCGACATCCATCAATGGGTCACCCAATTGCAAGTAGCCAAACGCCTGAGTCAGCGCGAGATGGACATTGCGCGTGATTTGATTCCTGAAATCAAAGGCCGCCTTGCGTTTCTGGAAGAAGTCGGCCTCGGCTACCTCACATTAGACCGTGGCGCACCCACACTCAGCGGAGGTGAAGCGCAACGGATTCGCTTGGCCGCACAGCTTGGCAGTAACCTGCAAGGTGTCTGCTACGTGTTGGACGAGCCGACCATCGGCCTGCACGCCCGCGACAATCAAATACTGCTGCGCGCCCTGCACAAGCTGGGCGACAAAGGCAACACACTCGTGGTGGTGGAACATGATGTGGACACCATACGCGCTGCGTCCCACATCATCGATATCGGCCCCAGTGCCGGCAAACGCGGTGGCCGATTGGTGGCAGAGGGCACGGTGGACGATGTGATGCAAGCGGCTGACTCGCAAACCGGCCGTTACCTGATGCACGCCATCAAGCACCCAATGCAACAACGCCGCATCGTTGCACAAACTGCAGAACAACAATGGATTGATGTGCAAGGTGCGAACATGCATAACCTGCAAAACGTCAATGTGCAGATTCCACTGCAACGTTTAGTCGCCATCACCGGTGTGTCTGGTTCTGGTAAATCGACTCTGGCACGCGAGGTGATGCTGACCAACGTCCACGCCGCCGTCGCTCAAAAAGCCACCAAAGCAGGGCGTGATGCCGCTGCTGCAGGCAATCATCCGGTTTGGGTCGGATGTGCGGATGTGTCGGGCTATGAAACGGTAGACAGAGTTTTAGAAGTCGACCAAACCCCGATCGGTAAAACCCCACGCAGTTGCCCCGCCACCTATATCGGCTTTTGGGACACCATACGCAAACTGTTTGCCGAAACGCTAGAAGCCAAGGCGCGTGGTTACGCTGCTGGGCGTTTTAGCTTCAATGCGGGCGATGGCAGATGCTCAGGCTGTGATGGCCAAGGCATACGCACCATCGCCATGAGCTTTTTGCCCGACGTGAAAGTGCCATGCGAAGTCTGCCACGGTGCCCGCTTTAACCCTGAAACATTGGCTGTCACTTGGCGTGGCAAAAGCATTGGTGATGTGCTGCAAATGGAAGTGGACGAGGCGGTAGACTTCTTTGCCACCATGCCCAACATCAGCCACCCGCTGCAACTGCTCAAAGACGTGGGGCTGGGTTATTTAACGCTGGGCCAACCTTCACCCACGCTCAGCGGTGGCGAGGCGCAGCGCATCAAGCTGGTGACTGAGCTAAGCAAAGTCAAAGATGACATCACCAAGCGCGGCCAAAAACCGCCGCACACCCTCTATGTGCTGGACGAACCGACGGTGGGCTTGCACATGGCCGACGTTGAAAAACTCATCCACGTGCTGCACCGCTTGGTCAACGGTGGTCACAGCGTGGTGGTGATCGAGCACGATTTGGATGTCATCGCTGAAGCCGATTGGGTGATTGACCTAGGCCCTGACGGTGGCAAAGCCGGCGGTCAGGTGGTGGCGGCGACGACCCCCGAAGGCGTGGTCAAGCTGAAGACCCACACGGGGTTGGCTTTGAAGGCGGTTTTGGCGAGGTAAAACTATCATCGATTGTTACTTTGCCATAAACAGCAAAGCCACACTCACTGCAAAACCAGCAAACCAAATGACGCTGCGCAAACTTGCCCAGTCTTTGAGGTAGGCTGCCACATAGGCGATGCGAATCACAATGAAGGCCATGGCCAGTTGGTCAATGCGTGTTTGATCGGCATTGGCCATTTGGGCGAAGATGACACCTGCTATGAACAATGGCAAGGCTTCAAATCCATTGTCTTGCGCGGCTTTGGCGCGGGCTTGCCAACCGGTGAGTTTGCTTTCCCAATCGCGGGGGTGATGGTTGTCAAAACCACCTTCGCGTCGCGGTTTCAGCAGACTGGCTTTGGCCATGCCAACGGTTAATACGGGTAGCAAACATGCGGCTAAGATGCACCATTTGGCAATTGTCATTTTGGTATCTCCTTAGATTTTGAATCGTGTTTCAAATTGAATTTTACGGGTTTGTAAAGCTACCTGATTTGCCACCGTGTTTTTCAATGACCCGCACATCGCTGATGGTCATGCCCCGGTCCACTGCTTTGCACATATCGTAAATGGTGAGCAATGCCACTTGCACAGCAGTCAGCGCTTCCATTTCCACACCAGTGGGGCCAACGGTTTCTACGGTGGCTGTGCAAACAATATTCTTAGTGTCATTTTGGCCTGTAGCCGGCGTATTTATTGCCTGAGGCGCTATAAAATCAATAGCAATTCGAGTGATGGCTAAGGGATGACATAAAGGAATGAGATCGCTGGTTTTTTTTGCACCTTGTATGCCAGCAATGCGCGCGATGCCAAGAACGTCGCCTTTTTTGGCATTGCCTGCTTCAATCAAAGCGTAGGTGGAAGGCAGCATTTCGATGCGGCCTTGTGCCACAGCGATGCGGTGTGTTGCAGCCTTGGCGGCTACGTCAACCATATGTGCTTGCCCTTGGGCATCAAAATGGGTCAGGTGGTTAGAAACAGCTGCTTTTGGGGGAACTGATTGATTCATACCGCTATCATAAGGTGGTGAATACTCAAAAATCCCATTTTCCTCGCAAAAAAAGAGCTTTGCCTTTGTTACCTAAAGCAATCCCTAAATCTATCTATATTGCAATCGCATTGTTTCTGAGCTTAATCAGCCCAAGTTTTGGGGATGATGGGGATTTGAGCCTGGACGCCGAAAGGCGCATGGGTAATGTCGCCGCCAAACAAATATTGCGTGACCCAGATTACATAGACGACCCGCTTTTGATGTCTTATGTGGACGACATTTGGTACAAACTGATAGAAGCAGCACGCCAGCGTGGCGATATATCACCTGAGATGTACCAGCAATTTGCTTGGCGCGTGATGATGGGCAAAGACCGCAGTGTCAATGCCTTTGCGCTACCTGGCGGTTATTTTGGTTTGCATTTAGGCTTGTTGGGCTTGGTTGATACGCAAGATGAACTCGCATCTGTTTTGGCACATGAATTGACGCATGTCACGCAACGTCACATTTCACGATCCATCGCCAAGCAAGAAAAGCAAACACCTTTGTTGCTGGCGTCAATGGTGCTGGGTGTTTTAGCGGCGAAAAATAATGTCAATGTTGCCAATGCAGTGATTGCTGGTTCACAAGCGGTACAAATACAAAGTCAACTCAACTATTCGCGTGACATGGAACGCGAGGCAGATCGCATTGGCTTTAACTTGCTACAAACCGCCGGATTTGAGCCACAAGGTTTTGTCGCCATGTTTAAGCTTTTGCAGCAGTCTGCACGTTTAAGTGACAGTGGCAGTTACCCCTATTTGCGCACCCACCCACTGAATACCGAACGCATTGGCGATATGGATGCGCGGATGCAAAATCTAAAGTCGGTAAACATTCCATTGGTCAGTACAGACAAAGACATGGTGCACAAGATGATGGCCGCACGCGCCAGAGTGTTGACAGAGCCGGGTGTTGATACCTTGCGCATATGGGCGAATGCGAGCACGACAATTACAACAAACACCAATGCAGTTCGTGCGGCTGCGGTGCACTACGCGGCAGTGTTGTCTCACATGAAGTTGAATGATTTTGCGAGTGCACGTGTTTCTATGGGTAAATTACGTGCGGCAGTAGGCGCACACACCGTGGCAAATTACCATGCAAATTTGTTGGAAATGGAATTGGCATTAGCGACTGGCGACAAGGCGACGATGCAAAAATTGGTCGCATTGTTGAGTACTTCATCTCTTCAATCAAAAAACCGTGCGGAATTGTTTTTGATTTCAAATGCGCAGATCGTCAACAATGAAGCCGATAAGGCCGCTCCAGCGTTGCGGGCTTGGGTTGGCACTCATCCACAAGACGCATTGGCTTGGCAACTTCTATCTAAAGCCTATGCGGCACAAAAACAAACCATTCGCGCCATACGCGCGGATGCCGAAGGACAAGTTGCCATGTTGGACTATGCGGCCGCCCTCGATCGATTTAGGGCGGCACAAGAAATGGTCAAAACCTTTGCATCTGCGCAAGACCGCGACTTTATAGAAGAGTCGATTGTGGATGTTCGCACGCGGCAAGTGCAAGAATTGTTAAAACAGCAAGGTCAATATGAGAAAGATGCTGTTAAATAAATTTTTACTTGCTTGTCAGAATGTCTCAAAAGAAATATAAAAATTATTTCTTATCCAGCACGGTAGCCAGTGCAGAGTTAATGAGAATGCTGAGCACAGAATAAATCAGAGAACCTATCAAGGCCGCCCAAAACCCCGTAACATTGAAGCCATCCAACATGGATGCAGCGGCCCAAAACATCAGCGCATTGATGACGAACAAAAACAGACCCACAGTGAGTACAGTAACTGGCAATGTCAATATGACCAAGATGGGACGAACCAAGGTGTTTAACAGTCCGATGACAAAAGCAGCTATCAATGCGGCTTGGTAGCCGTTGATAGAAACGCCCTCATAAACATAAGCAACAAATAATAAAGCTGCTGCACTGAGTAGCCATTTAAGTAGTAATTTCATAGGTAATAGGTTAACAGGAAACGGTATTGAATGCTGGTTTTTTTTAGCCGCTACAGCGAATTGGAAGTGAAGCCCTAAAATAGCCTTTTCCGCTATTTTATGAAGACCTATTTAAACGCCGACCTCCATTGCCATTCTGTGGTTTCAGATGGCACATTGACACCTGAAGAATTGGCTTTGCGGGCAAAATCAAACGGGGTTGAGTTGTGGGCTTTGACCGATCATGATGAAGTGGGCGGACAAGCGCGTGCTGCTGCCGCGGCTCATGCGCAAGGTTTAGATTACCTCACTGGCGTCGAAATTTCGGTCACATTTGCGGGCGAAACGGTGCACATCGTTGGTCTGGGATTTGATGCCACCGACTCGCGTATCGTCAACGGTTTGGCACAAACACGTGGTGGTCGTGGTTTGCGTGCGCAAGAAATGTCGCATGGCTTAGCCAAAGTCGGTATCAAAGGCGCCTATGAAGGCGCTTTGAAATATGTGGGGAATCCGGAGTTGATTTCCAGAACGCATTTCGCTCGATTTTTGGTTGAAAGTGGCGTGTGCAAAGATACATACGAGGTGTTTCGCAAATACCTGACTGACAACAAACCCGGTTTTGTGCCGCATCGATGGGCCAGTTTAGGTGATGCTGTCGGCTGGATCGTGCAAAGTGGTGGTGTTGCCGTCATCGCTCATCCTGCGCGATATGATTTCACCGCCAATGAAGAATTTGCATTGTTCACCGAATTTAAATTGCATGGTGGACAGGGTGTAGAGGTGATAACCGGTGCGCACACCAGTGCTGAAGCCATTGAATATGCAGGCATGGCAAAAGAATTTGGTTTGGCAGTGTCGCGTGGCAGCGATTTCCACAGTCCCGATGAAAGCCGCATTGATTTGGGAGCTCTGCCTTTCTTGCCCGGTGACTTGACACCTATTTGGACTTTGTTGCACGACAAAATTCAGACAGCAATCGGGGAAGAAAAAGTTTGAAAAGTGGTCTCGGTTCAAACGAAAAGCACCATGTCTTGAGTGGTATTGCGATGGCAATAGCTGCCGTTGCTGGCTTTGCTGTGCTGGATACATCGACTAAATTTGTGAGTGCCAGCGTGCCTGTGCTCATGGCCCTTTGGGTGCGGTACATGTTTCAAGCGGTGGCTACAACAGCATTGGTATTACCTATGCGTGGTCGCAGTGTCTTGCGCACGGCGCACCCTAAATTCCAGTTCTTGCGTGGTGTTTTGTTAATGATGTCCAGTTTGCTTGCATTTTTCAGTTTGAAATACATGCCTGTAGGAGAATTTACTGCCATCGCCATGATTTCTCCTTTGGTGATCACTTTATTGGCAGCGGTAGCTTTGAAAGAGCATGTATCAGTTGCGCGCTGGCTTTTGGTTTTGGGTGGTTTTGCAGGAACCATGATCATCATTCGACCCGGTCACGCAAACTTTGCTTGGACCATGTTGCTGCCTTTGGGTTTGGTTGTCACCAACGCACTGTTTCAAGTTTTAACCAGCAAAATGGCACGCACAGAAGACCCGGTCACCATGCACATTTACACGGGCTGGGTGGGATCAATCTTGATAACGATTTTCTTGCCTTTTGTCTGGGTTCCTTTACCCACTGTTGAATTGTGGGGATGGCTTTTGCTAATGGGCTTGGCTGCAACTTTAGGGCACTTCATGCTAATTTTGGCGTATCAACGTGCACCTGCTGCCACACTGACGCCGTATTTGTACACGGGGATTGGTTTTGCCATGTTGGGAGGTTGGTTGGTGTTTTCGCACGTTCCTGACACATGGTCAATAATTGGCATGGTCATGATTGCTGTATGCGGCGCACTTGGGGCTTGGTTGGCTGTCAAAGAAGGGCGCTTGCGCATGGAAGTTATAGACTGATTCGACTTGCAATAAACAAACGGTATTTAAAACATGGCACAGTATTTCGACGTTCACCCTGACAATCCGCAAACGCGCTTACTCAAACAGGCAGTTGCTTTGTTGGACAAAGGCGGAATATTGGCTGTGCCAACTGATTCCAGCTATGCATTGGTATGTCATTTGGATGATAAGTCAGCGGTAGATAAATTGCGTCAGATCAGACAAGTGGACGATAAGCATCACTTGACGCTTTTATGCCGTGACTTGTCAGAGTTGGCTAACTATGCCCGCGTTGATAACAAACAATTTAGGTTACTCAAAGCCGCGACACCTGGACCGTATACCTTTATTTTGGAAGCCAGCAAAGAGGTGCCAAGACGCATAAGCCACCCACAGCGAAAAACCATTGGCTTGCGAGTACCTGAACATACGGTCCTAAGCGAGCTTTTGGCGCTTCATGGCAGTGCCTTGCTTGCAACGACCATGATTCCACCGAGCGAGTCTGAGCCTTTGAACGATGCATCTGAAATACGTGATCGGTTTGAACATCAACTCGCTGGCATCATTGATGCGGGTGCATGTGCTTCAGAGCCTACAACTGTGGTTGATTTAACGCCCATGGCAGCTGGAGAAGCGCCGAGTTTGGTACGGCAAGGTCGTGGCGATTTGGCACCATTCGGTATTGAATGAGGTTCTATTTTCGGCAGTTAGCGGTCACATCAAGCAGGCGACCAGGGGTTTCGCCTATCAAAACTCTGAGACAATCTGAACATGGATACTTCTAACATCATTCAAAACATTCTCATTTATGCTTTGCCCGTTTTACTGGCCATCACCGTGCATGAAGCCGCACATGGTTATGCAGCTCGGCATTTTGGCGACAACACTGCCCATCTCTTAGGTCGAATCACCCTCAACCCGCTGAAACACATTGATCCTATTGGCACCATTTTGATGCCATTGCTTTTGATTTTTGCCGGCAGCCCATTCTTGTTTGGTTACGCCAAACCTGTTCCAGTGCAATTTGGAAGATTGCGTAATCCCAAACGCGACATGGTTTGGGTGGCATTGGCTGGCCCCATGTCTAACTTGGTGATGGCCCTGATTTGGGGCGTTCTGCTGTATCTGATGAAGGGAATGGATATCGATGAAACGTTTTTCATCAAAATGGCGCAAGGTGGTGTGTTGGTGAATGCGGTGATGTTTGCATTTAATTTATTCCCTTTGCCACCACTTGACGGGGGCAGAATATTGGTGGGTCTGTTGCCGTATCAATACGCTGTCATGGTTTCGCGCATCGAGCCATGGGGATTTTTCATAGTGATGGGATTGGTCGTTACGGGTGTCATCAGCTCCTTATGGATGCAACCCATGATGAATGTGACCTATGGCATATTGGAATTGTTCTTAGCGCCCTTGGCATACTTGGTGAATTGAATCGGCAATGAATACGCAAGCAAACAAAGTGGAAATACCAGCAAAAGCAACTGCGATATCTCGTGTATTAACCGGCATCACGACCTCTGGCACACCGCACTTGGGTAACTATGTGGGTTCAATACGACCATCGGTATTGGCATCACAAAATCAGCATGTACAAAGTTTTTATTTCTTAGCGGATTACCATGCATTGATCAAAATTGGTGACCCTGAGCGCGTACAGCGCTCTACATTGGAAATTGCAGCTTCGTGGTTGGCTGCAGGAGTTGATCCAGAACGCGTGACGTTTTACAGGCAATCCGACATTCCGGAAATTACAGAACTCACATGGCTGCTGACCTGTGTGGCAGGCAAAGGCATGCTGAACCGTGCACATGCCTACAAAGCCTCTGTCGATAAAAACAACGCTGCTGGAAATGATGCGGATGCCGATGTGACTGCAGGTTTGTTCATGTACCCAGTGTTAATGGCGGCCGATATTTTGATGTTCAACGCCCACAAAGTACCCGTCGGCCGTGACCAAATTCAGCACATCGAAATGGCGCGTGACATTGCGCAAAGTTTCAATTACCGATACAAAAAAGACAGCCCATCATCAAACAATAAAACTGAGGATGTGTACTTTACGCTGCCAGAAGCGCAGATCGATGAGGCGGTTGCAACGCTACCCGGATTAGATGGTCGCAAAATGAGCAAAAGCTATGACAACACCATACCTTTGTTCGCCTCAAAAGCTGAATTGAAGAAGCTCATTGCTGGCATTGTGACCGATTCAAAATTGCCTGGTGAGGCGAAAGATACCGATGGTTCGGCGCTCTTTCAAATTTACCAAGCGTTTGCGACAGATGTCGAGACGCAAGCTATGCGTCAAGCTTTCAAAGAGGGCATCAGCTGGGGCGACGCCAAGCTGAAATTGTTAGAGCGCATCGACCAAGAAATTGCACCCATGCGTGAAACCTATGCTTCACTGATCAGCAACCCGGATAAAGTTGAAACCATTTTGCTTGCAGGCGCAGATAAAGCCAGAAAAATTGCCACACCATTTATGCAAAGTTTGCGTGAAGCGGTTGGCTTGCGGCGCTTGCATGCGGTGCAATCCATTAAGACTGACAAAAAAGCCAAACAAGCCAGTTTTGCCTTCAAGCAATACCGCGAATCAGATGGTAAGTTTTACTTCAAACTGGTAGATGCGAGCAATTCGGTTGTTTTGCAAAGTCAAGGGTTTGATACGCCTAAAGAGGCAGGACAGACCATCGCTTGGTTAAAAGAAAATGGTTTGAACAGCCTGCCAGCCAATGTGCATTTTGTAAACGAAATACCGCAATCTGAGCTAGGTGAGTTGAACCTACAGTTAAAAAACAGCTGATTCATGAATTAAATGGCATTAATTTTTTTCATGTGACTGCAAAATTGAAAATTAGATTTTGATCGGGGATATTTCAAACATAGAATTCAGCATTGATTTAAAGAGAGTGCACCTATGACCATCTATGTGATTGATGACCATCCCCTCATGCGCGAAGCGATTGCGATGGTGATTCGCCGTTTACGTCCAACGCATGAAGTCGTTGAGTTGGATCGTGTCGGCCTTTTGTCTGCTGCCATTGAAAAGCATGGCACACCATCTTTGTTTTCTTTGGATTTGAAATTACCCGACACCACGGGTGTATCGGGTATTCGTCAATTAAAAAACTTATTTCCTCTGGTTCCGTTGGCAGTGATATCAGCGAACCCACCCAGCGATTGGGAGGCACATTGTTTAGAAGCAGGTGCCGACGTGTACATCGACAAATCTGCCGGTCCCGCCCAAATTTCAGCACTCGTCAAAGGGCTCATGCTGGCTGAAGACAGCTTTGAAGAACCTGTACCCGGACAGAAATTGTCTAAACGTCAGTTGCAGTTGTTGCAGTTGTTGAACAAAGGCATGAGCAACAAAGAAATCAGTGAAGAGTTGGGCATCAACGAACACACTGTCAAAGTGCATCTGTGGCGCTTATTCCGACGCATTGAAGTGAAAAGCCGCACACAAGCTATTTTCTACGCACGCCAGCAAGGGCTGCTGCCTCTCTGATATTTTCAAAGGTAGAATTCGTCACTCGGAGAAGTGGCAGAGTGGCCGAATGTACCTGACTCGAAATCAGGCCTAGGGTAAAACCTAGCGTGGGTTCGAATCCCACCTTCTCCGCCAAGTCGGCGATCCTCTGTTTTATTTTTTTGTAATTTTTCTAAAAGTGCCTTGCACGATGCATACTGTAGTCTCGTGATTCTAAAAACTTCAGGAGACTAAACGTATGACAGGCATGAAACGCAAACGAGCCACTGAAAAATCAAAACACTTTGCGGTGATTGGTGCGGGCATTGCAGGCATTGCTTGTGCCCGAACTTTGGTACAAGCTGGGCACAAAGTTACAGTCTTCGAAAAGAGCCATTCAACAGGTGGACGCATGAGCACGCGCAGCTCACCATTTGGTGGTTTTGATCATGGTGCGCAGTACTTTACCGTGCGTGATGTGCGGTTTGCCAAAGCGCTTGAAACCGCGAAAGGTGTGGTCAAAGCTTGGAGTGCGAATGCGGTACGGGTGTTGGACGAACATGGGCGTGTCACCGCCGCAGGTTTGCCGGTGAATGAACCGCATTTTGTGGCTGCGCCGGGTATGAATGCCTTGGTGCAACATTGGGCTAAACCGATAGCCGCAGATATTCAACTGGCAAGCAAAGTCACGCAAATAGCGCGCGATGCAAAAAATTCTGATTTATGGCAATTGAGCGTCAATGATGCAGATGGCAAGAGCCGTGTTGCAGCAGGCTTTGATGCCGTGTTGTTGGCCATGCCCAGTGAACAAGCGCATGGTTTGTTGCAAAACTCAAAAGTGACGGACCATTTGGTCAAAGCTATACGCAAGGTCAGTGTCGCACCCTGTTGGACATTGATGCTGGCATTTCCAAATGCCATGCAGCCCAATATGACTTATTTGGGGCCGCAGTGGAATGCGGCGCGCAGTTCGCACCACCGCATTTCTTGGCTGGCACGTGAATCATCTAAGCCTGGCCGTACAACAGTGGAACGCTGGACTGTACAAGCCAGCCCTGCCTGGTCAGCAGAACATTTGGAAGACACGCCGCAACGCGTGCAAGACAAATTGATCAAGGCGTTTTCGGAAGTGACCGGTATTCGCGCCACACCGGCACATGCCGATGTACACCGCTGGCGCTATGCTCAAACCACACTGGCCTTGGGTAAATCACATTTATGGGACGCAGATGCTGGCGTAGGCGTATGTGGCGATTGGTGCATTGGGCACAGGGTGGAAGATGCGTTTGTGTCTGGTTTGGAGTTAGCTTTAGCAGTGATGTGAAAGTTTACAAGGGAAGATTTCGCCCCATCCCCCACAGGCCCGCTTCATGCGGGTTCTTTGGTTGCGGCACTGGCCAGTTATTTGGATGCCAAGGCGCATGGCGGCCAATGGCTTATTCGCATAGAAGATGTTGACACGCCACGTTGCATTGCGGGCATGGACAAAACTATTTTGCATCAACTCGCAACATTGGGTTTGCAATCTGATGAAAAGCCTGTTTACCAATCCGAACGCAGCGATTTGTACCAAGCGGCATTGGATCGTTTGATTGCAGAAAGAAAAGTTTTCCCTTGCAGTTGCTCGCGCAAAGATGTGGCAGAGGCCATCGCCAGAGCCAACCCACATGCCAAGCCGCGTCATGGTGAGTTGGTTTACCCAGGAACATGTCGCCATGGCATGACACAGCAACTTGAATCAGGCACGCAGCCTTCATGGCGTTTCATTACAGAGGGTGAAGTGAAGCAACAAATTGGCGACTTTGTGCTGAAACGTGCCGATGGCTGTTTTACCTACCAACTGGCGGTGGTGGTGGACGATGCGCTGCAAGGCATCACTCACGTGGTGCGTGGCGCCGATTTGTTGGACAACACGCCGCGTCAAGTTGCATTGCAACAAGCCTTGGGCTACCCCACGCTGCAGTATTTGCACACACCATTGGTGTTGGCGCAAGACGGTGAAAAGTTGTCCAAACAAAACGGTGCACAAGCGCTGGATTTAACGCAACCCATGCAAACACTGAATAAGGCTGCGCAGGTTTTGGGTCTTAAGCCAACAAACAGGTTCTATTCAAAACGCTTTGAAAGCATGGACAGCAGAATGGGCTCGGCAACGCGGGTGCTAAGCTTTACTTGGCTGTACCTGGCTTTGCGAGCTTTACAATAGCACCCGTGAACGACACTGAATTACCCCTTAATCCCCCCAAACACCTTAAAACCATCAAAAGTTTTGTGCGCCGTGCAGGCCGCATCACAACCGGGCAGAGCAAAGCTTTCGAAGATTTGGGCGAACGATTTCTGTTGGCTTATGATGCAAAAGCTAATTTGATAGATGCTATAAATAATATAGCACCTCAGGCAATTAAATACGCCATCTACAGCTCAAAAAGACCATATTCCTGACGCCAACGGTGCAAATCCAGTCATATTCGAGATTGGCTTTGGTATGGGCGAAGCCACAGCGCACATTGCCGCTTTGTTGCCGCATACACGTTTCATTGCCTGCGAAGTACACCAACCTGGCGTGGGTGCATTGCTCAAACGCATTGGTGAGAGCTTGGAGACAGAGCGCCCAGTTGACAACATTCGCATCATCTCGCACGATGCCGTTGAGGTGATTGACAACATGTTGCCTTTGAACAGTTTGGACGGCGTGCATATTTTCTTTCCAGACCCGTGGCACAAAAAGCGCCACAACAAACGCCGATTGATTCAGCAACCTTTGATTGCCAAATTGGCTGCACGTTTGAAAGTTGGAGGTTATATCCACTGCGCGACCGACTGGCAACCCTATGCCGAGCAAATTTTAGAAGTGCTGAGCCAAGAGCCGCTGCTAAAAAACCGCGCCGATCCTGTTTTGGATGCTGATTTGGCTGGCTATTCCAAAAAGCCACATTACCGGCCACTCACCAAATTTGAAAACCGTGGCATCAAGCTGGGGCATGGTGTATGGGATATTGTTTTTGAACGCGTTTAAATGAACGAATCTCAGTCGGGTGCAAGCCACGTCAATGATGCACCACCTTTTGACCTGGTGTATGAAGACAAAGTCCTTTTGCTGTTCAACAAACCATCCGGTCTTTTGTCAGTGCCTGGTAAAGGTCCAGAAAAAGCAGACTGCTTGCGAACCCGCGTGCAACAGGTTTACCCTGAAGCATTAACCGTGCACCGATTGGACATGTCGACATCGGGCTTGCTTTTGATGGCGCGCAATGCTGAAATACACCGCACCTTGAGCATCGCATTTGCCAACCGCGAGGTCCACAAACGCTATGTTGCGGTAGTCGATGGCATTGTCGCAAGCGACAACTCTGATGCCGATGCCGAAGATGTACAAAGTTGGCGACTGATCGATTTACCCATTGCCACCGATTGGGTGAATCGCCCATTGATGAAAATTGACAAGCACGATGGCAAGCCCAGCCAAACCCACTACCGCGTGATCAAACACGACAAAGCGATGGATTGCACGCACTTAGAACTGGCTCCCGTGACTGGCAGAACCCACCAACTGCGTTTGCATTTGCAGGCGATTGGGCACTCGATCTTGGGTGATCACTTGTATGCAAGCAAGCAAGTGCAAGCCAAATCACCGCGCTTGATGTTGCATGCCAGCCGGTTGAGCTTGGTGCACCCTGTCACAGGACTACACATGGATTGGCGTTTATCTGACCCGTTTGTAAGCACCGTTTAGTTAAGATGGACTTCATATGAATATGATGAACTTTCTATTGAAAGTTCAGTCAAAAAAGTTTACAAGGGATATACCATGAATGCCATTTTCATCAAGCGACTTTTCACACTGCCATTGTTGGCGCTTGTTTTTGCAACTGTTGCGGGCTGTTCCGGCAGTGACAGAAGCAGCACATCCAATTTCTCTCAACTCATCGTTTTTGGTGCCAGTTTGTCAGACAAGGCAATGCCACCACCGTTGTGCCGGGTTTGCACCCAGGTGCGCCGTATTATCCTGACCGCGCATCAAACGGCTTGCTATGGATTGATTTAGTGGCGGCTGATCTTGGCAACACGGTCAAACCTTTTATCAAAGGTGGCAGCAATTATGCGGTGGGTGGTGCGCGTACCTGTGGCATCACTGGCAGCAGCGTGCACCCCTTGGACATGTGCGAGCAGGTTTCGGTGTACCTAGGACTGGTCAACAACAAAGCCGATGCCAGCGCCCTGTATGTGGTGGACACCACAGCAGTGGGAAACAATATTTTTGCCGTAGTGAACAACGGCTTGTCACACAGCGCCATCTCAGCCGATGCACCGGCAGACATTCGGCGCTTGATGGATAAACTGTACAACGCTGGCGCGCGCAAATTTTTGGTCAGCAATATACCGAATGTGGGCGATACACCCAAAGGGCGTAACTCGACTTCGGCGGCAAGTATCTCCGATTTGTCGAATCAATTCGGCGCAGCCTTGGATAACGAACTTAACAGTTTTAGAAACGCACATTCTGACGCCAGCGTCAAAATTGCTGATTTCAAATCGACCGTTAAAAATGCGGTAGGTTTCAGCAACACCACCGATGCATGCTATGTGGAAGGTGCGGCGGTTTGTGCCAACCCCGATAGTTATGTCTATTGGGATAATCTTCATCCTTCCGCGGCCATGGGCAGAAGTTTGGCACAAGCAGCTTTGAATGCGCTGTAACCACACTTTGTGCTTGGATTTAAACGCCACTTGATTAACCATTTTGCTCACCATTCAAGAATCTGAAGTCAGCTTGAGTGCCATTCGTGCGCAAGGCGCGGGTGGGCAAAATGTCAACAAAGTTTCCAGCGCCATTCATTTGCGTTTTGACATAGCTGCATCGTCATTGCCTGACGATGTCAAAAGCAGATTACTGGCTTTGAACGACAAGCGCATCACCAAAGCAGGTGAAGTCATCATCAAAGCACAGCAGCACCGCACACAAGAAATGAACCGATTGGATGCCATGATGCGCTTGCATGAATTGCTGGCAACCGTCGAATTTGCCCCCAAAATCCGCAAACCCACCAAACCCAGTAAAGCTGCCAAATTGAAGCGATTGGACAGCAAAGGGCAGCGTTCAGATGTCAAAGCTCTGCGCTCAAAAGTCGGGCATATCACAGGGGAATAGGGCTTAAACTATCATATAGTCTTGTGCCAAACTGCTTCAAGTTAGAAAACTGGTTTGTCGCTTCATCTCTTCTATTCCCTGAAAGTTATTCCATGACTGATTTAATCAGCAATTTGCAATGGCGTTATGCCACCAAAAAAATGAACCCTGCCAAGTCTGTTCCAGAGAACAAAGTGGCGCGCATCGTTGAGGCTGTACGCCTAAGCCCCAGTGCCAATGGTTTACAACCCTACCAAGTGATAGTGGTCAGCAACAAAGCCGTTTTAGAAAAACTCAAAGTGGCTGGCAAAGGGCAATCGCAAATCACAGACGGTTCGCATCTCTTGGTGTTTGCGGCATGGGATAACTACACACCTGCGCGCATCAACCATTTTTTTGATTTGGCTATCGAAACACGTGGTGGTGGTGACGAAGCATGGGAAAACTACCGTCAATCACTCATCAAAAATTTTGGTCAGCGCGATAGCCAAGCGAATTTTGAACATGCAGCACGCCAAGCGTTTTTGGGCTTGGGCGTGGCTTTGGTGGCAGCTGCTGAAGAAAAAGTGGACAGCACACCCATGGAAGGGTTTGATCCTGATGCGGTTGATGAAATTTTGAACTTAAAAGCCAAAGGTCTGAAAAGTGTCGCCATCATGCCCTTAGGCTATCGTGATGAGGCCAATGATTGGTTGCTGAAGCAAGCCAAGGTGCGTCGATCCAGTGAAACGTTTGTGATTAACGTTGCGTAAAATTGATTCATTTGCTATAAATATAATAGCAACATAGGCAATAAATACGCCGGCTACAGGCTGATTTTTCATATATTTTTGCTTGAACTGGGTGCATACACCATTGGACAATCACGTGTATTCGACTCTCTTTGATATTTGTCATCACAAGGCTTGACGCTTTCAGGTATCCTAGAGGGCTATGCCAAACGCCAGTCTAGAAAAACCAGTGAGTCGTCCCGTTACCCTCAGCGATATGTTGCAGGGTATGGGTGCTCCTATGGCGCGTGCACGTAGCACTGCAGACATCGGCAATGCGAACAAACAAACTGATCTCAAGGTACTGGACGAATCAGACGAATGGAGCGCTTTCAGCCGTCCCTATACCAAGCAAGATGGTTGCTGGGAATCCAATATCCAAATCGATGGCATGCATTGCGCGGCATGTTCTCTGACGATTGAGGAAGCACTCAACGCTGTGCCGGGCGTACTTCAAGCCAATGTCAGCGCAGGCAGCCACAGAGCGCGTGTGATTTGGTCAGAAAAGGCAGTTAAGCCATCTGATTGGATGCAGGCGGTCCAAGCTGTGGGCTACAAGGCTGTGCCAGCCAACGATATCTTTGCCCGCGAACGCCGGCTCGCTGAAGGGCGTCAATCGCTGTGGCAATTGTCAGTGGCAGGGCTGTGCATGATGCAAGTCATGATGTACGCCTACCCTACCTACAACGCATTACCGGGTGACATGACGCAAGAAATGTTGAATTTGTTGCGCTGGGCATCGTGGGTGTTGACATTGCCTGTGCTCATTTTTTCATGTGGCCCATTCTTTAAAAATGCACTCAAAGACATTGCACAACGCCGTGTCAGCATGGACTTGCCTGTGGCGATTGGCATGGTGATCACTTTTGTGGTGAGCACTTTGGGCACGTTTGATCCACAGGGCATCTTCGGCAAAGAAGTGTATTTTGATTCGCTCACCATGTTTGTGTTTTTCTTGCTGGCTGGACGTTGGTTGGAGCACCGTCTGCGCGACCGCACAGCAGGCGCATTGGAAGCTTTGATGAACAGGATGCCTGACCAAGTCTCCCGTGTGAAGGCAGATGGCACAATGGAGCAGGTTCCCGTGCGTCGTTTGCAGCTCAATGATGTGATTCGTATTTTGCCTGGCGATACGGTGCCTGCCGATGGCACTGTACTCAAAGGCGATACGCTGCTTGATGAGGCATTGCTGACGGGCGAATCACACCCGGTTCACAGAAGTGTGGGATCTGCAATCATCGCTGGCAGCCACAACCTGTCTAGCGTCATTGACATGCGGATTGACCATATCGGTAATCAAACACGTTATGCACAAATTGTGGCTCTGATGCAAAGTGCATCAACGTCTAAACCACCCATAGCCAAACTCGCTGACCGAATTGCCAAACCGTTTTTGATTGCTGTACTTTTTGCAGCCATTTTGGCAGGCGCGTATTGGTGGCGGCATGACCCTGGCCATGCCCTGATGGTGGCTGCCTCGGTGCTGATTGTGACTTGCCCCTGCGCTTTGTCCTTGGCAACACCGGCTGCGATGTTGGCGGCAGCAGGGGCTTTGGCCAAGCAAGGTGTGATGGTGCGCAACTTAAGCTCTTTTGAAGCACTGGCAAAAGTTGACACAGTGGTGTTTGACAAAACGGGTACTTTGACGCGAGACGCCATGGTGTTGTCTCACACCACAGTGCGCACAGGTGCTTCGCAAGCGCAAGTACTCGCATGGGCTTCTACCTTGGCGCAGAACTCCTTGCATCCCGTATCCAAAGCATTGGTTGCGGCCGCTCAAAACAACATTGAATCCAATCTAATATTAAAAGATGTCACAGAAGTAGCAGGGGGTGGTGTCAAAGCAATGGGCATTGTGCAAGGACAATCCGTTTCTTTGCGCTTGGGTTCAGCAACATTTTGCAATATCGCTCAAAGCGAGCGCACATCGTCAAATCAAGTGCAAGCTTATTTGGCCGATGACCAAGGTTGGTTGGCTACCTTTGATTTGATTGAGGATGTGCGTGAAGATGCACAAAAAACAATCAAAGCTTTGCAATTGGCAGGCATGACTGTCCATCTTTTGTCAGGCGATAGCGAACAAGCAGCCGCACGTGTGGCGCAGCAAGTGGGCATCAACGATTACCAAGGTGGCTGCACGCCGCAAGATAAATTGGCGTTCTTACAGCAGCAAAAATCAGCAGGGCGCAATGTTGCTGTTGTGGGTGATGGTTTAAATGATGGGCCGATGCTGGCAGGTGCCCATGTGTCCTTTGCGTTTGGTCAGGCTGTACCATTGGCACAAGCACAGTCCGATTTTGTTGTTTTAGGCGGCAAATTGGCAGTTGTCGCACAAGCTGCCGTTTTGGCAAAGCGAACTTTGAAAATCGTGAAGCAAAACTTATGGTGGGCAGCCATTTACAACGCCATTTGTGTGCCACTGGCTGTATTTGGCTGGTTGCCAGCTTGGTTGGCGGGTTTGGGAATGGCGTTCAGCTCGCTATTTGTGGTGCTTAATGCTTTGCGGCTATCTGCAGTGAATACACCCATCAGTACAATCGACGTCACACTCAATCGGTGAAATGAAGAACTTGCTTAGGTGGCGTAACGGAAAATTCTTGGACATACTGTACTTGTCGCCACTGTCAGTGGTTCTGGTGTTTCTTATCTTGGCGGGTATTTGGTGGGCTATCAACAAAGGTCAGTTTGATGATATTGAAGCCGAGGGAACCCGAATTCTGAAGGATTCCTAAGAATTCATGTCGCCATTGATGTAAATCAAGTCATCTTAGGGGTTAGCCCTTAGATAATCTGTGCGAGATTAACAAAAACAAGAGGTGAAAATGGTATTTTCAAATACACAAGCAACGACCTACAACGATAAAGTTGTCAGGCAGTTTGCCATCATGACGGTGGTATATGGTGTCAGTGGGTATGTTGGTGGGCGTGATCATCGCTGCTCAACTGACGTGGCCTGAGCTCAATTTGGGCATACCATGGCTCACCTATGGTCGTTTACGTCCACTTGCACACCAATGCAGTGATTTTCGCCTTTGGTGGCTGGCTTTGTTTGCAACGGCTTCCTACTACGTTGTGCAACGCACCTGTCATGTTCGACTCTTCAGTGACAAGTTAGCTGCTTTCACTTTCTGGGGTTGGCAGGTGGTCATTGTGGCGGCCGTTGTTTTTGCCATTGGGTTACACCCAAGGTAAAGAATACGCTGAATTGGAATGGCCAATTGATATCTGATCACTTTGGTCTGGGTCTCCTATGCTGTTGTTTTCTTTGGCACTGTTGGTACTCGTAAAGTAAAGCATATATATGTTGCCAACTGGTTCTTCGGTGCATTCATTTTGCCGTAGCTCTGTTGCATTTGGTTAACAGCGCTGCCATTCCAGCCGATTACATGAAGTCTTACTCAGCGTATGCGGGTGTACAAGACGCCATGGTGCAATGGTGGTACGGTCACAATGCGGTGGGCTTTTTCTTGACTGCGGCTTCTTGGGCATGATGTACTACTTCATTCCAAAACAAGCTGATCGTCCTGTTTATTCATACCGTTTGTCAATCGTCCACTTTTGGGCTTTGATTTTCACTTACATGTGGGCGGGTCCACATCACTTGCACTACACCGCCTTGCCAGATTGGACACAATCCGTCGGTATGGTGTTCTCTTTAATCTTGTTGGCACCCAGCTGGGGCGGCATGATCAACGGTATCATGACTTTGTCTGGCGCATGGCACAAACTGCGTGATGATCCTATTCTGCGCTTCTTGATCGTTTCATTGTCTTTCTATGGTATGTCTACCTTCGAAGGTCCAATGATGTCAATCAAAACTGTGAATGCATTGTCACACTACACAGACTGGACCGTTGGTCATGTGCACTCAGGTGCTTTGGGCTGGGTTGGCTTGGTCATCCATGGGCTCTATGTACTACTTGATTCCACGTTTGTTTGGTCAAACCAAAATGTACAGTGTGAAAGCCATTGAAATCCATTTCTGGATGGCCACCATTGGCATCGTGATTTACATCGCTGCCATGTGGATTGCCGGTGTGATGCAAGGTTTGATGTGGCGCGCTGTGAACGCAGATGGCACTTTGACTTATACATTCGTTGAGTCGGTTAAAGCCACCTTCCCGTTCTATGTCTTGCGCTTATTGGGTGGTACTTTGTACTTAACTGGCATGTGCATCATGCTCTGGAATACCTTGAAAACAGCGTTCAACGGTCGTGTGGCACCGGTCACCATTGTTGCAAATACAACTGTTGCACACGCTTAAGAATAATAAAGGATACTTATCATGTCAAATAATCACAACAGCAAGGTATCGCACGAGCGCATTGAAACCAACAACACCCTGATGATCATTTTGATCTTGGTGGTACTGTTGTTCGGCGGTTTGGTGGAAATTGTTCCTCTGTTTTTCCAAAAATCAACGACAGAGCCTGTGAAAGGTTTGAAGCCATACACAGCGCTGCAGCTGGCTGGACGCGACATTTACACACGCGAAGGTTGCTACAACTGCCATTCGCAAATGATTCGCCCATTCCGTGCGGAAACATTGCGTTACGGTCCTTATTCAGTGGCAGGTGAGTTTGTCTATGACCATCCCTTCCAATGGGGTAGCAAGCGCACTGGTCCTGATTTACATCGTGTTGGTGGCAAGTACAGTGACCAATGGCAACGTGAACATCTGAACAATCCACGTTAATTGGTACCAGAATCAAATATGCCAGCTTACCCTTGGTTGCTCAAAAACGAGGTTGATGCTGCTTCTATACCAGCCCACATGCGCGCGCTTCGCACGGTTGGCGTGCCTTATACAGATGACGAAATTGCAAAGTCGACTGAAGAAATCAAAGGCAAGATGGAAATTGATGCTGTGATTGCGTACTTGCAAGTTTTAGGTACATGCGATCAAGTAATAACAAATAAGGGAGTTACATCATGGATATCAACACCCTGCGCTCAATCGCCACTGTGGTTGGACTCATTACATTCATTGGAATTTTTGCGTGGGCTTACTCGCGCAAAAATCGCGCTGATTTTGATGAAGCTGCCAGATTACCCTTTGGTCAAGATTGATCTCTAGCGCACGATAAATATTAAAAGGAATAAAAATGAGCGACTTTACAAGTAACTTTTGGAATCTGTACGTTGCCGGTATCACCATAGTCAGTATATTGGCGTGCGTGTTGCTGTTATGGTTCAGTGGCAAAGCCAAAGCGATGACAGCGAGCGACAACACAACTGGTCACACATGGGACGGCGATTTGCGTGAGATGAATAACCCATTGCCACGCTGGTGGGTGTATATGTTTGTCATCACCATCATTTTCGCTGCGGTGTATTTGGCTATGTATCCTGGATTGGGTAACTACAAGGGCAGCTTGGGCTGGACTTCAGCAGGACAACACAAATCTGAAGTTGACAAAGGCAATGCTGAAACAGCACCTTTGTATGCCAAATTTGCTGCAATGCCACCTGAAGATGTAGCTAAAGATGCCACAAGCCATGGCCATTGGTGAGCGTTTGTTCATGAACAATTGTGCGCAATGCCATGCTTCTGATGCACGTGGTAACAAAGGCTTCCCAAATTTGACCGACAACGATTGGTTGCACGGCGGCACACCTGAAAAAATCAAAGAAACCATCACACAAGGTCGTATCGGCAACATGCCTCCCATGGGTGCTGCTGTAGGTACTTCTGAAGATGTGCAAAACTTGGCGCAATACGTGTTGAGTCTGTCTGGCAGTCCACATGATTCTGTGAAAGCAGAATTGGGCAAATCAAAGTTCGTGACTTGCGCCGCTTGCCACGGACCAGATGGCAAAGGTATGCAAGCCGTTGGTGCACCTAACTTGACTGACAACATTTGGTTGCATGGCTTCGGTGCCAATGCCATTGTTGAGCAAATCAACAAAGGCAAAGTCAATCAAATGCCTGCACAAAACACTTTGTTGACTGCCGATCAAATTCACGTTTTAACATCCTACATTTGGGGCATGTCAAATAAAGCAGCTGCTGCCAAGTGATTTTTGACAACTGAAATACTAAGGGTAATCCCTAGTCTTTGACTAGGGATTTTTTATTTCAAAAACACATTTTTTGAAATTGTTAGATGATAGGGCTCACTGTTTAAGGAAGCTACATGCAAGACGATAAAACGAACAAAAAAGTGATTCCCATCATTGAAGAAGAACCCAAATTGGTGTCTTTGTATCAAGCCCATGTGAAGATACAACCCAAAAGCGTCAAAGGTTTTTTTAACAATTGGCGCTGGGCCATGGTGTGGGTCACACAAATTGTGTTTTATTGTTTGCCTTGGATTGAGTGGGGCCAACGCCAAGCCGTTTTGTTTGACTTAGGTGCAAGACGTTTTTACATCTTTGGCTTAGTCTTGTATCCACAAGATTTTATTTACCTCACCGGAATATTGGTCATTTCGGCGCTTTCATTATTTTTGTTCACAGCAGTTGCAGGGCGTTTGTGGTGTGGCTACGCATGTCCACAAACGGTTTACTCCGAAATTTTCATGTGGATTGAAAAGAAAGTAGAAGGCGATCGTTCTGCGCGTTTGCGTTTGGATGGCGAGTCCATCACTTCAAGCAATAAGTTGTGGCGCAAAACGCTGAAGCATTTTTTGTGGATCGTGTTGGCACTGTGGACAGGCTTTACATTCGTAGGCTACTTCACGCCAATTAAAGAATTGGCGGTTGAGTTTGCGCAGTGGAATTTGGGCGCTTGGGAAATTTTCTGGGTGTTCTTTTATGCTTTTGCCACATATGGCAATGCAGGATTTATGCGCGAGCAAGTGTGCTTGCACATGTGCCCCTATGCGCGCTTTCAAAGTGCCATGTTCGACAAAGACACTTTGATAGTGACTTACGACGAAGAGCGCGGTGAGCCGCGCGGTGCAAGGTCTAAGAAAGCGGACCCTAAAGCCTGAATTTAGGCGCGTGCGTTGATTGTTCTTTGTGCGTACAAGTATGTCCCACAGGCATTGATATTCGCAATGGTTTGCAATACCAATGCATTGGTTGTGGCGCTTGTGCAGACGTATGTGACGGCGTGATGGACAAACTGGGTTATGAACGCGGCTTGGTTCGCTACACCACTGAGCATGCGATGCAAAACAAATGGACCAAAGCCCAAACTTGGCGCCACGTTTTCCGTCCAAGGGTTTTGGTTTACACCAGTATTTTGGTAGGCATTGTGATTGCCATGTTAGTGAGTCTTGCTACACGGACCCAATTCAAAGTGAATGTGGTGCGTGACAGAGGTGTGATGGCGCGAATTGTGGACGGTGGAAAACTGGAAAATCTTATACCAACTGCAAGTGATGAACGCGACAGAGAAAACGCAGCGCTACAAAATCACCGTTGCGGGATTGCCGAATTTATCTATCAGTTCAGACAACATTGTGACCTTGGATTCAACACAGCAACGTAAACTTGCTGTTCGTGTGCAAGCGCCTTATGATGTGGCTGCACCAGGGACGCATGAAATTCATTTCGAAATTGACGCTCTGGATTCAGAAGGGCATTTGTCAGAGAAGACGGTATTTATCGTTCCGAAATGATGCAAATTAAAATCTGCAATACATAAACCATTAAACCGTGAGAAATTCATGAATCAAAAAATAGTCAACGACCCAACACCGTGGTGGAAGTTTGGACATGTTTGGATGGTCATTGCAGGGCCTGCTATCGTGGTAGTGGCTGGTTTTATTACCTTGTACTTGGCAATTACCCGTCCCGATCCTGTCCTTTCAGAAGATTATTACCAAAAGGGTATTGATATCAATAAAGCACTGGAAAGCAAAGCCAACTATCTGACCAGGCTGCTCAAGGAAGCATACATCGCCAGTATGGCGCCTGCAGCTAAAGCACGTAATCATGCCCAAACCGGTGTGAAAGCTGCCTGAATCTGCAACCGTGAAACCTTGATCGCCATTTTTAAGCAAGAAAGGAAACAACCATGATTTCAAGATGCATGATGTGGGTGATTTGGCCAGCATTTTTGATGGCTGGCTTGATGGAGGTACTGGTTTTTGCGATGGTTGATCCGCAAGACTTGCATTGGTTTGGTCAACCTGTGGCGCTATCCGCACAAGCTGTTTACACGCTGGCGTTTTTTGCTTTTTGGGTCATCACCATGCTGGCCAGCGCCATGACCGTGTTTTTAATATCGTCACCAGTTGGTTGCAAACCGTGGTCGTCTACTAGCGCAAAACAAGGCCTAACGTAGATTCAGTGAAGTATTAAATACAAGCCTGTGGATTGACAATGTCTTTCAAGGCTTGTGTGTTCAAAATGCGAACATGGCGTTGCTTGACTTCGACAATGCCTTCCTCGGCAAATTTTGAAAACGTGCGGCTCACGGTTTCAATTTTCATGCCCAAATAACTGCCGATTTCTTCTCGGCTCATGCGCAGAATCAGCTCGGATTGTGAAAATCCACGGGCGTGCAAACGGTGCACCAAGTTCAGCAGAAACGCTGCCAAACGTTCTTCGGCGCGCATGCTGCCCAAAAGCAACATCACACCGTGTTCACGCACAATCTCACGGCTCATGATTTTGTGCACATGGCGCTGCAAACCATGCACCTCGCGTGACAAATCTTCGATGCGGTCATAGGGCATCACACACACTTCTGCGTCTTCCAGCGCCACCGCATCGCAGCTGTGGTTGTCGCTGACAATGCCGTCCAAGCCAATCACCTCGCCCGCCATTTGAAAGCCAGTCACTTGGTCGCGCCCGTCTTCGGTTGCCACGCAGGTTTTGAAAAAACCAGTGCGAATGGCAAACAAGCTGCTGAATTTGTCGCCGCTTCTGAACAAGGTATCGCCTCGCTTCACATGCCTGCGTGTCGCCACCAAATCATCGATGCGATTTAATTCATCGTGATTGAGACCAATGGGCATGCACAATTCACGCAAATTGCAATTGGAGCAAGCGACTTTGATGGTTTCGTGGTTCATGGAGCTCATGGCGTGATTTTGACAGGATTTTTGTCTCAAACACACGTTGGCAGTAATTTCCCTGAGGTGCAGCTAGGGTTTACGCTGATACATAAATCGAGTTTGAATTGACAAGTGTCAAGTGGATGCTGGAATGTTTCTGGCATAGTCGTACCCTGCAAAAAGGAAAATTTATGATGACCGCGACTGCCGCAGCACCGATTACCGAAGATTTACTGCGTCGCTACGACGTAGCGGGGCCGCGCTACACCTCATACCCCACCGCAGACCGCTTTGTAGAAGCTTTTTCTGACGCTGATTACAGGCAAGCACTCACTTTGCGGCGCACAGGCGCTGCGGCGATGACCCTGCCTTTGTCGCTTTATGTGCACATTCCATTTTGCGAATCGCTGTGCTATTACTGCGCATGTAACAAAATCATCACCAAACACCACGACCGTGCGGTCGAGTATTTGCGCTATTTAACCCGCGAAGTTGAATTGCATGTGCAACATTTAGGGCAGGGGCAAACTGTTTCGCAACTGCATTTGGGTGGCGGCACGCCCACATTTTTGACTGATGACGAATTGCGTCAGTTGATGTCGATGCTGCGACGCAACTTTGTTTTTGCAGCCAATGGCGAATATTCCATTGAAGTGGATCCGCGCACCATCGACAACACGCGCTTAGACACTTTGGCCGAACTGGGTTTTAACCGCTTGAGTTTTGGCGTGCAAGACTTTGACCCCGTTGTGCAAAAATCCGTGCACCGCATACAGCCGTTTGAGCAAGTAGCCGCTTTGGTGCATGCCGCACGCGAGCGCAAGTTTGAATCCATCAACATGGATTTGATTTACGGCTTACCCAATCAAAGCCCAGAATCATTCGACCGCACCTTGGCACAGGTTAATTCATTGCGTCCTGAGCGCATTGCCCTGTATGCCTATGCGCATTTGCCAGAGCGTTTCAAACCACAGCGTCGCATTGATTCGCTAGAAATTCCCAGTGCAGGTGCAAAAGTTTCTATGTTGTCTCATTCCATGAAAGCCTTCATGGATGCGGGTTATGTGTATGTGGGCATGGACCACTTTGCATTGCCTGATGATGCTTTGGCCATCGCCAAGCGGCAAGGGCGCTTGCATCGCAATTTCCAAGGCTACAGCACGCAACCTGATTGCGATTTAATTGGTTTGGGCGTGTCGTCCATTGGTCGCATTGGCGCAACCTACAGCCAAAATGCGAAAACACTGGAAGAATATTACGACTACTTGGACCAAGGCCGTTTCCCCATTGTGCGCGGTTTGGCATTGAGCCGTGACGATGTCTTGCGCCGTAGCGTCATCATGTCCCTGATGTGCCAAGGCAATGTACTCTTTGAATCGATTGAACTGGGCTTTTTGATTAACTTTAAAAACTATTTCGCAGCCGAAATGGAAGTACTCAAAACCTTGCAAGACCAAGATTTAGTCGAAGTCGATGACCATCAAATTCAAGTCACCGAAATGGGCTGGTTTTTTGTGCGTGCTGTCGCCATGGTGTTTGACAAGTATTTACAGACTGACCGCACTCGCGCCAAGTTTTCAAAAATCATCTGATTCCAATTCCAAATCATTCCTATACGTCGTTGCAGCGCCTAGCCGTGCTAAAGCACTGTCTTCGTCGCTGCGTCTAGTCTAGAAATGTTTGGGAATTGGAATATCATCCACAAATGCAATCTTCTCTTGCCGTAACGGCACTTTTAATGGGCGTGGCGGGCGGCCCGCACTGCATCGCCATGTGTGGTGCGGCGTGTGCGGGCATTGGGCAGGCCGCAGGCGCGCAAAAAAATTCAGCAATGTGGACATTCCAATTCGGGCGTGTGATTGGTTATTCCCTCTTGGGCGCATTGGCTGCGGCCTCTATGCAAGGTTTGGGTTGGATGACGGTGCAATCGGCTGCATTGCGCCCCGTGTGGACCATGTTTCACGCTGCCATGATTGCGCTGGGATTGGTCTTGCTCATCAAAGCGCAACAACCCATATGGTTGGAATCGTTTGGCCGCAAAGTGTGGGCCAAAGTGCGTGGTTTGACCAATGGACGTGGCAACACTGCGCCTTTGCTCATCGGCACACTGTGGAGCTTGCTGCCTTGTGGTTTGCTGTATTCGGCTTTGATGGTTGCCACTTTAACGGGCAACGCAATGGAAGGCGCAGTAGTGATGGCCTTGTTTGCCGCTGGCACCAGCGTGTCCATGATGGCAGGGCCATGGCTGTGGCTCAAATTGCAAAGTTCTAAAAATCCCAACATCCAAGGCATGGGCGATTGGGGTATGCGCTTGGCTGGTTTGGCACTTGCCGCCAGCGCAGCTTGGGCGCTGTGGATGGGTTACATGCACGACACCGCCCCTTGGTGCGTGACACCCATATAAAATTATAAGAAATTGGCCTCTAGGCGGCGTATTGATTGCCTAGATTGCTATTATTATGATAGCAATCTAGGTTCGCAACTATATCAGCATCCGCGTGTGATCGGCATCTCAACTTCTTTAGGGTGGGCCGCGTATTTGCCCAATTCGAGTTTGGCAATCGCGTTGCGGTGCACTTCGTCTGGGCCGTCGGCAAAGCGCAAGGTGCGTGAATTGGCATAGGCAAAGGCCAGCGGAAAGTCATCACACATGCCGCCACCGCCGTGCGCTTGCATGGCCCAATCAATCACCTGGCACGCCATGCTGGGCGCGACCACTTTGATCATGGCGATTTCGTTTTTCGCAAACTTGTTGCCGCCCACGTCCATCTTCCATGCGGCTTTGAGTGTCAGCAAACGTGCCATGTCGATTTTGCAACGAGCCTCGGCAATGCGTTCTTGCGTCACTGTTTGCGCGGAAATGAGTTTGCCAAATGCTTCGCGCGAAGACGTGCGTTTGCACATCAGCTCCAGCGCACGTTCGGCCACACCAATCAAGCGCATGCAGTGGTGAATGCGGCCAGGCCCTAAGCGGCCTTGCGCAATTTCAAAACCACGCCCTTCGCCTAACAAAATATTGCCCACTGGCACGCGCACATTGGTGAATGACATTTCCATGTGGCCATGTGGTGCATCGTCATAGCCCAGCACGTTCAGTGGGCGAATCACTTTGATACCAGGCGCATTGGCCGGCACAATAATCATGCTTTGCTGTGAATGGCGCGGTGCTTCAGGGTCCGTCTTGCCCATGGTGATGTAAACCGCACAGCGTGGGTCGCCCGCGCCTGAAATCCACCACTTGGTGCCGTTGATGACGTACTCGTCGCCATCGCGTTCAATGCGGGTTTGGATGTTGGTGGCGTCGCTGCTGGCAACGGCTGGCTCTGTCATGGCAAAGGCTGAGCGTATTTCGCCGTTTAACAAGGGTTTGAGCCAACGCGCTTTGATTTCGTCTGAGCCATAGCGTGCAATGGTTTCCATGTTGCCAGTGTCGGGGGCAGAGCAGTTGAACACCTCACTTGCCCACGGAACGGCTCCCATGATCTCAGCTAAGGGTGCGTATTCTTGGTTGGTTAAACCTGCACCGCTGTAGCCCGAAGCGGCGGCGCTGTCCACTGGCAAAAACAAATTCCATAAGCCCTGTGCTTGCGCTTTGGGTTTGAGATTTTCAATCGTTTTCAAGGGCGTCCAACGCTTGCCTGCCGCTGTGTTGGCGGCCAACTCATCGGCGTAGGCTGATTCAGCGGGGTAAACGTAATCGGCCATGAACTGGTTCAGCTTGGCTTGCAGTTCTTTGGTTTTGGGGGAGTAGTCGAAGTCCATCGTCGTTTCCTTTGGTAAAAGTTTTAATTTGTTTTTTGCGCAAACAGCCATGCCATTTGCGCCAAGTTGCGTGCACCTCTGCCACTGCTGGCGGCTTGCGCGCTGGATGCGGTGCCAGCCTCAACGCGCTTGGCAATGCCTTGCAAAATAGCGGCAATGCGAAATAGGTTGTAGGCCATGTAAAAGTTCCAATCGGCTTTCAATTCAGCCGGTGTGCAAAGCTTGGTGGCGGCGCAATACTGCGCGATGTACTCGTCTTCCAGCGGAATGCCCAAGGCCGCCCAATCCAGTCCCGCAATGCCGCGAAACGCGCCCGGCGGTATATGCCAGGACATGCAGTGGTAGCTGAAGTCCGCAAACGGGTGTCCCAGCGTGGACAGCTCCCAGTCCAGCACCGCGATCACACGTGCTTCGGTGGGGTGGAACATCAAATTGTCCATGCGGTAGTCGCCATGCACAATGCTCACCTTGCTGCTGTCCATGGCGCTGGCGGGGATGTGCGCAGGCAGCCACGCCATCAGCTTGTCCATCTCCTCAATTGGGGTGGTGACAGAGGCGACGTATTGCTTGCTCCAGCGGCCAATTTGCCGTTCAAAATAATTACCCGGTTTGCCGTAGTTGGCCAGCCCTTTGCTGGCAAAGTCCACGGTGTGCAATGCGGCTATCACGCGGTTCATTTCTTTGTAGATGGCAGCTGCGCTCTGGCGGCGTCATGTCGGGCAATGATTGGTCCCACAGCACGCGGCCTTGCATGAATTCCATGATGTAAAAGGCGCGGCCAATGATGGCTTCGTCCTCGCACAGGCACAGCATTTTGGGCACTGGCACATCGGTATCTTGCAGGCCACGCATCACCGCAAATTCGCGCTCAATGGCGTGGGCAGATGGCAAAAGCTTGACCACCGGGCCCGGCTTGGCGCGCATCACATAGCTGTGTGTGGGGGTGTTGAGTTTGTAGGTTGGGTTAGACTGCCCGCCCTTGAACATCTCCACCGTCAAAGGGCCAGCAAATCCGGGCAAATGTTGTAATAAGTACGCCTCTAGCGCCGCCACATCAAACAGATGCTTGCCTTGCACTTCTTTGGTGCCAATAAAGTCGGTGAATGTGTTCATAACAGGTTGGTTGTAAAGCTTATCTTAATACTGTCTTTAAGACATTGTGCTATAAAACAAGGCTGAATGTTAGCTGCTATCATTTATATCAATCCTTGACCCCACCATGATGCCATTTCAAAACCGCCAAGCCTTACAAATCTTAGTCTTGTGCGCCGCACTCTCACTCAGTGCCTGCGGTGGAGGTTCGTCAAATAGTGCCGTAGAAACACCAACCACTGCTGCTCCAGAACCTACCACTACGACCACTGCAACAGAATGCCCATTCGGAGATTACAAATCGGCAGTAGTTTCGCTTGTTAATTCTTATCGAGCTAGTCCACAAGTGTGTGGCGCTGTAGCATTTCCAGCTGTTGGCGCATTGTCATGGAATAGTGCCTTGGCATCCGCCGCAGAGGTTCATTCAAACGACATGGCGGTAAATAATTATTTTGATCATCCAGATGCAAATGGTGTACGCATTGGTGGACGCGCCAGTGCAGCTGGCTATACATACGGCTCAGTTGGCGAAAACATCGCTGGTGGACAAACATCGGCATCGCAAGTAGTTGCAGCATGGATGGCAAGTGAATCGCATTGCAAGAACATCATGACAGCATCGTTTTACGACATCGGCGTGAGTTGCAAAACAACTTCTACCAGTACCTATACCTACTACTGGACGCTGACAATGGGTAACCATTAAATATTTATATGAAATTGACCTCTAGCCGGCGTATTGATTGCCTATACTGCTATTAAAAACATAGCATAACCATGCTGACACGCATCACATCACGTTTCAAATTCAACGCTGTCAATACAGTGACCAAGTCGCTCGTTGGCGCAATGGTTTGCTGCGTGGCGCTGCGCACACAGGCGGCCTGAGGTGGGGGACTGCCAAATTGCGGACTACAAAAATGCGGTGCTGGCGGCGGTGAATGCTGCGCGCGCCCAATCGCAAGCCTGTGGCAATGCCGTGGGTGCGGTGGGCTGGAATGCGCAATTGGCCAAAGCGGCCGAGCTGCATTCGCACGACATGGCAGCCAAAAACTATTTTGACCACACCAGCCCACAGGGCCTGAACATGGCCGCACGTGCACGAGCAGCGGGCTATGCGTATGGCGGTGTGGCTGAAAACATTGCGGCAGGGCAAAAGGCGGTGCATGAAGTCATTGCCACTTGGCTGGCCAGCCCTGGCCATTGCCGCAACATCATGAACGCCGCCTACCAGCACATGGCCATCAGTTGCAAACACAACCCCAAAGCTGAGTATCAAACCTATTGGACGCTGACGCTGGGGCATCCGCTGAAGTAGTGCGAAGCTTGCGCGAAAAGTTGAGGCAAAGTCCGCCATCACAACGCATACCGTTTTGCGGTACAGTGTGTCTTCCAAATAAATTTCAGAACCACACATTGAAAGAGACACCATGACACTCAAACTCTGCGGATTTTCAGCCAGCAACTATTACAACAAAGTCAAACTGCAGCTCTTAGAAAAAGGCGTGCCGTTTGAAGAAGAATTGGTGTGGACAGGATTAAAAAACAACCCTGCTTTATCAGAGCGTTCACCCTTGGGCAAAGTGCCATTCATTGAAACGCCACAAGGCGTGATTTTGGAATCCAGCCCTTGCTGCGAATACATTGAAGACGCTTACCCTGCCAATCCACTCATCCCAGCAGACCCGTTTGCCGCTGCGCAGGTGCGACATTTGATTGTGTATTTGGACTTGCATCTGGAGTTGGTGGCGCGGCAACTGTACGGCCCCATCTTCTTTGGCGCACCCGCATTTGCGCAAGAAAGATACGATGCCACACGCAAACATTTGATGACCAATTTGGCAGCGTTTGCCAAAATTGCCAAGTTTGCACCCTATGTCGCTGGCGACACATTCACCTTGGCCGACTGCGCCGCCATTGTGCATTTGCCCATCATCGCGTCACTCATCAAGATCATCTACAAAGAAGATATGTACGCCGACTACCCGCAAATCACAGCGTATCTAGATGCCATGAAGCAGAGACCTCATGTGCAAAAAGTGAATGAAGATCGCAAGACAAGTACAGCCGCGCTGATGGAAAAAATTGCCAAAGCACGTCAATAAATTCATTTTTCGAGCGAACTGCGGCGTTGCGCAGTGCTCGAAATCCTCATGTACCTGAAGTACATTCCGGTTTCTGTGCGCTGTGCGCCTTGCACTTCATCTCGAAAATCTGAATTTCTTGAAGTGCCTGATGAGATATTTTGAGGGGGAGGGGGTGACGAGCCTTGACCCCAGCACTGGCTCCACAGTTAGGGCTGCTTGGTTCCCCACCTGACCCGGTTGGCCGCTTCACCATGTGGGAAGGCCCGTCGCTGTTGATTATAGCGGATTGTGAAATGCTATATATTTTATAGCAGCATAGGCAATCAATACGCCGTCTAGAGGTCAATTTCTTATATATTTATATAGACAATCACTTGCCACGCAGCATAGCACTGGTGCGCAGTTTGCCCACCACGCCTGTTGGGAAGTAATAGACCGACAACACAAACAACACGCCCAACCACAGCAACCAACGGTCGGGTGAGAGCAGGGCGGACAGCCATGGCAAAGAGCTGGCTGCTTCGCTGCCGATGCGCAGCAAATCTTGCAAGTAACTTTGGGCGATGAGAAACAACACAGCACCAATAATGGAGCCATACATGGTGCCCATGCCGCCTATGACCACAATCAAGAGCACATCCATCATGATTTCAAACGACAACGATGTGTCAGGCCCGTTGTAGCGCAGCCAAAGTGCCAACATTGCACCGGCCATGCAGGCAAACAAAGCAGAAAGAATGCTGGACGTGGTGCGGTAAACCACCACGCGGTAGCCAATTGCTTCGGCACGAAATTCGTTTTCACGAATCGCTTGCAGCACGCGACCAAAGGGTGAATTGACAATGCGTAAGAGCGATAAAAACAAAACCACTGTCACCGCAAACAGCAAGTAATAGCACAACAAACGGCCATCCAGCGATGCGCCCAAAAACGGTTGCTCGCTGAATTCAAAACTGCTGGTCAACACTTCGGGTACTTTGAAAGACAAACCATCTTCACCACCGGTGATGTCGGACAGTTGCGATGCCAGCGTTAAAAAAGCCGATGCAATTGCCAAGGTGATCATGGCAAAAAAGATGGCGCGCACGCGCAGAGAGAAAAGTCCAATCAACAAAGCCAGCACAAACGACAAAGCCAAGGACGAAACCAAACCCACACCCAAAGCCGTCCAAGTCGCGCCCATGTGCGTGGTGGCCAGCGCAATGCCATACGCACCAATGCCAAAAAACATGGTGTGCGCAAAACTCACAATGCCGGTGTAGCCCAAGAGCAAATCAAAACTGGCGACCAACACGATGAATACCAGCACCTTAGCGGCCACGTTCAAAGCCTTCACGCCCGGGAAAATAAACGGCGCGAACGCCAAACCCAGCACCAGCACCAGCAACATCACAGCCAGTATGCGACTACGGGGTAAATCGTTGGATAAGATTTTGCTCAACATAAGTTTTATCTATTTGCCACTGGATAAACACCTTGAGGTCGCCACAACAAAATTGCGACCATCAATGCAATGTTGGAAAACAAGGCCACTTTGGGTAACAAAAACCCAGTGTAATTTGCCATCAAACCCACCAGCAAAGCACCAATCAATGCGCCGCCAGTAGAGCCCAAGCCACCAATGATGATGACGATGAAAATCAACACATTCACTTGCGCACCCATTTGCGGTGTCACGTTCTGTTGGTACAAGCCCCACATCACGCCACCCAAACCAGCCAACGCACTGCCCACCACAAACACACCGACAAACAAGCGTTTGATTCGGTAACCCAATGATTCGACCATCTCGCGGTCTTGCACGCCAGCGCGAATCAGCAAGCCAATTTTGGTGCGGGTGAGCGTCCACGCCAAGAGTGCAAACACTGCCAAGCCCACCACCACCGCCAGCAAGCGGTATTTTTCAATTGCTGCATCGCCCAAGAGCACCGCACCGCGCATGGCTTCGGGCAGGGGCAGCGGCAATTGCGCGGGGCCCCAAATCACTTTGATGAGCTCTTCGCCAATGATCATGCCGCCCATGGTGATCAAGATTTGTTTCAAGTGTTGACCATAGACCGGGCGCACGATGTAACGCTCAAAAGCAAATCCCACAGCGCCCGCCACCAGCATGGCGACCAACATGGCAGGAAAAATGGCGACCAAATTGCGCCACAAATCGGCAGAGCCAGTCCAATCGCCCATGAAACCCATCACCGTGGTGGCGACAAAAGCGCCCAGTGCAATGAACACACCATGGCCAAAATTCAGTACGTCCATCAAACCAAACACCAGCGTCAAACCCGAAGCAATGATGAAAATAATCATGCCCATGGCCAATCCTGCCACGGTCAAAGTCAACCACGTGGATGATGAGCCAATGAAAGGCCAAACCACCAGTGCCAACAAGGGCACCAAGGCGATGGGTTTCCAATCGAAGTCGAGTTTCATAGTGCCAAACCCAATAAAGATTGTTGCAAGGCTTCGTCGTTGGCCAAAGCTTGCATGCTGCCCGCATGCACCACACGGCCGTTGTCCATCACCGCCACATGGTCACCCAAGCGCTTTGCGAAGTTGATGTTTTGCTCGACCAGCAAGAGTGTTGTGCCCGTTGCTTTGAGCTGTGCGAACGCGTCAATCATGTTGTTGATGATGGCAGGTGCCAAGCCTTTGCTGGGTTCGTCCACAATCAACAACTCACGTGGCTCCACAATCGCTCGCGCCACTGCCAGCATTTGTTTTTGTCCACCCGACAGTTTGCCTGCAGGGTGGTTCCAAAATTTTTTCACGGCGGGGAACAATTCGAATATCCAGTTCAGACGTGTTTCGTCCATCTGGCTGGCGCGCTTGGCTTGCCTTGCAGCCAGTAGCATGTTTTCTTTCACTGTCAGGTCGGCAAAGATACCCATGTTTTCAGGCACATAGGCAATGCTCAAGCCCGCAATATCGGGCGTATTCGATGCAGTGATGTCTTGGCCATTGAAATGCACAGTACCTTGACTGGCATGCCACAAGCCCATGATGGTGCGCAGGGTGGTGGTTTTGCCGGCGCCGTTGCGACCTAAGAGCATGGTCAGTTGACCACGTGGCACAGTCAAATCGACACCATGCAAAATGTGGTACGCACCGATGTGGGTGTGTACACCTTGTAGCGTCAACAAATTGGCATTGTTCTGATTCGTCATGCGGGTGCTACCCCCAAATACGCTTCTTGAACGATGGGAGAGGCAATCACAGCTGCAGGCTCACCATCGGCCACCAGTTGACCGTTGTGCAAGACGATGATGCGATCCGCCAATTCGCGCACCACATCCATTTTGTGCTCCACCAACAAAATGATTTTGCTTTTATCGGCTTTGAGTTGGCGTATCAAATTCAATATCACCGGAGCTTCTTCGGCACTCATACCAGCGGTGGGTTCGTCAAACATGTACACCAGTGGGTCCAAGGCCATCAGCAAGGCCACTTCCAATTTGCGTTGGTCACCGTGCGGCAAGCTGGCCACCAGCGCATGCTGTTTATCGGCCATGGCCACAGTTTCCAATATGGTGTGTGCTTTTTCTGTCAGCCCGTGGTGATCACTCCACACGCTCCATAAGTTGAAGCCACCTTTGTGCGCACCATTGGGGGTGGCTTGCACCGCCAAGCGCACGTTTTCCAGCACCGTTAAATGCGGGAACAAATTGGTCAACTGAAAAGCTCGCCCCAGTCCTGCATGGGTGCGAGCCGATGGGCTTAAACCGGCCAAATTACGTTGGTTCAACAGCACCTCACCACTGGACGCTTTGATTTGCCCTGAGATGAGGTTGAAGTAAGTTGTTTTGCCCGCCCCGTTGGGTCCCAACGATGGCTGTCAATGTGCCAGGCTGAAAAGTACAGCTGACGGCATTCACAGCCACGTGTCCGCCAAAGCGAACCGTGAGTTCACGTGTTTCGAGCATGCTAAACGACCGCTTTAGCGAACCAAACCTATCAACGTTTGTTGCGAATAGGAATTTGCATTTCCTCAGCTTTGATTTCACGCACTAACTCAGGTACACCCCAAGCAAAAGCAGGGTCAATTTTGATCTTGAAGTGGTACATGTTTTGCATCGCTTGATGGTCTTCTTTGCGGAAGGTCATTTTGCCCTTGGGTGTATCAAAACTCATGCCTTCCATGGTTTTGATCAGTGTGTTGGCACTGGCATCACCATTGGATTTTTTGAGCGCTGTCACCACCGCCATCGCTGCAGAGAAGCCACCTGCAGTGAAGAAGTCAGGGGGTGATTTGAACTGTGTGTAATGACGCGACACCATGGCATCGTTGACCGTATTTTTTGGCATGCCAAAGTAATAGTAAGCTGCGCCTTCCATGCCAGGGAATTGTTTATATGCCACCAAAGCTGGCAAGATGTTGCCACCGGTTGCGATTTCGATGCCATGGCGTTTCAAATCCATGTCGGCAATTTTGAAAGGATTACCGCCCGCCCAAATGATGAAGATCACTTTGCGTCCAGGGATGCCTTTTAATTTGTCAATCAAGCGCTGACCACCGGCGGTGAAATCGGTGGTAGCTGGTGGCAAATATTCTTCATGCACCAGCTTGGCTTTTTTGATGGCTTCTTTAAACGCTTTCACACCGTCGCGACCGAAAGCAGAGTCTTGCGCCATGGTGGCAATGGTGATGCCGGCTTTGTCCATGGCAGCGGCGTTGGCAATCGCGTCTTGCGAGCTGTTGCGACCGGTGCGGAAAATGTATTTGTTCCACTTGTCACCGGTGATGGAATCGGCCACTGCTGGCTCGACCAACAAGATTTTTTTGTATTCTTCGGCTACTGGCAACATGGCCAATGCAACGGGCGATGCGGTTGGGCCTACGGCCAAATCAGCTTTGTCATCACCATAAGCGGCTGCCAACAGGCTTTTACCCAAATCTGGCTTGCCTTGGTCGTCTTTTTCAATCACGACCAACTTTTTGCCGGCAACTGTCATGGTGCCGCCAGTGGCGTAATCCAAGCCCATCATGAAACCCGTGGCGGTTTGTTTGCCATAAGCTTCTAAAGGGCCCGTTTTGCTGTAAATGTGGGCAATTTTGATGGTTTTGTCTTGCGCATGTGCAAGGGGGGCGGCAAAAAATACGCCCAAAGTACCAATGGCAGCTCCCAGAATAAGGGTGCGTTTGAACACGTTTTTAAGTTGCATGATTTTCTCCAAGTTGACAATCGAACCAGCTTATTAAAGCACATCTGAGCGCGTGTTTGAGCAAACTCAACGTAGAATCTACTGCTTATGTCTTACTTGGTTCTCGCCCGCAAATACCGTCCGCAAAACTTCACCGAATTGGTGGGGCAAGAGCACGTGGTGCAAGCCTTGACCAATGCTTTAACCACACAGCGTTTGCACCATGCCTACATGTTCACGGGCACGCGGGGTGTGGGCAAGACCACGATTTCTCGCATTTTGGCCAAATCGCTCAACTGCCAAGGTGCCGATGGTCAAGGTGGCATCACCGCTACGCCTTGCGGCGTGTGCCAAGCCTGTACCGATATCGACAGCGGCCGTTTTGTCGATTACACCGAGCTGGACGCGGCTTCGAACCGTGGTGTGGACGAAGTTCAAACCCTGTTAGAGCAAGCGGTTTACAAACCGGTGCAAGGGCGCTTCAAAGTGTTCATGATTGACGAGGTGCACATGCTGACCAACACCGCGTTCAATGCGATGTTGAAAACGCTGGAAGAGCCACCTGAGTATTTGAAATTTGTGCTGGCCACCACGGACCCGCAAAAAGTGCCGGTCACGGTGTTGTCACGTTGCTTGCAATTCAATTTGCGCCCCATGGCACCCGAAACGGTGCAAGAGCATTTGCAAAAAGTGTTGACCGCTGAAGGATTGAGCGCAGATGCACAAGCCTTGCGCTTGCTGTCGCGCGGCGCACGCGGCTCCATGCGCGATGCGCTGTCGCTGACCGATCAAGCCATTGCTTTTAGCGGCATGCAAACCAATGGGCGTTTGGAAGAAGCTGCGGTAAGACAAATGTTGGGCAGTGTGGACCGCAGTTATGTGTTTCGTTTGATAGATGCTTTGGCGCAAGGCGACGGCAAAACGGTGGTGGATATTTCTGAATCATTGCGCATCAATGGTTTGTCTGCTGCATCCACACTTGAAGAAATGAGCGCAGTGTTGCAGCGCATGGCGGTGCATCAAGCCGTACCGGCCATGCCGGTGGATGACAGCGATGCCGAAGCGCTGAAACAGCACGATTGGCAAAACTGTTGCCAGCTGATGAGACGCAATTGCTCTACAGCATGTGTTTGCATGGTCGCGCTGAATTGGGCTTGGCACCAGATGAATACGCCGCGTTGACCATGGTGCTGCTGCGCTTGTTGGCTTTCAAGCCCGCAGCGGGGAATAGCGCTTCCAAAGGTACATCAGCAGAATCGGCTGAAAAAAAAAGTCTGACGCCGGCTAAGCCGCCTGCAACTTCAGCACCAGCGCAATCCGCAGCACCAACTCATGCTGTGCCCCAAACGCCATCAAACGCAGCACCTGCAACCGCTGCACCCGTTCGACCTGAACCTGTCGAAGGGAAAAAATTAGTTCAAGCTGAAAAATCTATAGAAAATCAGCCTGTATCCGGCGTAAATAATGCCTATACTGCTACAAAAATGGTAGCAATACCAGTGCGTGTGCAGTCTGAACCGAGTGGCCGCACAGAGCAACGCACTGAGCGTTCCAGCATCAATGCCGCCATTGCACCAGCTGAATTGGTGCTGACACCAGAAGGCGATGTGTGGCACAGCATGGTGCAACAGTTGTTGGCAGCAGAATCCATTGCCGCATTGGTGCGTGAATTGGCTTTGCAATCGCAATTACTGGCACGCACGGTGAATGATGCGCCACAGCCGCACGATTGGTTGTTGCGGATAGAGCGTGAATCGCTGAGCCAAAGTGGCACACCAGAAAAATTGCAAATGGCTCTGGCCAGTATTGGTCAGTCGGTGCGCCTGAGCATCGAAATTGGCCCCGCCAGCGACACGCCAGCCAAACGCATTGCCGCTGCTGCCGCAGAAAAGCAACGCATGGCGCAAGAGATCATCACACAAGATGACTACGTGCAAAAATTGATGCGCGATTTTGGCGCGAAAATTGTCCCCAACAGCATCCAGATTTTGTAATATCCAAATCATCACCAACTCGTTACAAACTTAGTTTTAGAAAAGGAAATCAATATGTTCAACAAAGGACAACTCGCCGGACTGATGAAACAAGCCACGGCCATGCAAGAAAACATGAAGAAGGCGCAAGAAGAATTGGCCAATTCAGAAGTTGTGGGTGCTGCAGGTTCTGGCTTGGTCAAAGTCACCATGACAGGCAAGCATGTGGTCAAGCGCATTGAGATTGATCCAAGTTTGCTGGCAGACGACAAAGACATGTTGGAAGACATGTTGACAGTCGCCATCAACGATGCCACACGCCAATTGGCTGAAAACAGCGAAGCCAAAATGGGTGGATTATCCAAAGGCATGCCCGGGCTACCAGGCGGCATGAAATTTCCATTTTAATTCAGTGGCTGATAACAACGCCCTCGACACGCTGATACAGGCTTTGCGCCGATTGCCAGGCGTGGGCGTGAAGTCGGCGCAGCGCATGGCGTTTCACTTGTTGCAGCATGACCGCGAAGGCGCGCTGCACATGGCGCAGGCACTGACCCAAGCGGCAACACAAGTAAAACATTGCGCTCTGTGCAATACTTTGACGCAGGCGCTACATTTGCCCGACTTGCAGCGACGAATCGCGCGACCAAACACGCTTGTGCGTGGTGGAAACCCCAGCAGACCAATACGCCTTAGAACGCACCGGCGCGTTCAAAGGGCTTTACTTTGTGTTGATGGGCAAATTAAGCCCGTTGGATGGCATTGGGCCAAAAGACATTGGTTTGCAAAAACTTTTTGATCGTGTCGCTGAAGGCAAAGTGCAAGAGGTGATTTTGGCAACCAATTTCACGGCCGAAGGTGAGGTGACATCCCATGTCATCAGCGAAGAACTCAAAGCACGCCATGTACACGTGACCCGCTTGGCGCGTGGTGTGCCGATTGGCAGCGAACTGGAGTATGTGGACTTAGGTACTATCGCGCACGCGTTGGTGGACAGACGATAAAAAAAGCCGGTAAAACTATCATAAGTTTTATTTATCACATTGCCTGATTATTAAATAATTCAATCACTCATGACTTCGTACGGTGCTAGACTGGAGTCTGGCAACTACTTGTCAATGGTGCTGGTTTTGTTACCTGTTTGAACAGGTAAAACCAGTTGTTATTTAATTACTAGGAGATTTCCATGGCAGCACTCAAAGGCTCAAAAACGGAAGAAAACCTGAAAGCCGCATTTGCTGGCGAATCACAGGCTAACCGTCGCTATTTGTATTTTGCGAACAAGGCAGACGTTGAAGGTCAACCCGACGTGGCAGCATTGTTCCGTTCAACCGCCGAAGGCGAAACTGGTCACGCACACGGTCACTTAGAGTGGCTAGAGCAATGTGGCGACCCAGCCACCGGCATGCCTTTTGGCAGCACACGTCAAAACTTGGCAACCGCAGTTGCTGGCGAAACCCACGAGTACACCGATATGTACCCAGGCATGGCCAAAACAGCGCGTAGTGAAGGACATGACGAAGTGGCTGATTGGTTTGAAACTTTGGCCAAAGCAGAGCGTTCACACGCGAATCGCTATGCCAAGGCACTCGCAGAACTCGCTGATTAATCAATTGATTGATCTTTGAATTTTGTGTGTTGGGTATTCATTCGTGAATACTCAATGCAGAATATTTAAATGAGGTAACTATGGCAACCGAAGGCAATTTATCCGCCCCCACACGCCACGCAATCGATTGGCAAAACCCAGAGTATTACAACGAAGAAGCCACCTTCCATGAAATGGAACGCATCTTTGACATCTGTCACGGCTGCCGCCGTTGTGTGAGTTTGTGCGGTTCTTTTCCCACGCTGTTTGATTTGGTGGACGAGTCCAAAACCATGGAAGTCGATGGTGTGGACAAAAAAGATTACTGGAAAGTGGTCGACCAGTGCTACATCTGCGACCTGTGCTACCTAACCAAATGCCCATACGTGCCACCACATTCGTTTAATTTGGACTTCCCGCACACCATGCTGCGTGCCAAAGCCATCAAGTTCAAAAAAGGCGAAGTGGGTTTGGGTGAACGGGTGTTGTCGTCGACTGACGGCACAGGTTCGTTCGCAGGTATTCCCATCGTCACCCAAGTGGTGAATGCCGTGAACAATACCAAAATCGCGCGCAGCGTGATGGAAAAAACCTTGGGTGTGGACAAGGATGCATGGCTGCCCAGCTTTGCGAATAAAAAGTTCCGATCAGCGGCTGCTACATCACAAGATTTCGCAGTGAAAGACGGTGAAAAGACGCCAGGCAAGGTTGCCATTTATTCAACTTGCTACATCAACTACAACGAACCCGGCATTGGCCACGATTTATTGAAAATTTTGGACCACAACGAAATTCCCGTATGTGTTGGTTGAAAAAGAAAGCTGCTGTGGCATGCCCAAATTGGAATTGGGCGATTTGGACTCTGTCAAACAACACAAAGATACCAACATTCCGGTGCTAACGAAATACGCAAAAGAAGGTTATGCGATTTTGAGTGCAGTACCCAGCTGCACCTTGATGTACAAACAAGAGTTGCCGCTGATGTTCCCGAATGAGAGTGATGTGGCTTTGGTCAAAGAGCACATGTGGGACCCCTTTGAATACCTGATGGCGCGTAAGCGTGACGGCTTGCTGAAAGTGGATTTCCCCGTCGCATTGGGCAAAGTCAGCTACCAAATTCCATGCCACGGTCGTGTGCAACAGATTGGCAAGAAAACGGAAGAAATGCTCAACATGGTGCCGAACACGCATGTGCACACACACGAGCGCTGTTCTGGTCATGCAGGCACATTTGGCGTGAAAAAAGCCACCCACCAGCAAGCCATGAAAATCGGCAAACCGCTGTTCAAAGCCATGGCGAATCACAAAGACGGCGGTTTGCCCGATGTCATCAGTTCCGACTGCCCACTGGGCGGTCACCACATTGCCCAAGGCTTTGAAGTGAACAATTTAGGCGCGGTGCCGCAAAAGCATCCGCTCACATTGATTCGTGAAGCCTATGGGTTGAAGTAAGGAAAAATCATGCAGATTACAGGCAACATCACCCCCGACAACTTGATGTCTTTAGAGGCGTACAGCAAGTACCGCAAGACCAACAAAGAATCCATTTTGGCGCACCGCAAATTGCGCTCCGTGCATCTGGGTGAGAACATGACGCTGCAGTTTGAATCTGAAATGACGGTGCGCTACCAAATTCAAGAAATGCTGCGCATTGAAAAGATATTTGAAGAAGACGGCATCTTGCAAGAAATTGAAGCCTATGCGCCCTTGGTGCCTGAGGGCAGCAATTGGAAAGCGACCATGCTGATTGAGTACCCTGATGAAAATGAACGCCGTCGCGAATTGGCACGTTTAATCGGTGTAGAAGACCGCATGTTCATCGAAGTTGAAGGACATGCTCGTGTGTATGCGATTGCCGACGAAGATTTAGATCGCGAGAACGATGAGAAAACCTCTGCCGTGCATTTTGTGCGTTTTGAATTGGACACCGCCATGCGCAAGGCGGTTTTGGCAGGTGCAGGTGTCAAACTCGGCTGCGATCACACCAACTACCCTGCACACACCAGCATCGCCCCTGAAACGCTGGCATCGCTGGCTGCCGATTTGAAAGCTTAAAAGCTGCTTGTCAAACAAGTAGAGCCTGATTTATATGAAAAATCAGGCTCAATCTGGCGTATTTATTGCCTAGAGCGCTATTAAATATATAGCAATTACGGAGCCAGTGATTTACTTGTTAGCTCTTACCCAAGGCACAATCACATCGTAGTAATAACTGGCTTCGATGATTAAACCTGCTGTTGGCACATAGTTTGAGGTAGGACCATTGCAGTAAGTGGGTGCTGAATAGGCTTGGTGTATGGGGCTTAGACTGAAATCATATGTGCCATAGTAATCAATCAAGTCACGTGCAATTTGCTGGCCAGCGGCTGAAAAAGCATCATCGTAAATGTCTTCCACGCAGACCACGCCATTGGAGACATTCAAGTTGTCGACGGATAAAAATGAGTAATTGTCGCCACCACCGCCACCGCATGCAGTTAGCACAGCGATAGACAGGGCTGCAATGCTTGATTTGATCAGTGTGAGTGCTTTAGTCATCATTATTCCTTTTCAAGTTGGCTAAGCGACATCGCTCAACCCTGTATTCATATTAATACCAAACAGAACGCTGTGGTTGACATAGCGCAATATGCCAAGTGAGATTTTTACATCTTTACACAATCGGCGTAATACTGCTTTTTACCGTTTGCGTCTTCTTCCACCACCAAACCGTGAATGTCGGTTTCAAAGCCCGGGCATTGTTCGTTGAATTCGCGTGAAAACTTCAGGTAGGAGACAATTTTCTTGTTGAACACCTCGCCTGGAATCAAAAGCGGTATGCCAGGTGGGTAAGGTGTGACCAAACCGACAGTGATGCGGCCTTCAAGTTCGTCAATCGATACCCGCTCGGTATTGCGCTTGGCAATTTGTGCATAGGCATCGCTGGGCTTCATGGCAGGGGTCAGGTCACTCAAATACATGTCAGTGGTTAAGCGCGCTATGTCGTATTTGGCATAGAGGGCATGCAAGTGCTGGCACAAATCCGCCAAGCCCATTTTTTCATAACGGCGGTGCTTTTGGCAAAACTCCGGCAAGATGCGCCACATGGGTTGGTTTTTGTCGTAATCGTCTTTGAACTGCTGTAATGCGGTCAACATGCTGTTCCAGCGGCCTTTGGTGATGCCGATGGTGAACATGATGAAGAAACTGTAAAGCCCTGTTTTTTCCACCACCACGCCATGCTCTGCCAAAAACTTGCTGACAATGCTGGCTGGAATACCCGTTTTGGCAAACTTGCCATTCAAGTCCATGCCAGGTGTCACGATTGTGCATTTGATAGGATCCAGCATATTGAAGCCGGTGGCCATCTTGCCAAAGCCGTGCCAGTTCACGCCGTTTTTCGCATTCTTGGCTTCGCCCTTGATGATCCAATCACTGGCTTTGCCAATGCCATCGTCAGCCAGCTTTTCGGGCCCCCAGACTTTGAACCACCAGTCGTTGCCGTACTCAGTGGCAATTTTGCGCATGGCACGTCTGAAATCCAAAGCCTCCACAATGCTTTCTTCCACCAATGCGGTGCCGCCTGGCGGCTCCATCATGGCCGCAGCGACATCGCAGCTGGCGATGATGCTGTACTGTGGGGATGTGCTGGTGTGCATCAAATAGGCTTCGTTGAACAAATGTTTGTCCAACTTAACCGTTTGTGAATCTTGCACCAACACATGGCTGGCTTGGCTGATACCGGCCAAGAGCTTGTGAATCGATTGGGTCGAATACACCACGGCTTCTTTCGGACGTTTGCGGTTTTTGCCCATGGCGTGGTAGCTGCCATAAAAAGGGTGAAACGCCGCATGGGGCAACCAGGCTTCGTCAAAATGCAAGTTCTCGACATAGCCATCCAACATGCTTTTGATGGTTTCGGTGTTGTACAACACGCCGTCGTAGGTCGATTGCGTCAGTGTCAAAATGCGCGGCTTCAGGTTTTTGGTATCCACACCTTTCAATAGCGGGTTGGCTTTGATCTTGGCCTGTATCGCCTTGATCTCAAATTCTTCCTTAGGGATAGGGCCAATGATGCCAAAGTGGTTGCGTGTAGGCTTCAAAAAGACAGGTATCGCGCCCGTCATGATGATGGCGTGCAGATTTGATTTGTGGCAATTGCGGTCCACCACCACAATGTCGCCAGGTGCAACGGTGTGATGCCACACCATTTTGTTGCTGGTGGATGTGCCGTTGGTGACAAAAAAACAATGATCGGCATTGAAAATACGTGCCGCATTGCGCTCACTTTCGCCAATGGCGCCATTGTGGTCCAGCAGCTGTCCCAGCTCTTCCACGGCATTGCACACGTCGGCACGCAGCATGTTTTCACCATAAAACTGGTGGTACATCTGCCCAACTGGGCTTTTCAAAAAGGCCACGCCACCCGAGTGCCCAGGGCAATGCCAGCTGTAGGAGCCATCTTCGGCATAGTCCAGCAAGGCTTTGAAAAAGGGTGGTTGGATGCTCTCTAAGTAGCTCTTGGCTTCGCGGATGATGTGACGCGCCACAAATTCAGGCGTGTCTTCAAACATGTGAATGAAACCATGCAATTCACGCAAAATATCGTTCGGAATGTGGTGCGATGTTTTGGTTTCACCATAAATGTAAATCGGCACATCCAAGTTTTTGCGGCGTACTTCTTCAATGAAATGACGCAGATTCAGCACAGCTGGGTCTAAATCGGGTCCTGGCGTGAATTCGTCATCATCTACCGACAAAATGAACGCACTGGCACGGCTTTGTTGCTGCGCAAACTGGCTCAAATCGCCATAGCTGGTGGCACCCAATACCTCAAAGCCCTCGCTTTCAAAGGCTTGCGCAAGCGCACGTATACCCAGGCCAGAGGTGTTTTCTGAACGGAAATCTTCGTCAATGATGACAATGGGAAAGCGAAATTTCATGGCGGTGTGTCAATGCTGGTAGGAGGGGTTTAACAAACGCTTGCGCTTGAAAACGGCAGAAGCGACAAAATATAGGCGAAGTGTAAGGAATATATGGACAACTCTACTGACTTAGGCGATTTTTTAGCGTGTAATTGGTCAAAATAGATTCAAAATACGTTCAAAATGTGATGTAGTTAAGACAGTTTGCACAAACGATGCGACAGACAAGTTGAATCAATGCGCAATATAAAAGGAGACAGTGATGGCTGAATCAAGCATTTGGTGGTTGCTAACAGGTGTTGCCGTTGCGGCAGAGCTGATGACGGGTACGTTTTACCTCTTGATGTTTGCACTAGGTTTGGCAGCTGCGGCCATTGCCGCGCACATGGGATTAGGGCTGGCTAGTCAATTGGTGATAGCAGCCATCGTTGGTGGTGGTGCAGTGGTGGCATGGCATCTGTTGCGGGGCAAGAAGTCGGTAGGTAAAAGCGCCGAGTTCAACAGCGATGTGAACATGGACATTGGACAAACCATTTATATTGAGGCCTGGCAAGCAGATGGCACAGCCAATGTCAAATACCGTGGATCAAATTGGATTGCTCAACTGCAAGCGGGTAGTGAGGCGGCGGCTGGGAATTACATCATTGAGCAAGTCATTGGCAGCCGATTCATTGTCAAAAAGATTTGATAGTTGATCATCGTTAATTATTAAAAGGAAACATCATGGAAATCGCCATTGTTCTACTGGTTATCGCGGGAATCTTCATTATCCGCACCATCAAAGTTGTACCGCAACAGCATGCGTGGGTGATAGAGCGTTTGGGTAAGTACCATGCCACACTCACACCGGGTTTGAATTTTTTGGTGCCGTTCATCGATAAAGTGGCATACAAACACGTGCTCAAAGAGATTACCTTGGATATTCCCAGCCAAGTGTGTATCACCAAAGACAACACACAATTGCAAGTGGATGGTGTGCTGTATTTCCAAGTGACCGATGCCATGCGCGCCAGCTATGGATCAAACAACTACGTCATGGCCATCACACAATTGGCGCAAACCTCACTTGCGCAGTGTGATTGGTAAATTAGAGCTCGACAAAACTTTTGAAGAACGCGACATCATCAACGCGCAAGTTGTTGCCGCAATTGATGAAGCTGCTTTGAACTGGGGTGTGAAAGTATTGCGCTATGAAATCAAAGATTTGACACCACCCAAAGAAATTTTGCACGCCATGCAAGCGCAAATTACGGCAGAGCGTGGCAAACGCGCTTTGATTGCGGCTTCTGAAGGTCGTCGCCAAGAGCAAATCAACATCGCCACGGGTGAGCGCGAAGCCTTCATTGCACGATCTGAAGGTGAAAAACAAGCCGCCATCAACAAAGCGCAAGGCGATGCCGCAGCCATCACCGCTGTGGCCGATGCCAATGCGCATGCGATTGAAGTGGTGGCAGCGGCGATTCGCCAACCCGGTGGTGCGGAAGCCGTGCAATTGAAAGTGGCAGAAGAAGCGGTGCAAGCCTACGGCAAAGTGGCCAGCGATCAGCACCACCACCTTGATTGTGCCGGGTGACATGAGTCAAGTGTCCACCCTGATTGCCACCGCCATGAAGATGGGGCAAGCAGTTAAAGCGCCATAATTGGTCGCTAAACAACATCGCAAAGTAGAGCAGATAATCATTTGCACTGAACAAGTGCCAACCAAGCAGACTCATTTATGAAAATCATTGATTCCATCGCCCAACAAGCGGCCAGTATTGCCAGCATCCGTCGACAAATACATGCCAACCCAGAGTTGTGTTTTGAGGAAGTGCAAACCGCCGATTTGGTCGAAGCCAAATTAACCGAATGGGGCATACCTTTTCATCGCGGTTTGGGCAAGACAGGGATTGTGGGCATTGTCAAAAATGGCAATTCCGACCGCGCCATAGGCTTGCGCGCCGACATGGATGCCTTGCCCATGCAAGAGTTCAACACCTTTGCACATGCCAGTAAAAATGCGGGCAAGATGCATGCTTGTGGTCACGATGGTCATACGGCTATGTTGTTGGCAGCGGCGCAGCATTTTTCCAAGCACCGCAATTTTGACGGCACGGTCTATCTGATTTTTCAGCCCGCTGAAGAAGGCGGCGGCGGTGCGCGTGAAATGATCAAAGAAGGATTGTTTGAAAAATTCCCCATGCAAGCTGTGTACGGCATGCACAACTGGCCAGGTATGGCAGCAGGGCAATTTGCGGTCAGTCCTGGCCCTGTGATGGCGTCCAGCAATGAATTCAAAATCGTCATCAAGGGCAAAGGTGGTCACGCTGCATTACCCCATGATGGTGTAGACCCTGTGTTGGCCGCTTGCCAAATGGTGCAAGCTTTCCAAACCATCATCAGCCGCAATAAAAAACCGATTGAAGCAGGTGTGATTTCTGTCACCATGATTCACGCCGGTGAAGCCACCAATGTGATTCCCGATAGTGTGGAGCTGCAAGGCACAGTGCGCACGTTCACCGTTGAGTTGATTGATTTAATCGAAAAACGCATGCGTGAGATTGCCGAACATACCAGCGCCGCGTTCAATGCCACTTGCGAATTTGAATTTGACCGCAATTACCCACCCACCATCAATTCAGCAACTGAAGCCAATTTTGCCGCAGAAGTGATGCGCGGCATCGTGGGTGCTGAGAATGTGAAATCGCAAGAGCCGACCATGGGTGCAGAAGATTTCTCTTACATGCTGCAAGCCAAACCCGGTGCGTATTGTTTTATCGCCAATGGCGATGGCGACCACCGAGCCATTGGTCATGGTGGTGGCCCGTGCATGTTGCACAACCCAAGCTATGACTTCAATGACAATTTGATTCCATTGGGTGCCACCTATTGGGTGAAATTGGTAGAAGCATCGCTGCCTGCCGCATGAAATCAGTCCTAAATTAAACAAAACAAGGTGTGAACATGATTGAAGTAGGCGCAGCCTTTTCCAGCTCGTACGCAGAAGCGCGTATCAAATTTTTAGAAGCAGCAGCCATTGCCGGTTTGCAAATCAACTCATTCAATCACCCACTTTTGGGAAAAGATGGTGAAACCTTGGCGATGGATACCGCTTTGCAGTTACCTGCCAGTGGCAAGGCCAGCGACAAATTGCTGATTCTCAGCAGCGCATGCCATGGTGTGGAAGGCTATTGTGGTTCGGGTGTGCAAACTTATGCATTGCACGATGCCGAATGGCTGGCACATGCGCGAGCACATGATGTGACGGTGCTTTACATCCATGCGCTGAACCCATATGGCTTTTCGCACATTCGACGCACCACACATGAAAACGTGGACTTGAATCGCAACTTCCACGATTTTTCTAAACCCTTGCCAGTTAATGCAGCGTACCGTGAAGTCGCTGATATGCTGATGCCAGACCACTGGCCGCCCAATGCAGACAACATGGCTTTGTTGCAAGCCTATATCGCCAAGCATGGTGAGTTTGCTTTCCAATCAGCCGTTTCGGGTGGACAACATGAATACCCAAAAGGATTGTTTTACGGCGGTGTAGCACCCACATGGAGCAATGTGACACTCAGAAGTGTCTTGAGTCACCATGCGTCTGGAGTCAATAAAGTGGGTTGGATTGATTTACACACCGGCTTGGGACCTTGCGGTTTGGGTGAACGCATTTTTGCTGGCAAAAACGACGCTGTCGCACTGGCACGCACACGCCGCTGGTGGGCGGGTGCGCAAAAAACTGACGGTACTTTTGAGACACCAATTACATCGTTTTACGACGGCACATCGACCTCCGCCAAACTCACTGGTTTGATGTGGAGCGCTGCCGACGATGCGTTTCCCAACGCCGAGTACACCGCCATTGCCATGGAATATGGCACCGTGCCGCCTTTGCAAGTGAACATGGCCATGCGTGCTGAAAACTGGTTGCACCACAACCCCACACACCCTGATGCCACACCCACCATGGCGCGCAAAATCAAACAAGACATGTTGGACGCATTTTTCACCAATACCGATACTTGGAAAACCCAAATCGTCACGCAAGCTAGGCAGTCATTGTTTCAAGCCGTGGCGGGCTTAAATTCTTAAAAATTTGTATGACTTTGACGAAAAATTCCGAGGTACTTTCAGTGGTAAGTAGGCCGATCGATGTGGTCATCATGGCCGCTGGCAAAGGCACGCGCATGAAGAGTGCCCTGCCTAAAGTGCTGCACCGTTTGGGCGGCAAGCCGCTGTTGCAACATGTGATCGATACTGCGGCCCAATTGAACGCCCGCCAAGCGGTGGTGATCACGGGACATGAATCAGTTGTGGTGCAAAATGCTATAAATACAATAGCAACTCAGGCAATAAATACGCTGGCTACAGGCCAAAAAAGCATATATTCTCAGATCAAAAGCGTGCTACAAGAGCCGCAACACGGCACAGGCCATGCGGTGCAGCAAGCTGTACCCGTCTTACCTGACGATGGCATGGTGTTGGTTTTAAGTGGTGATGTGCCGCTGACAGAAGTCAGTACCTTGCAGGCGTTGATCGCAGCGTCCGGTGGAACGCAATTGGCCCTTTTGACCATTGATTTTCCGAACCCAACTGGCTATGGGCGCGTGGTGCGCAAAGACGGTGCTGTCGATGGATCGGCAGGTGCAGTAATGGCCATAGTGGAACAAAAAGATGCCAACGAGGCGCAAAAACGAATCTCTGAAATCTACAGCGGCATCATGGCTGTACCGGCGCAATTGCTCAAAGGTTGGTTGGCACGATTGGACAACAAGAATGCACAGGGTGAATATTATTTGACCGACATTGTGAAATTTGCTGTGGCAGACGGCATGACTGTGGTGGCGCACAAGATTGAAGATGCCGCACAAGTAGCTGGTGTGAACAGCCCTGTGCAATTGGCCGAATTGGAGCGCATCTACCAGTTGCGCCAAGCGCAGCATTTGATGGAACAAGGCGTGCGCATTGCCGACCCTGCGCGCTTTGATGTGCGCGGCAGTTTGACTTGTGGGCAAGACGTCGAAATTGACATCAATTGCATTTTTGCAGGCAGCGTTTTACTCGGCAGCAATGTACGCATAGGCGCACATTGCCACATCACCAATGCCAGCATTGCCGATGGTGCGGTGATACACCCCTATACGCACATCGACGGCGAAAAATTGGGCGTTACGGTAGGTGCAGGCGCTTTGGTTGGACCATTCGCCAGATTAAGACCCGGAGCGCAGCTGGGCAAAGAAGTACACATCGGTAACTTTGTCGAAGTGAAAAACGCTACCTTGGCAGATGGCGCCAAAGCCAATCATTTGGCGTATTTGGGTGATGCCACTGTGGGTGAACGTGTGAATTTTGGCGCAGGAAGCATCACTGCCAACTACGATGGCGCCAACAAACACCGCACCGTCATAGAGGACGATGTGCATGTGGGCAGCAATTGCGTGCTGGTGGCACCCATCACCTTGGGTGCTGGCGGCACAGTAGGGGGCGGTTCTACTTTAACCAAAAGCACAGCAGTCAATGCGTTAACCGTTTCGCGTGCCAAGCAAATCAGCATTGCCAATTGGCAGCGACCAGTCAAAGCACCCAAAAAGTAAAAGAATCACCGAACCCCAGCAAAGCCGCGCTGCCGATTACAATCATTGGTTGCATGTTTTGGGATCAACCCATTCAAATTATTATTTAGTTTTTTATAGTCGATTAGGAGTACCCATGTTTATATCTTCAGCCTTTGCACAAACCGCACCTGCCGCCACAGCCGCAGCTGGTGGAAGCTTCCAAGACAGCTTAATGAGCATGCTGCCGCTGGTGCTGATGTTTGGTGTGTTGTATTTTGTGATGATTCGTCCCCAAATGAAAAAAGCCAAAGAGCATAAAACCATGGTTGATGCTTTAGCTAAAGGTGATGAAGTGGTGACAGCCGGCGGCATGTTGGGCAAAGTGGCCAAATTGGGCGATAGCAATTTGTCATTGGAAGTGGCAGAAGGCGTTGAAATCCAAATTCAACGCACAGCCGTGGCGCAGGTTTTGCCTAAAGGCAGCATTAAGTAATTGATTTAAATAAAGTGCAATCATGAATCGTTACCCGATTTGGAAATACGCGATCATCTTGGTCGTTTTATTGGCATCTGTGCTGTACGCACTGCCCAATTTTTTTGGTGAAGCGCCAGCGGTGCAAGTATCCAGTGGCAAATCTACGATCAAAGTAGACAGCGTGGTGCTTGCCAAAATTGAAGAAAGCCTGAAGTCTGCAGGTCTTGCGCCACAAAGTATTTCTCTAGACGGTAAATCAGTCAAAGCTTTGTTCAAAGACGGTGAAACACAGCAAAAGGCCAAGGACGCGATTCAAAAAGATTTGGTACCAGATCCCAATAACCCAAGTTATGTTGTGGCACTCAATCAGGTGACACTGTCACCCAAATGGTTGACCAGTTTGGGCGCAGCACCCATGTATTTGGGCTTGGATTTGCGCGGTGGTGTGCATTTCATGTTGCAAGTGGACATGCCTGCAGCCTTGACGAAAAAAGTGGAAGCATTGACTGGCGATATACGCTTGGCATTGCGTGAAAAAAATGCACGTCACAGTGGCATCACCCGAAACGACAAGACCATCGACATTCGTTTCAGAGATCAAGAAACGTTGGCCGCAGCCAAACGTGTCATTGCTGATCAATTTCCTGAATTGCAAACAGTTGATGCACCAGAAGGCACTGAGTACAAACTCACGGCCAGCATCAAACCTGAAGCGGCATTGAAAGTGCAAGACCAAGCGCTGAAACAAAACATCGTGACGCTGAATAACCGCATCAACGAATTGGCGATTGCCGAGCCGGTGATTCAGCAACAAGGCTTGGATCGCATCATTGTGCAATTGCCTGGTGTACAAGACGTAGCCAAAGCCAAAGACATTTTGGGGCGCACAGCTACTTTAGAGGTGCGATTGGTGGATGAATCAGCAGAAGGGCAAGCTGCAGAGTCGGGCAGTGGATCGGTGCCATTTGGATCAGAGCGCTATTTAGAGCGCAATGGCCGTGCAGTGATCGTTAAAAAGCAAGTGATTTTGACTGGCGAAAACTTAACCGACGCGCAAGCTGGTATCGATACTCAAAATCAAGGTGCTACGGTGAACTTGACTTTGGATGCCAAAGGCTCTCGCATATTCCAAGATGTCACACGCGAAAACATCAACAAACGCATGGCGATTATTTTGTTTGAAAAAGGCAAAGGTGAAGTGGTTACAGCGCCTGTGATTCGCACCGAGATTGGTGGCGGACGCGTTCAAATTTCTGGCAGCATGAACACCTCAGAGGCCAACGACGTGGCATTGCTTTTGCGCGCAGGCTCATTGGCTGCGCCCATGGAAATCATCGAAGAAAGCTCGATTGGACCCAGCCTAGGCAAGGAAAATATTGCCAAAGGCTTTAACAGTGTGACCTGGGGCTTTTTGGTAATCATTGCTTTCATGTGTGTGTACTACATGCTGTTTGGTGTGTTCTCAGCGATTTCACTGGGTGTCAATTTATTGATGTTGGTGGCGGTGCTGTCCATGCTGCAAGCGACCTTGACCTTGCCCGGTATGGCTGCGATGGCCTTGGCATTGGGTATGGCGATTGACTCCAACGTGTTGATCAACGAACGCATACGTGAAGAGTTGCGCAATGGGGCTTCGCCGCAAACGGCAATTTCAACTGGTTTTGAACGCGCGTGGGCAACGATTTTTGACTCCAATATCACTACTTTGATTGCAGGCTTGGCACTGTTGGCATTCGGCTCAGGTCCCGTACGCGGTTTTGCCGTGGTGCATTGCTTGGGTATTTTGACCAGCATGTTCTCAGCTGTGTTTTTCTCACGTGGCTTGGTGAACTTGTGGTATGGCCGACAAAAGAAACTCAAATCGGTATCCATCGGCACCGTTTGGATGCCTGCCACCGTTGCAGCGGCAGAGTCCAGCATGTTGGATATGCCCAATCAAACCACAGATGCAGCCAAAGCTGTGTCTAAAAAGAAATAAGGAGACGAATCATGGAATTCTTCAAGATTCGCAAGGACATCCCATTCATGCGTCATGCATTGATTTTCAATGCAGTGTCGCTCATCACTTTTGTGCTCGCTGTATTCTTTTTGTTCTCACGTGGCCTGCATTTGTCGGTTGAGTTCACAGGTGGTACGGTGATGGAAGTGAGCTATGCCCAAGCACCTGATTTGGAAAAAATCCGCAGCAAGGTAGCGGGCATGGGGTTTGCCGATGTGCAGGTGCAAAATTTTGGTACAGCACGCGATGTGATGATTCGATTGCCAGCGCAAAAAGGCGTGAGCTCTGCGCAACAAAGTGACAAGGTGATGGCGCAGTTGAAGGCGGATTCAGCCGATGCCAATTTACGCCGTACCAATTTTGTCGGCCCATCGGTGGGTGAAGAGTTGGTGATTGATGGACTCAAAGCCTTGGCGTTTGTCGTAATTGGCATCATGATTTATTTGGCCGTTCGTTTTGAATGGAAATACGCGGTGGCGGGCATCATTGCGAACTTGCACGACGTGGTGATTATTTTGGGTTTTTTCGCCTTTTTCCAATGGGAATTTTCACTTTCCGTGCTGGCAGCCGTGTTGGCTGTATTGGGCTATTCTGTGAATGAATCCGTGGTTATTTTTGACCGAATTCGCGAAAACTTTAAACGATATCGCAAGATGACCACGGTGCAAATCATTGACAATGCCATCACGTCAACCATCAGCCGCACCATCATCACGCATGGCAGCACGCAAATCATGGTGTTGTCTATGTTACTTTTCGGTGGTCAAACCTTGTTTTACTTTGCGCTGGCGCTGACGATTGGTATTTTGTTTGGTATTTATTCGTCGGTATTTGTGGCTGCAGCGATTGCGATGTGGTTGGGCATCAAACGTGAAGATTTGATCAAAGCGGCACCTGCAAAAGTCGAACACAATGCCGAAGACCCAGAATCGGGTGCGGTTGTTTAACCCGTTCTAACCCGATACGACGCGCTGGTACAAGCCGCCTGGTAATCGGGCGACTTGTCCATCGAGTTCAAGTTCCATCAGGCGCACTTGTAAACTCGCAGTATCCCAACCCGTGCGTGCCACCAATGCATCCAGGCTGACGGGGTCATAGCCCAACGATTTCACCAAACTATCTGGTGCATCGTCGTCATCGGCATCATCACTGTTTTGCTTTTGATTTGTTGCAGTACTCAAAAGTTTGGAATTTGGCAACGCCGGTGGTGTGAGCAAAGGACGTAATTCTTCAAGCACATCTTGCGCGGTTTCCACCAACTTGGCGCCTTGCTTGATCAGCGCATGGCAGCCGCGAGATTGGGGTGCATGAATAGAGCCTGGAATGGCAAATACTTCTTTGCCTTGCTCGGAGGCCATGCGCGCCGTGATGAGTGAGCCCGATTTAACAGTGGCTTCAACGACCAATGTGCCAAGACTCAATGCGGAAATGATGCGATTGCGCTTGGGGAAATTAGGAGGCAAGGGCGGTGTGCCCAGCGGGAATTCACTGATGATCAAACCTTGTTCTTCAACCATGCGTTTAGCCAAAGCATGGTGTTTGGCAGGATACACGCGGTCTAAGCCAGTGCCAACAACAGCTATGGTGCTGCCGTAATTGCTCGGCGTTGCTTTGCTACCTTGGCTAGCTTCTAAAGCCCCCTCATGTGCGGCACCATCAATACCTAAAGCTAACCCAGAAACCACCGTGATACCTGCTTCACTGAATGCCTTGGCAAACGCATGCGCGCTCAGTACACCTTGTGGTGTTGGATTGCGACTTCCTACAATGGCAATGCAATCGTGAGCAGCTTGTTTGGCAGTTTGCTTGGATTGTGGTGCTATCAACGATAGATTGCCCAGCGCGTAGAGCATCAAGGGCGGATCTTCTGTATTCAGCAGTGTTGCAGGGTATCTCGAATCACCCAATGTGATGACATGTGCCATTGGCTCGGTTTGCAACCAAGTCCAAGTGGTTTCAAGTTGCTTGTCAAAATGATCGGGTAGTGTTTGCAATGCATTGGCCATTGCAGTGCTGACAACTTGACGCAGAGCCGAGGCATTTTGTCTAAATATGTCTTGCGGCAAACCAAACGCAGTGAGCAGCTTGCGTCCATACAAATTGCCCACACCGGCAGTGAGACAAAGTCTTAACCATGCGCTGAGCTCGTCTTTATCGAGCTGTTTCGTGCCCATCAAATACTTGCAGTGAAAAACCTAAACCGAAATATTATTTGGGATTGATCTAACCAATCACCGACTTTGACGGGCTCACTGACTTCTAAAACCAATGCATATGACAACGATCGAATGTACGGAAAACCATGAGCAAACCGTTTCGCTCGTCGGGTAATTTAATTTCTTGACGCTTCCCGTCAATAGTCTTATCAATCATGCGTGTGCCATCGCTTTGTATGGCCAATACATGACCACGTTCCATGCCATCACGTGCGCCACGGTTGATGGTGACAATCTGGCTTTGACCTATATTGGCCACTGAACTGCCATAGACTGACACAATGCGTGCCTCGGTGGGTATGTTGGGTGAGCGCGGCGCATAACTCACAACCTCTAAAGGTGGTTCTGGCAGCAAACGGTCACCCGTGCGAATTTCTTCTTTGGAATGCGTGATATCCAATGTTGCTGGAACGATTTCTGTTTCATTGTCCTTGTCTTTTGTGCCACGCACTTTTTGAACCGACTCGCCACGCACAAGCTCAGCACGTCCCAAGAATTGGGCTTCATAGCCCAGTATTTCGCCAGTGCCAGGGTCTTTGAGTGGTTTGGCATCACGGAACACGCGGTACAACCTTGGTGCATCTTTGGGCACCGTTAACAAGCCTGCACCCGAGGCGCTGCGTGCATAAGCTCGGTCGTTTTTGCTCAGCAATACACGTCCTTCTTGTGTAGCGACAAATCGAGGTGCAGAATTGATAGTGGCTTCATCTGCGATGATGGGTTCTGACAAAAACGGCTCAATCAAATGGTTATCAATGGTTGGAATAGAGTCGCTTTTCAAATCAGTTTTGCGGGTGCGGGGGGACAACTTCACGGTTTCCAAATTGTCTGATCCACTTGCGCCTGGACGGCTGCTCAAACGTGCCCTGCCATTTGATTTATCCAAATAAAGCATCTGGCCTGGGTAGATCAAATGTGGATTTTTGATATCAGCTTTATTCATACCCCACAGCTCTGGCCAACGCCAAGGGCTTTTGAGAAAAAGTTTAGAGATGGCCCACAAGGTGTCACCGCGCTTAACTTTGTAGCTATCAGGCGCATTGGCTGCCAATTCACTCAAAGGCACACCGTCATTTGCCACTTTTTGCGCGATACTTAATTGTGCAGGTGTGACCACACGGGACGCAGCCGTCGCCGCAATTGCGTTTGTCAAAGTGATTGAGCCTACGCAAAGGCTAGCGAACAAGGCCGACACCACCGTCGCTGTTGACGAGTATGACTTTTGTGCTGGTATGGATGCTGATGTCATGGTGGGCTTCATGTTGGTCTTTGTGTTAAGTTTGACGTTCTGTATCATGGTCGGGGCGCTTTCATTTCCATAGCAATAAAGCGCATTTTCTGATATTTTTGATGAAACTTCTTCATTGTGCGACGCAATATTGCAGGAATAGTAAAATAGTTGTTGTCTTTTCCCCTCTTTATGGCTTTGCTTGATACTTTCGAGTACAGCTGGCACTTATTTCATGAAATTACAGATTCTAGTTTTCCCAGATCCGCGTTTGAACATTGTTGCCAAACCTGTTGCAGTGGTAGATGAACGCATTCAAACATTGGTTAAAGACATGTTTGAAACCATGTACGCTGCCAAAGGCATTGGCTTGGCTGCAACACAAATCAACGTGCACGAGCGCGTGGTGGTGATTGATATTTCAGAAGAACGCAATCAACCCTTGGTGTTGATCAATCCCGAAATCACGTGGTATAGCCCAGAAAAACACGTGGGTGAAGAAGGGTGTTTGTCGGTACCGGATGTGCACGACAATGTGGAACGTGCAGTCGCCATCAAGCTCTCCTATTTGGATGTAAATGGAGCGTCGCAAACCTTAGAGGCTGACGATTTACTATCCGTTTGCATACAACACGAGTTGGATCATTTGAAAGGCAAAGTGTTTGTTGAATACCTATCAAATCTCAAATTCAACCGCATTAAAACCAAGTTTTTAAAAATCAAACGCGAGCAAGAACGTGATGCGTATGAACCAGCCAAGCCCAGTCTTACACGGGTGTAGCTTGGCATGAATCAGATTCCATGAAATTAATCTTTGCGGGAACCCCCGAATTTGCCCGTACCGCGCTGGAATCTTTGATTGCTGCTGGGCATGAAATTGCATTGGTTTTGACGCAGCCAGACCGCCCAGCCGGTCGCGGAATGAAACTGCAGGCTTCACCAGTCAAGCAGTGTGCAATTGAGCACCTTATACCTGTTTGCCAAGTCACCAGTCTGCGCTTGGATGGCAAATACCCTGAAGAGGCAATCATGGGGCAAGCTGCGATTCAACAAGCAGTAGCCAGTGGTGCACAAGTGATGGTGGTTGCTGCCTATGGATTGATCTTGCCGCAATGGGTATTGGATGCACCCCCATTGGGTTGTTTGAACATTCATGCTTCTTTACTACCCCGCTGGCGCGGTGCCGCGCCGATTCACCGTGCGATAGAGGCAGGTGATGCCAACACGGGCATCACCATCATGCAAATGGATGCAGGCTTGGACACAGGTGACATGTTGCTCAAAGTAAGTTTACCGATTTCGGATGCAGATACCACGGCTACATTGCATGACAAATTGGCACAATTGGGTGGCGAATTGATTGTGAAAGCATTGGCTGAATTGCCATTGCTGAAACCTGAAAAACAAGCAATTGAAGGCGTAACCTACGCGCACAAAATTGAAAAGGCCGAGGCGCAAATTGATTGGTCGCAAAATGCAGAAGCGATTGTGCGTCGCGTGCGCGCGTTTAACCCGTTTCCTGGTGCGGTGATAAATTTGAACAATGAAGCCATCAAAGTTTGGCGGGCTGAAGTAGGGAATGGATCGTTGTTGCAGCAAGGCTTTGCCTATAAAAAAGGTCAATTAGTATCTGTATCCAGCGAATATATTGCCTGTATTGCTATTGAAAATATAGCAAATCATAGAAACAATCAGTGTTGTCAATTTGCTTGAATTGCAGCGTGCGGGTGGCAAGCGCATGCCAGTTGCTGATTTTTTGCGTGGCTTTGAAATCAAAGTAGGTGATGTTTGTCACAACTGAACGTAATCACCAATGTACGCAATCTGTTTAAGCATCCAGAGTTCCGTCTGGGTGCCACGCACATGTCAGCGGTTTCACCTGGTTTGGCGGCTTGGGGCTTGATGACGGGTGTGGCAATGGTCAATTCGGGCATGAGTGTTTGGGAAGCCGTTGCCATGTCACTCTTGGTTTTTGCGGGTAGTTCACAACTGGCTGCCATTCCATTGATTGCCGCAGGTGCGCCCGCATGGGTGATTTTGGCGACCAGTTTTTGTGTCAATTTGCGCTTTGTGGTTTTCAGCGCGCACATGCGCCCTTACATGATGCACATGCCCTTGTTCAAGCGTTTGTTCAACGGTTATTTGACGGCCGACTTGAGTTATGTGCTCTTCACCAAACGCTTCGACAAACCAGCGTCCGATGAGGCAGGTCAGCGAGCACAAATGGCCTACTTTCAAGGCGGCACCATGCTCAATTGGGCCAGTTGGCAAACGGCCAGTTTGACAGGCATTGCGTTGGCACACAGCATTCCCACCACTTGGGGTTTGGGCTTTGCGGGTATTTTGGCTTTGGCAGGTGTGGCCAGTTCTTTGGCATCCAGCACCTTGCGACGCGTCTCTGCTGTGGTGGCGGGTGCGGCGGCTGTGGCAGCGTTTGCATTGCCGTTCAAATTGAATATTGTGGTGGCCATTGCGGCCGCAGTGGCGCTCACCATGCTGATGGAGAACATGACTTCGGCAAGCCCTGCAGCAAAAAACAAAGGGTCAAAGTGACATGATGCCCTTTAACGAAACCGATCTTTGGACACTGGCAGTGATCTTTGGGTTGACCGTGATCACCATCGTCACACGCTCTTTGTTTTTCATCAGCAAAAGCGATTGGCAATTGCCCCATTGGGCCGAGCAGGGCTTGAAATACGCGCCCATAGCCGCATTGGCAGCAGTCATTGTGCCCGAGGTGGTGATGACGCAGGGACAGCTCATCTCAACGTGGAAAGATGCACGCCTTTTCGCCTTGGCCGCAGGTGTAGGCTATTTCTTTTGGCGCAAAGGTTTAGGGCAAGCGGTGCTGGGCACGATTGTGGTGGGCATGTCGGTGTATTTGCCTTTGCACATCATCTTGGGCTGGTAAGTTGTTCAGCAAGCTGGCTTGGCGAATGGCGTAAAGCTTACAGTATTCTGACTTGTCACAATTCCCTGCGATAATCAAACACTACAAAATCACATTACCCTTCTGGAGACATTGAACTCATGACACGTCGCGCTACCAAAATCGTTGCAACCCTTGGCCCCGCATCCAACAATCCCGAAATACTTGAGCAGATGATTCGCGCTGGCGTGAACGTGGTGCGATTGAACTTCAGCCACGGCACAGCGCAAGACCACATAGACCGCGCCACCATGGTGCGTGAAGCTGCTGCACGTGCCGGCTCTGTGGTTGCCATCATGGCTGATTTGCAAGGCCCGAAAATTCGCGTCGGTAAATTTGCCGATGGCAAAGTGATGCTGGTGGCTGGCGCTAAATTTGCATTGGACGCAGCGCGCAGCGAATTAGGTGATGTGAATGCGGTAGGTTTGGATTACAAAGATTTGCCCGATGAAGTTAAATCAGGCGATGTGTTGCTCTTGAACGATGGATTGATTGTGCTCACGGTGGACAGCGTCAAAGGCAAAGCGGTTCATACCACTGTCAAAATTGGTGGCGAGTTGTCCAACAACAAAGGCATCAACAAACAAGGTGGTGGTTTAACTGCGCCAGCCTTGACCGCCAAAGACATGGACGACATCAAAACCGCCATGAGTTTTCAGGCCGACTATATTGCGGTGAGCTTTCCAAAAAGTGGCTCAGACATGGATTTGGCTCGCCAACTGGGCAATGTGGCAGGCGCACCTTTTGGTCACAAGCCGCATTTGATTGCCAAAATTGAACGCGCCGAGGCGATTCCAAAATTAGAAGAAATCATTTTGGCCAGTGACAGCATCATGGTGGCACGCGGTGATTTAGCGGTGGAAGTGGGCAACGCGGCAGTGCCCGCCTTGCAAAAGCGCATGATCACTTTGGCACGCAAGCACGACAAAACGGTGATTACCGCCACGCAAATGATGGAAAGCATGATCACCAACCCTGTGCCCACCCGCGCAGAGGTGAGCGACGTTGCCAACGCGGTGCTGGACGGTACCGATGCGGTGATGTTGTCAGCCGAAACAGCAGCCGGTAAATACCCGCTGGAAACCGTGATTGAAATGGCCAACATTTGCAAGGCCGCTGAAAGCGCTGAAGACACCAAATTGGATGCCGACTTTTCCGGCATGACATTCCAACGCATTGACCATGCGATTGCCATGGGCGCTTTGTTCACCGCACACCACTTGGATGCCAAAGCCATTGTGGCGATGACTGAAAGCGGCAGCACAGCACTGTGGATGAGCCGGCATCGAATCCATATTCCCATTTACGCCGTTACCGCGCAAGTGGCCACACAGCGCAAATTGTGCCTGTACCGCAATGTGCAGCCCTTGTTAATGGAAATGAACAACGACCGCGATACGGCATTGGCAGCCACCGAGTCAGAGCTGAAAAAACGCGGCATTTTTCAAACAGGCGATGTCTACGCCATCACCGGCGGCGAACCCATGGGCGCACCGGGCGGCACCAACATGCTGAAGATTTGCCGCGTATCTTAAAATTTGTAAATGCCTGGATTGCTATAAATAAAATAGCAATCTAGGCAATTAATACGCCGGATAGAGGCCTAAAATGCTTATAAAGTAATGAAGCTAAGGCGTGTTTAGGCCAATGCTTTCACCACCGCATCGCCCATTTGCACGGTGCTGACTTTGGTGGTTCCTGTGCTGTAAATATCAGGTGTGCGCAGACCTTGTGCGAGGACGGCTTTGACGGCTGTTTCAATGCGGTCTGCCGCTGCGGCTTGGTTCAATGAGAAACGCAACATCATCGCGGCGCTCAAAATGGTGGCCAGTGGGTTGGCAATGCCTTTGCCTGCAATGTCTGGCGCGCTGCCGTGGCTGGGTTCATACAGGCCTTGTTTTTTGTCGTTCAAACTGGCTGAAGGCAACATGCCGATTGAGCCTGTCAACATGGCGGCGGCATCGCTCAAAATATCGCCAAACATATTGCCGGTTACCACCACGTCAAACTTTTTCGGTGCTTTGACCAACTGCATCGCTGCGTTGTCCACGTACATGTGGTCCAGCGCGACTTCGGGGTATTGTTTGCCCACTTCGGTGACCACGTCTTTCCACAATTGGAATGTTTCCAACACATTGGCTTTGTCCACGCTGGTGACGCGTTTGTCACGTTTCATGGCGGCCTGGAAAGCGACATGCGCAATCCGTTCAATTTCAGGTCGGCTGTAGCGCATGGTGTCAAAGGCCTCTTCGCTGCCTGGGAAGTGGCCATCTGTCGCCACGCGGCGGCCGCGTGGTTGACCAAAGTAAATGTCACCTGTCAGTTCGCGAATGATCAAAATGTCCAAACCCGCCACCAATTCAGGTTTCAAGCTGGATGCATCCACCAGTTCGGGGTAGCAAATGGCAGGGCGGAAGTTGGCGAACAAACCTAAGTTTTTGCGCAAGCCCAAAATCGCTTGCTCAGGGCGCAAAGGGCGGTCCAGCGTGTCGTATTTCCAATCACCAACAGCACCGAACAAAACAGCATCAGAATCCATCGCCAATTTCAAAGTAGCGGGCGGCAGCGGGTGGCCATGTGCTTCATACGCTGCACCGCCAACCAAGGCGGATTCCATTTCCAATTTCAAACCAAATTCTTGGTCGATGACTTTGAGAACTTTGACCGCTTCGGCAACAATTTCAGTACCAATGCCGTCACCGGGGAGAATTGCGATTTTCATATGTGTCCAATTTACTTTAAAGAATATGAGCGTTCAACTTTGCAAACGCGTGTGATATAGTGTTCGTACCAACGAACCTTGCCAGTTTCCTGTGCAATACGATGTTCGGCATGACTTTTCCAATTGCGAATACTCTCTTCGTCTTTCCAATAAGAAACAGTGATACCAAAACCTGAAACGTCGCGTGCACTCTCAGCGCCAAGAAAGCCAGATTGCTTTTGGGCTAATTCAACCATACGCGCACTCATTGCATCGTAGCCATCATCACCTGTTGTGCGCAACGATGAAAATACCACTGCATAGTAGGGTGCATCTTGCAGTGGAGCGAAACGTGTTTGAGTCATGTTTTACGATAATTTATATTTGCTATATATTTAATAGCAATATAGGCAATAAATACGCTGGATACAGGTCAATTTCTTATATAAAACTAGCTAACCAAGGTTTGTGCCAGCCAAGGCTTGGCGGCCAGGCGTTCGGCTTCGAAGGCTTTGATTTTGTCGCTGTAGCGCAGCGTCAAACCAATGTCGTCAAAACCATTCATCAAACAATAGCGGCGAAACGCTTGTACTTCAAAAGGCCATTCTTCGCCATCGGGTTTCACAATCACTTGGCGGTCTAAATCGATGGTCAAACTGTAGCCAGGGAAGGCGGCACATTCGTCAAACAGTTGCGCCACTTTGGCTTCAGACAAGACAATAGGCAACAAGCCGTTTTTAAAACTGTTGTTGAAAAATATATCGGCGTAGCTGGGCGCGATGATGGCTCTGAAGCCGTATTGGTCCAGCGCCCACGGTGCGTGTTCGCGTGATGAGCCACAGCCAAAATTTTTACGAGCTAGCAGCACACTTGCACCAGCAAAGCGGGGTTGGTTCAACACAAAATCAGGATTGGGTTTGCGACTCGCAGGGTCTTGACCTGGAAAGCCCACATCCAAATAGCGCCATTCGTCAAACAGGTTGATACCAAAACCCGTTTTACGAATCGATTTCAAAAACTGCTTGGGAATGATGGCATCGGTGTCCACATTTTCGCGGTCCATCGGAGCGACCAAGCCTTTGTGTATGGTGAATTTTTGCATATATTTTTTTGCGCTGAAATTGGCTTAGACAAACCGACGGATATCAACAAAGTGCCCATGAATCGCTGCTGCAGCGGCCATGGCTGGGCTGACCAAGTGGGTGCGACCACCCGCGCCTTGACGTCCTTCAAAGTTGCGGTTGCTGGTGGAGGCGCAGCGCTCTTGGGGCTCTAATTTGTCGGCGTTCATGGCCAAGCACATGGAGCAGCCGGGTTCGCGCCATTCAAAACCAGCGGCTTTGAAAATCTCATGCAATCCTTCGCGTTCAGCTTGGTCTTTGACCAATCCAGAGCCGGGCACGACCAAAGCCAATTTGACTGTTTTAGCGACTTTTTGCCCCAACTGTTTCACCATGGCAGCCGCTTCGCGCATGTCTTCAATGCGACTGTTGGTGCATGAGCCGATGAACACCTTGTCCACACTGATGTCGTTCAAAGCTTTGCCAGGTGTCAATCCCATGTAGGTGAGTGCGCGCTCAATGGCATCGCGTTTGTTGGCATCTTTCTCTTTGTCGGGGTCGGGTGTGAAACCATCGATGCCCAAAACCATTTCAGGTGATGTGCCCCATGTCACTTGCGGGATGATTTTGCTGGCATCCAATTCCACCACGGCATCAAAATGCGCGCCGGCGTCCGAATGCAAACCTTTCCAATACGCCACAGCTTGGTCCCATTCCACGCCTTTAGGGGCGAGCGGGCGACCTTGCAGGTAAGCGATGGTTTTGTCGTCCACCGCAACCAAACCGGCACGTGCACCCGCTTCAATCGCCATGTTGCAAACCGTCATGCGGCCTTCCATGCTGAGTGCGCGAATCGCAGCACCCGCAAACTCAATGGTGTAACCTGTGCCGCCAGCCGTGCCAATTTTGCCAATGATGGCCAGCACAATGTCTTTGCCGCCGCAACCCTTGGGTAGCGTGCCTTCCACTTTCACCAGCATGTTTTTGGCTTTTTTGGCTAAAAGCGTTTGCGTTGCCATCACGTGTTCGACTTCGCTGGTGCCAATGCCATGTGCCAGGGCGCCAAATGCGCCGTGGGTGGATGTATGTGAGTCACCGCATACTACAGTCATGCCCGGTAATGTGGCGCCTTGCTCTGGCCCCACCACGTGAACAATGCCTTGGCGTTTGGTCAAGAATGGGAAGTACGCAGCTGCACCAAATTCAGCAATGTTTGAATCTAAGGTGGTGATTTGCTCTTTGCTAACAGTATCGGTAATGCCGTCATACCCCAACTCCCAACCTGTGGTGGGCGTGTTGTGATCAGCCGTTGCCACGATGGAGCTAATGCGCCAAATTTTGCGTCCCGCTTGGCGTATGCCCTCAAACGCTTGTGGGCTGGTCACTTCGTGCACCAAATGGCGGTCAATGTACAAAACGGACGTGCCGTCTTCTTCGGTGTGGACGACGTGTTCGTCCCAAATTTTGTCGTATAGCGTGCGGCTCATGTTATTCCTTTGAGACCTCTATTTTATTCAATATAAATAATCAAAATAAATTCGCCCGCCGATGTTGCCATCTGGCGGGCGCTGTAAAACCTGTTGGCAGGTGATTAACGCATATTTAACGTTGTGCGATGGGTGTTACGTTGCGGGCAGTTTGACCTGTGAACAACTGGCGAGGGCGGCCAATTTTGTATTCTGGGTCGCTGATCATTTCGTTCAATTGGGCAATCCAGCCTGTGGTACGAGCCAAAGCGAACACAGCCGTGAACAAAGGGGTTGGAATGCCGATAGCGCGTTGCACGATACCAGAGTAGAAGTCGACGTTCGGGTACAGCTTGCGTTGTACGAAGTAATCGTCTTCAAGGGCAATTTTTTCCAAAGCCATGGCCAATTTGAACAGTGGATCGTTTTCCAAGCCCAGCTCGGTCAAAACTTCTTTGCAAGTTTCTTGCATTAACTTGGCACGTGGGTCGTAGTTTTTGTAAACGCGGTGACCAAAGCCCATGAGTTTGACGCCAGAGGTTTTGTCCTTTACCTTCTCCATGAATTCGCCAACCTTGCTCACGCCACCCATTTTTTGGATGTCTTCGAGCATGTTCAAGCAAGCTTCATTCGCACCACCGTGTGCAGGACCCCACAGGCAAGCCACGCCAGCGGCAATCGCTGCAAAGGGGTTGGTGCCAGAGCTTCCGCACAAACGAACGGTGGATGTGGATGCATTTTGTTCGTGATCGGCATGCAAAGTGAAGATGCGGTCTAAAGCGCGCTCTAAAACAGGGTTCACTTTGTAAGGCTCACATGGTGTGGCAAACATCATGTGCAAGAAGTTGCCGGCATAGCTCAAATCATTGCGTGGGTACACAAAGGGTTGACCAACGGTGTATTTGTAAGTCATGGCCACCAAAGTTGGCATTTTGGCAATCAAGCGAATGGCTGACACTTTGCGGTGCTCGGGGTTATTGATGTCAGCACTGTCGTGGTAAAACGCAGACAAAGCACCCACCAAACCAGTCATAACCGCCATAGGATGTGCGTCACGACGGAAACCGCGCAAGAAAAATTGCATTTGCTCGTGCACCATGGTGTGGTGACCGATCAATGTGGTGAAATCATTTTTTTGCTTGGCATTAGGCAGCTCGCCATTGAGCAACAAATAACAAGCTTCTAAATAGTCGCAATTGGTAGCCAATTGCTCAATTGGGTAACCGCGGTATAACAGTTCGCCTTTGTCGCCATCGATGTAAGTAATGGCCGATTGGCAAGCAGCGGTTGATAAAAAACCAGGATCGTAGGTGAACATGCCGGTTTGGGCGTAGAGCTTGCGAATGTCAATGACATCTGGGCCAACTGTGCCGTTGTAAATGGGCAAGTCAACGCTAGGGCTGCCGTTGCTGAACGACAAGGTGGCTTTGTTATCGGCTAGTTTCATAGTTGTCCTCTTTGGGCTGGTGGCGTAGGTAAAGTAAAAAAGTAAAACGTAAAAAAGTAAAACGAATGCGTTAAGAAAATTTCGGTATCAAATCAATGTCGCTATGCCATCAACTACTTTGCTTCGTAGCATGGTCAAAACTTCTCTGGCTTCTGGGCAATCGAGTTCTTGGTTTTCTGGTATCAAATCCTCAAGCGACTTTCGTGCCAAGTTCAAATCTAACAAATCGTTGTCACTGAGTGACATTAAAGCTGTTAAGCCTTGTGCTTGCTTGACAGTTAAGTTGCTGGCATATTTATCAAAAAAATGCTCGATAAACAAATCATTTTCCAACAAACCGCGCCGGCAACGCCAACGCAGTTTGCTTAAATCTCTTTCATTTATCAATTCTTCTGCCATGACTTAGCGTTTCAACATCATCTCTTTGATTTTGCCAATGGCCTTGGTTGGGTTCAAACCTTTAGGGCAAACATCAACACAGTTCATGATGGTGTGGCAACGGAACAAACGATAAGGGTCTTCTAAGTTGTCCAAGCGCTCTGAGCGTGCTTCATCACGACTATCGGCAATGAAACGGTAGGCTTGCAACAAGCCAGCCGGTCCAACAAACTTGTCAGGGTTCCACCAGAAGCTAGGGCATGAAGTTGAGCAGCTGGCACACAAAATACATTCGTATAAACCATTGAGTTCTTCACGGTCTTCAGGACTTTGCAAGCGCTCTTTTTCAGGTGGCGTGGTGTTGTTGATCAAATAAGGCTTGATGGAGTTGTATTGCTTGAAAAATTGTGTCATGTCCACAATCAAATCACGCACAACAGGAAGACCTGGCAAAGGTTTGAGCACGATATCGCCTGGTAGCGTGCGCATATTGGTCAAACAAGCCAAACCATTTTTCCCATTGATGTTCATCGCGTCAGAGCCGCAAACACCTTCGCGGCAAGAGCGACGGAAGCTGATGGTTGGGTCTTGCGCTTTGAGTTTCATCAAAGCATCCAATAACATGCGCTCATTGCCATCCAGTTGAACTTGAATGGTTTGCATGTAGGGCTTGGCATCTACATCTGGGTTGTAGCGGTAGATTTTGAAAGTGCGGAGGTTGGTACTTGTCATATCATTTCTCAATTCTTAAAACACAAAGGCCAAAACAACATTTAAGCGAGCTTAGAACGAACGCACTGCCAATGGAATCGAATCCACAGTCAGCGGTTTCATTTGAACAGGTTTGTAGCTCAATGTATTGCTTGCGCTGTCCCATAAAGTGTGTTTTTGCCAGTCGGTGTCGTTGCGACCGTTGGGGTAGGCAACGGTGTCGCCGTAGTCATTAACAGTGTGTGCACCGCGGCTTTCGTGGCGGGCGGCAGCAGACACCATGGTGGCCTGAGCAACCTCTATCAAATTGTCAACCTCAAGTGCCTCGATGCGTGCAGTGTTGAAAATTTTCGATTTGTCTTTGAGCGTGATGTTGGCCACACGCTTGCGCAAATCTGCAACTTTGACCACACCTTCGTCCATCGCTGCCTGTGTACGGAACACGCTGGCGTGGGCTTGCATGGTGTTGCGAATATCGTCCGCAACATTTTGTGCGTATTCACCGTCGGTAGAATTATCAAGACGTGCAACGCGCGCCAATGATGCATCTGCTGCATCAGCTGGCAGCGGTTTGTGTGCTGCATTTTCTGTTGCAAACTTCACAATATGATCGCCGGCTGCACGGCCAAAAACCAACAAATCAAGCAATGAGTTGGTACCCAAGCGGTTGGCGCCATGCACACTCACGCAAGAGCATTCGCCCACTGCGTACAAACCATTGACGACCACGCTTTCGTTCTTGTCGTTCTGCGTCACAACCTGGCCATTGATATTGGTTGGAATACCACCCATTTGGTAATGAATCGTAGGTACCACAGGAATGGGTTCTTTGGTGATATCCACGTTGGCGAAGTTGTGACCAATTTCAAACACCGATGGCAGACGTTTCATGATGGTCTCAACACCCAAATGCGTCATGTCTAAATTGATGTAATCTTTATTCGGTCCGCAACCACGACCTTCTTTGATCTCTTGATCCATGCAACGTGAAACGTAGTCGCGCGGTGCCAAATCTTTGTAAGCTGGCGCATAACGTTCCATGAAGCGTTCGCCCAAACTGTTGCGCAAAATCGCGCCTTCACCGCGGCAACCTTCTGTCAACAACACACCTGCACCATGCACGCCAGTGGGGTGGAATTGCCAAAACTCCATGTCTTGCAAAGGTATGCCTGCGCGTGCGGCCATGCCCAAGCCATCGCCAGTGTTGATGAAAGCGTTGGTTGATGCGGCAAAAATGCGCCCAGCGCCACCAGTGGCGAGTAAAGTGGTTTTGGCTTCAAAGATATGAATCTCACCAGACTCCATTTCCAGAGCTGTCACACCCACCACATCACCATCCGCATCGCGAATCAAATCCAGTGCCATCCATTCCACAAAAAATTGCGTCTTGGCTTGCACGTTTTGCTGGTAAAGCGTGTGCAGCATGGCGTGTCCGGTGCGGTCAGCAGCTGCACAAGCGCGTTCAACCGCTTTTTCACCGTAGTTGGCGGTGTGGCCACCAAACGGGCGTTGGTAAATCGTGCCATCGGCATTGCGGTCAAACGGCATGCCCATGTGTTCGAGCTCATAAACGACCTTCGGGGCTTCACGGCACATGAATTCAATGGCATCTTGATCACCTAACCAATCCGAACCTTTGACGGTATCGTAAAAATGGTAATGCCAGTTGTCAGAGTTCATATTGCCCAGCGATGCACCAATACCGCCTTGTGCCGCTACGGTGTGTGATCGTGTAGGGAATACTTTTGACAGGACAGCGACATTCAAGCCAGCGCGTGCCAATTGCAACGAAGCACGCATACCTGATCCACCAGCGCCTACGATGACGACATCGAATTTACGTTTTGGAATGTTGTTTGATTGATTCATAGTGTTTGATATTTTTATTTCGGTGGTTTTAAGTTGGTGCGTGTGTTAAAACTTCCACAGCACTGAGACAAACCAAGCGACTGAAACCAATAGCCAAAGAGCAGTGAAGAATTGCAAACCAGTCTTCAAACCCGCAGATTTGATGTAGTCCATGAAGATTTCGCACATGCCTAACCATGCATGCCATGCAATACCAAGGACGACAACGATGGTTAAGATGCGCATCCAAGTTGGTGAAAATATACCAGCCCATAATTCATAGCCAAGTGGACCTTTGTTAAAGACCAATTGCGCCAGAATGAGCAGTGTAAAAATGACGATCAAAGTAGCAGTGATGCGTTGACCTTTCCAATGGCGCAATGCCGTTTTGGATGCTGGATTTTTAGTAGTTGTTGTAGTCATAATAATGATTAGAGTGGGTGTGTTCAGTAAAAACCAAAAACCTTTGCGCCCAAAACTAGGGTTAACAACAGGCTAATACCAAAAACAACTTGCGCTGAACTTTTGCCAAATGTTTTAGACGTTTTGCTGTGATCCAAATCCATGACCAAATGACGTAAACCCGCACACAAATGGTGCAAAAAAGCCCAAATTACAGAGATGGCAATCAATTTAAAAAACCAACCTGGTAAAAAACTTGCGCCATCTCGAAAAATTGAAGTGAGACTGGTGTAAGAAACTTCTGACAGGATGGATTTTCCAAATGCCCAAGCTATCAAAGGCAATAGCAAAAACAAGATGGCGCCGCTGGCGCGGTGCAAAATGGAAACGATGGCCGCTGCAGGCATGCGGTAAGTGGTGAGATCTTTAACCGCATGGATATTGCGAAACTCTGGACGATTGGGTTTTAATTGATTGGTTTGTTCTGTCATGGTCGTCTTTCAAATAGCGTCAAATTTTCCCAAAAAAGTGATTGTATTGCACCGCAGCAAACTGACTGGAAAATTTCACCATAAGCGCTGCCTTATATACAGTTAAATTAATCAGCTTAGTTCGTTCCTGTAATGGTGGGTATCTGTCAAGTAATAACCTTTGCGCAATTCCATGGGGGTATCTTTATAGGTATAGGCAATGCGCTCTACACACAAAAGTGGTGTTTTCTGCTCAATGTGCAGCAATAGGCTTTGTTCTTCGTCAGAAGGAACGGCGCGAATTTTCTCCACCGCGCGAACCATGCGAACATCAAATTCAGTTTCAAAGAGGGCGTACATGGGTCCATGGTACTGTGCCAAACGTTCTGCGGTTAATCCTTTGAAGGGAATGCCTGGTAGCCAAATATCTTCCAAAATGGTTGGTACGCCCGCAAAAGACAAAATACGTTGCGCTTGCAATACAGGGTCGCCCGTGCGTAAGTTGAGTAATTTGGCAATTTCAGCAGTGGCGCGAATTTTTTTACAAGCCACGATACGGCGGTCAGCCGGCCCTTCGGTATTTTGATCGCCCGCATCAGGAACCAACTTTAAAAACCGATACTGAACATGTGATTCAGCATGGGTGGCCACAAATGTACCCTTACCTTGACGCCTCACTAGCAAATTGTCAGCAGACAATTCATCAATGGCTTTGCGCATGGTGCCTTGACTCACGCGAAAGCGCGTTGCCAAATCCATTTCGCTGGGTATGGCCTCGCCTGGTTTCCATTCGCCGGCTTGCAAGCTTTGCAGCATCAATGTTTTGATTTGCTGGTACAAGGGGCTGAATGCGGGCGCACCAAAATCGGGCGCTGTCAGCGTATCGACAGCAACGGTACTTGCTTTTTGATTGCTTTGCTCATTCTTGGCCATGGTGTCTATCATATCTTATATAAGACATAAGACAAGTTGATTTATAGGGTTTTCCATAGTAAACTCACACTTGTTTATACATTCACGCTTTATTTTTATCCTTCCTTTTAATTTTATTGGAGTTTTCTATGAGCAAAAAGCCCGTCCGTGTTGCCGTAACTGGTGCTGCAGGTCAAATTGGTTACGCCATCTTGTTTCGTATTGCATCGGGCGAAATGCTCGGTAAAGACCAACCCGTTATTTTGCAATTGCTGGAAGTGCCCGTAGAAGGCCCGCAAAAGGCTTTGCAAGGTGTGATGATGGAATTGCAGGACTGTGCATTCCCACTCTTGGTGGGCATGGAAGCGCACAGCGACCCAATGACAGCGTTCAAAGATGTGGATTACGCATTGCTCATCGGTTCACGTCCACGTGGCCCAGGTATGGAACGTGCTGAACTGTTGGCTGTCAATGCACAAATTTTCACTGCACAAGGTAAAGCACTGAATGCAGTTGCCAGCCGCAATGTGAAAGTTTTGGTGGTTGGCAACCCAGCCAATACCAATGCCTACATCGCCATGAAGAGCGCGCCTGATTTGCCACGCAAAAACTTCACATCCATGATGCGTTTGGATCACAACCGTGCTTTGTCACAAATCGCTGCCAAAACTGGCAAAGCCGTTAACGACATTGAACAAATGGTTGTGTGGGGTAACCATTCTCCTTCTATGTATGCAGACTACCGTTTTGCCAAAATCAATGGCGCATCTGTTCAAGACATGATCAACGACCAAGATTGGAATGCCAATACCTTCTTGCCAACCGTTGGCAAGCGTGGTGCAGCCATCATCGCTGCGCGTGGTTTGTCTTCTGCCGCATCTGCTGCTGGCGCAGCCATCGACCACATGCGCGACTGGGCGCTCGGCACCAACGGCAAGTGGGTCACCATGGGTATCCCATCAGACGGTCAATACGGCATTCCTAAAGACATGTTGTTTGGCTTTGCAGTCACCTGTGAAGACGGCGAATACAAATTGGTTGAAGGTTTGACCATTGATGCATTCAGCCAAGAATGCATCAACAAGACACTCGCCGAATTGACCGAAGAGCAAAAAGGCGTTGCACACCTCGTTTAAATGATGAGCGATGCAGGGCCGCCCCAAGACGCGAACGACCCCTCGGGGGGCAGCGACTTACACGCAGTGAAAAGCGTGGGGGCGAAATTGTCTGTGCATCCACGTGACGTACTTTTAGGGGCACAAGCTGTGGCGGTTTCGCTACCAGTTTGTGACCACTATTGTGGCGTTGAAGCACGAATTAAAAAGAGTTTGCAACTGCAATCTGAGCTGACACAAGAGTTTGGCTCCTGCGTTTTTGATGTCACACTCGATTGTGAGGATGGCGCACCTGTTGGCGGCGAAGTTGATCATGCAAATATGGTTGTAGCCAGCATAAATACCGCCTATAATGCTACAAAAATCATAGCAATCAATGCGCCAGATAAAACCAGACCACGCATTGCTGTGCGAGTGCATGCGCTGGATCACCCGGCTTTTGAATCGGATATTGACATCATCGTTGCGCAAGCGGGGCATCATTTGGCGCATGTCATGATACCCAAAGTGGAATCTGTTGCAGATGTTGAAAATGCAGTTAAAGCAATTGATGCGGCCAGCAAACATTGCCTGCATCCGATTCCGATTCACGTCTTGTTGGAGTCACCCAAAGCCATTCACCATGCATTTGATATTGCGGCACATCCGCGTGTTCAGAGTATCAGTTTTGGCCTGATGGACTTTGTCTCCAGTCATGGGGGTGCGATACCAGCCTCTGCCATGGGCACTTCTGGCGTGAGAGGTCAGTTTGAACACCCTTTGGTGGTGCGTGCCAAGCTGGCCATCTCAAGCGCATGCCATGCACATGGCAAAGTGCCTTCGCATTGTGTGGTGACCGAGTTTGCGGATCTACAAGCGATTCAAAGTGCAGCTACAAAAGCGGCCAATGACTTTGGTTATACCCGCATGTGGAGTATTCACCCTAGCCAAATTCGTCCCATATTGGCTGCATTTTCACCCGAAGACAGTGCGATTGATGAGGCCACTCATATCATTGATAAAGCTAGCCAAATCTGATTGGGCGCCCGTCAGTGTGAAGGGTGTCTTACATGATCGTGCCAGTTACCGTTTCTATTGGCAAGTGCTGGAGCGTGCACACCAAACTGGTAAAACTCTGGACGCATCAATCGCCAATTATTTTTAACGTTTTAGATATTATTTTGAAGAGGAGAAACCCATGTTACAAGCTTACCGTACCCATGTCGCCGAACGCGCAGCTTTGGGCATACCGCCCCTGCCTTTGTCTGCCAAACAAACAGCAGAATTGATTGAGTTGCTCAAATCACCACCAGCTGGTGAAGAAGCGACTTTGGTCGATCTCATTACTCATCGCGTGCCCGCAGGCGTGGACGATGCCGCCAAAGTCAAAGCCAGTTATTTGGCTGCTGTGGCGCACGGCACCGAAACTTGCAAGCTCATCAGCCGTGCCCAAGCAACTACTTTGCTGGGAACCATGCTGGGTGGTTACAACATCAGCCCATTGGTCGCCTTGTTGGATGACAAAGACGTGGCAGCAGAGGCCGCTGAAGGTTTGAAAAAAACCTTGCTGATGTTTGACCAATTTCACGACGTCAAAGAAAAAGCCGATAAAGGCAATGCCTTTGCCAAAGCAGTTTTGCAAAGCTGGGCCGATGCCGAATGGTTCACCAGCCGTCCGGAAGTACCAAAGTCCATCATGCTGACCATTTTCAAGGTGGCGGGTGAAATCAATACCGATGATTTGTCACCAGCGCCTGATGCCTTCAGCCGCCCAGACATTCCAATGCACGCATTGGCCATGCACAAAAATGCGCGCCCTGGCATCACCCCTGAAGAAGATGGCAAGCGCGGCCCTGTGAAGTTCATCAACGACTTGAAATCCAAGGGCAACTTGGTGGCGTATGTGGGCGACGTGGTGGGCACAGGCTCATCGCGCAAATCTGCTACCAACTCGGTGCTGTGGTTCACCGGCGAAGACATTCCGTTTGTGCCAAACAAACGTTTTGGTGGCGTGTGCTTGGGTGGCAAAATTGCCCCGATTTTCTACAACACCATGGAAGATTCTGGCGCATTGCCGATTGAATTGGATGTGAGCAAAATGAACATGGGCGATGTGGTTGAGCTGCGTCCTTATGAAGGCAAAGCTTTGAAAGACGGACAAGTGATTGCCGAATTCAAAATCAAGAGCGATGTGCTGTTGGATGAAGTGCGCGCCGGCGGCCGCATTCCGCTCATCATTGGTCGTGGCTTGACCGCCAAAGCGCGTGAAGCCTTGAAGCTGCCAGTTTCAACTTTGTTCCGCTTGCCGCAAAACCCAGTCGATACCAAAAAAGGTTTCACATTGGCGCAAAAAATGGTGGGACGCGCATGCGGCTTGCCAGAAGGCCAGGGCGTGCGTCCAGGCACGTATTGCGAACCCAAAATGACCAGTGTTGGTTCACAAGACACTACTGGTCCAATGACCCGAGACGAGTTGAAAGACTTGGCTTGCCTAGGTTTCAGTGCTGATTTGGTGATGCAATCGTTCTGCCACACAGCCGCTTACCCCAAACCAGTGGATGTGAAAATGCACCACGAACTGCCAGACTTCATCAGCACACGCGGTGGTATCAGTTTGCGCCCAGGCGATGGTGTGATTCACTCATGGTTAAACCGCTTGCTTTTGCCCGATACAGTAGGCACTGGTGGCGACAGCCACACTCGTTTCCCAATCGGTATCAGCTTCCCAGCGGGTTCTGGCTTGGTGGCATTTGGCGCAGCCACAGGTGTGATGCCATTGGATATGCCAGAGTCTGTTTTGGTGCGTTTCAAAGGCAAAATGCAACCCGGTATCACATTGCGTGATTTGGTCAACGCCATTCCTTTGTATGCCATCAAAGCAGGTTTGTTGACCGTGGCCAAGCAAGGCAAAGTCAATATTTTCTCTGGTCGCATTCTAGAAATCGAAGGCTTGCCAGATTTGAAAGTGGAACAAGCATTTGAATTGTCAGATGCTTCAGCCGAACGCTCAGCTGGTGGTTGCACCGTGCATTTGAACAAAGAGCCCATCATTGAATACCTCAATAGCAACATTGCATTGATGAAGAACATGATTGCCAACGGCTACGAAGACAAACGCACCTTGGCACGCCGCATTGCCGCGCAAGAAGCATGGTTGGCCAATCCACAATTGCTCAAAGGCGATGCCGATGCCGAATACGCAGCTGTGATTGAAATTGACTTGGCCGACATTCATGAGCCAATCGTGGCTTGCCCGAATGATCCAGATGATGTGAAAACCTTGTCTGATGTTGCAGGTGCAAAGATTGATGAAGTGTTCATCGGCTCTTGCATGACCAACATTGGTCACTTCCGCGCTGCATCCAAATTACTGGAAAACAAACGCGATATTCCTGTTAAGTTATGGATAGCACCACCGACCAAAATGGATGCCCATCAATTGAGCGACGAAGGTCACTACAACGTCTTGGGCAGTGCAGGTGCACGCATGGAAATGCCAGGTTGCAGTTTGTGCATGGGCAACCAAGCACAAGTGAAAGAGGGCGCAACTGTCTTCTCCACATCCACTCGCAATTTCCCGAATCGCTTGGGTAAAAACAGCAATGTCTATCTCGGTTCTGCTGAATTGGCAGCGATTTGCTCTAAGCTGGGACGCATTCCAAGCAAAGAAGAATACATGGCCGACATGGGCGTGCTGACTGCTGCCAGTGGCAAGGTCTACCAGTATTTGAACTTTGACAAAATGCCCGACTTTGCATAGCAAAAATAAGCCCACCATCAGCGTGGTGATGGCGACCTTCAATCGAAGCAATTTATTGCAATTTTCGATTGGGTCGCTGCTTAAAAATAGCTTTCAAGATTGGGAGCTGATCGTAGTAGGTGATCGCTGCACCGACGACACAGAACAAGTTGTCGCTGCTTTCAATGATTCGCGCATTCAATTCATCAATTTGGAAAGCAATGTAGGCGAACAATCGGGCCCGAATAACATGGGCATGTCTTTAGCCAAAGGCAAATACATTGCATTTCTGAATCATGATGACATGTGGTGCAGCAACCATCTGCAAAGCAGCATGGAGCTGCTTGAAAAGTCTGATGCTGATTTGGTGTTCAGTCAAGCTTTATGGGTGCCATATCAAGCGCCAATGTCATTATCGGGCGCTACAGTAGGTCATATTCAAGCCTATCAGCCTTGGATGATTGCACCAGCAAGCCTTTGGCTTTTTAAAACAACTTTGACTGATAAAGTTGGCACTTGGCGATTGTCGAGAGACATTCACAGCATTCCATCGCAAGATTGGTTGTACCGTGCGCATCAAACAGGTGCAAAGATTTTAGCTAATCCAGTCGTCACTGCCGTGATTTTGAATTCTGCTACGCGTATCAATGCTTATTCAGAACGGCAAATGATAGAGCACGAAAAATGGTACAAAATTGCCTGTGACACCACGGCACTTGGACAAGCCGTCTCATCTGCATACGGGGCACAGCTTCAAAATGCGATCACGATGAAGATAGGCTTGGCTATTCGACGTTTGGTGGGTTTAATGGGCAGAAAAATACTGTTTAAGCTGAAAATATTTCCCACCTGATCTAGCTTATTGGCTGCGTTATCCGAGAAAAGGGTCAGTCATTAAAATGGCTAGAAAGCGACGTGGTTTGTAGTTTGTTTGGTCAATCAGCGTGGCTAATTCTTTTCGGAGTTCTATATGAATGAAAATAAAAATTGGCTATTGTCAGAAGCACAGCAAGATGCTGCAAGCATGACTAAAAACTGGGTACCCAGCCGAAACAAACAAATCGAAGGTGTTTCAATCATTGAAATCAAACCAGTCATGACCGACTATGGTCATTTGACTGAGGTAATGCGAAGCGAGTGGCTGACATCCGCACCGAGCGTGGATCAGGTTTTCGTCTCTACCATGCATCCAGGCCATATTAGCGCATGGCATGCGCATAGCAAAACGACTGATAGGCTTTTTGCCGTCACCGGGCAATTCAGAGTGGTGTTGTTTGATGCGCGGCAGGACTCGCCGACTTATGGTTTGTTAACCGAATACAAAATGGGCGCACAAAGACCCATGCTGATTGTCATTCCCCCAAAAGTCTGGCATGGTGTGCAAAATTACGGCTCAGAAATCAGCGTTTTACTGAATGCGGTTGATTTGGCCTACCAGTATGACGACCCTGACCATTGGCGAATACCATCCAGTTCGAAAGAAATTCCATACACTTTTAAGTGATGTCACTCTTTAACTAACCCAAGTTTTAATCGTGGGTAGACGTTTAGCTGACTTGTTTATAAGTAAAATTCATCTGTATCCGGCATATTTATTGCCTACGATGCTATTAAATATATAGCAAATCAGTCATTCATTCAAAATGAATCGATTCAAATGAGTGAACGGATTCTTGTTGGGGTACTGTTTAAACCCGATCGTTAGATATGAATCAAAAATCTTCAGATTGTTTAGTTCTGAATTAAATTGTCAGCCACCATTTCTAGCAGGCTGTCAACATGTTTGTCCCAATTGGCATTTTTAGCACCCATCTCTAAGGTGATGCGACATTGCCCACAACTGGTAACGAAGTGTTGCGTACCCGTTGCTTCAACTTGCGCTTGCTTCATGGCAAATACTTTGTAGCGCAAAGGTGTGGCACGCTGGTTAGAGACCACGCCACCGCCACCACCGCAGCAAAATCCGGTGGTGCCGTGGTTTTCTAGCTCAACCAATTCCAAGCCCAGTGCTGAGATGACACGTCTGGCGGCAGCTTCCAAACCACCGCGTCGCACAATTTGGCATGGGTCATGAAAGGTAGCGGTATGTTTGATTTTGTTGACCTTGATTTTCCCATTCGCCAGCATTTCGTCTAAAAACTCTGTCATGTGAATCACACGCACAGGCAGTGCCTTGCCATACCATCTGGCGGCTTCCCATCGTGCTGCACCATAAGCATGGCCACACTCGGGCAAGAGCACGGTGTGTGCGCCAATTTTGACGGCGGTATCTATCAAAGCACGGGTCAGCTTTTCTTGCAGAGCAACATCCCCGTTGTTGAAACCAATGTTGGAGGCATCAAAACCTTCTTGGTGCATGGTCCAGCGCACGCCGCTTGTGTTCAATATCTTTGCAGCATCGGCCATGGCTTTGGTATGTTCGCCCAGTTCGGCTGGCGCTGCAGTCACCAATATATCTGCGGATGCCAAATCGCAAGGAATTTCGACGCCGTGTTCTTTGGACACTTCGGCCAAGATGTCAGGTAAGTCTTCACCAGGTGTGGCGGTGCTGTTCCATTGTTGCGCGGTTCTGTCCATCAGCGCCATGCGCTCGGGTAGCAAGCCAGCTTTGTACATGCCATGGCGGGTATCGCGCACCAATTCAGCTATGTCAATTCCCATCGGGCAAGCCACTGTGCAGCGTCCGCACATATTGCAAGAGTCATACACCAGCTCTTGCCAACGCTCTAAGTCTTCAATGCTGGGCTCTTTGTACCAACCTAATTTTTTCAACCAAGGTGAAAAAGCACTGGCTTCACGTTGGTAAGCACGACGCAGGGGTTCTAACTTCAATATGGGTGTGTATTTGGCATCACCCGTTGCCAAATGGAAATGACAGGCTTGGGCGCACAAACCACAATGCACACAGGCTTCTAAATGCAGGGCTGTCGTCGTACCAAAGTCAGTCAGAAAACTGCTGACTGCGGATTTCAAACGATCGCTGTCGCTGGTCGTGCCTTGTTTGTCAAAGCTAGGATGTAAAACTTCGGTCGCCGTACTCATAGTTCTACTCCTCTGTGGTTAAATCGTATGCCCGTGCTGCCACGTGAAAATGCAAACAATATGGCATGCATCAGCTTGCCAAATGGAAACCAAATCAACAATAACTCCAAAGACAAAAGATGGATAGCCAACGGTGTTGGGTAAATCACCTGTTCACGCGCTACGGTGATAACTGAAGCTTCATTAATAACCGCCATGCCTGTGATCATCGGCAAAAAAGTTACCGTCCAGGTGATCCAATCATTCGAATTCGAAATCCGCTGTAACACTGCATCGGTCAAGCGCCAGTAGAGAGCAAACAGCAAGGACATAATGGTTGCTGCCGCAGCAAAGTACATCACCACATCGGGCAGGGCTGGCCACGATAGCCAGGTGATTCGTTGGATAAAAGCGATGTGCGGCGCATAGCCCAAAAATACCACCGCCAAACCAATGTGAAAGATATAGCCGTTGTAAGTGGTCACCAGTGCCGCTTGCCCAAACTCTTGGCGTGGCCACATGCCTCGCACAATGGCTTTGCGTGCAGCAACGGTGTTGCTAGGCATACCTTCACGCGCGGGTGATAGATCAGGCATGCGCGGTCGTCGCCACAGATGCAACAAACGCCATCCTGTCCCTAGAACAAAGATGAACAAGGACAGGTACAGAGCTGGACCGCGGGCAAAGTCAAGTAAGGTCATTTGTCTTCCTCTTTTTGTTTGAAAACTACTCTACAACCTGACTCTACGCCCGTTGCGAACAAAAAGCTTGATATATCGCAATGAAATGGGTTCTTACAAGTAGCTTTCCCTACAATCCACGCATCTCAACCGAAATTTTGCACAGCTATGTCACAAATCACACAAACCATTCTTTACACCGATACCGACGGATTCGCCAAATTCCGTGAGGAAGCTTTGCACTTGACTGATGGTAAGCCAGAGGCCAAGCTGTCGCCTTTGCAATCCAGTGGAGGTTTTCAGTTTAGGCAAAGTCCTGTCGGTTTCAAAAGTAGTTTTCATTGCACCACCACGCCGCAATGGCTGGTGGTTTTGAGTGGTGCGATGGAAATATTTTTGCAAGACGGCTCATCGCGTATTTTTAAAGCTGGCGAATCGTTTTTTTCCAACGACACCTTGCCATTGGGCGCAGTTTTTGACCCCAAACACCATGGTCATGCGAGTCGACAAGTAGGAGATGTGCCTTTGCAGACCCTATTTGTGCGGGTTTAACCCAGTAAAAAAAGTGTGCAATAGTTCTCATATTGTGATAACGTTACTTTTGTGTACTTCTTAAGTTAACGATAAGGAAATATATGAACAACATTAAAAGAATCATCAAATCGACATTGGCACTGGGTATGGCTTTGTCTTTGTTGGCAGCCTGTAGCAGTTCTGACCCAACAAATGTTGCGGCCGACTTCAGTGCCCAGGGCATCAAAGGCAAGGTCGAAGGTGAAATTGTGGTGATTGACTTGAGTGATCTGGGCAACTGCGCCACCACCATTGAAAACATGACCATCGCTGCAGAAACCTTTGGCGCATCGGTCAGCCCAGATCCACGCGTTGCGCGTGACTACACCAATCCTGTTGAATTCACCGTGACTGCACCCGATGGCACCAAAGCAGTTTTCAAAGTCAAGGTGAAAGGCGCTGGTTGCATAAGTACCCCCGCTCCCAAGCCAGTGGTTAAAAACACACCGCTTGATTTGGGTGACTTTACATGTCAGCCAGTGAGATTCAAGCCATTAACCCTAGCAGAAAGTGATGAAACCACAGTTTACTGTGAGATTTCTGCGGTTGATCCCGATGGAGTTGCATACTATGACGTGCAGTTAAATTACGGAGAGAGCGAAGATTTCTATTCAAGCTCCCTAAAATCACATAAGCAGGAAGGGGACAAAATACTGGTGGAATTAAGTTGTAGCAATACTTTTTACGATGATCAACCCATAGTCTTACAAATCAATGTTGCAGGCAAGATGCCTGATGGCAGTGAGGAATCGGAAAGTTTAAGTAGGATTACCATTTCTGCTGGGGATATTTGTCCTAATTTAATTGAATGATTCGCTCATTTTTGGATTGCTACAGGTATTAAAGATTAACCGTTAAAAGCGAAAGGAAAGCACCATGAAATCAACATCAAAATTAATTCAATTCTTTGCAGGGCTTGGCATTGCTTTATCAATACTCGCTGGCTGCAGCAGCTCTGACCCCACTATCGTCAACGCCGATTTCAGTGCCCAAGGCATCAAAGGCAAGGTTGAAGGTGAAATTGTGGTGATTGACTTGAGTGAACTGGGCAACTGTGCCACGACCATCGAAAACATGACGATTGCCGCTGAAACCTTTGGCGCATCGGTCAGCCCAGACCCCCGCGTGGCGCGTGATTACACCAACCCAGTTGAGTTCACCATCACAGCACCCGATGGCACCAATGCAGTTTTCAAAGTCAAAGTGAAAGGTGCGGGCTGCTTAAGTACCCCCGCGCCCAAGCCAGTTGTCGCAAACACGCCACTGACATTAGGTTCATTGACATGCACACCTGTAGAAGCTTTTCCTATGAACATAGCTTTGCCTGAAGCCACCATGAATTGTGAAATTACCGCAACTGATCCTGATGGGATTGAGAGCTACAAATTTACATTTGAAGATAGCTCTCGCGTGGCAACTGAGTATCCAAATACACTGATCAATCCGCAAAATACTGGAAGCACTTATACCGTTCAAATCGTGTGCTCTGGAGATTTTGAAGAATCTACGAATTATCTAACATTCTTTGCAACAGGAAAGAAGCCTGATGGTAGCTTAGAAGGCGTGCAAAGCAAGGAACTTGTATTGACTATCAGTCAAATTTGCGCAGCAAACGGAGCTTGATTTTTTTTGAGCACAGTTCACTACAAAAAGAGCGCCATGGCGCTCTTTTTTTTGCCTTGCGGTTGCTGAATCGGTATTTCGATAACTGCGATAATACGAGGCTGGCGTAGCGATATTCTGTTGAATCATTCGCTTGAACGCTTTTCATTCCCCAGAAATTTCGGATTTTTAAAACAAAATGGCCCAATACGTATTTACCATGAACCATCTGAGCAAGACGGTTCCGCCCAAGCGTCAAATCATCAAAGACGTGTCTCTCAGCTTTTTCCCAGGCGCCAAAATTGGTGTGCTGGGCGTCAATGGTTCAGGCAAGTCCAGCTTGCTCAAAATCATGGCGGGTGTGGACAAAGAGTTTGAAGGTGAAGCCACGCCGATGCCGGGTTTGCACATCGGTTATTTGCCGCAAGAGCCACAACTTAACAACGAACACACCGTGCGCGAAAGCGTGGAAGCTGGCATGGGCAAAGTGTTTGCCGCCAAAGCGCGCTTGGAAGAAGTCTATATCGCCTATGGCGCAGAAGACGCTGACTTTGATGCACTGGCCGCCGAACAAGCCGAGTTAGAAGCCATCATTGCGACAGCAGGTACCGACAGTGAACACCAACTTGAAATCGCCGCCGATGCGCTGCGTCTGCCACCATGGGATGCCAAAATTGGCGTGCTGTCGGGTGGTGAAAAGCGCCGCGTGGCGCTTTGCGCTTTGCTTTTGTCCAAACCCGAAATGCTCTTGCTGGACGAACCCACCAACCATTTGGATGCTGAATCGGTGGATTGGTTGGAGCAATTTTTACAACGCTATTCGGGCACCGTGGTGGCCATTACCCATGACCGTTACTTTTTGGACAACGCCGCAGAGTGGATTTTGGAAATGGACCGTGGCAACGGCATTCCATGGAAAGGCAACTACAGCGGCTGGTTAGAGCAAAAACAAGTGCGCTTGGCGCAAGAACAAAAGGGCGAAGAGGCACGCACCAAGGCTTTGAAGAAAGAATTGGAATGGTCTCGCCAAAACCCCAAAGCACGACAAGCCAAAAGCAAATCGCGCTTGGCCCGCTTTGAAGAATTGTCTGATTACGAATACCAAGCACGTAACGAGACGCAAGAGATTTTTATTCCCGTGGCCGAGCGTTTGGGTAACGAAGTGATTGAATTCAAAAACGTCACCAAATCGTTTGGTGACCGCGTGTTGATTGATAACTTGAGCTTCCAAGTACCAGCTGGTGCCATCGTCGGAATCATCGGTCCCAACGGCGCGGGTAAATCCACTTTGTTCAAACTCATCGCTGGCAAAGAACAGCCAGACAGCGGCGAAGTGAAAATCGGTAAAACCGTGCGCATGGCGTTTGTAGACCAGCATCGCGATGAATTGGAAAATGCCAAAACCGTGTGGGAAGACGTCTCTGGTGGTTTGGATATTTTGACCGTGGGCAAATTCCAAATGCCCAGCCGCGCATACTGCGGACGTTTCAACTTCAATGGTCAAGACCAGCAAAAACGCGTCGGTACGCTATCAGGTGGTGAACGCGGTCGTTTGCACTTGGCCAAAACTTTGATTGCGGGCGGCAACGTGTTGATGTTGGACGAGCCATCCAACGACTTGGACGTGGAAACCTTGCGCGCGTTGGAAGATGCACTCTTAGAATTCGCTGGCTCTGTCATGGTCATCAGCCACGATCGTTGGTTCTTAGACCGCATCGCCACCCACATTTTGGCCTGCGAAGGCGACAGCCAATGGACCTTCTACAACGGCAACTACCAAGAGTACGAAGAAGACAAAAAGCGCCGCCTAGGTGAAGAGGGCGCCAAGCCCAAGCGCATGCGGTTTAAAGCGATTCATTAAGTCGCCACATTCAGCATCTTGGCCAGTTTTATATATAAAACTGGCCTATAGCCGGCGTATTTATTGCCTAAGGCGCTATTAAATGTATAGCGTTTGAGTTGTATATTGTGATAGGCTTGCAATCGCTTCAAATGGCTTCAAATAGTCAATGCTAATCACAGCGACTAAGGAGTAAGCAGATGAAGGGGATTCAAGTTTTTAAATCCGTTCTTGCGGCATCGGCCATCGGCAGTTTGCTGATGACATCGACAGCAACGCAGGCCATTGAGCAACCCAGCTATGTTGTGGTGCAAAGCAACGATGTTTATGAAATTCGCAAATATGAGCCTTACATCGTGGCCGAAGTTGTTGTGCCTGGGCCAGAAGCGGATGCGGGCAACCAAGCCTTCAGCTTATTGGGTGGCTACATCTTTGGTAAGAACAAAGGCGAACGCAAGCTAGAGATGACAGCACCCGTGGTACAAACACCGGTCACGTCTTCAGCATCAACAGCATCTACCAAGATTGACATGACAGCGCCAGTGGTGCAAACGCCGACCAGCAATGGTTTCTTGGTGCAGTTCATGATGCCAAGCGCGTATACCTTGGCTACTTTGCCAGAGCCTACCGACCCTCAGGTCAAGTTACGTCAAGTGGCTGGTAAAACGGTGGCGGCGCATCGCTATTCAGGAAGTTGGTCGCAGAGCAACTACGATGAACATTTGAATATTCTCAAAACTGCGCTGGCCAAAGCGGGTGTCAAAACCCAAGGTGAGCCGCTGTATTCGCGCTACAACGCGCCTTTTACGCCATGGTTCATGCGCAAAAACGAGATTTGGTTCAATATTCAGCCTTGATGTGATGCCAACACGGCAGAGTAGACTGTCGTGCTGATGCTATATTTAATATAGCTAAACAATCAATTAATACGCCGTCTAAGGTGAAAATTTATGCCTTAAAGCTGGCGACAGTCGCTGCCAGCGCCTCAGGCCACGGCGTGGCACGTGACTTCATGCGGCTACGCCATTTGCTGTCGTCTACCACATAGTGCGTTTCAAAGTGGGGCAGCATTTCAATCATTTCTTTGGCGGCAGGCAAGAAGATGCCGACCATGCGCAACATCCATGCACCAGTTGGCACGATTTTGGGTGTTTGATGAACCAGCGCTGCCGTTTGCGCTGCCACTTCATTGGCTGTGCAGGTCACGCAGGTGGGCACGTGCCAAGCCTCGCCCCAGCCTTGACCATCCACACCCAGTTCAACCAGTGCATTCGCAAAATCCGGCACATAGGTGTAGCTGTGAGCCACATCGGGCTTGCCAAACCAGCGTACGATTTTTCCCGTCAACAGCGGTGGAAAAAATCGTTCGCCCAGCATGCTATTTTTAATTCCTGGACCTATGAAGTCCGATGCGCGTGCGATTGAGGTTTTGATTTTTCCAGCTTTGTGCGCCTCTAAAACCATGTTGGCAATGCGCGCCCGCACCACGCCTTTTTTGGTGATTGGTTGCTGTGGAGTGTCTTCAGTCAGTGCGGTGCTGGGTGACTCTTGGTACATGTACAAATTGTCGGCAAAGACCAAGTTGCTGTTGTTGGCTTCGCAGGCAGAAATAACGTTTTGCATCATCACGTCAAATTCTTCTGCCCAACGATGGTAGGCTGGCATGGCGCACATGTAGACGACAGCAGAGCCTTTGAATGCAGCAGTCAATTGCGCCAAGTCGTTCACATCGGCAGCCACCACATCAACACCTTCCTGCTTGGGAAAAGTGCCACTCTTATGCACCACGCGCACAGGTAAACCACGTTCGCGCAAAACCGCTATGGTGGCTTTGGCCACTTGGCCTGCGCCTAAAACGGTGTGGACGGATGGGCTAATTGTGTTCATGGCTTTCCTTGATCGGTTTGTGTAGAGATTGGGTTAAAGCTATTGTCAAAGCGATCAAAGTTATGCACAATTGCCTAACTATGTTCAACAGATATGCATAAATGAATAATCAATTTGACTGGCATTTGATACGCGCTTTCCTGGCTGCGTTGGATGCGGGCAGTCTCTTGGGTGCGGCCAAGAAATTGCAAACCACTCAACCCACAGTGGGGCGGCAGGTGGCACAGTTGGAGGCGCAAATGGGTGTGGTGTTGTTTGAGCGCACGGGTCGCGGTTTGCAGCCCACAGCAACGGCATTGAGCTTGGCAGATGCAGCACGATCCATGGAGTTGGGCGCTTTGCAATTGGCGCGGCAGTTGCAGGCCAAACAAACGCAAGTTCAGGGGACAGTGCGTATTACAGCCAGCCAACCTGTCGCCTACCAATTGTTGCCGCCGATTTTGGCCAGCATGCGTGATGCGCTACCTGAGATTCAAATTGAATTGGTGAGCAGCAATCAAGTCAGTAATTTGCTGCGGCGCGAAGCCGATATTGCTGTGCGTATGGTACAGCCCGACCAAGGCACATTGATTGCTAAAAAATTGGGCTCAGTGACGGTGGGGGTGTACGCGCACAAAAGCTATCTGGCGCGCTTTGGCACACCACAAGCGCCTGATGATTTGTTGAACCACACTTTGATAGGTTACGACACCGATGATGTGATGATTCGCGGCTTTGCCAACTATGGACAAAGCTTGGGCAAAGAAGCGTTTGCGATTCGCAGCGATGATTTGATTGTGCAGTGGCAAGCCCTGTGTGCAGCCTGTGGCATTGGTTTTGTGGCTGACTACATGGGCCGCAGTCAAACAGACTTGGTCAAAATTTTACCCATGCTGAAAATTCCACCACTGCCCATGTGGCTGGCTGTGCACAGAGAGATTCGTTCGAATCAGCGCATCCGTGCGGTGTTTGACTATTTGGCTAAAGCATTGCCGCCTCTACTCTGAATTTTCGCTCTGCAAGATTTTGAATTTATCTACTGGGCAAGCTAAGATGCGTAAAAACCAAAATGTGAGGAGATATCCATGAAACGAGCAGACTTTCGATTTTTTCACCGCTTGCGTGTGCGTTGGGTCGAAGTGGACATGCAAAAAATTGTGTTCAATGGGCATTACTTGATGTACTTTGATACGGCCATTGCCGATTACTGGCGATCACTGGCATTGCCCTATGAAGAAGCCATGCACCAATTGGGCGGTGATTTGTACGTGAAGAAAGCCACGCTGGAGTATTTTGCCTCTGCGCGCTATGACGATCGCTTGGACGTGGCTTTGCGCTGCGCCAAAATTGGCAACTCATCCATGCTGTTTGAAGGCGCTATTTTTCATGGCGAAAAACTTTTAATCGGTGGTGAATTGCTCTATGTGTATGCCGACCCCGCGACACAAACTTCGCGCCGGGTGCCAGATGTCTTGCGTGACATGTTAGAAAGTTTTGAACGCGGTGACGCGATGACGCGTATTCAAGTCGGCACTTGGCAAGCGTTAGAACGTGATGCCGCAGCCGTTCGCACCGAAGTGTTTGTAGAAGAGCAAGGCATTGCGCGTGAAGACGAGTGGGATGAAGCCGACAAAACGGCCGTGCATGCCGTGGTGTACAACCGCATGAACATGCCTTTGGCTACCGGCCGTTTGCTGGTTGCTGCACCTGGTGTCAGCAAAATTGGGCGCATGGCTGCCAAGCGCGTCTTGCGTGGCAGCCATTTTGGCAAGCAAGTTTTGGATGTTCTCACCAATGCTGCCCAAGCACGCGGAGACCATGAGGTGCTGCTGCATGCGCAGCAAAGTGCAGCAGGTTTCTACGAAAAATCAGGTTTCAAAGTGCGTGGCGAGCCGTTTGAAGAAGTTGGCATTGTGCACATTGAGATGTTTAAATCGTTGTGACGCGTCGTATAGGGTTTCAGAATCAAGAATTGCCGTCAGGTTCAGCAATCGTCAGGATGTAATCCAAAAATTTGGTCGTCTCAAAATAAGCGCCGGTATCTTTGAACAGCAAGGGTTCGCTGGCGGCTGCCATCCAAACGGGTTCGGCAATTTTCATGGCACCATCGTTTTCATCAGGCACAACCCAGCCCGGTAAATCGCCTTTGGATATCAAGGCACTCATGGCGACAATGCGCTCTTCGATGGCCAACACTTTGTCCTGCTCACCGTTGAAAAGCCGATTCATCAACTGCAAACGGTCTTTCCAATCACGTTTATCGGGCGGTAGCTTGTGTACTTCTTGTGTCACCAGCAGCAGATCTTCTTTAGTGATGGTCACTGCGTTGAGACGTTTTGACATTTGGGCCAGGGCTTCGGTAATATCCATTTGATTGAGCGGTATTGAATGTTTGAAATAGGTGCTTTGCCAACTGAAAAAATCGAAAAGCGGTACAGTATCAGAGTTTACCAATTAAAAAAAGGAGACTTTGCATGACCAGCATCACCGAACGAAATGCCCAAACCATTAACCGCTTTTACAACGCTTTCTCAACCTTGGATGCTGAGATGATGGCAACTTGCTATGCCGACAATGTGCAGTTTCAAGATGAGGTGTTCAGCTTGAGTGGCAAAGAAGATACCGTCAACATGTGGCGCATGTTGTGCGCCGCTACCATCAGCAACCCAGAGGCTTTGAAAGCATGGAAATTGACATTCAATGACGTGAAAACCGCCGCCAACATTGGCCAAGCGCATTGGGAGGCGCATTACCTCTTTAGCAAAACGGGGCGCAATGTGGTGAACAAGATCGATGCGGTTTTCACCTTCAATGAATTGGGGCAAATCATCATCCACCGCGACAGTTTTGATTTTTGGGCCTGGTCGCGCCAAGCGCTGGGATTGCCTGGCTGGCTACTGGGCTGGACACCCTTTATGCGCGCCAAGGTAAAAGCGACTGCGGCGCAGGGCTTGGCGAAATTTGTTAAGAAAGCGTAGTACCTACTTTGCTATATAATTAATAGCAATGTAGGCAATCAATACGCCGGCTAGAGGCGTATTTTATATATATTTTGCGCTAAATATTAAAACTCAATCGCGTCAGAGATGGCTTTGATACCAGCTTTGGCGCAGATTTCATCAGCGTCGCCACTGGGGCCACCGGATACACCTATTGAGCCAAAGATATTGCCACCCGCTTCAATTGGCAGGCCACCACCGACTGGGATAAAGCGTGGGAAATTGCGTAAGCCGCTGGATGGGCTATTGGCTTGCGTTTGCACACCCAATTCTTTGGTTGAGGTTCTGAAAGTCAATGCCGTCCAAGCTTTGTTGGTGGCCACTTCTACGGTGTGTGGACCTGCAAAACGGTCACGCAACAAAACTTGGGTAACGCCACTTCTGTCTGTCACTGCCACTGCAACTTGAAAGCCTTGTTTGTTGCAGGCGGCCATAGCGGCTTGTGCGGCTTTGAGTGCGGTTTCGGGTGTCAGCGATTTGAGCTGAAAGGTGCCGACTTGCGCTGTTGCAGACAGAGCAACCAGTGACAAAGAAGCAATCACAGGGGCAATGAACTTGGCTGTTTTCATGAATTTCTCCTTGTTAAAATTAGATTGAAACGTCATTCTGCAAGCCTTATGAATTTTTGAGATGACATAAATCAATATATGTCAACTTCATCAAAGATTGTTAATGATTTGGCAAGCCCGTGGCCAGTTCCAGTGTTAAGTCGAAGGCAGGTATTGCTTTACAGCCGCTCACATTTTGTCCAGACCACAAAGGCGTGAAGTCAGTGCGTCCCAATTTTTCAGCCGCGCTGCGCAAGGGTGCAAGAGCAGAGGTGGCGAGTGGAAACTCAGGTGCAATGGGGTTGATAGATCCTAACTCTTGCATGATGCGGTTCACAATGCCACGTGCGGGGCGGCCGGTGAAGAGATTGGTTAAAGCGGTCGTGCTTGCTGCAGCGCTTTGCAGTGCCATACGGTGCAAAGCGCTGGTGCTGGCTTCAGGGCACAGCATGTAGGCCGTGCCAACTTGCACACCAGCAGCGCCTAAGCGCATTGCAGCTGCAGCGCCATTGGCATCGGCAATGCCGCCAGCGGCAATCACGGGCACATTTCACGGCTTGGACGATTTGAGGTAACAAGGCAAACGTGCCGATTTGTGTGTTCAAGTCCTTGGTTAAAAACATGCCTCGGTGCCCACCCGCTTCCAAGCCTTGTGCAATGATGGCATCCACACCGTTTGCTTCTAACCAGCGGGCTTCAGCCACCGTGGTAGCAGACGACAAAATTTTAGAGCCCCAACTACGCACGCGCTGCAACAAGTCGGTGGCGGGTAAACCAAAATGAAAACTCACCACGGGTGGTTTGAAGGCTTCCAACACATCAGCCGCTTCATGGCTGAATGGGTTGCGACCCGGACCTGTTGGGATGCTGTCCGCATCAATGCCAAATTCAGCGTAATAGGGCGCTAAAGCTTTGCGCCAAGTCGCTTCGCGTGCAGCATCGGGTGCTGGTGTGGTGTGGCTGAAAAAGTTAACGTTATAGGGCTTGCTGGTACCGGCTTTAATCGCGTTGAGTTCGCTTGTGCAAGGTCTCCATCGACAACATGGCACAGGGTAAAGAGCCCAAACCACCCGCATTGCTCACCGCAATCGCCATGCCACTGCCTTGCACACCAGCCATGGGTGCTTGGATGATGGGTAAATCAATCGATAAAAGTTTTTGCAAAGTCATCTGATTTCAAGTTTTCAAATCAATTTGCCCCATGGCACTTTTTGTATTTGCGACCGCTACCGCAGTAGCACAGGTCGTTGCGGCCAGGGTCTTGGGTGGTTTTGCGGACTTGCTCGACGCGTGGGCCGATGGATTTCCACAGTTCGCGCAAATCGTACACCGCCCAAATCGCTTCGCCAAAGACCTCCAACCGTGCTTTGGACATCGAAGGTGGCATGGTGCTGCCGTCTTCGGCCTCGATGACAGAAACCTCAGGTGGGTCGGTGTCGTCTTCGGTCAACGCGATGATGGCGTTCAAACCATCGTCCAGCCACTGCACCGCCTCTTTGTCCTTGGGTGGCGCCACCCATTCTTCAGGCCAGCTTTCAACGGCGAACATGAATCCCAAAGCCCACACTTGCCCAAATGCGGGAATGTCTTCATCCGGGTTGTCACGCAAAGCCGTGGCGCGTTCTTCGTCCGAGAGGCTCGCCATCACCCCGCGTATGTCCAGCACCTGCGGGTAAAAAGCGCGTTCGTCTTCCAAGTCTTTCACGTCGGCGTCCAATGATTGGGCAATTTCAGCCCAGCGGCGTAAAAAGAGGGCGTTGAAAAGTTGTTCTTGTTCAGGGTTGGCAAATTTGATTTCGCCGTTCTCATCACCATCCAACAACATGGGCATGTATTCGCTGGCGGGAATGGGTTTGCGGCAACAAATCAAAGCTGTCATGAAACCCTCGCAAAATTCCCACTGCGGTGTTTCAGGTGCGCGGGTGCGCAACTCGTCCAAAATGTCGTCCAGCGTATCAAAGTCGTCAGGGCTCATGGCCTGGTCGCTGGCGGCCAAAAGGCTGGTTTTGTGACTTGTTTCCGCTTTATTGGTTTTGTTGGGTTTGTTAGGTTTGTTTATGGCCATAAGTTTGCTCAGTCTGCATGAAAAACTGAGTAGTCAAGGATAATTGCGCTAAATCGTAACAGCTAAACCCTGATAAAACCAGCCGAGTTGGCGTCAATTGTGAAGCATTTACGAAAAAATATATCAGGAAAACGAGATGTTCAAGCGCATTAAAAACAAAGTGACGAATTGGTCGCCGACGCAATTCAAAACCATGGCTGCACAAATGCCAAAGGAATTTCCGCCACGCTATATCGCGCTGGCATGCTGTGGGTTTTTGGTGTTGCTGAGTTTGTTCACCATCATTGGTTTTGGCGTGGGTTGGCTCACGTTCTTGATTGGACTGGTTTTGTGCGCGGTGGGCTACTACGACTTGACACAAACCAAGCATGCTGTGTTGCGCAATTACCCGGTAATTGGGCATTTGCGCTACATGCTGGAATACATTCGCCCCGAAATGCGCCAGTATTTTGTGGAAAGTGACAAAGAGGCTGCACCGTTTTCACGCGCCCAGCGTTCGCTGGTGTACCAACGTGCCAAAGGCGAATCAGACAAACAACCTTTTGGCACGCAATTGGACGTGAAAGCGCCGGGTTTTGAATGGATCAACCATTCCATGCAACCCAGCGTTTTGGCAACACACGACTTTCGCATCACGATTGGTGGCGAGCAATGCCAGCAGCCCTACAGCGCCAGCATTTTCAATATTTCAGCGCTGAGCTTTGGTGCACTGTCAGCGAATGCCATTTTGGCGCTCAACAAAGGCGCGCTGCAAGGTGGTTTTGCGCACGACACGGGTGAAGGCTCCATCTCGCAACACCACCGCGTGCACGGTGGCGATTTGATTTGGGAAATAGGCTCCGGCTATTTTGGTTGCCGCAACAACGATGGCACTTTCAACGAAAGCGAATTTGCTGACAACGCCAAGTTGCCGCAAGTCAAGATGATAGAAATCAAACTCAGCCAAGGTGCCAAGCCAGGGCATGGCGGTGTGTTGCCGGGTGCGAAAGTCACAGCCGAAATTGCCGCAGCGCGTGGTGTACCGCAAGGTGTGGATTGCATATCACCCGCCAGCCACAGCGCGTTCAGCACACCGGTCGAGATGATGCAGTTCATTGACAAGTTGCGCAAACTATCGGGCGGCAAGCCCACGGGTTTCAAACTGTGCATTGGCCATGCATGGGAATGGTTTGCCATGGTCAAAGCCATGTTGCAAACCGGCATCACGCCCGATTTCATTGTGGTTGACGGGGCAGAGGGCGGCACGGGTGCAGCGCCACTGGAATTTGCCGACCATGTAGGCAGCCCTTTGCAAGAAGGTTTGCTCTTGGTGCACAACACACTCAAAGGCGTGCGCCTGCGTGACAAAATCAAAATCGGCTGTGCAGGCAAAGTCATCAGCGCATTTGACATCGCCCGCATGATGGCGCTGGGTGCAGACTGGTGCAATTCAGGCCGCGGATTCATGTTTGCTGTGGGTTGCATTCAGTCGCAAAGTTGCCATACCGGCACTTGCCCCACAGGTGTCACCACACAAGACCCACACCGCCAACTGGCTTTGGTGGTACCTGACAAAGCGCAGCGTGTGTACCAATACCACGAAGCAACTTTAGAAGCCCTCAAAGAAATGGTGCAAGCCGCAGGTCTGCAACACCCGCAAGACATCACCGCCTACCACATCAGCCAACGTGTGAACGACAGCGAAGTGCGCCTGCTGGCCAACGTGGTACCGCGTGTGAAAACAGGTTCGCTACTTGATGACAACATCGACGAAGACCACAAAGTGTATAAAAACTATTGGCACAAGGTGAATCGCCGATAGTTTTGCGCTGCATTTATAGCGCTATATTATTAATAGCAATACTAGGCAATCAATACGCCGGCTACAGCCTAATTTTCTATAAATTTTGGCTATAGTCAGGTCTGCAAGTGCTTAAGCCAACAAATCTGCCAAGCTGCGTGCGATGACTTTGGTGGCGCGGCGCAGGTCTTCTAGGACCAAATTTTCATCTGCACGTTTGGCGTTGGATTCCAGCACTGTGCGTGGACCAGCGCCGTAAATGACACCGGGTATGCCGGCTTCGCAGAACAAGCGCACATCGGTGTAAAGCGGTGTGCCCAAAGCTGGTATGGCTTCGCCAAAAACTGTTTCACCGTGTTTTTGAATCGCATCCACCAGTGGCTTGTTGCCCGCCAAAGGTTGCATGGCACGTGCCAGCAAAATGCGTTTGACATCCACGCTGACCCCTGCAATGCCTGCTGCCGTGTCGGTGATGATTTGGCGCAATGTGGCTTCAACTTCAGTTGGGTTTTCTTCTGGAATCATGCGTCTGTCCATTTTGAAGGTGACACGCCCCGGAATCACGTTGGTGTTGGTGCCGCCCTCAATCAAGCCCACGTTCAAATACGGGTGGGTGATGCCTGTCACTTTGGATGTGATGGTTTTGTAAACCGCATTTTGCGCATACAGCGCGTTCAAAATTTTGACGGCTGCTTGCATGGCATCCACACCTGAATCGGGAATGGCGGCATGTGCCATTTTGCCGTGCACCGTTACTTCCATTTGCAAACAACCGTTGTGCGCGGTGATGACTTGGTAGCTGAAGCCAGCGGCAATCATCAAATCGGGGCGAATGATTTTTTTATTCAGCAACCATGCGGGTCCCACTTCACCGCCAAACTCTTCGTCGTAGGTGAACAGCAGTTCCACACTGCCAGACTTGGGTTTGGCGACCGCTTCCAATGCACGCACGGCAAAAGCGTAGGTTGAAAAATCGCATTTGCTCACAGCAGCGGCGCGGCCATAAATTTTGCCGTTTTCAATTTCGCCGCCATAGGGGTCGTGCGTCCAGCCTTCACCGGGTGGCACCACATCGCCATGTGCATTCAACAAAATGGTTTTACCTTTGTTATTTGCTGTTCCGTAGGGGCGTCGCACGATCAAATTGGTGATGGACTCTAGGCCCGCGGCTTTGACTTCTGCGTCGGGCACTTCGTGTTTTTCTGCATCAAAACCAAACTGCGCTAACAACTCTGCCGCACGCAGCGCGTGGGGTGTGTTGTTGCCGGGTGGTGTGTCGGTGGGGACTTGAATCAGGGCTTGCAAAAAGCGCACTTGTTCGTCAAAGTGCGCGTCAATCCATGCGTCGAGTTGCTTGTATGTTTCGGAATTGGTTTGGGTTTTGTTTTGGGCAAAGGTGGTCATGGTTTTCAATTCAAGTTCAAAATTCGTTGGCCAAATTCTCAAGCAAAGCGCTGAAGGCTTCAACAGCCAGTTGCATGTCGTCGTTGGTGCTGGACTCTAATGGGTTGTGGCTGATGCCTGAATTTTCGCCGCGCACAAAGAGCATGGCTTGCGGCATGATTTCGTGCAGTTTCATCGCATCATGGCCTGCGCCACTGGGCATGCGGTAGAGCGGTACGCCCAAGCTGTCAACCGCTTTTTCCCAGCGCTGTTGCCATTCAGGTGCGCTGGGCGCAGCTGCGGCGCACATGGTTTGTTCAGCGGTGTAGCGCACATTGCGGTATTCGCTAATGGATTTGAGTTTGGTCAAAATGTCGTTCACCATGGCATCGCGCTGCGCGTTGTTGGGTGCGCGCATGTCCAGTGTGAACTGGCAGCGACCAGGTACCACATTGGTTGAACCATTGGGTACGTTCAAAATACCAACCGTGGCGACAGAGTCACCATCTTGCAATGCGCGTTCTTCTGCGTACAAAATCAATTCAGCCACGGCCGCAGCAGCATCGGCACGGCGGTTCATGGGCGTGGTGCCCGCATGGCAGGCGGTGCCGATGACTTCGCAGTTGTAGCGCACGCTGCCGTTGATGGAGGTGACGATGCCCAGCGGTATGTTCAGCTCATTCAGTACAGGCCCTTGCTCAATGTGTACTTCGACAAAGCCCAAATAGTCTGTCGCATCGCGTTTGATTTTGGCGATGTCGTCCACACACAAACCTGCGTGTTGCATGGCTTGGCGCATGGTGATGCCATCGGCATCGGTTTGATCCAACCATTCGGATTTGAAATCACCAATCAACGCGCCAGAACCTAAAAACGTGGCTTTGTAACGCTGGCCTTCTTCTTCGGCAAAGGCCACAATTTCAATGCCAAAGGGCAGGCGTTTGTTTTGTTTCTTTAATTCGCGCACACAGGCCATGGGCACAAAAATGCCCAAGCGTCCGTCGTACTTGCCGCCATTGCGCACCGTGTCGTAATGCGATCCTGTTAATAATTTTGATGTTTTTTGGCTATAGCCGGCGTTATTATTGCCTAGTGTGCTATCATTTTTATAGCTGCCTTCATAAACACCAACGACATTGCCCACAGCATCAATTTCCACGCTGTCGCAGCCGCATTCTTTCATCCAGTGTGAAATGCGCTGCGCACAAGCGCGGTGCGCGTCGGTTAAGTAAGTCACAGTCAGTTGCCCATGCTCCGCATAACCAACATCCGAATGCTGCGACAACTTTTCTTGCCAGTCCCACACATCGTTACCCAATGTGGGCGTGACACCAAATTTGTCGTTCAAGCGAATCTCTGCAATGCGGTGAATCTGGCGAATGCATTCATCCAACTCAAACAAGGGGTGGTTGTGCAGGCGGCGCTCTACTGCAGACAGAATGAATTGCTTGCTCAAACCCACACCACGCGCACCGCGCACTGCCAGTATGAACGGAAAGCCAAACTTAGCGAGGTAAGCCGCATTGAGCTTGGCGATGTAGGCCAGCTCATCAGGCGTGCACTGCGTCAAGCCTGCTTTGTTTTGTTCGTTGGTTGATTCGGCTGTTAAGGTGTTGCTTTGCATGGCTTTGCCAGCCAGTTCCGGGTGAGCCCGTATCAAACCCAACTTTGCTTCACGTCCTGCCGCTTCTAATGATTGCACCAAGCAGTATTTGAGATGTGCCAAGCTGCGAAATGGGCGTTGCGACAGCGCGTTCGCTGCTATCCACGGTGAATGTTCGTACACACCGTCCAGCATGAGCGTGGCTTGCTCAGGCGTGGCTTGATTGAGTTGCTTAATGGAAATCATTTTTGAATAGGTGTGTAAGGGTGTTGTTCATGCCAATGCTTGGCAATGTCTACACGGCGGCAAATCCACACATGGCTGTGTGCTTGCACATAGTCTAAAAACCGTTGCAACGATTTCATGCGGCCGGGTCGGCCCAGCAAGCGGCAATGCATGCCGATGCTCATCATCTTGGGCGCATTCAATCCTTTGGGATCGCCCTCTGCATACAGCACATCAAAGCTGTCTTTGAGGTAAGTGTAAAAATCGTCACCCTGTGCAAAACCTTGCGCCGATGAAAAGCGCATGTCGTTGGTGTCCAATGTGTAGGGCACGATCAGTTGCGGCACCACTTCTCCATCGGTCTTTTTCACTTTCATCCAAAAGGGTAAGTCGTCGCCATAGTAATCGCTGTCGTACAAAAAGCCACCAAAGTCCGCCACCAATCGGCGCGTGTTGGGGCTGTCGCGACCGGTGTACCAGCCTAAAGCGCGTTCGCCCGTCATTTGGCTGATGATCTCCATGCCTAGGCGCATGTGTTCACGCTCTGTCGCTTCATCCATGTTTTGGTAGCTGATCCAGCGCCAGCCATGGCAGGCGATTTCGTGTCCCAATTGTTTGAACGCAGCAGTCAATTCGGGGTGTCGTTGCAAAGCCATGCTGACGCCAAATACGGTCAGTGGCAGTTTGCGGTTTTCAAACTCGCGCAATATGCGCCACACACCGGCACGACTGCCATATTCATAAATGCTTTCCATGCTTTGATGGCGTGCGGCAAAAGCTGCGGGGTTGAACATCTCCGACAAAAATTGTTCTGAAGCGGCATCGCCATGCAGCACCGAGTTTTCGCCACCTTCTTCGTAGTTCAGCACAAACTGCAAAGCAATGCGCGCATGATTCGGCCAAGCGGCGTGGGGTGTGGTGTTGCCATAGCCAATCAAATCGCGTGGGTAGGGCTGTGTGCTGTCGTAAATCATGTTTGCTGTTTGATTCAATGATTGGCTATTTAATCGTCGTTCAAATCCAAACTGGCCAGCACGCTTTGCAAATGTGAATGCATCAGTTTTTTGGCTTTGCTGGCGTCTTTGTTCACAATCGCTTGCAAGATCTCCACATGCTCATCGTGCGAATGGCTGGCGGCGTTTTTCGATTGGTACAAAAGTGTGATGAGCGCGCAACGTGAAATCAAATCTTGCAGCAACTGTGCCAGCACATCGTTGTCCAGCAGCTCTGCCATCAGCACATGAAAGTCGCCCAAGAGTTCAATGCGGTTCGATGCATCTGTACTTTGCAGTGAAGCTGCTTCGGCCTTGATGTGCGTGCGCAGGGCTTTGATTTTTTGTGCGGTGATATTCGCCACCAACGATTCCACCATCGCAGATTCCAAGGCCATGCGCACCCCAAACACTTCACGCGCTTCTTTGATGGATGGTGTGGCGACGAACGCACCGCGCGCTTGCTCAATGCGAATCAAATGTTTTTGTGACAATTGGTACAAAGCTTGTCGCACCAGCGTGCGTGATACGCCAAACTGGTCGGCTATGCGCTGCTCTTTGAGTTTTTCACCCGCTTGCAATTCGTGGTCTATGATGGCGCGGCTCAAAGCCTGCACAATATGGTCTGTGCTGGTCAAACCTTTGTCCGCACGCGAGGTTTTGATGCGTTTGGTTGGGAAAGATAGCAATTGTGCGGAAGTCATGGCAAAATTGTATACACTTTTGATGGGTTTAGGTAAAAATATTCAGTGAAATTAATCAGGAGAAATGATGGGACTTTCAACACATGTACTCGACACCATGCACGGTTGCCCGGCAGCGGGTATGCACGTCAAATTGTACGCAACAACACAAGGCGAACACGCCAAATTGCTTAAAACAATCACCCTGAACGACGACGGCCGCAACCCTGATGGCATGCTGTTCAGCCACGACCAGTTGAAAGTTGGCACCTACAAATTGGTTTTTGATGTGGCCAGCTATTTCAAAGCCAAAGGCGTTACCTTGCCAGAGCCCAATTTTTTGAACCTCGTCCACCTCGATTTCGGCATCGCCCACGCTGACCAGCATTACCACGTCCCCTTGCTGGTCAGCCCTTGGAGCTATTCAACCTATCGCGGGTCGTGATGACGTTGAATACACTAATGAGTTAGTTATTTTGAGCTATATCGGTTGAAAATATATGAAAAATAAGCCTCTAGTCGGCGTATTGATTGCCTAGTGTGCTAGTAAAAATATAGCGTTATACTTGTCTCACTATGATGAAGCATTCAACCGTCGCTTTCTTATTTGTTGCTGTGTTGGCACAGCAAGCGCAGGCAGCAGCAGCTGTTTACAAATGTGTGAAACATCGGGAAGTCACATACCAAAGTGAGCCCTGTCCCATGCCAATTCGCAGAACCGAGCCGAATATCAAAAAGCTCAATGAAGAGCGGATGAAGAAGTTGCTTGAAACTGGAACGACTGGCAAGTCTGGAAAATCTGACAATGGCGGGCAGTATTCAGCGAAAGCGGGTGATGCATCTGCGGCAACGACACCGAGCGCAAATACACCAATCTCGCGATACTACTGCACCTGTTGTAGAATCGGCACCTACTCTTCAAGTGTGATGGACGCACACGTTGCAACGCAGATGACTTCTTGTGAAGAAGCGACCTTCTTTTTAAATAACTGTCCAGGCGTAAAGATGGATGGCAGAAATGGCGATCACGGTAATGGCATTCCTTGTGAAAGACAATGGTGTAATAGAGAATGAGATGAATGAAAATTCTTTGAAAATAATTTAGGACATAAAAAAACCGTCACACCCTTACGGGCATGACGGTTTTTTATTTGTATCTACAGCTTAATGCGATTCGTTTTGTTTCGCTGCTGCAATGTTGGCTTGAGTGTCTTCCTTGGCACCGTTGAAGAACAAATTCAAAATCACAGCGCTGATGGACGCCAACAAGATGCCAGACTCAATCAGTGGGTGGATGTTGTGGGGCATCCATTGCTTGAAGTTAGGTGCAATCAAAGGAATCATGCCGATACCGATGGACACGGCAACAACAAACAGGTTGTGACGGTTGTTTTTGAAATCGACATTGGACAAAATGCGAATACCGGTGGCGACCACCATGCCGAACATCACCAAACCCGCGCCGCCCAATACAAATGTGGGCAAGGCTTCAACCAAGCTGGCCATTTTCGGTATCAAACCCAGCACAATCAAAATCAAACCACCTGCCACGCAGACAAAGCGGCTCTTCACGCCAGTGACGCCGACCAAGCCCACGTTTTGCGAAAAGCTGGTGTAGGGGAATGTGTTGAAAATGCCGCCAATTAAAGTGCCCAAACCATCGGTGCGCAAACCGGCACTCAAAGCTTTTTGGTCAATCTTTTTGTCGGTCATTTCACCCAAAGCCAAGAACATGCCAGTGGATTCAATCATCACCACAATCATCACCAAGGTCATGGTCAAAATCAAAATGGGGTCAAAAACCGGTGCGCCAAATTGGAACGGTGGTACAAAACCAAACCATGCAGCACTGCCCACTTTGTCAAAACTCATCATGCCCATGGCTGCAGCCACCACGCCACCAATGACGATGCCCAAAAGCACCGAAATGTTGCTGATAAAGCCTTTGAAGAATTTAGAAATCATCAAGATCGAAACCAACACCAAAGCCGCAATGCCGATATTGGCCATAGGTGCATATTTGGGATTAGGCACACTGCCAACAATCGCCAAACCTTTTGGCACAGCGGGTACGGTGCTGCCCGCGGCATTGGCAGCGGCAGTCACGTCGGCCAAGCCATTTGGCATGATCAGGGTTGACAATGCTGGGTGCGGTAGGACCAAAGGGGTTGCCAAAAATCCAGTTGATACCAATGCGCATCAAGCTGATACCAATCACGGCAATGATGGTGCCTGTCACGACAGGCGGGAAAAAGCGCAACATGCGGCTCACCACTGGCGCTATCAAAATAGACACAATACCCGCGCCAATGATGGCACCGAATATCATTTGCGCGCCCAGTGCGCCAGGGTTTGTATTCGCCATCGCCACCATCGGTGCGACGGATGCAAAAGTCACACCCATCATGACGGGCAGTTTGATACCAAACCATTGGGTTGCACCCAGTGATTGAATCAAGGTTACCAAGCCGCAGCAAAATAAATCGGCCGAAATCAGCATGGCCACTTGCTCGGGGCTGAGCTTCAATGCACGGCCCACAATCAAGGGGACTGCAATGGCACCAGCGTACATCACCAATACATGTTGCAAACCCAGCACACCCAATTTGGCGGCTGGCAGTCGTTCATCGACAGGATGAATAGCAGTTGTCATACAAATCCTCCATAGTTTTGACAAGCTGAACTGTATACACTTTTCAGTCTTCATCAGCTTGGTAATTACCCTAGTTTCAGACTGTTTTTGCAGTAATATGGGGTTTAAATTGCCAATTTATTTGAAAAACTGTATACACTTACACGCATGGAATCATACTTATTAGACTGGGCCAATCTGTTGCTGCGCTGGGTGCATGTCATCACCGCCATCGCTTGGGTAGGGTCGTCGTTTTATTTCGTTTTTTTAGACAACAACTTGATTCGTCCCAAATCACCTGACTTGCTTGAAAAAGGTGTGGATGGCGCGATGTGGGCGGTGCACGGCGGTGGTTTTTACAACCCACAAAAGTACATGGTTGCGCCCAAAGTGATTCACAGCAAATTGCATTGGTTTTATTGGGAAAGTTACAGCACTTGGCTCACAGGTTTTGCCTTGTTCACGGTGTTGTATTTGTTCAATGCATCGACCTATTTGATTGACAAATCGCTGATGGATTGGTCACCTGCTGCTGCCATTTCGGTCGCACTGGGATTTTTGGTGGTGTATTGGTTGGTGTACGACACGGTATGCCGATTGTTTGGATTCAAGAAAAACGGCGAAGCGATTGTGGGCGCGGTGATGCTGGTCGTTATCACATTGGCATCGTGGTTGGCATGCCAATGGTTTGCTGGGCGTGCGGCGTTTTTATTGGTGGGCGCGATGATCGCCACCGCCATGAGCGCCAATGTGTTCTTTTGGATCATTCCTGGCCAGCGCAAAGTCGTGGCCGCCATGACCAATGGCAAAGAATACGATGCCAAAGCCATGGCGATTCACGGCAAGCGTGGCAAGCAGCGCAGTGTGCACAACACCTATTTCACGCTGCCTGTTATCTTTGCCATGCTGAGCAACCATTACAGCTTTACCTACACACATCCGCAGAATTGGTTGGTGTTGGTGCTGATGATGCTGGCTGGTGCAGGCATTCGCCAGTATTTTGTCATGCGCCATGCTTTCCACCATGGCCGTGCTGGTAACCCTTGGCCCTACGCAGCATTTGGCGTGGCGTTGATTTTGGGCGTCATTCTTTGGTTAGCACCCAGCGCTGCACCCGTGTCTAGCACCCCTGCAGCAACCGCAGCAACTGCTGCTGTTGCGTCAACAAGTGGAACTGGTGCCAATGGTCGTACTGTCACAGCCGACATCACCAAAATTGTTGAGCAACGCTGTTACTTGTGTCATGGCGAAAAAGTGCAGATGAAGAACATCCGTTTGGATTCAGCCGAATTGCTGCAAAAAAATGCCGTCATGGTGTACCAGCAAGTGGCCATCACCAAGCAAATGCCCATGGGCAATTCAACCGGCATGACACCAGAAGAGCGAAAAATTCTGGGCGACTGGGCCAAACCTTAATCCTCAGCGCGCCAAGTTAATGCCCAGATGAGGGATGCCACCGAGCAGGTAAAATCGGTGGGATTCAGTTTCGAATCATCAAAAGGGTTGTTATGAGCCAAGTTACCAATACCGTTCGCTTTGTCCTGGACGGCAAAATTGTGGAAGCCGTGGGTGTGCGCCGCACAACCACCGTTTTAGATTATTTGCGCGAGGATTTGCACCGCACCGGCACCAAAGAAGGCTGTGCCGAGGGCGATTGCGGTGCTTGCGTGGTGTTGGTGGGCGAAATGAATGCAGCTGGCGATGGCGTGAACTACATTTCTACCAACAGCTGCATGCAATTGCTGCCATCGCTCGATGGCAAATCACTGAAAACAGTGGAAAGCCTGAAACGCGCCGATGGCACTTTGCACCCTGTACAAGAGGCCATGGCGACGTGTTTTGGTACACAGTGCGGTTTTTGCACACCGGGCATTGTGATGAGTTTGACAGGTTTGGTACAAACATTACCCAATCCCTCACGCACACAAATCAACGACGCTTTGAGCGGCAATTTGTGCCGTTGCACCGGCTACAAGCCCATTGTGGATGCCACCATGCAAGCTTGCAGCAGCAGTCCCGCAGCGCTCAAGCTAGAAGACAAACAAGACATTGCGTTGTTGAAAGAAATTCGCCGCGCCAAAGTTCCAACCTTTAGCTTGGATGGCGACATCATCGTCCAACCCGTTTTGCGCACCAAAAAAGGCAATGAATTTGTAGCGCCTGCCACGGTTGACGAAGTGGCTGATTATTTGCAAAAGCACCCCAAAGCCACCATCGTTGCCGGCAGCACAGAAATTGGTTTGCAAGTGAACAAACAATTCGTTCGCCCTGACCATGTGCTGTACGTGGGCAATGTGGCTGAGATGAAAAGCATCAGTGTGAAAAACAAAGCTTGGCACATTGGTGCAGCGGTGTCGCTCACGCAGGTGCAAGATTTGGTCAGCCAAGCCTATCCCGATTTTGCCGAGGTGTTACGCCGATTTGGATCACCACCGATACGCTCTACCGCCACTTTGGCGGGCAACATTGCGAACGGCTCGCCGATTGGCGATTCCATGCCTTGCCTGTTGGCATTGGGTGCGACATTGCAATTGCGCAAAGGCGACAAAACCCGCGAAGTCAAATTAGAAAACTTTTACACCGGCATGAAGAAAAGTGTGTTGGTTGAAGGTGAGTTCATTGAAACAGTGGTCATTCCTCAACCTGCAACTGGAAGCACTTTCCGCGCCCACAAAATCAGTAAACGTTTTGACCAAGACATTTCAGCCACGGTTTGCGCCATGAATTTTGAACTGGTGAATGGCAAGTTCAAAAATGTCAAACTGGCTTACAACGGCTTGTCGCCATACCCCAGTCGTGCTCCTAAATTAGAAGCAATCATTGAAGGCAATACGCCGGCTAACATCACAAATGATGCTTTGGATGCGGCCATCACCAGCAGCTTCCCCGCACGCGACGGTTTGCGTGCCACTTGGGCTTATCGCTCATTGGTGGCGCGTAATTTGGTGATGCAATTCATTGAAGAAGCCACCCAGTCAACATCCAATGTGAAGGAGGCTGCATGATGGATGCCGCTGTGAAAAACCTAAACCCTATCCAAACTGTTCCTGAGCAATCGTTAGGCATGGACTTGATGCACGAGTCTGCACGCTTGCACGTGACTGGCGAAGCGGTTTACACCGACGATATTCCTGAAGTGCGCGGCACGCTGTATGCAGCCTTGGTGTTATCACCCGTCGCGCATGGCGAATTGATCGGCGAGGGCATAGACCGCGCTGCCATATTGGCAGAGCACGGCGTGGTGGCAGTCTACACATCAGCCGATATTCCGGGTGAAAACAATTGCGGACCGATTGTGCACGACGATCCATTTTTAGCTGTTGGCAAGGTCGAATTCATAGGTCAAGCCATCGCAGTGGTGGTGGCGCGGGATATGCTCTATGCCCGCGAAGCCGCCAAAAAAGCGGTGGTGAAAGTGAAAGAACTGCCCGCTATTTTGACCATCGACGAAGCCATGGCGGCCAACAGTTTTGTGATGCCACCCAAAGGCATCACTCGCGGTAAACCCGCAGAGGCGATTAAAAATGCGCCACACAGTTTCAAAGGCCAAACCACCTGCGGCCAGCAAGAGCAGTTTTATTTAGAAGGCCATATCACCTACGCGGTGCCGCGTGAAGGTGGGCAGCTGACTTTGTACGTCTCTACCCAGCACCCAGATGGCAACCAACGCGAAGCGGCTGCAGCATTGAACTTGACTACCAACGATGTGGAGGTGATTTGCCGCCGCATGGGTGGCGCCTTTGGTGGCAAAGAGGGCAACTCCAGCATCTTTTCACAAAGCGCCGCATTGGCTGCGTTTAAATTGCAAAAGCCCGTGAAGCTGCGTGTGAACCGTGATGACGACATGATGATCACCGGCAAGCGCCATGATTTCAGGGCCGACTACGAAGTTGGTTTTGACGACAACGGCCGCATCTTGGGCGTGGACGTGGTCTTGGCATCGCGCTGCGGCTACAGCACCGATTATTCTGGCCCGGTGAACGACCGCGCCGTGCTGCACATTGACAATTGCTACTACTTGCCAAACTTGTCCATCATCAGCCACCGCTGCAAAACCAATATGCAAAGCGCCACCGCTTTCCGTGGCTTTGGTGGACCGCAAGGCATGTTTGCCATCGAAACCATCATCGAACAAATCGCGCAAAAGCTGGGCAAAGACCCGCTGGATGTGCGCCAAGCCAATTTGTACCAAGACCCCAAAGTGTCAGGCAACCCTGCCACCTTAACCACCCAATACGGTCAACAAATTGAAGACTGGGTGGGTGACAAAGTGATGGCGCAAGTGGAAGCAGAGTCCAACTACCGCCAGCGCAAAGTTGAAGTCGATCAATTCAATAAAACCAATAAGTACCGTAAAAAAGGTTTGGCCTTGGTGCCATTGAAATTCGGCATCAGCTTCACCGCCACCATGTTGAATCAAGGTGGTGCGCTCTTGAACATTTACATGGATGGCTCAGTCAGCGTCAACCACGGTGGCACTGAAATGGGCCAAGGCCTGAACACCAAAATGGCACAAGTGGCGGCAGATGGTTTGGGCATTCCTGTCAGCTTTATTCGCGTCACTGGTACAGACACGCAAAAAGTTCCGAACGCTTCAGCCACCGCCGCATCCAGCGGTGCCGACATCAACGGCGCTGCCATCAACAATGCCTGCGACCAAATGCGCGCACGCCTTGCACCCGTGGCAGCACGCATGCTGGGTTGTGATGTGAATGCTATTAAATTCATAGCAGGACAGGCAATTAATACGCTGGCTACAGGTCAAAATGACACTAAGAACAGCGTGGAATGGAAAGATTTGGCAAAGCAAGCATGGTTAGACCGTGTGGGCTTGTCAGTGACCGGCTTCTACATGACACCTGACATCAAATACGACTTCATGACCTTGCAAGGCAAAGCGTTTTACTACTATTGCTATGGCGCGGCGGTGACAGAAGTCGAGATCGACACCCGCACTGGCGAATGGTGGTTGCAAAAGGTCGACATCGTGCACGATGCTGGCCAGTCCATCAACCCAGCTATCGACAAAGGCCAAATCGAAGGCGGCTACGTGCAAGGCATGGGTTGGTTGACCATGGAAGAATGCATTTGGAACATGAAGAAAGATGCCAACGGTTTGGGTGCAGGCAAACTTTTAACGCATGGCCCCAGCACCTATAAAATTCCCGTCGCCAGCGATGTACCCGAGCATTTCAACGTGACTTTGTTTGACGGTGCCAATGTCAGACCCACACCCTTCAAAAGCAAAGCTGTGGGTGAACCACCATTGATGCTGGCCTTGTCCGCTTACTTCGCCATTCGCGATGCAGTGAGCGCCAGCGCCAACCACAAAGTCCCCGTCTTCATGGACGCACCTGCCACGCCAGAGCGTATTTTGATGGCGTGCGAGGCCTTGAAAAAAGCTAAGTGATTTTTTCTATATTGTGGCCAATGCATGAAAGCTGACGAGCGCCATACACAGCAAGTCAGCTCAACAAGCACCACTGCACCAAGCAATGCAGGTTCCATGTTCGCACTGCGAGGGTTTGCATGGTTGCTGGCATTGCAAACAATTGGTGAATTGTTGGTGAGGCAATTCGGTTTGACTGTCCCTGGTCCCGTTTTAGGCATGTTGTTTTTATTGGTAGCACTTCGCTGGCGTGCCGTGCAGACTGCCGTATCCAGTTGTGCCGAATTTTTATTGACCCACCTCTCCTTGCTATTTGTCCCTGTCGGTGTGGGTGTCATGACGCATTTGGGTATCTTTGATACCTATGGCTGGCGCATCGCGTTGGTTTTGGTCTTGTCGACGTGGGCTGGTTTGTCAGTTACCGCGCTCGTTTTGCGTTGGTTGCAAAAAACGAAATAACACTAGAACACTATACCGATGTTAGATTTTGTTGAACTGTGGGTGTATCTGACAACTGGCCCGCTATTTGGGCTGACATCAACAGTGATTGTCTATGTGTTGGCCCAAGCGATTTATAGCCAATTCAATCATGCACCATGGGCCAATCCCGTATTGTGGTCTGTACTCTTCATTGCAAGCATCCTCTTGCTAACAGGCATCCAATACCCCGTTTACTTTGCGGGTGCGCAGTTCATTCACGTACTGCTCGGGCCGGCAGTAGTTGCTTTGGCATGGCCTTTATGGCTACGCAGAGCTGCTTTGAAAAATGCTTGGCGAGAATTGCTTTTTGCTGCACTGGCGGGAGGAGTAGCTGCAATCGCAAGTGCATTCATATTAGGTAAGTTATTGGGTTTACCAATGACAGTGCTTCTATCAATGGTTCCCAAGTCTGTCACTGCGCCTGTGGCCATGGGGGTGGCACAACAAATTGGCGGCATTCCTGCATTGGCTGCGGTCTTTGCTGTCTTAACAGGCATGATTGGTGCAATCAGCGCCAAATACATTTTTGATTTTTTTGGTATCAAAACAGACCCACTAGGCTGGAGCCAGCGCGGATTTCGCACTGGGAACCGCTGCACACGGCATTGGTGCTGCGCGCGCCTTGCAAGTGAATGCTGATGCCGGTGCTTATGCCGCTTTGGCTTTGGCTGTACAAGTGCTGCTGGCATCTATTTTGATACCAATAGGAATGCAAATTTTGCGCTAAATCGGTGTCAGCTTGGCAACACTGAGCGCCAACCATTTGGTGCCGTGGCGATTGAAGCTGACCTGGGCTTTGGCGTCATCGCCGGTGCCTTCTAAGGTTAGCAATTTGCCTTCACCAAACTTTGGGTGAAAGACCTGCATGCCAGCCCGCAAGCCGTGTGCGGGTTCTGCTTTTTGGGCGGGCACAGGTGGACTAGCAAAACGCTCATAATTGACTGAGTTCTTAGTGCCAAATTGGCCTCTATCCGGCGTGTTATATGCCTTATATGCTCCTGAATTGATAGCAGTATTGAAGCCAGAACCAAAGCCTGAAGTTTTGGGACTGATCCATTTCAATGCGTCTTCTGGCAGTTCGTCGAAGAAGCGGCTCTTCAGGTTGTAGCGTGTTTGACCGTGCAACATGCGGGTTTGAGAATGGCTCAAGTACAAACGCTTGCGCGCGCGGGTAATGGCGACGTACATCAAGCGGCGTTCCTCTTCCAAGCCACCCGCATCGGTCAGCGAATTTTCATGCGGAAACAAGCCTTCTTCCAAACCGCCAATGAACACACAATCAAATTCCAAACCTTTGGAAGCGTGCACCGTCATCAACTGAATGGCATCTTGCCCGGCTTGGGCTTGGTTGTCGCCAGACTCCAGTGCCGCATGGGTCAAGAAGGCGTTCAGCGGCGACATGGTTTCGCCAGTGGCGAATTCGGCATCCAGTGCGGCATCGATGCTTAGTGCCTCGCGAAGTTGCGTTGTCTTCACAGGCTCAGTCGAACATCCAGTCTCATCCAAGTTCGTCACCACTTCGCTGGCCAATAAATTCACATCATCAACACTCAAACCTTGACTGGCTGGGCTTTGTGTCAACTTGGCATCTGGACCTTCATGTCGTATTCCATCACGCATGGCAACCGCATGTTTGCCAAAGCCTTCGATGGTGACAAAGCTTTCGGCGGCATTGACCAATTCTTCCAAATTTTCGATGCGGTCTTCGCCTTCGCGATCCAATCTGTAATGGTCAATTAAACCACTGCTGTCCAGCACCAACTCAATGATTTCACGTAAGGTGGCGCCATGCGTTTGTTCGCGCATCACGTCAATTTTTGCGACAAATGCTGATATATTGGCACCTGCTTTACCACTGAGAAATGAAGCCGCTTCACTCAAAGCGCAATTCGCTGCTTTAGCGGCATCCTGTAATTGTTCAATGCTGCGTGCGCCTATGCCGCGTGGTGGAAAGTTCAACACCCGCAGAAAGCTGGTGTCATCGCGCGGGTTTTCCAGTAAACGCAAATAGGCGAGGGCGTGTTTGATTTCAGCGCGTTCAAAAAAGCGCAAGCCACCATACACGCGATAAGGCATGGCGGCATTGAACAGTGCGGTTTCAATCACGCGGCTTTGGGCGTTGCTGCGGTAGAGAATGGCGATCTCTTTTTTATCCATGCTGCCATCCACGCCATCACCACGCACCAGTTGTTTGATTTCATCGACTATCCATGTGGCTTCGGCAAAATCGCTGGTGGATTCCACCACGCGCACGGGCTCGCCTGGCCCTTGGCTGGTACGCAGGTTTTTACCCAAACGGCGACTGTTGTGGCTGATGAGCTCGTTGGCCGAATCCAAAATGTTGCTGCCACTGCGGTAGTTTTCTTCCAGCTTGATTTGGTGTTGCACATCAAATTCGCGCACAAAATCAGCCATGTTGCCCACACGCGCGCCGCGAAATGCGTAAATGCTTTGGTCATCGTCGCCCACCGCCATCACGCAACCCGTGGCTTGGAAATTGTGTTGCGCAGTCGCATGCAAGGTGTCCAAACCACCGCACAGCATTTTGATCCACGCATATTGCAAGCGATTCGTGTCTTGAAATTCGTCAATCAAGATATGCCTGAAACGGCGTTGGTAATGTGACCGAATCGGCTCGTTGTCCCGTAACAATTCGTAGCTGCGCAACATCAACTCGCCAAAATCGCACACACCTTCGCGTTGGCATTGGTCTTCGTAGAGTTGGTACAGCTCGGTTTTTTTGCGTGTATCGGGGTCTCTGGTTTCAACGTCTTTGGGGCGCTGACCATCTTCTTTGCAGCCGGCAATGAACCACATCAATTGTTTGGGTGGATAACGTTCGTCGTCCACATTGAACTGCTTGCACAGACGTTTGATGGCACTCAATTGGTCTTGCGTATCCAATATTTGAAAGCTTTGCGGTAAATTTGCCGCTTGGTAATGGGTGCGCAGCAAGCGATTGCACAGGCCATGAAAAGTACCAATCCACATGCCCCGCACATTGATGGGCAACATGGCACTCAAGCGCGTCATCATTTCCTTTGCCGCTTTGTTGGTAAAGGTCACCGCCATCACACCACCCGGCGTGATTTGCGATGTTTGCAAGAGCCAGGCAATGCGTGTGGTCAGCACCCGTGTTTTTCCAGAGCCGGCGCCTGCCAATATCAAGGCATGGACATGAGGCAACGTGACAGCAGCTAGTTGTGGGATTCAGATTGTTCAGTAAAGGTTTTGCAGCAAGGGGTTATTTTGCGACTGGGGAATATTGGTATCGGAAAACATAGCGATATTGTAGGTGGTGATGTGGGTTGACCCACTTTGAAGCTAAATCGGGCACAATGTCGTATGGCCTATATTTACTACCTCACCCATATTCAATTTGAACCCGGCGCTATCAAGTTGCTCAAACAAGAGTGCGATAGGGTTGGCATCACCCGACCGCTGATCGTGACGGATCAAGGTGTCAAAGCCGCTGGCATTTTGGATAAAGCCCTGCAGCAAATGACAAGTTTGAAGCCGGTGGTGTTTGATCAAACCCCATCCAACCCTACTGAAACGTCGGTCAGGGCGGCTGCAGATTGTACATCAAAAATAACTGCGACGGTTTGATCGCGGTGGGCGGCGGTTCTTCAATTGACTGTGCCAAAGGTGTAGCGATAGCCGCAACGCATGAGGGCGCTCTGTCAACTTATGCCACCATAGAAGGCGGTTCACCCCGCATCACAGAGCGTGTTGCACCGATCATTGCTGTACCCACAACCAGCGGTACAGGCAGCGAGGTGGCACGTGGTGCCATTTTGATTGTGGATGACCACCGTAAATTGGGTTTTCACTCTTGGCATTTGCTGCCCAAGGCGGCGATTTGTGACCCCGAATTGACCTTGGGATTGCCCCCCATGCTGACGGCAGCTACAGGAATGGACGCTGTGGCGCATTGCATGGAAACTTTTATGGCACCAGCATTCAATCCACCTGCAGATGGCATTGGTTTAGATGGATTAACGCGTGCTTGGGCGCATATTGCGCGTGCGACCAGCAATGGCAATGACTTAGAGGCGCGTTTGAACATGATGAGTGCATCCATGCAAGGCGCCATGGCATTTCAAAAAGGTTTAGGCTGTGTGCACAGCTTAAGCCACAGTTTGGGTGGGGTTGATCCACGCTTGCATCATGGCACTTTGAACGCCATGTTTTTGCCAGCAGTTGTCAGATTCAATGCCACAGCACCCAGCGTACATAATGAACACCGTTTAGACCGTATGGCACACGCCATGGGTTTAAAGTCGGGAAGCGACATACCTGAAGCCATTCAAGACATGAATGCCCGGCTTGGCTTGCCATCTGGTTTGCAGGCAATGGGTGTGCAGCGTGATTGGTTTGAAAAAATCATCCACGGTGCCATGCAAGACCATTGCCATAAAACGAATCCACGAATCGCCACAGCGCAAGATTACGAACAAATGTTGTTGGCAGCAATGTAAGGTTCAGAAATAAATCTGTTTTGCGCTGATTTCAGAAGCTGATAGAATCAATCACCGGGCTCAAGCAATTGTGGCTCGGTTTTTTTTGGCCTTATTTTTTGATAAGTCAAAGTACCGACCTCAATCCAAATGCTCTTACAAATTGGTCATATTTTTTAAATATCTCGCCAAATGAGGGTGAGAAAAATCTGAAGGGCTTGAGGCAATGGAAATTTTTGATTACGACAATGTATTGTTACTGCCACGCAAATGCCGTGTGCTGAGTCGTTCAGAATGCGACGCGGGCATTGAACTGGGAGGACGCAAGTTTCGTATTCCCGTAGTTCCTGCCAATATGAAAACCGTGGTCAACGTGCCTTTGTGTGTGTGGATGGCAAAAAATGGCTATTTCTATGTCATGCACCGTTTTGATATTGACAATGTTCAATTCGTCAAAGACATGCGCGATGCGGGTGTTTTTGCTTCAATTTCACTGGGTGTGAAGCAGGCTGATTACGACACGGTAGATCAACTCAAAGCACAAGGTTTAAGCCCAGACTACATCACCATCGACATTGCCCATGGCCATGCTGACAGTGTGAAAAACATGATTACGTACTTGAAAGAGAATCTGCCATCTGCCTTCATTATTGCGGGTAATGTGGGTACACCAGAAGCCATCATCGATTTAGAAACCTGGGGTGCCGATGCAACCAAGGTGGGTATTGGCCCTGGCAAGGTGTGCATCACGCGATTAAAAACTGGTTTTGGTACAGGTGGCTGGCAGCTCAGTGCATTGAAGTGGTGTGCCCGTGTGGCGACCAAACCCATCATTGCAGATGGCGGTATCCGTGAACATGGCGACATAGCCAAATCGATTCGCTTTGGCGCATCGATGGTGATGATTGGTTCCATGTTGGCTGGACACGAAGAAAGCCCTGGCAAAACGGTGGAAGTCGATGGTGATTTATTCAAGGAATATTACGGCTCCGCCTCTGATCACAACAAAGGCGAGTACAAACATGTCGAAGGCAAGCGCATTTTAGAGCCCATCAAAGGCAAGTTGAGTGATACCTTGATTGAGATGGAGCAAGACGTGCAAAGCTCCATCAGCTATTCTGGTGGCACTAAATTATTGGATATTCGCAAAGTGAACTATGTCATCTTAGGCGGTGACAACGCTGGCGAACATTTGTTGATGTAGTTGTACCTCACTCCTTTCAAATCCTAGATTTCAAATCACCCAGGCCTATGAACAAGGCTTTCACGAAAGAGTCAGATGCTGATGAGGATGACGATTCTTTAAGTTTGCCGCCATTGCCAGCAGGGGGCAAAAATTACATTACGCCGGCAGGCTATGCGCGATTGCGCAAAGAGCTCATGACCCTTATGGACAGTGAGCGTCCCAAAGTGGTGGAGGCCGTGCATTGGGCTGCCAAAAACGGGGACCGTTCCGAAAATGGCGACTACATTTACGGCAAGAAACGCTTGCGAGAAATTGACAAACGCATACGATTTCTGAACAAGCGATTGGAAATTGCTGAAGTGGTTGATCCAAGTATTCATCATGGTTCGAGTCAAGTGTTTTTTGGCGCCACAGTCAGCTATGAAGAATCATCAGGCATGAACGCATCCGTGCAACAACGCACTGTGACCATCATGGGTATTGATGAAGCAGATAACCAACAGGGTCAAGTCAGTTGGGTGTCGCCCATTGCGCGTGCATTGCTGCGAGCGCATGTGGGCGATGAAGTGAACTTGGTCACTCCATCCGGCGTGTACGCCATAGAAATTTTGTCTGTATCGTATCCCAGTAAAACGCTGTCTTAGTGGGTAACTGGGACCACTTAAGTTTGATGAACGCGTTGGAATAATGCGCGTTGCCGAAATGACGCTGTCGGTTCGTCTCACTTTATTCAGCGCTTCTTCCAGATGTGCTTTGTCGCGTACTGACAAAATAAAACGCAAGTCTATTGCATCTTGTGCCAATTCTTTGCCCATGTCTACGTGAGAAATATCCACCTCGGCATTGGCCAATGCCACAGAGACTTTGGCTAAAACACCCTTGCCGTTGACAACGGTGATCAGTACACCTACTTCAAAGTTGCGAACTGGATCATCAGACCATTCAACAGGAATAAATCGTTCAGCATCTTTTTTCTGTAACCTTTGCACGGTATTGCAATCGCTGACATGCACAGCCAATCCTTCTCCTCGACCCAAATAGCCCAAGATCGCATCACCAGGTACGGGTCGGCAACAACTTGCGTATTGCACAGAAGCACTCTCGCTTCCGTCCAAAATAATGGAGCTTGCAGCAACCTTGTCGGAGGCTAAAAAACGCTCACGCGTAATCAGCAGCGTATCTAATTTTTTACCGCTGTCCACCAAGAAGTTTTGCCAGACGTTTGGCGACAATGCTGGCGATGCGCTTACCCAATGCAATGTCAGACATCAATTCCGCAACATCACGATTGCCCGTGAATCGCAACAATTTGTCCCAAATGGCTTGATTGGATGTGTTGTGTGCTGGAAGGGCAACCACGCCTTCTGCGCGAATCGCTAAGCTGAGTAATTTTTCACCTAAATCCACAGACTCGGTCAATGCCATTGATTTGAGGTGATGTCGAATTTTGGACCGAGCTCTGGCCGTTTTAACGAAATTCAACCAAGCAGGATTGGGGTTGTTGGCACTGCCAGTTGTTACTTCAATGATGTCGCCATTTTTAACTTCGGTGCGCAGAGGTACTGGTACGCCATTGATTTTGGCTCCTGTGGCACGGTCGCCCATGTTGGTGTGAATGGCATAGGCAAAATCAACCACCGTGGCACCTCTGGGCAAGGTGATGATTTTATTTTTCGGTGTGAATACATACACATCGTCAGGAAATAAATCAATTTTGACATGCTCAAAAAACTCAGTGGCATCCCTTGTTTCGTCATGTATATCGAGCAAGGATTGCAACCACTTGGCACTCATGCGCTCAGTGCTAGGTGCGTCTGCTTCATCCGCTTTGTATAACCAATGTGCAGCTACACCAGATTCAGCGACAAGGTCCATCGCATGTGTGCGCAATTGAAATTCGATATTGATGCCTGCTGGCCCAATCAAGGTGGTGTGCAATGACTGATAACCATTGGGTTTGGGTATGGCGATGTAATCTTTAAATTTGCCAGGAACGGGTTTGAACATCTGGTGCATCAAACCCATCGCGGTATAACAGTCAATGGTTGAAGGGACCACTAATCTAAAGCCATAAATATCAGTGACTTGGGCAAAACTCAAATGTTTGCCATCCATTTTTTTGTAGATAGAGATAGAGCGATTTTTCACGTCCAAAAATCTGCACAGGCATTTTTAATGACGCAAATGAGGCTTCAACCTGTACACGAACAGTTTTGATTAAATCTTTGCGACGGCTGCGTGCTTTGGTAACTGCTTTTGACAAGATGTCGTAGCGCCATGGTTGCATGTGCTTGAAAGCCAAATCTTGCAATTCACGATAGGTTTGGTTCAAACCCAATCGATGTGCAATCGGTGCATAGATGTCGATCGTCTCAGCTGATATGCGTCCCCATTTGGCACGCGGCATGTCACTCATGGTGCGCATGTTGTGGGTGCGGTCTGCTAATTTAATCAATATCACCCGCACGTCTTTGGCCATCGCCAAGAGCATTTTGCGAAACGATTCAGCTTGGTTTTCTTCGCGTGTGCTGAATTCCAATTTGTCCAGTTTGGTCAGCCCATCAACCAATTCAGCAACGGGTGCACCAAATCGTTCAATCAAATCGGTTTTTGTGATGCCGCAATCTTCCATGGCATCATGCAAGAGGGCTGCCATCAACGCATGGGCATCTAGTTTCCATGTGGTGCACATGGCCGCAACGGCGATAGGATGGGTGATATAAGGTGCGCCACTGTTGCGCAATTGACCCAAATGCGCTTCATCAGCGTAACGGTATGCCTGCCGCACAGACTCGATATCGGACGCGCTCAAATAATCCAGTTTCTCCAATAAACCAGCAAAACTCGAAATTTCGGACAGAACGGCAGCATTCATGCCTCTACTTTATCCGCATGTGTCATGAATTCAAGTCAGCAGACTAAAAAACACCAAAAAAAAAGCACCTGAACAGGTGCTTTTTCCTTATAGGTCGACTTGCCTCAAGTGGAAATTTAACTTGGCACTTTGCGCAACATTTCTAAGCCAATTTTTCCTTCTGCAATTTCGCGTAATGCGGTGACAGCTGGTTTGTTTTTACTTTCGATTTTTGGCATGTGTCCTTGGCTGAGCATGCGTGCACGGTAAGTGGCGGCTAAAACCAGTTGAAAGCGATTGGGGATTTGTTGTAAACAATCTTCTACGGTGATACGTGCCATTAGAACTCCAGAACTATGAAAAAATTAAAAATTATGCAATATTAAGGGCTGCAAAGGTTGCAGATTTGTTGCGTCGTTGAGCTGCAAATTTGAGGCGTTGTGCGTGAACAATCGCTTTCAAGTCAAAAAGTGCACTGTCGAATGATTCGTTGATTATAACGAAATCGAATTCTTTGGCTTGAGCAACCTCAATTTGTGCATTTTTAAGGCGCAATTCAATCACATCTGGGCTGTCTTCACCGCGTCTTTCCAAACGTGATCGCAATTCTTCCCAACTGGGAGGAAGGATGAAAATCAAGATGGCGTTGGCAAATATGCGTTTGATTTGCAAAGCGCCTTGAAAATCAATTTCCAAAATGACATCAGTTCCAGTTGAAGTGAGGTCTTGGATGGTGGTTTTTGAGGTGCCGTAGCGTTGGCCATGAACATGTGCCCATTCCATAAATGCGCTTTTGGCGACCATGTCGTCAAATTCAGAATTCGAGACAAAATAGTATTCACGGCCATGTTTTTCTTGGCCACGAGGTGCGCGAGTGGTGTGTGAAATAGAAGGATGAACCCGTGAATCAAGTTCCATCAAAGCCTTAACTAGGCTGGATTTACCTGCACCACTGGGTGCGGCTATGACATAGAGTTGACCTGGGAAATCAATGTTGGAAGTTACCATAACTGATTTTACAGAAATAATGGCCCATAAATTGTCATTGAATCGACATTAATGGGCCATTAATTGGCTAATTATTCGATGTTTTGCACCTGCTCTCGCATTTGTTCGATGATGACTTTCATTTCAACTGAGATGCGTGAAAGCTCAAGCACCGAAGATTTCGATCCCAAAGTATTGGCTTCGCGGTGCAATTCTTGAATCAAAAAATCAAAACGCTTGCCATTTTCACCACCCTGATGCAAAAGGCGTTCAATTTCGTCAAGGTGCGACGCCAAGCGTGTTAACTCCTCGGCCACATCAATGCGTATGGCAAAGGCAGTTGATTCGCCCAAAGCCCGATCCAGTGCCGCTTGCTCTGTGGTGGAAGATGAGGTCTTACCAGGGGAATCAGTGATCCCAATTGCCATGGCTTCACGCCAACGCTCTAAAAACTTTTGTTTTTGTTGGGCAACCAATTGGGGAATCATGGGTTTAGCTTGCTCAGCCAAAGCACGTAACAAGGCAATTCTGTCGTGCAGCATCAAGGCCAATCTTTCCCCTTCACGCTGCCTAGAGGCTAAAAAATCGGCAATGGTGGTTTGCACATGCTCAAAAAATATTTTTTGTGAACTCACGTTGTTTGCCAGTGTTGTCGAAGCGTTCGACGCTTGTTGTTGCGATGTTCCGGCCATGCGAATGATATCTGCCACACTGAGAGCGCGTGCATCAGGCAAAGTTGCTTGAATACTGCTTTGCAAGGATTTCAAATGCTGTAAAAACGCTGTTGAAGGGATTGAAGTTAAGTTTTCAGACGATTGATCGACAGACACGCGCATCTCCACTTTGCCGCGTTTGATGCTGTTGGTAAGTAAGGCGCGCAATTGCGGTTCCAACTGACGCAATTCATCGGGTAAACGAAAAGCGAGGTCTAAAAATCGGCTGTTGACTGACCGAATCTCAATAGAAACTGCTGCTTGACTGGTGGCATCCGCCATTTGTGCATTGGCGAACCCTGTCATGCTGTAAACTGACATTTAGAAATCCTTTACTAAACCTTAGAGCAATAAAATAAAGATAAACCAAGTTGTTGGTTTGAATCAGAAATTGTACGAACAATGTCCAACGTGGCCCCTCAATCAGATTTAGCAGCTCTAGCGCCATTAGAGCCCCATACCCAAGTGGGAGAGTACACCATTGTCAAGCGCTTATCTGAAGGTGGTTTTGGTGTCGTTTACTTGGCTACAGATAAACGAGGACATCAAGTGGCCATCAAAGAGTACTTGCCCGCGAATTTGGCAAAACGCGATGCAGGTATGTTAACACCTTCGGTTTTGCCAGATAAATTGTCACTGTATCTTTTGGGGCTCAAGAATTTCTTTGAAGAGGGGCGCTCACTGGCGCAAATCTCGCATCCTGCAGTTGTGTCTGTGCTCAATTTTTTCCGAAAGAATGAGACGGTCTATTTGGTCATGAATTATCTGCAAGGCAAGACTTTGCAGGACTACATCATTGCGGGCAGACAGTTGGGCGTGAAGCCTGTGTTCAGCGAATCAACAGTGCGTAGCGTACTGATTGAAATACTCGAAGGTCTGCAGGTAGTGCATCAAAGCCAAATGCTGCATTTGGATATCAAACCAGCAAACATATTCATTACCGATGAGGACAAAGCTGTATTGATCGATTTTGGTGCCACCCGAAATACCTTATCGAATGTGACAAACAGCAAACAACCCATGTACACACCAGGTTTTGCCGCGCCAGAGATGTACCGTCGCGATGCTTCATTAGGTGTATGGACAGATATTTACGCAGTGGGTGCTTGTTTGTATTCAATGGCCATGGGACGACCGCCACTTGAACCATCAAAGCGGCGTTTGAAAGACCCATTGGTTGACATCTTGAGTGATGTCAGTGGTCTTTATTCTGATAAATTGATAGAAATGATCGAATGGAGCATGACCATGGACCCTGCCGGTCGCCCACAATCGGCCAAAGAATTGCGACAAGCTTTAATTGACTATCATTGAACACTTTTAAACAACAATCAACGAACTACAAATTCATGACAGCATTCACCAGAAACGCCAACCGCGCACACAATGCATTGCGACCTGTTCGCATCACACGCCACTACACACAATATGCAGAAGGGTCGGTGTTAATCGAGTTTGGACAAACCAAAGTGCTGTGCACAGCATCGGTTGAAGAAAAAGTGCCTGGCCATAAACGTGGCAGTGGCGAAGGCTGGGTAACGGCTGAATACGGCATGCTGCCACGCGCGACACACACCCGCAGCGACCGCGAAGCAGCACGTGGCAAACAAAGTGGCCGAACACAAGAGATTCAAAGGTTGATTGGTCGATCCATGCGCGCTGTTTTTGATTTGAAGAAATTGGGTGAACGCACCATTCACCTTGATTGCGATGTGATTCAAGCGGATGGCGGCACACGGACTGCCAGCATCACTGGCGCATATGTGGCTGCGCAAGATGCGGTGGCTTCCCTTTTGGCTTCGGGCAAAATTACCGAATCACCGATTCACCAAGCGGTGGCAGCCATTTCAGTGGGCATCGTGCAGGGCGTGCCTTTGCTAGATTTGGAGTACACCGAAGATTCCGCTTGCGATACGGATATGAATGTGGTGATGACAGGCGCAGGCCATTTCATTGAAGTGCAAGGCACGGCAGAGGGCGCTGCTTTTTCGCGTGCAGAAATGGACAAATTGCTGCAATTGGCCGAAACCGGCATTGCCGACCTGATTCGCATGCAACACGATTCGCTATTAAATTAATAGCAAATTAGGCAATAAATACGCCGGATACAGCCATATTTTTCATATAAAAACAGCAGAGACCTAAATTACAAGCACCAATGATGAAACTTGTTTTGGCATCGAATAACCGCGGTAAGTTAGCCGAATTGCAAGCACTGTTTGCTGGGCTGGACATGGTTTTGATTTCCCAATCCAGTTTAGGCGTCACTGAGGCAGAAGAGCCCTACCGCACTTTTGTGGAAAATGCCTTGACCAAGGCGCGTCATGCCAGTCAAAGCACTGGTTTGCCTGCAATCGCTGACGATGCTGGTTTGTGCGTTGACGCATTCGGCGGCTTGCCAGGTGTGGATACAGCTTTTTATGCCACACAGTTTGGTTATGAAAAGGGCGATGCCAATAACGTCAAGGCGCTCTTGGAACAACTCAAGGGACAAAGCAACCGACGTGCGGCATTGGTCAGCACCTTGGTAGCCTTGCGATCCAAAGACGACCCTGAACCCTTGATTGCGGTTGGGAGAGCAGTGGGTGAAATCACCGAAAAGCCGATAGGTGACAACGGTTTTGGTTTTGACCCAGTGATGTACATCCCGCAATTAGGCAAAACCTTTGCACAACTGAGTGACAGCGACAAAAATGCCATCAGCCACCGTGGTAAAGCAGCACAGCAAATGCTGGCATTGATGCGGGCCAATTGGTTTTGAAAGACATTCAACATTACATGCGGCCTGGCTTGCTGCAATTGGCATCGTTGCCGCCTTTGTCTTTGTACATTCATTTGCCTTGGTGCTTGAAAAAGTGTCCCTATTGCGATTTCAATTCGCATGAGGTGCGCAGCAACGGTTCATTAGATGTCGATCTTGAAAACCGTTACATTGATGCTTTGCTGGCTGACTTGAACCAATCTTTGCCATTGATTTGGGGTCGCACGGTGCACAGTATTTTTATTGGTGGCGGTACACCCAGCTTGTTTACACCTGTGGCAATCGATTCTTTGTTAAGTCAAATTCGTGCACGCGTGAAATTGTCTGCAGATTGCGAGATCACCTTCGAAGCCAATCCAGGTACATTCGAAAAAGACCGTTTCAAAGCATTTAGAGCAGCAGGCGTGACGCGTTTGTCCATTGGGGTACAAAGCTTCAACGATGTTCACCTTCAATCTTTGGGACGCGTGCACAATGCCGCACAAGCCATCGCTGCAGTGCACGAGGCAGCCCAATGTTTTGAAACCTTTAATCTGGACTTGATGTATGCCTTGCCTGGACAAACCATTGCAGATTTAGAGCGCGACTTGCAAACAGCCTTGTCACTTGTCGCCACCACATGTCTCCATCTACCACTTAACGATAGAGCCCAATACCTACTTTGCAAAATTTCCGCCCAAAGTTCCAGAAGACGATACCGCATATGCCATGCTGGATGTGATGTCGGAAAAACTGGCCGATGCAGGTTTAAATCGCTACGAAGTTTCAGCCTTTGCCAAGCAAGATCACCGTTGCAAGCACAACCTGAATTACTGGCAGTTTGGCGATTATTTGGGCATAGGCGCAGGCGCACACAGCAAGATCAGTTTCGCACACCGCTTGGTAAGGCAATCACGCTACCGTGAACCGCAGTTGTACATGCAAAAAGCTATGAGTGGCAATGCGGTAGCGCAAGATGATGACATCAAACACAAAGAGTTGGCGTTTGAATTCATGCTGAACGCATTGCGTTTGAAAGATGGATTTGATACCAGCTTATTTTATGAACGCACGGGCTTGCTGCTTTCAAGCATACAGCCTGCATTGACATTGGCTGTTGATAAAAAATTGCTAATTCAAACACCCAAAAGCATCAAACCCACTGAGCGTGGGTTTGATTTTTTAAGTGATTTGCAAGAAATGTTTTTGTGATTTTGCAAATGTCAGAATGGATTGGTTGCGCTGCGGCAAACAAAAGAACCACCTGATCCGCCGTAATTGTTGGGATAATTGTACAAATCGTACTCGCAGGACATGGATAGATCGGAATCCAGTTTCGGGCTGTTAATGGCTGAAACACCTTTGTTGTTTGAAAATACCACACTGCCACCAAAATAAAGAACTGTATATTCGGCTTCCGTAGTGGTTGTGGCAGCAGTTTTTACAAACAAGCCTGCACGGCAACGTTCGTACGTATAGGTTGTACCTGCAGTTGTGGAAGTAATCGTTGCTGGTTTCCCCAGACGCGATTCCAATTCACTGGCCGTCATTCCAATGCTGACGCTTTGCCAATTGTTGCCACTGGTGCATACCGCTTTGCCAACCGAAATGTCGTTGTCATCGGTACTGGCGTTACAAGCCACTAAAACCGCAGTGGTGATCAAAGTTGATGTCAACGTCACTAAGATTTTTTTCATGCATCTGCTTTCAAAAAATGGCGGAAGCGGTGAGATTCGAACTCACGAACAGATCACTCCGTCGCCGGTTTTCAAGACCGGTGCCTTCAACCGCTCGGCCACGCTTCCAAGCCTCGTATTCTAACTTGCCTTCAAGCGATTTTTTGCACCCAACCTGTCACAATGAATAAAACGATAGCATCTCAAACAGATTTTGTCTCGAAATCAGCGTTCTAAAAAGAATTTGACGCATTAGATGTGGTTTACATGCGACGTACTTGCATGCTTTGTATTCCACTTGTCGCAATGGTTTACAGACAGATTGCAAATTAGCCGCAAGAACCTAAATAGCCACATTGTGTGCAATATTCGCAGCCATCTTTGCGAATCAGTGCGTGCGCGCCGCAATCTGGACATTTTTTACCAGCTAACAAGGGGGAATCAGGTGCTTGGGTATCACTAACTGATTTGGAATTTGATTGAAGCGTGGCAGTCAAGGTGGTAGCACTGATTCTGCTGGCAATCAGTTTTTGTAATGCATAAGCAATAGCGGCGACTTCTGAATCATGCCATTGCGGAACGTGCGTGCCGTCGGCTTTTTGGTGTGTGCCTAAACGAACAGGACCACGGTCCCATGCCACTTTGCGCATGTCACTCAAAGCGCGGTCTAAGAATCCCCCACGTGCTGCTAAAGACAACATGCGCATGCTGGATGTGATCCATTGCTGTGACTCACCACTTTGACCAACAGGCATGAAAAACTCAATGGCCCTGTCTATAGTTCCAGTCCCGTCTGGCATGGGAACAGGAAGGAAAGAGACGATCAGATAAAGGTTTTTGCGACCTTCTTGGGTCCAGTATTCGATTTTTTCGGTAACTGCAGAGAGCGCACCGCGTGGTCGACTTTCAATCACGGTGCGCATGGGGTCAGTTATCTGGGCAGCAGAATTGTTGCTGGCGGATGGTTGTGTACCGGTGTCTAAAACAGAGCCCAGTATGGTGTTAGGGCGATAGGTGGCCAAGCCTTTGAGTTTGCCTTGCCACGCTTTGAGGTACAAACTCTTGAAATCTTCATAATCGTAATCGACAGGAATGTTGACGGTTTTTGATATGGCCGTATCGATAAAAGGTTGAACCGCTTGCATCATGGCAATGTGACTGTCGGCGCTCATGTCCAATGCCGAAACAAAATAGTCTGGCAATTGGTCAACATTGCCACCTAATTTTTTATACAGCCGCCATGCATGGTCTTCGACAGAGTACTCGGCAGTGCTGCCATCGGCTTCGCGTTTTTTACGCCGGTACATCCACGAAAACGATGGTTCAATGCCGTTCGATGCGTTGTCGGCAAACGCCAAACTGACCGTACCCGTTGGTGCGATTGACAACAAATGGCTGTTGCGAATGCCATGTTGGCGAATTTTTTGTTGCAGCTCAGGTGGTAAGCGGCTGGCGAAAGTTCCGTTTGCCAAATAACCCTCTGCTTCAAACTTCGGAAAGGCGCCTTTTTCTTGTGCCAATGCAATGGAAGCGCTGTACGCTGCATCGCGCATGTGCTGCGCAATTTTGGCTGCCATCGCGCAACCTTGCGCAGTGTCATAACGCAAACACAGCATGGCCAATGTGTTGCCCATACCTGTGAAGCCCACCCCTATGCGGCGTTTTGCCATGGCTTCATCACGTTGTTGTGGCAATGGCCAAAAGGTGACATCCAACACATTGTCTAGCGCACGTACTTGGGTGGCGACAGATTTTTCAAAAGCTGCAAAATCAAAATCAGCTTTGCCAGCAAGCCCGAAAGGGATGCCGTACAAAGCGTGTCAAGATAATGGGTCCCAAGTCGCAACAGCCATACGATGGCAGTGGCTGCTCACCACATGGGTTGGTGGCCGCAATCGACTCGCAATAGCTCAGGTTGTTGTCGCGGTTGATGTTGTCTAGAAACAAAATACCCGGTTCGGCAAAATCGTAGGCCGACTGCATGATGGTGTCCCACAATTCTTGAGCAGGCAAAGTTTTGTACACCCACATGCCATCTTCTCGCAGGTGCGCACCATCTGCGATAAATTGTTTGCCAGGCTTGGCATGGTGAACCAAATCACAATCTTCATCCGCCAATAAGGCTTGCATGAAGCTACTCGTGACAGCCACTGAAACATTGAAGTTATTCCAACGTCCTGGCGTACGTTTGGCTGTCACAAATTCCAAAACATCGGGATGGTCTATTCGCAGCACCCCCATTTGTGCCCCACGACGTGATCCTGCACTTTCGACTGTCGAACACGATTGATCAAACACATTGATGTAACTGCACGGCCCCGATGCAATGGATGCTGTGGCTTTCACTTCTGCACCACGCGGACGAATGCGTGAAAAGTCGTAGCCCACACCACCACCGCGACGCATGGTTTCCGCGGCCTCACGCAGGGCTTCATAAATACCGGGGTAACCACCATCGTCAAAGCCTTGAATGCAATCACCCACAGGTTGCACAAAACAATTGATCAGCGTGGCTTGGATGTGCGTCCCAGCCGCGCTCATGATGCGCCCAGCCCCTAAGGCGCCAGCCTTCAAATTGTCTAGGAACAGCGTTTCAAATTGCGCTCGCTTGTTTTCTGGCTCAACGCTGGCCAGTGCGCGTGCCACACGTTTAAATACATCATCTTCACCAGTCTCACCATCTTTGAGGTATTTTTCACGAAGCACATCACTGCTGATGGTTTGTGCGTCGTGCGTGTTGGGTTTGGAAACAGTTTGTGATGAATCGTTTTGCATGGTGCACTAAATTTTGATGAATTGACAGATGTTTCATAGGATGTCCTGGTCAATAATCTGCCCATCGTGTTCCACGTATTGCAAATAGGGACCGGTACCGCTGTGAGATGATACCGATGCTGGGACAAAAGCGCCTTGTTTTACATCAAAAACATGGATTTCACCATCTTCAATCACATAGTGCCAGCCGTGCAAAGTCATTTTTTGCGCATCAACTTGTTCACGCACCATGGGGTAGCCCATTAAACGTTCCAATTGAAGCACGATAGAACGCTGCTCCGTTCGCCTCAAAGCTTCTGGACTGATTTGCACAGGCATTGCAGCTTCTCTGCCCAACTCCAACCAGGCGGTCAAGTTTTTCGCGCGTGGGTCGCATTCTTCATACAGTGCTCGGATGCCACCGCAATGGCTATGACCGCAGACGATGATGCGGCTAACTTTTAAATTCAGTACAGCAAATTCTATGGCTGCAGAAGTTCCGTGGTAACCCGCAGAACCATCGTATGGCGGCACAAAGGCACCTACATTGCGGACTAAAAACAATTCGCCAGGCCCAGTGCCAGTTAGCATATAAGGTACTAGCCTTGAATCGGAACATCCTATAAATAAAATGGTTGGATGTTGCCCATCCTTAACTAAACTTTGGAACTGATCTTGAACACCCGGGAATGTGTCATCATGGAAACGACGCAAGCGCAGTAGTAAATCATCTGCAATTGGTTCGTCCATGAAAGTAATACCCAGTTTGGTTATTGCACCAGGAATGAATCTGCAGCTTCAATCTCCACACCTTGAATATCCGCATCGCTTGCAAGTAAATTCAGGTATTGGCGCAGGGCTGTGAAGTAGCTTTGTTGTCGCATGGCCATTGCCACAGCACCACTGACCGATTCAAAGGATTGTGCGGTACCGGCAATCCGTTCCAGTACTTCCACCACATGCAAGCCGTGGCGGCTGTGCACCAATCGAGGTAAAACGCCTACTTCTGCATGCCCAAAAATTTCTTTGGCAAATTCGGGTGCACAGTCTGCAGCTGTCAACCAGCCCAGCATTCCACCCTCTGCACCACTGGGGCAATTTGATTGGGTGCTGGCTAATTTTGCAAAGACAACTTCGTTTGCATTTTTGTCTTGACAACGAACTTCCAACAAAGTTGTTTCAGCCCGGTTGCGCAATGCAACCACATCAACACCTTGCGTCACTGCAAAAAGAATATGTCGCAAATTGACGCGTTCCCCCGTTGTGTAATGTGCTTGGTTGGCAGCATGGTAGCGTTTGCAAGCTTCGATTGACGGCTCGGGAATGGCTAATTTATCGTCGAGCAATTGCTCAATGGCAGTAGCAGCAGATTCATTCAGTATGCCATCATTGGATGATGCATCTTGGTCTGATAAGTAGCCTTGCTTGATTGCTTCTTGGCGCAGCAATTCAGAATAGGCACGTTGCCTGAGGTCTTCATTTGAGACAGATTCTTCCACGGATAGAAGTTGAATACCGTTAACAGATGCAAGCTGAGAATGTGTATTTGTCATGATGTTTACCTTATCTACTGTTTGGTGCTTGGGTTTGACCAACGGGAACATTCAATCGCCGTGCCCTGACAACTTGGTAGGGGCGCATGATGTATGTCGCAGCACCAAACCCACTCCAAACATGAACCAAGCGTGTGAAGGGAAATATAAAGAAGATACTCATACCCAAGAACATATGCAGTTTGAAAATCCAGCCAGCATCAGCCAATAAGGCTGTAGCACCAGGCTGAAAAGTCACAATGTACTGCGCCCACCCAGCAAGTTTCAACATCATGCTGCCATCCATGTGCTGTGCTGACAGTGGAATGGTTGCCAAACCCAAAGCCAATTGCAACCAAAGCAAAATGAGTAAAACAATGTCACTGGTTTTTGAATTCACGCGAATCCGCTCATCGCCTAATCTGCGCATTAACAAAATCGTCACACCAATGAATCCAAGTACGCCTGCTATACCGCCACTGACCATGGCCATCAGCTGCTTGGTACCTGCGCTTAAAAAATGTTCATAGACAAAGTGGGGCGTTAGCATGCCGAAGAAATGTCCAAAAAATAGGAACAACACCCCGATGTGAAACAAATTGCTGCCCCATCTCAATTGTCCTGCACGCAGCAATTGTGACGAATCGCTCTTCCAAGTGTATTGGTCACGGTCAAAACGAATCAAACTACCCAGCAAAAATACGGTCAGGGCAATGTACGGATAGATCCCAAATAAAAATGTGTCCAATGCGTTCATGCTGTGACTCCTTCAATGCTGTTTTTGATACGTCCATCACTGGGTGTTTGATGCTGACCCTGAGCGGTTTTTTTAATAAAAACCATTGCCTGTTCTTCACCGGGTTTCGCTTGTCCTTTGACTGAGCAGCCATCAAATGCCACTGGTTCTTCCCAAGCAGTGTCGAGCGCTTCTTCGGCTTGCACTTTCACTGCATGTGCTTTTTCGCCGGATAACTCCAGCAGTGCACCCAATACGCTTGCGTAGGGGCTTTGGCGTTGTTGCAGCGCGTTGAAAATGGCATTGAAGATATGCGCCATTTCACCCAAAAATGCACGTGCTTCTTTAGTTGGCTGCGTGGATACAAACTCCAAAACCACGGGTAAATAGTCAGGCATTTCGTCTGGACCTAGATACAAACCTGCTTTTTCGTATGTTTGCGCCAAGTCGATCATGGCGGGTCCGCGTTCACGCGAATCGCCATGCACATGCTCAAACAAGTGCAGAGATGTTGCGCGACCACGGTCAAACAACTGCACATATTCAGCTTCGTTTTCCAAAGCATTACCGTGTTGCAATGTGCGAATCAGAGCGACCAGCTCATTGATTCGCTGTGGCGCAAGCGCTTGTTCAGCTTGCAAAGCGGCATCCATGTCAGACAATTGGCTGCGCAATTCGGCATCGGGGTAGGCTAAAAGCCTGGCCAATACGCGCAAACTGATTGAAGCGGTTGAGGGCTTGTTGTTTTGTTGTGTCATGGTTACACCTGTGCCTTAATTGGAATGGTGCGACGCTTTTCGCCGCCAAATAGACTGCTGTTGCTGTCACCATCTGAACAGCCATTGCCGAACGAGAAACCACAGCCACCACGCATGTCAAACGTGTTTTCAGCGTATTCACGGTGGGTGCTTGGAATGACAAAACGGTCTTCGTAATTTGCAATCGCCATCACTTGGTACATCTCTTCAACTTCAGCTTGTGTCATCTGAACCTGATTGAGTGCCGCCATGTTGACTTGACCGTCCACATGTTTGGAACGCTGGTATGCACGCATGGCCAGCAAGCGCTCTAAAGCACTTTCAACCGGTTGCGTGTCACCCGCGGTGAGCAAGTTTGCCAAGTATTTAACAGGGATACGCAACTGCTTCACATCGGGTATTTCACCGTTGATGCCTATATCGCCGGCATTGGCTGCTGCACTGATAGGAGAGAGTGGTGGCACGTACCAAACCATGGGTAATGTGCGGTATTCAGGGTGCAGTGGCAATGCCACCTTCCAATCAACGGCCATTTTGTAGACAGGGCTCTTGCGTGCCGCTTCCAGCCATTGCTCAGAAATACCATCCAAGCGGGCTTGCTCAATCACTTTTGGATCGTTTGGATCCAAAAAGATATCCAGTTGTGCTTGGTACAAATCTTTATCGTGCTCTACACTGGCCGCAGCTTCAATTTTGTCTGCGTCGTACAACAAAACGCCTAAATAGCGGATGCGACCGACACAGGTTTCTGAACAGACCGTTGGCTGTCCCGCCTCGATACGTGGGTAGCAGAAAATGCATTTTTCTGCTTTGCCTGATTTCCAGTTGTAGTAGATTTTTTTGTAGGGGCAACCACTCACACACATGCGCCATCCACGACATTTGTCTTGGTCAATCAAGACAATACCGTCTTCTTCTCGTTTGTAGATAGAGCCAGAAGGGCAACTGGCCACACAAGCTGGATTTAGACAGTGTTCGCACAAACGTGGCAAATACATCATGAAGGTATTTTCAAATTGACCATAAATGTCTTTTTGAATGTCATCAAAATTTTTATCTTTGCTGCGCTTTGAAAATTCACCACCCAAAATTTCTTCCCAATTGGGTCCCCACACAATTTTTTCCATGCGCTTGCCAGTTATCAAGCTGCGAGGGCGTGCCGTTGGCGCTGCTTTGGATTCGGGTGCGGATTGCAGATGGTCGTAGTCGAAAGTAAAAGGCTCGTAATAATCGTCAATTTGCGGCAAATTTGGGTTGGCGAAAATGCGCATCAACAATTTCCACTTGGCACCCTGTCGCGGTTCAATTTTGCCATTCGCTTTGCGAACCCAGCCACCATTCCATTTGTCTTGGTTTTCCCATTCTTTGGGGTAACCAATTCCTGGCTTGGTTTCCACATTGTTGAACCATGCATATTCCATACCAGGGCGGCTGGTCCAAACATTTTTACAGGTGACCGAGCAGGTGTGGCAACCAATGCATTTGTCCAGGTTCAGCACCATGCCGATTTGTGCGCGAATTTTCATGCTGATGCTCCTTCTGTTTTTTCTTCATCGTCGAGCCAATCGACTTTGTTCATTTTGCGAACGATCACAAATTCATCGCGGTTCGTACCAATCGTTCCGTAGTAATTGAAGCCGTAGCTGAACTGTGCGTAGCCGCCAATCATGTGCGTTGGCTTCAACACAATGCGGGTGACCGAGTTGTGAATACCACCACGCGCACCCGTGATTTCAGAGCCAGGTACGTTTACAATTTTTTCTTGTGCGTGGTACATCATCACCATGCCCGGTTTCACACGCTGGCTAACCACTGCACGTGCTGTGATGGCGCCATTGATGTTGAACAATTCAACCCAATCGTTGTCCACAATGCCTGCACGTGTCGCATCGTCTTCACTCAACCAAATCACTGGACCACCACGGTTCAATGTCAACATCATCAGGTTATCGGTGTAGGTGGAATGAATCCCCCACTTTTGATGTGGTGTGATGAAGTTCAAGGATATTTCCGAGTTGCCGTTGGGTTTGATGTTGTGAATTCCAGCTGTTGTTTTCAAATCAACAGGTGGTCTGTAGCTGCTAAAGCCTTCGCCAAATGCCGTCATCCAAGGGTGATCCATGTAGAACTGTTGTCGCCCTGTCAAGGTGCGCCAAGGAATCATCTCATGCACATTGGTGTAACCGGCGTTGTAGGACACGGTCTCAGATTCGATGCCACTCCATGTGGGTGAGCTGATAATTTTGCGCGGTTGCGCTTGAATATCACGGAAGCGGATTTTTTCATCTTCACGGTACAAAGCCAGGTGCGTATGGTCCAAGCCTGTTTGCTTGCCTAATGCTTGCCATGCCTTAACAGCTACATGCCCATTGGTTTCTGGTGCAAGCTGCAATACAACTTCACATGCATCGATGTCTGTTTCGATTTTTGGCATGCCACAAGTCACGCCTTCGGCCTTGGTTAATCCATTGAGTTGGCCCAGTTGTGTGACTTCCGTTTTGGTATCCCACGCAATGCCTTTGCCACCGTTGCCGACTTTGTTCATCAAAGGACCAAGTGCGATGAAGCGTTTGTAGACATTCGGGTAATCACGTTCGACCACCGTCATATTGGGAGCTGTTTTGCCTGGAATTAAATCAATCTCGCCTTTTTTCCAGTCTTGCACGCCAAAGGGTTGTGCCAATTCAGCAGGTGAATCGTGCATCAAGGGTGACAACACCATCTCACGTTCCACACCCAAATGACCGACGCACACTTCGCTGAACTTTTTAGCGAAACCTTTGTAAATCTCCCAATCGCTCTTCGATTGCCAAGCAGGGTCAACAGCAGTGGACAAGGGGTGAATGAAAGGGTGCATGTCACTGGTGTTGAGGTCGTTTTTCTCATACCAAGTCGCAGTTGGCAACACAATGTCGCTGTACAAGCAAGTGGTGCTCAAACGGAAATCCAAAGTTACCAGCAAGTCCAACTTACCCTCAGGTGCTTTGTCGTGCCATACCACTTCTTCTGGTTTGGCCTCATCGGCACCCAAATCTTTGCCCTGCACGCCGTGGCTGGTGCCGAGCAAATGCTTCAAGAAATACTCATGCCCTTTACCGCTTGAACCCAACAAATTGGAACGCCAAACAAACAGATTGCGCGGCCAGTTATTCGGATGGTCCGGATCTTCGCAGCTCATTTTTAAAGAACCATCTTTCAAGCTGTTCACCACATAGTCTTTGGGCTCAACGCCCGCAGCTGTGGCGTCTTTAACTACTTGAATAGGGTTGGTTTTGAGCTGTGGTGCCGATGGCAACCAACCCATTCGTTCAGCGCGCACATTGAAATCAATCATGCTGCCGCCGTATTTGGACTTGTCTGCCAAGGGTGACAACACTTCTTCCATACCTAGTTTTTCATAGCGCCATTGGTCAGTGTGGGCATAGAAAAAGCTGGTGCTGTTTTGTTGCCGAGGTGGGCGAATCCAATCCAAAGCAAAAGCCAAGGCGGTCCAGCCTGTTTGGGGGCGCAATTTTTCTTGTCCCACATAGTGTGCCCAACCACCACCGCTTTGGCCGATGCAACCGCACATCATCAACATATTGATGACGCCACGGTAATTCATGTCCGCGTGATACCAGTGGTTCATGGCAGCACCAATAATCACCATGGATTTGCCATGCGTTTTGTCGGCGTTCTCCGCAAATTGACGCGCTACGGTGATAAGTTGCTCACGTGGTGTGCCGGTTATACGTTCTTGCCAAGCGGGTGTGTATGGGGTGTCATCGTCAAAACTATTGGCTGCCATTTCACCTGGCAAACCACGTGCCACACCGTAGTTAGCAACTTGCAGATCAAACACCGTGGCGACCAATGCTTCACGCTTGTCGCCTTCTTTGCCTAATGAAATGCGTTGCACGGGAACAGTGCGAATCAAAACATTTTTTGCAGCATCACCTGTTGCGTTGTTTGGGAAGTTGTCACTTTCGATGCCACCAAAGTAGGGGAAACCAACTTTGGTCGTATCTGTGCTGGGGTTTTCGCCTTCCATCACAGACAGTTTCAGTTTGACATCACCACCATGACGAGCTTCTTTGGCTTGCAAATTCCATTGACCTTGATCTGCTCTGCCATCTGCACCCCAACGGAATCCAATTGCGCCTGTTGGCAAGACAACCTTGCCATCGTTATCCAAAGCCACTGTTTTCCATTCAGGGTTATTGGCTTGGCCGAGTTTGCCATTGAAATCGCTGGCGCGAACGTAACGGTCAGGCACCATCACCACTTCGCCGGATGGCAGGGTTTGTTCTTTCAGCATCACCAACATGGGCATGTCGGTGTAGCGGCGCACATAGTCGTCAAAGTATGCGCTGCGTTTCTTGTCACCATCAGGAAAGTAGAACTCTTTCAATATCACATGCCCCATCGCCATGGCGACAGCCGCATCCGTACCTTGCTTAGGTTTCATCCAAATGTCGGATAACTTGGCAACTTCAGAATAATCAGGTGTGATGGCCACAGTCTTGGTGCCTTTGTATCGCACCTCGGTGAAGAAGTGGGCATCGGGTGTGCGTGTTTGCGGCACATTGGAACCCCAAGCAATGATGTAGCTGGAGTTGTACCAATCGGCTGATTCAGGTACATCGGTTTGTTCGCCCCAAATTTGCGGGCTGGCTGGTGGCAGGTCGCAATACCAGTCATAAAAACTCATGCACACACCACCGATGAGGCTGAGGTAACGGCTACCTGCCGCATAGCTCACCATTGACATGGCGGGAATGGGGGAGAAGCCAATCACGCGGTCAGGGCCATGTTTTTTGATGGTGTAAACGTTGGCCGAGGCAATCATTTCATTCACTTCATCCCAGCTAGAGCGTACAAAGCCACCTAAGCCACGCACGCTTTGGTATTCTATGCGTTTGGCATCATCTTGTGCGATGGATGCCCATGCATCGACTGGACCCAGCGTTAAACGTGCTTCACGCCAGAGTTTGAGTAAACGACCACGCACCATGGGGTATTTGACGCGGTTGGCGCTGTACAAATACCAGCTGTAACTGGCACCGCGTGCGCAGCCACGTGGTTCGTGGTTGGGCATGTCCCAACGGGTGCGTGGGTAATCGGTCTGTTGCGTTTCCCAAGTGACGATGCCACCCTTGACATAAATTTTCCAAGAGCATGAACCGGTGCAGTTCACGCCATGTGTGGATCGCACAATCTTGTCATGCGCCCAACGGTCGCGGTAGGCGTCTTCCCATGTGCGGTCTTCACCGTTGGTAACGCCATGCGCGCCAGAGAATGTTTCAACGGGTTTTGAAAAGTAGCTGAGTCGGTCTAAAAAGTGGCTCATAGGTTACCTCTGTTAAAAATATTGATAAAATTGGCATCTAGCCGGCATATTTATTGCCTAGAGTGCTATAAAATTTATAGTAAATTGCGCGCTTATAGGTTTCATGGGTTCTTGATTTCTGCACCAGAGCGCAGATAAAACCACCAGTTCAAAATCAAGCACAGCGCATAGAAAATCGCGAAACCATACATGGCGGTTTGTGGTGTGCCAGCCTTGACTTGTGCACCAATCACCACAGGCGCGATGAATGCGCCATAAGCAGCAACTGCTGAAGTCCAACCTAAAACAGGGCCTGCTTGTTGGCGATCAAAAATCACGCCAATTGTGCGGAAGGTCGAGCCGTTGCCAATACCACTGGCAGCAAAGAGCAGGACAAACAACCACATGAAGGTTGAGAAATACTGTTCAGGTGTGGCTGAGCCATAGGCCAACATCATCATGTAGCCTACACCTGCGGAAGCACCCACCATCACCGCAGAGATGACTTGCGTGACAATTGAACCACCCACTTTATCGGCAATCCAACCACCTACAGGGCGAATCAGTGCGCCAACAAACGGGCCAATCCATGCGTAGGTGAGGGCAGACGGTGCGTTCGGATTCTTTAATGTGTGCTGCATCACACCAGCCGCATCGGGCACATGGCTGATACCAAAAATGACTGTGATCGACAAAGGCAACGCCATTGAAAAACCAATGAATGAACCGAATGTGACGACATACAAAATGGTCATAGACCAGGTATGCTTGTTCTTGAAAATTTCAAACTGTTTGGCAATATTGCTCTTCATCTCGCCAAACGCTGCAACTTTCATGGCCGCCAGTGTGGCAACAATGGTCAGTGGCAAAGCCGCCCACATGTTCAACAAGCCTAAACCCGTTGGTGCTGGTAAATACAAATACAAACCAATGCCACCAATTACGAAAGTAATGCCCCATAAATAGAGAATCTTGCTGAAGGCAACCAATGTGCCACCATGATTGGGTGTCAACGGTATCAAATTGTTCATCCCAAACCATGCAGCGATGACCAAAGGCAACAAAATGGCCGCCCAAACAAAGCCAGCGTTTTGGATGAAAGTAGGCGTGCCAGCCAAAATTTTCCCCATGATCCAACCACTGTCTTTGATGAGTACCATAGAGCCACCACCGGCTGCACCAAAGAGGCCAATTGTCATGACCAATGGAATCAAAACTTGCATCGTGGTCACGCCAAAGTTACCCAAGCCCGCGTTTAACCCCAAACCAGTTCCTTGCAAACGCTTGGGAAAGAAACCAGTGATATTGGACATAGAACAAGCGAAATTACCACCACCAATGCCTGAAAGGAAGGCACATGCTTGGAATACCCAAAGTGGTGTGGTCTTGTCTTGCAAAGCAATGCCTGTCCAAATTGCGGGGATGATGAGCAGTGCCGATGTCAAAAAGATGGTGTTGCGACCACCTGAGAGTCGTATGAAGAACGATGCCGGTATGCGCATGGTTGCCCCCATCAAACCTGCAATCGCTGTGAGGGTAAACATTTCAGTTGGCTTAAATGGGAAACCCAAGTTCAGCATTTGCACCGTGATAATTCCCCACATAGCCCAAACAGCAAAGCCGACAAGCAGGTTAGGAATAGAGATCCATAAGTTTCGATACGCTATTTTTTTTCCTGTAGCGTCCCAAAATTTCTCGTCTTCAGGACGCCAGTCGGCAATATCTGCGCGTGATGTTGTTGCTGTCGTATTCATGATGTTCTTTCGTTAATTGAAATTTAGTTTTGTGCGTTGAGGACATTGCTGTGTCCCGTCATCAAGTCGCGGCCGCGTACTTCGGTCCAATACATCCAGATCAGTGATACCCACACCACGCCATACATCAGCATGAAAGCGCTGGAACGGATGCCGGTGAAATCCATCAACATGCCAAACATGATGGGCAATACAAAGCCACCCAAACCGCCGGCCAAGCCCACAATGCCGCTGACCGCGCCAATGTTGCCGGTGTAGTCATCGCTGATGTATTTGAAAACACTGGCTTTGCCAAAGGCCCAGGCAATGCCCAAAATGAACATGAGGGCTGTGAAGGCGTAGACATTCAAACCAATGTGGAAAGTTTTGGGACCGCTGGTGGTGAGCACCGTGAAATCAGTTTGTGGGTAGCTCAATAGAAAGAGGCAAATCCAGCTCACCCACATCACCCACCATGTCACACTGTGTGCGCCCCATTTGTCTGAGAGCCAGCCACCCACAGCGCGCAGCACGCCACCAGGTAATGAAAAGACAGCAGCCAGCAAAGCGGCAGTGCGAATATCCAAACCAAATTCACCCACGTAATACTGCACCATCCACAAAGACAAAGCCACATAGCCACCAAACACAATGCTGTAGTACTGGCAGTACTTGATGACTTTGGGGTCTTTTAAGAGTTTGAGTTGATCGCTGAATTTGACATTGCTGGGCACCAAATGCTTGGGGTCGCTGTAGCTGAAAAACCAAAACAGCACCACAGTGATCAACATGATGACGGCGTAAACCTGTGGCACCATGGTCCAACCAAATGCCACTACCAAGGCCGGCGCAACAAATTTATTGACAGCGGATCCCGAGTTGCCGGCACCATACACGCCCATGGCAAAACCTTGTTGGTTTTTAGGAAACCAGCGTGCGACATAGGGTGTGCCAACCGAGAAAGAGCCGCCCGCTAAACCGACAAATAAGCCGATGACCAGAAAATGCCAATAGGCAGTGGCATAACTCATGAGCCAAATGGCTGGAACGGTGATGGCCATCAGTATGGTCATCACAATTTTGCCGCCATACTTATCAGTCCAAATGCCCAATGGAACGCGAATCAATGAGCCGGTTAATACCGGTGTCGCGGTCAAGAGACCAAATTCGGTTGCATTCAGGCCCAGTATTTTTTTGATGGGGATACCGATGACGCCAAACATCATCCACACCATAAAGCACACAGTAAAAGCCAAAGTGCTCACGATGAGCACCGAGATTGCTTGTCCTCTGTTCGTCATGTCATACTCCTTTTTTTTGTATGACTAACTGTAGAGTGACGCTGTTGTTTGCGGTATCCCTCTGTAGATGGGAAGGTGGGATTCTATGGAACTAGCTGCATTGCACCCAGCATAGTTCCGTGGAACTATTAAAGATGCAGATTGACGATGACTTGCGCTATGTCAAAACGCGACACGCAAGCGCTAGATCAGAGCACTAATCAAGCAAGCCAATCTCTGTCGCGAGGACGGCAGCGTGTACACGCGAACTGACATTGAGTTTGCGCAGCACGTGTTGAACGTGAATTTTGACAGTCGTTTCCGCGATGCCATGATCACGCGCAATGACTTTGTTGCTGTCGCCGCGCGTGATGCCACGCAACACATCCATTTCGCGTGGTGACAAACTGGATAAAGGAGTTTGATTGATGACGGATTGTTTTGCAGACCCTTCGCCATTGGCTTGGACGCGGTAGGCTTCTACCAATTTGCTCATCATTTCAGGCGCGATCACGCTGTCACCATCCATGGCACGCATGATGGCATCAATCAAAGCATCACCTTCGATGGTTTTGAGTAAATAGCCCGATGCGCCGGCGTGCAAAGCTTTGGCCAAATCATTGGCATCTTCACTCACGGTTAGCATCAGCACACGGGCTTGTGGAGCGGCTTCAAGGAGCCCAGGCAAAGCATCTACGCCGTTGACACCGGGCAAATGGTTGTCCAGCAAAATCAAGTCGGGTTGCAATTCATGTGCTCTGCGCAATGCTTCACCCGCATCCGCAGCATCGCCCACAACAGCGACCCGTGCATCACGCGACAGCAAGGCAGTTAGCCCGCGACGGAACAGGGTGTGATCGTCCACTACCAGTATGCGTGTGGGCGTTGTCGCTGGTGTTTGCGTAGAGTGTTCATTCATTTCAGTCATGGCATGAATTATCCGTTAGAAGACATGGGGGGCAGCGTCAAAACCACCGAGCTCCCTTGCTTGAGTTTTGAAAACACATCCAATTTAGCTTGAAGTCGTTCGGCGCGTTCTTGCATGATGCGAAGACCCACATGGGTTTCATCAATGGACTCGTCACCCACAATAAACCCTTTGCCATCGTCTCGCACTTCAAACCGCCATACTGGTTGTTGCTGAACATCCAACCAAACATGGGTAGCGTTGGCATGTTTGCGCACGTTGGACAAGGCCTCTTGCACGATATGCAAGACTTGGATTTGCAAATCGGGTGTCAATGGAATGCCATTGCCTGACATGTTGAAACTCGTTTTGATACCCGCTTGATGCTCAAATTTTTGCAAAGTGGTGATTAAGGCGGGTTCAATGTCTTCGGCATTGGTGCGCGTGCGGAAATGCACCAGCAATTCACGCACATCACCATAGCTTTCACGCACGCCCGTGTCAATCTCTTCCAGCACGCTTTGCATGGTTTGCTGCGATCCTGATTTCAATGCATCACGCATCAACTGAACTTGAATTTTCAGAAATGCCAACGATTGCGCGATGGAATCATGCAATTCACGCGCCAGCAAAGATCGCTCTCCCGATATGGCGGCCTCACGTTCTAAGGCATGCAATTGCAAGTTTTCCATGGCCGTTGCCAAATGGCTGGCCAGTGCCTCATACAACGACCGCTCAGCATCTGTAGGTGAAACTTTGGCATTGAAAAACAAACTGACTTCGCCCAATATGCGCGCATGCAAACGAACGGGAATATTGACCACAGTTTCAAATCCCGATTTGGCGCAATAGCCCAACGATTTTTTGCTGATCTGGGCTTCGTCTTGCTGGACAACATTGATGGGGATAACACGCAAGCCTTCATTGATTGCCGCAGATCCACAATAACAATCTCCTAAATGGATGCATTGTTCTTCATGAACCATGTCCACAGGTAACCCCGATGATGCCAGCATCAAAAAGCGTTGGTTGCTTTGGTCCGCCCATCTGACGGCTGCTGCATCAGCATGTGCAATCGTTTGGATGCTTTTTGAGAATGCATTGGCCAATTCGTCTAACGATGTTTCTTGTGCCACCATGGCGGTCACATCGTACAAAGCTTCTAGTCGTTCGCGTTTGAGTTCCAATTCAAGCGTTTTTTCGCGTACTTTGCTTTCTAGGTTTTGGTACATGCTTTGTACATGAGACGCCATGCCGTTGAAACCTTCAGCCAGCGTACCAAATTCGTCATTGGTTAAGCGGCTGACGCGGGCACCAAAATCGCCTTTTTGCATTTTTTCAATGGCTATTTTGAGCTGATTGACAGGCTCTAACACAAACAAATAACCCGAAAAAAGCAAGATGGCTGCACCAATGACAGACAGCACCAAGACGCCCATTTGCAGCAAATGCAGTATGGCTGTCCAACGTATCAAATGGTCTTCAATGCTTTTCACAAACACATTGATGCTGGAAGCAAAAGCAACGGTTTGTTTGCTCAGTTGACTGGTATCAGACTGTTGTGTTTTTAACCATGTGGCTTGAAAGTCAGCCCAATTTTTTTCTACCACCACAAAATCTGCGCGTATGCGATCATCCCAGGGAACAAACAAAGGTCTATCAGAATCACCTTCGCGCATGACCTTCATGCTGTCATTGAATTCGCTGATTTGCTTTTCCAGCTCTTGGGTTTGCTGTGTTCCGACGCCAAGCGCCATGCGATAAGACTGCATGCGCATTCGACCTGCCTCGTTGACCGCTGCCGCACCACCATCCAATTGCCAGGATACCCACAGTGTGGCAGCCGTCAGTATCAAGACCAAGATCAAAAATGGCACACCAATCATGGCCAATTTTGAGCTGAGTCCCCAATACTTTTTATCGTTCATCGCAGTGCTTTTATCTTCACCAGTCCTGTCGCCAAAGCTGTGCCACAAATGATCACGCAGGCGCACAGCATCATCCACAAAGTCAATTCTTCACCCAAAAACAAAACACCATACACAATGGCAAATACCGGAATCATGAAGGTGACGGTTAAAGTCTTGCTGGGGCCAGCGGCTTCGATTAATCTGAAATATAAAACATAAGCTACGCCAGTGCAAAGTATGGCCACAAACAGCACAGAGCCCCAAGCCTGTAAGCTCGGTGTGTTGGCTGGCCAGCTCAATAGAGCGGGCACAGACAAGCCCAATGCTGCACCAATCATGCTGCCCGTGGAAGTGGCCATCGGTGGCACGCCCATTAAATACTTTCTGGTATAGCTGGCAGCGATGGCGTAACAGGTGGTTGCCACCAGGCAAGCCAATATCGCCCAACCCGAACCGCCAGGTTTGAAACTGGCTTGGTCGCCTGCCAACAGTGCCACACCGATGAAACCAATCACCAAGCCCATGATGCGTGAGTTAGTTGGTTTGTCTTTGAGCCACAACCACGCCACAATCGCGCCAAACAAGGGAACAGTCGCATTCAAGATGGCTGAAAGCCCTGTCGTAATTGACATCACTGCATAGGCATACAAAGCAAACGGAATGCCTGAATTAAGCATGCCCACGAACATGATGGGACCGGCACGCTTTTTAAATGCAGGCCAGTGACCGCTCCACAGTAAAAAAGGCATTAAAAACAAGGCGGCAAGCAAGACGCGCAAGAACGCAGTCGGCATGACGCCAAACTCTACCGCAGCGATGCGCGTGAATAAAAACGAAGAGCCCCAAATGGCAGCGAGAAGAATAAATTCAACGTAGACAGATTTTTTCATGAACCTGTGAGTATGCCCCCGAATAAAGGGCTTTCCAGTTGTAGCAAGGCTTTTTTTCTGTCTAAACCACCCGCATAACCTGTCAATGAACCATCCTTGCCGATGACGCGGTGGCACGGCACGATGATGCCGATCGGGTTGCGACCAATGGCACCACCCACAGCGCGAACGGCTTTGGGGTTTTGTATGAGATGGCTGATTTCACCATAGCTGGTGGTGCCACCAAAGGGAATGGTTAAAAGCGCTTGCCAAACCGATTGCTGAAATGCGGTGCCGCTTGAGAGGTCAAGTGCCAAATCAAATCGTTGCAGTTTGCCAGCGAAATAATCTTGCAGTTGTGAAACAGCGTTTTGAAGAACAACAGGGCAGGCATTCTTATCGCAGCGTTGCCAATTGATTCGGTAACTCGGTTCAGGCAAGTGTTCCTGCCTTTCAAACCACATGCCAGCCAAGCCTTTGTCGCTTGCCAGCAGTGTTAATTCGCCCAGTGGGCTGGGGCAGGTGGTGTAGTGCAGGGTGTTTGGTTTGTCCATGGCATTGCCTTGATGTGATGATTGGGTGGAAATATATATAAAATTGGCATGTATCCGGCGTATTTATTGCCTAATATGCTATCATATTTATAGCATTTGATTTTGATTCGGCTTGCTGTTTTTCTAAGCTGGTCCACGCTCGCATGACCGCATAACTGCGCCACGGTCGCCAACTTTGTGAAGCCAATTCTGCAGCTGCGCTGAGTTTGCTGGCGCTGAGTTTGGGCGAATGTTGCAGCAAGCCCATGGCTTTGTGCACAGCCACATCACCCGCCACAAACGCATCCGGCCAACGCAGAGCGCGCATGGCGATGTACTGGGCTGTCCAATCACCCACACCTGGTAGATTGTGTAAGGCATGGACAGTCTCTGCCAAGTTTGCACTGGGGGACAAGTTCAGTTGTTTGTTGCTCACTGCTTTGGCCAAGGCAAGAATGGCGTTTTGCCGTTGCGTCACGATGCCAAGCTGTCCTAAATCTTCGGCGTTCAGTTGGGCGATGCGTTCTGCACTTGGAAACAATCGGTTCAGCGCGGGATAGGGTGATTCAATGGGGTTCGCCAAACGCATCAACCAAGCGCTGCACAAAGGTGCGCCCTGCGGCCACAGTGACTTGTTGCCCCAATATCGCCCGCACAGCCAGCTCAAATCCGTTCAGACAACCCGGAACACGCAACCCATTTAATTCACCTAGGGTATCAAAGCTGTTGCCTAGCACCGCATTGATAGCCATCGGGTCGGCATCCAAATCCAACAGGTCGCGTACCCGCTGTATCACTGTCGTCAGTACAGGTCGCAATGTGTCACTCAGCTGTAGCAGAACAATGTTGTCTGCGGGCTGAAATTCAACCACAACCCAACCTGTGTATGTCTTACTTTCTGATTCAATCGACAAAGTCCAGCCCGCAAGTTGATGTTGTGTCAGTCAATGTCACGAACTCAATGCCGGTGATGCAGCGCTTTTGAAAAAACGCCAGCATCGCTTGTACGTCATACGGTGGGCGATAGCTCAACTTGACCGTGCTGAAAGTCTTTGAATGGACCTCTGGCCCAAGCACCTTGTTGGTGTCTGCTTGGACTGCTCGACGCACGGCAGATGGCTGCAAACGGTAATTGCTGATAAACGCCGATGAAAACCGCCGCACGCTGGCAAAGCCACTGTGTAGCGCCACTTGTGCGATGGGCATGCGGGTGTCGGTGAGCAATTGTTTGGCCGTCAGCAAGCGCCGAGTTTGCAAATACTGCAATGGCGACACGCCAAAATGTGCGGCAAACAAGCGCCGCAAATGCCGATCAGAAACACCCAAATGCGTTGCCAGCTGGTTCACGCGTGGGCTATCCGTGTGCCAAAAATCCGGATCATCCAAACAGCGTGCCGCTTGCATTGCCAGTGTGCGACTGGCGTCCTGTGTGGACCAAGGCAAATGGCGTGGTGCCATTTCTGGTCGGCAACGCAAGCAGGGTCGATAGCCCGCGGTTTCAGCCAGAGCCGCATGTGCATAAAAAGTACAGTTTTCAAATTTGGGTAATTTGACGCGGCAAACTGGCCGGCAGTAAACGCCAGTGCTGGAGACGCCAACGAAAAAACGCCCGTCAAAGCGTGCGTCGTGCGACTTCATGGCGGCGTAACATGCCGGTGCATCCAATCCTGTCGTTAACTCGGTATCCGTGCTCATGCGCAAATCATACGCCAGCCGGGTGTCAAAAATAGCCATTTTCGGACATCTGAATCGGGCAGCAAGGTCCGAACACCGTGAAATGCATCCTACAATCTCGGATGCAGTTCGCAATCAGTTACTCCGTCCTTCCCTGGGAATCCCTTTAAATTTAACATGCAAGTCACCCCCTCTATTTTCAAAGCCTACGACATTCGCGGCATCGTGCCCTCTACCATCAACGAAGCCATGGCCGAAGCCTTGGGCAAGGCTTTTGGTACTTTGGCCATGGCCGAAGGTGAAAAAACCGTCGCTGTAGGGCGTGATGGGCGTTTGAGTGGTCCATCGCTGTCTGCCGCTTTGATTCGTGGCTTGGTAGCGGTTGGCATCGAGGTCATTGATACCGGCATGGTGACCACACCCATTTTGTATTTCGCGGCCAACACTTTGTGCAAGAGCGGCATTCAAGTCACAGGTAGCCACAACCCCAAAGATTACAACGGCTTCAAAATGCTGATGGGTGGGCGTGCCATTTATGGTGACGAAATACAAGCTCTGCGCCGCACCATGGAAAACGAAACATGGCAATTGCAAGCCGGTGGCAGCGTGCGCCAAGTGAACGTCTTGCCCGCCTATCTTGAGCGCATCACCAGCAGCATCAAATTGTCACGCCCCATGAAGATTGTGATTGATTCGGGCAATGGCATCGCAGGCGCTTCAGCACCGGCATTGTTCAGAGCCTTGGGTTGTGAAGTGACTGAGCTCTACAGCGAAGTGGACGGTAATTTCCCCAACCATCACCCAGACCCGAGCAAGCCTGAGAATTTGAACGATTTGATCAAGGCCTTGGCCAAGGGCGATGCTGAATTGGGTTTGGCTTTTGACGGCGATGGTGACCGTTTGGGCATTGTCACCAAAGAGGGCAACAACATTTACCCCGATCGCCAAATGGTGCTGTTTGCACAAGATGTGTTGAGCCGCGTACCAGGTGGCACGATTTTGTTTGACGTGAAATGTTCACAGCAGCTCGCACCCGCGATTCAAAAAGCCGGCGGTGTACCTTTGATGTTCAAAACCGGGCATTCGCTCATCAAAGCGAAAATGAAAGAGATTGAAAAAAATGGCGGCGCTGCACCTTTGGGTGGTGAGATGAGTGGCCATATTTTCTTCAAAGAGCGCTGGTATGGCTTTGACGATGGCTCGTATGCTGGTTGCCGTTTGTTAGAAATTTTGAGTCATTCGCCCGATGCCAATGCGGTTTTGAACGCCTTGCCCAATAGTTTTTCAACACCCGAATTGAACGTGAAATGTGCAGAGGGCGAATCACCTGCTTTGATTGAACAAGCGATTGCTTTGGCAGGGACAACATTTACCGCGCCAGCTGTCATCAGCACCATCGACGGTTTGCGCATTGATTGGCCTGATGGCTTTGGTTTGATTCGTGGCTCCAACACCACGCCCGTCTTGGTGCTGCGCTTTGAAGGGCAGACCGAGACTGCTTTGCACCGTATTCAAGACGCTATGTTGGCGCTGTTGGCACGCGTCAAGCCTGATGCCAAGATTGAAACGGCAGCGCATTGAAAGCAGTTTTAAACACTGCATCTTTGAAAGCAGCGCATTGAAAATTCTGATTGTCAAACTCTCATCACTGGGCGATGTGCTGCACACCTTGCCAGTGGTGCATGACATTCATACCGCGCATCCTGATGCCCAAATCGATTGGGTGGTAGAAAAATCATTTGCTGGCGTGGTGCGGCGCTGTGCCGGCGTGAACCGCGTGGTGACTTGCGAATTGCGCAAATGGCGCAAAGCTATTTTTGCCAAAGCGACACGGCAAGCATGGCAAGCGTTCAAAATGGATTTGCAGCAAACCCAGTACGACGCGGTGATTGATTTGCAAGGCTTGACCAAATCGGCGGTGATTGCCAAATTGGCAAGTTTGAGTAACACGGGTAAGCGTTATGCCATGGCGAATCGCAGCGATGGTTCCAGCTACGAAGCCCCCACGCGCTGGTTGGCCGATGTGGCGATTCCTGTCATAGCACACAGCCATGCAGTGCAACGTGGGCGCGATGTGTGCGCGGCGGCTTTGGGCTATGATTTGACCAGCGTTGCACACAAATTTATATCTTTTGGGCTTGTATCCGGCGCAAATACTGCCTATTCTGCTATTAATAATATAGCATATCCGGATTCGCCCTTTGTCATCTTTGCGCACGGCACATCACGCGATGACAAGCTGTGGCCTCTGACCAATTGGGTGGCGCTGGGCAAGCGGCTCAACGCGCAGGGTTTGGCTGTTGCATTGGCGCATGGCAGCGACAGTGAACAAGCGCGCAGTGAAGCCATTGCCAAAGAGCTGGACAAAGCCACCGTGCTGCCACGCTTTGGGCTTGGAAGATTTGTTGACTGTGATGGGCAGAAGTGCTGGCGTGGTGGGCGTGGACAGTGGCTTGAGTCACATGGCCGTGGCTTTGGACTTGCCACATGTGCAAATTTATAACTTTGATACAGCGTGGCGACCGACCGTAGCTGTCTATGCTGCCAATGCTGATAAGCCATCGCGACAAGTCAGTGTGTATGCCCAACCAACACCGTCGTTGGATGAGGTGTGGCTGGCGTGGTCACAGGTGTCGACTGCAGAAAAATAAGTCGCATGCAGTCACTTAAATCCGCACTGTCACTTGCACTTTATTCCCTGCTGATGTGGTGCGCACAGCCTGTATTGCGCATGAAGTTGCTCATGCGTGGGCGCAAAGAACAGGGTTATTTGACGCAAGTTGAAGAACGATTTGGACGGTATTCACATCTGCAGGCACATCTGAACGCGAATCAGAATTTGGATCAGCAGCGCAAAGACAATCGTTTTGTTTGGGTGCATGCCGTCTCTTTGGGTGAAACACGTGCCGCTGCCGTGCTGGTGGCCGAATTGCGTAAGCGCATGCCTGGTATGCGGCTCTTGCTCACCAACGGTACAGCCACGGGCAGAGCAGAGGGTGAAATGCTGTTGCAAGCGGGCGATGTGCAAGTGTGGCAAGTGTGGGATACACCGGCTGCGGTTAAGCGGTTTTTGAATCGTTTTCAGCCATCGATGGGCATCATGATGGAAACCGAGCTGTGGCCGAACATGGTGCGCCAGTGCGCTCTACAAGACATCCCGCTCACGGTTGCCAATGCGCGCATGAGCGAAAAATCGTACCGTGCAACAACCCAATTTGCTTGGCTGGCGCAACCCGCATACCAGTCCTTGGCAGCGGTGTGGGCACAAAGTGGGGAGGATGCCAAACGTTTTAGCCAACTGGGCGCGAAGCGGGTTGCGGTATTGGGCAATTTGAAATTTGACGCTGAAGTGGATGCAACAAAACTTGAACAGGGTCAAAGGCTTGGTTTAAAACACACCATCATTACTTTGGCCAGCTCGCGTGAGGGCGAAGAGCTGGCTTTCTTGCGTTCAATCCAAAAATATATGAAAAATCAGCCTGTAGCCGGCGTAAATACTGCCTACAGTGCTATTAATAATATAGCTAACGTAAAAAATACAACGTGGATGATTGTGCCTCGGCATCCACAGCGTTTTGATGCAGTGTCGCAATTGATCGAATCACAAGGCTTCAAAGTGTCGCGTCGCAGCCAGTGGTCGGTGGATGACATGGGTAATCTGCAAAGAGACGCTGATGACAACACCATTTTGTTGGGCGACAGTTTGGGCGAGATGGCGCTGTATTACGGCATGAGTGATGTGGCGCTGTTGGGTGGCAGTTTTGAGCCTCTGGGTGGTCAAAACCTGATTGAAGCTGCCGCTTGCGGTTGCCCGGTGGTGATGGGGCCATCAGTATTCAACTTTGCCGAAGCGGCGCAATTGTCTTTGCAAGCGGGTGCGGCGGTGCAAGTGGATGACATGCAGCTAGCGGTACAAGCGGCCTGTGACATGGTGCACAACAAGGAAGCTTTGCAAGGTGCTCAAGAAGCTGCGCTTGCATTCGCTAAAGCGCATCAAGGCGCTGCCGTCAAAACGGCGGATGCAATAGTGAAATTACTTCACCACTGACATTAAAACTATTTCACCAACAACGCATTCACAGGCGCTAAATCGTCTGCTTTCAAGGTGCCGTTGGCTTGACGCAATTTCAGGTTGCCCATGAGTACGTCGTAGCGAGCTTTGGCCAAATCGCGCTTGGTTTGAAAGAGCTGGCTTTGCGCGTTTAAGACGTCGATGTTGATGCGCACGCCCACTTGGTAGCCCAGCTTGTTGGCTTCCAAAGCGCTTTGGCTGGAAGCTTCAGCTGCTTCAATGGCTTTGACACTGCTTAAACCGGATTGCACACCGTAAAAGGCAGTGCGTGTGGCTTGGGCGACACTGCGTTTGGCATTGTCCAAGTCAGACTGTGCTTTGTCTTCAAGAGCCAAGGTTTCTTTCACGCGGTTTTGTACCGCAAAACCAGCGAAGAGTGGCAGGTTCAGTGCCAAGCCAACTGTTCCAGAATTGCTGCGTGTGGTGGCAGTGCTGGTAGCTGAACCAATGCTGCGGTTGGCGCCGTAACTCGCAGTCAAATCCAAGGTTGGTTTGTGACCAGCTTCGGCTTTGGTGGTTTCTAGTTTGGCAATATCAACAGCGATGCGCGCTTGCACCACGCTGGGGTGAGCCGCTTCAGCATGTGCTACCCAAGCATTGACATCATTGGGTGTGGGTGCGGGTAAATTTGCTGGCACGGCCAAGGGTTTGGGTTGCACACCTGTCTTACCGACCAACTGATCCAAAGCCATTTTTTTGACTTGCACGTCGTTCAGTGCCGCAATTTCTTGTGCGGTGACCAAATCAAAGCGAGCTTGAGCTTCGCGTGAATCGGTGATGGTGGATGTACCGACTTCAAAATTGCGTTTGGCAGATGCCAATTGCTCTGCCACGGCTGCTTTTTGGGCTTGCACAAAAGTCAGGGTATCTTGCGCCGTTAGCACATCAAAATAAAGTTGGCTGGTGCGCACAATCAATTCTTGCTCGGCTGCTTGAAGTTGTGCCTGCGCCAATTGGACTTGCTTGCCACCTTGTTCGTAGTTGGCCCAGTTGGATGGGCGATAGAGCGGCTGCGAAGCGCTGACACCTAAATTTTGTGAACCGTAGGTTTTGCTATCTGGCGCACCCACCACATCCAAATAGGTACGAGATGCGCCAGCAGACAAGCCCGCAGTGGGCCAAATGCCCGCTTTGGCTTGCTCACCACGAGCTTCAGTGGCTTTGGCTTGCGACATGGCGGATTGGTAGGTGGCGTCGTAGCCGCGTGCCGATTGGTAAACCTCACTCAAACTTTGCGCTTGAGTTGGAACAGCGAGTGCAAGTCCAAACCCAAGTGCTAGGGCCAAGTAAAGGGCATTGTGGCTCGTTTTTGGAAATGTTGATTTGAATTTCATAGTGTTTTTCATAGCAATAACCCGCTTAAAATATAGTGGGGGGAGTATACCAGTTTCTTTCATTTCAAGTTTTAGCAGGGGTTTTTGTCCACATGCGTTTTGCCCATTGCGCCAAATCGTCCATATAGCAATACATCACAGGAACCAACACCAATGTTAACAAGGATGAGGTGATCACGCCGCCAATAACCGCTTGACCCATGGGTGAACGTTGTTCGGAGCCTTCAGTTAAAGCAAAAGCCAAAGGAATCATGCCGAAAATCATAGCCAAGGTGGTCATCAAAATAGGGCGCAATCGGACCTTGGCGGCAAGAAGCAAGGCCTCTGTACGGTCTAAGCCTTCTTCACGGCTGCGAATCGCAAAGTCCACCAGCAAAATGGCATTTTTAGTGACCAAGCCCATCAAGAGCACCACACCAATGATGGAGAAGATAGACAAAGTGGAACGGAACATCAAGAGCGCCATCACCACACCAATCAAAGTCATGGGCAATGAAGTCATCAAAGCCAATGGTTGCAAAAAGCTCTTGAACTGACTGGCCAAAACCATGTAAATAAAGAGTACTGCCATCACCAATGCCGACACCGCATAGCTGAACGACTCTTGCATGTTTTTGGTAGAGCCACCAAATTGGTACTTGTAACCCGGCGGAAAGCTGATGCTGTCCAAAGCTGTTTTGATATCGGCTGAAATTTCACCGGCTGAACGGTTAAAAGCATTGGCGTTGACGGCCACTTCACGCGTCATATCACGGCGGTTGATTTGGTTCGAACCGGTGGATTCAGTGACGGTAGCGACTTGATTCAAACGTACCACGCGTGAAGTGCCATCGGCATTGGTACCCACAGTGAAAGGCAATCGTTCCAAGTCTTGTGGCGTGTCACGGGCTTGTGGCTCTAAGCGGACATTGACATCGTAAGTTTGGTCATCAGTTGCGCGCCAGTTGCCAACGGTGACACCTGCAACCAATGTGCGCAATTGGCTGCCAATTTGGGCAATGCCCATTCCGAGGTCTGAAGCCACATCGCGCTTCACATCCACTTTGATGGTGGGTTTGTTGGCTTTCACGCTGGAGTCCAAATCCACCAAACCAGGAATATTGCGAATTTTGTCAAATACCGTTTGCGCCAATCGCTCTAGCTCTTGTTGATTCGGGCCTTGCAATGAAAATTCAATTTGTTTTTGCCCGCCTACGGGGTCTACCAAGCCAGCTTGTGTCACGGTAATGCCTGCCACTTGTTTCAACCTGTCACGCAATACGCCAGACAATTCATCCACGCTTCGGCTTCGGTCTTTGCGGTCTGTCAGACGAATGTAGACGGACGCATTGTTCTTGCCACCTGCGTTGCCGGTGTTGATGGTCGATAAGGTGTATTTGGTTTCAGGAAACTCACGAATGATGGCCTCCACTTGCTTCACCTTGGCTTCGGTAACTTCAAGTGATGATCCCACCGGCGTATAAAAACCCACATAGGTTTCAGAGAAATCCGCTTTAGGTACAAACTCTGTTCCCAATAAAGGAACCATGAAAATACTGCCCACAAAAATCCCAGCAGCAGCCAATACGGTACTGAGCTTGTGTGCCAAAGACCATCTCAAAATGCTTTGATACCATTCTGATAAGGCGTCAGTGCCAGTGTCAAACAAACCTGTCACACGACCAATGGTTTTGTCATAAAAGCTAACTGGTGCGTGGCGTTTGCCATGTGCTTCAATGCTGGGGTCATGCCACACACTGGACAACATAGGATCAAGTGTGAAGCTGACAAACATGGACAGCAAAACGGCGGCCACGATGGTGATACCAAATTGGTGGAAAAATTTGCCGATGATGCCGCCCATGAAACCAATCGGTAAAAACACCGCAACAATCGACAAAGTGGTAGCCAATACAGCTAGACCAATTTCTTTGGTACCGTCCATCGACGCGTCGTAAGACGATTTGCCCATTTGCACGTGCCGCACAATGTTTTCTCGCACCACAATCGCGTCGTCAATCAACAAGCCCACGCACAAACTCAGCGCCATCAAGGTCACGTTGTTGATGGTGAACCCAAACCAGTTCATGAACAAAAATGTGCCGATGATGGAAATAGGTAATGTCAATCCTGTGATGACGGTAGAGCGCCACGAATTCAAAAATAAAAACACAATCAACACCGTGAGCAAAGCACCTTCAATCAACGTGCGGCGCACATTGTCCACCGCCACACGAATGGGGCGTGAGCTGTCGTTGACGGGCTCTAGTCGAACATTGGGTGGCAATTGGGCTTTCAATTCCGCCAATGTTTTGTTCAAGCCGTCCACCACTTCAATGGTGTTTTCGTCTTGCGATTTTTGCACCGTCATCATCAAAGTGCGTTGACCGTTGTACAGCGCCAAACTTTCAACTTCTTGCGCACCGTCTGCAATGCGTGCCACTTGTTCCAACCGAATTGGGCTGCCGTTTTTGCGTGCGACGATGATTTTGGCAAAATCTTCAGGGCGTTTCATGCGGGCATCAATTTGCACGCCGCGCTCTTGCGTCAGCGACCGAATCGCGCCAGCGGGCAAATCTTGGTTTTCATTGCGTACCGCGGTGGTGACTTGGTCGGGTGTGATGCCCAATGCATCCAAGGCTTGCGGATTCAGGTAGATGTTGATTTCACGTTTGGTGCCACCGACCAAGGTCACTGAACCCACACCGCGTACATTTTCAAGTCGTTTCTTAAGCGTTTGATCGGCCCAGTTGGTGAGTTCGACAGGGCTGAGGTTTTTGCGTGCCAGATTTCCCATCGGGCAAGATGGCCAATGACCATATGGCGCGGCTGGATGGGTCGAAGCGTAGCACGCGGGGCTCTTTGACTTCGGCTCTGAAATTGGCACGAATCGCCGCCACTTTTTCGCGCACATCTTCTGCCGCTTTGCGTCCATTGACTTGCAATTGAAACTCAATGATCACCACGCCTTGGCCATCGTAGCTGCGTGATGTCAAAGCGCTGATGCCGGCAATCGAATTGACACCTTCTTCAATTTTCTTGGTGACTTCGCTTTCAATGATTTCGGGTGTTGCACCTGGGTATTCGGCAATCACCACCACCACCGGCAAATCGATATTGGGAAAAAGATCAACCGACAAACGTTGGTACGAAAACATGCCCAGCACCACCACAGCCAACATGACCATGGTTGCGAAGACGGGATTTTTAAGACTGACTTGGGTAAACCACATGGTGAATTTGCTTTTTAGTTGGGTTTACTTGGGTGACGGAGCTGTAGAAGCAGCAGGTGCTGCAGTTGGAGCGGGGAGTGGCGGCTGGCTTCTCTTGCAGGTGTGGGCGACTTCAATTTGGTGACTGTACCTTCACGCAATGTTCCCAAAGATCCTGCCAGCAATGTGGTGTTAGGGGCGATGCCTTTGACAGCAACCATGCTTTCAGTTTTGCCGTCTTTGCTGACCTCACCGCGTTGACCCAGCTCTACTGTGACATGTTTAACAATGTTGTTCTCTAACACTTGAACATAAGGTGCGGGTTTATCCGTTCGCACAGCGGATATAGGCACTGTCAAAGCCGATAACTTACCAGTGCCCAGATTGCCTTGTGCAAACAAACCTTGTCGCAAACCTGCTGCGTTGTCTAAGCCTAAATACACCAACACACTGCGGCTACCCACTTGTGCGTTCGGGTTGATGCGCACCACACGCGCATTGCGTGCGCTGGTGATGCCTTCAATTTGAAGAGTTGCCGCTTGTCCCACGCGCACACCCAGCGAATCTGCCGCACTTAAACTGGCTTCCAATTCCAAGCGGCTCATGTCCAATACTTCGACGATGCGCGCTTCAATGCCACACGCTCGCCCGGTTGCGCCAAGCGCTGTGAAACGATGCCGCTGATGGGTGAGCGCAAAACGGTGTCGTTGACAGCTTTGGCTGCCACATTCACATTAGACAAAGCGGCACGGTGGGTAGCTTGCGCCGCAGTTAAATTGGCCACCGATGTGTCCAGCGCTGTTTTAGAGATAAAGCCTTGGTCAACCAGTGCTTTGTTGTTGTCAAACTGGCGTTGCGCTATGGCAATTTGCGCTTTGGCTGAATCGGCTTGGTCTTGCGCTTGCTGTAAACGTGCCGCATATTCGGTGGCTTCTACGCGTGCAATGACTTGGCCGGCTTTCACGCTGTCGCCTTCGCGTACGGTGAGTCCTTGCAATTCACCTGCCACGCGGGCTTTGATGAAGGCTGAATTGGCGGCTTTCAAACTGCCCGAAATGGGTAAGCCTTGTGCCATGTCATTAACTTGTGCGACTACGGTGTCAGTGCTGTTGAGTTCGACGACAGCTTGTGCCGTGGCATTGGCCACTGCGGCAGCGGCTACGGCTTCTTGTTGCGCTTTGCGACCACTGAGGGCTTTCATCACGCTGAAACCCAAAGCGCCAATAATAATGACCGCAATGCCCCACTTCAGCCCACGCTTCATGCCATTGTTCATACCGATAGATTCCTTCAATTAGTTGGGTTCATTGTAATGTGCGACCACTGCGCACCTATTTGATAGATGACCAGAACGGTTAACTTTACCTGGGCTTTACTTTTTTGTGGTGTGTGATTACCTGAGCTTTTGGCGTGCATCCGCCACCTCTTGCCCTAAGTGAATCACCGACAAAGCATAGTAACTGCTCCAGTTGTAGCGGGTAATGGCATAAAAATTTTGTGTTCCTGCCAAATAGACAGGTTCATTCCCCACCAATTTGGGGTCGCCGTTCTGCAATTCAACCAAAGCCAGTGGACCTTTGTGTTCCAGCGCATCACCCAGCAACACCGCGCCTTTGGCGGTAAAGCTTTCGACGCTGAAGGTGGGCAAAATATCGGGTGCCAATAGCGCATCCAAATCTAATTTGCTGGTGTCAAAACGCACTGGGTAATGCGTGGGCATGCCAGGCTGCCACTGAAAGGCTTTGAAATAGTTGGCGACAGAACCGATCACATCGGCCGTGCTGTTGAACAAATCCACTTTGCCATCGCCATCAAAATCTATGGCAAATTTCACCCAGCTGCTGGGCATGAACTGCGGCAAACCCATCGCACCCGCGTAACTGCCCAGCAAACTCAAAGGGTCAATGCTGCTTTTGTAGGTGAGTGACAGGTAGTTTTCAAGTTCATTTTTGAAAAATGCTTGTCGTTCGACAGCGCGTGGGTGCTCAGGAGGGAAGTCAAAAGTCAAAGTTGACAATGCATCAATCACCCGATAGCTGCCGGTATTGCGCCCATAGATGGTTTCTACACCAATGATGCCGACAATGATGTGTGCTGGCACGCCAAATTCTTTTTCAGCTTGCAGCAAAGCGGCTTCGTTTTCTTGCCAAAACCGCACACCGGCGTTGATGCGAACCGAGTCAATGAAGCGGCTGCGGTACACCCGCCAGTTTTTGTGTGTGCCACGCGGCGCGGGCAACATGAGCTGCGCAACCTGTGGCAAATGCCGTGCTTGTCCAATGGCTTGCCGCACCCAATCCTTGTCCAAGTCGCGGCGATAGGCTATGTCGTCAGCCATTTGCATGGCGGCTTCGCGGTTGGCATACAGTCGGCTTGAAACGGTGGGGGCATCAGTCGCGCTATTTCTTATGCGTTTTTGAGCTGTAGCCGGCGTATTTATTGCCAATAGTGCTATTAATAATATAGCAAATCGTGATAAGGATGAAAACATAGAAGCCTGATAATAGTTGAAAAATCAGACTTGTTGCGCTGGCCAATTGATTTTTCTAAATGCCGACCGCAAGTTGCCCATGTTGCCCAGGTTTTGATTGGATTGATCGTCTTTTTTGGCGTAGCGATATTGTTCAAGTTGAAGCAAATAGTCCACCAATTCTTGCGCTGAAGCACCAAAATGCGTTTGCACCTGCATGGCCAAAGTGCGCGGTGGGGTGTTGGCTTGGGTGGCCAGGCCCAAGGACTTCAAACGTTGTTGAATTTTGTCTAACAGGCGCAACCAAGGGTCGTGCTGGCGTTTGTCCCACTGCACCCATGCGCTGCCAATGAGGGCCATGACAATCAGCAATGCACTGATCAGGTAGCCCAAATCTTCCCAACTGGGGTTTTGAAAACCCAGGTTTTTTAAGAGCTCAAATTGTTTGGTTTGTGAATAATTCAACACTTTTTGATTCCACGCATGGTTCAGCGCTTCCCAGCCAGATCGCAGTTGTTTGAGAGGGTTAAAGCCCAAAGTGCCCCACACATTCACCAAGGCCTCGTTCACAGCGCCGCCAAACACATTGGCGGGTGGTGCCAAACGTTGTTGCAAGCCAATGCGCTGTGGCGATACTGCCGAGGTGGGGTCTACACGCACCCAAGTGCCAATTTGTGTGGTGGCATCAACTTGCCAAACTTCTGCCCACGCATGGGCGTCACTTTGGCGCACCACCCAAGTGCCATCGATGGGGTTGGTTTCACCGCCTTGGTATCCTGTGACCAGCCTTGCTGGCACACCCATGGCGCGCATCAAAATGACAAATGACGAAGCGATGTGTTCACAAAAGCCTGCCTTCTTGTCAAACCAAAACTCATCGGCAGTGTGTTCGCCGTACAAGCCGGGTTCTAAGGTGTATTCGTAGCCACCTGCGCGTAACTGCTGCATGGCGGCATTCACCAATGAGGTTGTTGCAGCATCGTTAGCTAAGAAGGCGTTCTGTTTGATGGCAGCGGCCATTTGCACGGTGCGTGGGTTGGAATTGGCTGGCAAAGCAATGTACTTGTCTAAACTGTCATCCATTTGTGCAGGACCGTGTGTGAATTGCAGATGACTCTGCGCTTGGTAACGTACCAATTCGGTGATGGGGCGATTCGCTGTCCATTGCATATCCGCATTCAAACTCAAACCATAGTTAGGCAACTGCGGTGGTTTTTGTGCTGCATCCAGCACAAACACCCAAGCTTTGTTTTGCGGTTCTAAAGTCACTTCGTAGCGTATGGGTTCACCCGTGACGCGCAAATTTGATTGCTCCGATTTTTCAGATGGCAATTCGGTGCGTGGTAACCATTCACGTCCATCGAATGTGCTGAGCACGGGTCCACGCAGGTATATATCTGAGCCTTTGGGCGCTTTATCGGCAAACTTGATGCGCAAAGCAATGCTGTCATCCTGCGCCAATTTGGCAATCGTTCCCACCCGCATTTGTGCACTCAAACCTGTTTTGCCGCATGGCTGCATCACTGGGTAAGCCCCACAAAGGCGCAAGACGTGGGAAGAGCATGAACAACAGCAACATGATGGGTGCGCCCATCAACACCAAACGCGAGGCGATTTTGGCACTCACCAACAAGGGCGGTTTGCCCACTGGCAAATTGGCATTCACCAAGATGGTGATCAACCCCAACAAAGCCAGCAACATCAAAAGCGCTGTTAACAAGGATTGTGAGAAAAAGAAATTGCTGAGCATGCAAAAAAAGCTCAAGAAAAACACCACATAGGCATCGCGTTTGCTGCCTTGTTCCAGCGTTTTGAGTGCCAGCAATACGGCAATGAGTGTCACGCCCGCATCACGTCCCAGCAAAGTGCGATGTGTTGCCCAAGTTGCTGCGACCGTCAGCAGGAGCACCAAGAACAACCAGCCACGCGCTGGCAGCGGCTTGGCATACCAAGCCAAAACCGCGCGCCACAACAAGATGGATGCGACCATCACCGCACACCACACTGGCACATGGGTGATGAGTGGCATTTCAACGAAAACGATCACCAACAACAGAAACAAAGTGTCTCTGCTGTCGCGCGGTAAATGCATCAATGTTGGCCACATGGTGATTGAAAATTTATTCAATAGGCTGCCAGCGCCTGCAAGCACTGATGCTTGTGTGCCTCGCCTTGTGCGGGAGAAATTTCAAGACGAGATAAGCGCAAACCATAAGTCAAACCCAGTTGATCAGCCTGTATCACCCAAGCACACAGGCGCGACAAACTGGCTTCGACATTCGCGCATGCGGTACGTGAAAAATCCAAATACAACACTTGTGCTTGAGTGTGTTGCATGTCGCGGCTGATTAATTGGCAGGTCGCATCGGTCTCGTGCTCACCCGCGTCACCCCAAACTTTGGCTGCTTTTTTCCAAACCACCTGTTTCAAAGGGTCGCCACGACGGTAGGACCGCACACCATCAAATTCGCCACTGGCTTGCACAGGAGATAACTTCACTTCACCTGAACTGGGCTCACCCATTGGCAGTGCAGGCGCTTGCACTTCTGGCGCAGGGTAGACCCATATTTTTGTAGCAGGTCGCCATACCGTCCACACCCTGAAGGTGCCCAAAGGGAAACGGGTTTCAGCCAACAAGGTAGGCAATGGGTGAAGCCCACGAGGCATTGGTTTGCCAGTCACTACCAATGTGGTGCTGCCTTGTGCAGGTACGTCTACCCATGTCCAATTCGCTGAATCCTCCAAATCAACCAAACGCAAACCAATGCCATAGCGCACGTTCTTGCTGGTACTGCTCAATATCACTTCAAAAGTGGCATTTTCTGTGGCAAATTGGGCTTTATTGGCTGCCGAATTTCTGGCCAAGCTCAGGTTTAAGTTCAGGTGTAGGCCGCGTAAATTATTGTGCGCAACGTGCATGCCAACCAATACACTGCCACCAATCAAAAAGGTCAATAAATAACCCAAATTCAGTTGGTAGTTGATGCTGGCCACCAACAATACCAGCAAGGTCAACACCATCATCCACCCGACTGGCGTGGGCAAAATGTACACATTGCGCTGTGTCAGTTGCAAGCTGTCAGACAAAGGCAGTCTGGACTCAAACCACTTTTGAAATCGCTTGCGAATGCTGAACATATAAAAACGAAATGGCTTTGTAAATCTAGTGCTTGAGTGACTTTGTTTGATACAAGCTTGCAGTCAGCGCCCCAACCAAGGGCTCATGAAAGGGGTATCGCTTGCACCATGGCTTGCACTTGCGCCATGCTGCTGCGACCCGCACTGCTGATGGCGGTGAGTCGGTGCGCAATGGCTTGAGGCAACACAGCCTGCACATCATCAGGCGCAACATAATCGCGTCCAGATAAAAGTGCTTGGGCTTTGGCCACACGCAACAGTGCAATGCCAGCGCGTGGGCTTAAGCCTTGAATAAACCATTTGCCCGAGCGCGTGGCCGCCATGATGTCTTGTATGTAATTCAACAGCGCATCTGAAGCATGCACTTGCTGCACCTGCGTTTGCAGTGCTTGTAATTCTGCCGCAGTGAGCAAGCTGGGAAGCGCATCAACTTTGCTGCGGGTATCGGCACCTGTTAACAATGTGCGCTCTGCTGCGCGATCCGGATAGCCCAGCGAAATTCGCATTAAAAATCGGTCCAGTTGCGATTCGGGTAAGGCATAAGTACCCAACTGGTCGTGCGGGTTTTGCGTGGCGATGACAAAAAAGGGCTTTGGCAAAGGGCGAGTTGCGCCTTCAACGGTGACTTGCTTTTCCTCCATCGCCTCCAACAAGGCACTTTGTGTTTTGGGGCTGGCGCGGTTGATTTCGTCAGCCAATAACACCTGTGCAAATAGAGGTCCTGGGTGAAAGACAAAGCCTTGTGTTGTGCGATCAAAAATCGAAACCCCGCTCAAATCGCTGGGCATCAAGTCCGACGTGAATTGCACGCGTGAAAATTGCAGACCAAAGGTTCTGGCCAAGGCATGTGCCAAGGTGGTTTTACCGACACCGGGTACATCTTCAATCAACAAATGACCGCCAGCGAGCAAACACGCCACACTGTCTTGCACTTGGGTAGGCTTGCCAACAATCACCTGGTTGAGTTGCGACAACAGAAATTGCAACTTATCTTGGGTTAAGCTTGTGTTCATACGCTAACATTAACTCAATTTAATAGAGTTTGCATTCAAGCAAGCCTAAATATTTAAATCAAAACCAAAACGTGATGGCCATTAAATACAACACAACATTCTCATGAGTCTCAAAAGCACAGGTTTTTTTTCACATCCCGATTGCCAAAAACATGAAATGGGACACGGTCACCCTGAGTGTCCAGAACGTTTGACCGCCATTGAAGACCACCTTTTGTACATTGGCCTGTCGGATGTTCTGAGCCAGTACAGCGCACCCTTGGCCGCTTTAAGCAGCATCGAGTTGGCACACAGCCATCAGCACATTGCCAGTTTGCGCGGCTTGGGTGATTTGCTGATGGATGAAATCGACGCGGGTGGTCCAACCCATGCCCAAATTGACCCCGATACCAGCATCAATGTTCACACCTGGCAAGCTGCTTTGCGCGCAGCAGGTGCTGCGGTTGCTGCAACGGATGCCGTGATGAGCGGCGAAATAGCCAATGCGTTTTGTTCAGTGCGCCCACCTGGTCATCACGCTGAAGCTAGCAAAGCCATGGGATTTTGTTTTTTCAACAACGTCGCCATTGCTGCCAAATATGCCTTGGAGCGGCACCGCTTAAAACGGGTTGCCATCGTCGATTTTGATGTGCACCATGGCAATGGAACAGAAGACATTGTGGGTGGTGACAAACGTATATTGATGGTGGGCTTGTTTCAACATCCCTTTTACCCACATTCGGGGGTGGACCATGTGCCCAGCAACACTTTGAATTTGCCCATTCCCGCCTACACCAAAGGCATGGAAATCCGCGAGTTGATTGAACACACATGGATGCCAAGACTTGAAGCATTCAAACCCGAAATGATTTTCATCAGCGCAGGGTTTGACGCACACCGCGATGACGACATGGGCCAACTGGGCTTGGTCGAGCAAGACTATGCGTGGATCACTTCACGCATCAAAGACGTGGCACGCCGCCACAGCAAAAGCCGCATTGTCTCGTGCCTAGAAGGTGGCTACAACCTGAACGCATTGGCGCGCAGTGTAGAGGCGCATATTCGGGTGCTGGCTGATTTATGATTAAGTTATGACAGTTTTTTCAACACTCACCGCCAACGGTATGGCTACCAATAAGATTTTGCCTGCCGACGATTTGAAGGAGTGGGTTTCTTTGATGTTCACTCCCAGTGTTCTCATTGAACTGGTGGTGCTTCTCATGTGTTTTGGTTTAGCTTGGGGACTGACTGTTTTCATTCGTGGCAATACAAGCAAAATCGCAGACAAGTCGGTTTTTTTCGGAAACCGTATTTTTGATGGTGTGTTGTTTCCACTTTTGTGGCTGTGCTTCACATATGCGGCGCAAATCGCATTGCACCCGCTCTTGAAGATACATTTGCTTTACGTTGCTGTACCCACTTTACTGTCACTTTTCGTGATTCGTATGGGCGTAAAGATTCTGCAAGTCGCATTCACAGAATCACCCACCATGCGATTCATTGAGCGCACGATTTCTTGGATGGTTTGGCTGGCTTTTGTGTTGTGGGTCAGTGGCGTGTTGCCCTTGGTTGCCGCTGAGCTAGAACAAGTCAAATGGAAAGTCAGTGGTCATTCCATGTCGTTATCGACCATGCTGGAAGGTGTTCTTACAGCAGGTGTGGTGCTACTGTTATCTTTGTGGATGTCATCTGCCGTTGAAGCAAAACTCTTGCGCCATGCCAGTGGTGGGGAATTGTCACTGCGAAAAGCGGCCAGCAACGCCGTGCGTGCCGTGTTGGTTTTTGTCGGTTTACTTTTGTCCCTCAGTATGGTGGGTATTGATTTAACAGCCTTGTCCGTCTTGGGGGGTGCAGTGGGCGTGGGGATTGGTCTTGGGCTACAAAAATTAGCTTCAAACTATGTCAGTGGTTTTGTGATTTTGACCGAACGAAGTATGCGTATTGGAGATTTCGTTCGCGTCGATGATTTTGAAGGCCGCATTACCGAGATCAATACCCGCTACACCGTGATTCGCTCAGCGGGTGGGCGCGAATCAATCGTACCTAACGAAATGCTGGTGACCAGCCGTGTAGAAAATCTCACATTCAGTGATTCACTTTTGGTACAACAAACCTTGGTTTCAGTGGGATACGACAGCGACGTAGAATTGGTCAGTCAGCTGTTAGTAAAAGCCGCTTTGGCTCAAAGCCGTGTATTACCAGAACCAGCACCTGTCGCAGTCCTGACGGCATTTGGTGTGAACGGGCTGGATTTCACTTTGAGCTATTGGATCACCGATCCTGAGAACGGACAGCTTAACCTTCGTTCTGATGTCAATAAGGGTATTTTGGCGGCGCTACGTGCAAACCATATCGATATACCTTATCCGCAACTGGTCGTTCACGAAGCTAAAAGCAATCAGAATATTTCTAGCCAGAAATTGTCCAGCGGCACATCTGCTGGGACGTAAAAAAACCGCTGGTCTTGCAAGTCATTTGCAATAGAGCGGTTATTTACAAGCTTTAGGGCTAACTAGCTGACAGCGCACCCAACAAAACGGCAAACTACAACAATGCAGTTTGGGCGAATTGCTTAAATTAAATTAAGCAGCGGACAAGGCTAAAGCCTTGACTCTAGAAGACAAGCGGCTCTTATCGCGCGCTGCCTTGTTTTTGTGGAAGATGCCTTTGTCAGCCACGGTGTCTACCACGGCTTGCATTTTGGTAAATGCTTCAGCAGCTTTTGCTTTGTCGCCAGTGAGAACGGCTTTTTCAACGTTTTTCACAGCGGTACGGTATTTAGAGCGCAAAGAAGTGTTTGCGGCGTTGATTTTGTTGTCTTGACGAACGCGTTTGCGACCAGAGGCAAGACGGGGGTTTTTCTTTTTAGGTTTGGCGGATGCCATGATTTATATCCTTATGTGTAAGTGGATGATGTCAGCTAAGCCCATGATTTTAGCATTTTTTTCACCCCTGAACCTGTCCCCACTGACCGGGAAACTGGCAAAGACGAGCTTTTAGGCCTTCTTTTTCGGTGCAGCCAAATTCTGCGCCACCCGGAATTTCACAATTTTTTTCACCAAATCCAGTGGCAAAGTTTGGTCCAGCGGAAACTGAACCGAGCCTTTGGCACTTTTGTATCCGGCCAATTCGTCCTGAAAAGCTGCAATCCCAGCCGCGCCGGGGTAAAACCCAATGTGCTTTTTAAAAGCCGCAAAATGCACCAAATTGCCATTGAGCTTGAATGTGGGAATCTTGTAACTCATCGCCTCAGTCGCCCCTGGTGCCAGCTTCAAAATTGTCTTTCGCAATCGTTGCAAACGCGCTTGTACCTCGTCTGGGAATTGGACGATGTAGCTGTCGATGGAATCGTTTGGTGAAGTGTTGTTTACCATAACAAGGCATAAATCTATTGATTACAGTTAAATGATTTGACCAAATCGAACGATTCGTTTAATATAAAGCCATGCAAACCTACACAGCCAACGAAGCCAAGACCAATTTTGGCGCATTTTTAGACCAAGCGCAACGCGAACCCGTCGGCGTGAAGCGGCACGACCGCTTGATGGGCGTGCTGGTCAATGTGCAAGATTTTGAAGCCATGCGCGCCTTTTATGCCAACCGCCTACAACACACTTTAGATGATTCAGCCAGCGCTGCCGAACGTGCAGGTATGACCCCTGCAATACTTGATGCGCTGTTAGCTGATGAGAGCTGATGAAGTTGCGGGTAAAGCAGCAAAAGCCCCAGCCACAGACAATCAACGTGTCGAGAATATTGATAACAAACGAGTTGTTTTAGACACCAACATTTGGTTAAGCGCCGCCATTTCTAAATCTGGCGCACCCGCTCAAGTGGTGCGACGGGTACTGCAAACAGGCATTCCCGTCTTCTCCAAAGCCACCTTCGCCGAGCTTGAAGCCAGAATCTGGAAACCCAAATTCGACCGCTACCTGAGCATGGACATCCGCCGCGCCATCCTGCACGACGCCAACGCCGCGTCCCATTGGGAAGACATCCCTGCAGACCTAGCCGCTGAAACCTACAGCCGCGACCCAGATGACGATAAATTCATCCACACCGCATTGGTAGCTTCAGCCGCATGGTTAGTGACGGGTGATCAGGATTTGTTGGTGATTGAAACGCATTTGCCAGTGAAGATATTGACGGCAGGGGAGGCGTTGCTAGAGACGGGTTTATGTTGAAGTTGAAATTTTGAATGAACTCGAAATATGCAAGAGCATCATTTCCAATCACTTCTGCGAGTCCAATTACTGACATGATTGCCAATATTTCAGATAGTTGCACAAACTTCCTCAATTTCTTGGTTTGAGTAGTTGGGTTCGATTGCATCGCTCGAATTCCAGCGTTGTGTATGCAATCCACCAGTGTGCGTGAAGTCACACATTGCTTTCCAGCTTTGCGTTTTAATATGTGAAAGAATCTTTTCAGAAAACCAGGTGTCGCCTCTACATCATTAAGAAGCTTTGTAATGTTAGGCGGCTCCCATCCATTATTAAACTTTTCAATTTCCGCATCTGTTGCGCAAAGTGAAAGCCAAACTCCACGAATGTATGACTCAAAAGCTATGCGCAGTAAAGCAAAACTAGAAGCGAATAGCTGATGATCAGTCAATAACACAATTGCATGGTGTTGATCTTGAGTAATCGCATAGCAAGGAACTGCAACTAAGTTTCTTTCATTTGCAGTCAATGGTTGATCATGAACCGATACACGTATCCATTCAACGAGTTCTATAGCTGCTTGGATTCGTTCAGTTGAAATCATATAATTCCAAAATCTAGCTATAAATAATATAGCACTTAGGCAATCAATACGCCGGCTAGAGGCCAATTTCTTATATAAAACTGGCTAATCAATGCCAAATTGCAGCTCTGCCAAGTGCGCGTACAAACCGCCTTTGGCTACCAGCTCTGCGTGTGTACCTTGTTCGGCTATTTGGCCGTGGTCGAGGACGATGATGCGGTCGGCTTGTTGGATGGTGGCCAGGCGGTGGGCGATGACCAAGGTGGTGCGGTCTTTCATGGCGGTTTCTAGGGCGGCTTGCACCATGCGTTCGCTTTCGGCATCGAGGGCGCTGGTGGCTTCGTCCAACAGGAGCAGCGGTGGGTTTTTCAGCATGGCGCGGGCGATGGCGATGCGTTGGCGCTGACCGCCACTCAAGCGCACACCGCGTTCGCCCAAAAAGGTGTCGTAGCCTTCAGGCAGCTTGGTGATGAACTCATCGGCAAAAGCGGCTTTGGCAGCGGCTTTGACTTCGTCGTCATTCGCTTCAGGTTTGCCATAGCGGATATTTTCTAAAGCGCTGGTGGAAAAGATCACCGCATCTTGCGGCACGATGCCAATGCGGCTGCGCAAATCTTGCAAATTCAAGGTGTTGGTTTCCACGCCATCAAGTTTGATGTGACCCGTTTTGGGATCGTAAAAACGCAAGAGCAACTGAAACACCGTGCTTTTGCCTGCACCGCTGGGCCCAACCAAGGCCACAGTTTCGCCCGGCTTCACATCCAAGCTGAATTTGCTCAGAGCGGTTTGCAGTGGGCGGGATGGGTAGTTGAACTCGATTGCTTCAAATTGAATAGCACTTCCGGCAGCAGATACGCCGGCTACAGCTGGTTTTTCTGGTGATTGAATGGGTGATTTTGAATCCAACAATTCCATCAAACGTTCGGTGGCACCGGCTGCCCGCAACAAGTCACCATAGGTTTCACCCAATACTGCAAAGGCACTCGCCAAAATGATGATGTACACCACGGTTTGACCCAAATGACCGGCAGACAAAGTGCCATTGATGACGGCTTGCGTACCTTGGTACAAGCCCCAAATCAATCCTGCGCTGGTGGCAATGATGATGAACGCCACCAATACCGCGCGGGCTTTGCTGCGCGTCACAGCTGTTTTGAATGCTTGTTGATTGGCAGATGTGAAGCGATTGGATTCGCGTTCCTCAGCCGCGTAGCTTTGTACAACCGGAATAGCGTTCAACACTTCAGCTGCAATGGCGCTGGAATCGGCCATGCGGTCTTGGCTGGCGCGTGACAATTTGCGCACACGTCTGCCAAACACCATAGCTGGCAACACAATCAAAACCAACACGCCCAGCACTTGCAGCATCAGCCACGGGTTGGTCCAAATCAACATGGCCAGTGCGCCTATGCCCATGACCAAATTGCGCAAGCCCATCGACAAGGATGATCCCACCACAGTTTGTACCAAAGTGGTGTCGGCGGACAAACGCGACAGCACTTCACCCGTTTGCGTGGTTTCAAAAAACTCTGGGCTTTGGTGCAAGACGTGGCTGTAAACCGCATTGCGCACATCGGTGGTCACACGTTCTCCCAGCCAACTCACGGTGTAATAACGTGCTGCACTGAACAAACCCAGTGCAGCTGCCACAGCAAATAAAGCAAAAAAGTGATTGCGTAAGCCCATCACTTGTGCACCTTTATCAGCCACGTTGCTGCTAACCAATCCACCGTCAATCAAGCTGCGCAATGCCAGAGGAAACGCCAATGTGGCCAAAGCAGCCAAAACCAAGAACACCAATGCCAAACCGATTTGCACGCGATAGGGCTTGATAAATGGCGCCAAACCAGTGATAGAGCGGGGCGAGGTGGGTTTTGGTCGTTCTGTAGGAGTGGTCATGAGAAACTAAGTGGGGCGAAGGGTGTGATATTACAAGGTACAGCAAGGGATAGAAATAATTGCCCTGATGTTTGAATCATAGTTTAATTATCAAACTGCATGTGCTATGCAGTATGCTGGAGGGCATGATGAAGAAAAACCTGATGTTGGATTCCTTTTGGCGTGCAGCAGCTTATTGTTTGCACCCACGTGTCATAGCCTTGTCTTTTTTACCATTGGCGATCATGGGCGTACTGGCTTGGGGCTTGGCTTACTTTTTTTGGACACCTGCGGTAGATTGGGTGAAAGCAACTTTAGAGTCCTTTAGTCTGCTCAACACCTTCATGGCCTGGTTGCAAAGTGTCGGTGTGGGCGGACTGAAAGCATTTTTAATACCGATGTTGGTGATTGTGGTGTTAACACCCATCATTGTGGTGATTTCATTGATTTTGGTGGCAGTCATGATGACGCCCGCCATGGTGTCATTGGTCGCTGAACGTCGGTTTCCAACCTTGGAACGAAAAAAAGGGCACTCCTTGTTGGCCAGCATCGTTTGGTCTTTAGGTGCAACTGTTGTGGCCATTTTGATTTTGATAGTGACCATCCCTTTGTGGTTGGTTCCACCTTTGATTTTGATTGTGCCACCGCTGATTTGGGGTTGGTTGACCTACCGTGTCATGAGCTTTGATGCGTTGGCTGACCATGCGAGTAAAGAAGAGCGGCGGACCATCATGCGCAAATACCGCAGCCCCTTATTGGTGATTGGCATCATCACAGGCTATTTGGGTGCAGCCCCCAGCATTGTTTGGGCATCAGGTATTTTGTTTGCAGCAGCCTTCATGATTTTGATACCCATTGCCATTTGGATTTACACCTTGGTATTTGGTTTCGCATCATTATGGTTCAGCCATTTTTGTTTGGCTGCTTTGCAAGATTTACGCTCAGAAGAAGTCATCCAAGCACCAAAACCACCCACACCTTTGATCACGGAAACACTCTCTACGCACGATAATGGTGCACAGAATGTACCAAAATTGATCAATTAAAGTGCTAAGAAATTCGATATTGCACTTATTTGGTGCGCATTGCGCTGAATCAAGAATATTTAAAATCGGACAATTTTAAGCAAGCACTCGAATGACCAAGCGCATCTAGCTTGTAAAATCAACGTGATTGTCGAGTTAAGTAAGAGAGATTCCTTTGTGTTGATTTGATTGGTCGCTAGGTCAATTTTTGGCACAATTCATGCTTCGTATTTAGTTTTTATCAACCCGCCATATGGCGTTTTAGGAGATTTTGATGGCAAAGACCATTGCAGATGTGATGAAGATGGTGAAAGACGAGGAAGTCAAATTTGTTGATTTCCGCTTCACTGATACCCGTGGTAAAGAGCAGCACGTGACTGTGCCTGTGTCGCATTTTGACGAAGACAAATTCTCATCAGGACATGCTTTTGATGGATCTTCCATTGCTGGCTGGAAAGGCATTGAAGCATCAGACATGCAATTGATGCCTGACCCAAATACGGCCAACATCGACCCATTCTTTGAAGAAACCACCCTGTTCTTGCAATGTGACGTGGTTGAACCTGCAGACGGCAAAGCTTATGACCGTGACCCACGTTCAGTGGCCAAACGCGCAGAAGCCTATTTGAAAGCATCTGGTTTAGGCGACACCGCTTTCTTTGGTCCTGAGCCTGAATTTTTCATTTTTGATGGCGTGCGTTGGAATACCGATATGTCTGGCACATTCTTCAAAATCGAAGAATACGAAGCACCATGGAACAGCGGCGCAAAAATGGAAGGCGGCAATCGCGGCCATCGTCCAACCGTTAAAGGCGGCTATTTCCCAGTGCCACCAGTCGACAGCACACACGACATGCGCTCTGAAATGTCTTTGATTTTGGAATCCTTGGGCATTCCAGTCGAAGTGCATCACCACGAAGTGGCTGGTGCGGGCCAATGCGAATTGGGTACAAAATTCAGCACATTGGTGCAACGCGCTGACTGGACACAGGTACAAAAATACGTGGTTCAAAACGTGGCAAATGCCTACGGCAAAACTGCCACATTCATGCCAAAACCAATCGTTGGCGACAACGGATCAGGCATGCACGTTCACCAATCTATCTGGAAAGACGGCAAAAACTTGTTCGCTGGCGACGGCTATGCAGGATTGTCAGAATTTGCTTTGTACTACATTGGCGGCATCATCAAGCATGCACGTGCTTTGAACGCCATCACCAACCCAAGTACCAACAGCTACAAGCGTTTGGTGCCTGGATTTGAAGCGCCAGTGAAATTGGCATACTCTGCTAAAAACCGCTCTGCATCTATTCGTATTCCACATGTGGCCAATCCAAAAGGTCGCCGTGTTGAAGCGCGTTTCCCAGATCCAATGATGAACCCTTACTTGGGCTTCTCAGCATTGATGATGGCAGGTTTGGATGGTGTGGAAAACAAAATCCACCCAGGCGAAGCAGCTACCAAAGATTTGTACCATCTGCCACCAGAAGAAGACAAATTGGTCCCAACTGTGTGCCACAGCTTGGATCAAGCCTTGGATTGCCTCGACGCAGATCGCAAATTCTTGACCAAAGGCGGTGTGTTCACTGACAGCATGATTGATGCATTCATTGAACTCAAAATGACTGAAGTGACACGCATGCGCATGGCGACACACCCAGTGGAATTTGACATGTACTACTCGCTGTAATTCAAACAGTAAACTGAACACAAAGCTGGAGCGTTAAGCAGAAGAGTTGAACTCTCACAGCTTTTTGTGAACAAACAAGGACGGTAAAAGCTGGCGTGAAGCTGGTTTTTACCGTCTTTTTTATTGGATGTGCAAGTACGCTTGCTTTTGTTTGTGCTGAATTTTTAATTGCGAGATAATGCTAGCTTATGAAAATTGTCAAATTGATTCGAACTTATCTCTGGTTGGAAGTTGCTGTACTGGCAACCTTGATTTCACTTGTTTACAGCAACGCTGCATCGGCGCAGGGTATGTACAAATGTGATGACAACAGTTACACCAATGTGCCAGCTGACATGGTCGGTAAAAAATGCAAACTGGTGCAAGGCGGCAATGTGTCTGTTGACATTAAAACCAAGCAATCTTCATCGGCACAATCATCCAATACGGCAACAAGTGCATCGCCTAATAAAAACCGCAATGTTGACAACTCGGAGCAACGCGCGCGTGATTCGGATGCGCGTGGCATTTTGGCGGCAGAGCTTAAAAAATCAGAAGCGAAATTGGCTGATTTGTTGAAAGAGTACAACAATGGCGAGCCTGAAAAATTAGGTCCTGAAACGCGGAATCACCAAAAGTATTTAGACCGTGTTGCTGAGCTCAAAGCCAGCATTGCGCGTTTGAACAGTGATGTAGAAGGCATCAAGCGTGAGCTCAATCGCAATGGTGGTGGTACGAGTGGCTCTGTGAACAGTGCGATTGTCAAAAAAGCATATTGATTCTTGAGCTCGTCAAATCGTTTCCAATCATTTGACCTGTTAGCCACCTTGGTTGCGGTGGTACACCGCTCTGGCGAAGTCATTTTTGCCAATGCACAACTAGAAGACGCATTGGGAAGCTCGCGTCGCACCTTGGTTGGTGCGCCATTTGCAAATTTCTTGAATGATGCGACGTCTTTTATCGCTGCATTGAATGGCGCAGGCGATCACACTTTTGCAGCACTGCGTTATGACGACAGTTTGAAAAGGCCTGGAGCGCTGGGTCAAGATCCATTTCCAGTGCATGTCATCGTGACACTCAGCGATGTAGTCGATGAAATGATCGTTGAATTGTTGCCTTTGGAACAACAAGCCAAGCAAGACCGTGAAGACCGATTGCATGCGCAAGCGCAAGCCAATAAGGAATTGATTCGCAATTTGGCGCATGAAATCAAAAACCCTTTGGGCGGTATTCGTGGCGCAGCACAGCTCTTGGAGATGGAAATTCAAAGCAAAGAATTGCATGAATACACCCAAGTCATCATCCACGAGTCAGACAGATTGCAAACTTTGGTGGACAGATTGCTGGCACCACACCGCAAACCACATGTGGTGTCTGAAGTGAACATCCATGAAGTGTGTGAACGGGTGCGTTCGGTCACCTTGGCCGAATTTCCACAGGGTTTGAAAATCAAACGCCAATACGATATTTCGATTCCTGAATTCAGAGGCGACCGTGAACAGTTGATTCAAGCTGTTTTGAACATTGTTCACAATGCGTGCTATGCCTTGGTGGATCGGATAGAGGATGGCGATGCTGAAATCATTTTGCACACCCGCGTCGCACGTCAAGTCACATTTGGCAAACAGCGCTATAAATTGGCATTGGAATTGCATGTCATAGACAACGGACCTGGCATTCCCGATGCAATCAAAGAACGTATTTTTTACCCGCTGGTGTCGGGCAGAGAAGGCGGTTCAGGCTTAGGGCTGACACTGGCGCAAACCTTTGTCAGTCAGCACAATGGCTTGATTGAATGCGAGAGCGTACCAGGACGGACGGATTTCAAAATATTGATACCTTTGCCTTAACCTTTTCACCGCCATCACTGCAAGACACTTATGAAACCCATTTGGATAGTAGACGACGATCAATCCATCCGCTTTGTCTTGGAAAAGGCGCTGTTGCGTGAAAATTTACCCACCCGCAGTTTTACCAATCCGCGCGATGTTTTAAGTGCTTTACAAAATTTGGAAGACGGCAGTGATTCTGCACCACAAATCTTAATCAGCGATATTCGCATGCCAGGCGGTTCTGGTTTGGAGTTGCTGGAAAAAGTCAAACTGCAATTCCCTGCATTGCCTGTCATCATCATGACAGCGTATTCAGATTTAGACAGTGCAGTGTCGGCTTTTCAAGGTGGTGCATTTGAATATTTGCCCAAACCTTTTGACGTACCCAAAGCGGTGGAATTGATTCGCCGTGCGGTGGACGAAAGTTTGCGTGAAGAGGTGACCGAAGTTCGCATGCTGGATGCGCCAGAAATGTTAGGCCAAGCACCGGCCATGCAAGATGTGTTTCGTGCCATCGGCAAATTAAGCCAAAGCAATGTCACGGTCATGATCACGGGTGAGAGCGGAACGGGCAAAGAATTGGTGGCTCGTGCTTTGCACAAACACTCACCACGTGGCGGCGGTGGCGGTGCAGCTACGGGCGCGGATGGCAAAACCTTGGGCATCGTGCGTGAAGGTCCTTTTGTCGCCATCAACACGGCGGCCATTCCAAAAGATCTATTAGAAAGCGAATTGTTCGGACACGAGCGTGGGGCATTCACAGGTGCGCAAACCATGCGCCGTGGTCGCTTTGAACAAGCAGATGGTGGCACCTTGTTTTTGGACGAAATTGGCGACATGCCTTTTGATTTGCAAACCCGTTTGCTGCGGGTATTGAGCGATGGGCATTTTTACCGCGTCGGTGGCCACAACGCCATCAAAACCAATGTGCGTGTGATTGCTGCTACGCACCAAGATTTGGAACAACGCGTGAAAGAGGGCAGCTTTCGCGAAGACTTGTTTCACCGTTTGAATGTGATTCGCCTGCGCTTGCCTGCTTTACGTCAGCGCCGTGAAGACATTCCCATGCTGACCAAGCATTTCTTGCAACAAAGTGCCAAGCAACTGGGTGTGGACCCCAAACGAATCACTGATCAAGCCTTGACACAATTGGCTGCATTTGATTTTCCAGGTAACGTGCGGCAACTTGAAAACATTTGCCATTGGCTCACTGTCATGTCGCCCAGCCAGGTGATTGAGAGCAAAGATTTGCCGCCTGAAGTGCTGGAAGCCAGCGCAGCGCCTGAGCCAAATGCAGCAACTGCGATACATGACGCATCCAGTGTAGCAACGCTGACACCAGTCGATGCGATCACCCTGCAAACTGCGAGTGCTGCAGCTACAGCACCCATTGCAATGCCAGGGACGATTCCAACGACTGTGTTGGCAACTTTGGCACCCGAGCACATTGCACCTGTGCCTGAAACCAGCGACAGTTGGGAAGCAGGACTGGAACAGGAAGCTCTGGCTCTGTTGGCGGCAGGTGCACCCAATGTGTGGGATAACTTAACCCAGCGTTTTGAAGCGCGCTTGATTGCCGCAGCGCTTAACAATACCAAAGGGCGGCGAATTGACGCAGCGCAACAGTTGGGTATTGGACGCAACACCATCACCCGTAAAATTCAAGAATTGGAGGCCGCGGATGTGTTGACTAAGCGATAATCTAGGCTATGACTACTGCATCTCCTGGCGCTTCACTTCACACATCCAACATCAGCTCGCTCACGCTCTTAGCGCGTGGCAAAGTGCGTGACAACTATGCCGTTGGCAGCGACCGCATCTTGATGGTGGCCAGCGATCGGCTCAGTGCCTTTGACGTCATCATGGGCGAAGGCATTCCGGGTAAAGGCGCACTGCTAACCAAAATGGCTTTGTTTTGGTTTGATAAATTAGGCCAAATCAAAACAAAAGATGGTGCCAATTTGTGCCCCAATCATTTAACGGGTGAATCCCCTGAAAGCGCAGTCACGGCTGCCGAAGTGCCTTTGGTCACGGGTCGCTCCATGTTGGTGAAACGCTTAACACCCATTCCGGTAGAGGCAGTCGTGCGTGGATATTTGGCAGGCAGTGGATGGGCAGAATACCAAAAATCACAATCCGTCTGTGGCGTACCGCTTCCGGCTGGACTGCAAAACGCATCAAAGTTACCCGAACCCATTTTCACTCCCGCAGCCAAGGCAGCAGTGGGTGAGCATGATGAAAACATCAGCTTCGAAAAAATGGTAGCCACCATTGGCAAAGATTTGGCAGAACAAATCCGCAGCACCAGCATCGCCATTTACAAAACCGCGTATGACTTTGCGCTGACCAAAGGCATCATCATTGCCGATACCAAGTTTGAATTTGGTTTGGATGACAACGGCACACTCACTTTGATGGACGAAGTGCTGACGCCAGATTCATCCCGTTTTTGGCCAGCAGAGAGTTACGAAGCCAGCTTCAAAGCCGGTCAAAACCCGCCCAGCTTCGACAAACAATTCGTCCGCGATTGGCTAGAGTCCCAACCCTGGGACAAAACCCCACCCGCCCCGCGCATTCCTCAAGACATCATTGCCAAAACGGCAGCGAAATACCAAGAGGCTTGGGATAGGCTGACAAGTTAAGGCTCTAGGGCTTAGCATGGACCAAATTCCAAGGCTATCAAAAAATTACGACCATACTCATGCCAATTTCCACCACTAAAGTAGATCGTGGAACTGATTGCTTCAATAAGGGCGTAACCGATCGCGAGAATTAATAAAAACGCAACCTTCCAGCTTGTTGAGCTCAACAGGTTGCTCGGCGTTAGTACGGCGCTAATTGCTATAGCTGGAGCCAGATAGCGAAACAGTTGTTTGTGCCAAACATGGCCACCACAAGCCATCCCAAAATACAACGCACCGCAGGCAATAGATGCCACAGCAAAGATCACTAAAGCATTACCAATTCGATGAATTTGTATGGTTGGCTGCATGTTTTTTTGCTTAGATATTTTGGAAAAACCTAGAGCTTATCTGCTGACCTAACTCAGCACCACACTCGACAACCGGCGGCGGTAGGTCGCTACAGTTGGATCCACTGGCGGAATGTGGCCATCAGCTACTTTGACGGGTTTGGGTTCGATGATGTCCAAAATAGCGATGTAGGTTTTGCGGGCTTTGTCTTCGCTCCACGTTTTGTCGCGCATCAAAATTTCAAGCAATTCGTCCATCGCATCGGTCCAGCGCTGTTGTGACATCAAAATTTGTGCTTTGGTGAAGCGAGTTTCAAAATCACGTTTATTGCTGGCAATCTTTGCATCCAGATCATCTATGGCATCATTTATGGCTGTATCCGGCGTATTGATTGCCTGAGGTGCTATTAAATATGTAGCATCGTTGGCTTGCATCCAGCGTTGCAATGAATCAAACTTGCGCACCACACTGGTTTTTGCGATGACTGGGGCGAAGGCGATTTTGGCATCGTCGTCGCGACCTTCTTGCATGAGTAATTTGACCAAGTCAAAACGAAGCTCATCGTTGTTGCTGTCGTCTTTGAGTTTGACAACCAATTCTTCAATTTGCGCTTCAGGCGAAATATGGGCGAATTCGGTGCTTTCTGTTTCTGCCTTGGTGTCAGCTTCCGCTGCTTCATCTGCGGGTGGCAAATGCTTGTCCAAAAAAGCTTTGACTTGGCTCTCAGGCATGGCTCCTTGAAAACCATCGACGGGTTTGCCTTGCACCATCAATATGCAGGTGGGAATGCTGCGTATGCCAAAGGCTGCGGCTATTTCTTGTTCTTGGTCCGAATCCACCTTGGCCAAGATAAAGCGACCAGCGTATTCGGTTTCCAGCTTTTCTAAGATAGGGCCAAGCGATTTGCAGGGTCCACACCAAGGAGCCCAAAAGTCCACTAAAACGGGCGTTTGCATGGACGCTTGAATGATTTCGGTTTCAAAAGTGTCGCGGGTGATGTCTATCATGGCAGGTGTTTGGGTTGAATGCTTGGTGATTGCGTCTAAATACAGCGAAGGGGGATGTTAAAACGTAAAATGTGATTATCCAATGAGTTCTGTCTTTCCCCCAATTTGGGCGATAACTTTATTAATCAAGGCGTACCATGAACGCAGCCATCACAACTGAAATAAAAATAGGGGTGCTAATGGGTTCCAGCTCGGACTGGGACACCATGCAACACGCCGTCGCCATTTTGCAAGAGTTTGGCATCGCGCATGAAGCACGTGTGGTTTCTGCCCACCGTATGCCTGACGAAATGTTCATCTACGCTGAAGCGGCAGCCAGCCGTGGCTTGCAGGCCATCATTGCGGGTGCTGGCGGTGCGGCGCATTTGCCCGGCATGTTGGCAGCCAAAACGGCTGTGCCGGTGCTGGGCGTGCCAGTGCCGAGCAAACATTTGCAAGGCGTCGATTCCTTGCACAGCATCGTGCAAATGCCCAAAGGTATTCCCGTCGCGACATTCGCAATCGGTGCAGCAGGTGCTGCCAATGCGGCTTTGTTTGCGGTGGCGATGTTGGCGAACAACAATGCGCTGTTGCGCACGCAGTTGGATGACTACCGTCGCAGGCAAACCGAACTGGCCAAAGCCATGGCTTTGCCTGATTTACAAGCCATCACAAAGCCAGCTGCAGGGAGAATTTAATTGCCGCATCAAAAAACGGTAGCCTCGCCCATTTTGCCTGGTGCCACCTTGGGTGTGATGGGTGGTGGTCAGTTGGGGCGCATGTTCATTCACGCTGCGCAAAGCATGGGCTACACCACGGCAGTGCTGGACCCCGATGCCAACAGCCCAGCAGGTTTGGTCAGCCACCACCATGTGCAAACCGATTACCTTGACGCAGACGGCTTGAAAGAGTTGACACAGCTTTGCCAAGCGGTGACGACAGAATTTGAAAACGTGCCCGCGCAATCCTTGATGACTTTGGCGAAATCTTGCCCTGTTGCGCCCAGTGCTGCTGCAGTTGCAGTGGCGCAAGACCGCCGCGTGGAAAAAGCCCGATTGGCCGAAATCGGCAAAGCTTCAGGCGTGGTGCCTGTGCCGTATGCGCTGATAGAAAAAGACATGCATGTGTCGCTGGTTGATACCATTTACCTGCCCGGAATATTGAAGTCAGCTACCCAAGGATACGACGGCAAAGGGCAAGTCAAAGTCACTACCAAAGCGCAATTGGCCATCGCATGGGCGCAATTGGGCAAAGTGCCTTGTGTGCTGGAACTGATGGTGCCTTTGCATGAGGAGTTTTCGGTGGTTCTGGCTCGCGGTGAAGATGGAAACATCGTGCACTTTGCGCCCCAGCGCAACGTGCACATCAATGGCATTTTGGCAGCCACGTACGCACATGAATCGGATTTAAAACCATCCGATGTCAAAGAGCTGGTAGACGCCGCCAAAGCCATTGCCAATTCACTCAAGTATGTGGGCGTGTTGTGCGTGGAATTTTTCTTGTTGATAGATGGCAGTTTGGTGGTGAACGAGATTGCGCCGCGCCCGCACAACAGTGGGCATTACACCTTGGACGCTTGTGATGTGTCGCAGTTTGAATTGCAAGTGCGTGCCTTGTGCCGCTTGCCCTTGCCACAACCACGCCAACACAGCCCAGCCATCATGCTGAACCTGTTGGGCGATTTGTGGTTTAAAAATAATCAAAGCTCGGCGCAAACACCACCGTGGGAAAAAGTGTTGGCACTGCCCGGCACGCATTTGCATTTATACGGTAAAGCTGAAGCCAAACTTGGCCGCAAAATGGGGCATCTCACCATTACCGGCAGCAGCCTCGAAGCTGTGCAAACCAACACCCAACAAGCAGCCAAAATATTGGGCATTGACAAATACTGATGCGGAGATTGGTTTGTGATTCTTGATGCCAATGACCCGCTGCAGGCCAGCACACACATTGCACACTGTGTAGTCACACTGCGCCAAGGTGGCTTGGTGGGTATGCCGACCGAAACTGTTTATGGTTTGGCGGCCGATGCGTGTAACGATGCGGCTGTGGCCAAAATCTTCGCCGCCAAGGGCAGACCCAGCGAGCACCCATTGATAGTGCACGTCGCCGACAGTGATACCGTGAATCGGTTTGCCAGCGATGTGCCTGAATTTGCCAAGAAGTTGATGTACGCATTTTGGCCCGGACCCTTGACACTGATCTTGCCACGCAGGCCTGAAGTGGCAGCAGCTTGCGCAGGGGGGCAAGATTCCATTGGTGTGCGCTGCCCCTCGCACCCAGTTGCTTTGGCATTGCTCAAGGAATGCAGCAAGCAGGGCATCTACGGTTTGGCAGCGCCCAGTGCCAATTTATTTGGCCGCGTCAGCCCCACCACAGCAGCGCACGTGCAATCCGAATTTGCCAACACAAGCTACAGCGACATGCCCATCTTAGACGGTGGTGCTTGCAGCGTGGGCATAGAGTCCACCATCATCGACTGCACGCGTGGCGCGCCCGTGCTGCTGCGCCCAGGCGTACTGACACAGGTGCAATTGGAATTTGCTTGTGGGCAAGATGTGCTATTAAATAGTGAGCATTCTAGGCAATCAATACGCCGCCTAGAGGCTGATTTTGCACATGAACAAGCTGCACTAAGAGGGAATAATAAAGAAGCGCCACGCGAAATAAAATCAGAAGCACCTCGCGCTTCAGGAACTTTGGAATCGCACTATGCACCCAATGCCACGGTGCGATTAATGGATGCCAAATCATTGCAAGCCGCATTGGATATTTTGGGCGCAGATGCACAACACATCGCCGTCTACTCACGCCAACCCATGCACAGCAGCGCGCCACAAATCCAACTGCGCCATATGCCAAATGATGCTGCACAGACAGCACAACAACTCTTTGCCACCTTACGCGAATTGGACCAGCCCCACATCAAACTCATTTGGGTAGAAACACCACCTGATGATGCAACGTGGGATGGCGTGCGCGACAGGTTGATGCGCGCTGCGGCTTAACCCGAAATCTTTAACCCGCCTTCACAGTCGTCACCATCAAACTGCGCGTCACCACAGGTGGCGATTCGCCGATGTGAAACGCTAACTTTCTGTCACGCAGGGCGACGTCAGCAGTGGTGACACGGTCGAATCTGCGCAGGTGGTCGTTCCAGGATTCGTCCACAATCATTTCCACAAAGCGGCTGGGCTCGTTGATGTCGTGCAGCAGTTCCCAAGACAGTGCACCATGCGACAGGCGGCTGCGGCGGGCTTGAACCATGAGGGCGCGAAATTCGTCGGCACGGGCCGGGTCGATCAGGTATTCAACCATGATCATCACATTGCCATGTTCAGGTGGTTCATCGGCATGTGGGATCTTGATCGCATTGGATGGGGTAATATCTTCTATCAAGCTTTGGTCTCGCATCACGCGATTGACCAGTGCCATTGACAGCAAGCCAGAGCAAGCGGCAATGATCAGACTTGTATTGACATCTAGCATTGTGGCAACCTGTCCCCAAACGGCTGCGCCCAAAGCACTGGATCCCATGATGGCCATTTGGTAAGTGGACATGCCGCGTGCACGCACCCAATCGGGTAAGCCCATTTGCGCAGAAACACTGAGTGTGTTGGCGGTGGTTATCCATGCTGCACCGGCACATATCATGGCAATCACCGCCACACCGCTGTGAACAGTGAAAGCCATCACCAGCATGGCAACAGATTGCACGGCCGCACCGCTGAGCACCAAGGTATCGCGCGACATCGCGCGGCGCAGCTGCGGTAAAAATGCGGTGGACACAATCGCCCCCGCACCCATCGATGCCAGCATCAAGGTGAATGTACCTGCACCGCCACCATGCAAATTGCGGGCTATCAGGGGCATGAGCGCGACAAGGGCGGTTGAGGTGAAAAAGAAAATCGATATCCGCACCAGAACGCCTTTGAGGTGACGCGATTGCCCGACGTATTGAATGCCAATGCGCATGGCACTGGTCAACTTCTCGCGTCCTAAGGGATGCGGTTTGTGTTCACGTTTCCAGCGGGTGATCACGACTGCCGCCACCAGCGACAGAACGGCATTGAGTAAAAACACCCAGGCGCTGCCCATGCTGGCAATCAGCGCGCCAGCAACCAGTGGGCCCAAAATGCGCGATGCATTCATCGACACACCATTCAAGCCCAAAGCCGCGGGTAACTGAGGACGTGGTACCAATTCAGGCACGATGGCAGAAAATACCGGCCAACGCAAAGCCAAGCCAATGCCATTGGCGAAAACCAAAGCCAGCAAAATGGGTGGTGAAATCCAATTTGAAAAAACGGCAATGCTCAACAAACTGGCCACCACAGCAATCCATATTTGTGTGAATAAAAAATAGCGTTTTCTGTCCAAAATGTCGGCCAATGCCCCACTGGGAATGCCAAGCAAAAAGACAGGCAAACTGGCAGCCGTTTGCACCAGTGCAATCCAAATGGGTTTGGTGGTGAGCGAGGTCATCATCCACGCGGCGGCCACGTCATTCATCCACATGCACACATTGGCGATCAGCCAAGTGGTCCACAGCATGCGAAAAACCGGTTGCTTAAACGGCGCAAGTGGCGACAGGTCGTTGTCCGCGTTTGACTGTGTATCGTTCGTCTCTTTTGGGGTGTTTGGCATTGCTTTATTTGAAATGGTCAAACGATGCAAAATCGTTGGGCACCATGTGGCCATTGGCATCAACCAAGCGCAGACCTGCCTCTGCTTGAATTTGTCCAATGCGTGTGATTTTGGTGTCCGCAGTGCTGGCTGCGGCCAAAACAGCTTGACGTTGTTTGCTGGGGGCGGTGAAGAGTAATTCATAGTCATCACCGCCTGCCAAAACGTACTCCAGCGCATTTCTTATATCAAATTGGCCTCTATCCGGCATATTAATTGCCTGAAGCGCTATTAAATTTATAGCAATCGCGGTATCTAATTGCGCGCCGCAGTTCGAAGCTCGCAAGATGTGTCCCAGGTCGCCCACCATGCCGTCGCTGATATCAATGCAGCTTGTGGCAATGCCGCGCAAAGCCATGCCCAGCCCCACGCGTGGTGTGGGCGTTTCCATGCGGGCGCGGGCGTGTTTGAAATCGTCTGCCGGCAAGTCGATGTGGCCTCTGAACACTTCCAGCGCCAAACGCGCATCGCCCACATGGCCGCTGACGTAGATATCGTCGCCCACCTGTGCACCGCTGCGTAAGAGCGCTTGCCCTTGCGGCACTTCACCAAACACAGTGATGCAAATATTCAGCGGCCCTTGTGTGGTGTCACCGCCTATCAATGCACAGTGGTGTTCTTGTGCCAGCGCTAACAAGCCTTTGGAGAAACCAGCCAACCATGCTTCATCTACTTTGGGCAGTGACAAAGCCAAAGTGAATGCCAATGGTTTCGCACCGCAAGCGGCCAAGTCACTCAAATTAACCGCCAGTGCTTTGTGCCCTAATTTGGCAGGGTCAACGGTGGATAAAAAATGCCGGCCTTCAACCATCATGTCGCTTGACACTGCCAATTGCATGCCGCTACTGGGTTGTAAGCAGTGCACAATCGTCGCCAATGCCCAAGCTGACCCCTGCTTGCGATTGCATGGCGCGTGCTGGCACTTTGAAATAGCGTTCGATTAAATCAAATTCACCCATGACTTGTGCTTGTGTTGCTTCAATTCTTGGGCTCATGGTAGCGCAGTTTCATCACCAATATCAAACTTGCCAATACCAAGGTGATGGTGTTGGCAATGACAATGGGCCATGCGTTGAGCATCAAGCCATACGCCAACCACAATGCAATGCCAACTGTAAACACGCTGTACATGCCCAGTGAAATACCGCTGACATCTTTGGTGCGAAAGGTGTGCCACGCTTGCGGCACAAAGCTCACTGTGGTCAGTGTGGCGGCGATGTAGCCGATGACATCAGCAGATAAAAGAGTACTGAGTTGCATAGTCAAGTGCGTCGTTTAATGACCGACCACCGTCCACTCCACCAACGCATCCAATGCGGCGCGGGCAGATGGGGCGTTGGGGTGGTTGATGATGCCGACCACGCTGTAGCGTTGGCCGCTTAGCGCGGTGGCATAGCCGGCGATGCTGACCACATCGCGCAGTGTGCCGGTTTTCAGTTGTGCTTGGCCAATGGATGCATTGGCCACACCGCGCTTGGCCATGTTGGCTGCGGTGCCATCCACACCTGCAATGGACAATGATTTGGCAAACACATCGGCATGTGGGTGCTTGGCAGCGGTATGCAAGAGCGCAGTTAAAGACTGTGCCGAGATGCGTTCACTGCGCGATAAACCTGAGCCATTTTCCAATTCTGGCTCAATTGTTTGGGTTTTGTTTTTGCCAAAATGGCGCTGCCACCAGTGTTTGACCACATCGCGTGATTTGTTGAAACTGCCTTTGAGTTTTTGGCTGATTTTGCCGAGCAAATTGTCTTTGCTTTCTTGTGCGCTCAAACTTAAAAACACCTGTTGTGCCATCACGTTGTTGCTGAATTTGTTCACATCGGCAATGATTTGCGACAGTGGTAACGAGGGTGCGTGGTACAGCAGCACGGCCGACGTGGGCAATGTACCAGTGCGCACTTGGCCATCCAGCCTGCCACCAGCCGCGTTGTACATGGCTTTGACCACGCGGGCCGCAAAGGTGGCCGGGTCGCTGTAGGCAATGGGCCAAACTTTTTCGCCACAACGTGCGCTGTAACTGCCGGCAAAGCTGATGCGGTCGGGGTGTGTGAAATCGGCTCGCAAGCCACTGCGCCAATCGCCACAACCGTTGTTTCCCATTGGTACGGTGCTGTCGATGCTGACACCTGCAATCGGTGGTTCGCTTTTCACGCGCACCGTTTGAGTCAATTCATCGGGTGTGAAAGTCAAAATAATGGCTTTGAAGTTCACCAGCAAACCATCGGGTGTGCTGTTATAGGGGCTTAAATGTTCACCATCAAAATCAGCTTCGTGTTTTTTGGTCAATTCAAATACGCTGTTGTCCAAAATGATGTCGCCCGTGATGTGCCGCACGCCCAAAACTTGCAGGGTTTTGAAATTTTCTTCAATGCGTTCCAACACCCACTTAGGGTCGCCACCGCCGTGAATGATCAAATCGCCTTGCAACACGCCGTTGCTCAATTTGCCATTGGTATAAAAAGAAGTTTGCCAAGTAAAGTCGGGTCCCAGCATGTCCAGCGCCGAAAAAGTGGTGACCAGCTTCATCACCGAAGCCGGGTTCATGGGTACATTGGCGCGATGGCTGAGCAGCGGTGCCGCACTGCTGTCAGCTTTGCCGTCAATTTTGCGGACTTCAAAACTGACAGCACTCAATGGCACGCGCGCTTGTTTTAATGCTTTGGTGATGCTGGTAGGCAGGGTGTCTGCCCATACCGGTGTGAAACTCATACCCAAACTGAGCGCAATAAGAAGCCAAAAGAAGCGTCGAAAATTAATTTGCATAGTGCGCATTATCCGATGTGCCGAGGAAATGCCGATTTATGCCAACTTATTCAAGCTTTGTTCGCATCAAGGCCTTGTAAATTGAGCTTTAACTCTGCGATTCTCGGTAGCTACCATGATTGCCTTGATAATAGGCGCATGTCTTCTGACGCTTCCAATTCACCACAACATCTCACCAAGCATCCTCGTTTTTCATCAAGAACTTTGGGCATCATCGCCGCAGTTGTGACGATTTTGATTTGGACTTCTTTCATCGTCATTGCTCGCGCATCGGTCAAAGGCAATTTGCTGCCATTGGACATGGTTTTTCTGCGTTTTATTGGCGCGGGCGTGGTGTTGTTGCCTTGGGGATGGTGGATCGTACGCTCCCAGCGACGCGCAAAGAAGGCACTTGTTCCGCCTGTTGCCATGCCGTCATGGCTAGGCTTGTCACCCTACGCATTCAAAATGTCGGCTTTGGTTGGCGCTGTGGGTGGTGTCGGCTACGCCATGTTGGCTTACAGTGGGTTTTTCTTTGCGCCGGCTGCGCACGCCAGCGTTTTAATGCCAGGTACTCTGCCATTGTCTACCGCACTGGTGGCGATGTGGCTACTTCAAACACGCATGACATCCGCACGCGCGCTTGGCTTGGGTTTGATTTTTTGTGGTGATTTGTTGGTAGGAGGCGCCAGCCTTTTGCAAGCATTTGATGGGGGAGAGACATGGAAGGGTGATTTGCTCTTTTTATCCGCTTCTACTTGCTGGGCGTTTTATTCCGTCATCGTTCGCAAAAATGAACTGGATGCCGTTAAAGCCACCATCGCAATCACCGTGTTTACTGCGGTTACCTATGTACCTGTGTATGCTTTATTACTGGTATTTGGAGTCATCAAAAGCCATTTGGGCACAGCACCGTGGGGTGAAATGGTGTTTCAGGCGGTTTACCAAGGCATAGGCTCTGTGGTGATTTCAGGTATTTCGTTCACTAAAATGATTCAGCACTTCGGACCTGTGCGCAGCACCATGATGACTGCACTGGTTCCTGGTTTGTCAGCCATGGGGGCTGTGTTCTTTTTGGGTGAACCCTTGTCGTGGACGCTGGTTTTAGGCTTGGTACTGGTAAGCACGGGAATTGTTTTTGGTGTTCGTACGGTGGTTAATAAATGAGTGCATTCACAAATCAATCAGAAGCAAAAGCGCTTCATTATTCAAAGCTCCTCGCTTTCGACACCAGCACCGAAACCATGTTCATTGCCGTCGCCAACGGCGAGCAGGTTTGGCAGCACACGGGTGAGGGCGGGGCTAAGACTTCGGCCACTTTGATTCCTGCCATCATGGCGCTGCTGCGTGAAGCCAATGTGCAGTTGGCCGATTTGGATGCGATTGTGTTTGGACGCGGACCGGGTTCGTTCACGGGTTTGCGTACCGCTTGCTCGGTGGCGCAAGGTTTGGCTTTTGGTGCGAATGTGAAAGTTTTAACGATTGATACCTTGTTGGCTGTCGCCGAAGACGCTCGTTTTGAACATGGTGTGAATCGTGTCGTAGCGGTATTGGATGCGCGCATGGGCGAGGTGTATTCAGCCGCATATGCGTTTGAGGCAGGGCAATGGCATGTTGAATCCGACATTCATTTGGGCAGTCCCGATGCTTTGCATATTCCACAAAACGTCGCTGCTGTGGGTAACTTTGCGCCTGCAAATTTGGCAGCCATGCCCACCGCCACCGCCATGTTGCGGCTGGTGCCAGCAATGTTGGCAGCAGGCAAGGCCGTTCCAGCTGACCAAGCACTGCCGCTGTATGTGCGCGATAAAGTGGCGCAAACCACACTTGAGCGTGAAGCCATCAAGTTGCAAACCAGCAAAGCGGACATACTAAAATCCAAAGCATGAACGCCGTATTGCAGTCCAACCGTCCAGCCGCACCAGAGTCATCGATTGCTTTTCAATCCTTGAACGATGCCTGGTTGGATCGCGTGCTGGCGATTGAACAACGCGCTTATTCACACCCTTGGAGCCGCGCTAATTTTGTCGATTCGTTGGCGACGGGCTACCAAATGCAAGTGTTGTGTGCTGAACAAGACGAAGGACAAGGTACTGGGCAAAACAAGTTGCTGGGCTATTTTGTGGCGATGAAAGGTTTTGAAGAAGTGCATTTGCTCAACATCACCGTGGCGCCTGAATTCCAAGGCCGTGGCTGGGGCAAGGCGATGCTGGAAGCGCTGGCAGTATGGTCGCGCGGGCAAGGTGCCAACGATTTGTGGCTGGAAGTGCGGGCCAGCAATGCGCGCGCAATACATGTGTACCAAGCGCATGGCTTTGAAACGGTGAGTGTGCGCAAAGATTACTACCCAGACAGAAATTCCGCCCGCGAAGATGCGGTGGTGATGAAGCTGAAGTTATGAGTGCCCAAGCATGAGCTTAGAACTAGACACCCGCCAACGCGCCATGCTGCAAGAAATGGGCATCGTCACCTATGCTATAAAAAAAATAGCAATTCAGGCAATCAGTACGCTGGCTACAGGCCAAAAAGACATTAATAATTTGCAGAACAGCCCTGCAACTGCTACTGCTACAGTGACGGTTGCCAAATCAGCTACAACTTCAACACCGCCACCAGCACAAACACCGCAGCAATCATCAAAGCCTGCACCACAAACCACAACTGCCCCAGAAGAGCTGCCAGAAATGCCTGTGGGCTTGCAAAGCATGGATTGGCCTGAATTGCAACAAGCAGCATCGACGTGCCAATCGTGCCACTTGTGTACCAGCCGCAAGCAAGCTGTTTTCGGTACAGCCGCCAATGTTGCTGCCAGTTCAAGCGACAACAATTGGCTGGTGGTGGGCGACCCGCCTTCTGAAGCCGATGAGTTGCAAAACTTGCCATTCACAGGCGAAGCGGCAGATTTGCTGGCCAAAATGCTCAAAGCCATTCAGCTGGACATGGGCACGCAAGTGACATTGACCAACGCCGCCAAATGCCGTAGCAGTTGCAAGAGCACGGGCGTGAATGAACTCTTGCAATGCAGTCACTTCCTGCGCCGCCAAATCGCTTTGACGCAACCCAAAATGATTCTCGCCATGGGTCGTTACGCTGCCCAAGCCTTGTTGCAGCAAGATGCACCGCAACCCATGAGTAAACTGCGCGGCATGGTGCATCGCGTTGAGATTGAGGGGCAAAGCTACCCCGTCATCGTCACTTACACGCCGCAGTTATTGTTGAAAACACCTGCCGACAAAGCCAAGGCGTGGGCGGATTTGCAATTGGCGAGTAAGTTATAAAAACCAACATTAATAGTTATGACATCTAGATGGATTGTTTAAATTTAATTGGATTGTTTAAACCTCTGGGTTGAAATTAAATCGTTAGCAGATTTGTCTTCTGTTATGACATTTCTGATTTCTTGAAATTGTTTCCCATCTTTACCGATCGCATGTTTGTCTTTCACTAAGATATTACCAACGAGTGCTTCAACAGGTCCATTTCTTGACATCACAACTTGTAGACGCGGAGTATTTAGCCATTCATAAGTTAAATGTCCGACATAGGTTTGTTGCTTTACTTTTTGTGATTCGAGATAGCAATGCAAGACCCCGCCAATTACCAATTTCGATAAATCTTTTTGGGTATGGATAGTATTAGGTAACCATTTCTCAGAGAATTTTACATTTTCATCCCATAAATGGGAACTCAAACATACAGGTTGAAAACCATTCTTCGCTATTGATTCGCATAATGGTTGTATTTCATTATCGTAAATTGCAGTAAAACTCCCCGCTGCTAAAAAACCGTCATTTAATGATTTTGGTGTTTTACTTTTGTTTAAACCAGCAGCTCTTCGACAGCTCAAAATTGTCATCGTTGCTGTGTCATCTACCCATTTTTCAAATGGATTTGAGGATCGCGTGGCACGAGGCCCTTTCTCAAAATGTTCGAGTACTTTTGTGGCTGTTTCTACACTAACTAATTGAGCTTGTATATTCGTAGTCGAAAATATTGAAACTACAAATATGATTTTTAATGCATGTCGCATGTCAAATAATTTATTTAAAGTAATTGGAGCATTCAAAATTGTGATTTTATTCGTTCTGGCGCCAGCACCGAGCCAATCGCCACCACCATCAGCACCACGGCTGCCCAGTCTTGCCAATGCAATACCTCATTGAGCCAATACGCGCCAATGAAAACACCCAAAATGGGAATCAGCATCACCGACAAAGTGGATGCCACCGGTGGCAAGCTGCGCGCCAAGTAAAACCACGCCGCATGCGCAAAGCCAAAAACCATCACCGCGTTGTAAATGATGGACCACCATGAGGTGCTGGAGGGCATTGCCCAACTTGACCGTTCGAAAATAAATGTCAGTGTGGACATCACACCGCAGGCCAACACCGTCATCCAAAACGAAATGGTCATGGTGGGCACTTCAATTTTGGTGCGACGCAAAAGCTGCGTGCCCAGCGCCCAAGTGGCTGCCGCTATCAAAGCCAAGGCCACACCCAATGGTCTGCCGCTCAAGCCTGTCATTTCGTGCCACAACAACAGCGACACACCAATGGCCGCCGCCGCCACGCCCAACCACTGGCGCGCGGTCATCACGCTTTTGAAATACACAACACCCAAGATGGCTGAAAAAATCGGCATGGTGTAGCCCAATATCGCCGCACGACCGCTGGACAAAGATTGAATCGCCAAAATAATGCACACATGCCAAACAAACATATTCGTGGCCGATAGCACCAACAATTCGCGCCAATCTTTGCGCTCAATTTTGAAAGGTATTTTCAGCCATACCATGGCGACCACCAGCACCGGAATGCCCAACCACATGGACAAGGTTCGGAACAACAAGGGCGGCATTCCTGTCACGCCCAGTTTCATCACTGGCCAGTTCAAGCCCCACACCAAGGTCAATGAAATCAATAACCACAATTGTTTTGCGCTGAGTTTTTGCATCGCCTGATGGTACTTCAAGTTCTGTTTTGCTCAACTACAATCTGTTCATGACCTTTTTAGAACAACTCCAAACCGCCGAAGAGCGCAACCAATCCATGTTGTGCGTGGGCCTAGATCCTGAACCCGCCAAATTCCCCGATCACATCAAGGGTGATGCCAGCAAAATTTATGATTTTTGCGCCGCCATTGTGGACGCCACTGCCGATTTGGTGATTTCGTTCAAACCGCAAATCGCCTACTTTGCCGCGCACCGCGCCGAGGCGCAGTTAGAAAAACTCATGCAACACATGCGCGCCACCGCGCCTCACGTGCCTGTGATTTTGGACGCCAAGCGCGGTGACATCGGCAGTACCGCTGCGCAGTATGCGATAGAAGCGTTTGAACGCTACGGTGCCGATGCGGTCACGCTCTCACCCTTCATGGGTTTTGATTCGGTGCAACCCTATTTGAGCTACCACGGCAAAGGCGCATTTTTGTTGTGCCGCACCTCCAACCCCGGTGGCGACGATCTGCAAGCCCAGCGTTTGAGCTCGGTAGAAGGTGAGCCCTTGGTGTACGAACACATCGCCAAATTAGCCCAAGGCCCATGGAACACCAATGGCCAACTCGGTTTGGTGGTGGGTGCCACCTATCCCAATGAAATCGAGCGCGTCCGAAAAGTCGCACCGCATCTGCCTTTGCTCATTCCCGGCGTAGGCGCACAGGGCGGCGATGCAGTAGCCACCGTCAAGGCTGGTTACAAAGCCGTCAACGGCAAGACAATAGCACCCATCATCGTCAACTCGTCACGCGCCGTGCTGTATGCATCCAGTGGCGCAGACTTCGCAGCAGCGGCGCGCAAAGTGGCCATGCAAACGCGCGATGTGCTGCAGGCGGCACGCTAAGCGTAAGCTACAACCGATGATTGAACGCAAAACCCATCTCGACGGAATAGCCATCAGCTTGTTGGTGGCATGCTGTTTGTTTTGGGGTGCGCAGCAAGTGCTTATTAAAGCAACCTTGACGGAGTTGCCGCCATTTTTTCAAGGTGCGGTGCGGTTTATTGGGGCGACGCTGTTGCTGATGCTGTGGTGCAAATGGCGCAACATCCCTTTGTGGGAACGTGATGGCAGCAGCAAGGCGGGTTTGATTGCAGGCGCTTTGTTTGCGGTTGAATTTGCGTTCATCTATGTCGGTTTGCAATACACCAGCGCATCGCGCTTGACCATCTTTTTATACACCTCGCCCTTTTGGGTGGCAGTGCTGGTGCCGCTGTGGGTGGTATCTGAAAAAATGGGCAAATGGCAATGGCTGGGTTTGACCTTGGCTTTTTGTGGCGTGGTGTTTGCGCTGTCTGATCGCTTAGGTGGTGACCAACCCAAACAATGGTTAGGCGACGCTTTGGCATTGGCCGCCGGTCTGGCTTGGGGCTTGACCACGGTGGTGATTCGCACCAGTGGTTTGGTGAAGCTCAGCGCCGAAAAATTGCTGTTCTATCAAATTGGGGTGAGTGCCCTGTTGATGCCACTGCTGTCGTTGGGCATGGGTGAACGTTGGTCGTTTAACTGGAGCGGCTTTGCCGTCGTGTCCATTCTGTTGCAAACAGTGGTTGGCGCCTTCATCAGCTACTTGGCTTGGATGTGGATGCTGGGCCGCTATCCCGCCACCAAAATTTCAGGCTACGTTTTCTTAACACCGCTATTTGCCCTCATCTTCAGCAAGCTGTGGCTGGGCGACGCCATCACCATGCCATTGATAGCTGGTTTGACTTGTGTAGCAGCCGGCATGTTGATAGTGAATCGCAAGAGTTAATGCACCTTGCTTAAAGGTCAAATGCTATATTTTTAATAGCATCTTAGGCAATCAATACGCCGGCTACAGGCCAATTTTATCAATATTTCACACCGTTTCACTCACACGCATTTCAATCTGCAAGCCGGCAGCTACCGCCATATTGACGAGTGCATCCAATCCAAAGAGATTGATTTTTCCTCGCATTAAGTCGGATACGCGTGGTGCGGTGACGCCGAAAAGCTTGGCGGCTTGCACTTGAGTTAAACCCGTTTTATTTAAATGTGCCTTGAGAGCAATCATCAAACTTGAGCGTAGTTTTAGATTTTCAGCTTCTTCTGGTGTGTCTTCAATGGCATCCCATACGCTTTCAAATTTTTCACTTTTCAAAGATGTACGATTGGTTTTAGTCATGTTTCAACTCCTTGTTTAATTCTTTGTATCGTTTGCTGGCAATATCGATATCAAGCTTGCTAGTCTTGTCGGTTTTCTTTTGAAAGCAATGCAATACATAAATGGCATCAGCAAATTTGGCAATGTAAATAACACGAAACGCACCTGCCATGTCCCTGATTCGAATTTCTCGAACGCCAGAACCAATGGTGGGCATGGGTTTCCAGTCATCAGCCTCAAAACCGTTCTGCACTTGGTCAAGTTGATGCCCCGCTTCGCGCTTGGCTGTTGTTGGAAAAGCCCTTAAGTCATCTTGCGAATTGCCACAAAAAGCCAGAGGTTTGGGAACATTCATGGCGCAATCATACAATATTTTGTATGATTTGGCTATTTCACACCAAACAAAGCCGCACCATTCTGCCAAGCAACTTTGTTCGCCACATCAAGTGGCAAGCCTCCGAGCCACGTGCGGTAGCTGCTCATGGTGTCTTCGTAGTAGGCCCAGCGTTGGTTGATCCAAGTGTCGGAGCCGATGAGAAAACGCTCAGGAAAATCCAAAACCAAGCTGCGCCATTCGGGGCAGAGTTGACCACTTTCACATGTCAAACCAGGGCGGTAAGACAGTTCGCCCATCAGCTTGGGGTATTTGGTCAGCAAAGCGCGCACGCGTGCCACTGATGCGCCGCCAATGCCGGTGTGCGCCCAAATCAAGCGGGCTTGGGGAGCATGCGCCATCAGCAAATCAATCGCATCGTCGTCCACATGCGCCAACACGGCAAGCTGTTTGTCTTGCGCAAAACGCATCAACTTTTTAGCTACCTCGCCATTGGCATTGGCGCTGTCGTACAGATGAAATTCGCCAATGCCTTTGTACGCACCGCTGGCTGTGCCTTTGGCATATTCAGCCAGCACCATTTGGTAAATCGATTCATCGGCAAACCAGCCCGAATAGTCAGCGCGGTTGCGGTACAGACGGATGAAGGGCACCACTTGCATGCCCGCCGCTTTCACTTCAGCGCTGGCGGCCAAAGTGATGGTGCCTGCATTGGGGCGCGAATTTGCGATGAAAGCTTTGACACCACTTTTGTTCATGCGCGCCACCACATCGGGCACATTGTGTGGGCCTACTTTGCCGTTCCATGCTTCTTCGTTGTAATGCAAATGCGCGTCAAAGAGTGGTCCGGTGTAGGGCTTGGTATTTTGCGCTTGCGCCCAATTGCCAACCAAGCCCAACAGCAGGGCGCAAAGAAAAACAAAGCGTGATTTGAATCGCATCAAATCAAGCCAGCAATGGCATCCACATCTTCGTTAAACATTTGGCCTTTTTCAGCCAGTTGCAATTTGCCATCACGACCGCGCAGTAAAGTGACAGGTAAGCCTTGAGGTTTGGGGAAATTGCTGCGCCATTCGGGACTTGCCCAAGCGGCGGGGAAGCTGTAGCCCTTTGCTTTGAGGTAGGCCACTGCAGGTTCAGGTTTCAAGTCGATGGACAGTGCCAACATTTGCAGGCCACGACCCTTTTGGCTGCGCCAAAGTTTGTCCATGCTGGGGCTTTGCAAAGCGCAAAACGGGCAAGTGCTGGCCCACCAATACACCAAGAGCGGTTGACCTTCAGCTTTGGCAGGGTCAAACACACTGCCATCCAACAGGGTGATGCGTGGCACTTTGAAAGCACTGCCCAATTTAGGCAAAGGCGGTGCTTTGGCTTCCATCGCGGCGGCTGATTGCGCGTGTGCGATGGTGTTGACCAATGGGCTTGCTGCCAAGGCTGTTGCCATTGCATTTTTTAAATAAATTCGGCGCTGTGTGTTCATATTGTTCATTCTCGCCTTTCAGTTCGAAAATTTCCGAACATTGTGCGCTTATTCGCGTTCCATTTCAAGGTAGGTGCGGCTGGCCAATTGGGGCAGCCAGGTATCGACATGTTTCAGGTGTTTGAATGGCGCAGCATCGAAAGCCTTGAATGCGGCGCTGATGTCGGTTCCCGCCTCAACCGCTTTGCCCATGTGTGCGCGCAAAGCTTTGAGTAAATTGCCCGTGTCTTTTTGCGCTTGTGCCAGAGTGGTCACGTTACCGTGTCCGGGCACGACGATTTTGGGTTGGAGCGCTTCCAGTGCAGCAAAAGATTGCAACCAGGTTTTGGTGAGGCTTACTGGGTGCAGTCCCAGTATACGGTCCACATAAACCACATCACCCGTGAAGACCACGCCACTTTGGGGCAACCATACCATGCTGTCGCCAGGTGTGTGGCCACCGTTGCGATGCACCACGGTGATGGCGACACCACCCAGTTCCAGTTGGGTATCGGCCTCTTTCAGCCAACGCGTGGGCAGCACCACTTCAGTGCCGTTCATTTTGTCTTTCAGCACAGGTGCATTGGCTTGCATTTGCTCAGCGCCGCGAGCTTTCATGTCCGTTTCTGCGTTGGCGTGCGCCATGATTTCAGCGCCATTGGCTTTGAAGTAGCCATTACCTAACCAGCGATGGTCTTGCCCACCGGTGTTGATCACCCATTTGATGGCTTGTGGCGTTACTTTCTTGGCTGCTTCTGCAATTTGTTTGGCACCTAGAAAACTGGCGCCACTGTCAATCAGCACCGCGCCATTGGGCGTGACCACCAAGCCGATGTTGGCATTGAGTGCTTCGTTTTCATAAGTACGACCCTCGGTATCGCCCACATAGGCATAGACATTGGGCGCGACGGGTTTGAAGCTAATCTCAACAGCGTATGCGTTGAAAGAAAAGAATGCCATCAAGGCAACAATGGATAACGGAATGCGGTTTAATTTCTGCATGTGGGTATCTGGAAAAATCAATATGCTATATATTTAATAGCACACTAGGCAATCAATACGCTGGATAGAGGCTAATTTCTTAACTATTTTTGCTAGAAACAAGACCACAGCTGGTTGCTGAGCATCACCAAGAAATCCGGCTTGGTATAGAGCATCAATATGCCATACAGCACCGTGCCAATACCCAGCCACAGCGCCAAGCGCTGCCATTGGCTTAACTTGGTTTTGGCTGGTTTGGGGCGTGTGGCGATGTCGTCCATGGTAGTTAACTGTTCAATCAGTGTAATCAGTTCAAGCGTTTTGCAAAGCGGGTGCTGGCTTGTTGCGCACGATGCTGGTTTCTTTCACCGGCAAATTGACCAAGGCTGCCATCACACCCAGCGCGATGGCGATGTACCAGACGATGTCGTAGCTGCCGGTTTTGTCGTACAAAAAGCCACCCAACCACACGCCCATGAATGAGCCAATTTGGTGACTGAAAAACACAAAGCCGCCCAACATGGACAAATGCTGAATACCAAAAATTTGCGCCACAACCGCATTGGTGGGCGGCACGGTGGACAGCCACAGCAAGCCCATCACACTGGAGAAAATGTACACGCTCATGGGTGTGAGTGGCGCGATTAAAAAGAGTGTGATGGCAATCGAACGCGCGAAATAAATGAAGGCCAAAATTTTGCGCTTGGCCATGCGTTGCCCCAAAGAACCTGCGATGTAGGTGCCAAACACATTGAATAAACCTATCAGTGCCAAGGCGTAGCTGGCGACTTCAGGCGAGAAACTTTTGTCTTTCAAATAGCTGGGCATGTGCACGCCGATGAAAACAACTTGAAAGCCGCACACAAAATAGCCCGCCATCAACAATTGAAAGCTGGGGTATTTGAAAGCTTCAGTCAATGCTTGCCAAATGGTTTGCTCGCGTTTGACGGCGTGGATGCCGTGCGCCGTTTTTTCGCGTAAGCCAAAAGCCAATGGAATGATGAGCAAAGTGCCAGCAGCTAAAACCAACAATGCTTGCTGCCATCCGATGTTGTTGATTAAAAAGCCTTCAGTTGGCACCATCAAAAACTGCCCAAATGAACCAGCCGCCGCCGCCACACCCATCGCCCACGAGCGTTTGTCGGCCGAAATGTTGCGACCAATCACACCGTAAATCACCGCATAAGTGGTACCTGCTTGTGCGGCTCCAATCAATATGCCAGATGTCATAGTCAACAAAAATGGCGTGCTGGCATACGCCATGCCAAACAAACCCAGCGCGTACAGCACAGCGCCACCGATGATGACTTTGAACGCGCCAAACTTGTCAGCCAACATGCCGGCAAAAATGCCGGTAAAGCCCCAAGTCAAGTTTTGAATGGCAATGGCAAATGCAAAATTTTCACGTGTCCAGTTGTTTGCTTGTGTCATCGGCTGCAACCACAAACCAAAGCCGTGGCGCACGCCCATGGACAAGGTGACAATGGCGGCGCCGCAAATTAAGACTTGCGCCATGCTGAGCGTGGGGGCAACGTGGGGGATGGTTGAGTTGTTGGTTTGGGTCATAAGCGTCTAAGTCTACCTAAAAATGCAAAGCCGCGCTTTGTCTTTGGTTTATGTGAAGATCAACTTCAATCCAGCAATCAACAGCACAACTGCCAACAGCTTTTTGATGGTAGCGGGTTGAACCCTGCGGCTGCCCATGTACGAACCGATGGTGCCGCCCAGCGCAGCCGCCAACAGCAAGGGCGCGATGTAATTGGGCAAAGCGGTATTGCTGGTCATGAAACCTGCCAGCCCAGCGGCAGAATTCAACAGTACAAACAAGGCAGAAACCGCTGCTGCACGTTTCGGTTCAGCCCAGCCATTGAACAAGATGAGCGGCGTGAGAAATATCGCACCACCCGTGCCCGTTAAACCTGACAACAAACCAATGATTGCGCCGCTGGTTAAAGCAGCCCACAGGGGTGGTGAATGCGTTTGCGCTGCTTGTTTGGATTGAACAAAAAACCGAAAGGCGCTGTACAACAAGACCGCACCCAAAATAGTTTTGAACAGATGGGCTGGCAAGTTGATGACACCGCCAATAAAAGCAAATGGCACGGCCAAAATTGCAAAGGGCCAAAACAAGCCCCAAGAAAAATGCCCCGCCTTGTAAAACTGCCACGCTGCAATACTGCCGACCAAGATATTGAGCGTCAATGCGGTGGGCTTGATTTCATTGGGTGCGAGTGACAACAGCGACATCACCGCGATATAGCCCGAAGCACCCGCGTGTCCCACAGCGGAGTACAACACGGCGATGATGAAAACGCTGGCTATCAGAAGGTAGAGGAGTTCAGTCTGCATAAAACCCCAACTATACGCTGATGATGCACACAATTTTCCTGATACAGCAGGCAGATATCATCTGTTAGGATAATCAGAATTTTACTTTTCGATTGATTTATTGATGCGTCCAGCACAACTTTCCCAAATACTAGACCGTGAATTTTTGAGCGCCGCCGCACTGCAACACACGCCTGTGATGCTATGGGGGCCGCCTGGCGTGGGTAAGTCGCAAATCGTGGCACAGGTTGCAGCGCGTCACAACGTGCCGGTGGTGGACATTCGTTTGTCGCAAATGGAGCCATCCGATTTGCGCGGCATACCGTTTCGCATGGGTAATCATGTGGATTGGGCAATTCCATCCATGCTGCCTGATGCCAAGCGCCACGCACCTTCGGGGGTGCTGTTTTTGGACGAAATCACATCGGCAGCGCCATCGGTTTCAGCAGCCGCCTACCAATTGATTTTGGACCGACGCTTGGGTGATTACCAAGTGCCCGATGGTTGGGCAATTTTTGCTGCAGGCAATCGTTTGGGTGACCGCGGTGTGACCTATGCCATGCCCGCTCCACTAGCCAACCGGTTCTCGCATTACGAGCTGGATGTGAGCTTGGATGATTGGGCTGACTGGGCTTATCGCAACGAGATTGATTCACGCATTGTGGCATTTTTGCGTTTCAAGCCAGAGTTACTTTTCAATTTTGACCCACTGAAAAATGCGGCGGGTGAAATGGCATTTCCCAGCCCCAGGTCGTGGGAATTTGCGCACCGTGCTGTGCAAAAATTTGGCGAACAAACTGATTTGCTGCGCGGGTCTTTGATTGCGTGCGTGGGGCAAGTGGCGGGCATTGAATGCGCGGCTTTCATCGACAGCTTGGACCGTCTGCCAGATTTGGATGCGATTTGTACCGGGCAGTGTGTGGATGTACCCGCCGAAATTGATTTGCAATACGCCGTGGCTGCGGCATTGGCCAGTCGTGCCCGCACGCTCAAGAACAAACCTGAAGCCAAAGTTGTTTGGGGGCATATTTTGAATTACGCACAAAGCTTTCCCCAACGTGAGATGGGTGTGATGCTGGTGTCTGATATTCACCGCGGCATCGGCAAAGATTTGTTCACCGTGCCGCAGTTTGCCAATTGGGCGAACACGGTTTCTGAACTCATGTTCTATGAGTGAACTGACATCAGTCTGAGTATCAATGACGCAAGCCACCAGCGCTGTCGAAACCAAGCTCGCGGCAGCACGCATGCGCTTGCTGATGGACAAACCATTTCTGGGTGCCTTGGTTTTGCGTTTGCCATTGAAATCTGCAGGTGCTTGGTGTCGCACCATGGCAACCGATGCACGGGCGATTTACTACAACCCCGATTGGGTGAATGAATTGTCCACCGCACATGCGCAATTCGCATTGGCGCACGAGGCCTTGCATTGTGGTTTGGGACATTTTGCGCGTCGCGGGCAACGTGTGCAACGCAAGTGGGATATTGCTTGTGATTTTGCAATCAACCCTGTGCTGATGGATGAAGGTCTGAAGCCACCCATGGATGCCTTGGTACTGGATGTTTATCGCGGCTTGTCCGCCGAAGAAATTTACCCTTGTTTGGATGATGAGCTCGACGACAACGACACCTTGGACGACCATGTGTCGGATTCGGATGAAGCCGAAGGGGGCGACGGCAGTGGCGACAGCGACCCGAACAAAGACAGTGGCAGTGGTGGCAACAAAGCAGATGAAGGTCAAAACGCCGGACCATCGAGCCAGCCAGATCAGACTGAACAAGACGAACCGCCTAAACCCCTCAGTGGCATTGAAAAAGAGCATTTGCAACAGCAGTGGCAGCGCTACATGGCAGCCGCAGCGCAACGTGCCCGTGAGACGGGGAAGTTACCTGCGTCATTGGCGCGGCTGTGTGATGCAGCCATTGCCACACAAATTTCTTGGCGCGCAGTACTGGCGCAATACTTGAGCATGTCGGGGCGCGATGATTACAGTTGGCAGCGCCCATCGCGGCGCAGCGGTGACGTGGCGGCGAATCAGTTTGAGGTGATGTGGCCGAGTTTGCGCAGCCACAGTGGTGATGTTTATGTGGCCTTAGACACATCGGGCTCAGTCAGTGAGGCCGACTTGTCTGGCTTTTTGGCCGAACTCAACGCCATTAAAGCCGCCAGCAAAGTGCGCGTCACACTCTTTGCTTGCGATATGCAGCTGGCACCTGATGCGCCTTGGGTCTATGAAGTGTGGGAACCGTTGAAGCTGCCCGATAACATCGACGGCGGTGGTGGTACTTCGTTCACACCAGTGTTTGATTGGATTGAAAAATCAGGCCACAAACCCGATTCATTGGTTTATTTCACCGATGCCGTAGGGGCATTTCCAAAGCATGCTCCCGAATACCCTGTAATGTGGCTGGTCAAAGGCAAAGCCACCGTGCCTTTTGGGCAGCGCATTCAGTTGAATGATTAAAGAATAAGATAAAAAATATGGCTGATGCAAACAGAACCAAAGTGAACGATGGCTTATCGCCTGACGATGAGTTGAAGCTGAACGTGCTCTTGGCGGGCAATGTGCTGGCCGTGCGCATTGATGAAGGTGCGCGCGCTTTGTATGCGCTCACCGAAAAAGGCGAAGCCCGTGTCAACCTCAATCCCCTTGGGCGGGCAGATCGGTATTTCATCCATGTACGCGAATTGCTCGGACGTCACGCCATGAACTTGCCAAGTGGCTACCCCGTGCATTTGATGCGCTGGACGCGCATGGGCAATCCAGTCCCAAAAAGCTGGAACAGTTGCTGAAATTAGGCGAAGCAGAAGCCATACAAGCGGTGGCACATGCGCCCACACTCACCGACGATTGGCGCGACGAGCGTCGTTGGGCTTTACCGACCATGGAAGTGGCACGCGTGATGCTGAGTCGCCCCGCTATTCTTGAGGGGTCAAATGGGCAAACAATCGCACAATTTTTGGCCGAACATTTGCCTTTTGAACAAGACCAAGTTGCTGCCATGCACACGGTGAGGGCTTTGGTGGCCAGTCCGCCTACTTGAAGCGCCAGAGCTGGAGCAACTGTGGCGCAAGGCACAACGCAGGCCCCATTACTTGATCGGCTTTTTAGAAACCATGCCCGATCAACTGCCGAACATGGCGACTGAACGCGCCAAGGCGGTCAATTTGCAAGGGGATTCACCCGCCACGCGCTTGTTGCAGCACTGCTTCAGTGCAGCAGGCCAAGCCTATATTGCCACCGCCATATTGGTTTTGGAAAAGCCGCAAACACACGAAGCGGTAGCCTTGTTGTTGGACATGCTGGGTGCATATTTTCAAGCGGGGCAAGATCCTGAAGCTGAATCTCAATTGGCAGCTTGGCCGAATGAAGCGAAAGCTTTGGCTGCTTTGTCGCAACTCAAAGCCAGCGTGGCTGAACCGATTTTGATACGCACCACCGCCGTGGGCCCTTTGTTGCGCCGACATTTAGAACCACTGTTTGCGCCCATTTTGGCTGACCTGCAAATATTGAGAGCTCAATCATCATGAAAGGTGGCATCTACTTAGACCCGGGCGTGCCGCATTTGGTGCAACGCAATTTTGCTGTTTTGAATATCAAACGCGGCAAGCGTGAGCGATTTCCAGAAAACTGTGTGGAGGTGGTGGCATCAGAGGCTGATGCATTGTCACGCGCCAACCCAGCCCAAAATTTGCACGCGGCTGAAGTGGTAGGGCCTTCGCGATCCTCTGAAGGCTTGAAGTTGTATTACTTGGTGCGTTGGCTGAATGCTGAATAAGTGAGGCGCCTGATTGAAGTGCTGGATGCTTTAACTGATTATTTATACAGTTAAATAATCGTTTGGTAGTACAATGGAAGGCTATGTCCGTAAATACACCCAGCAATTACTCTGAAGGCTCCATCCGTGTTCTGAAAGGTTTAGAACCGGTTAAACAGCGTCCGGGAATGTACACCCGCACCGATAACCCCTTGCATGTGATTCAAGAAGTGCTGGACAACTCGGCTGACGAGGCTTTGGCAGGGCACGGCAAAAAAATCAAAGTGACTCTGCATGCTGATTCGTCTGTGAGCGTGGAAGACGATGGACGTGGCATCCCATTTGGCATGCACCCCACCGAAAATGCACCTGTCATTGAATTGGTGTTCACCCAATTGCATGCGGGCGGTAAGTTTGACAAGGGCAAGGGCGGTGCCTACAGCTTTTCAGGTGGTTTGCATGGCGTGGGCGTGAGTGTGACCAATGCTTTGGCCAAACGCTTAGAAGCCACCAGCTACCGCGAAGGCTCTGTCGCCAAATTGGTGTTTGCTGCGGGCGATGTGATTGAACCTCTGCAAATTCGCAAAGCCGCTGAGGGTGACCGCAAAACAGGCACCTCTGTGCGCGTTTGGGTTGATCCTAAATATTTTGAAACAGCCGTTTTGCCGATGACCGAATTGACCCATTTGCTGCGCAGCAAAGCGGTGTTGATGCCGGGCGTGACCGTCACCTTGTTGAACGAAAAAACCAAAGAAACCCAAACGTGGCAATACAAAGGTGGTTTGCGCGATTATTTGATGCAAACCTTGACTGGCGAACCCGTGATTCCTTTGTTTGAAGAGGAAGGTTTTGCCGACGGTGCAAACGAAAGTTTTGCCGAAGGTGAGGGCGCACAATGGTGCGTGGCGTTCACCGAAGAAGGCACACCCGTGCGTGAAAGTTTTGTCAATTTGATACCCACCAGTGCAGGCGGCACCCATGAAAGCGGTCTGCGCGATGGTTTGTTTACCGCAGTTAAAAGCTTCATTGATTTGCACTCGCTCTTGCCAAAAGGCGTGAAGTTAATGCCAGAAGATGTGTTCACGCGTGTGAGCTATGTGCTGTCAGCCAAAGTGTTGGACCCGCAGTTTCAAGGGCAAATCAAAGAGCGTTTGAACTCACGCGATGCTGTGCGTTTGGTGTCCGGTTTTGTACGCCCTCGTTGGAATTGTGGTTGAACCAGCATGTGGATTACGGCAAAAAATTAGCCGAGCTGGCCATTAAAGCCGCGCAAAGCCGTCAAAAAGCGGGTCAAAAAGTTGAGAAACGCAAAGGCTCTGGCGTGGCCGTATTGCCAGGCAAGTTGACCGATTGCGAAAGCAAAGACATCGCCTACAACGAGGTGTTTTTGGTTGAGGGTGACTCGGCCGGCGGCAGCGCCAAAATGGGGCGCGACAAAGAAACACAAGCGATTCTCCCTCTGCGCGGCAAAATTCTGAACACTTGGGAAGTTGAGCGCGACCGCTTGTTTGCCAATACCGAGATTCACGATATTTCAGTGGCGATTGGTGTCGACCCCCATGGGCACAACGATACGCCTGATTTATCCGGATTGCGCTATGGCAAGATTTGTATTTTGAGTGATGCGGACGTCGATGGCTCGCACATTCAAGTGCTCTTACTGACATTGTTTTTCAAGCATTTCCCTAAGTTGATTGAAGCGGGTCACATCTATGTGGCGCGTCCGCCTTTGTTCAGGGTCGATGCACCGGCGCGGGGTAAAAAGCCGGCGTCAAAAGTGTATGCCCTGGACGCGGGTGAATTGACCGCGATTTTGGACAAGTTGCGCAAAGACAATGTGCGCGAAGGCAGTTGGACCATCAGCCGTTTCAAAGGTTTGGGCGAGATGAATGCCGAGCAATTGTGGGACACCACATTGAACCCTGATACCCGTCGCTTGCTACCTGTGGAGTTTGGTCGCAAAAGCTTTGAAGAGACTGAACAGCTGATAACCAAGCTCATGGGCAAAGGCGAAGCCTCATCGCGGCGCGATTTGATGGAGCTGCACGGCGACACGGTGGAGGTGGATATATGATAAAAATTGGCATCAAGCCGGCGTATTTATTGCCTAGTTTGCTATCATTTTTGATGTTTTTCTTCAGCACTGCTGCGCATGCAGAGTTGTGGGGTTACATCGATGAAAAGGGCGTTGCACATTTGGCCGCTGAGCGGCTTGACGCACGCTATGAGATGTTTTACCGCGGCAACGACAGCAGTGACAGCAAAACTGGATTTGATTCAGATAAAGATTTGGACAGCAAAGGTGGCGTGATGTCACGTTCTGCGTCGCTTGCAAAATCAAATTCAAAAATACAAACCTATTTTGAAATTTCGCCCAATGTCAAATCGGTGAAACATCACTTGCGCGATGCAGCTAAGACGCACAAAGTTGATTTTGAATTGCTGCAAGCGCTGATTGCTGCCGAATCAGGATTTGATCCGCAAGCCGTTTCGCCAAAAGGTGCTGTCGGTTTGATGCAATTGATGCCAGACACCGCCAAACGATTTGGTGTGCAGGCAGACAAGCAAAAGACCGTTGTACAAAAATTGACCGACCCCAAAATCAACATCAACGCAGGCGCGAAATATTTGCGCGTGTTGTTGCAAATGTTCCCAGGTAATTTGGAATTGGTACTGGCTGCCTACAACGCAGGTGAAGGCGCGGTGCTGAAGTACGGCAATAAAATACCGCCCTATAAAGAAACGCAAAACTACGTCAAAACAGTGATGCAAACCTACACTGCGTTAAAACCGCCTGTATTTTTAGCCGCCTTGACACAAGCCGATGGCTCACGTACCACGCCTACACGGGTGAAAATGGAAATCGGCGGTGCAACTGTGGGTGGCGCTGTGGGTCGTGGCAACATGATTGCGCCCTTGCAAATCTACTCCAATCAAGCAGCCGGAACGAGTTTGAATTGAATTGAAATACGCATAAATGAATGACATCACCCAATTAGATTTAACCGCCGCCCCTTCCGATTCTGATGACGATCTCAACCTAGCCAATTACGCGCAACGCGCGTACCTTGAATATGCTTTAAGTGTGGTGAAAGGCCGCGCTTTGCCGGATGTGTGCGACGGTCAAAAGCCCGTTCAACGACGCATTTTGTATTCCATGTCACGCATGGGTTTGGGCTTTGGTGGTGCCAATGGTGCAACAGGTGCTAAGCCGGTCAAATCTGCCCGCGTGGTGGGCGATGTGCTGGGTCGTTTTCACCCGCACGGCGACCAAGCTGCATACGATGCGCTGGTGCGCATGGCACAAGATTTTTCACAGCGTTATCCGCTAATCGATGGACAAGGCAATTTTGGCTCGCGAGATGGTGATGGTGCAGCGGCCATGCGTTATACCGAAGCGCGTTTGTCAAAAATCACCACTCTGTTGATGGAAGAAATTGACCAAGGCACGGTTGACTTCATCCCCAATTACGACGGCAGCACCGAAGAGCCCAGCCAATTGCCAGCGCGCTTGCCGTTCACCTTGCTCAATGGTGCCAGTGGCATTGCAGTTGGCTTGGCCACCGAAATACCCAGTCACAATTTGCGCGAAATTGCCGATGCCTGCATTGCGCTGATCAAAGCGCCCAAACTCAGCGATGAAGACCTTTACGCGCTGGTGCCTGGCCCTGACTATCCGGGTGGCGGTCAAATCATCAGCAGTGCAGGGGACATAGCGGATGCCTACCGGACAGGTCGTGGCTCACTCAAAGTGCGGGCACGCTGGAAAATTGAAGAGCTGGCACGCGGCCAATGGCAATTGGTGGTGACGGAATTGCCGCCCAATGTCAGCTCGCAAAAAGTATTGGAAGAGATTGAAGAAATCACCAACCCCAAAGTCAAAGCCGGTAAAAAAGCCTTGAGCTTGGAGCAAACCCAACTCAAAGCCAGTGTGCTGGCGGTGTTGGATGGCGTGCGAGATGAATCGAACAAAGACGCCATGGTGCGTTTGGTGTTTGAACCCAAAACCAGCAAAATTGAACAGCAGGAACTCATCACTGCACTGTTGGCGCACACCTCGCTGGAAACGTCGTCTTCGATTAACTTGACCATGATTGGCATTGATGGGCGTCCTACGCTCAAGTCGCTGCGCCAAATCATGAACGAATGGATTGAGTTCAGACAGCGCACCATCAACAAACGTTCGCAACACAAGCTGGACAAAGTGTTGGACCGCATTCACATTCTCGAAGGTCGAGCATTGGTGCTGCTCAACATCGACGAAGTGATTGCCATCATCCGCGAATCAGATGAACCCAAGGCCGCACTGATTGCACGATTCAATTTGTCAGATCGCCAAGCCGACGACATCTTGGATATTCGCTTGCGCCAATTGGCGCGACTTGAAGCCATCAAAATTGAACAAGAACTCAGCGAGCTGCGGATTGAGCAAGGTAAGTTGGAAGAAATTTTGGCCAACCCTAACAGTTTGCGCCGATTGATGGTGAAAGAAATTGAACAAGATGCCAAGCAGTTTGCCGATGAGCGCCGTACCTTGATACAAACCGAAAAGAAAGCGGTTTTGGAAGTCAAAATTGTGGACGAACCCGTGACGGTGGTGGTCAGTAGCAAAGGCTGGGTACGTGCCAGAACTGGTCATGGACATGACGCCGCGAGTTTTGCATTCAAAGCAGGCGATGGTTTGTATGGCACGTTTGAATGCCGCACTGTCGACACATTGCTGGCCTTTGGCAGTCAAGGTCGTGTGTATTCTGTGCCCGTTGCCATGTTGCCTGGTGCGCGTGGCGATGGTCAACCGGTGACCACTTTGATAGAGCTTGAGTCGGGTACGCAGCTGCTTCATTATTTTGCAGGGCCTAGCAATGCGTTGCTGCTGTTGTCCAGCTCAGCCGGTTACGGATTCTTAGCCACGGTGGAGAGCATGACATCTCGCCTCAAAGCGGGCAAAGCATTTATCACCTGTAACGAAGGTGAACAAATTTGTCGCCCTTCGCAAGCATCTGCCAGCATTGCAAATGGCAATGGCTTTGCTTTGACTGCTTCAAACGTCGCATCAAATGAGCAAGGCAGCAATAGCGGTCGCACATGGCTTGCTGCAACGCATGTGGCTTGTGCATCCACAGGTGGGCGAATCTTGACGTTTGAAATCAAAGATTTAAAAACCATGACCAATGGTGGTCGAGGTTTGATGTTGATTGACTTGGATGCAAAGGACACTTTGGCAGGTGCAGCCGCCTATACGCGCAGCATCAACATCACAGGTATAGGGCGCGGTGGCAAAGAGCGTTCTGAAAACCTAGAGATACGCAGCCTGAACAATGCGCGCGCTGCACGTGCCCGCAAAGGTAAGGCTGCTGACTTGGGTTTCAAGCCAATGGATGTGCTTCGGGTCGAATAATATGATAAAAATAGCATCTATCCGGCGTATTTGTTGCCTAGTGTGCTATTAAATATATAGCGTTTAAATCTTTATATGATAGCTTGCAATACTTGCTGTGAACTCAATCTCACAATCATTTTCGACGGCATTCACGCTGATTGCATCGTTTGACGCGCAACTTTGGTCGATTGTGGGGCGGTCTTTGCTGGTCAGTGCTTGGGCGAGTTTGGCGGCCAGTGTGCTGGGTGTGGTGTTCGGCGCATGGTTGGCGGTATCGCATTTTGCTGGCCGCGGTTTGGTGTTGCTGATACTCAATACGCTGTTATCTTTGCCGGCTGTCGTTGTGGGTTTATTGGTTTATTTGCTGCTTTCACGTTCAGGTCCGCTGGGCGATTTGGGTTGGCTTTTCAGTGTCAAAGCCATGGTGTTGGCGCAGACAATTTTGGTGCTGCCGGTAGTGATGGCATTGATTCGGCAATTGATAGAAGACGCAGATAAACAACGCGGAGAGCAACTTCAATCATTGGGCGCGCCCCGATTATTCAGAGCACTGTTGCATGTGTGGGATGAGCGTTTCGCTGTCTTGATGGTGTTGATCGCCGCGTTCGGACGTGCCATTGCAGAAGTTGGCACGGTGATGGTGGTCGGTGGCAATATTGATGGTTTTACGCGGGTGATGACAACATCCATTGCACTGGAAACCAGCAAAGGCGACTTGCCTTTGGCATTGGGGCTGGGCATCATGTTGATGGCAGTCGTGCTCTTGCTGAACACGGTTTTGGCAGGTTTGCGGTGGTTGATAGCCAGGCAAGGCGGACAATCATGAACGCTGCTTCACCAGCCACACATCATGCAAAAGAAGTGCAATTTAATTTGCAGGACATCAATGTGCATTTTGGCCCGCACCAAGCTTTGCACAACATTAATTTACAAATTGCCAAAGGCGATCGCTTGGCTTTGATTGGTGCCAATGGCAGTGGCAAGAGTACGCTGTTGCGCGTCTTGCATGGTTTGATTACAGCAACGAATCAGCAAGTCAACAGGTCGAATGACAGGCATTTATTGAAACAACGCCAGGCACGCGACAAGCCATGTTGTTTCAGCGCCCGCACATGCTGCGCATGTCAGTGTTAAACAATGTGACTTTGGCAGCATGGTTAAATGGCCAATCTTGGCAGGCCGGCAAGCAACAGGCCATGATTGAACTCAAACGCGTTGGGTTGCAAGATTTATCGCAGCGACAAGCGAACACCTTGTCGCAAGGGCAGCAGCAACGTGTGGCATTTGCACGCGCCAGTGTGACGCAGCCCAATGTGCTTGTGCTTGATGAACCAACTGCGAGCATGGACCCACGTTCGAAACGAGAAGTTGAGGGTTTGATGCAAGATTTTGCTGAACAAGACAGTGGCTTGACCTTGATTTTTGCCAGCCACAATTTGGGCCAAGTCAAACGTTTGGCAACGCATGTCGCTTACCTTGAATACGGAAACATGCTGGCCTATTTGCCTGTGGCCGAGTTTTTTGATGAAGATCGTTTGCAAGAGGTCTCTGCAACAAGCGCAAAAATTTCTTAAAGGCGACTTGCTTTAATTATTAAATATGTAATTTCAATAGTTACAAAAATTTGATAAGTTAAAATTAGTAGACATTAAATTCTAATTTTTATCAAATTTACAGATGTTTCGAGTAAAATCGTGACTTATTAACCAAATATCCTGCAAATTTCCGCATGAATGTGCATAAAGTATTCATTTGAATTGGCTGGGTTGTTGTACATATTTCATGAACGAAGACCAAACACAAAATATTCGCCGATTGGCATTGAAAACTTGGCTTCATGCCAATGGTGGTGCGCGCTATGTTTGTACCCAAAAAGGTGTTGGGAAAAGTGTTGAAAGCCACATTTCACAAATGTTGCGCGGCTATAGTTTTGGTGCGCGTGCTGCACGCAATTTAGAAATCAAACTGGGTATACCGCATGGTTTGCTCGACCGTGATCCTACGGCATTGCAAACCGATCATTTCGGTGTCGCCCATATTGGGTGCAAGTGCTGCAGAATTGTTGGAGAACTATTCACAAAGCATAGCGCCTAGATCAGACTTGGTGCACATTCCACAATACCGCATGACGGGATTGATCAATAAAGACGGTGCTGGGCGTGCCTTTTCTGGTTCTGGAACACGATTACTTTTGCGCGATCAACCCGGTCTGATCACGGATGTGACTGTCACCCGTGAATGGTTGCAAAAAAATGTCAGTGCTTACAGCAGCCCTGAAAATTTGCGAATTGTGACTGGGTTTGGCGACTCGATGCGACCTGTATTCAAACCCGGTGACCCACTGATTGTTGACACAGGGCATACCACCATTTCATTTGATGCTGTTTACTTTTTCAGAGTAGATGGCGAAGGTTTTGTCAAACGCTTACAACGCGTGCCAGGTGAGGGCATACGCGTCCTGTCTTCAAATAAGGCCTATGAAAGTTGGACTGTGAAACCTGAAATGGACTTTGAAGTTTTAGGTCGCATCATCAAAGCTTGGACCAGCGAAGATTTTTGATTGCTTAGTTTTGCAGTTACTTCGCAGGTGCTTTATTGTGCAACTTAACTTCAAATTTGAACTGATTCAGCATTAATGCAGCCACAAAGCTGCAGTTTTCAGACCCATCCAAGTCAACAGCAAAGAGCCTACAACATGCACAGCGGCTGTGCTGAGCGCAAGTAACAAACGCCCTTGTTGCAACATGTTCACGACTTCTGCAGAGAATGTTGAAAAGGTTGTCAATGCGCCCAAAAATCCTGTGATGAGCGCCAATCTCCAAACGGGGTCTAAATCCGGCAGACTTTGGAATACCGCAATACAGAGGCCGACCAAATAACCGCCAACCATGTTTGCCAATAATGTTCCCCAGGGGTAATTGCTTGCTGTCAGCGCATTGGCGTTGGTTGCTGGGTTCAACCACAGTCCCAATTGCCAGCGCGACAATGCACCGACACATGCTCCAATGCAGATTGCTAATACGGAAGTCATTCGATTTGGTGTGATATAGCGTTATTGAAGTTGTTATCGGAGAATGGAGAGTCTAAATTAAAAAACCCGCCGAAGCGGGTTTTTTAAAATCTGTGAGGTCATGCCCATTCTTGTGAATGAAGCATGGCCGAGATAGACCAAATTATTTCTTAGCTGGCTCAGCTGCTTTAGCGGCTGGTTTTGCGTCAGCTTTTGCATCTTTAGCAGCTGGTTTGTCTTTAGCAGCTTTGGCATCTGCTTTTGCTTTGGCAGCAGCTTCCTTTTTGGCTTTGGCTTCGTCAGCTTTGGCTTTTTTTGCATCGGCTTTGGCTTTTGCATCAGCTTCTTTTTTAGCTTTGGCTTCAGCTTTAGGGTCAGCCTTTACAGCTTTTGCGTCTGCTTTGGCATCTGCTTTAGCTTCTGTTTTTGCAGCAGCTTTGGCGTCTGGTTTGGCTTCGGTTTTCTTGTCAGCAGCTGCTACAGGCTTGGCATCTGCTTTTTTCTCTTCAGCTTTTGCGGCTGGTTTCGCATCTTTTGCGTCTTTGGCAGCTGCTGGCTTTTCATCTTTCTTTGCTGCTGGTGCAGCAGGAGCGCCTTTGTAGCTTGCGCCACCGACTGTCAAACCTTCAGATGAGAATTTAGCAGCATTGGCTTCGCCAACACCGTTCACACGTGTGACCAAGTCATTCCAATCTTTGAAATTGCCGCCTTTTTTCTTTTCTTCCAAAATTTTGGCAGAAATTGCTGGGCCAATGCCTTTGATGCTGTCAAGTTCAGCAGCTGTCGCTTTGTTGACATCCACTGCAGCAAATGAAACTGCTGCATACATCATGACCATAGCGGCCAGAATTTTTTTAATCATTTAAAACTCCTCAGGGAAAAAGTTAAGGTTATTGATATTTATGTTTTCACAGGAATCAAAGCTGAAAACCACGTTATTCACGCACGCTTACAGCCTTAACCCAACAGTTGTCAGGCTGGGCAGAACTATAACGGCTGATTGTTCGCTTGGGTTGACACTGAGCAAAACTAAGCAAAAAACGTCCGAAATCTGTCGCTTTAACGTGAAATATGCGTTCGTCATTAAGACCGACTGAGTTGGTGTATGTAGTCAGCTACACCCTCTTGCACTGTCATAAAGGATTGCTTGTACCCGGCTGCACGCAGAAGATCTATATTCGCCAAGGTGTGGCTCTGGTATTTGCCAATCAACGCTTCAGGGAAGTCTATGTATTCCAGCAAATGTTGGTCAACAGCTTGTTTCAATGTGAGTGTTGCGGATTTTGAATCATTGAGTGAACGCATGGTATTGATCACTGCCAAAGCCACATCATTAAAAGGTTGTGCTCGACCAGCGCCAATGTTGTAAATTCCAGAAACTTCAGGATGGTCGAAAAACCACAGGTTAACCGTTACGACATCATCAATGTAAATGAAGTCACGTTCTTGCATACCAGCAGCGTAACCAGCGTAGCCTACCAAAGAGTTTGACTTTGCCTTCTTTTTTGAATTGATGAAATTGGTGGAATGCGACACTGGCCATGCGCCCTTTGTGCTGCTCACGCGGTCCGTAAACATTGAAGTAACGAAACCCCGCTACTTGTGATTGTGTTTTTTCAAATTTTGAGCCAAGTTCGTAGCGTAATTTTTGGTCAAATAAAAGCTTCGAGTAGCCATAGACATTCAGAGGCAATTCGTATTGCGGCACTTCTTTAAAAACGGCACTGCCACCGTAAGTGGCTGCTGAAGATGCGTAGAGTAAACGGGTATTTTGTGACTGACAGGCGGCAAATAAATCGCAAGACATGCGGAAATTGTTGTCCATCATGTATTTGCCGTTGTGTTCCATGGTGTCGCTGCATGCGCCTTCGTGGAAAACGGTATCAATTTGTCCGTAAGCTTTGTTGGTGAACTTGCCATAGAAATCGCTGGCATCGACATAGTCTGTGATTTGCAAATCCGCGATGTTGCGAAATTTGTCGCCTTGTGTCAAATCGTCCACTGCAATGATGTTGTTGATGCCACGGGCATTCAGTCCCTTGATGATGTTAGCGCCAATAAAGCCTGCCGCGCCTGTGACGATGCAGCGCGAGTTAATTGAAGATGTCATGCGAATATTTCCTCGTACGAGGCAGTTGATGTTCCAAACTTTCCTACAACAACACCTGCCGCTTTGTTGGCAAAAGCGATGGCTTGTCGAAGTGGAATTTTTGCAGCGACCAATGTTGCAATCGTGGCAATAACCGTGTCACCAGCACCAGTCACGTCAAACACTTCTAGTGCCTGTGTAGGCAAATGATAGTCACCTTGGTCATCAAACAGTGACATCCCTTCATCGCCACGGGTAACCAAAACAGCCTGTAGGTTCAATTGCTTGCGTAGGTTTTGTGCCTTGGTAGATAGTTCATCATCATCGCGCCAATTACCGACCACTGCTTGCATTTCGTTTTTGTTGGGCGTAATGACACTGGCATCGCGGTACATGCTGTAGTCTGTACCTTTGGGGTCAACCAAAACCGATTTGCCTGCTTGCCTTGCGATAGAAATCATATCGACGATATGACCCAATCCACCCTTGGCATAATCGGAAAAAAGCACCACATCGTGCAATGGGATGAGGTTTGAAAACAGCTTTGTTTGTACTTTCAAAGTGTCTGTTTTGGGGATGCTTTCAAAATCCATTCGCAACAGTTGTTGTTGACGTCCGATAGCGCGCAACTTGACCGTGGTTTGTAATTGCGGGTCATGTGCAAAGTGCGATTGAATTCCTGTTTGTGATACCAATTCTTCTAACTTGCGACTGGCGTCATCAACACCAACAACAGACAAAAGCGAAGCTTGCCCACCCATACTCACAACGTTAAAGGCGACATTCGCAGCAGCACCGATACGTTCTTCAATGCGTGTGACACGCATGACGGGAACGGGAGCTTCTGGCGAAATGCGATCCACATTGCCGTACCAATAACGATCGAGCATGGCATCGCCTACCACCAACACTTTGGCTTGTGCAATGGTGCCTTTTGAAATTGAAGGAACAGATGTTGTTTGCGTCATGAAGCGTTACGTGATGAGTTAGATTCTTAGCTAATGTGTTGGTTTGATTATTCATTTATAACTCTTCAATGCGAAGAGCAGGGTAACTGTCCCACGATTGGCAACCTGGACAGTTCCAGTGGTGTTGCGAGGCTTCAAACCCGCAATTTGTACAGCGGTATCGCTTGAGCGGGGTGACAGCATGATCCAAAGCACGCTGTACCTGTGGGTGAAATTGTTCGTGTTCCAATTTTTCACCCGAAATCCATTTTGCGGCAGCAACCAAAGAGGGTGCGCGTTCTAAATGTTTCACATACCAGTCTCTGGCGCTGGTATCTGTCGTGCTGAATGCATCCAATTGGACAATGGCATCGACAACATCTAAAGAAGGCTTTTTCTTATAGCTGGCCAAAAGTAAGGCCAAGGCTTGATCGACATGCCCACATGCTTGTGCCAGCCGGACAAATTGATGGGCAAAGATGGGCGTGATATGGCTATCTTGCACGATCAGGCTACTGAGTATTTCGTATGCTTTGGAGCTATCGCCTAAGCGTTCGGTGACAGATGCCAAGTCAATATGTGGACGAACAGATTTGGGCGATATGTCGATAGCTTTTTCTAGTAATTCCTTGGCATCTTGGTCACGTTTTTGATTGACAAGCGCATTGGCTTGTTCACATAAATAGTGGGCTTGCCGATTGATAATTTGTGTGTTCCCAAGTGCCCGCAACGATTCAGCGATTTTTGTGGCTTGCGGCCAGTCACGTGAACGCTCGTAAATTGCCAATAATGATGTCAAAGATTGCGCTTCAAAAGGCGTGCCTTGCAGTTTTTGCAGTGCATTTTCAGCACGGTCCAATAATCCTGCTTTCAGGAAATCAAGTGCCAAAGCGTGTTGCGCGCGTTCGCGATCGGTTTTGTTTAAGTCACCACGCGCCAGCAGGTGTTCATGGACAGTAATGGCATGGTCAAATTCGCCTCTGCGTCTGAATAAATTGCCCAATGCGAAGTGCAATTCAGCGGTGTCAGGATCACTTTGTACAGATTCTCTGAATGCTTTGATGGCCTCATCTTGTTCATCGTTGAGCAAGAAATTCAAACCTTTGAAATAAGATTTAGGAGCTTGGCGGTTCTCCATCCGCAATTGCCGCGCATCGAATCGCGATGCCAGCCAGCCCAGTACAAATGCAATCGGCAAGCCTAGAAGGACCCAACCTAGATCAAGATTCATACTTTAAAGTTTATCAGGAGTTTGGACAGTGTTTGGCTTTGCAGTATGCCGTTTCATCCAGTTTTGAAACATACCCAAAACACCAACCATTACACCAATCGTGAACGCTAATAGAACAATGATCACAGTGGACGTTTTCCAAGAGGTGCCAAAGAAAAAGTTCAGCGTCGTGTCGTGTTGATTATTGAGTGCAAAAGCGAACAAGACAAAGAAAATAATGGCTCGCAGCAACCATTTCAGCAACCAACTGATGGTTTTCATGCTTATTGCTGTGTCAGTTTGATTTCGACAGCTTCTTTGAGGGCTTTGCCTGCTTTGAAGTGCGGAATTCGTTTTTCAGGAATAGCAACACTGGCACCGGTTCTGGGATTGCGTCCCATGCGAGGTGCACGGTAACTGACGGAGAAGCTCCCAAATCCACGAATCTCAATGCGATGTCCACGAATCAAGGCTTGGCTCATGGCTTCTACCAGCGCATCAACTGCTGATTCTGCGTCAGCATGTGTTAAATCCTTGAACAGTGAAGCGAGTTCAATAACCAGATCAGAGCGTGTCATAGCTTTCATACGTTGAGAAATCTAATTGAGTTGTTGATCAAATTTGGTTAAAAATTTTTAGCATGAAAAAAGCCACGCAATTTTCAGTAACAGTCTCGAGAGAATCAGTCCTGTAGTTGCGCGGCTTTTATTGTTTTAAATAACCGTAAATAAAACGTTAAAGAATGACTTTATGCTTTATCGCCATCGTTATCCAGTTTGGCACGAAGCAGTGCGCCCAAGCTTGTCGTACCTGCATTTTCACGTGCAGATGCTTGGCTCAGTGCCGCCATGGCTTCGCCTTGATCCGCTGCATCCTTTGCCTTGATTGACAATTGAATGTTGCGAGTCTTGCGGTCAACGTTAACGATCACAGCAGTTACTTCGTCACCTTCTTTGAGCACGTTGCGTGCATCTTCTACACGGTCACGGCTGATTTCAGATGCGCGCAAGTAGCCAATGATGTCTTCACCCAAATCGATTTCAGCGCCTTTGGCATCCACTGTCTTAACCTTACCGGTAACAGTTTGACCTTTGTCGTTGATGGATGTGAATGTGGTGAATGGATCGGAATCGAGTTGTTTGATACCCAAAGAGATGCGTTCGCGGTCAACGTCAATGGCCAAAACCAAAGCTTCAACTTCTTGACCTTTTTTGTAATTGCGAACAGCCACATCGCCAGCTTCGTTCCAAGACAAGTCAGAGAGGTGAACCAATCCGTCAATACCAGCTGCCAAACCAACAAATACACCAAAGTCTGTGATTGATTTGATAGGGCCTTTAACGCGGTCGCCACGCTTGGTTGCTTGCGCAAAATCTTGCCATGGGTTGGTTTTGCATTGTTTCATGCCCAAAGAAATGCGGCGTTTGTCTTCGTCGATTTCCAAAACCATCACTTCAACTTCTTGACCCAAAGTCACGAGCTTAGATGGCGCAATGTTTTTATTGGTCCAATCCATTTCAGACACATGCACCAAACCTTCAATGCCTGGCTCTAGCTCAACAAACACACCATAGTCTGCAATATTGGTTACTTTGCCGAACATGCGAGTGTCTTGTGGGTAGCGGCGGTTCACGCCCAACCATGGGTCTTCACCCATTTGTTTGAGACCCAAAGAAACGCGATTTTTCTCAGTATCAAACTTGAGAATTTTGGCAGTGATTTCTTGTCCAGCTGTCACCACTTCGGATGGGTGACGGACACGGCGCCATGCCATGTCGGTGATGTGCAACAAGCCATCAATACCGCCGAGGTCAACGAATGCACCGTATTCGGTGATGTTTTTAACCACGCCGTTAACGATTGCGCCTTCTTTCAATGTGTCCATCATCTTGGCACGTTCAGCACCTTGAGACACTTCAAGCACAGCACGGTGGCTCAACACCACGTTGTTGCGTTTGCGATCAAGTTTGATGACCTTGAATTGCAATGATTTGTTTTCGTAAGGTGACAAATCTTTGATTGGGCGAGATTCGATTAGTGAGCCTGGCAAGAAAGCGGCAATGCCGTTGACCATGACTTTGAGACCGCCTTTGACTTTGCTGGAAGTCATACCGGTGACAAATTCACCAGATTCGAGCGATTTTTCTAAGCTCATCCAAGAAGCGAGACGTTTGGCAGTGTCGCGACTGACGATGGTATCGCCGTAGCCGTTTTCCATTTGCACGATGGCAACTGAAACGAATTCACCGACGTGGCACTCAACTTCGCCTTGGTCGCTTTTAAATTCGGAGAGGGGTACATACGCCTCAGATTTGAGACCTGCGTTGACCACAACGAAGTTGTGCTCAATTCGAATCACTTCAGCGGTAACGACTTCACCGATGCGTGTTTCAGAGGTTTTTTGGGATTCTTCAAATAGGGCTGCGAAAGATTCTGACATGTGTTTTCCTATGCCACTCATAGTCTAAGTACAGCCACACCATTGTGTCTGTTTGTATAGCTAGTGAGGGATATGTTGTTTGCTTTGCCACCAAGCAAGGACTTGAGCTGCCGATTCTGCAATCGATAAATCAGAGTTGTCTAGCAATAAAGCGTCTTGCGCTGGCTTTAATGGCGCAACACTTCGAGAGGAATCTCTGGCATCGCGTTCTTCAAGGTCAGTACGAAGACTGTCGATTATAGCTGGAATTCCTTTAGAAATCAATTGCTTATATCGACGTTCGGCACGCTCGTGCGCGGTGGCAGTTAAATACACCTTGAGGGGTGCTTGCGGGAAAATCACCGTGCCCATGTCACGACCGTCTGCCACCAAGCCCGGTAATTGATGAAAACTGTGTTGCAGCTCTACCAATGCCTGTCGCACAGCGGGCATAGCCGACACTTTGGATGCGTTCATACCGCCTGCTTCAGAACGTATGGCATCACTCACATCCATACCGTTCAATAAAACCGAATCGCCAGCAAAACGCAAGGGCATTTGGGCAATCAGTTTTGCAATGGCTGTCTCGTTAGCCAGCTCTAAACTGAAACCTGCTTGCAAAGCGGCATAGGCGGCTACACGGTAAAGCGCCCCAGAATCCAAGTAGTGGTAACCCAATTGCTGCGCCAAATTGGCGGCCAAACTGCCTTTTCCTGAAGCGCTGGGGCCGTCAATCGTGATGACTGGAATGTTTTCACGCGACGTTTGCGCCACTGAAAACAGAGCCTCAAAATAATCTGGGTAAGTTTTGGCAACGCATTTGGGGTCGAGGATGCGAATGGGAAGGCCGGCTGGGTTAAAAGCTGCCAATGAAAAACACATGGCGATACGGTGGTCGTCATAGGTGTGAATGGCAGCTGTATTCCAATCAGTCGCTGAGGCTGGCGGTGTGATACGGATGAAATCTGGTCCTTCTTCGACAGTGGCACCCAGTTTGCGCAACTCTGTGGCCATCGCCTCAATGCGGTCGGTTTCTTTGACGCGCCAACTGGCGATATTGCGAAGAGTGGTCGTGCCGTCTGCATACAGCGCCATCACTGCCAATGTCATGGCCGCATCAGGGATGTGGTTGCAATCTAAATCAATGGCTTTGAGCGGCCAAGCGCCGCGTGATATCTCAAGGTGGTTTTCTCCGCTCTTTACCACCGCGCCCATCGCTTGTGCGGCTTCTACAAATCGTATATCGCCTTGTATGGATTGAGCACCCACACCTTCAATGCGCACGGGTTTGGCTGGATTAATGTGGTCTTTTGAGGCTGAATCCGGCGTAGTGATTGCGCCAAGTGCTATAAAATAGCTAGCAGATGAGGCATCGGCTTCGACATGTATGCTGCCGGGGGAGTGGTAGCTGCTACCAGCGCGAATGGTGAATTTTTGCCACGCCTCACGTTCAACTTGTATACCAAATTTTGCCAGCAAGTTGAGCGTGATTTCGATATATGGCTTCGAAATCAACTCACCCAGTACTTCAATCACAATATTTTGTTTGGTATCCTTAGCAACCAAGGGCAGCGCCAATAGCAGAGCGGTTAAAAATTGGCTGGATACATCGCCCCTGACTAGAATGGGTTCATTCAAGTCAAAGCTTTTTGCGGCTGAGATGCGCAATGGCGGGAAGCCAGCTTCACCTGTGTAATCAATCTGACAACCAAGTTGTCGTAAACCATCCACCAAATCACCGATAGGGCGTTCATGCATGCGCGCAACGCCACTGAGTTCAAAACAGGTATTACCGCTGGCCAACACTGCCAATGCCGCTGTCAACGGGCGCATCGCAGTACCTGCATTGCCTAAAAACAATTTGCATGATGGTAACTTGTGTTTGACCACCAATTCCCTTGATGCTGATGCTATTGCCTTCTTTAACGATGTGGCACCCAAGTTGAGCCAGTGCGGTCAACATCACTTGTGTGTCATCAGAATCGAGTAAATCGTGGACAGTGGTGGTTCCGTTGCAAAGTGCTGCGAGTAGCAATACCCGATTTGAAATACTTTTAGAGCCAGGTAATACAACCGTTCCGCTGGCATGGCTTAATGGCGGAATGTCTAAAAAAACCGTACTGAACATGAAGGATTAATTTTCTTGATTCTTATCGGCAAGTTGCCATTGGTTGCGTTCTTGACTGGCTTTGGTCAATGCAGCGGTCAGTGAAGCTGCTGTCATTGTTGGCAATCATCGACGATAAAACCTCAAGCGTTTGCTTGAATTGATCAATTTGCTCTGTCATTTGAATGCGGTTCGCCAAAAAGATGTCGTGCCACATTTTGGGGTCACTGGCTGCAATGCGTGTGAAGTCTCGAAAGCCAGTACCTGCCAGTTCCAAAAACTCATTCCCTTTTGCTTGTGATGTGATGCTGTTCATCAAGGCAAACGCCAATAAATGCGGCAAATGGCTTACGGCTGCAAAAGCTGCATCATGCGCCTCTGGCGGCATCACTTTTACTTGGCAACCCAAGGCAGACCATACGGCTTCGGCTTGATTCAGTTGCGTCACATTGGTTTTGGCTGTCGGTGTCAAAATAACTTGACGCCCAGTGTACAAATTGCCATCGGCATGTTCGACACCGGATAACTCTTTGCCAGCGATGGGGTGTGCGGGTACAAATGAGCCAAACATGGTACCTAGGATGCGACGCGCAGCATCCACCACATCTTGCTTGGTAGATCCAACATCCATCAACAACATGTCGGCTGTGACCAAATGTTTGATGGCTTTGAGTGTGGGCTCTGTGGCAGAAACCGGAACGGCTATCAAAACCAAATTTGAGCCAGAAACAGCTTGCAGCGCAGAGGCCACTTCCACATCAATCACACCCATTTTGAGCGCCTTAGCGGTCGTGGTGGGTGATTTGCTATAGCCCACCACGCGTTTGACCAATCCCGCCTTCTTCATGGCCAAAGCAAATGAGCTGCCCATCAAGCCGCAACCAATGATGCCGATTTGTTCAAACATTGCGGTTTTGCTTTTGCCGAAATTAAACATGGTCAATCGCTCACAGCGTAGCTGCCCAACATCTTATAAAACGCACACAAGCCTTGAAGCTCTTGCAAAGCGGCAGCAACGTGAGGCGAGGAGGGGTGTCCCACCAAATCGATGTAGAAGAAATATTCCCATTGCCCTGAACGAGCAGGGCGAGATTCAAAGCGCGTCATGGAAACGCCATGTTTCTTCAAGGGAATCAATAAATCATGCACCGCGCCTGGTTTGTTGGGCACAGAGACAATCAAACTGATGCAATCTTTACCCGACGCAGCTGGCATGGGTTGTGTTTGCGGCAGGCAAACAACGGCAAAGCGGGTGCGGTTAAACGCATCGTCTTGAATGGCATGCGCGACCACGTGCAAACCAAACTCAGAACCCGCGCGTTCGCTGGCGATACCTGCCCAATTGGGGTTGCCGGCTGCCAAGCGTGCGCCTTCGGCGTTGCTGGAAACCGCGCGGCGTTCCGCTTTTGGCAAATGCTGTGACAACCAGCCTTGGCACTGCGCCAACGCTTGTGGATGCGCCAAAACCACTTCAATGTTGTCAAGTGAATTGGACAGACGCAATAAGTGGTGTCGCACTAAAAAACTGGTTTCGCCAATGATGTGCAAAGGAGAATTGAGAAACAAATCCAAGGTGCGCGTGACCACGCCTTCGGTGTTGTTTTCGACGGGCACAACGCCAAAATCAGCGCTGCCTGCGGTGGTGGCATGAAACACCTCGTCAAAGTTGGCGCAAGGCACGTGTTCAATGCTGGTGCCAAAAAACTGCAATGCCGCCAATTCGCTGAATGTGCCTGCTGGCCCCAAATACGCCACGCGCTGCGGCGCTTCTAATGCCCTGCAGGCCGACATGATTTCGCGCCAAATGTGTGCCACGCTGGCATCTTTTATGGGGCCCAAATTGGCTTGCTGCAAACCGTGGATGACTTGCGCTTCACGCTCGGGTCGGTAAACCGGTGAGCCATCGAGTTTTTTAATTTCACCCACTTCAGCCGCAAAACCCGCGCGTCGATTGAGCAATGCCAACAGTTCTTTGTCTGTGGCATCAATCAAATCGCGCAATTCTTGCAGGGTTCTGGTCATGGTGTTGTTTGTTGTTTTATATAACAAATATGGCTGTAGCCGGCGTATTGATTGCCTATAGTGCTATTTTATTTATAGCAAATGATTGTTTATGCTTCGCCTTCTGGCGTTGCATCATTGTCGACAGCAGGCGCATCGCTGCTATCACTGGTATCAGTGCCATCACTGGTGTTGGCATCGTTTTCGACAATGCGTTGCAAGCCACTGAGTTGCGAGCCTTCGTCCAGTCCGATCAAAGTCACGCCTTGTGTGGCGCGTCCCATTTCACGAATTTCAGACACGCGGGTGCGCACCAAAACGCCTTTGTCGGTGATCAGCATGATTTCATCGTCGGTGTGCACCAAGGTCGCAGCGACCACTTTGCCATTGCGCTCTGATTGCTGAATGGCAATCATGCCTTTGGTGCCACGTCCATGACGGGTGTACTCAGTGATACTGGTGCGTTTGCCGTAGCCGTTTTGAGTGGCTGTCAACACACTTTGTTGTTCATCTTCGGCAACCAACATGGCGATGACGCTTTGGCCGTCTTCTAAATTCATACCGCGCACACCACGCGCGCCGCGACCGACGGGGCGCACATCGTTTTCGTCAAAGCGAACGGCTTTGCCGGCATCGCTGAACAGCATCACATCGTGCTTGCCGTCGGTGAGTGCTGCACCAATTAAATAATCGCCTTCATCCAAAGTAACGGCAATGATGCCGCCTTTGCGTGGGTTGTTGAATTCGTCCAATGATGTTTTCTTGACCGTGCCCATGCTGGTTCCCATGAAGACATACTGGTCTGCTGGGAAGCTGGTTTTTTCGCCTGTCAATGGCAGCACAACTGTAATTTTTTCGCCATCTTGCAATGGGAACATATTGACAATCGGGCGACCACGCGAACCGCGCGAACCTGCAGGCACTTCCCAAACTTTGAGCCAGTACAAGCGTCCGCGATTGGAGAAGCACAAAATGTAGTCGTGCGTGTTGGCCACAAAGAGCTGGTCTACCCAATCGTCCTCTTTGGTGGCCGTTGCTTGCTTGCCACGACCACCGCGTTTTTGCGCGCGGTATTCAGACAAGGGTTGGCTCTTGATGTAACCGCTGTGGCTCATAGTCACCACCATGTCTGTGGGGGTGATCAAGTCTTCAGTAGATAAATCAAATGAGCTGTGCTCCACCAAACTGCGGCGTGCGCCTAGTTTGCTTTGACCAAATTCAAGTTTGATCGCCGCCAATTCTTCGCCAATGATGCTGGATACACGGCTAGGCGTTGCCAAAATGTGCAACAAGTCGTCGATTTCAGCCATGACTTCTTTGTATTCGGCAATGATTTTGTCTTGTTCCAAACCTGTCAAACGTTGCAAACGCATTTGCAAAATTTCTTGCGCTTGCACTTCAGACAGTTTGTACAAGCCACCGGCTTCCAGACCAAATTCGCGCTCTAGCCCATCAGGACGGTAATCGTCTGCGTTGATCACGCCACCATCGGCACGGGTGCGGGTCAGCATTTCGCGTACCAGCGAGCTGTCCCACGATTTGCTCATCAACTCGACTTTGGCAACTGGCGGTGTCGGTGCATTGCGAATCAAAGCGATGAATTCGTCGATGTTCGCCAAGGCGACAGCCAAGCCTTCCAACACATGGCCACGTTCACGCGCTTTGCGCAAGTTGTAAACGGTGCGGCGTGTCACCACTTCGCGGCGGTGGTCCAAGAAGACTTCAATCAAATCTTTCAGGTTGCACAATTTCGGTTGGCCATTCACCAAAGCCACCATGTTGATACCGAATGTGTCTTGCAACTGGGTTTGCTTGTATAGATTGTTCAGCACCACTTCAGGCACTTCACCGCGTTTCAGTTCAATGACCAAACGCATGCCTGATTTGTCGGACTCGTCCTGAATATGCGAGATGCCTTCGATTTTTTTCTCGTGTACCAATTCGGCCATGCGTTCTTGCAATGACTTTTTGTTCACTTGGTAAGGCAGTTCATCCACAATGATGGATTGGCGCTGGCCTTTGTCAATGTCTTCAAAGTGGCATTTGGCGCGCATCACCACGCGGCCGCGGCCTGTGCGGTAGCCATCTTTCACACCATTGATGCCGTAAATAATGCCGCCTGTTGGGAAATCCGGTGCCGGAATAATTTCCATCAGCTCATCAATGCTGGCTTGTGGGTTGGCCAACAAGTGCAAACAGGCATCAATCACTTCGTTCAAATTGTGCGGTGGAATGTTGGTGGCCATGCCCACGGCAATACCGCCCGCACCATTGACCAACAAATTCGGGAAACGCGCTGGCATGACCAAAGGCTCCGATTCGCTGCCATCGTAGTTGGGGCCAAAATCGACCGTCTCTTTATCCAAGTCGGCCAACAATTCGTGCGCGATTTTCGCCATGCGGATTTCGGTGTAACGCATCGCAGCTGCGTTGTCGCCGTCCACAGAGCCGAAGTTACCTTGTCCGTCCACCAACATGTGGCGCATAGAAAAATCTTGTGCCATGCGAACGATGGTGTCGTACACCGCACTGTCGCCGTGCGGGTGGTATTTACCAATCACGTCACCAACAATACGAGCCGATTTTTTATATGGTTTGTTGTAATCGTTGCTCAGCTCATGCATGGCGTACAAGACGCGGCGGTGCACGGGTTTCAAGCCATCACGCGCGTCGGGCAGGGCGCGTCCCACAATCACGCTCATCGCGTAATCGAGGTAGGAACGGCGCATTTCCTCTTCAAGACTGATGGGCAAGGTTTCTTTAGCGAACTGGGACATGTGAGACTTGGAGTTGGTAGACTTAATTTTTAACAAAACGACAAGTGCTTATTTTAAGCTGGCATCTTGTTGCAGATTAGCAACGCCCAACTTTATTTGCTAAATAAAGGAACTTTCACAAGCCATTTACATAAAGAGCGGTTTTCAGCTGTGGCACAATGGTAGCTAACGGTTTAGGCGAGGTTCACTGAAACTTTGGAAAACGTCATCTTAAAACGTCAGCTTATGCAGCATTGCTGTAAAACATTTTCTTCATCTTATAAGGGGTTCACCATGAAATTTACTAAAGTAGCAGCAATCATTGCAACGTTGACAGTTGCAGGTTCAGCATTCGCAACAGGAACAGCGGTAAACAGCGACAACTGGCGCAATGGTTCAGGCAATTTGCAATGGAAAATTGGCAATGCGTCTGGTTTGTGCTGGCGCAATGCGGGCTGGACACCAGCTACAGCAGCACCTGGTTGCGATGGCGCAATCGCTGCAAAAGCAGCTGCACCAGCAGCAGCCGTAGCCCCAGTAATGGCAGCTAAACCAGCTGCAGCGGCTCCTGCTCCAATGGCAGCTAAACCAGCTGCAGCAGCTCCAGCTCCAATGGCAGCTAAGCCAGCTGCAGCACCTGCACCAGCAGCTAAGCCAGCTGTGAAAGCTAAGCGCAAAGCTAAACAAGACCGCAATTAATTAAGCTGAGCAAGCTATTCAGATTCATTTTTGACGAATGGCTTGCTTTAGTTATCAAAATAAGTTAAATTTGAATTTTGCTGACAGTCAATTTTTTTTAAAAGGTCTAATAAATATGAAGAAACTCAATCAAGTAGCAATGATCATTGCATCCGTCGCCGTAGCAGGTTCTGCATTTGCAACTGGCACTGCTGTTAACAGCGACAACTGGCGCAATGGTTCTGGCAATTTGCAATGGAAGATTGGCAACGCATCAGGTTTGTGCTGGCGCAATGCAAGCTGGACTCCAGCTACTGCTGCTCCTGGTTGTGATGGTGCTATTGCACCCGCTGCAGCTGCACCAGCTGCCGCTGCTGCACCAGTTATGGCAGCCAAACCAGCCGCTGCAGCACCAGCAGCTGCTAAGCCAGCAGCACCTGCTGCTAAGCCAGCCGCTGCTGCTACAAAAGTGACTTACGCTGCTGATGCTTTCTTTGCATCTAACCAAGCTGTTCTCAAAGCCGCTGGCAAAGCCAAATTGGACGACTTGATCGGCAAGGTCAAAGGCATTAACTTGGAAGTGATTGTTGCTGTGGGTCATACCGATTCAAAAGGCAGCGACAAAGCCAATCAAGCTTTGTCAGTACGCCGTGCTGAAGCTGTAAAAGCCTACTTGGTGTCTAAAGGCATTGAGAAAAACCGCGTTTACACAGAAGGCAAAGGCTCTAAGCAACCTGTGGCTGATAACAAAACAGCTGCTGGCCGTGCTAAAAACAACCGCGTTGAAATCGAAGTGGTTGGCACACAAAAGAAATAATTTGACTGCACTTTTACCAACTCATGCGCATGCGTTGAGTTAAAAAGTAACAGAAATTGTGAGCCTCTGAGGTCAAACTCAGGGGCTTTTTCACGTTTATTGGGGTTTTCTTAACTCATTTAGGGCTTGTTTGCCGTTTCGCGTGCTAAATTACCCACAGTTTAAAAAATTAGTTAAGTTAAAAAGAAAGTACGTACAAACACATGTCCATAGCAAATCAAGCCTTGAATGTTGATCCGTCCGAGATAGCCAAGTTCTCGGACTTGGCACATCATTGGTGGGACACTCAAAGCGAGTTTGCACCCTTGCATGCCATCAACCCCTTGCGTTTGGATTGGATCAATGGTTTGACTCCGCTTGCGGGCAAGCGCGTGCTGGACATTGGCTGTGGTGGCGGTATTTTGGCCGATGCCATGGCGCGCAAAGGTGCGCAAGTGCTGGGCATAGATTTGGCGACCAAATCACTCAAAGTGGCGCAACTGCACGCATTGGAGGCACAAACGCCTCACATCGATTACCGCGAAATCAGTGCAGAAGCTTTGGCTGCGGAACAGCCCGCTAGTTTTGACGTTGTCACCTGCATGGAAATGCTGGAACATGTGCCTAATCCGCAGTCAATCGTTGCGGCATGTGCGGCTTTGGTCAAACCGGGTGGCTGGGTGTATTTTTCAACCATCAACCGCAATGCCAAAGCCTATATGTTTGCCATTGTGGGTGCCGAGTATGTCTTGAAAATGCTGCCGCGTGGCACGCACGATTATGCAAAATTCATCACACCCAGTGAGCTCCTTGGGTTTGCCCGTAAGCAGTCATTGGACGTACAAGCCATGCGTGGCTTGGAATACAACCCATTGAGTAAGCGCTACAAATTGAGCGCAGATACCAGTGTGAACTACTTGGTTGCAACTCAAAAGGCAATTTAAAAATCACACCGCACTTCAGCTAATAAATATGGGCAAGCACAACCTCAATCACACCAAGCAAGCACACCAAGCACCACGTCACAGTTTGGTTAGAGTGGTTTTGTTTGACTTGGATGGCACATTGATTGACAGTGCGCCCGATTTGGGGGCGGCTGTTGACAAAATGCGGACAGACAGAGGAATGCCATCTTTGCCCATGACGCACTATCGTCCTATGGCTGGAGCCGGTGCACGGGGCATGCTTGAACTGGCGTTTGGCATGACACCTGAGCACAAGGAATTTAAGGTTTACCGCGAAGAATTTTTTGGAAACTATGAAGACCGCATGCTGTTGCGTACCCAATCATTTCAAGGCATAGAAGATTTGCTGGCAAGTTTGCGCATGCGTGGCATTCGTTGGGGCATTGTGACCAACAAATCAAAACGTTTCACCGAACCGTTGGTGCGCGAAATGCCTCTGTTAAGTGATGCATGTGTGGTCATCAGTGGTGACAGCACACCGCACACCAAACCGCATCCAGAGCCACTGTACGCAGCAACGCGACATTTGAAGTTAGAGCCGTTTCATTGCGTCTACGTGGGCGATGACATTCGCGACATCGAAGCAGGCCGCAACGCTGGCATGTGCAGCTTGGCGGCGACATGGGGCTATTTGGGGCAACATGATGTGAACACATGGGGCGCAGATGCATTACTCAAAGAGCCTGACTGCCTGTTGGACTGGTTGGATGGTCGTCGTTAAGCGGATGGTGTGAATTGACTCGGTTGAGCAGACTTGGTCTCTTAAAAGCTATACTATTTATAGCAATCTACGCAGTAATTACGCCGGCTACAGCCTGTTTTGATGATAAAAAATTAGAACAGCAACGAATCAGCGGGCAAGCCAGTTTGATCTACGTGTGGTCACCCCGCATGGTCTTGTCTGTCACTCAAGCACATTTGGCGGCAGAGCAAGCAGCCAAAGCGGGGCTGATATTTACACCGCTGGTTGATGGCCGAATCTCAAGCGCAGAGTGGCAAAGTGCATTGCAACAATTGGCATCAACCCAGCAATTGAACGCCGCGCAAGCCAGCGTGCTCCAACACAGCCAAGCCTTGTGTGCACCAGCATTGATAGAGCGCGATGCGTACTTGCATTTCCCCACCGCTTTTGTGCTGCAAAATCAAACCATTCATCCCAACAAACTGGTGGGTGCCATGCCTGCACAGTTTTGGCAGCAAGGTATTGCTGCACGCATTGACAAATCCACTGCCTACCAAGCAAGCGCTTCGGCAACCGTTGACCAATGCATTGCACCCAATCAATTCATCGCACTCGACCCCAAACTGGCTGGCTTGGATGACAACCAACAAGTGGCGTTGGGTGCTTATGAACGCGTCAGCCCAGATGGGCGCTACATATTGCGTTCATTTTCAGGCAGTAAATTAACAACAGTTAGCTTGGTTGAATTACCAGGCCCAACATTTGCCCAATGGTGTGCAAGTTGGTAACCGAATAGGCCAGCAGCGCATCTATGAAACGCCATTGTCCAATGAAGCATTCCCTGTGCAAGGCAGTTGGCGCTACATTGTGGACACCAATGGCAGCCACTACACATTCAAAAGCATTGTGGACAGTCAAACCAAAGCCAAGCCCTTGTTCTCTGGTGGCATGACGGGCTTTTATGCCGTGGCTTCAGAGGTGGAAAGCTTGTACCCAAAGCAAACCGCTAACCCGATACAAATTCGTTCCTTGAGCTGGCCCAATGCCGATGCTGATGGCGCCACACAAGGAATGGGAACATTGTCATCAGCTACTTTGTTGATTGACCCAGTGAACCACCGCAAAATCGCCAACACAGGCGCCTTCACTGGTGTTATTACCCACTGTAGCGACCGCGCCAGTACCGATGGCAGCATGTATGCCTTGCCCATGATTTCGGTTGATGGCACTGAATTCGCTGCTCTGCCACAAAAACCAGTTGATGGTGTACCCACCATGCGCATTTTTGGTTTGGGCGCGGATGGCAAACAGTGCATTCCGCAAGGTAAGTTCAAGTTGCAATCAGGCAAAATTATTTTTGGATTTTCAGACAAAAAATCCAACACACTCGCCAATGCAGCCTATGAATACCGCGGTCACGTATGGTGGTACCAGCGTGCGCTGGATGCACAACTCAATTTAGCGCCGTGGTTTGACGACAGAGATATAGGCACACCATCCAAACCCGTTTACAAAGACGTCACAGCAAACGCATTCCCAGGTATCACCCGCGACGGTAGAGTTGTTTACGCGGCCACATGGAGACGTTGCACAGGCCAGACGCCGTGTACGCAAGAGGGCGGCTATGTGGTGGCAGACCCGTGGCAAAGCAATGCTTTTAAAAACCACCTGATAGAAAACCCAAATAAAGCCAATCTATTGGGCATAGCGCACAAAAACTGCATCACTGTGCAAGATGTGTTGAAAGAACGCGCGGCATTTACTGCCTTTCATGGGCTAACAAATTGATATTAAATTAATTCAGCCAATCATCCTGCAGAAATAAATTTGCCCTATCAATGCGTGCCTATCTTGAATGAGTAAGAAAAATCACTCCGTTTGATTTCCCATTTACCATCTGGCGTTAAAAGATAGGGGGAACCAGAAGATGGTTTGTGATAAGTCCAACCTGGGTCTTCTCCGGCTATCCACCAACCATAAAGTCCCTCTCTGTACTCTTGACCAATGACGACGTTATAACGATCCTGATTGATGATTAACTGCCCCTCAATTGCAAAATTAAAGGAACCCATATTCGCCCAATCTTGACTATTGAATTTTGCCCCCTTGTTCCTGTCATTAAACCAATCGGTTGGGGTGTTACTTGTTTGACGTCCAGCTTTAATTACAAGCTCAAAGGTGTAGAGGTCAGGCACATAAGGGTAATCGATTTTGTACATGCCTGCCCAAGGTAGACCTGGTGTAATTGAAAACTTCACTTCTTGCGGGGAGGGGCTAAAACCTATCTTTTTAACAGCGCCTGTTGGGATGTCGAAACTCAGATGATATTCATGTAACGTATCACCTACAACCGGATCCGGCGTCGCACTTTGCAGGCTGCATTCCGTCTGTGCGGTTGCGGTAGTTGTTGTAGTTTGTTGTGTGGTGTTGGTCGTATCTGTCTTTGTGGCGCAGCTGTTGTCACCGCTTTCACTGCCACATGCCACTAATCCAATTACGAGCAAGGTGGAAAACAAAACAGATTTAATTTTTTTCATATGATTGATCATGGCTTAAGCTTTTTAACGTTCCTATGGGCATAAGTAGAAAGCAAGACACAGTGATTCACCCTAATTATTCGGTAAAACCCCGAATCCTCCTATATCCTCAGTGGGGTATCCGATGAGCCACTTTTTATCAGGCGTTACAATATAATTGCGTTCTCTGCCGCCAGTAGGTCTAAAAGTTTTATGTGTCCAGCCAGGACCTTGACCCGCGATCCACCAACCATTATCTAGCGCATACCCTTCTTGGCCTATGACAACTAAATATCGATTATTGTCAATGACCAAATGCCCAGAATAAGCAAAATTGAGGGAATCTATATTATTCCAATCAATGTCACATATTTTTACACCCCCATTACGCGCATTAAACCAATCTTTGGGGGTGTTACTTCCTTTACGCCCAGCTTTCGCGACTACGTCTATATATGACTTCGTTTGGCCATTGTAATTATATGTATTGACATTCAAGCCCTCCCATGGTTGTCCAGAGGTGATTGAGTATCCATTGTCCCAATCGAATCCAACAGTTCTAAGGTAACTAGTTTGCGATCTCGGATCTGGATGAAACAGCAATTCATTGTCATGCACAGTAACACCTACAACCGGGCTTGGTGTCGCACTTTGCAGGCTGCATTCCGTCTCTGTAGTTCCGGTAGTTGTTGTGGCTTGTTGTGTGGTGTTGGTCGTATCTGTCTTATTGGCGCAGCTGTTGTCGCCGTCTCCACTGCCGCAAGACGCTAACCCAATTGTGAGCAATGCTGTGAGTAAAACCAATTTAAGTCTTTTCATGGAATCCTTAATTGTGTCGAAATGTTTAAAAGCAGTGTAACTTAAGTTACAACGATCAACAATGGAGTTTGGGCTATGGACAAAGCATGCCAATTTTTGGTAGTTCTCCAGCGAACAAGAACGACTCAATTACCTTTTTCCCGCAATCGCCAGAACGTCCGTACACAATGTGCCCATCACCCAACCACTCAACAAGATGAGAATTTGCTAGAGATTGATGCAAAGCCCTAGCCCAATGGATGGGTGTTGCTGGATCATGTTGCCCTGCCACTATCAAAATAGGGCCTGAGCCCTTGGCTTGCAAAGGTTTGGGATTTTCTGTTGCACGTGCAGGCCAACTTGCACATGGTTGCAATGACCAAGCACGCCCAGCACCCGATATTGGGGCTTGCACTTTCCACAGAGGTGCCAACTTTGCTGGTAAGTCAGTGTCGCGGGAATCATGAAGATCATGGCACATGACTGACAAGTAAGGGCTGTCTGCAGGGTTAACCATCAATGCATCACTGTGGGCTGCCTCTAAAAACGGTTGGTAATCACCACGCAAAGAACTGGCTAACAGACGACGTAATTGTGGCCAACCATCTTCTGGCGTGTACATAAAAGATTCAATCAAGCCCAGTGCCCGTCCGCCAGACAGAACTTTTCCATCAGCACCGATATAAGCCGATTGATCAAGTGTTGCTATAAGTTTCGAGAGTACAGCCAAGCCCTCTTTTTGTCCTTTAGGTAAAGGGCAGTCAGCTTGTTTGCCGCAATCCGCAACAAAGCGCGATACTGAGTCCTGCATTCCCATTGCCTGATCATGTCGCACTTGCGTGTAATTCAATGCCGGATTCATGGCCGAATCCAATACAACGCGATGGGTATGTTCAGGAAATAGCGTGGCATAACTGGCACCCAGATAAGTACCGTAAGAAAACCCAAGATAAGAAATTTTCGGCTCGTGCAATGCCATGCGCAGAATGTCCATGTCGCGCGCTATGTTTTTGGTATTGAAAAGACGCATCGTCGACCGTATTTTTGGTGACACTTTGCGCCATGCATGCGACCTAATTGGCGAGTCAATTCAATTTGCGCAACAGTAGTTGGTGCACTAGTTTGGTTTCGGATCGCGTTCTTTTCGCCGTCAGTCAAGCAAGCAATTGCAGGACTTGATGTGCCCGTGCCACGATGATCAAAAGTCACGATGTCATAGCGTGCACGCAAATCATCCCAATATGCAGGATCATCAGTTAATTCTGGAACGCCAGCTAAGCCTGGGCCACCAGGATTAAAAAACAGCACGCCCAAACGATTTGCAGTATTTTTTGCAGGTAATCGTGCAACGCTGAGTTTCCAAGTATCAGTTTCGGTCGCGTCATAATCCGCGGGTACCAGCAAAGTTGCACATTGAACCACGGGATTTGCACCACACGCAGCCCATTGGAGTGACTGTGCACCAAATCGTTGTACCACAGTGGTACTGATAAGCGCATCCTGTGTGGCTAATGGCGTATGGGTTTGGCAAGATGCCAGACCCACTAGCATCATCAAAATCATACAGTTTTGTATCAAACGACGGAATGAAGTATGCATATCTTATTTGGTTGTAGAGTTTTGAGATACTTTTGGATACGAATTTACGGTAAACGGCGGTCATTATGTCATGCGACTTTCTATGCCAAAACAATTAATTTGGTCATTCGATTTAGCGAATCGGTCTTGAAAACAGACATCTCGGCATAAAATAAGCTCTGAGGGGCTGCACTGGTTTCGACGCGGGTACGGACGCGCAGTGGGGCATGCCGAGCTAGGGTCACGCTCGTAAAAATCGATTCAAAAAACTAACTGCAAACGACGAACGTTTCGCACTCGCTGCTTAATTGCCAGTGAGCTTCACAACAGCAGGCCGATGGGCTGGGCAAGGGTGGTTTAGCAATAAACCGTCCAGGCTGTGGAGTCATTTACATCGGCTGGTTTGAGCCTGGGCACCTTAGGTTTGAACAAGAAAATAGGGCGCTGGCGAACCTGATAGCGTGCTACTGCGCGATCAGATGAGTGAGATTCAAATCAGATGGCTAAGCATGTAGATCTACGCGAAAAAGGCTTGCGGACGGGGGTTCAAATCCCCCCAGCTCCACCACATCATTATGAATAGTCTTTGATTAAACCTAACAAATGACTTTAGCTAAACACATTTTCAATCGCTGAAGATACTGTAATAGCCTTCGTTTATACACACGTCCGTCCGTTAAAATTAAATCATTGCAACTATAAAGTTCCCGTATTGCACAGAGAACGCACCTGCAACAAGGGAGTTAAGTCTTATGCGGATATGCGTCTCAGGGATTGGCTACGTTGGGTTGTCGAATGCGGTATTACTGGCACAACATCACGACGTGGTGGCCATTGACATCATCCCAGCCAAAGTGGATTTGCTTAACAGGCGCCAAAGCCCCATTGAAGACGCCGAGCTTGTTCACTACCTCAACACCAAACAGCTCAACCTTAAAGCCACGCTGGACAAAGTGGAGGCCTACGCTGATGCCGACTATGTGCTGATTGCCACCCCTACTAACCACATTGACACCTCAAGTATTGAGACCGTGGTGAAAGATGTGATGGCTATTAACCCGCAAGCGGTAATGGTTATCAAAAGCACAGTGCCGATTGGCTACACGGCGAGGCTGAGAGAGCAATTAGGCTGCCAAAACATCATATTCAGCCCTGAGTTTTTGCGTGAAGGTAAAGCGCTATACGACAACCTGCACCCAAGCCGAATTGTAGTAGGTGAGGTGAGTGAGCGAGCCAAAACCTTTGCAGGGCTAATGCAACAAGGTGCCATTAAGCAAAATATAGATGTGCTGCTATGCAGTAGCGACGAAGCAGAGGCCATTAAGCTCTTTGCTAATACTTACCTAGCCATGCGTGTGGCCTACTTCAACGAGCTGGATACCTATGCCGCGAGCCACGGACTAGACACCAGGCAAATCATTAATGGAGTGTGCCTAGATCCCCGTATTGGTAACCACTATAACAACCCCAGTTTTGGCTATGGTGGCTATTGCCTACCGAAAGACACCAAGCAACTGCTGGCCAACTACGATGCTGTGCCGCAAAACATCATGCGGGCGATTGTGAACAGCAATACCACTCGCAAAGACTTTTGTGCCACGGAGATACTAAAGAAATTGGCGTCGACGAAATCATCAAGATACGATTCCAAATGTGATGGCAGCAATATACCAGTAGTCGGCATCTACCGCCTAGTCATGAAGACAGGTAGCGACAACTTCCGCAGCAGTAGCATCCAGAGCATTATGAAACGCATTAAAGCTAAAGGGGTTGAAGTGATTGTTTATGAACCTGCTCTGAAAGAAAGCTGGTTCAATAACAGTCGAGTGGTAAATGACTTGGCACAATTCAAGCAAGAGGCCGATGTGATTGTGGCTAATCGTATGACGGCCGACATCTTAGATGTAGAAGATAAAGTGTATAGCCGTGATTTATTTGCGAAGGATTAGTCAACTAATCCCCCTCGGAATGCGTGATATGTGGCCACTCACTGGTGGATGCCATTATTCACTAGATTGCAATCAATACTCTTCTGGTTGTGGGAGCTGCCCACAGCTGGGGTCAAAATTCAAATTCGATTTGTCTTGGTTTGTGAATAAGAGGAAATCAAAACTACTGCCTAGATATATGCAGATAGTAGGGATTAGTCACTGGATAACTGATTTAGCAAGGAAAAGCTCAGTATTTAATGGTTTTGATATTCGAACTATTTCAAATTGCATTACATACCGATGAATTTTTGCCAATAAATAAAAGTGTCGCGCGAAGTATTTTGGGGATTTCGTCAGACAAGAAAATAATTTTAGTTGGCGCTACATCTGTAGACGATTTTTACAAAGGGTTCGACAAGTTTTTGGATTCACTCCCTCATTTGGACAAGAACCAATTCCATCTTTGTTTTTTCGGCAATATCAATCAAAGCAAACTCAGTGAAATTGAATTTACCTACACTTCTTTTGGTTTTTTAAACGACACATTTTATATACCAAATTAGGCTGTAGCCGGCGTATTGATTGCCTAGTTTGCTATTAAATATATAGCAAACGCATAGCCATGCGGTGGAGACCTTATTTAATCAGTCTTTGCACCGCTTTGAAGTGTTCATGCTCGGCGCTATGGAGCCATTCAAACAGCACCATTTCGGTGGTCACCAAACTCGCACCTTCGGCGGCCAAGCGGTCGTAGGCGGCGTCGCGGTTGCGTTCGGTGCGGCTGGTGCACGCATCGGTGACCACATGCACATCAAAATCATCCATGAGTCCCATCACTGTTTGCAACACGCACACATGGGCTTCCATGCCCGCAATGATGATTTCAGGGCGTTCGTTCTCGCGCGGTTTTTGCAAATGCTTGGGCATGCTTTTGGCATTGTTGGATGCTTTGGGTGTGCCGATGTCATTCAAGAGTTCAATCAAGCCATCATCCGCCGCTGAAAATGCCATTTTCACCAAAGGTTCACGCGCATACTCGGCCAGTTCGGGCACAGTGTGTCCTAAACCTTGCGGATACTGTTCAGTCACGGTAATGGGCACACGCATCAGCCGTGCCGCTTGCGCCAAGCGCAGTGCATTGGCCAAAACGTCTGCGCCTTCAAACATGGCAGGTAGCAATTTAGATTGAATATCAATCAGGACGAGTTGGGAAGCAGTTGATTCGATGAGCATGTGGCAATTATCTCACTTGGTATCAAATTTCGGCGCAAATAAAAAAGCGCCTCGCAACTTCATGCGGGCGCTTTTGTGAGGGGGAATGCGATTAAACGCTGCCGTCAGATTTCTTTTGCACTTTGCCGTAGATAAACAGCACGACGACTGCACCAATGACCGAGGCAATCCAACCGGCTGCGCCACCTGTGCGGTACATACCCAATGCTTGGCCTGCGAAAGTGGCCACGAGTGAGCCTACAACGCCCAAGACAGCCGTCATGATGAATCCCATTTTTTGTTCGCCAGGCATCACTGCACGGGCAATGAAGCCAACAACCAAACCAATGATCAAAGTACCTATTAAGCCGCCCATGGTGATTCCTTTGTAAAAGTTGAACAGATCGAAATTCCAAGCGTGAATATAACGTTTATTAATGACATTTCAAGTGGCAATTCCAAATCTGTTCTGCCATGCCCCAATCAGAAGGACTTTTCGTTAAATCCTTGTGCTTTTATGCAGCCGCATTTTCGATTTCTTGCGACAGTTCCAACCATTTGGCTTCTAAGGCTTCAATTTCTTGTTGCACGGTTTTCAGGCGTTTGCCGGCTTGCGCCAAATCTGCGGGCTGTAGCGGTTTGGCCAAGCGGTTTTCTAAATCTTTGCCTTCGTGGTTCAAGGCGGCGAGTTGGTCGTCTACTTGCTGCAATTCTTTTTTGAGTGGGCTCAAGTTTTTGGTTTTTTCGCCTTTGGGTAGTTTGGCTGGTTTGCTATTGGCTTTTGCCGATGCTGCCGCCTCCGCTTTGAGTGCTTGCTGCTCTTCTTTCACCGCTTCACGGCTGCGCTTGGCTTCGTCCAGCAAGAACTTTTGGTAGTCGTCCAAATCACCGTCAAACGGTTCCACACCACCGCGTGTCACCAACCAAAACTCATCGCAAACGGATCGCAACAAAGCACGGTCATGGCTGACCAACATCAGCGTGCCTTCAAACTCGTTCAGCGCCATCGCCAAGGCTTCGCGCGTGGCCAAATCCAAATGGTTGGTTGGCTCGTCCAGCAGCAACAGGTTAGGGCGCTGCCACACCATCATGCACAGCACCAAGCGGGCTTTTTCGCCACCGCTCATGCTGCCCACGGCCTGCTTGACCATGTCGCCGCCGAAGTTAAAGCTGCCTAAAAATCCGCGCAGCGCTTGTTCATTGGTTTGCTGGTTGGTGAGCTTGCCAGCGGCTTGCGTTTCACGCGCCAATCGCACCATGTGTTCAATCGGGGTGTCTTGCGGGCGCAGCACGTCCAGCTCTTGCTGCGCAAAATAGCCAATGCTCAAACCTTTGCCTTCGGTGATCTCGCCTTTCACGGGCACCAAATCGCGCGCAATGGTTTTCACCAAAGTTGATTTACCCTGTCCGTTCGCGCCCAAAATACCAATGCGTTGTCCTGCCAATACCGATTTGTTGACACGTTGCACAATGATGGTCGATGGTGTGCCCGCAGGAGCGTCTTCTGGCGGCGGGTAGCCGCAAGCGCAATCGGTCAACGACAACATGGGGTTGGGCAAATTGGCCGGTTCTTTGAACTCGAAAGTGAATTCGGCTTCGGCCAACAGCGGCGCAATTTTTTCCATGCGGTCCAGCGCTTTGACGCGGCTTTGCGCTTGCTTGGCTTTGCTGGCCTTGGCTTTGAATCGGTTGATGAACTTTTGCAAATGCGCAATTTTGTCTTGCTGCTTGGCGTACTGCGCTTGTTGCAGTTCCATTTGCTCGGCGCGCATGTCTTCAAACTTGCTGTAGTTGCCGCCAAAGCGGTTCAGTTTGGCATTTTCAATTTGCACGGTGACGCCCGTCACTGCATCTAAAAACTCGCGGTCATGGCTGATCACCAGCATGGTGCCTTCGTAGCGCTTCAGCCAAGTCTCTAGCCACACCAGCGCGTCCAAATCCAAATGGTTGGTGGGTTCGTCCAGCAGCAATAAATCGGACGGGCACATCAATGCGCGTGCCAATTGAAGCCGCATGCGCCAGCCGCCCGAAAAGCTGTTGACTGGGTTGTCCAGCTCCGTGGTTTTAAAGCCCAAGCCCAAAATCAAAGCCTGTGCCCGTGCGGGTGCATCATAGGCGCCGCAATCGGCTAATGCGGTGTAGGCATGCGCCATGCGATCGTAGTCGTCAGTTGCTTCGGCCGCTTCCACTTCCTTTTGCGCGGCCATCAGAGTGGTATCACCGTCGATAACGAATGCGGTCGCACCTTGGTCAGTCTCTGGCATGTCCTGCGCCACCTGCGCCATGCGCCATTGGGCTGGAATGTAGTATTCGCCGCTGTCTTCGTGCAAGCTGCCATTTAACAGTGCAAACAGGGTTGATTTGCCGGCACCATTGCGCCCCACAATGCCCACGTGTTCACCGGGGTTGATGGTCACAGACGCGCTGTCAAGCAAGACTTTGGCACTGCGCCGCAGCACCACATTTTTAAGAGTAATCATGAAAAGAGGGGAAAAATCAGCAAAAGGTTCATTGCCGCCAAGGGGTTGTAACAATCAAATCACGACAACCAGCAGCAGAAGTGCCTATTATCTCGCACTCTGGCTACTTAGAGAATGATTGAGTTCGGAATGAAGATTTGACATGCATCATGAACAAGCCAAACTTTTCAGCGATAATCGCGGCATGCAAACCCTAAGAAGCGCCCACCACATTGCACGTCTTGTGCTGGTTTGGTTCGCCCTGTCTTTGGGGGTCGCCATTGCTTCACCAGTGGTGAATCCGCAAGACCTGCAAATGGTTTGCACGGGTTCAGGCGCTATGAAGTTGGTGGTGACCGATGCAAATGGTGATCAAGACACCGCATTGCTCAGCATGCATTGCCCATTGTGCGCGACGGGTTTGGCCATCACGCCAGAGTTGCCAACACTGGATTTCACCCAAGCTGTACCCAGCAATTTTGCTGTGCTGCAGCCAGCATCAACCGCTACCGCGCAGTTTTTCAGCGCACCTCTGCCCGCACGTGGGCCTCCTTCACTCAACTGATTTATCTGGCTGTAATTGGCTTTTTGCTATTAATTTAATAGCACTCTAGGCATATTTTATGCCGGCTAGAGGCCAATTTCATATATAAATTTTGTTGGTTAGAGGTATTCTTGTGAACATTCGGCTCCCTGTATCAATTTACCGTTTTGGGGTATTTTTGTTGCTTTCATTGGGCTTGACATTGTCTTTAACGGCATGCAGCCGCAATGAAACCAGCGACGGCACCCAAATTCAAGGGCATTGACATCACAGGTGCCAAATATGGCAAGGATTTTCAGCTATTCGATACCGATGAGCGTGTGCGCACATTGGCAGACTTCAAAGGCAAAGCCGTCATGCTGTATTTTGGCTTTGTGCAATGCCCCGATGTGTGCCCAACTGCGCTGACCCGCGCAGTTGAAGTCAAGCGTTTATTGGGTGCCGATGGTGAGCGCTTGCAAGTCATCTTCGTCACGGTAGACCCAGAGCGCGATACCAACGACATATTAAAAGCCTATATGGCGGCTTTTGACCCCACATTTTTAGCGCTGCATGGCAACGCCGATCAAACGCGCAGCACAGCCGAGCATTTCAAGGTGTATTACAAAAAAGTCCCCACTGGCAGCAGTTACACCATGGATCATTCTGCACTGTCATACGTGTTTGACCCAAATGGTCAGCTGCGCTTGGCCATGCGGCATGAGCAATCTGCTGAGGACTATGCACATGACATTGCGCAGTTGCTCAAAAAATCATAAGCACAACACTTTTCACTTCGTTTTTCTATCAACTTTTCTTCAACTTAAAGGAGTATTTACCATGAAATCAAAACTACAACACATCGCCCTTGCCATCGGTATTCTTGCTGGCAGCACCTTGGCGCAAGCACAAAATCAAGTCACCATCAAAGAGCCTTGGGTGCGTGGCACAGTGGCACAACAAAAAGCCACAGGTGCATTCATGCAAATCAGCACCGACAAAGATGTTCGCCTTGTCGAAGCCAAGGCACCTGCCGCTATTGCGGGCGTGGTTGAAATCCACGAAATGGCGATGGAAAAAGACGTCATGAAAATGCGCCAAATTCAAGGACTAGACATTGTTCCAGGGCGTACGATGGAGCTCAAACCTGGTGGCTACCACGTGATGTTGATGGACTTGAAGCAGCAACTCAAAGGTGGTGATGTAGTGCCAATTACTTTGACATTTGAAGACACCAAAACCAAGTCTCGCTTTAACCAAGAAATTAAAGCCCCGGTCACGGCTTTGGGTGGCGGTAATGCAGCCATGCCTATGAAACCAGCGATGGAACATAAACACTGATTTTTTAACCATAAACAAAGGAACTGACTATGAAACTCTTCACTAAAAACGCTTGTATTGCTATTGCTTTGACAATTGGTAGCAGTTTGGCTATGGCCAAATCGGTGCCTGGTGATGGTGCTACGCCTGTTGTTGAATTGATGCCACTAACCATGCGTTACGAAGCGGATTTAAAACTCAGCGACACGCAAATTAAAGCTTTGGCAGAGTTTCGCAAACAAGCCATGCCTGTTCGTTTGGGTACGCAAAACAAGATACTAACTTTGCGGGGTGAGCTGCGCATGGCGATTCTTGAGGGTAAAGCTGTCGCGGAAAAAGAGGCATTGATGAAGCAAATTGCGGATGCTGAGATTGAGCATTTCAAGCAGCGTGATCGTTGTGTTGACAATTTGAGAAAAATCTTGAGTAAAGAGCAATTTGCACAATTGAGCAAGTTGTATCTTGACGGATTGCGTTAACTGCAAAAACACATATAGAAAGCCGCACCATGATTTACAAACGTGAACAAACCATTTTTTCAATCGCAGAAAAAGCAACGCTCTGGCGCGTCATATCAGGCGTGGTGCGGCTTGATCAGCTTGAAGCGGAATCGACACCGCCCACATCAAATTTAGTTGTGCTGGCCATTGCAGGCGATTTAATCGGTGTTGAATCTTTATGCCAAGCACCTTACAGTCTGCAAGCGCAAGCATTAACCGATGTGGTGTTGGAAGCCGTAACGGTTCAAAGCCCAGCGCACAACCAGCAGTTGATGATGGAAGCCTTGTTGCAGCACCCCATGCGCAGCCACGACATGTCGCGCTTGCGTACAGGCAGTGTGCTGTCGCGCATGACACACCTGTTGCGCATGATGGGGCATGAACCCAGCATATTGGCTTCTTCGGGTGCTGATTCAAATGCCATAGATGCCGTTGCGTTGCGTAACAGTTTGCCCACTTTGCGCGAACTGGCCCAAGTAGTGGATGCCAAACCCGAAACCGTCTGCCGCACTTTGGCGCAGCTGTTGCCTCCACGTCCACGCAAAGCCAGTGCGCCGCTTAAGCCCAGCTGGCTGCCAAATTGGCAGGGAGCTTTGGCTTAACAACGCGGATTTTACAGTTCAACAGTTATGCTCCACCCAATTCGCCATGCCAAATCACTCGTACGCTACGTACTGGTGTGGTTTGTCTTGTCGTTGGGTGTCGCTATCGCTTCTCCTGTCGTCCATCCACAAGACCTGCAATTGGTATGCACGGGTTCGGGTGCGATGAAAATGGTGGTTTTGACCGATGACGGCAATGACGAAGAAAGCAGCCTGGGCATGGCATGTCCTTTGTGCGCAATTGCTGCCGCAATCACACCACAATTTCCGGAACAGAATTTTGATTTGCTGTTGCCGCTGTCTTACGCGGTGCAAGCCATACCCGCTGCCATCATTGCGCAGCGCACCCAGTCACCGTTGTCCGCACGCGGACCTCCAAACATTCTTTAAACACAGTTGGCATTCGCTCACACATTCAATGTGTGCGTGATGCTATTGAATTGATAGTGCTGTAGGCATATTTTATGCCGCCTACAGCCATATTTTGTTGTTTATTTCAATGTTGGAGTTAATATGATAATTAAAAAAACCATGGTCGCCGCTGCTGTTGGCGCGTTATTCATGCCGGCTGTTTGGGCGCAAGCTACATCTGCTCAGCAAGATTCGAAAACCTTAAAAACAGTTGTGGTGACTGATGCAGTACCCAGTACCAAACTGTTATTGGATGAAACCAATACAACTGGCTCGCGTTTAGGCTTAACACCGCGTGAAACACCAGCGTCTGTAACCGTCGTGAACCGCACAACCATCGAAGAACGTGGCGCAGAAAATACGCAAGAAATTCTTTCTAGTGTTCCTGGTGTCACTGCAGCATCACCCCCTGGTTCAGCGGGTTCTGTTTCTTACCGTGGTTTTGGTGCCAGTAGCTTGACGCAATTGTTCAACGGAATCACACCACAATACGATGCCATATCAGCGCGTCCCGTCGATAGTTGGATTTATGACCGTGTTGAGGTGATTGGCGGCCCTTCTACGTATCTTTTTGGAGCTGGTGCTGTGGGTGGATCTATCAACTATGTGACAAAACTGGCCAACCGCGATGGCGACAGTACCGAGGCACGGCTTAAAGTGGGATCGTTTTCAACCGTTGATGCGGCGGTAGGTTTTAATCGCCGCTTAGGTTCCGGTGAAGGTGTTAAAAACGTGGTTCGATTGGATGTGAACGACAGCAACACCAAAGGGTTTGTAGATGGACAAAAACGCAATGCCTTGAATATTGCAGCATCACTGCTCACAGATTTCACACCGCAGCTTTCACATACGCTGGCTGTTGAGTATCAAAAAGAATCGGTTGACCGTCCGTATTGGGGCACACCTTTGCTGAATCCGGCTGTAGGGGCGGGCAAAATTAACACCGCGACACGCTTTAAAAACTACAACTCTGCCGATGGCATTTATGAGCAAACCGTGCAATGGCAGCGTTCGATTTTGGCGTACCAAGTATCGCCTCAAACCATCATTAAAAACACACTGTATCACTATGATGCATTGCGTGACTACCGCAATGTTGAGACCTACCGATTCGATGCGAAGAATGAAGCAGTGATTCGCTCAAACGCACTTTTGCAGCGCCATGACCAGCAACTCACAGGTGACCGCATTGAGCTATCTCACAAAGGTGACATTGGTGGCATGAAATCCGATTGGTCGGCTGGTCTGGATTACAGCAAGAACAAGCAAACTCGTTTCCCCAGATCGTTATCTGCCACAGTTAGCACCGTCAACCCCATCAATTTCACAACTGAAAATTTCTTTGATGTGAAGGACATGAAACCAGGCTTCACGCCTGATCGCACCAACAAAGTAGCGACGACAGCCTTGTTCCTAGAAAACAGAACCTATCTTGCTAAACCTTTGTCGCTGGTAACTGGCTTGCGACATGACCGAATTAAACTTGAGGGCATCAACCATTTAGCGACGTCTGCCACCAACCCTGCGTATTTTTCAAATACCTATACGCCCACGACGGGCCGTATTGGTTTGGTTTATGACATCACGCCAACAGCCAGTGCTTATGTACAGTACAGCACCGCAGCTGACCCACCAGCTGGTATATTGACAACTGCGTCGTTCGCCCAGGTGCGTGATTTTGATTTAACCAAGGGTCGTCAATTTGAGATTGGCAGCAAGTTTGATTATTTGGACGGTCGCGGCAGCGCTACTGTGGCAGCTTACAAAATCACGCGCAAGAATTTAGCGATTGCAGACCAAAACAACCCAGGTACAACCATACCTGTGGGGCAACAATCATCCAGCGGTGTTGAAATTGCCACCTCAGTCAAAGTGATGCCCAATTTCTTGGTCAGCGCAAATTTGGCTTATACCGACGCACAATATGACGATTTCATTGAAAACGTGAGTGGCAAAGCCGTTTCGCGAGTGGGTAATATGCCAGGCAATGTGCCTAAAGTGGTATCCAATCTTTGGCTGACTTGGGACGTTAATGCCAAGCTGCAAGTGGGCTTGGACGCGCGCTATGTGTCAAAGCGCTTTGGGAACACAGCCAATACGGTTTGGGATCCAGCTTACACCTTGTTAGGTGCGAGTGTGCGGTATCAATTTACCCCTCAAACGCGTTTGACATTCCGCGCCAAAAACCTGACGGACAAAGTATACGCAGCCTCAGTCGGCACAGGCAGCTTTTATTTAGGCGCGCCACGCTCGTTTGATTTAACGCTGCAACACGCGTTCTAATCAAGGTCTATCTATGAAACGCATCATTTATTTGGTGCATCGCTGGTTAGGAATCATTTTGTGCCTGTTCATGGCCATGTGGTTCTTTTCTGGCGTTGTCATGATGTATGTGGGTTTTTATCCAAGACTCACCCCCGCTGAGCGTTTGATGGCACTACCGCCACTCAATATTGAGCAGTGCTGCGCACCGTTGACCGACATTTTGTCAGCAGCTGAGCGCAAAGACCAGCCTAAAGATATTCGTTTGACAACAGTCGCTGGGCAAACCCGCTTTATCTTGAACTACGGTAAAAAAGATCTGGTCGCTGTCGATGCTGTAAGCGCTAAACGCATTGATGTCGTCAACCAATCGGATGCGCTGGCCGCAGCGAAAGCATTTATGCCAGCGACGCCAGCCCATTACGATACTTTGCTGGAGGACGAAGACGCTTGGACGCATTCCAAAGGACTCGATGCACAACGGCCTTTGCACCGCATTCAAATGGCGGATACCGCATCAACAGTTCTATATGTTTCAGGCAAAACCGGCGAAGTTGCTAGAGACGTGACTGCAGTTGAAAGCACATGGGGCTGGGTGGGCGGTTGGATTCATTTGCTGTACCCATTTCGTGGTGGCGCGGTGGACAAACACTGGGCGGACATTGTTATCTACATATCCATTGTGGCAACCATATTGACACTTTTGGGAATGTTCGTAGGCATATGGCGTTGGCGTTTTTCAGGTAAGTTCAAGACTGGGGCACGCACGCCATATCGCGAACCGTGGATGCGCTGGCATCACATCGTGGGCATTGTGTTTGGCGTTACGGCTCTGACTTTTATTTTCAGTGGCCTGATGTCCATGAACCCGTTTAAAGTATTGGATTCTGGTGCCCCTAAACAAGAACGTCGTTTGGCCAATCGCAATGATATTCATACAGAATTGTTTGCAACAACGACTCAGCAAGCTTTAAAAAAATTCACGCAAAGTGCTTGGACGCCAGCCGAATTAGAGTGGCGCATGGTTGACGGCGAAGCTTATTATTTAGCCTATAACAGTCACGGTGGTACGCTACTGTTGGCTGCTGGTAAAGAACACGCAACCGCGCAACCAGTTGATGCGTTCAGCATTGAAAAAATGCAGGCTATCGGCACTGCGATCATGGCATCGAGCAAAGTCAAAGAAGCCACAGTTTTAAGAGACTTTGATTTCTACTACTACAACCGCGAACCCCATTCCATGGGAGGCAATGGCAAAACACTGCCCATATTGAGACTCAAGTTTGATGATGCTTACAACACGTGGATTCAACTTGATCCACGCACAGGTGCTGTCATTAACCAAACTGATTCACGCAGGCGGCTGGGGCGTTGGTTGTTTTCCTTGCTGCACAACTGGGATTGGTTGCCCTTGATGGAGCGCCGACCATTGTGGGATATTTGGATGATTGTGCTGTCATTAGGTGGATTTGTGATGAGCATTACAGGTGTGGTGATAGGTTGGCGGCGTTTGCGTATCAAATCGGCGCAAGTGGGTAACAAGCGCGCAAGCAAGCTGGTTTCGCCTTGAAGCTTATGTGGAATATTCATTACCCTAAAATCGAACCATGACTGCGCACGCTGGAAAGCCAATTTTTTTTACCACCTATCGCATCCCTATCATCGCGGCGGCGGTACTGGTTTTTCACGTCTTGGCCATTTGGTCTTTGCAAACCGGTTTGCTGATACGCGCCATGGAAGTGGTGGTGCCAGCAGAAATTTTGGCGCAAATCGTTGATTTACCTGTGCCCAAAGTGACGCCTGTTCCAAAGCCGCCAGAGCCCGTGAAGCAGGAGTTGACCAAACCCAAACCCACCACGCAAGTAGCGCCGACCTTGCTGGCTGTGCCGGACGCTGTGCCCACGCCCAACGCACCATCGGTCCAACCCATCGCACAGCCAGCGCCTTACGCGCCAGCAGTGCCTGTGGCCGCTGTGACAACGCCGGCACCGGCCAAGATCACCCTGCCGTCGAGTGACGCCGATTACTTGAGCAACCCGAAACCCACTTATCCTGCAATGAGCAAGCGTTTGGGCGAACAAGGCAAGGTTGTTGTGAGGGTGTTGATAGGCGCAGATGGCTTGCCGCAAAAGTCGGAGCTGCGTCAATCCAGCGGTTTTGATCGCTTGGATGATGCTGCCCTTGCAACGGTGATGAAATGGCGCTATGTGCCTGGCAAGCGTGATGGAAAAGCTGAGGCCATGTGGTTCAATGTGCCTATTACCTTCAGGCTTGAATAAGTATTTGATATTTAATTTTTATGACGGAGTGAGTGAATGAATTCGCAATTTGGATTAATGAATATTTGGGCGCAAGGTGATTTGGTTACCAAGATCGTCGCTCTGATGTTGCTGGCACATGTCATTGGCGTCGTGGATGGTGATCATCATCAAGGCTTTGGACATCATGAAATACAAACGCCTTGCCAGTGAGGTTGAGACTTTTTGGAAAAGTCCAGATTTTGCAAAAGGCATTGCAAATTTGTCGGATGGTGCGGACAACCCTTTGCGGCAATTGGCGCAACAAGGAATTGAAGCCGCGTCGCACGTTCAAGGCAACTCCAAACCGCAGTTGCATGATGGCTTTGATGTGAGCGATTGGATCACCCGCAGTTTGCGCAACACATTGGACGAAATCACAGGCAAGCTGCAATCGGGCTTGGCGATATTGGCATCAGTTGGTTCTACCGCACCCTTTGTAGGTTTGTTTGGCACGGTATGGGGTATTTACCATGCGCTTTTGAACATTGGCATGGCAGGGCAGGCGACGATTGACAAAGTTGCAGGACCGATTGGCGAGTCGCTCATCATGACTGCGCTAGGCTTGGCCGTGGCGATACCCGCAGTGTTAGGCTACAACGCTTTGGTGCGCGGTAACAAAAGTGTGTTGCTCAAACTCAACCGCTTTGCGCACGATTTGCATGCGTATTTTGTGACTGGCGCGCGCGTCAAGTCCAAATTGTAAGGAGCTGTACCATGGCTTTTGGAACGCAAGACGACACAGATGAGGTGATGAACGAAATCAACATGACGCCCATGGTGGATGTGATGTTGGTGCTCTTGATCATCTTCATCATCACCGTGCCCGTGATGAAACACGCGGTGAACATTGACCTGCCCAAGGCCAGCAACGTACCGCAAGAAGCCAAACCTGAAACGATTCGCTTGGCAGTCGATGCGACTGGTGACTACTATTGGAATGAATCCAAAGTGTCAGACCAAGCCTTGCAACTGCAACTCAAAGCCGCAGCCACCCAAACCCCGCAACCCGAATTGCACATTCGCGGCGACAAAGTCGTGCGCTACGAGCGTGTTGCCACAGCCATGGCTGCCGCGCAACAAGCGGGGATTAAGAAAATTGGGTTTGTCACCGAGCCGAAGAATTAAGCCGAAAAACTCAATCTAAATCGAAATCAAAAGCGCACAATTATTTTCGATACGTCCACCAAGGCAGCACTTTGCGCATGGACAGAATTTGACCACTTTGCATCGCACTGTATCCGGCGATGTGGTTAATCTTGTCTTGCCATTGTTTGGTTTGTAGGGCATCCAAGAGTGCCACGATACCCGCTTGATCGAGTGCGGATTTAAGGCATACCAAATGGTAGCGCTCCGCCACCAACGGCACAAATGTCAAACCACTTTGCACAGCCGCAGCTTCAATACCCAAGCCCACATCGGCTTGGCCTGATTGCACGGCTTGAGCTACTGCTGCATGTGATGGTTCAATGTGTGTATCAAAACCCGTGATGTCCTTTGGTGACAGTTGCGCATGTTGCAGCAAGGCATCCAGCACCACACGTGTACCCGTTCCTAGGGCGCGGTTGGCAAAACGGGCTTTGCTATTTATAACATCGGTAAGGCTGTGAATGCCTATTGGGTTGCCTGGCGCCAGCATCAAACCTTGGTTGCGCTTGGCAAAACCGATGATCTTGTGCAAGCCAGGTTTGAGCAAGGGTTTGTAGGTTTGTTTGCTCAAATCCGTACTGAGAGTTTCAGATGAAGTATGACCGTTAACAGTTAACAGGTTTTCAAGTGTGTGAAAACCGGCCAAGACGCAGCGCCCTTCATTCAGCGCACGTATGGCGTCCACACTGCCCATGAAACGAATGTCTAAATGCAATCTTTTATGTTTTTGATTGGCGCTTTGAAATGCAAACTCGCGCAGTTGGCTCAACGCTTCGTCATGGCTAGCATAAATCGTCACCACATGGGTGTCGTCATCAAACGCTGCGGAAAAAGTGCGTTCCAGCTCTGCACGCAATGCCTCAATTTGTGGCGCAAACCGTGCTTGCGCTTGGCGTTCAGCCCACATCAGCTTATTGCCAAATGGGGTTAAATGCGCAGCTTGACCTTTTTCCCAAACCACCAAAGGGTGATCGAGTTCAACTTCCCAACGCTTGAATTCACCCCACACATGCCGATAAGACAATCCCAGTGCACGCGCCGCACCCGAGATAGAACCTTGCGATGACACCGCTTGCAGCAAGTCAATCAATGCATTGCGCACCCCTGCGGTGCTGTTGTCTTTTGAAAGCGTGTAGTGAAGCTGTAGCCTATGCATTTGATTTCATATTGTTTTGGGTCATGTCAACCGATACGATACCTCAAGTTCATTCCCTTTTAACTTTGAAAGATTACAAAAATGCGTTTTTCTCCATCAAAACTGACATTAGCCGGCGTATTTATTGCCTCTACTGCTATTAATAGTGTAGCAATTTTGCCAGTGCTTGCTCAAACCACTCCTTCAATTGTTGTGGCTTCAACTACATCGACAGAGCAATCTGGTTTGTTTGCGCACATGTTGCCAGAGTTCAAAAAAGCAATGGGTATTGATGTCAAAGTAGTGGCCTTGGGTACCGGGCAGGCATTGGACATGGGTAGGCGTGGTGATGCTGATGTGTTGTTTGTGCATGACCAAGTGGCTGAAGAAAAAATGGTGGCCGATGGCTTTGTGGTCAAGCGTTTCCCAGTGATGTACAACGACTTTGTGTTGATAGGCCCAGCCGCAGACCCTGCTAAAGCCAAAGGCAATGACATTGTTGAAGCACTCAAAAAATTGGCTGCCTCTAACGCTGCATTTGTCTCTCGCGGTGACAAAAGTGGCACGCACGCAGCGGAATTGCGGTATTGGAAAATGGCTGACCCAACGCTGCAACTCCTGCAACTGGGTCAGGCTACAAATCATGCGGCTGTGGCATGGGTCCCGCTTTGAACATGGCCAGCAGCACAAACGCGTATGTACTGGCCGACCGTGGCACATGGTTGAGCTTCAAAAACCGGGGTGATTTGAAAGTGCTGGTAGAAGGCGATAAACGCTTGTTCAACCAATATGGTGTCATGCTGGTGAACCCTGCCAAACACCCTCAAACCAAAGTGGCAGAAGGACAAAAATTTGTTGATTGGGTGGTGTCACCTGCTGGCCAAGCCAACATTGCCAGCTACAAAATTGGTGGTGAACAGTTGTTCTTCCCGAACGCAGTGAAGTAATTCAAACTATTTGGCTTTTGACTTTGACGATGATTTAGCGACGACTTTGCTTTTGGGTTGAGTCGTTGCTTTCGATTTAGCTGTCGGTTTGGCTATCGTTTTTGCTATCTTTTTTGCTTTTGGCTTGGCTGTCGCCTTAGCCTCAAGCGCACAGCGCAAAGCCAAGCGCGCCCATGGCAACATGGCGTCGGGTGATTCCATTGCATCGTCGGGTGCGGCATAGTAATTTACACTCTTGGGCACACCCTTCATGTCGTACACAAAGCGTTGGCAACCAGCAGCTTCGTATTGAGCGCGGGTGGCATCGCTGGCTTTAAGGTAAAGCTTTTCGTTGCTGCCCGTGCCTTTGTCACTCAAGTCCAACAGCCAAGCAATCGACACGCCATCCACACTGATACCCCAACCGCCAAACATGCGCTTGGCAGTGGGCTTGCCCACACCGCTTAACAGTTCGCAGCAGTAATCGGCAAAATCTTTGGATACGCCATGGTGTTCTCCAATCCGCAAATTCATTGCCACTGGGTTCGATGAAGTGAAAGCGCCGCCCGCCTGGAAAACTAAATATAGGCTTGTTAATTTGGCCGCCGGCTTTTTCTGCTTTGGCCAATGTGGCTTCTAACTTCTGGCTGTAAAACACCAGCAAAGCGCCGCCATTGTCTGAATGCGATTGCAAGTCCGCTTTGTAAAAACCGCCATCCAAACCTTGGTTAGAAAATGCCGTGTACTCGGGCCCATAGTCCACAAAGTCCCAAGCAAACACCTGTGTAAAAAACGCCTTGGTTGCCAACAAATCTTTGGCGGCAAATTCAACGTAGTTGAGTTTTTCGTGTTGGTTCATTGAAAGCCTCCTAGTCGATTTTTTAGACTATATCAAAATATTCAACATTGCTATATATTTAATAGCACACTAGGCAATCAATACGCCGGATACAGGCCAATTTTTCATATAAAACTGGCTTTTTACTCGACTGAACGCCCCAAGCGCTTGAGCAACAAGGTGCTGGTGGTGGTGTACAGCAATTGGGTAGGGGTGTTGGGGAAAACAATTTCTGCTGCTGCAAACACTGCCAAGGTCGCTTCATGAAAGCCGCTCACTATCAATTTCCTTTTACCTGGGTAGGTGTTGATATCACCCACCGCAAAAATGCCCACTTCACTGGTTTGGAATTTTTCGGTGTCCACTTGCAGTTGTTTGCGATCAAGTGCCAAACCCCAATCAGCCACAGGGCCGAGCTTGGGTGACAACCTTGCAACACCAACAATGTGTCGGTGGTCAAGGGCGCTGTCACGCCGTTCACGTCAGTAATTTGCAGGGCACTGAGCTTTGCGTTGTCCGTTTCAAACCCTGCAATTTGTCCAATGCTTAATTGCATTTTTCGATTGGCCACCAAGTTTCGCATGGTGCTCAACAAATCAGGCGCAGCGTTGAACACATCGCGCCGGTGCAACAGGGTGACTGTGACGTTTTGATCTTGAAGCTGGCTCAAATCAATCGCCGCTTGTACCGCTGCATCTTCACTGCCGACAATGGTGATTCGCTGGTTGGCATCCTTTGGTAATTGGCTCACATGGTAAAAAATCTGCCTGCCTTCAAACGCATCGAAACCTGCCACACTCAATTTCTTTGGCAAAAATGCGCCCACACCAGCCGCGATGAAAATGGTTTGGCTAGTGAAGGTCTGCCCTTGTGTGGTGCTCAATTTAAAGCCCGTATCGGTTTGCTCTTCAATCGCGCTGACCTGCTGACCCAAATGCAGGGGCGTGTTGAAGGGTTTGATTTGTTCCAAGAGCGACGCCACCAATTGACGCCCTGTGGTGGCCGGTGTGCCTGGTATGTCGTAAATGGGTTTGTCGGGGTACAGCTCAATGCATTGGCCGCCCGCGTAGGGCAGGGCGTCGACAATATGGGCGCTGACGCCCATCAAACCCAATTCAAACGCCGCAAATAAACCCGCTGGTCCCGCGCCAATGATCAGGGCTTGGGTTTCAATGGGATGTTTCATACTGGGCGAAATGATCGCAGATTAGCGTTCCAAGTACTTCAGCTTGTCTTTCACATCAGCCCACGCTTCGGCATCAGGAAGTGCAGGTTTGCGTTTGGTGATGCTTTTCCAAGTCGGCAGTTTAGCCAAATCGGCATTGATTTTGATGAACTGAATCTCGCCCTTGGGCACATCTTCTTCCGCAAAAATGGCGTTCACGGGGCATTCTGGAATGCACACCGCGCAGTCAATGCACTCGTCTGGGTCAATCACCAAGAAATTCGGCCCTTCGCGAAAGCAGTCCACAGGGCACACATCCACGCAGTCGGTGTGTTTGCATTTGATACAAGATTCAGAAACGATATGGGTCATGATGGGTAAGTCAAAACAAATGTCAAAGATTAAAACAGCTCTTGCAGAGCATACCCCCTTATTTTACGACAAGCGAATAACCGCTTGCCCAAAGCCCAATAATCCACACGACCCCTCTATCGCGCACTAAATTTTTAGTTTCACCGCTAACCATGCTGGGTGTATTCGCGGCTTTACGCAACTTTACCCAGCTTTACCTTCTTAAGCATCAATATGGCTTGGAACAGCGCTAAGATGAGCTTGTAACACATACTGGTACGAGTATATTGAATAGCGGTACTTTGATCGGTATGCAAGTGCACCAGTCAGCTCATTCACTAACTTAGGAAACGATGATGAAAACAAACCTTAAACTCGCAGCAGCCACCTTAATCACATTGGCAGCTTTAACATCTTTATCCGCCTGCGGTGGCGACAGTGACAACAGCACCGGCAACCAAAATCAGTCTAGCAATATCAGCACATTGCCCGTTGAATCCTTGAACGCAGACGAGCAAGCGTCCTTGCTGTACATCCGTGAAGAAGAAAAGCTGGCCTACGATGTGTACATCAAACTCAACACCCAATGGGGTGGCAGCACGCCAACCTTTGGCAACATTTCCAACAGCGAAGCCAAGCACCAAGACGCCGTGCATGAATTATTGGTCCGCTACAACCTACCCGACGCCGCAGCCGGTTTACCCGCTGGCGTGTTCAACAACACCAAGCTGCAAAACCTCTACACACAGTTGGTCAATACCGGCGCTGCATCTTTGGTAGACGCGCTCAAAGTGGGTGCAGCGATTGAAGAAATCGACATCATTGACATTCAAAACGACATGGCCAAAGTGGACAACCAAGATATTCGGCTGGTCTACGAAAACCTAATGAAAGGCTCCCGCAACCACCTGCGTGCGTTTGTGAAAAACTTGGCGAACCAAGGCGTGACGTATGTTCCGCATACATGCCCCAAAGCGACTACCTAGCCATCATTAATTCGCCAGAAGATAATTTATGCAGGAGCCAGCCATCTCCCAAGCAACGGGGGATATGCCGCTCTGTGCCAGGCTTAGAATATGAGCATGGCATCCAACTCTAGTAACCCAGCGCAAAGAAAAGTAGTAAGTGCAATACCTCTGCACCTAGACAAAACAGGCTACGGTCCTAAGGGACAACATACACGCCTCGAATGGCGCAAAGAATGTTTGGATAATTTGCTGTCAGGTAAAGAGCAATTTGAAGCCTGGCAAGCTGGCTGGAAAGACAAAGTTGACAAAGATTTGCCACTGGTAAGCCATGCATCCAAGTTGGTTTATAGCGATGACACTGCTGAAGTAATATTCAATGGATATTTTGATCAAGCTGCCCCCGCCACCCTAGATTTTGCAACGCATATTTTTGCTGAACCTTTAGAAATTGCACATGTAACTTTTAGTGTGGATGCGGATTTCCACAGCGCGATGTTTATAGGGTATGCGGATTTCCGCAGCGCGAAGTTTACAGGGTATGCGGATTTCCGCCATGCGACGTTCACAAAGAATGCGTTTTTTGACAGCGCGA
>CAWJBD010000002.1:0-281656 GCA_963841045.1 uncultured beta proteobacterium | reverse complement strand
CAAAGGTTGTTACAGTGCGGTCGTCGTTCTGCCACCCAGCGATTCATGGTCACAAATCATCAAGCGTCGCACACCAGACGGGCAAATCGCTAAATTCAGTTTCAGAGATTATTTTGGTGACCAGCAACCCAACTATCGAGCCACATTTGCTGAGTTTTCTGCCATGCTGCTGCATCCACTGTCTGATAAAAATCCCAGGCAAACCTTGTTGGCCTTGATTGCCACCCCAAGTTGCATGAATAACTTGCAAACAATACAGTGGAATACATTTTGGGACTGATAGAAGTTGACAAATATTGACCATGGCCACTAACAAAACACAATCCACTAATTCTGTATTTGGCGTAGGGTCTATCGGCTTAATTGCTTTAGGTTTTTTCTCTGTTGCTTATGTGACTGTACAAACACAAAAACAAAAAGTAAAAGCACGAGTTTTCTCAGTAGGGTGATCATTTTGATACGAAATAACCCCATTGTCTTTATCACCTGGGGTTTGCTGGCGCTTTGGTACCTAGAGTTTTTACTGGCAAAGAAACGGAATTTGGATGTCTATTCAAGCCAACACACATTGACAACGATTGGATTGGGCATAGGTAATCTATTTGTTAGCCTCACTGTCATTGAAGCGTTACTCAAATATATTGATTCGTCAATCCCAAACAAACTATTCACATTACCGCCAGGATTGGCATGGGGACTTTGCGCATTTCTTATCATCGACTTTCTGAAATACGTCGCACACCGGATGGCGCACCAAATAGGTTTTCTGTGGGCAGAGCATGCTGTCCACCATGCCGCAGTTGAGTTCAATTTCACTACACATTTGCGCATCGGATGGTTAGGCTTTTTATCCAGCAGCATGTTGTTGTCTGCTCTGTTTTGCCTAGTTGGCGGCTTGCACACCGTATTAATCATTTATTTTTTCATTCATATGTTGGTGCAAACGATTGCACACACAATGCTCATCCATAAACTAGGTTTTTTAGAATCTTTTTTAGTCACGCCAAGCCACCATCGTGTTCACCATGCAGTCGATCGCGCTGTGCATGATCACAATTATGGCAATGTCTTCATCATATGGGACAAATTGCTGGGAACTTTTAAACCCGAAGGGGCAACCCAAACCACTGAATTTGGTTTAGCTTACGCGCCCGATGTCGAAGCGCCACTATGGAAGCATGCATTCTTTGCTTGGATAGACTTGATAAAAACCTACGCGAACAAGGTTTTGAATGCGAGTCGTATTTAAAAACTATCCTCTGTCTAACCACGACGTATGGCTTTGCGCCATTATTTTGGCAGCCGTCAATATGTTATGGATCAGTCATGGAAAAACCCATATGGTTCGCGAATCGTTCAATACCGATTTCTTTTACTTATAAAGAATACATCAGTGCAGTGGAATACTTTTTGGAACTGATGTGAACTAACCATGGCTACGTGCAAAACACACGCCGTCAAAACCACCATGCAACACCGGAGTGGATTTACCCGAACTGTCTTTTATCGCGTTGCAAGACTTTATGCTATATATTTCATAGCACACTAGGCAATAAATACGCCGTCTACAGGCTAAAAACGTGTATATTTTATTGAATCACAAGCTGTTCGACTTCCATCAGTTGGACAGCGCCACTTTTCTGCCACTGGCTTTCCAATCCACAAAACCGCCACGCGCCCAATAGATTTTCTTGTAGCCAGCCCGCACTGCCAACAAACTGGATTTGTAGCTCTTCCAGCATTCGCCACCACCGCAGCCAATGATCAATTCGGCATTTTTGTCCGCGCCCAGTTTGCTGACATCGAACTGGTCTTGCTTGCTGTCAAAGTCGGTTTCTTTCAAACTTTTCTCACCGTAAGGCAAAGAGATAGCACCCGGAATATGGCCTTCGGTGTATTCAGTACCCACGCGGGTATCAAAATACCGCACACCGCGCTGCATGAGTTTTTCTACTTCGGCAGAATCCACCACCGTCGTACCCGCCAAGCTCAAAGGCGTGTGGTAACCCAGTTTGGAGATATAAGAAAAATCTTCTACTTTGGCGTTAACCAAAGCACCCGTCTCGCTTGATGTCTTGGCAACTGCCAACAAACTGTTGCGCAATGTACTGGCCGTCAAATCTATGCCATCTTTCACCGCAATACTCATGCCCGGCGCAGGTTTGGACGCCATGATCATTTTCACTGGCTGCTTGGCTGCCAGCCAGCGGTCGTAAGTGGCACGCTCTACCGCCACCACATCGCACTGCGACAACTGCATGCATGCGTACAAAGCATCTTGGTAGCGGCTGTGGTAAGTGTTGCTGTACTGTTGTTTGATGCTGGAATTATTGGCATTGACCTCCCCGCGCATCAAATAAGTGGTCACACTGTCTTGCTGCGTTAAACCCAATTTTTGTCCTTTGGTTTGGCCAAAATTGCTGGCGGGGTTGCTTTGCATGGCCACCAATACCGCTTGTGTAGCTTCAGGCGACCCGACAACCGGCGTGTAGCCAAAGCGCACTGCCGCGCCAATGATGTGCGAGGGGGCCACAATGATGTCGTAGTTGCGTGCGCGCACAGCCGGCAGCTCGGCAGAGGCATCCATAGACAAATTAAATTTGGCACCTGCTGCATCGCGTTTGAGCGCCGTTTTCAACAAGGCTTCCCAGCTTTGGTAAACGGAATAACGCGACTTTTCGGCTTGGTCACCAGGATTGATCAACACATTCAATGGCGCAGCGTGCAGGCCGAATTGGACGCTGACCAAACCTGCCAATAAACAAGTTTTTAAGACATTGCGGGTAAATAAATGAGTAGTCAATTCAAAATCCTTTTCATGCGAGAATTTACAGCGTAAAGCCCATCCAACATTTTATGCTGATGTATGTAGCTAACAGACTGTCAAAGGAAATTCCAGATGGCCACCAACAAAACACAAGCCACAGCATTGCCTCTTTCGCACTATATAGATGCCATTGAAGACCCTGCACGCAAAGCAGACTGCGAAGCCCTGGTCAAACTGATGCAAAAGACCACTCAGCAACCAGCCGTGCTATGGGGCAACGGCAACCCAGCCAACATCAGCAGCCACATGGTGGGTTTTGGCCAATACCATTACAAATACGCCAGTGGCACAGAAGGCGACAGCTTTTGCGCCGGCTTCGCCAACCGCAAAACCGACATCACCATCTACATCAGCGCAGGGTTTGAAGCAGTTCCCGAATTGATGGCCCAACTAGGCAAACACAAAGCCAGCAAAGTTTGCATTTACATTAAAAAGCTGGCGGACATTGACCAAGAAGTGCTGGCTAAGCTCATCGCGCATTCGATGCAACAATTCTGAAGAAAAGATACCCTTGATATTGACTATTAACAATTAATATGCTGTTATAGCCTGTTAAATTAGCAAATTCTTAGGCTAGTTATATCAAAATGCCTAATTCATAGCTGTGCTTTTATGATAAAATTACGCTCGCGCTCAAATGAGACAAATGCTGATTATATACTTGCCTGTAGGCAATCACAGGCTGTTTCTTATTTCTAACATCGTTATTGCAATTTTTTGGGAGACAGTTTGCACCAAAATAACGTCTAATCAGGCTTCTTGAATTATAAGAGCTGGCTTTCACGACCGTAAATTTACGTTCTCTAACTACCATTACTCCATTTCCTCAAACCCAATCCGCTATTATCAAAAACAGGATCAGATTAGTTATCTCAGCCATCAATGCTTGGTCGAGTTCACTGTAAATGACTGTTCATCAATGATTCGAAAGTCATCGTCTGATGATGTCTTCTATCAAACGTGTGGATGCGTAAAATCTAATTCAATTCAAAACCTTGATGAGAATCCACATGTGCGCCAGATTAACAAATTTTTAAGAGATTCTGTCAAACATGAAATCCCGCATTGATTGTAAATTTTTCTTCCACTTTTTGTGTATCCAACAAAATCTACATGTGACAGGGCAATTTGATTCTGTAGATCACCCATGTTACCACAACATCATTGATTCAAGCTGCCGCGTTGAATTTGTCCCTGATTTCCTCTGGTAAATCTTCATATTTGCCATCATTTTTGAAATCTGTAAATGATGTTTGGCATTAATAAGTTACCGGAGTTATGCCAATTGATGTGGCTTAATTTCAAACGGATCTTAAAGCTTTGGTGAGACTACGATCTTGCGTTTTCTAGCACATCTGTGCGATCGTGATGAAGATATTTGAATAATTGATCATATATCGGGATTGAATCAAGTTTACAAAGCCTCACCCAGCCTCCCAATCCCCTCTTCAATCTTCTTCACATCCACCGTCGCAAAGCTCAAGTCTGAAAGTGGACTGATCTGCATCATGTGCAAAGAACGGTGCGCCGGGGACGAAGGCTACCAGTTTGTCTATGGCGCGTTTGGCGAAATCGGTGGCGTTGTTGGGTTTGCCGCCTTCGCCTGTTAATTTCGCCCAAAAGAACATGCCGCCTTGGGGTGCGTTGAAGGAAATAGAGCTGCCCAGTTCGCGGTGCAGGCTGGCGGCCATGACTTTGGCGCGGTTGGCGTAAGTGGTGCGCACGGTGGCGAGTGTGGCGTCTAGGCGGTTCAGCGTTAAATAATGCGCGGCGATGGCTTGGGTGACGTTGCTGGTGTGGGCGTCGCTGAATTGTTTGCACATGGTGGCGTTGGCCAGCAATGCAGGGGGCGCAATCATCCAGCCCACACGCAAACCGGGGCTCATGATTTTGCTGAAAGCTGCCGCAATGCGCCAGCAGGTCGCGCGAACCAGCCACTTGCGCGGACAAGGCCAACAGCGACGGTGGCGGCGCTTTGTCAAAGTACAGCTCGCCATAGGGGTCGTCTTCCACCACCGTGGTGTTGTATTTCACTGCCAGTTCCAACACACGCTTGCGCCGCGCCAAGCTCAACGTGGCGCCACTGGGGTTGCTGAAGGTGGGGATGAGGTAAATGAGTTTCGGTTTGTGTTCAACAATCAAGGCTTCCAGTTTGTCGGTATCGACACCATCCGCATCCACCGGTGCGCCAATGATGTGCGCACCATAGAGGCGAAAGCACTGAATGGTGGCGAGGAATGTGGGTGCTTCCACAATCACTTTGTCGCCGGGGTTGATCATGGTTTTGCCGATCAAATCCAAAGCTTGCTGGCTGCCAGTGGTGACGATGAGACCTTCTGGCGCGACTGACACGTTGGATGCGCTGCCAGCGCCACCTTTGGCTGCCATGAAAAGACTGATTTGCTCGCGCAAAGGGCCATAGCCCTCGGTTGCGCCATATTGCAACACTGGCCCAGGGTTGTGGGACAACACGTGGTCTGCCGACTGCCTGATACCTTCGGCATCAAACAATGCTGGGTCAGGAAAGCCACCCGCAAAGCTGATGATGCCGGGCTTGCCCAGCAGTTTGAAGAGCTCGCGAATGGCGGAAGTTTCTACGTTGTTGAGTCGGTCGGCAAATTGCATGGTGATTCCAAAAAAACTGATGAATGAATATCACCATTGTGCCCAAATTTGAGACGATTTAGGCATTGTTCTGCGAAACTATCAATTATGAAGTCTGACAACATTCCGAAATTTTTTGCCACCCTGAAAGCCGCCAACCCCATGCCGGTGACGGAGCTGGAATACACCAGCGTGTTTGAACTGTTGACCGCCGTGCTCTTGAGCGCCCAAGCCACCGATGTGAGTGTGAACAAGGCAACGCGCAAGCTCTTCCCCGTGGCGAACACGCCAGCCAAGATATTGGCGCTGGGTGTGGAAGGCTTGGAGAACCACATCAAAACCATTGGCCTGTTCAGAAGCAAAGCCAAGCACTTGATGCAAACCTGCCAAATGCTCATAGCCAAACACAATGGTGTCGTGCCAAGAGACCGCGCAGCATTAGAAGCCTTGCCCGGCGTAGGTCGCAAAACAGCCAATGTGGTGCTGAATTCAGCTTTTGGCGAGGCGACCATGGCGGTGGATACGCATATCTTTCGCTTGGGTAACCGAACCGGTTTGGCACCCGGCAAAACGCCATTGGAAGTGGAATTGAAACTGCTGAAACGCATTCCCGCTGAATACTTGGTGGATGCACACCATTGGCTCATTTTGCATGGCCGCTATGTGTGCACAGCACGCAATCCACAGTGCCAAGCTTGCCAGGTGGCACAATACTGTGCTTATACCGATAAAAATTCAGGAACGATAAAAAATGGCATCCAGTCTATTAGCCCTCATTGACGACATTGCCTCGATATTGGACGATGTGGCATTGCTCACCAAAGTCGCGGCAAAAAAAACCAGCGGGGTGCTGGGTGACGATTTGGCCTTGAATGCACAGCAAGTCACCGGCGTGAAAGCCGACCGCGAGCTACCTGTGGTTTGGGCTGTTGCCAAAGGTTCCTTCATCAACAAAGCGATTTTGGTGCCAGCGGCCATTGCCATCAGCTACTTTGCGCCCTGGTTGGTGACGCCTTTGTTGATGGTGGGTGGTGCGTTTTTGTGCTTTGAAGGGTTTGAGAAACTGGCGCACAAATTTTTGCACAGCAAAGCCGAAGACAAAGCACATGAAGAGGAACTCTTGAATGCGCTGGTTGATGCCAAGGTGGACTTGGTCGAATTGGAAAAAGACAAAATCAAAGGCGCGATTCGCACCGATTTTATTTTGTCAGCCGAAATCATTGCCATCACCTTGGGTACGGTACAAAACAGTGGCTTAAGCACTCAAATCGCGGTTTTAACCAGCATTGCCATAGTGATGACGATTGGCGTCTATGGCTTGGTAGCGGGTATTGTGAAAATAGACGATGCAGGCTTGCATTTGACCATGACCAATGCCATGGGCAGTTTCAAACACAAGATCGGGCGCGGCATTTTGTGGTTTGCACCCTATATGATGAAAACACTCTCTGTCGTAGGTACAGCAGCCATGTTTTTGGTGGGCGGCGGCATTTTGACGCATGGTTTTCCTGCAATTCACCACTGGGTAGAGTCTGTCACCGCTGGGCAAAACGGTATCGTGAGTGGCTTGGTATCATTGGGCACAGATGCTGCAACCGGCATAGCAGCAGGTGCTGTGGTTTTGGTGCTTGTCAACCTGCTGCAGAAAACTGCCGTTAAATGACATGAAGTAAGCAAGCACACAGAACCAAACAACAAGCGAATCAATAGGACGAATCAATAGGAGTTATACATGCGCAATTACAACCTTGGCCAAATCGTGACCGCTACTTTATTGAGTGTGTTGTTCACCACGCCTGCAATGGCTGATCTCAAATTGGCTACCAGCAAAAACTGTGTGGCCTGTCATGCTGTGGACAAGAAATTGGTTGGGCCATCCTACAAAGATGTGGCGAAAAAATATGCCGGACAAGCTGGTGCTGCCGATAAATTGGCAGTCAAAATTGTCAAAGGCGGCGGCGGTGTTTGGGGTGTGATACCTATGCCAGCAAATGAGCAAGTGAGCGCTGGCGATGCCAAAACATTGGCCAATTGGGTGCTTAGCTTGAAATAAAAATAACGTTTCGAAAATGAAAAAACCTTTTGAGATTCTGCGTCACACAGACTGCAGAACCGCAAAAGGTTGATGGGTTTGAATCGAATATCGACTATTTGCCGAATACCGAATATTCAGGCTATTTATTTAACAAAAACGCCCAGTTTTCCAAATTTCTCAGCCAACAAGTAATACGCCACCAAGCGTGACTTGAATTTTTCTGCTTTCATTTTTTCGCATACTGCCAGCACGGCGGCATCGAGCTCAGCTTCTGCATTGGTCAAACCCAGTTTCTTTTGCAAGAAATTGGTGCGCACCGTGTCGCGCTCTTTGGCATCGCTGCAAGCGACATATTGGGTATCTTTTTTGGACAACACCAAGGCATAGGTCTTTGCCAAACCGGCCAACGCTGCATCGTTCACGCTGCTGCTGTATTTGCCAACTGCTGCTTTGTTTTCTGTCATATCCGCCATTGTGTAACTCCTAAAAAATGTTAGTAAAAATAAACCACAACCGAACTCAAAAAATCCATTAGCTCATGATCGCTTGATGATCACCACCTGACAACCACATATGTAGTGTAATTCGGTTTAGCATCTCGTCAACTCGAAAAGCTGTACTAATACCTATTCAGCACTTTTTTCTTTTGCGAAGTTGCCCTGTTAGCCTTGTGCCACAGGCCGATTCGGATCGCTGCACCACTCGCTCCAACTGCCAGCAAAGAGGGCTTGGCGACCCAATCCTGCCAGTTCCATGGCCAGAATATTGGCTGTAGCGGTCACACCACTGCCGCATTGATGCACCACGCCCGAAGGGTCTCGCCCTGCCAGCAATTGCTTGTACTCAGCCTGCAAAATTTCAGCCGCTTTAAATTTACCAGATGCATCGAAATTATCAGTAAATGGTCGATTCAATGCGCCTGGAATATGACCTGCTGTTGGGTCTAAAGGCTCAACATCACCTCGGAAACGCGGAATACCCCGCGCATCGACGATGGTTTGGCTTTGTTTGCCTAGGTTTTGCGCCACACCATCAACCGTAGCCAAGACTGCCAAGGCATTGGATATCGCAAAGGGTGCATCAGAAACGCTTGTTTTCTTGAGCTTGGTGGCCTTGGTGCTGCTTTGAACCGCACCTCCCGCCGCTTGCCATGCCTGCAAACCGCCATCCAGCACGGCAACTGCCTCGTGTCCCACCCATTTCAACATCCACCACAAACGGCCACAATACGTACTGCCGTTGCGGTCATACACAATGGCTTGGTGAGCATTGGTGAAACCTTTGTTGGTCAGCCATTCTGCAAATGTTTCGCGACTGGGTAAAGGATGCCGTCCACCAGAAGCTGCAGCCAGGTCGTTTTTAGAGCTGAGATCGGTATCCAAATTCACGTATATGGCATTCGGTAAATGGCTCTCATCAAATTGCTGCTGACCGATTTCTGGTTTTGCCAAATCAAAAGTGCAATCAAACACCATGATGGGTTTGCCCGTCGCAGTCATTGAATTGCCAGATTGCAGCAAGTTGTACAAATCTTGTGCTGAGATTAAAGTTTTAAACATGAATAGCTGCTCCCCTCTCTTTGAAAATTCAATCAATGTTCATCGGCCTGCTTCAATGGCACTGCAGCGCGTGCGCGCAATGCCGTTGCGGCCAGGCCACTCATGACAATCACCACAATTCCCAACCAACCGATTGGCGAAATAGCATCGTCGAACAATATGATGCTGTAAATGCTGGCAAACACAATACCTGAATATTGCAAACTTGCGACGACCAAGGTGCCGCCCTTGCTGTAAGCACGTGTCATGCCCCATTGCCCCAGGGTGGCAAATATCCCAATGGGCAACAGCCACCATGCTGCAGTCGTTTGCCAAGCTGCCATGCTCAGATACGCCATAAATGGCCATGCCTATAGCACCAGCAATGGCCGAGCCCACACCAAAATAGAGCACGGTGCGCTCCTCGGGTTCACCCGCACGCGCTAACATCGCCACCTGCATGTATGCCAAAGCAGCAGCTATGCCCGACAACAAGCCAAGCACACCAGCAAACAATTGGTTTTGCTCAATGGTGGGGCGCAGTGTCAACACCACACCGGCAAATCCGCACAATACCGTCATCACCAGCGCGCCTTGCGATTTGCTGGCATCGCCAAAGCTGTAAAAAACCGCACTACCGACCACAAAAGCGGCCACCCAAACACCGCTCATGTAATTCAGAGTCATCGCCGTCGCCAAAGGCAGGTTTGCGATCGCATAAAACCAGCACAACAACGAAAACACACCAATCACAGAGCGCCAAACATGCATCCAAGGCACTGTTGTCATCACACTGATTCGGCGTTGCCGCATCACCAAAGCCATAAAAACGATGCCAATCAAACCGCGATAAAACACAATTTCATACACATTGAACTGTGCCGATGCAAATTTCACCCCTACACCCATGGTGGCAAAAAAGAACGAGGCGAATACCATCCAAAGAGCTTGCATATTGGGGCTTAAAATGTGTAAATATCCGATTTTTAATCGATTTTGTCTTAACTATTCTCAAATGACCCATGGCCACAAAAGCTAAAACTGTAGACGCATTATCAGGCAAGGTCACATCCAATCAGGATTTGCCATCGACATACGAAGCCGCCCTGCAAGAGCTTGACGAATTGGTGTCGCAATTGGAGTCGGGTCAATTGCCCTTAGACCAACTCATGTCTGGCTACCAGCGTGGCGCTGCATTGCTCACATTTTGTCGTGACAAATTGGCTGCGGTGGAGCAGCAAATCAGCGTCATTGAAAACGGGCAACTGAAATCTTGGACTAAACCGTGAGCGCATCGACTGAAATCAAGCAAGCACAGCAAGCTTGGATGGACGGTGTGCTGACCCAAGTTGAACAAGCCTTATCAGACTGGGTTGCACCCACTGCGCCTGAGCGTTTGGGTGAAGCCATGCGCTATGCCGTGTTGGATGGCGGCAAGCGTTTGCGACCGCTCTTGGTTTTTGCAGCCGCACAAGCTGTTGGTGCACAAAAAAATTGTCCAGCCACCCTCAGAGCCGCTTGCGCTGTTGAATTGATCCACGCCTATTCCTTGGTGCACGACGACATGCCCTGCATGGACAACGATGTGCTGCGCCGCGGCAAACCCACGGTGCATGTGAAATTTGGTCAAGCCCAAGCCCTGTTGGCAGGCGATGCCTTGCAAGCCTTGGCATTTGAACTGCTCACGCCAACAGAGGATGTGGTGGATGCAAGCACGCAAGCCAAGTTGTGCCGCTTGCTGGCTATGTCAGCGGGTTGTCACGGCATGGCGGGTGGGCAAGCGATTGATTTGGCCAATGTGGGCCAACATTTGCACTTGGATCAATTGAAACACATGCACAAATTGAAAACTGGTGCATTGTTACAAGCCAGCGTGATGATGGGTGCTGCGTGTGTGCCTGTTGGTCAAACAGTGTCAGAACAAACGCAACTTGCTTTGCAGCACTATGGCGAAGCATTGGGTGTGGCTTTTCAAGTGGTTGATGATATTTTGGACGTCACTGCCGATACCGCCACATTGGGCAAAACTGCAGGCAAAGATGCGCAAGACAACAAACCGACATTTGTGTCTTTGATGGGCTTGGAAAAATCATCGCAGTATGCCAACCAGCTGTTGGAACAAGCACTTAGCGCTTTGAACACATCAGGTTTGGTTCAAACGCAAGCCTTGCGTTCCCTTGCGCACATGGTGGTTAATAGAATCATGTAAGCTGTGCGTTTTCAACTAAAATACCGTCACAGCTCGCTCTGCGCCCAAAATATATGAAAAATCAGGCTGTAGCCGGCGTATTTATTGCCTATGTTGCTATTATAAATATAGCGTTTTAGAGATTAATCTTTTATATGCCATTGAGTGCACATCCCTTACTGTCTAGCATCGCTTCGCCCGCCGATGTGCGTCTGTTGTCACGCGACCAGCTGAAAACTTTGGCGGACGAATTGCGCGCCTATTTGCTCACCAGCGTCTCAAAAACAGGTGGACATTTAAGCTCCAATTTAGGCACTGTTGAATTGACCGTTGCATTGCACTACGTTTTCAATACGCCCGAAGACCGTTTGGTTTGGGACGTGGGCCATCAAACATACCCACACAAAATATTGACTGGTCGGCGCGACCGCATGGACAGTTTGCGCCAATTGGGTGGTTTATCCGGTTTTCCACAACGCACAGAATCGGAATTTGACAGCTTTGGCACGGCCCATTCCAGCACCAGCATTTCGGCGGCACTGGGCATGGCTTTGGCTGCCAAAATCAAAGGTGAAGAACGCCATTCGGTCGCCATCATTGGCGATGGTGCCATGACGGCTGGCATGGCTTTTGAAGCGCTGAACAATGCAGGCGTGGCCGACTGCAATTTGTTGGTGATTTTGAACGACAACGACATGAGCATCAGCCCGCCAGTGGGTGCATTGAACCGCTATTTGGCGCAACTGATGAGTGGTCAGTTTTATGCGGCGGCAAAAAATGCAGGCAAACAAGTGCTCAAAGTCGCACCACCATTATTTGAATTGGCCAAGCGCTTTGAAGAACATGCCAAAGGCATGGTGGTGCCTGCCACGTTGTTTGAAAAATTTGGTTTTAACTATGTCGGACCGATTGATGGGCACGATTTAGAGTCTTTGATACCCACGCTGGAAAACGTCAAACACCTCAAAGGGCCGCAGTTTTTGCATGTGGTGACGAAAAAAGGCAATGGCTACAAATTGGCCGAGGCCGACCCTGTGGCCTACCACGGTCCCAGCAAGTTTGACCCCAGCATCGGCATTCAAAAAGCTACCACCCCTGCCAAAACCACGTTCACGCAAGTATTTGGTCAATGGCTGTGCGACATGGCAGCCAAAGATGAACGTTTGGTCGGCATCACACCGGCGATGCGTGAAGGCTCTGGCTTGGTGGAATTTGAGAAGCGCTTTCCTAATCGCTATTTTGATGTGGGCATTGCAGAGCAACATGCAGTGACTTTTGCCGCAGGCTTGGCCTGTGAAGGCATGAAACCCGTGGTCGCGATTTATTCCACATTTCTGCAACGCGCCTATGACCAGTTGATTCACGATGTGGCCTTGCAAAACTTACCTGTTGTATTTGCCTTGGATCGCGCCGGCTTGGTGGGTGCTGATGGTGCTACGCACGCAGGCGCGTATGACATTGCCTTTTTGCGCTGCATCCCTAACATGAGCATTGCTTGCCCGGCCGATGAAAATGAATGCCGACAACTGTTAACCAGTGCCTATGAACAAAACCACCCTGTGGCAGTTCGCTATCCGCGCGGTGCGGGTGCTGGCGTTGCAGTTGATCCATCTTTACAAGCCTTGCCGTTTGGCAAAGCAGAGATACGCCGACAAACTTCATCGACATCGTCCAACAAAAGAACTGCGATTCTTGCATTTGGCACGCTGCTACAACCTGCATTGACTGTCGCCGAGAAATTGGACTGTACCGTTGTCAACATGCGCTGGGCAAAGCCGTTGGATCTGGCCATGCTGCACAAAATAGCCATCTCGCATGATTTACTGGTAACCATTGAAGAAGGCTGCATCATGGGCGGTGCTGGCAGTGCTGTGAATGAAGCATTGCAAGCGGCTGGCCTCACCAATCATGTATTGAACTTGGGCTTGCCCGATGTATTCATTGAACACGGCGACCATGCACAACTGTTGGCGTTGCAGGGATTGGATGCTGTTGGCATTGAAGCTTCAATTCAAGCTTTCAGAGCCAAATCAAAAGCGTGAGCAAATATAAAACTCAGATTGAAAAGTTTTCATTGACTTGTCTCAATTAAGTTCGCAATCAAGGGAAAACCCGAACGAAAAATGCACTGTTGGTTCTCTACAATGTGCATTGCTAGTTTGTCGTTACAGTTCACCACAAGTGCGCTGAAACATTTGTTTTATCAACCCTTGGAGATCATCACATGGATCGTCGTTCCCTTATTAAAAACGCTGGTATCGCTGGCGTATTGGCTGCTGGTGTTGCACCTGCAGTTGTTCAAGCCCAAGCAGCTGTGCGCTGGCGCCTTGCATCTAGCTTTCCAAAAGCACTGGATACCATTTTCGGTGCGGCAGACGAGTTTGCTAAACAAGTCAAAGCCATGTCAGGTGGCAAATTTGAAATTTCTACCCACGCAGGTGGCGAGTTGATGCCAGCATTTGGCGTGGTTGATGGCGTGCAAAACGGTACCGTTGAAATGTGCCACACAGCACCTTACTACTTCTTTGGTAAAGATGAGACTTTTGCATTGGGTTGCGCCATTCCTTTCGGCTTGAACAGCCGCCAAATGACAGCTTGGATGTACGAAGGCAATGGTTTGAAATTGATGCGTGAGTTTTACGCCAAGTACAACATCATCAATTTCCCAGGCGGCAACACAGGTGCGCAAATGGGTGGCTGGTACCGCAAAGAAATCAAATCAGTTGCTGACATCAAAGGCATGAAAATGCGCATTGGTGGATTTGCTGGTAAAGTGTTTGAACGCATGGGTGGTGTGCCACAAAACATCCCTGGTGGCGAGATTTACCAAGCTTTGGAAAAAGGTACGATTGATGCGGCTGAATGGGTAGGTCCATATGATGACCAAAAATTGGGCTTCAACAAAGTTGCACCACACTACTACTACCCAGGTTGGTGGGAAGGTGGTCCACAGTTGGACTTCTTCATTAACCAAAAAGCCTTCAATGCATTGACACCTGAGTTCAAAGCCATTGTGGAAAATGCAGCAGCCAATGCGCACGTCGACATGCAAGCCAAGTACGATGGTCGCAATCCAAAAGCGTTGAAGGATTTAGTCGGTGCTGGCACAAAATTGCATCCATTCCCAGACGATGTGATGAACTTGGCATTCAAAGAAGCCATGGCTCTGTACGCAGAAATTTCTGCGAAAAATCCAAACTGGAAAAAAGTTTACGACGACTACAGCAAGTTCCGTGCTGACTCAAACTTGTGGTTCCGTTTCACAGAAGCACGTTTTGACAACTTCATGCAACGTCAGAAACTGTAATTCATTTGACGGTTTATACATTAGAAGCCCCAGAGATGGGGCTTTTTTACGCCTATAAATTGTCTATCTATCACCGTATTTAGTTTAACAGTGACATAAAAAAAGAGCCATTAGGCTCTTTTTTTATGTATGACGGTTAAATCCTGAATGGGACATCACTTTTTCTCAGAAGTCTCTTTTGCAGCAGCATCAAGCATCGCTTTCATAGGGTCATCCGCAACTGGAGCAGGAGCAGCTGGCATGTCTAATCCGAAGTTTGGCGCTGTCTCTTGTCGCATACCAGGGACAGCATTAAGCTGTTCCATGATCTCTTGGTTGCTGAGTTTTTCAACTTTGTCAATACCGCCCGTTACCAGCACTGGAAAGACCATGATCATCACCAACATAACCAACTGCAAGCAAATGAAAGCAATTGATCCTTTGTAGATTTCGCTGGTTTTGACAGACGGAATCAATTTGCCGGTTACACGGTCTTTGTAGTCAAATTTGGCGGCCACACTGCGCAAGTAAAACAAGGCAAAACCAAATGGTGGGGTCAGGAACGATGTTTGTAGGTTCATCGCAATGATCACACCAAACCAAATCATGGCCTGGTCAGGCGTCATACCAGGAACGATGCCAGGCAAGATTTTTTCAGCAACAGGTGCCAAGAGTGGAATGATGATGAAGGCAATCTCAAAAAAGTCGATGAACATGCCCAAAATGAACACAAGGATGTTCACCACAATCAAAAAGCCCCAGGCGCCGCCCGGCATGTCTTTAAACAAGTGCTCCACCCAAATATGACCATCAGCCGCATTGAAGGTGAAACTGAATACGGTTGAACCAATCAAGATAAACAATACAAACGATGCCAACTTGGCAGTGGCTTCTAAGGCTTGCTTGGTCAGTGGCATGCTGAGCTTGCCCTTGATCATGGCCAAAACCAATGCGCCAATGGCTCCCATTGCGCCACCTTCAGTAGGAGTAGCGACACCCAAGAATATAGTACCCAGCACCAAGAAAATCAGAATCAGTGGTGGCATCAGAACAAACGTCACTTGTTCTGCAAGGCGAGACAGTAAATGCATTTTTGTCACATGGTTGATCACTGCCAAAAACAGTCCGGTCAATGAAGCCAGTGTCATGGACATGATGACAATTTCATCGCCAGCTGATGGCACAGAACGCTCTAGCCACTGTGTCATCAAACCATTGTGCACACGCGACCAGCCATAGCCCACTGCTGCACAGATCAAAACCAATACCAGCAATGATTTGTGGCCTGTGTTGCCATTGTCTTCTTTGAATACCAATGCCTCTGGTGGCAAGGCAGGAACCCAATCAGGTTTCACTATCGCCACTGCGACGATAAATATCAAATACAAACCCACCAAAAGCAAACCGGGTATCAAAGCACCAGAATACATATCACCGACTGAGCGACCCAACTGATCTGCCAACACAATCAAAACCAATGATGGGGGAATAGCTTGCGCCAAAGTGCCCGATGCGGTGATTGCACCTGTCGCAATGCTGCGGTTATAGCCATAGCGCAACATGACTGGCAGTGAAATCAAACCCATAGAGATGACCGCTGCTGCTACAACACCAGTGGTGGCTGCCAACAATGCACCCACCAATATCACAGCAATCGCCACACCGCCACGCACTTTACCGAAGACCTGACCCACCGTTTCGAGCAAGTCTTCGGCCATGCCTGAGCGCTCCAAAATAATGCCCATGAAGGTAAAAAACGGAATAGCCAATAACGTGTCGTTCTGCATGATGCCGAATATGCGCAGTGGCAAGGCTTGAAACATGGCACTGGGGAATATCCCGCTTCAATACCAATAAAACCGAACAACAAACCCGTTGCAGCCAAGCCAAACGCAACTGGAAAACCAGTCAACAACAAGGCAAACAAGCCCATGAACATCAACGGTACAAACTGTTGGAATAGGAAAGTTTCTTGCATTATTTTGCTCCTGCCAAGTCACGCGCTGTTTGCGCTTCGAGTTCTTCGAGTTTCTTTTGATCGTCTGACTTGGCATCATCACTTTCCAAAACATCAGGGCCGTTGCCTGTCAGAAAAGCAATGCGTTTAATCAGCTCAGAAACGCCTTGCAACATCAGCAGTGCAAAACCAATTGGAATCAATACATAAGCAGGCCAGCGAATCAGGCCACCCGCATTTTGTGACATTTCGCCACTTGTAAATGCTTGCATGAAAAATGGCCAACCCAAGGAAATAATGATGACGCAAAATGGAAACAAAACCAAAACGATGCCAAGCACATCGATCCAATTCCTTGCACGATGACTGAGCTTGGAGGAGATGAAGTCGATGCGAACGTGTGAATTTCGCAAGAATCCATATCCTGCGCCCAACAAAAACACTGCAGCGAATAAATACCATTGAATTTCGAGCAAGCCGTTGGAGCTGACGTTAAATATTTTTCGCACAATCGCATTGCCGGCACTGATGATGGTCGTGGCTAAAATCAACCACATGGTTGCCTTGCCGACGACGGTATTTAAGCCGTCCACTCCTTTCGAGAATTTGAGTAACCCATTCATATTGATGCTCCCAGAGATAAAAAACGAGGCATGACAAACGCAAAGCGAAGCCCACAACTTGGGCTTGCGATAGGATTTGTCTGATGGCTTGATGATAGCTGTTCGCCATCACGCGATAAGCCCCGAGTATGCCCAAATAGCTAGGGTTAATACTAGGGCACTATTTTTTTCAGCCTCTAGTTAAAAAAATTCAGGGGCTGGATCTATCGTAAATATAAGCAAAGACCGATGGCTAGATTTCTGCAATCAATTCAATTTCAACGCAGGCACCCATTGGAATTTGAGCAACACCAAAAGCGCTGCGTGCATGTGCACCCACCGTTGCGCCAAAGACTTCACCTAGCAACTCTGAGCAACCATTGGTGACCAGGTGCTGTTCGGTGAAATCACCTGTTGAATTGACCAGACTCATCACTTTGACAATGCGTTTGACCTTGTTCAAATCGCCCACTGCTGCATGCAATGTGCCCAGAAGATCAATGGCAATGACACGTGCAGCAGCTTTGCCCTCCGCAGTATCGATGTTCTTACCCAACTGCCCGACCCATGGTTTGCCGTCTTTTTTTGCAATATGACCGCTTAAAAAAACCAAATTGCCAGTCTGTACGTAGGGTACATAAGCTGCTGCAGGAATGGCGACTGGCGGAAGTTTGATGCCCAAAGTTTCGAGTTTTGCGTATATAGACATAGAAATTTTTCCATTAAATAAAATGCTATTTTCTCTGAAAACAAGCTAAAAATTACGGCACAAAAAAGCCGCTGAGCTTTTGACTGCAGCGGCTTGTTGCGAACTAGGCAAATTTATGCAGTGGGTGTTTCAAATGGAAGCTGCATATCGCGCAAATCGCGTTTGGTTTCTACCATGATGAGCGGGCTGGAATCAATTTCCACGGGTGCTGGGCGCTCGCGCGGTACATGTGCAGGTGCTGCAGCAGCTTCGGCAGCAATCGCAGCTTGCGCCGCAGCCACTTTGGACGCATCTGATCCCACCCATTGCAAACCAGAGTTATTCGCAACTTCAGCTAATTCCGTGGCTAGGCAATGTGTATGCAGTCACAGCTGGCATGCTTACCACCGACTTTGCACTTGCAGGTGTTTTCGCTGGAATTGAAGCAACATCAGTCTTCTCAGTCGCTTGCACCTTCACTTGTGGCTCAGACACAGCATCAATTGCTGGCGTTTCGGTTGGTGTGCCAGCAGATGAAGCAGTTGATGATGCAGTGTTGCCATTGGCTACTGCAAAATAGCTTTGCCCACGATCTGCAGTTGGCATCTCTTGTTGAGAGGGTGCATCAGTAGCACCATTGTTCAACTGATTTTGCTCATCACCATTTTGACGCTCTGAACGTTCACCATTGCGATCACCATTGCGTTCACGGCGCTCACGGCCATAGCGGTCACGCGAGCGACGTTCACCTTTATCACTGCGTTCACCTACGCCCAGTGTCTTGCGTCGTGCTTTGCTGAGCATCTTGGGTTGACATGTCTTGTGCGCCGGCAACGTCTCCAGCAAGCATGGCAGTTGCTGCCACCGTAGCAGCGGCTACTGCGCCATTGACGGTTTCGTCACTTGTCCGGTTCGCCCGATCTGTGCGTTCACCACGCTCACGTTTCTCACCTCTTGGAGGTCGTCCACCTTGGCGTTGATTCTTTTTGTTTGAATCAAATTCGGCATTAGCCGTCGTGTTTGTTTGCTCTTGTGCTATATTTTTAGTAGCATTTTCAGGATTTTGCAAAGCCTCTCTATCCGCACGGTTATCGGGTCGTTGATTCCGTCCATTGCTGCGTGGGCCTCGGGTATCGTTGCGGCCTTCGGTATTTTTGCCTTCTGTCCGCTCGGTGTTGCGTTCACCGCGACCACGTCCAGGGCGGCTGTCTCGACCTTCGCGACCCTCTGGCGACGACCATCACGACGCTCGCCATTTGGCGAGTTTCGACCATTGCCGCGGGCTTGTTGCACGTTTGTCGCAGATTTGTAGCGACCTGATCAGTGCTTGCAGGTGACCCAAACAATCCTTTAATCCAGGCAAAGAATCCTTTAGATGCTGGTTTGGGCGTTGCCACTTTGGTAGCACTCTGCGTTGGATTCTCAGCTGCAGATGCAATCGCGCGCGGTGCAGCTTCAGGAGCAGGCGCATCTGGCAACACACCTTTGATCAATGGTGTTTGCTTGTTAGTAGGTTCTTGCGAACGGCGTGTGACGGCGGTTGGGTCTTCAACTTCCTCTGCCATTTTGTAGCTGGCTTCAATGTTGTCTAGACGTGGGTCATCATGTTTCAATCGCTCTAGGCGGTAATTAGGTGTTTCCAATGTTTTATTGGGCACCATCAGCACATTGATGCGCTGTTTGAGTTCGATTTTGGCAATTTCTGTGCGCTTTTCGTTGAGCAAGAATGACGCAACATCCACAGGCACTTGGCACAAAATGGACGCCGTGCTGTCTTTCAAAGATTCCTCTTGAATAATTCGCAAAATTTGCAGCGCGCTGGATTCGGTATCGCGAATATGTCCAGCTCCACCACAACGTGGGCATGGAATAGAAGCACCTTCAGCCAATGCAGGCTTTAAGCGCTGGCGGCTCATTTCCATCAGACCAAATTTGCTGATGGTGCCAAACTGTACGCGTGCACGGTCTTGTCGCAATGCATCACGCAAGCGGTTTTCAACTTCGCGGCGGTTGCGGCTTTCATCCATGTCAATGAAGTCAATCACGACCAAACCACCCAAATCGCGCAAACGCATTTGGCGTGCCACTTCATCTGCAGCTTCTAAATTGGTACGAGTCGCTGTTTCCTCGATATCACCACCACGTATGGCACGCGCAGAGTTGACGTCAACAGAAACCAAAGCTTCCGTATGGTCAATCACAATCGCACCACCGCTGGGCAGTTGCACCGTACGGGCATAAGCCGATTCAATTTGGTGTTCAATCTGGAAGCGGCTGAACAAAGGCGCATCGTCGCGATAGCGCTTTACCTTGCCAGCATGTTCTGGCATCACATGTGCGATGAACTGCTGTGCTTGTTCATACACATCATCGGTGTCGATCAAAATGTCGCCAATATCCGCATTGAAATAATCGCGAATAGCACGAATGACCAAACTGGATTCTTGGTAAATCAAGAATGCGCCTTTGCCGCTTTTGGCAGCACCATCAATGGCAGCCCATAATTTGAGCAAGTAATTCAAGTCCCACTGCAATTCGGGCGCACTGCGTCCAATACCTGCGGTGCGGGCAATGATGCTCATGCCATTGGGATATTCCAGTTGATCCAAAGCTTCTTTGAGTTCAGCACGGTCATCACCCTCGATACGGCGGCTGACACCACCGCCACGTGGGTTGTTTGGCATCAAGACGACATATCGGCCTGCCAATGAAATAAAGGTGGTGAGTGCCGCGCCTTTGTTGCCACGCTCTTCTTTTTCAACCTGCACCAAGAGTTGTTGGCCTTCTTTGATGGCGTCTTGAATGCGCGCTTGACTCGGGGCTACCCCTTGCGCAAAGTACATTTTTGAGACTTCTTTAAATGGCAAAAACCCGTGACGGTCTTCACCGTAATCCACAAAGCAAGCTTCAAGTGAAGGTTCAACACGCGTCACAATGGCTTGGTAGATATTGCCTTTGCGTTGTTCGCGCCCTTCGATTTCAATTTCGTAGTCGAGGAGTTTTTGTCCATCAACAATGGCCAAACGACGTTCTTCAGTCTGAGTGGCATTAATTAGCATCCGTTTCATCGGTAGTTTCCTTCTTCTGTTTCCATTACATGCTCACATATCGAGCAAACAACATCAAAACAGATGAATTGAGACGGGTGGGAATTGCCGTTTGCAGTGAATGAAAGGTGCGCTCTGGTTCAAAAACCAAATCACAACTGACTCACCAAGGCGCTTGAAATCAACAATTCGAGATAAAGGCGTAAATTTAATGGCTTTAATTTGCTGGCACGGCAATGCATACTGAAATGTCAGTATGCAGGACGCGCTGTTTGCAAACAAAATCTATCAAACTCGTATTCACTTATCTATGATTTCAACAATTTGATGCACAAGCCCATCTATTTAAGAAGTGGCTCACACATTTTGGGTATTCCGTATTTATGTCCTCAACTCATCGGTTTACACCTTTTGATCGCAGACCACAGCAAGCATTGGCTTTGCGTGTTTGTGTGCGTGTCTTCAGGCTGACATCGACTTAAACCAGCTTATTGCTGTCAAGTGGTGGTTCTGATATGGGCTAAACTCCAAATAAATCAGTTACTTACACAGCGGCGCTAGTGCTGCACATTATAGAGCCTGTATTGAATAAAGTGCTTAATACTCAAAATTTGACCAAGGAATTGCCGGTTAATAACGCCAGCTGTTACCAAAGCCAAGGTTGAAAACATCTGTGTGGATGAAAATTCCGACGGTCAGCGCTTGGACAATTTTTTGATACGCGAGCTCAAAGGTGTCCCCAAAACCCATGTTTACCGCATTATTCGAAGTGGCGAAGTGCGGGTCAACAAGGGCAGAGCCGCAGCAGACACGCGCTTGCAATTGGGCGACATGGTGCGCATTCCACCGGTTAGGGTCTCAGAGCGAATGACGCCAAGCAGCCATGCCACAAAGATCACGCCGACAGCTGGTAGAGCAACTGCGCAAAAAGCATCGGTGCACAAAGATTTGCCCATCATCATCGAAGACGATCACTTGCTCGTCGTTAACAAGCCCGCTGGCAGCGCCGTGCACGGTGGCTCGGGAATCAGTTTGGGTGTGATTGAGCAAATGCGCATGGCCAGACCAGCCGCTAAATTTCTTGAACTGGTGCACCGCTTAGACCGCGAAACCAGCGGTATTTTGTTGATTGCCAAAAAACGCAGTGCCTTAACCAATTTGCAAAACCAATTTCGCGAACGTGAAACAGGCAAGACTTATCTGGCACTCGTGGCAGGTAGCTGGCCTGCTAATAAAAAAGTATTGGACAAGCCTCTGCATAAATACCTGTTGCAAAATCCGGATGGCTCAGAAGGTGAAAGGCGCGTGAAAGTGACCACCAAAGACGATCCGGATGGGATGAAGTCTGTCACCTTGGTCAAAATCAGAAGCAAGTTCAAAGGATTTACTTTGTTGGAAGTCACCATCAAAACAGGGCGCACCCACCAAATCAGGGTGCACCTTGCCAGCGAAGGCTACCCCATAGCGGGTGATGACAAATATGGTGATTTTGAGCTGAACAAGTCTTTGCAAAAACCGACAGCCAGCATCAAATTTCCGCTAAAACGCATGTTTTTGCACGCGTGGCGTTTGCAATTCACACATCCTGCAACGCAAGAACGAGTCGAGTTGCTGGCCGAATTACCTGCTGAACTTCAAGGTTTCACAGAGTGTTTACCAGCCGTTTAGCGCTTGCTATTATTTTCAAACCTTCAAAATTTGACGTTCACACCAGCCGCAAGATTGTTTGTTGGGGCATTTGAATTCAGAGAACGCGCATAGAAAACCTCAAGCTCAAACATGTCATTTAAACTGTAAGTGGCTCCCAATGCGGCAAAAATTTGATTCCCACCGTTGCCCAAAGACGTGAGCTGTGGCGCAATCAACTCTGCCACCGTGCGAAATTGGGGGGTCCAGCTTTTGGCAAAGGTAACAGACACACTGGGCGCAACATACCAACGCCCAGCTTCATTTTTAACCCGCAACAAGCCGGGTTGAACACCCAAGGACATGTCATTTGGCAAAGCCCACGCTGCGGTGAATTTCAAAGCAGTGCTGCCACCATCCGACTTAAATGCACTCGCCCCAGTGGGCAAACCTTGCTCTAACTGCAAAGCCATACCCGTTTGTCCCGTTTTCTCATCAGTCTCTTGTAAACGCCAGCGCACGCCTAAATTGGTATCGCCCATGCCGCGTGTTGTTTCACCCAGAACGGTACTATTGATGTAGCCATTTGCAGCAACACGAATTTCTATTGTCTCTGTCACCCCGATACGCGCAAGAAATGGCGTTGAGGTTTCTTTGTAGTCATTGCTCTTATCTTTGCTTTGGGCAAGCTTGAATTCAAGTTGGGTATTGCCTTTGCCCATCACATCCACTTCAGCCTCTGCAGCGAAGGCTTGTGTAGCCAATACAGATGTGGCCATCAATGTTGCAAATGGTACAAATTTAAAGGTATGAAAAAAATTGGAATTGAATTTCACTGTCATGAATGCTTCCTTTGTGTGGATGAATTTATTTAAATTTCAATGCCCATGTGCAAAACCACTGGCAAAAGTAACCATGGCAATGCCTATACCCAACCATGCAATCTGCGCAATGGTTTGTTTTAGATTCAAGTGTTTTTGCAATTGCGGTATCAAATCAGCCAGAGCAACATAAATGAAACTGCTGCTGACAATGACCAAAAAATACGGCAAGTAGTCTTGCAATTGGATAACCAACCAATACCCAACCATGCCGCCAATGGCAGTGACTGCGCCAGCCAATGAAACTTTGAACAATGCCAGCCGCTTGTTGTTGCGGTTTTGGACACTTTGTGACAACACCGCCAAATCTCCCATGTGGTGCGGCACTTCATGCGCCAGCACAGCCAGCGCCGCCACCACGCCCAAGCGTACATCAGCCATGAACGCAGAAGCAATCAACACGCCGTCACCAAAGCAGTGCACGCTGTCACCTGTTAACAAAGCCCAACTACCTGCTTGCGGAACGTGGCTATGGTCATGTGCTTTGTGATGTTGGTCATGGTTTTGATCTTGGCTGTTACTTTGATGATGGTGTTCATGACCGTGGTGCCATAACTCGGCTTTGTCCAACATGAAGAAAAAGAGCAAGCCGACCAGAAGTGTTAAAAACAAATCATTGGCACCCGCTTGGCTCTCAAATGCCTCAGGCAGCAAATGCATGAATGCGGTAGACAGCAAAGCACCTGCAGCCAAACTGAGCATGTGTTGTGTGTAGCGTGCCAGCACGCCAAAACTCAAGGCTGCTGCTAACCAAACGCTACCGATACCAGCAATTAAAGTGGCACTGATGATGTAAAAAAGGATCATGTTGTTACGTCGAGAATTGCTGTGCCCATAGGCTGTAGCAATCAATTATGCCAATTGCATTAGCCAAGCAAAGCACTGAGTTTAACCATTTCACTGGCTGTCAATGCTTGGTCAACAGGCCAGTCGTCTGCTACACGACCATGCAAGTAAGTCGCAGCGCAAGCGGATTGAAATGCTGTTACACCCTGTGCCAACAATGCCGCAACCATACCAGCCAGCACATCGCCCGTTCCAGCCGTCGCCAGTTTGGCATTGCCGGTGCTGTTGATGCAAGGTACTTCGTCAGGCGCAGCGATGATGCTGCCCGAACCTTTCAAAACCACCGTGCATGCAAATCGGCTGGCTAACTGTTGAGCTGCCTGTAGTCGATTGGACTGAATGTGTGCCGCACTGCAATCAAGCAAACGTGCCGCCTCTAAAGGATGTGGGGTCAAAATGGTTTGAAAATATGGCGTGTTCAAACCTTTGCGTTGCGCTCTGCTTTGCAGCAACGTTTGCAATGAAGTATCTTGTGCAATGGCATTCAAGGCATCGGCATCTAAGACCAAACGTGGTGCGTGTGATAGCACTGCAGGCAACACTTGTCGAACGGCATCACCGCCACCGCAGCCGCACACCACGGTAGTCTGGCGCAAAACCTTGATATCAAGAATCGCTGGCACAGTACGAAACATCAATTCTGGCTGAGCAGGGTCAACACGCATGCTGCCGCCGTCCAACAGGGCAACCAAAACCCGCCCCGCGCCAGCATGCAAACTTGCTCGCGCTGACAGCAAGGCCGCACCGGTCATCCCCTCAGCACCACCAACGATGGCCACATCACCGAAGCTGCCTTTGTGGCTGTCATGTGCTCGCTGTGAACGTTTGAGGCGATCAGCACCCAAAACCCAAGCCGAAGCATGTATGGTGCAATCCTCTTCACTTGCTCCGAGGTCATCAAACCAAACCTGCCCTGCTGCATCTTTTCCTTGTGCCGTGAAGAGCCCAGGCTTTAAAGTTAACAGCGACAGACAAAATACATGGTCTTTTTGGCCTCTAGCCGGCGTATATATTGCCTGAGGTGCTATTTTATTTATAGCATTATCTTTGCCAATGCTTGTATCACTTGCAGACGCAGCGTAGCGTCCTGTATCTGCATCCAAACCACTAGGCAGGTCAACACACAAAATAGAACCCGCACAAGCATGCATGTGCTGCAAGTGCTGTGACATTTTTTCTGACAGGGGTTTTTGACCGCCACCTATCCCCAACAGCGCATCAATCGCCAAATCACAATGTTCAGGAGCTTGCTCAGCAAAATGTACGCCTGCACTACGGGCACGCTGCAATGATGCCAGTGCATCGGGTGGGCAACGCGATTCATCGCCTAGCCACGTGACAACAATGGTTTGAGTTTGATTCGATCTGCCATTTTGCACCGCCCAATTGTGCAAATGCATGGCGGCTTCAAGACCATCGCCACCGTTGTTACCCGGCCCACAAACCACCCAAATCGTTTTTGCATGGGGAGCAATTGCAATCGCCAATTTAGCGATAGCCAAACCGGCACGTTGCATCAAAGTATGGGGTGGCAGCTGGCCAGCAAGCGCCTGCTCGATTTGACGCGAATGCAAGGCATTGACCAATGGGTAAGAAGTCAGTTTATTGACACGTTTGAGAGACATAATAGCGACATATTACTGCTTAATCAGTGCAATAAGTGATGAGATGATTTGAGAGTTATTTGCACAGCTGTAGCAGCTCCCTTTTTTTGCAACCATTCATTTGAAAGATAAACATGAAACTCAAAGACAAAATTGCCATCGTGACAGGCGCTGCCAGTGGCATCGGTAAAGAAATTGCACTGACTTATGCCAAGAACGGTGCCAAAGTTGCCATTGCTGATATGAACAAAGACGCTGCCGAAGCAGCTGCGGCTGAAATTCGTGCACTTGGGTTTCAGGCGATGGGTGTTGCCATGGATGTGACCGATGAAGCACAAGTCAATGCGGGTGTGGCTTCAGTAGTCGCTGCTTGGGGCACGGTTGACATTTTGGTGAGCAACGCAGGTATACAAATCGTTCACCCGGTTGAAGAATTCAGCCTGGCTGAATGGCGCAAGATGTTGGCCATTCACCTCGATGGCGCATTCTTAACCACCAAAGCCTGCCTGCCCCACATGTACGCAGGCAAACGTGGTGGCAGTGTGATTTACATGGGATCGGTGCATTCCCATGTGGCCTCCATGCTCAAAGCTCCTTATGTGACCGCGAAGCACGGTTTGATGGGTTTGTCCAAAGTGGTCGCCAAAGAAGGCGCTGCACATGGCGTGCGTTCCAACGTCATTTGCCCAGGTTTTGTGCGCACCCCATTGGTTGACAAACAGATTCCTGAGCAAGCTGCCAAATTTGGCATATCTGAAGCTGATGTCATCAAAAACATCATGCTCAAAGACACCGTGGACGGTGAATTCACCACCGTGCAAGACGTGGCAGAAGTGGCGTTGATGTTTGCTGCATTTCCAACCAACGCCTTGACTGGACAATCACTGATCGTGAGCCACGGCTGGACAATGCAGTAATTTGACCAACTAATTGCCTAAAACGGACATTCGGTCAATCAAGCCTTGTAAAGCCGATAGCACTGTTTGTTCACGTACGGCAGCTCGGTCGCCCGCAAAATGATGGCACGTGGCAGTGGTTTTGCCCAGAACACTCCACGCTATCCAAACCGTTCCAACAGGTTTTTTCGCACTACCGCCATCGGGTCCAGCAATACCTGTCACCGCCACTGCTACATCGGCACGGCTATGCTTGATCGCGCCATGTACCATCGCCATAGCCACAGCCTCACTGACTGCACCATCATGCTCTATCAAAGCAGCATCAACGCCCAGCAGTTCAGTTTTAGCAGCGTTTGAGTAAGTCACAAAACCACGTTCAAACCATTGGCTAGAACCTGGCAAATCGGTGCAAGCCGCTGCAATGAGGCCACCTGTGCAACTTTCAGCCGTAGCCAGTGATATTTTATTTTTAAGCATCAAATTGGCCACTAGCAGGCATAATGATTGCCTAGTTTGCTCTGGATTTGATAGCATTACTTGTGCTTTGTTCATGCTCAATAACTCAACTAAAAAATCGAACGCCACAGGGCTAACACCAGCAAGGTGCAAAACGCAGCTACCAAATCGTCAAACATGATGCCAAAACCACCACGCGCACCAAAGCCCTTGAATGTTTGATCAGCCCATGCCACTGGCCCAAATTTGACTGCATCAAAAAATCTAAAAAGCGCAAAACCAAGGCATTGGCCCCAAAACCCGGTTGGGCTTATCACCAGCAATACCAGCCAAAAGGCCACAACCTCGTCCCAAACAATAGAGCCAGGATCAGCAACGCCCATATTCTTGGCAGTGACAATGCATGACCACCAACCGATAAAAAACGAAACAACAATGAGTATCCCCCACTGAACTTCCGTTAAAACCGATGACAACAACACATACGACAGCCATGCCGACAGTGTCCCAATCGTTCCAGGCGCGATGGGGCTGAGCCCAGAACCAAAGCCCAAAGCCAATAGGTGAGCTGGATGTGCCAGCATTTCCTTGGTATTCATGCAACAAAACTCATGTTTGCTTTACGTTTGAATTAGGTTTGCATCAGACGTTTGGATTTGCTCACCGACATCAAAATCCCAAGTGCCATACCCAATGTCACCATCGCAGTTCCGCCATAACTGACAAATGGCAAGGGCACGCCAACAACTGGCAATATTCCGCTGACCATACCCATATTGACAAAGGCATAGGTGAAAAAAATCATGGTCACGCTGGCTGCCAAAAGCCGTGTAAATAAAGAAGGCGCCTCTAGCGCGATCAACATGGCTCGCAAGATTAAAAATATGAAGCAGCCGATTAGCAATATATTCCCAAGCAAGCCAAACTCTTCCGAAAATGCAGCAAAAATAAAATCGGTTGTGCGTTCGGGTATGAATTCCAAATGGGTTTGTGTGCCTTGCATAAACCCTTTGCCCAGCAAGCCACCCGATCCAATGGCGATCATGCCTTGGATGATGTGAAAGCCCTTTCCTAACGGGTCACGCGCTGGGTCCAACAGTGTACAAACGCGCTGGCGTTGGTATTCATGAAGCACACGCCAATTGACATCATCTGCGCATAACTGTGGTTCGTAAATGATGAGCAAGGCTACGCCAATAACGCCAATCAGCAAGGGTGGCAGTATCCATTTCCACTTGATACCGGCAAAAAAGATCACCGATATTCCCGCCGCCAACACCAAGAGCGAAGTCCCTAAATCGGGTTGCTTCATGATTAAACCTACTGGTACGGCCAGTAACAATCCTGCCACCAAAAAGTCCAATGGTCGTAATTGCCCTTCACGTTTTTGAAACCACCAGGCCAACATCAATGGCATGGCGATTTTCAGAATCTCACTGGGTTGTATCACCACGCCCACATTGATCCAACGCCTCGCGCCTTTTTTGGTGATCCCAAAAATAGCAACAGCAATCAGCAAAACCACACCAAAGGTGTAAAGTGGTACCGCCAATTCCATTAAACGCTGTGGTGGAATTTGGGCCACCACAAACATCACCGTTGCCGCAATCATCATATTGCGGGCATGGTCAACAAAGCGTGTTCCATGGTCATAACCAGATGAGTACATTGCCACCAGTCCCACGCACGCCAGTAGAGCGACCGCCACAATCAGTGGCACATCAAAGCCTCTAAAAACAGGGGCAATTCGCTGTAAAAGGGAAATATTATTTAATCCGCGGGTCATGTGCTGAATTATCAACCGACTAGAGGGCCATCTTGTTGTAAAAATTGACTGAAATCGACATTTTGCATGGGACAATTGCGCCCATGTACGCATTATTTGAAGAAACGGGTAAATTTTTAGCTGGACGCGTGATGTCGTCAACTGACAGTTCATTCCAAATTGAGTTGGACAGCGGCAAAAGGGTCAAGATCAAAGCAGCAAATGTATTGTTGCAATTTGAAAAACCCACACCTGGTCAACTGATCTCTGAAGCACAAAATCTCTGCAAAACGATGGACGCAGCATTGGCATGGGAATGTTCACCAGATGACGAGTTCGGTTTTGCCGATTTGGCACACGATTACTTTGATGACAAAGCCAGCGCCGCTCAACAAGCTGCCGCGCTCTTTTGCTTGTTCGAGTCACCCCATTATTTTCGTCGCGCAGGTAAAGGACGCTTCAAAAAAGCCGCACCCGAAATCGTGCAACAAGCGCTACTTGCAATTGAAAAAAAGAAACAAGTGCAATTGCAAATATCAGAATGGGCGCTAGCTTTGGCTAGCGGTCAATGCCCAGCTCCAATAAAAGAACAATTGTTCAAAATTTTGTTCAAACCTGATAAGAATGCAGCAGAGTACAAAGCAGTCGTTGAAGCTGCGCGCGCTAGCAATACACCTCCATTGCTTTTGCTACAAAAGTCTGGCGCCATTACATCGGCATACCAGTTCCACTGGCAACGATTTTTATTTGACAATTTTCCTAAAGGCACAGCCTTCCCTGCTTTGCAAGCGCCTGCTGAGATTGAGAACCTGCCAATTGCCCAAGTCGCCGCATTTTCTATTGATGATTCAGCGACCACGGAAATTGACGATGCCTTGTCGGTACAAGGGATCAATTCCGGAACAGTCATTGTTGGCATTCACATTGCCGCGCCCGCCTTAGCGATCAAACCTGGAAGTGAAATTGATACTGTTGCGCGTCACCGACTGTCCACGGTTTACATGCCTGGCAACAAAATCACCATGCTGCCTGATGACATTGTGCAGAAGTTTACTTTGGCAGAAGGTCAGAATTGCCCAGCTGTCTCTTTGTATGTCACATTGAATGAGGCGACATTCGAAATATTGTCTGTGCAAAGCAAAGTTGAAGAAGTGCCCATTGCTGTCAATCTTCGTCATGACACCTTGGACACCGTCGTGACTGAGCAGTGGCTGACCGATATGACGCACGAGTCACCCAATGTCGATATTCCATCCAAAATCAATCGGCAAGAGCTGGCATTTTTATACAAATTAGCCTGCCATCTCAAAACGCAGCGTGAAGCTGTTCGTGGTAAACCTGAAACATTTAACCGTCCTGATTACAACTTCAAGCTCTTGGATAAAACAGGCGCAGCGCCAACTGGTGATGAAACAGTACAAATTACGCCCAGATTACGGGGTTCACCACTTGATTTAATCGTCGCTGAAACCATGATTTTGGCAAACAGCACATGGGGTAATTTATTGGCTGAGCATAAAGTGCCTGGAATCTACCGCAGTCAAGCCAGTCTGAGTCCTGGCATCAAAGTTCGCATGGGTACCAAGGCATTGCCCCACGCAGGTATTGGTGTGTCCAGTTATGCATGGAGCACGTCTCCCTTGCGTCGCTACACCGATTTGGTGAATCAATGGCAAATTATTTGCTGTATTCAAAACGGCCAAACGGCGCCTTTGGTTGCACCGTTTAAGCCAAAGGATGCAGATTTATTCTCGATTATTTCTAATTTTGAAGTCACTTATGCTGACTACAGTCAGTATCAAAATGGCATGGAGAGATATTGGACTTTGAAGTATATTCAGCAGAAAAAAATCAGCGAACTGATAGCGACTGTTTTAAAAGAAAACACTGTTCGTGCCGATGAAATTCCACTCGTTGTACAAGTGACAGGCGCAAACAATTTGGCCAAAGGTACAAAAGTACGAATCAAATTGGGTGCGATTGATGAAATTACTTTAGATGTCTCTGCCACTGTGATCGAAAAATTGACCGATGGTGAGCAATTTGATTCTGCTTTGACTGACGATGAAGATGCACAAGAAGAAGATATGGCAGCATCGGGGACGGTTTCAATCGCTATGACGATTGAGCCGGCCGAAGAACTTGACTGCAATCAATGCTGAATAACGTCGAATGAAATCAATTCATTATTTAAACGAAAAATTTCGCTCACTCAGCACGCTACAAATTGCACTCGGTGTATCTGTTATTTTTCACACAGTATTGTTAACAATACGTTTTGTAGATCCTGAAAGTTTCAATCGCGTTTTTCAAGACACCCCGCTCGAAGTTATCTTGGTCAACGCGCATTCAGACGAGAAACCGAGTAAAGCTCAAGCCATTGCACAACACAATTTGGCTGGTGGTGGAGATGCCGAAGCAGGTAGAGCCACGACTTTTTTAGCCAACTCAGAACTCACTGCATTGGGTGAAGCCAGCGTAGACACATCTATAAGGATGAATACCTTACAAGAACAGCAAATGTTGCTTCTAGCACAGCTGAAAGCGCAGATCGCATTATTGCCAGTTCCAGAACCCAATAAATCGAATCTTTCTCCTGAAGCACAAGCACAAGAGGAAAAGCGACGCAAATTGAGCAAATTACTCGGTGAAATTGAACAACGAATTTCCCAAGAAAATGCACGACCAAAGAAGCGCTATATCAGCCCTGCGACAAGGGAAGAAGTTTATGCACTGTACTATGATCAATTGAAACAAAAAATCGAAGCAAAAGGTACAGCCAATTTCCCAGAAATAGCGGGTAGAAAACTCTATGGCGATTTAACAATCATATTGACAGTTAACCATGACGGCAGAATACTGTCTTCAGAAGTTGTGCAGAGTTCAGGGAATTTGGCACTGGACCGTCGTGCACTTGCTATTGCGAATGCATCAGGACCATTTGGAGTATTTTCACCTGCCATGCGCCGTGGCGCGGATGAAATTGTGATGGTCTCACAATTTCGATTTACAAGAGATGATGGCCTTAAAACCAAATTGACTCAACAATAATTTGTTAAGCATGATGAAAGCAGCACGACAATTATTTTTATTATTCATTGCAGCTGTTTTCACTTTGCAAATTTTTTTCTTATTTAAAATTTGCTGGATGCCGGTTGTGACACCACAATCTAGCGCATTTCAGCGATCAGAGACTTGGCGCATTATCGAAAAATATAAATCGCTTAAGTGGCAACAATCATGGGTGAATTATTCAGAAATTTCTTCTAATTTAAAGCGAGCCGTCATTGCAGCTGAAGATGGTGATTTTGTATACCATGATGGCATTGAATGGGATGCCATAGAGCAGGCTTGGTTGAAAAATTCAAAAGCTCAAGAACTGGCAGAACAAAGGGCTAAGCGAAATCCAGCCGTCACAAACAAATCGCAACAAAGGCCTGTTAAGCCGCCAAAAGTAATTGGCGGCTCTACCATCAGTCAACAATTGGCAAAAAATTTATTCCTCTCTGGAGAGCGTACTTTATTTCGTAAAGGTCAAGAATTTGTATTGACTGTATTGATCGAGTTAATACTCTCAAAACAAAAAATTCTGGAAATTTACTTGAACAACGTTGAATGGGGGGAAGGGATATTTGGGGCTGAAGCAGCAGCACAGCATTATTTCAAAAAACCTGCCAAGCAATTGAATGTTTATGAATCTGCCCGTCTAGCTGTCATGTTACCAAGGCCAAAATTTTATGAAAAAAACTCTTCATCGCCCTATCTTATCAGTCGTACATCCACTATCGTTGCACGCTTAGGCGATGCTGAAACCCCATAATATGCGAATCATAGGCATTGACCCTGGATTACGAACAACTGGGTTTGGCGTCATAGACAAAGATGGTTCAAATATTACCTATGTTGCCAGTGGCACAATCAGCACGACCCACATCGAAACAGGAGATTTGCCAAGCAGAATTAAAGTAATTTTCGAAGGGATACAAGAAATTGTCACGCGCTATCAGCCCGATATTGCTTCTGTTGAAATCGTGTTTGTCAATGTCAACCCACAATCTACTCTACTTTTGGGACAAGCACGAGGAGCTTGCATTGCAGCCCTGGTTTCGAAACAACTACCTGTTTTCGAATACACAGCTTTACAGATGAAACAAGCCGTCGTTGGTTATGGACGAGCACAAAAAATACAAATTCAAGAGATGGTAAAACGATTGTTGACACTTCCAAGTTTGCCTGGCATGGATGCTTCAGATGCTTTGGGTCTGGCGATTACACATGCACATACCAATGACTCTTTAAGCAAAATTAAAAATGCCACTGCTACTGAGCGAAAACGTTCTGCCTTTTATAAAGCAGGCAGAAGTTATTAGTGAGCTGCCTTATATAACTAACATCCAGATTGGCCGCAATTCTAGATTCGTTGAAAAATCAAAACACCAAAAAACACGAATAGGATTGCCAATGTGAATTTCAGTAAATTTAGACCATGCTTTTTGTATTGATCATTTCCAGTAAAAGCAAATAGAACAAACAGAGCTGCACATGAAACCATAGACAAGAGCATGATCCATCTAAATACCAGCATGAGTATTCTTTCTATGCTTAAAAAGCATTCATTAACTGCCCGTAACCACTTGGGATATCACCCTTTTCATCTATCGTGACATATTCAAAAGCGTCTTTTTGTTCTAACAAAGCCCTTAATAACTTATTATTCAAGGCATGACCTGAACGGAATGCAGAGTAGCAAGCTAGCAATGGACGCCCTAATAAATAGAGATCTCCCATTGCATCTAACATTTTGTGCTTAACAAACTCGTCACTGTATCTCAATCCATCGGAATTCAAGACTTTGTAATCGTCCATTACGATTGCATTATCCAAACCACCACCTAGCGCCAGACCAATCCCTCGCATCATTTCTACGTCTTTTGTAAAACAAAATGTCCTCGCTCTGGCAATATCACGTTCGTACGAATCCCTACCAATTTCGAAATCTGAAATTTGACCAGTAGCGTCAACCGCACTGTGTGCGAATTGGATTTCAAAATTTAGTTTGAAACCATGATGTGGATCTAATTTAGCCCACTTCAAAGTTTCACCTTCTCCTTCGGAGACCATGATTGGTGATGTCACACGTATGAATTGTCTTGGTGCTTTTTGCACCTCGATTCCAGCCCGTTTCAATAAGAATACAAAAGTTGATGATGAACCATCAAGAATTGGTATTTCTTCACCAGTGATATCAACATACAAATTGTCAATTTCCAAACCAGCACAAGCCGACATCAAGTGCTCCACTGTTTGGACTTTAACTTCGTTATTGGAAATAGTGGAAGCGAGCCGCGTATCAGTAACTGATTGCGCAGAAACATGAATGTCGGTTGAATCCTTGATGTCAGTACGCCGAAAAATAATGCCCGTATTGGGTAGTCCAGGCTTTAAAGTGATTTCAACTCGTTGACCACTGTGCAGCCCTACTCCCACAGTGTGAATTGCTTTCTTAATCGTCTTTTGCTGAAGCATTAAATTATCAAGTCGTTATTTCTATGACATTTGTAATTCAATTGTATCGAATCACTAGAGACGAAATTAAATAATAGCCTTTAATCCGCTTGGCGTCTTAAGAATGCAGGAATTTCGAAATCCCCCATACCACCTGATGACAATGCATCTACTTTGGCTGCTGCACTGGTTCGATCTGGATGCTGTCCCCAACCACGTTGCACAGCCGGTGTATCGATATTCGTCCAATCGTTATTCCCACCGCTAACAGCCATATTGCCATTATTCTTATTTGCATTGTTCGCAAAATAAGAAAGTCCGTCAGTTCCTGTGGCTTTTACAATTTCAATTTTTGGCGCTGATCTGCGGTTGTTTGAGCGACTTAATCCTGTAGCAACTACCGTTACGCGTAAGTCATCACCTAGAGAATCATCGTATGCCGTGCCATAAATAACATGTGCATCAGCCGATGCAAAAGCTCGAATTGTATTCATCGCGAGTTTTGATTCACTGAGTTTCAGAGAATTCTTTGCGGCGGTAATCAATACCAATACACCTTTAGCACCTGATAGATCAATACCTTCCAGCAAAGGACAAGCCACCGCTTGTTCAGCTGCAATTCGAGCACGATCAGGACCATTCGCCACAGCAGATCCCATCATGGCCTTACCATTTTCAGCCATAACTGTTCGTATATCTTCAAAATCGGGATTGACGTCACCACGAACATTGATAATTTCAGCAATCCCACCAACAGCATTTTTCAGAACATCGTTTGCATATGCAAATGCTTCCGATTGAGTCACATCATCGCCCAATACTTCCAATAGTTTTTCGTTCAACACAACTATTAGGGAATCTACATTCGCCTCAAGCTCTGCCAACCCAGCGTCAGCATTTGTCATGCGTTTCCCACCTTCAAAATCGAACGGTTTAGTTACAACACCAACCGTCAATATACCCATTTCTTTTGCAACTCGAGCAATTACAGGCGCAGCACCCGTTCCAGTGCCTCCACCCATACCCGCAGTGATGAACAACATGTGTGCGCCATCGATGGCTTCACGAATATCGTCTATTGCAAGCTCGGCAGCTTCACGACCTTTCTCTGGTTTGCTTCCTGCGCCCAAACCACTGACACCTAATTGAATAGTTCTACCAGCAGCACTGGCACTCAATGCTTGTGCATCTGTATTGGCGCTGATGAATTCAACACCTTGCACATGCCGAGCAATCATGTGATCGACAGCATTGCCACCGCCACCACCAACACCAATGACTTTGATTTTGGTGCCCATATTAAATTCTTCAATTTCAATCATTTCAATTGTCATGTTATTCCCCTTTTTTGTCGCAGTTGCTAAGTATTTTTGAATTTCTATTTGTTTTTATAGATGAATATAGATCGCCATCGCCTATGAGGACTACCTCGTGCCCAATTTGCATATTTTTTTCATATTAAAAACTCCCCACCAACCAATCTTTGGCACGATTGAGTGTGTGCTTAAAGGAGCCACTCTTATGAGCCACTTTAAGTCCTCGAACTCTTGCCAACCTTGCCTCTTCCAATAAGCCCATCACAGTTGATGCACGTGCTTGGGCAACCATGTCGGATAAGGTTCCAGAATAAAGTGGAATACCTCTTCGAACTGGCTTCAAGAAAATATCTTCACCTAACTCAATCATTCCTGGCATCACGCTTGCACCACCAGTTAAAACAATACCTGAAGACAATACCTCTTCAAAACCTGTCTCGCGTACAACTTGATGCACCAATGAGAAAATTTCTTCAACACGGGGCTCGATAACACCAGCCAATGCTTGTTTACTCAAGAGACGTGGGCCTCGATCACCCAATCCGGGTACTTCAACTTGCGCCTCTGGGTCGGTGATAAGTTGCTTAGCGCAACCGCTAGACACTTTTATCTCTTCAGCATCTTTGGTTGGCGTACGCAATGCCATTGCAATGTCACTTGTAATCAAATCGCCAGCAATTGGTATAACAGCAGTATGACGAATCGCTCCGCCCGTAAATACCGACACATCTGTTGTTCCTGCACCGATGTCAACCAGAACCACACCTAACTCACGCTCATCCTGCGTCAGCACCGACAAACTAGACGCCAATGGATTGAGCATTAAGTGAACGACTTCCAAGCCACATCTGTGAACACATTTGATGATATTTTCAGCTGCACTTTGCGCACCTGTAACAATGTGCACTTTGGCCTCGAGACGTATTCCACTCATCCCTATTGGGTCTTTAACCTCTTGACCATCAATCACGAATTCTTGTGATTCAATTAATAGAACCCTTTGATCATTGGAAATATTGATGGCTGTCGCAGTATCCATGACCCGCTTCACATCTGAGCGAGTGACTTCCTTATCTTTAATTGCAACCATGCCACTTGAGCTTATGCCACGAATATGGCTTCCTGTGATTCCCGTATAAATGCCTGCAATCTTGCAATCGGCCATCAGTTCAGCTTCGCGAAGTGCTTGCTGGATACTCTGTACTGTGGCTTCAATATTTACCACGACACCTCTTTTCAAGCCATTGCTAGGCGACACCCCAAATCCTGCCAATTTCAATTCGCCGTTAGACAGCACCTCTGCAACAACAACCATAATTTTGGATGTGCCAATATCCAGTCCAACAACAATATCTTTATATTCTTTAGCCATAATTTATTTATCGTTTATTGTGCTTTTTGAACTAGGGGATTCAATTAATGAAACTCCAGACATTTGAATTGCATAACCACCTTGGTATCGAAGATCAAGGTATTTAATATCTTGCACACGTTTTCCGTATTTCTCCGCAACTCTGATTGATGTTTGCAATGCCAATTTTGAATTCTCAAATATTTGCTCTATATTCCCTCGACCCAATTCCAAATGAGTGCCGTTATCTAAAAAAATGCTCCAGTTACCACGCAGGCTTAATTGGATCTTGGAAATTTGTGTATTCATAGGAGAAAAAATATTTTTCAATTTTTGATACATATTCACAATTAGCACTGACTGAGATTCGCTCCCAATAAATTGAGGGTATTTAGTAATCTCCTCCAAATCATCTGAGCCAACTTCAAATATTTCCCCATGTGTATTTACCATTTTTCCATCATCGGAATCTCCCCACACTCCTAAGGCTGAGTGCTCTGTTAAATTCACATTGATTCGATTGGGGTAAACTTTTTTTACAGAAGCATTTCTTACCCACGGTAAATTTTCAAATACAGATTTCACCACCACAAGATTGACATCAATAATGCCACCAGAGAGATTTGGCAATATGGCATCTCGAATATTGGATGGATTCTGATATTTAGTATCACCCGTAATGACAATCCCACGCATATCGGCGATATCAGATTTGAGATTTTTAGCCAAATAAATCAAAGTCAAGATAATGATCAAAGCAATCATTCCAGCACTCAAACCATTCATTAGTTTGATGTCCAACGGTAATTTAATGTTCTCTTTCATGGCCGTTTTAGAAATCTAGTTTCTTTTCATTTGGATAATCCAACTGTGCTGTTTGCAGAATGTTTAAGCACAAATTTTCAAAATTGATGCCACTTGCAGCCGCAGCCATTGGGAACAATGAATGATTCGTCATTCCTGGTGCGGTGTTAATTTCCAATAAATATGGCTTTCTTGTTACACGATCTATCATGACATCTGCGCGCGCCCATCCTCTGCAACCAATAGCAGAGTACGCAGCTAAAACCATTTTTTTGATTTCTTCTTCCTCATTGTTTGGTAAACCGCATGGCACCAAATACTGAGTGTCATTTGTAAAATATTTATTGTGATAATCGTAGTTACTGTCTGGAGCTATTATTCGGATAATTGGTAGGGCAGTTGTAATTTTAGGTTTATGGGGCGATGCAGGAGTCTCAAGTATTGAACAAGTAACTTCGTCGCCACTGATATATTGTTCACACAAAACCAAATTGTCTTGATGTGAAGCTACTTCATAGGCAGAACGGCACTGTGACAATTGAGTTACTTTTGTCAACCCAATTGTCGAGCCCTCTCTTGCTGGTTTCACAATCATTACATTGCCCATTGCCACAAAGGCTTTCTCAGTTTCCTCCACACTGCTAACCTCCTGCCAATGTGGTGTCGAAAGTCCCATGGAACGCCAAATACTCTTGGTAATGCCTTTATTCATTGCCACGCTTGATGAGAGTACACCCGATCCTGTGTATGGAATCCCCATCAATTCCAATGCGCCTTGAATAGTTCCGTCTTCGCCGAAGCGACCATGTAGCGCTATGAAACATGCATCAAAATTCTCACTTTTCAAATCGAACACAGGCTTTTCTGATGGGTCAAAAGAATGTGCATTTACACCTTGAGAAGTAAGTGCTTGTAGTACAGCTTTTCCTGACATCAAAGAAACAGCTCGCTCAGCAGAACGTCCACCCATTAACACAGCAACTTTTCCAAACCTAGTTGAATAACTTTTATCCATTTGTCTTGTCCGATACGTCTTGTGATTTTTGAATGCTGCTATTCACAGAAGCGACAAGCAGCTTAGGTACTCCACCAATTGAGCCAGCTCCCATACAAAGAACCACATCACCATCTTGCACAATATTCAAAATTGCATTTGGCATTTCTTGAATTGAATCTACAAAAAATGGATCTACTTTGCCTGCTAATCTAATTGCTCTTGTTAGTGCTCGTCCGTCAGCACCTGGAATTTTTAACTCTCCTGCAGCATATACTTCTGCTAACAGAACACAATCAACAGAAGAAATAACTTTAATGAAGTCTTCGAAGCAATCTCGTGTACGACTGTACCGATGAGGTTGAAATGCCAAGACCAATCTGCGATTTGGAAATGCCCCTCTAGCAGCCGAAATAGTGGCACTCATTTCTACCGGGTGATGACCATAATCATCAATGATTGTGAGTTTTCTTCCGTCTGATGTCTCATGAGATCCATAATTTTGGAATCGACGATCTACACCTTTAAATTGTGACAGAGCATGTTGAATTGCTTCAATCTTGATATTCAGCTCTAAAGCCACACCAATTGCAGCTAAAGCATTTAATACATTGTGATTTCCTGGCAAATTTAATTCAATATCAAATTCATCGCCTTCATTCTTATCTTGACAAATTACAGTGAAATGCATTTTCCCATTAGATGCTACGACGTCTTTTGCACTGATATCTGCATCAGCTGAAAATCCATAACTGACGACAGGTCTTTCAATTTTGGGAGCGATTTCTCTAACGGCTTCATTGTCTATACAAAGAATGGCTGCGCCATAGAAGGGCATCTTATGTAGAAAATCAACGAAAGCGTTTTTCAAATTGTCAAAGTTCTGACCATAGGTTTCCATATGGTCAGCATCGATATTGGTAACGACGGACATAGTAGGCAGTAGTTTAAGGAACGATGCGTCAGATTCATCTGCCTCAACGACTATGTATTCTCCAGATCCCAATCTTGCATTTGCATCTGCACTGTTTAGACGACCGCCAATAACGAAAGTTGGATCCAATCCTGCCTCAGCCAATATGCTTGCTACCAAGCTTGTCGTTGTTGTTTTTCCATGTGTTCCGGAAATCGCAATACCTTTCTTCATACGCATGAGTTCAGCAAGCATCACAGCTCTAGGAACTACAGGAATATGCCTCTCTCTCGCCGCCATGACTTCTGGATTATTTTCTGTCACAGCTGTAGATGTCACTACAACATCTGCATTCAACAAATTCTTTGAATCATGACCAACATAAGTCTTAATTTGCAAGTCGGCTAACCTTTGCAAAGTAACACTAGAGCTGATATCGGACCCACTAACGATGTAGCCTGAGTTATGCAGTACCTCAGCAATTCCAGACATACCAGCACCACCGATTCCAATAAAATGAATATGGCGAATTACGTGTTTCATGCTATAGATTCCTCACACGCATCACAAATGACACCAACTGCCTCAGATTTGTGTAGCTTTTTTGATTGAACGGCCATTTTTAGTAACTTATTACGATCTGCTGAAAGCAGGATTTGTGCAAGCTTCTCCTGTGTTAATGATTTTTGTGGCTCCAACCAAGCAGCCCCAAGATCAACTAAATATTGAGCATTTTTAGTTTGATGATCATCTACTGCCATAGGTAATGGTACAAATAAGGCAGCAACTCCAACCGCAGCTATTTCTGTAACAGTGCTCGCACCAGCTCGGCAAATTACCAAATCAGCCTTCGCATATTCAACAGCGACATCTTGTATGAAAGACGTAACCGAAGCATTTATCTTGTTATCTTGATAGGCTTTCCGTACTAGCTCAACTTGAGCTGCACCACTTTGATGAACTATATTGGGCAGCTTGCCTAATGGCATTAACGCCACTGATTTAGGAATTAATTCGTTTAAAAAACTAGCACCTAGACTACCACCAATTATCAAAATGTTTAAAGGTCCTAGACGCTCCGAATATCGCACTTCTGGGTTCTCAATTGCCAAGAACTCTTTACGCAACGGATTACCAATCCACACGGCATCTTGCATTACTTGTGGAAATGCCGTGAATGATTTGGTTGCCAATAGCGACAAGACTTTATTACTAAGACCAGCCACAGAATTTTGTTCGTGGATGAAAAATGCTTTGCACAACAGGAATGCTACAACACCAGCTGGAAAAGTTACATAACCCCCAAAGCCTACTAAGACGTCGGGTTTAGATTTTCTAATTTCTCTGAATGTTTGCCAAAATGCAATCAATAATCTCCACGGTAACTTAATCCATGTATGAATTCCTTTGCCACGCAATCCAGTAAATTCGATTCCATGAAACTCGATATTATTTTGTGGAACTATTGTGGATTCCATACCCTTGATGGTGCCAAGCCAAATAACGTTCCAATCTCTCATTTTTAGAGCTTGCGCCACTGCTAATCCAGGGAAAATATGCCCTCCTGTTCCTCCCGCAGCAATCATTGCAGTTCTGCCTGATTTTGCAAGAATGGTCATTGTCGGCCCTCCCTGCATAAGTAATTTATTTTCAAAATCAATACGCAATACTATGGCCATAACCATGGTATTAAAAAGGATAGCTGAGCCACCATAGCTCATGAATGGCAAGGTCAGACCTTTAGTTGGAAGCGCACCCTAAATTCACGCCTATATTGATGAATGCTTGAAAACCAAGCCAAACTGCAACACCTTGCGCCAGCAGTCCTGCAAATATTCGATCCAATGTAATGGCTTGTCTTCCTATATGCATAATTCTGCGTGTGAGCCATACAAATATGCCGATTAACAAAACTACGCCAACGAGGCCAAATTCTTCGCCAATAACTGCAAGCAAGAAATCAGTGTGAGCCTCTGGTAGCCAGTGAAGTTTTTCAACACTGCCACCCAGACCAACCCCAACCACCTCCCCACGACCAAACGCAATTAATGAATGCGTAAGCTGATAACCTTTTCCTAATGCATGGTCAGGATTCCATGGATCTAGGTACGCAAAAATGCGCTCTCTTCGGAAAGTACTGAAATATATAATCGAAGCAAAAACGGATACCATGATTGCAGCCATTAGGAAGAACATTCGCGCATTAACCCCGCCTAAAAACAAAATACCCATGGCAATGACTGCAATCACCATAAATGCGCCCATGTCTGGCTGAGCTAACAATAACAAACCCACCACTAATACTGCAACAGCTATTGGAAGAACCGCGACAAAAAACCTCTCTTTTATTTCCATTTTCCGAACCATGTAATCAGATACATACAAAAGCATAGAAAATTTAACCAGCTCAGAAGGCTGAAAACTGATAAAGCCCAAAGGTATCCATCGCCTCGCACCATTGACAACTCGACCTATTGGCGGAATCAAAACAGCAATTAACAAAATGAGAGAAAGTATGAAAAGCCAAGGAGCAATTCTTTCCCAAACGACTATTGGTATTTGAAATGCAATATATGCAATAAAACCAGCAATGACGATATACATTGCATGTCGATTTGCAAAATATGCTCCTGTTAACTTGCCAAATTTTGGGTTATCTGGCATAGCGATTGATGCTGAATAAACCATAACCAAACCCCATGCTAATAATCCTACTGTTGTCCAAATAAGTGACGCATCAACCTTGGTGAAGGTATGAACCCCATGCATTCTTCTAGACTCTCTCCCTGACATCCAATCTTGAAATGATTCCCAGCCGTGCGTGCCTGATTTCGTAATGCTTGCGAAAGTGCTGCCGATTGCAGTCATAAAACCTCCTTCTTGGAAGTATGCTCAGCAAGGCGTTTTACTTGTTCAATGAAAACTTGAGAACGATGTTCATAATTTTTATACATGTCCAAACTCGCGCACGCTGGTGACAAGAGAACGAGATTGCCTTCCTGTGCATGATCGTCAGCCGCAGTAACAACGCTAGCCATATCGGAAGCAAGAATAATCGGTATTCCAGTAGGTGATAAAAATTCTTGAATGAGAAGTTTATCTTTTCCAAACACTATCAATACACGCACATGTTTAATGACCGGATCCAAAAGAGCCGTGAAACTTTGCCCCTTGGCATCACCACCAAGAATAAGAATAATATTTTTACCTTTACCAAGTCCTTTCAATGCAGCAACTGTTGCGCCTACATTGGTACCTTTACTATCGTCAATATATTCAACTCCGTTTACATGACCGATCGACTCAACACGATGCGGCTCGCCTCTGTATTCACGTATAGCGAATAACATTGGCGCTAGAGCACAGCCTGCCGTCTCAGCCAGAGCTAACGCCGCCAAACCATTGGCAGCATTGTGCTCACCCCGAATTTGCAAAGCATCTGTTGGCACCAATCGCTGTAAAAACACCTCTGCCTCTATGGCATTTTTTTTGTTTTTGAAATCCATATCATTTACTGCCATGCATTTCACCAACCAAGTGACATTGTCAACAGACTCTAATCCGTAATCGCCAATGCGTGATGGCGCATTGGTACCAAATGTCAAATATGGGTTTGAATTTTTCTTGAACCATTCTTTTGAATGCGCAAGACGCATCACATGCTCATCATTTCGATTCAATAAAATTTTTGTAGTTTTACCGAACACATTCATTTTCGCTCGAGCGTAGGCTTCAATATCTTCATGCCAATCTAAATGATCTGGCGTAATATTCAGAATTACGCCAGCAGTTGGTTCAAAGCAATCAACATCACTTAATTGAAAACTGCTCAATTCAAGGACCCATACATCAGGCAATTTCTCGCGATCTAAACACATTCTCAATTCATCAAGCATGCTGGGACCAATATTTCCTGCAACCACAACAGATTTTCCAGCACGTTCAATCAACTTGCCTGTTAGCGAAGTGACCGTCGTTTTTCCATTCGTGCCAGTTATTGCAAGAACTTGTGGTGAGTACGAATTCGATTCTTTCAGTGATGCCAATGCTTGTGAAAATAGACACAACTCACCACTAACAGTCACGTCAGTGGAGCGCGCTACTTTAAATATCTCATCAAAATCTATAGGTTTAATCCCGGGGCTAACTAACAATAATTGGATGTTTCCTTCAGTTAGCAACTCCGGTGAAAAATCTCCATTTAAAACACGAACCGTTGACAGCTCATTTTTTACTACTTCGATATTAGGTGGATTCGCGCGCGAATCAATAACTGAGACATTGGCACCGAGACGCACACACCATCGTGCCATGGCTAAGCCAGATACACCTAAGCCAAGAATAAGAACATTTTTCCCTTGTAGATTCTTCATCTTGATAGCTATCTCAGCTTCAAAGTTGATATGCCAATCAAGCACAACAACATTGTGATAATCCAAAACCGAACAACAACTTGAGTTTCTCTCCAGCCACTTTTTTCAAAATGGTGATGCAGTGGTGCCATTTTGAGTAACCTTTTTCCAGTGCCGAATTTTTTCTTCGTGAATTTGAAATAGCTGACTTGAAGCATGACTGAGAAAGTTTCGGCAACAAATATTCCGCCCATGATGAATAAAACAATCTCCTGACGAACAATGACTGCAATCGTTCCTAAAGCTGCCCCCAAGGCCAATGCTCCGACATCTCCCATAAATATTTGCGCAGGATATGTGTTAAACCATAAAAATGCCAACCCTGCTCCAGCCATAGCGGCACAAAATATCAACAATTCACCCGACCCTGGAATATGTGGAAAAAACAGATACTTTGCATAAACGGAACTACCTGTCACATAAGCAAAAATTCCCAATGACGAACCAACCATGACGACGGGCATGATTGCCAAACCATCCAAACCATCTGTCAAATTGACTGCATTGCTAGTTCCCACAATCACTAAATAGGTAAGCAACACAAAACCAAAAACACCCAGCGGATAACTCACTGCCTTTGCAAAGGGAACTTGCAAATCGGCTTTGGGTGGCAAATTCAAATCAAATCCTGATTGAATCCATTTGAAGAAAAGTTCCAACACACGGATATTTGAACTTTCTGAAATGCTGAAAACCAAATACAAAGCTGCCAAAATCCCTATAAGTGATTGCCAAAAAAACTTTTCCCGCGATCGCATTCCTTCTGGATCCTTGTGTACAACTTTGCGCCAATCATCCACCCAACCAATTGCACCAAACCCTAATGTCACAATTAAAACAATCCAGACAAACCGATTGCTTAGATCTGACCATAAGAGTGTTGAAGAAGCGATTGCCATCAGTATCAAGACACCACCCATCGTTGGCGTTCCGCTCTTAACCAAATGAGTATCCATTCCGTAACTTCTAACTTGTTGGCCAATTTTCAAAGCGCGCAAACGCTCGATGACAAATGGCCCAACAAATAAGCCAATTAATAATGCGGTTACGGCAGCCATCACAGCGCGAAATGTGATGTACTGGAATACCCGAAAAAATCCATACTCAGGTGACAGAGATTGCAACCATTGAGCCAGACTAAGAAGCATGCGTTGGCTCCTTCTTTAAGGCATCACTATTTAAAATGCATTCAATAATTCGCTCCATTTTCATGAATCGAGAGCCTTTGACAAGAATGCTGATTGATTCATGAACATTTGCAAGTTGCTCCAAAACGGCAACTTTCAATGAGTCAACTGTTTGGAAATGTTTTGCTTTATCAGAGTTGTTAGAAACGTGGATTGACAAATCACCAAGAGTAAACAAACGATCGATTGGTTTGCTTTTGATATATTCGCCCAATTCTTTGTGAAATTGTTCGCCCTCATTGCCAACTTCACCCATATCTCCTAAAACCAACAATCGATAACCCGGCATTGTTGCAATAACATTCACTGCTTCTTTCATAGAATCTGGGTTTGCGTTGTATGTGTCGTCTACAAGTGAGATATTTTTGTTATGCATTACAAAATGCATCGAATGTGAACGACCAGCTACCGGTCTAAAATCTTGTAAACCCTGCTCTATGAACTTTTTGGGCACGCCTGCAGCATATGCACATGCTATGGCGGCCAATGAATTCTTCACATTATGAAGACCTGCCACGTGTAGCTGATATGAAATCATACCTAAAGGCGACTCCACAGACACTGTCCATTTATTTAAAGTCCATTCGTATGTATTGCAATGAATATGTTCTGTTCCACTATTGCAAGCTGCCGCTTCTGCTTCGATAGAAAACATGACGACTTTGCGATCTTGTGCCATTTCTAGCCATAATCCACTGTACACATCATCTGATGGAAATACTGCAACTCCATCTTTAGGCAAAGATCTCAGTACCTTGCCATTTTCTTGAGCTACAGCAAGAACACTGCCCATGAACTCCATATGTTCTCGTTGTGCATTGTTCACTAATGCTATGGTTGGCTGTGCAATCGCGGCTAAATATTCAATTTCCCCAGGGTGATTCATGCCCATTTCGATAACAGCAATTTCAGTGTTCTTTGTCAACTGAAATAATGTCTTTGGTACACCGATGTCGTTATTGAAGTTACCCTTTGTTGATATTGACGCATCTCCTTTATATGCACGTAATATCGACGCAACCATTTGAGTAACAGTAGTTTTCCCGTTGCTTCCTGTTACAGCAATTAAAGGTAAAACAAATTTTGTCCTCCATGCTTTTGCAATTTGTCCAAGAGCATTTTTAGTATCGTTTACTTGTATACCAGGCAAACTAAATACGTCTAAGTTTTCGTTAGAAATCGCCGCAGCAGCTCCAGCTTTTTTGACTGAATTTATAAACTGATTCCCATCAAATGTCTCACCCTTAAGCGCAACAAACAAATCACCAACAACAATTGAGCGCGAATCAGTACTAACACCTGATATAACAGTTGCCCCATCGCCGTACATGATTCCTTCCTTGACCCAAGGCATTATTTCTTTTAAGGTCATCATGGCTGACCCCATCGATTCAAAGCTGATAGAGCTTGTTCTTTGTCTGAGAAGTAGTGACGCTTACCCATTAACTCTTGATACAGCTCATGCCCTTTACCCGCGATTAAAACGACATCATTTGACGTTGCTGTAGAGACAGTTTTCGCAATGGCATTCGCACGGTCGATTTCAAAAGATTACTTCATCGGTTGATATAAATCCAGCTTTTATGTCTTTAAAAATGTCGTTGACATTTTCATCTCTAGAATTATCAGAAGTCACGACTACACGATCTGCAAATTTCTGTGCAACCTGCGCCATGATGGGACGCTTTAACCTATCCCGATTTCCACCGCAACCAAAAACACAAATGAGCTGTCCATCACGCTGATTGGATAGATTTCGAGAATCTACCAATGCCTTCTCTAATGCATCAGGCGTGTGAGCATAATCAACAATGATTGCAGGCATACCAGCTTGTATGATTGTGTTCATGCGACCAGGTACGGGGGTCAACAATTGGCAAACCTCTATTGCCTCTTTCATCGCAATACCCAGGGATCTCATGACAGCAAGAACGCCAAGTAGATTGGCGATGTTGTAAGTCCCAGCTAGAGATGTTTGCAAGCTGTATGAGTTGGGTCCCTCATGCACCACACAAGCAACCCCTTGTTCTGTGTATTGCACAGCAGTTGCGAATATTCTTGCTTTGGCAGTCGTCGCAGAAGTTGTTGATGTCGTCCATACATCTACAGCCTTACCTTCCAACTTTGCAAGTATTTGCTGGGATTTTGGATCATCTACATTAATGACTGCCACTTCAAGTGTTGCGCACTCAAATAGACTCATTTTCGATTCCCAATATGACTCCATCGTATTGTGATAGTCCAAATGGTCCTGCGTGAAATTTGTGAAAACCGCAGTTTTAATGGCAGTACCAGACAATCTATCCTCGGCCAACCCTATTGATGACGCTTCAATGGCGCATGCGCCATAGCCATCGTCAAGGAATTCACGAAATGATTTTTGCAGAAGTACAGGATCAGGGGTTGTTAAGCCATTAAGTACCAAACCCTGACGATTTAACTTACTCGGATTTGAATGACCTTTTATCGGGTCTGCTGCCCCAACCCCAAGCGTACCAATTACTCCACATTTTTTTGCCGAATCACTTTTGACATGCGTCAGTGCTTGCGCCAGCCACCAAACAGTTGAAGTCTTTCCATTCGTCCCAGTAACTGCTATCACATCTAACTTTTCGCTTGGTTGTTCGTAATATTCCGATGCAATATACCCAGTGGATTTTTTAAGATCTTTAAAAACTGCAACCTGATCGTTAAAATTTTTAAAATCAAATGCTTGAATACCAATTGCTTCAACCAAACAAACGGCAGCTCCCTTTGCCAAAGATTGCTTAACAAAATGACGACCATCAGTTGATGAACCCGGCCATGCTACAAAACCGTCTCCTCTATTGATATTTTGACTGTTTGTTTGAAGTGATCCACTCACATTTGTCCGCAACCATTTGGCCGCATCGATGGGATTCTGCAGTTCAATCATCAGAATGACTCCTCAACTGCTTTAGCAACCATTTGTGGTTTTACACTCAGGTCTGGCTGAACGCCCAATATGCGCAAGCTCTGCTGTACTGTTTCACTGAACACAGGGGCCGCTACATCGCCACCAAAATATTTACCATTGCTGGGTTCATCAATCATGACAGCCACAACAACGCGAGGCTTCTCTATCGGAGCCATACCGACATAAAAACCTCTGTATTTTTTATTGGCATACGCTTTACCTTCAAGCACATGAGCAGTACCTGTTTTACCCCCAACTGAGTAGCCCATGGTTTGTGCTTTTGGAGCTGTTCCACCGTCGCCTGATGCCAATTGCAACATCGATCTAATCGATGATGCTGTTTTAGGAGAAATTACTGATTGCCCTACTGCGACTGTATCGCGCTTAACAATCGACATAGGTATCAAATCTCCGTCTCGTGCGAAGACGGTATATGCATGCGCTAACTGCACCAAACTACATGACAATCCATATCCATAACTCATCGTAGCTTGCTCAACAGGTCGCCAACTTTTATATGGTCGAACTCGACCTGTCGCCATACCTGGAAATGTCAATTGTGGTTTTTTCCCAAATCCCACTTGGTCAAACATTGTCCACATTTCACTGGCTTGCATCTGCATCGCCATCTTTACAACACCCACATTGCTTGATTTTTGAATGATCTGCGAAACAGTTAACGCATCATGTGGATGTGCATCGGTGATGGTAGCTCCACCAATGGTGATACGTCCTGGTGCAGTTTGAATAACTGTTTCTGGCTTTACCAATCCTCTTTCTAAAGCCAAGGCTGCGGTAAATGGCTTCATCGTCGAACCCGGTTCAAACGTATCTGTTAGCGCGCGATTTCGTAACTGAGCTCCATTCAAATTAGCGATCTTTGTACTCGCTGATACTGGATAATTCGCAAGAGCCAGAACTTCACCAGTGACAACATCTAGAACAACCACGCTACCAGATTTAGCCTTATGCTCCTGAACTGCATCTCGCAATTTTTGAAAGGCAAAAAATTGAATTTTGCTATCGATACTCAGCTGCAAGTCTTTGCCTGTCACAGGTAAAAACTGCTCTCCTACGTTCTCAACAACTCGTCCCAGTCGGTCTTTAATTACTTTACGAGAGCCTGTTTTACCAGATAGTGCCTCATTGAATGCCAATTCAATACCACCCAGACCTTTGCCTTCTACATTGGCAAACCCCATCAAAGATGAAACAGCATCGCCTTCAGGATACTGACGCTTGTACTCATTGCGCAAATACACACCTTTTATACCTAACGCTTCAATTTGCTTGGCTCTGTTAATGTCCACTTGCCTTTTCAGCCAAACAAACGACTTGTCATCATCATTTAATTTCTTTGACACCTCAGCAATTGGCATATCTAACAGCTTTGCTAATTTAGCCAGATTTGCATCTGATATCTCCACATCCTCTGGTGTTGCCCAAATACTCGGTGCTATAACACTTGATGCCAGAATCAGTCCATTTCTATCGAGTATTTGGCCGCGATTCGCTGGTAAATCCAGTGTCCTTACAAACCTAAGTTCACCTTGGCGTTTAAAAAAATCGTTGTTAATAACCTGAATGTCTACAGCTCGAACTGCTAGAGCAAAAAACCCCAAGACCAAAGCGGCAACTATGAATTTGCTACGCCAAACTGGCGTTTTGCTGGCTAGCAAAGGACTTGTTGTATATGAAATGCTGGTTTTCATTTCTTAGCCCCAGCATCATCATTCGATCCGTTTTGAATATATTGCGTCACTGATGGAAGTGCAGATCGCATATTCAATCGTTCCTTGGCCAGTTTTTCAATTCTCAGTGGTGTGGCTTGTGCACGTTTTTCAACTTGAAGTGCAGCATTTTCAAACTCGAGTTTGCGGACATTCAAATTTGCCTTTTCAACTTCTACAAACAAACGACGTGATTCATACTGAACACCTACGATATAAAGCATTGTGGCCAAAGTGGCTATGAACAGTGCAATGTTGAATCGAATCATGCTGCTAGCCTTTCAGCTATACGCATCACAGCACTGCGCGATCTTGGATTTCTTGATATTTCGGACATGCAAGGTTTAATTCGTCCAAGCGCTTTCAACTTCTTATTCTTTGGCAATGACAACGGCATCCTTCTGTCATAAACATCTTTAGAATGTTCGGCGATGAACTGTTTGACAATGCGGTCTTCTAACGAATGAAAACTGATTACCACCAATCTGCCACCTGGCTTGATAACATTTAAACTTGCAGTCAACGCTTGTTGCAACTCCTCAAGTTCTGCGTTGATGTAAATCCGAAAAGCCTGAAATGTGCGCGTTGCAGGATTCTGGCCCGACTCGCGGGTTTTGACCGTATCAGCCACGAGCTGGGCCAATTCAGTGGTGGTTGAAATTGCCCCCCGTTCCTGTCTGCGAGTAATAATCGCCTTTGCAATGGCGCTAGCAAACCGTTCTTCACCGTATTCACGTATCACCTCCGTTATTTGATTCACATCTGCACGTTCCAACCATTGCGCAACACTGATACCTCTTGTTGTATCCATACGCATATCTAATGGCGCTTCAAAACGAAAACTGAAACCACGTTCAGGGTTATCTATTTGTGGAGAACTGATACCCAAATCCAACAATACCCCTGCCACACTTGAATCAGGCAGCTCACAAATATTTTTGAATCCTTCATGGCGTATCGATAAACGCGTGTCACCGATGCTCTTTGCCACACTGACCGCATCTGGGTCTTTATCAAAAGCAATGACTCGTCCATGGGCTGACAGTTTCGTTAACAGCAATTGGGTATGGCCACCACGACCAAAAGTGCCATCAATATAGGTTTCATCTGGATTGGTGCACAATGCCTCTACAGCTTCACTCAGCAACACGGTTGTGTGATTGTTAAATGCTGACATGGTTGCGTTCAAAACGAAATAGCCTTCATGGCTTCAGGCAAAACATCTTGCATGCCATTGATTTGTCGTAACTCGTTTGCGTCGTATGTGGCTTTATCCCACAACTCAAAATACTTACCCATACCACGCAGCGTGGTTTCTTTGGTTATGCCCGAAGACTCTCTCAACTCAGGTGCAATCAATATGCGTCCCGTTGCATCCAATTCCACTGATAACGCATTGCTTAGAAAAATTCTTTTCAGCCATAAATCTGACATCGGCAGACCAGCTACGATGGCATAAAACACATCCCATTCTGGTTTGGGCAAAATCATCAAACAACCGTGTGGGTGCTTTGTCACCCATAGCTGACCACCCGCTTCGTTTATTAAAGCCGCTTGGTACTTCGCAGGTATTGACAACCTGCCTTTAGCGTCCAAACTTAACGATGATGGTCCTAGAAACACAATATGAAACCCTTATAAATAGCACGCAAACTGCATCAAAATTTGGGTTTTTAACCCACAAATTTGCACTGTTATCCACTATATCAGGATTTTTAATTTTTATGCGTTATTTTTTGGCAAATACATCAATTAAATCAAAGACTTAGAAGAAAAATACAGCCTTATTTTTGAATTTTCATTCAAAAATAAGGACTTACGAAAGAAAGTGAATGTTAGAAAAATTATTGAGCAAGCAATGTGCAGAACCGCAACAAGCTTGCTATCGAAATAATGATTTTTGATGAACTCAGTCCGGCTTGCCTTTTGATAAGTCCAAGCGAACGGTTTTCCACCATAGCTTTGACATTTCAGCCTCGATTTCGTCGATTTTTTTCAACGTTTTCGCCGGATGATGCACCTTATTCTGACTTTTTTTGTCGAAAGTTGTATTGGTGATTTCTAGACTTGAACTCGCACCATTTTTTAACAAAATGGTGCGCAGTTGATCGAATTCACGGGTGCGAATTAGGCTGATGCGTTTGGGTTCAATATAGGCATCATGCTCACTATCATGAGCTTGATTTTTAGCTACAGACTTGGAATTTATGCCTGTGTCAGCATCATTAATTTGCTGACCAATCATTGACTTGAATTTTCGAATGAAGCCCATGACCAGTCAGAATCAAATTAATCACCGTACATTTTTTGCTTTAACTCACGGCGTTGCTGTGCCTCTAAAGACAAGGTTGCCGTGGGTCTGGCTAGCAAACGACCAACCCCAATGGCTTCGCCTGTTTCATCACAATATCCGTAATCTCCCGCATCAATGCGAGCGATTGATTGCTCAATTTTCTTCAGCAATTTTCTTTCTCGATCACGGGTTCGCAACTCTAGCGCATGCTCCTCTTCAATTGTTGCTCTGTCTGTAGGATCAGGCACAACGGCGGACTCGTCGCGCAAATGTTCGCTGGTTGCGCCAGCGCTTTCCAAAATTCCCTTTTTAAGCTCAATCAATCGCAATCTGAAAAACATCATTTGCTTGATGTTCATGTATTCAGATGCTGGCATTGATAACACCTCTTCTGAACTCAATTCTTCTGCTGATTTGGTCTTCCAGTTGTTTGCCAACTTGGGATTTTGTTTGACCACAAACGGTGCCGGCGCGAAGACGATTGGCGCATTCACGACAGGACCAAAGCTGGCTTTAGCTGCCGTGGATGCAACAGACTGCGCCATAGATGGCACCGTCAACGAGGCCAGTCTTGAAGACTTTGCTTTAGTTACTGCGGGACTGACAGGTGCGATAACCTGAGGGGCTACTGTGTTTAATTTTTCAACTTTGGTTGTTTTATCGAATGCCTTCGGAGATTCTTTTTTTGCAGCTTCAGAGACTTTTTTTACTTTAACAGTTGCGGATTTTGAATCACTCGTTGTTTTTGCTTTGGCGGTGGGTGGGGTAACTGCTTTAGAGGTTTTAGACAATTTTTGAGGCACTTTTGATACAGGTTTAACAGGTAATTTTTTTTCAGAAGATTTTTTATTCACAACCTTTGCTGACGTTTTGGCAGTGGTTTTCTGTACTGCTTTCGTTGCTGGCTTAGAGGTTTTTTTAACTGCGACTTTGACAGCTGCTTTGACCACTTTCTTTGCAGCAGGTTTTTTCAAAGCTGGTTTTGCAGTGGTTTTGACTGCTGGTTTTACAAGTTTTGTTTTTGTGGCAGTTTTAACCGGAGTCTTTGCAGATGTTTTTACTGGCGCTTTTGCAACCTTCTTGGGTGCAGATTTGGTTTTTACACTGGCCTTCACACTGCTCTTAGCACTGGTTTTCGGTGCGGCTTTTTTAACGGTAGTCTTTTTTGTCGTGGTCTTCATTCTTGTCTCCTGGGCCTATGAAAATTTGGATGCCAAGCATTCAAAACTCAACAGGCGCGCGGATTGTAGCCGCAACTTCAGCCATTTAGGCTATGCACTGCTCCATGCCTTGTAAAAATATGTCTTTTGGTAAATTTATGCCAATAAAAACCATTTTGCTGCTGCGTTTTTCATCTTTTGCCCATATTGGGCCTAAATCCGAGCCCATTAACTGGTGCACGCCTTGAAAAATGACCTTTCTGTCAGTTCCCTTCATGTTCAAAACACCTTTGTAACGGAACATACGAGGACCATAAATATTCACAATGGCACTCAAAAAATCTTCTAGCTTGGCTGCGTCAAAAGCTTTGTCTGTCTTATAGACAAAGCTTTTCACATCGTCATCGTGCACATGGTGATGCGAATGTTTGGCATCTGGGTCTTTGTGCGCACCAAAAAACGGACCTAATTTATCGGGGTCAACTGGACCTGTATCGTGATGATGATGGTCATCTTCATCTTTCAGGAAGTCAGGTTCAAACTCCAATTTAGCATTCAAGTTGAAACCACGCAAATCAAATACATCAGCAATTGCCACATTGCCAAAATTGACCACTTTTTGTGGTGCGCGTGGGTTCATATGATGGATGCGGTGTTTCAAAGCCTCAACCTCTTCCTGAGCTCACCAAATCGGCTTTACTGATGAAAATTTGATCTGCAAAACCAATTTGCCTGCGCGCCTCTAAGCGATCGGTTAACTGCGTTTGCGCATGCTTGGCATCCACCAATGTCAATATGCTGTCCAATAAGAATTGCTCTGCGACTTCTTCATCCATGAAAAATGTTTGCGCAACAGGGCCTGGGTCTGCCAAACCGGTGGTCTCAATCACCACACGGTCAAACTTGATTTCGCCTTTGCGTTTTTTCTGAGCCAAATCCAGCAAGGTGACACGCAGATCGTCACGGATGGTGCAGCAAATGCAGCCATTGCTCATTTGGATGATGTTTTCAGTGGTGTCTGATACCAAAATATCACTGTCGATATTTTCTTCACCGAATTCATTCTCAATGACCGCAATTTTTTGACCATGTGATTCTGTGAGTACACGTTTTAGCAATGTGGTTTTGCCTGAACCTAAAAAGCCTGTAATGATGGTGACGGGGATGAGTGCCATGCTTTTGTCCTGAAAAAATCTGCAAAATAGGAAGTGTTGATTGTTGCGGCCATTTTGAAACGGTCAGTTCAATCTTAATCGCCATAGATGAGGGAGTGTAGCTGTGAAATCAAGGCCACACTCCACACCGAATCAAGGCTTTTTGATTTTTGCCCTTGGATGTGCCGCATCGTAGGCTTTGGCCAGATGTTGAAAATCAAGCCGCGTATAGACCTGCGTGGTGGTGATGTTTGCGTGGCCTAAAAGCTCTTGCACTGCCCGCAAATCACTGCTGGATTGCAGCACATGGCTGGCAAATGAATGTCGCAGCATGTGGGGATGTACTGGCATGGCCAAACCCGCTTGCAGGCTGCGGCGTTTGAGTCGTTGCCACACAGACGCAGCACTGAGACGACTGCCGTTTTTACCTAAAAATAAGGCGTTTGCTGACTCTTTAGCGACCATATCATTGGTGATGAGATCTGCCCTTGCTCGCACCCACAACCCCAAAGCTTGCAGCGCTTTGCTACCCACAGGTACAGTGCGGCGTTTGCCACCTTTGCCCAAAACATGCACTTCTGCCGCATTCATATCAACCCAACCGAGTGACTGTGCTGTGCCAATGGCATCCAAACCAACCAGTTCACCCACACGCAAGCCACTGCCGTACAGCAGCTCCACCATGGCTGAATCACGCAATTCAAGCCAAGGTGCATCGCTTTCGCTATGGTAGTTCGCAAAATGTATCGCATCGTCAACACTCATTGCTTTGGGCAATGGTTTTGCAGATTTAGGTGCTTTGACATCTTGCACTGGGTTGCTGCTGACCATGCCCTCACGCCCCAGCCATGCATAAAAGCCACGCCAGCCTGACAAAATCAAAGCAATGCCTCGGCTAGATCGACCCTGCGCATGCATTTGCGCAGCCCATCGCCGAATGTGTTGGTTTTGCACTTGCACCAGTTCAAGCTGCAATGCTTGTGTCAACTCACAGAGTTTTAACAAATCCAATGAATACAAAGTCACTGTGCGTGCTGCCAATCGCTTTTCTACACGCACATGCTCAAGATACCGCTCGACGAGGGGGTCTTTGATGGGATCAATGACCTTGTCCATAGTCGATTTGCAAACTCTTGAATTAAGCGTGGCTCAAATCGCCCCGCAATCGCGACAAGGCAGCGCTGGCGATATCACCAATGCGCTCTAAAAATTCTGTGCCCATGCTGGCGTTAAATCGTTGCGCATCGGGCGATGCCAAAATCAACAAACCAAACGCATCTTTTGCGCCACTCGCCCGCAGTGGAATCAATGCCACTGACAAAGCTTGCTCGGGATTGTCCAACCAATGGCTTGCCTCAAATTTGGCATTTAAACCAACATACGGTACGACCAAAGAAGAGGCAAATACCTTGACATCGTCACTGACGCCAATGGCGTATGGTTCAGACTGGTGTTGCGCATCCACATCCCACACCTTCATGGCCACTTGCGGCACTGAAAATTCATCTTTGATGTTGCTTACCAACTGGGTGGGCATATCGTTGGCTTGTGTGGTCGATTAGCAAATTGCGCGTCCAGCGTTGCAGCTTGTCAGCGGTTTGCATGTTCTCATTGCCATTGCGAATCATGTCCATCAATCCTCGCTCAAGAACTTTGATTTTCTCGCGCAACATTTCTGCCTGACGCTCTTGCAAACTCACAGCACGTTTGCCATGGCCACTGCTGAGCTGCACGGCTGACAACAAATCGGCATGGCGCTCAAAAAAATCAGGCGTATTGACCAAAAAATCGGCAATGTCGTTTTCAGTAATGGGGTTGATGTTGTTGTTTGTCATAGTGTTCAAAATGAATAAAAGATGTGTGCTTGATTTATACGTTTGGAATTTCTATTTCTGATTCAAATACCTTGGTCGCAGGTCCAGTCATCATGACGGCGCTATCCCCTCCTTGCCAATCAATTCGCAATAAGCCACCATGGGTTTGCACAGCAACCTTGCTATCCAGCAAACCCTGCCGTATACCAGCCACCACAGCGGCACAAGCACCGGTACCGCAAGCCAGCGTTTCACCTGCGCCACGCTCATAGACGCGCAAAATGATGTTGCTGCGGTTCACAATTTGCATGAAACCTGCATTCACACCGCGTGCAAACCGTGGATGCGTTGCCAGCAAGGGTCCAATATGCGCCACATCAAATGTTTCGACATTATTCACAATGTGAACTGCATGCGGATTTCCCATCGATACAACAGCAATATCGATATTGCATTTTGCTACATTATTTATAGCACTATAGGCAGTATTTACGCCGGCTACAGCCTGATTTTCCATATATTTCTCGCCAATAGCAAGGGTATAAAGTGTTGCAATGCCACTTTGTTTTATCGCCAAACCAGCTGGGTCAAATGGCAAACTGATTGGGTCAAACCGCGGAGCACCCATGTCCACCGTCACCTGTCCATCAGCTGTGGCTTGCAAGGTCAGCACACGGTTCATGGTCTGGACTTTGATGGTGTCTTTGGTCGTCAAACCCTGGTCACGCACAAAGCGCACAAAACATCGTGCACCATTGCCACAGTGCTCCACTTCACCGCCATCGTTGTTGTGGATAGCATACGAAAAATCGATGTCCTGCGATCCAACAGGTGCAGCTCGTACCGACAGTATTTGGTCCGCTCCCACACCAAAATGTCGATCAGCTAAAAACTGGTACTGCGCCGTGCTCAAGTGCAAGCGCGCACGTGTCTCATCGAGCACAACAAAGTCGTTGCCAGCGCCCTGCATTTTGGTGAATTTGATTCTCATAATCAGATATTACAACAATGCGCTACAAAAGACGTTTGAGGTAATGCCCCGTAAAGCTGGCCTTATTTGCAGCGATGTCCTCAGGTGTACCCTCACCCACTACTTGCCCACCGCCAGCTCCGCCCTCTGGCCCCATGTCGATGAGCCAATCTGCGGTTTTGATGACGTCCAGGTTGTGTTCAATCACCACGATGGTGTTACCCGCGTCGCGCAGTTGGTGCAGCACTTTCAGTAGCAATGCAATGTCGGCAAAGTGCAAACCGGTGGTGGGTTCGTCCAAAATGTACAAGGTGCGCCCCGTATCGCGTTTGCTCAGTTCCAGCGCCAGTTTGACGCGTTGAGCCTCACCACCCGACAGCGTGGTGGCAGATTGTCCTAGCTTGATGTAAGACAGGCCCACATCCAGCAGCGTTTGCAATTTGCGGGCGATGACGGGAACAGTTTTGAAAAATTCAAATGCATCTTCAACCGTCAAATCCAAAATCTGTGCAATGTTTTTCCCTTTGAACATCACTTCTAATGTCTCACGGTTGTAGCGCATGCCCACACACACATCGCATGGCACATAGACATCCGGCAAAAAGTGCATCTCTACTTTTTTCACACCATCGCCTTGGCAGGCTTCACAGCGGCCACCGGCTACGTTGAAGCTGAATCGACCCGCACCGTAGCCACGCTCTTTGGCCAAATTCATTTCTGCCATCAGCTCGCGTATGGGCGTGAACATGCCCGTGTAGGTGGCTGGGTTGCTGCGCGGCGTGCGGCCTATGGGCGATTGGTCCACGTTGATGACTTTGTCAAAATGTTCAATGCCTTGAATCTCGTCATGTGCTGCTGGCTCTTCATGTGCGCGGTACAGCTGGCGGGCTACTGCGGTGTACAGCGTGTCATTCACCAATGTCGATTTGCCTGAACCCGAAACGCCCGTCACACAGGTGAGCAAGCCGACTGGGAACGCGACACTCACACCTTTGAGATTGTTGCCGGTGGCATTGATCACCTTGATGGCTTGCAAATCACCTTGGGTCGCAATATGTGCTTCATGCCGAACAGCCCAAGCCAAGGCAGCCTTACTGGGTGCTTTGCTGGTGGTTTTCGATTTCGTCGCCTTCGCAGTTATCGGTGTTTCTTCTTTAACAGTTGGCAACCAAGGTGTACGACGTTTCGGCACTTCAATTTTCAATGTACCCGCCAGGTATTTGCCTGTTAACGAAGCTGTGTTGTTTTTCACATCATCAAAACTACCCTGTGCAATCACCCGCCCGCCGTGTATGCCTGCGCCCAAACCCATGTCAATCACATGGTCGGCCGCAGCATCATGTCTTCATCGTGTTCCACCACCAGCACACTGTTGCCGATGTCGCGCAGGTGTTTCAATGTGCCAATCAATCGGTCGTTGTCGCGCTGGTGCAGGCCGATGCTGGGCTCGTCCAATACATACATCACGCCCGTTAAACCAGAACCAATTTGCGAAGCCAAACGGATGCGCTGCGATTCACCACCGCTTAGCGTTTCTGCACTTCGATCCAAGCTCAAATAATTCAAACCCACATCGTTCAAAAACTTCAGTCGCAAACCAATTTCGCGCACCACTTTGGCCGCAATTTCGCCTTTGGAACCCTGCATTTTCAAAGCATTGAAATAGGCATAACTCTCACGCAAGGTCCAATGACTGATTTCAAAAATTGCTTTGGCTTGATCGCCTTCACCAATCTTGACATGACGCGCTTCGACGCGCAGCCGCGAGCCATTGCAAACGGTGCAGGGTTGCGATGCACGGTAGCGTGCCAATTCTTCGCGCACGGTGCTGGATTCTGTCTCGCGGTAGCGCCGTTGCATGTTGGGGATGATGCCTTCAAACGGGTGTTTTTTGGTGAGCTTTTTGCCTTCAAAACTGCCCGAATCCATCACATAGCTGAACTTGATTTCTTCCTCACCAGAGCCATGCAGTACTGCGTTTTGTACGCTATCTGGCAGACTTTCAAACGGTGCTTCAATGTCAAATTTATAGTGCTTGGCCAAGCTCTCGAGTAACGCAAAATAATAGCCATTGCGCCTGTCCCAGCTCTTGATGGCGCCACTGGCCAAGCTCAAACTGGGGAATGCCACCACGCGTGCTGGGTCAAAAAACTCCATGTGCCCCAAACCATCGCAGCTTGGGCACGCGCCAATTGGAGAGTTGAATGAAAACAAACGGGGTTCAAGCTCGCTGAGTGAGTAAGTGCAAACTGGACAAGCAAATTTGGCATTGAACAAATGCTCAGTTCCAGCATCCATTTCTTGTGCAATGGCACGGCCATCGGCCAGTTTCAACGCCGCTTCAAAACTCTCCGCCAAGCGTTGCTTCAACTCTTCACGCACTTTCAAACGGTCTATCACCACATCAATGTCGTGCTTTTCGGTTTTTTTCAGTTTCGGCAAATCGTCAAACTCATACGCTTGCCCATCCACCCGAAAGCGCACATAGCCCTGTGCTTGCATGGCAGCAAACACATCTAAAAACTCACCTTTTTTCTCCCGCGCAATCGGCGCAAGAATCATCAACTTGGTATCTTCAGGCAATGCCAGCACCGCATCGACCATTTGGCTCACCGTTTGCGATTGCAAGGGCAAGTTGTGTGTGGGGCAAAACGGTGTGCCAGCGCGTGCGAACAGCAAGCGCAGATAGTCGTGAATTTCCGTCACCGTACCGACGGTGGAACGTGGGTTGTGGCTGGTGGCCTTTTGTTCGATGGAGATGGCAGGGCTCAAGCCCTCAATCACATCCACATCCGGCTTGTCCATCAGTTGCAAAAACTGCCTTGCGTAGGTGGACAAGCTCTCCACATAACGGCGTTGCCCTTCGGCATACGAGCGTGTCAAACGCCAAACTCGACTTGCCCGAACCACTCAATCCCGTGATCACCACCAATTGGTTGCGTGGAATATCAATGTCCACGTTCTTCAAATTGTGCGTACGCGCCCCGCGAATGCTGATTTTTTGCGCAGCCAAGGCTTGCGCCAAATACTGACCACTGGTTTCAGAAGCGGTTTTTTCCTTCTCAAACTCAGCTTCTAGGCTGGCTAAGGTGTGGGTGCTGGTGGCACTGGTAAGGGATACCGAAGAAGAATCGTTCAATGCATTCACAAAAATATGCGCAAACCAATTAACTTAGTTGCGCCAAAAAGACAACCCTCTATGATAAGGCCTCAGGGCGATTTGCGCACTGTCACACGCCAGTCAAGACATTGGTGTACCTTCACATTTACCCCATCATAAAATTGTCATTTATGCTAACTATTGTTAAAATGTTAGCATATTTGCTATAATTAAGTCATGCAATACACCATAGAGTTTTTCAACCAGTCCGTAGAAGACGATATTTTGGACTTGCCAGAAACATTGCTTGCCCGCTTTTTTAGCTTGGCTGACAGAATGACAAGCAGTGGCGCAAATTTGGGTGAACCGCATACCAAAGCCTTGGGTGATGGATTGTTTGAATTGCGACTCAAAGGTGCTGAGGGCATTGCCCGCGTGTTTTATTGCACCTTGATAGGCAAGCGTATTGTGATGCTGCACAGTTTTGTTAAGAAAACCGACAAAACGCCTGCTAAAGAATTGACTATCGCGCACAAGCGCATGAAGGAGTGTAAAGATGAGAACTTATGAAGAGATGAAAGCGATTGCGCTGTCGAACCCCGTTGTTCGCGCTGAGTTTGAGCGCATAGAACGCGAAGAGATGCCTATGCTGGATGCTATTTTGAAAGCGCGCAAAGAGGCTAAATTGACACAAGAGCAAGTGGCCAAACGCATGGGGGTTAGCACGCCCGTGGTGTCGCGCCTGGAAAGCGCGTTGATATCGGGCAAACACTCCCCCTCCATCGCCACGCTGAAGCGGTATGCCGAGGCAATGGGTAAACGGCTGGATATTCGGTTTGCTTGATTTAAACATGCTGACTATTCGAAATGCGCAAGCTACAGATGCAATAAAAATCAGTGAATTGATAGCGCAGTTGCAACACCTTTTCTTCCTGCATCCGAATGGAAATGGGGCTGAGCGATTTTTGCAAATGAGTACGCCCGCTGGGTTATCAGCTTTCATGTCGCAGGACAATGTGTGTTACCTGACAGGAGAGCTAGAAAATGAGCTTTGTGGTGTAGTGGCGATACGAAACAATACCCACTTGCAACATCTATTCATTTTGCCCAAGTTTCAACGCATGGGTATAGGAAAACAGCTTTGGAAAAGAGCAAGAGATATCGCGTTGGAAAGTGGAAATTCTGGCACCTTCACGGTTAATTCAAGCATGAATGCGATTGGCTTTTATGCGTGCTTAGGATTCAAAACAGTCGGTGACGTTTCTACGGAAGGCGGTCTCAGGTTTCAAGCTATGCAATTGCATGTCTAAATACTCTTCGAGGATAATCCACTTATCTCACTAAACATATACGCCACATGATCACCCAAGCCCGCCAATTTGACCTGATTGCTTTCGATTGGGACGGCACATTGGCAGATTCCACCGCCATCATCACGCGTTGCATTCAGGCGGCGGCATTGGATGTGTGTGGGGTGCAGCCCAGCGATGAAGATGCGTCGTATGTGATTGGCATGGGGCTGGTGCAAGCGCTGCGCCATGCGGTGCCACAACTCTCAGCCGATGACTACCCGCGCATGGCCGAGCGCTATAAGTTCCACTACAGCAAGCATGCCAATGACATCTTTTTATTCAAAGGTGTTGAAACCATGTTGAATTCACTCAAAGCGAAACAGCACATTTTGACGGTCGCCACTGGCAAAGGGCGCAAAGGTTTGGACGATGTGCTGAGCAGTGTGGCATTGCACGGTTTTTTTGATGGCTCGCGCACGGCTGACCAAACTGCCAGCAAACCCAATCCGCTGATGCTGCACGAGTTGATGGAAGAATTTGACGTGCCACCCGAGCGCACTTTGATGATTGGCGACACCACGCACGATTTGGGCATGGCACAAAACGCGGGTTGCGCCTGTGTGGGCGTGAGCTATGGCGCACATGACCATGAATCATTTGAAGAATTCAAACCACTGTATGTCGCGCATTCGGTGAATGAACTGCAGCATTGGCTGGAGCTTTATGCATGAAATTGGCACTAAGCCGGCGTATTTATTGCCTAGTTTGCTATTAAATTCATAGCATTCAGCTTTTTTTAACCACCTAATCTATGAGCAACTCTGTCATACCATTGTGCAACAGCAAGGACTTGCAAGAAGGTGACTTGGCCGTTCCATTTGATGTGGTGTATGACGGGCAAACCTGCCGTGCCTTTGCGATTCGGTTTGAAGGCCAAGCACAAGCCTACTTGAACCGCTGCAGCCATGTGGCGATGGAGCTGGATTTTCAGCCCAATCGCGTGTTTGACAACAGTGGCCGCTGGTTGCTGTGCGCCACCCACGGTGCCGAATACCACCCGGAAACGGGCGACTGCGTGGGCGGCCCGTGCCGTGGCGGCTTGGTCAAAATAGAGTTGACCGAATCGCAAGGCGTGGTTCACTGGCATACTGCATACAACTTAAAAGCTGTTGAGTTTTAATTTCGGCTTGCAATTAGACTTTCCACCTCCAAATTCACACCATGAACGAACCCTTTTTAAACGAATCTTCATCTTCCAATATGGATTCGACCAATACACCGTCCAATTCGCTGGGTAGCAATGCCAATGGCACCAACACTGCATGGGAGCGTGCCACACTTGAAAAATTGGCCTATGCGTCCTTGAACGAGCAAAAAACGGCGCGCTACTGGCGCACCTTTGTGCGCTTGGCATGGCTGACATTTTTTGTGATTTTGGCTTGGATGCTTTTTTCAGAATCAAAGCCCAGCAACGTTTCGCACAAAGAGCACACCGCGGTGCTGGAAATCAAAGGTGAAATTTCTGCTGGCTCTGAAGGCAGTTCAGAGCAAATTCTGGCCGCCATGCGCAGCGCCTTTGAAGACAAAGGATCCAAAGCGGTGGTGCTCTTGATCAATTCACCCGGCGGCAGTCCGGTGCAAGCGGGCATCATCAACGATGAAATTTACCGCCTCAAAGCACTGCATAAAAAACCCATTTATGCCGTGGTAGAAGACACCTGCGCATCTGCCGCCTACTACATTGCTGTTGCGACTGATCAAATCTACGTGGACAAGGCCAGCATCGTCGGCAGCATTGGCGTGCTGATGAGTGGCTTTGGTGTCACCGGCTTGATGGAAAAATTGGGCATTGAACGCCGTTTGATGACGGCGGGCGAAAACAAGGGCTTTTTAGACCCGTTCAGCCCGCAAACCGAAAAGCACCGCGCTTACACGCAAGGCATGTTGAACCAAATTCACCAACAGTTCATCGCAGTGGTCAAAAAAGGCCGTGGCGATCGCTTGAAAGAAACGCCAGACACCTTCACAGGCTTGTTTTGGAGTGGCCAACAGGCGGTGGAAATGGGCTTGGCAGACAGCATCGGTACGGTTGACTTTGTCGCCCGCGAAATTGTCAAAGCGCCCGAATTGATTGACTATACGAAACGCGACAATGTGGCTGAAAAACTGGCCAAACGATTCGGTGCGGCCTTGGGTGAAGGGGCAGTGAAAGCGTTGAAGACACTACCTGCAGTGCAATGAGTATTTTGAGTTAAGTTACACCCAAGGTTTCTTACTCATTACCCCAAGGCAACATTAAAGTAACCAAACTCAGCTTCGCAAATTCAGGTTCAAACTCGTCGATGATTTTTTGCGGGTCTGGGCACAAGGTGCTGTCGCTGATGATGCCAAACTGCACGCCGCCACCGTAGCTCAATATCGACACACCTAAACCGACGCTGCCACTTTGTGGCACCCAAAACAAGGTTTGCTCCAGTGTTGAACCACACATTTGTAATTTTTGCGCAGGGCCCGGCACATTGGTCATCACTGCTGTGGTTTTTTTAGAAAACATGTTCAACACGGCTTCTTGGGCAGATTTCACCAAGGTGCCAGCAACTGCCAAGGTAGCAAATGCCAATAAAGGTTGCATGCTGCCTTTTAATAATTTCATACGTCGGCGCACTTCATAAACGCGCTCGATGGGGTTGTCTATTCCAATCGGCAACACCACGGGCGCAAGACCAAAATGGTTACCCAGTTTGTAGGCTTCATCCAGTGGTCGCAAATTCACTGGCACCATGGCGCGAATGTCTTTGCCTTTCACCTCATCGCCAAAATCACGTAAATACGCGCCGATGGCGCCCGCTACACAGCTCAACAACACGTCGTTGATTGAGCAATTCAATGCTTTGCCAACGGCTTTGACTTCGACCAAGGGGATGGGTTGGCACCAAGCCACTTTTTTTGTTGTACCAGGTTGCCCTTTCAATCGTGTCGGCGAATCGTCTTGCATCAACAAAAGTCCAGCCGCATCACCCGCCAATTTGTAGGCTAAATTGGCAAGGTGCGCTGTTGTGGCCAAGCCTTGTTCCATGCCATGCTTTGGGTCGCCCAAAAGGTCGAACGAACCTGCAACACCATCGCCAGTTTTATCCAAAGCCGTGATCGCCATGTGCGTTAATGGTTTGATCAAGGTGTTGTTCACCCAGTCTTCGGCACCTTCCAAACCACTGCGTTTCTTGACATTCGTTTTTCTAACTGGTGGCAATTTGCCACCGTCCATCATGGACATGCACACCGCAATCAAAGCGATACCATCTGCTATGCAATGGTGTATGCGCATGATCATGACACTGCCACCATCGTAGTTTTCAACCAAATGAAATTGCCATAACGGGCGCTTGCGGTTCAATGGCACCATGGCCAGTTCTGCAATACGGTCTTGCAACGCAGTTTGGTGTTGTCCTTTGGCATGTTTGGGTAGTTTTTCAATCACCACGTGCTGGCTCAAATCAAAACGGTCATCGTCCACCCAAGTCGCGCCCGCTGTGTCTTCCACAACGCGCTGTTTGAATCGTCTAAATTGAAGCAAACTGTTTTCAATGCGTTCACATAAATTCGCATGCGATATGCCAGGCTTGAGCATCCACACACCCACAATCATCATCAGATTGCTGCTGGAATCCATGCGCAGCCAAGCGGTGTCGACGCGGCTCATGCGTTCACCACTCAAACCCAAAGTACCCTTGACTGCACGCGCAATGTCTTTCTGCACTTTTTGTGCCGCGTGTTGTGCTGATTCAGCCAAGTTGGCACCCAAACTGGATGACCCATTTGTGTGATTTGTTTGATTTAACGATGAGGATTTTGAAATCCGAGTAACCATATTGACTCCCTGATTGCGCTCTCTGGTCGCACACTGGTGATAACACTCTATTCTCTGTCGTATTCTAAGTTTAAGATACTTGGCATTAACCCGAATGTAACCCCGAATACAAATTCACAATAACGCAACAGCAGTTTATCTAAACAAATGAAAGCAGCATTTTGATTTCTACATTTTCATGGGCTATTCTCGTCAGTGCGTGCATCACCATTGCGCTGACATTTAACTTGAACAAAGGCCAAACTTCTCATCAAACTGGGTATTACCTGTTCAAACCATTGACCAGTTTCTTAATTCTGACTTTGGCATACCTCATCATGCCAGAGGGTACGGCTAAAGATTGGATGTTACTGGCATTGGTGTTTTGTTTAATTGGTGACATCGCTTTGATGTTTGAAGGTGACATGCCATTTATTGCAGGCTTGCTTGCATTCCTCATTGGACACGCGTTATTTATCGCCGTATTTTTAGAATGGCAGCCCGTTTGGGTCATTACCTGCGTGGTGGCCCGTCATGGCCATTTATGCACTTGTGATGCTGGTTTGGTTATTGCCCCGAACCGGTAAATTAGCACCTTCGGTTTTTGTTTACATGGCCATTATTTTCACGATGGCGTTTGCTGCTGCCAATGTATCTCCCACCATAGGTTGGCAAGGCAAACCTTTGCTGATGTTGGGAGCACTGCTATTTGTGCTGTCGGATTCCATCTTAGCCATCGACCGCTTCATCAAGCCCTTGCCTCTTGGGCATGCATTGACTTTGGCGACTTATTACAGTGCACTATGGTGTATTGTGGTAGGGGGAGCTGCTTAATTTTGTCACCTTAATTGCTTTTATACTGTCACCTACCACAACCCTCTTTTAATCCAACTTTTTCTCTAACCAAGGAGTTTTTATGTCAGCCCTGCAAACCAAATTCGAAGCCGCTGTGGCCAATTCCAAAAACCTGAGCGAGCGTCCAGATAACGCCACCTTGCTAAAGATTTACGCGCTCTACAAACAAGCCAGTGTAGGTGACAACACAGAAAAGAAGCCAGGCTTTACCGACATGGTGGGTCGCGCCAAATGGGAAGCTTGGGACAAACTCAAAGGCACCGCCAGCGATGCCGCCAAACAGCAATACATTGATTTGATTGAAGAGCTGAGTTAAGTTATTTTTTTGCGCTAACTTTTTTTGCCGCAGGTTGCTTTGCGGCATCTTTGGCGCCATGTTTGGCACTTTCTTTGGCCAACATCGCGTCCAGTTTTTTGGTGATTTCGGCTTCAATTTTGTCTTTGAATGCGCCCACCAAAAATCCCAATTTGGCTTTTAATTCAAAGTCGTCTTTGGTAACGGTCAAGGTTCCGTTGACGCCTGAGCGGGAGAAGCTCACACAATCGTGCGTTTTGCCTTCGTCGTAGTTGCAACTCATTTCATGTTTGTTCTCGGCATCTTCTGCCCATGCAAACGCAATTTTGCGTGCTTGCTCCAAACCCAAAGCATGCTTGCGGTGTATGTGAATATCGGCCATGGTTGCTCCTTTTGATTTACGTAAATGCTCGACGTGCTATCACTGCATTGGCCAAAGTTTGCAAAACAGGTGCTGTTTGAACCATGCTGATACAAGCATCGGTTAACGATACACCATACTTCAGTACTTGACCTGGCTTGATGTCTTGCCTGCCTTCTTCCAAATGGCTTTCAATCATGATCCCGGTGATGCGCTTATCACCCGCTGCGATTTGTTGTGCAACGTCAGCGGCCACATTAATTTGACGCTGGTGTTGTTTGCTGCTGTTGGCATGGCTCACATCAATCATCACTTGCTCGCGTAAACCTGCTGCTTTGAGTATGGCGCACGCGGCATCCACATCGTCTTTGCTGTAGTTGGTGTGTTTGCCGCCGCGTAGAATCACATGGCAGTCATCGTTGCCACGGGTTTCAAAAATGGCAGCCTGCCCCATTTTGGTCATACCCATGAATGCATGCGGCGCTTGCGCCGCTTGTATGGCATCGCAAGCAACCTTCACACCACCGTCCGTTCCATTTTTAAAACCAACAGGGCAAGATAAACCGCTGGCCAGTTGACGGTGGCTTTGACTTTCGGTGGTGCGTGCGCCAATTGCTCCCCAACTGACCAGGTCACTGATGAATTGCGGACTGAGTAAATCTAAAAATTCAGTCCCCACTGGCAATTCAATCTCCAAGATATCCAGCAACAAACTGCGCGCCATTTCTAAACCTTGGTTAATGGCAAAGCTGCCATCCAAGTGCGGGTCATTGATATACCCTTTCCAGCCCACGGTGGTACGTGGCTTTTCAAAATACACACGCATCACAATCAATAAGTCTGCCGCATGTAGCGCTGCTAGCTCTTTCAGTTGCCACGCATACGCCATGGCTTGTTCGTGGTCGTGTATCGAGCAGGGCCCGACCACCACAATCAAACGGTCATCTTGTCCATGCAACACGCGCGAAATAGCGGCGCGGCTTTGTGCCACCAACGCCTGTGCCGAAAGTGGTGCTGGGAATCGCTCTTCTAACAATGCGGGTGTGATCAATGGTCGCACCGCGCCTATGCGCGTGTCATCAATGCGGGTTTTATCGTGTGTGCTGGGTTTGGTTTTCATTGCCATTGATTTTAGCCGCGCAGCGCCAGCAAAATATCAATCAAGAATTTTGCGCGACATTCATTAATGCCTTTAGTCTTTGCTCTTTGCTTAACCTAGCCAAATCATTCACTGCGGCATAAAACATCAACCAATCGCCATTGTTTTTTTCAAACAATGCCTCGAATGCGGGCACGAAATCATCGTAGGTCGCCAATGCACCAAAAGAGGCGTTGTTGGCATTTTTGACCCAATTGTCATAGCCTGCGTAACCACCCCAGCTGGATTTGAGTGCTTCGTAATGCGCTCTGAATTCACGGTAAATTTCGTCTTTTGCTATATAATTAATAGCACTGTAGGCAATATTTACGACGGATACAGGCTGATTTTTCATATAGATTTGCTTTAACTGCAGGCGTGTGGCACGTGTCAAGGCACGAAACTGCTGTCTGCGTTGGTCAAATATTGCGTAGTCCAAATTTGCGGCTTCAGACCCATGACGCAAGAGCCAGCGCGCGCTGCCCAAGCGTTCAACCGCGGTGGCAAAAGATTCATTGAAAGCGGTGTCGTCTGGCACATAGACCACTTGGTGCGCCAGCTCATGAAAAACCAATCGCGCCAATTCGCCTTCGGGGTAGCCCACAAAGGTGTTGAGCAAAGGGTCGCCGCCTGCCCAATTGCTCCAGCCTAATGTTGAATAGGCTGGCACGCCTTGCACAGCCACTTCCCAGCCTTGCTGTTTCAAAACATCTGCTTCGGCTTGTGCTTCGCTTTGTGAGAAATAGCCTTTGTAGCTGACACAACCTGCGACGGGGAAACACCAGGTTTTGAGTTTGAGTGAAGAGGCTGGTGCCGCCACCACATTCCACACCACCGCCTTGCGTTTCAGGTCTGCATAACTTTTGTAGCTGGGGTTATCGGGTAATTTGAGTTCAGTCACCGCAAACTGGCGAATTTTTTGTGTCAATGCCAATTTGGCTTTGAGTTGTTCGGGAGTTTGTGGGTCGGCCAACCAATCATCAACGGGTTTGGCCGCCTGCATCAATGCCAGATGGCCATTGACCGATTGCCAGTAATAACTCAAGTCTGCGCAAGCTGACAAGCTCAGTGCAAGAACAACACCAATCGCACGGTGTCCGTTTAGGATACTGCGCACCGCTTCACTTCCACCAAACAATCGTAAAACACAGGACCTTGGCCTATGTCGGTGAGCAATTGGCTGGTGACTTCGTTCACGTTGGTGTGGTTCAAGCCTAATTTGCGCCACCATACGCCCAAGCCGTTGACCACGCCAGGTCGGGCGCGGTTTGAAATGACGGCTTTGCTTTGGTAGTGCCCACGCGCGTTGAAAACATCGACCACATCACCGCTTTGAATACCACGGGCAATGGCATCTGTTTCATGAATTTCAACAATCGGTTCGCCTTCGATGTCACGCAAGCTTTTGACGTTGACGAAACTGGAATTTAAAAAATTGCGCGCGGGGGGCGAAATCATCGCTAAGGGGTATTGCTTGGATGAACCCAAAACTTCGTGATTTGGTACATGGTCTGGCAATCCGTCCATGCCTTGTTGCACCAATCGCTCACTCACAAATTCGCATTTGCCCGATGGGCTGGGGAAATTGCCATGTGCAAACGGTGCATCGGCAATCGGCATGGTGACAAAACCTTTAGCAAGCAGTTCATCAAAATTGATTGTGTCACCAAACGCTTGCCGGCACAGGGTTTCATCATCGTCATCAAAACAAGCATCCTCAAAACCCATGCGTTTGGCCAGCTCCCTGAAAATTTGCGTGTTGTGTTTGCTTTGCCCCACTGGTGCAATGGCGGGCCGATTCAGCAACACATCGGTGTGACCATACGAGCGGTGAATATCCCAATGTTCCAGCTGCGTGGTCGCGGGCAATATGTAATCCGCATAGTCGGCCGTATCGGTTTGAAAATGCTCCAGCACCACGGTGAACAAATCTTCACGCGCGAAGCCTTTGACCACCTGTGTTGAATTGGGCGCAATGGCAACAGGGTTGCTGTTGTAAACCAAGAGCGCTTCAATTTTGGGACCGAAATCGGTGGAAGCCTCACGCAACAAATCATCACCGATGGTCGCCATGTTGATGGTGCGTGTGGGTTTGCCTTTGGCCAAATCTGGGCGTTCGAGTACGGCCTTTTGAATCCCATATGAACCCGAACTGGACAACAACATACCGCCGCCCGCATGTCGCCAAGCACCAATCAATGCTGGCAAACAAGCCACCGCACGCACCGCATTGCCACCGCCTTTGACACGTTGCACGCCATAGTTCAAGCGAATGGCAGCAGGTGTGTTGTTCACAACACTTTGCCCATAATCAAATGCCAAAGATTTGATTTGCGCCACAGAAATTCCACAAACCTCTGCCGCGCGTTCGGGCGTCCACTGCAAGGCACGTGCCTTCAGAGCATCCCAACCCAAGGTGTATTGCTGAATGTAATCGTGGTCTAACCAATCGTTCACAATCAATTCGTGCATCACCGCCAAGGCCAATGCAGCATCAGTACCGGGCAAGAGCGCAATATGCTCATGGCATTTATCCGCCGTTTCGGTTTTGCGTGGGTCAATGCAAATCAACTTCGCGCCGTTGCGTTTGGCAACTTGTGCGTAGCGCCAAAAATGCAAATTGCTGCCAATCGAATTGCTGCCCCAAATGATGATGAGTTTGGCTTGTGCGTAATGTTCTACCTTCATGCCCACTTTAGCACCCAAGGTGTATTCCATGGCTTTACCGCCCGCTTCGGCGCAGATGGAACGATGCAGATGTGAACCACCCAAGCGATTAAAAAACCGCGCCGCCATGCCCTCGCCTTGCACCAATCCCATGGTGCCCGCATAGCTGTAAGGAACAATCGCCAATGGGTTGCGTGCCGCGATGGCTTTCAATCGCGCAGCAATGTCGTTCAAAGCAGTGTCCCAAGAAACCGCTTCAAACCGCCCTTCCCCCTTTTTGCCCACGCGCTTCAGCGGTGTCAATATCCGCTCAGGGTGGTAAGTGCGCTCGGTATAGCGCGACACCTTGGTACACAGCACACCATCGGTTTGCGGGTGATCTGGGTTGCCCTGAACTTTAATCGCCACACCGTTTTCAACTGTGGTGAGCAAGGCACAGGTGTCAGGACAGTCGTGCGGACAAGCGCCGCGAATGAGATGTGTGGTCATGCAACTATTTTAGTGCGCAATGACAATTCACACCTCAACTCTCAAATGTCATGTTCGCAAAGCCGCTTTCAAAGACGCACCAATTTCTGGCTTGCCCGCAAAGGGGTCGGTTGGGTTGCGCAGCATGACCACGTCTTCCATGCGTGTTTGCACGCTGGCCAAAGCTTTGGGGTGGCTGTAGATGTAAAACTGGTCTGCAGCGATGGCGTCAAACACTTTTTGCGCCACTTCGGCCGCGCTGATTTTGCCTGAGCTGACCGCTTTGTCGCTCATGGCTTGGCCGATGAGCTGGCTCTTGGTTGGTTTGCCGTTGCTGTCATGCATGTCGCTGGGTTTGTTGCGATGGCTTTGCGAAATGCCGGTTGGTACAAAGAATGGACACAGTACCGATGCACTGATTTGATCGGTGACCAAACGCAAATCTTGGTACAGCGTTTCAGTCAAACTCACCACCGCGTGTTTGCTCACGTTGTACACGCCCATATTGGGTGCATTCAGCAAACCTGCCATGCTGGCAGTGTTGACGATGTGGCCTTGGTAGGCGGGGTCTTTTTTGGCGGCATCCAGCATCATGGGCGTGAACAGACGCACGCCGTGCACCACACCCATGAGGTTAACGCCCAAAACCCAATCCCAATCTTTGGCAGATGTTTCCCAAATCAAGCCACCCGCACCCACGCCTGCATTGTTGAAAACAAAATGCGGTGCACCCAAAGTTTGAAATACTTTTTGCGCCATGGCTTCGACTTCGTCGACTTTAGAAATGTCCAGTCTGAACGACAACACTTTCCCGCCATTGGTTGCTGCTGTGGCTGAAATTTCGCTACTGGCTTTGTCCAGCGCGTCTTGTTGTACGTCGACCATGACCACATTCATACCCAAGTTTGCCGCGATGCGTGCGCACTCCAACCCGAAGCCTGAACCTGCGCCGGTCAGTACCGCCGTCTTGCCTTTGAAATTTGAAATCATGCATCCACCTTTTTCAAAATAAATCCAATGCGCGGGAAATGCACAAACACTTCGCCCGTGCGTGCATCCATGCGGCGCAAGGTGTAGCGGGTGCGCGTGGCGGCTACCAGTTCGCCAACTGTGGGCTCTGGGCCAAAGCTATCCGCGGTGATGGTGACTTGGCTACCAAGCGCAATACCGTGCTCATCTTGGAATGTGTTATCAGTGCCAAATAGGCTGCTAGCCGGCACAGATTCTGCGCAAAGCGCTATGGATTCAGTAGCATTTGACTTGCTGACCTGTCCATGTCCAAACGCTGCCATGCGATCCATCCAAGCCAAGATATTCGGTGTGGCATCAAGCACACTGGCCAAAGGCGGCACGATATTTCGCGTGAACCACAGTGGGTGATAAACCGCAAAATCCGCCACGCTGGGTGCTCTGCCGAGCAAAAAATTCTGCCCATCTAGCATATTGGAAATACGGCGCAGATAGCTTTTGTAGCTGGCTGCTGCATCTGCAAAATGCATACGTGGTGCGCCGCCTCGCATGGCCTGACGATCAGCCACGAAGGCTTTGAGATTTTCCGGTGGCTGATCTTTGAAAACATGCGCAGCCCCGGCGGGCTGAAAGTTAAACGCCATGGCGACCGGAAACAATTGCTGATCTGCCCACTGCGCCACCGTGCGCGCCAAGCCATTCTGACCTTGTGGGTAGAGCGTTTTTTCTGGGCTCAGATGCTCTAGCACATCGCAAATCAGCATGGTGTCGCACACAATTTGGTTGCCGATTTGCAAAACGGGAATACGCCTGTAGCCACCCGTCAAGGACTGCAAATCGGGCTTGGGCATGATCATCGGCTGATAGACCGATTTCCAAGCCAAATTCTTATAGCCCAAGATCGCGCGGATTTTCTCCGCAAACGGTGAAGTGGTGTAGTGGTGCAGGATGATGTCTGGCATAAGAATCCGTTGTAACAATTCTCAGTTCAATTTCACCAATTGCTTGCCAAAGTTTTTACCTGATAACAAACCAATGAAAGCTTCAGGCGCAGCTGCAATGCCTTGTGCCACCGATTCTTTGAATTTCAATTTACCCATTGCCACCATGGTGCCCAATTCTTTCAATGCTTCTGGCCAAACTTCCATGTGCTCTGAAACAATGAAGCCGCGCAATGTGATGCGATTCACCAACAACAATTGGGGTTGTGTGATGGGTACAGGTGCGCCGTTGTAGCCGGCAATCATGCCGCACAAAGCAATGCGGCCAAAGGCGTTCATGCGGCTCAACACCACATCCAAAATCACACCGCCGACGTTTTCAAAGTAGCCGTCAATGCCGTCTGGTGTCACATCTTTCAAGGCTTTGTAGAGTGATTTGCTGTCGGGATAGGCTTTGTAATCAATACAGGCATCAAAGCCCAATTCATCCACCACGTATTTGCATTTGTCCGCACCGCCTGCAAAACCAATCACGCGGCAACCTTTGGCTTTTGCCAATTGACCCACCACACTGCCCACCGCACCGCTGGCTGCGCTGACAGCAATGGTTTGCCCAGCTTTAGGCTCACAAATTTTCATCAAACCGTACCAAGCGGTAACGCCCGGCATGCCCACAGAACCCAGGTACGCTGACAGCGGAATATGTTGGGTCTCAACTTTGCGCAGCATGCCCGGCGCGTTACCGTCAACCACGCTGTATTGCTGCCATCCACCCATGCCAACCACTTTGTCGCCAACTGCGAATTTAGGGTTTTTACTTTCGGCAATTTCACCCACGGTGCCACCACCCATCACTTCACCCAAAGCTTGCGCTGCGGTGTAGCTTTTGCTGTCGTTCATGCGACCACGCATATAGGGGTCAAGGCTCAGGTAATGGTGTTTAACCAAGACTTCGCCATCTTTCAATGCGGGTGTCTCACTGCTGACCAGTTTGAAATTGCTGACTGTGGCCTCTTCTTTAGGGCGATTGTCTAAAAGGATTTGCTGATTGATAGGCATAGTGTTCTCACAAAAAAGTTAAATTGAATTTATCCGCCAGTCACAACTGACACGCCGCCATCCACAGCCATCCATTGGCCTGTGATGTGTTTGCCAGCATCTGACGCATACAAAAGGGTGATGCCTTTCAAATCCTCATCGTCACCGAGGCGTTGCAAGGGTGCGCCACCAATGAGTTTGTCTTCGCCTAATTTCTCCATCAAACCTTTGGTCATTTTGCTTGGGAAAAAGCCAGGGCAAATGGCGTTGACGGTGATGTTGTAACGACCCCATTCGGCACCTAGCGTGCGGGTGAAGTTCACCACAGCACCTTTGGACGTGTTGTAAGCAATAGTTTGCATACCCAGCGGGTTGCCGTTCAGCCCAGCGATGGATGCGATGTTGATAATGCGCCCAGATTTGTTGGGAATCATGCTGGCTTTGGCGATGTGTTGGCTCAAAATAAAGTAACCCCGAACATTCAAGTTCATCACTTTATCCCACGCCTCAACCGGGTGATCTTCAGCTGCTGCACCCCAAGAAGCACCAGCGTTGTTCACCAAAATATCGACACGCCCCAAGCGCTTGAGGGTTTCATCAGCCAAGGCACGAATGTCGGTTTCTTTGCTGCAATCGGCCGCAATATAGTCGGCATCAATGCCTGCGCTTTTCAATTCAGCAACGGCTTGCACCAAATCTTCTGCTTTGCGCGAGCTGACAATGATTTTGGCACCGGCTTCACCCAGCGCATGCGCCATTTGCAAACCCAAACCACGCGAGCCACCAGTGACCAATGCGGTTTTGCCTTTGAGATCAAATAATTGTTGTACGGTACGGGACATTTTTTCTCCTTGTATTATTTGAAATTAATAATCTTCTTCGCGCATCAAAGCGCAAGTCATATCACGCTCTTGCACCACCTTCAGCCATGCGCCTATCTTTGGCAACTCATAATGATAAAAATAGGCTGTAGCCGGCGTATTTACTGCCTTTATTGCTATATTATTTGTAGCGATATCCAACCAAATCCATGCCAATACCATGTGCCCAAATGCTTGCATATAGGGCACCGCGTTAGCCAATGCTTCTTGTGGATTGCCATTGGCCCAAGCAGCGTGTGTGGCCTTCTGTACGGCATCAATCGCCTGATCCAAGTCAATCGCAAAGGTTTTCAGCGCTTCGTGTTTTGCTGCTTGTTTGCTGCTAGTCTGCATGCGTGCGCGCAACAATTGCCAAGCTTTGCCGCCTTCCATCAAAACTTTGCGCCCTAACAAATCAGCCGCTTGAATGCCATGTGTGCCTTCATGAATCATGTTCAAGCGGTTATCGCGCCAATATTGCTCAACTGGAAAGTCGCGGGTGTAACCGTAGCCACCATGAATTTGTATCGCCAAGCTGTTGGCTTCTAAACACCATTCACTCGGCCAGCTCTTGGCAATGGGCATCAACACTTCTAACAGCAAACGGGCTTCTTCTGCGCTACTCGCATCTCCCGTCATTTCTTCATCAACCAAACGGGCGCAATACAACTCCAGAGCCAATGCGCCTTCGCAATACGATTTTTGCGCCAGCAGCATGCGTTTCACATCGGCATGTTCAATGATGCGCACTTGGGGTTGTGCAGCATCTTTACCACCAGCGCCCAGCAATCGTCCTTGTGGACGGTTTTGCGCATAGTCCAGCGATGCATAGTAGCCTGCCAAGCCCAACATGGTGGCGGCAGTGCCCACACCAATGCGCGCTTTGTTCATCATGTGGAACATGCAACGCAAGCCCTCACCTGGCTTACCCACCAAATAGCCCACTGCGCCACTTTGACCACCCGGTTTGAATTTACCTTCGCCAAAATTCAACAATGTATTGGTGGTGCCACGCCAGCCCAGTTTGTGATTCAAACCGGCCAATGCTACGTCGTTGCGTTCTCCTGTTAATTGCGCATTGGTATCCACCATTTTTTTCGGAACGATGAACAATGAAATGCCGCGTGTGCCAGGTATCAGTTTGCCAGATTCATCTGGGATTTTGGCCAGCACCAAATGAACGATGTTCTCGGTCAACTCATGGTCACCCGATGAAATCCACATCTTGTTGCCTTTGAGGCGGTAGCGTGGACCCAATGCATCATTTTGCCAATCACCGAATGTGCTGTTGGTATCGGTATCAATGTCGGGAGTGGCGCGTGTGGTGATATCGGAAAGGCTTGAACCTGCTTGCGGCTCACTCAAACACATGGTACCGGCCCAACGACCGGAAAACTCGTTATTGGCAAAGACCTCTTTTTGTTTATCGGTGCCATGCACCAATAGCAAGCCGGCATTGCCAGCTGTCAACATGTGTGAACCAATACTGACTGAGGCGCAAGCAAAAAACGCATTGGCAGCCGCTTCAACCACGTAGGGCAATTGCATGCCGTTCAATTCATAGTCCTGCGCAGCGCTCAACATGCCCGACTCAACATACGCCGCATGCGCATCGTGTGTGGCCTGCGGCAAGATGACTTTTTCGCCATCGAATTGCGGTTCTTGTGTATCGACAATGCGATTAAACGGTGCATATTTTTCACGTGCAATGCGTTCGCACGTATCCAGCACCGCATCAAATGTTTCACGCGAGTGGTCGCTGAACCGCTCGCGTTGATTCAATGTTTCAACCCCTAGCCATTGATACAACAAATGATCAATGGTCTGTCTGAGTCGCATCTTGAAGCGCTCTGATTACAGAACTTCAAACACCCCAGCCGCACCCATGCCACCACCAATGCACATGGTGATGCAGACACGTTTAGCGCCACGGCGTTTGCCTTCAATCAAAGCATGACCTGTCAACCGTTGGCCGCTCATGCCGTAAGGATGACCAATGGCGATAGCGCCACCATTCACATTCAAACGATCAAGCGGAATGCCCAATTTGTCAGCAGAGTACAAAACCTGCACCGCAAAGGCTTCGTTCAGTTCCCACAGGTCAATGTCTTGCACGGTGAGACCCAAGCGCTTCAGCACTTTGGGTACAGCAAAGACAGGACCAATGCCCATCTCGTCTGGGTCACAGCCTGCCACCGCAAAACCGAGGAATCGGCCCAATGGCTTCATGCCACGCTTTTCAGCGAGCTTTTCATCCATGACCACACAAGCACCTGCGCCGTCGGAAAATTGGCTGGCGTTGCCTGCAGTGATGACACCACCGGGTACCACTGTGCGAATGTCTTTGATGCTTTCGTAAGTCGTACCAGCACGCATGCCTTCGTCCACGCTCACGGTCACTTCCTTGGTCATCAAACCCATCACCTTATCGGCCACGCCCATCTTCACAGTGATCGGTGCAATTTCGTCATTGAAAAGCCCCTTTTCATGGGCTGCACAGGCCTTTTGCTGACTGGCTGCTCCCCATTGATCCATGCGTTCTTTTGGGAAGTTGTAGCGTTTGGCCACGTTTTCTGCGGTTTGCATCATGTTCCAGTAAATCGTGGGTTTGTTTTTCACAAGCCATGGATCTTGAAACATGTGCATGTTCATTTCCTGCTGCACACAAGAAATGCTTTCTACGCCACCTGCGACAAAGATATCGCCTTCGCCAGCAATGATGCGCTGTGCAGCCATGGCGATGGTTTGCAGGCCGGATGAACAAAAACGGTTCACTGTCACGGCAGACACGCTGTCTGGCAATCCTGCACGCAAGGCTGCCTGACGCGCAATGTTCCAGCCTGTCGCCCCTTCAGGGTTGGCACAGCCCATGATCACGTCTTCGACTTCACCGGCTTCAATGCCGGCGCGTTTGACGGCGTGTTCAATGGCGTGACCGCCCAAAGTTGCGCCATGCGTCATATTGAATGCACCTTTCCAACTCTTGGCCAAAGGTGTGCGTGCGGTCGAAACAATTACTGCTGATGTCATGATCTTTTCCTTAATGTACGGTTGTTACTTGCGGTACTTAGTTGAATGTTTTACCTTCAGCCACCAATTTGGCCAACAAGGGTGCGGGTTCCCAAAATGCGGCATCGTCTAATGGGTTTTGTGCAAACCGTTTCATGCTTTGCACCACATTGAACAAGCCCACTTCATCAGCGTAATTCATGGGTCCACCGCGGTAGGGAGGGAAGCCGTAACCCATGATGTAAACCATATCGATATCGCTGGCTTTGTTGGCAATACCTTCTTGCAAGATGTGTGCTGCTTCGTTCACCAATGAGTAAACCAAACGTTGCACGATTTCTTCATTTGAAATTTTGCGTGGTGTGATACCCAAAGATTGACGATGTGCTTCGACCATCGCTTCAACCTCCTTATTCGGTATCGCATCACGCTTGCCTGCTACATAGTCGTACCAGCCTGCGCCTGTTTTTTGTCCAAAGCGACCCTTTTCACACAACAAATCAGCTGTTTTGCTGTATTTCATATTTGGCTTTTCAACATAGCGACGCTTGCGAATGGCCCAACCAATGTCGTTGCCTGCCAAATCGCCCATGCGGAAAGGCCCCATGGCAAAACCGAAAGATTCAATGGCTTTGTCCACTTGCGCTGGGGTGCAGCCTTCATCTAATAGGAAGCCTGCTTGACGACCATATTGCTCAATCATGCGGTTGCCGATAAAGCCATCGCACACACCTGAAACCACAGCGGTCTTCTTGATTTTCTTGCCCAATGCCATCACAGTTGCCAGCACATCTTTGGCGGTTTTTTCACCGCGCACCACTTCCAAGAGTTTCATGACATTCGCAGGACTGAAGAAATGCATGCCGATCACATCTTGTGGGCGTTTGGTGAAACTGGCGATTTTGTTCAAATCAAGTGTGGACGTGTTGCTGGCCAAAATTGCGCCCGCTTTCATCACGCCATCTAAGGATTTGAAGACGGCTTCTTTCACACCCATTTCTTCAAATACAGCTTCAATCACCAAGTCGGCATCTTTCAAATCGGCATATGCCAAAGTGGTGCTGAGCAAAGCCATGCGTTGCTCATACTTATCTTGTTTGAGCTTGCCTTTTTTAACTTGCGCTTCGTAATTTTTGCGGATGATGCCCAAGCCTTTGTCCAAAGCTTCTTGTTTCATCTCCAGCATTTTGACGGGGATACCCGCATTCAAGAAATTCATGGCGATACCGCCACCCATGGTGCCTGCGCCAATGATGGCAACAGAATTTACCGCACGCAACGGTGTATCAGCTGGAACATCAGGAATTTTAGAAGCCGCTCTATCAGCCATGAACAAATGCCGCAACGATTTGCTTTCTGGCGTGAACATCAGGTTTTTAAAGATGGCCAATTCAGCGGCCATGCCTACATCAAATTTCATTTGTGTGGCATTGCGAACCGCTTCCACACACTTCATGGGTGCTGGGTAATTTTTGGCCATGCCTTTGACCATGTTGCCAGCAAAGCCAAAATAGGCATCGCCCAGCGGGTGTTTGCAAGGCATGTTGCGTACCAACGGCAATGGGCGTGTGTCGGCAACGGATTCTGCCAACGCGATCGCTTCGGCTTGCAAGCTGTCTACAGATGCTGACAATTTGTCAAATAACTTCTGGCCGGGCAATTGCGCCAGCATTTCACTCTTAACAGGTTCACCGCTCACAATCATGTTGAGCGCAGCTTCAACACCCAATACGCGCGGTAAACGCTGCGTGCCGCCAGCGCCTGGAATCAAGCCCAATTTCACTTCTGGCAAGGCGACATTGCAACCAGGGGCAGCAATGCGGTAATGACAACCCAATGCCAATTCCAAACCACCGCCCATGGTGACAGTGTGTACCGCAGCCACGACTGGCTTGCTGGAATTTTCGATTGCCAAAATGACACTCAATAAATTGGGCTCTTGAATGGCTTTGGGGCTACCAAATTCTTTGATGTCGGCGCCACCTGAAAACGCTTTGCCTGCGCCAGTGATAACAATGGCTTTGACAGCCGCATCGGCTTGTGCCTTGGCCAAGCCATCGGTAATAGCCACCCGTGTTGAGAAACCCAAGCCGTTCACAGGCGGGTTGTCTAAGGTAATCACAGCAACCGTGCCGTGAACTTTGTAATGTGCCGTCATCGCGCTACTCCTAAGTTTGGAATGAAATCATAAAAAAGAACGGTCGTTCTTTTTTAGTCATTGTAGCGAGTTTTAACGGTTAACGCGATTTGTTGTTTATTTTCTAAAATCCCCAAAGGTGGGGTAGCAGAGTAGACCCAACTGCTTAGTTGCAGCAACCAGCTTTGGTTTCAGGTACACCGATGGCTTTCAGGATTTTGCTCAATGGGCAAAAGCCTGTGATACCAGATTGAAACAAGTTGACGCCAACAAACGCAGTGAAAGCTAGTGCCCACTCGCTTACAAATATAGGGCTTGCTTCAATTCCCAGTGCCAATGAAAGCATCACGAAAAAGCCGGCGATGGTGAATGTGTAGCTGGTAACGGTCATGAAAAACTCCTGATAAATTAAAAAACTAAGAACTGATTAAACTGATTTGGATTGTGTTTTCTCCATGCGCTTACTGAAAAGCGCATAGTAGAGAACTGGAATCACCACCAATGTGAGCAAGGTAGACACCAAAATACCGAATATCAATGAAATGGCCAAACCATTGAAAATAGGGTCGTCCAAGATGAAGAATGCGCCAATCATGGCAGCCAAGCCTGTCAAAGCAATCGGTTGAGCTCGCACAGCGGCAGACTGAACAACAGCATCCTTAAAGGCCATGCCTTGCGAAACTTGCAACTCTATAAAGTCAACCAATAATATTGAATTGCGGACAATGATGCCTGCCAATGCGATCATGCCAATCATGGACGTGGCAGTGAACTGCGAACCCAACATAGCATGGCCCGGCATGACACCAATGATCGTCAATGGAATGGGTGCCATGATGACCAAAGGTGTTAAATAGCTGCGAAATTGTGCTACCACCAAAAGGTAAATCAGCACCAATCCCACAGCGTAGGCTGCACCCATATCACGGAAAGTGTCGTAGGTGATTTGCAACTCACCATCCCATTTGATGGCATATTGTCGGTAAGTTTCCGCAGGCTGTGTAATCCAGTACTCGCCCATTTCACCCGTTCCAGGCAAGGCGGCTTTGGCAAGCTTGTCGCGAATAGCGAACAGACCATACAAAGGTGAATCCAAATGTCCAGCCATGTCGCCGAAAACGTAGCTCACGCCTTTCAAATCTTTGGTGAATAATGGTTTGTCAATCACACCACGTTCAATTTCCACCAATTCAGACATGGGCACCATTTGCCCATTAGCCGCTCGCATCGGCATAGCCAGAAGCGCATCCAATCCGGTTTGGGATTGCAGCGGCAATTGCAAACGCACTGGCACAGGGTACTTGGATTGACCATCACGCAGATAAGTGGTGTCAGAACCGGATAATGCCATGGCCGCAGTTTGCGCCACACTGGCAATTGGTATGCCCAAGGATTCCGCACGCTGGTGACGCACACGCAAAAAGGCGCGTGGCGCGTTTTCTTTGATGGATGTGTCCACACCCACGATATCAGGCGTCTCATCAAACGCCTTCGATAGACGCATGGCCAGTTCTTGGCGACCTGCTTCATCAGGTCCATACACTTCAGCTACCAATGGAGACATTACTGGCGGTCCTGGTGGCACTTCAACCACTTTAACTCGGGCATTGTGTTTGAGGCCGATTTTTTCTAACTCAGGACGCAAACGCTGTGCGATGGCATGGCTTTTTTCGCTGCGCTGATGCTTATCTACCAACGCCACTTGTAGGTCTCCTTGCTCAGCGTCTGATCGTAAATAATACTGCCTCACCAAGCCATTGAAAGTGATGGGTGATGCTGTTCCTGCATAAGCTTGCAGATTCAGCACTTCAGGTTGCTTGGCCAACAATGCGCCAAGTTCATGCAATGTGGAGGCTGTATTTTCCAATGGTGTGCCAGCTGGCATTTCCACCACCACTTGAAACTCACTCTTGTTATCAAACGGCAGCATCTTCAACACCACCCATTGCACCAAAGTTAAGCCCACAGACAAAAGCAGTGCAACCAGAATACCTGCCAGCAACAGCCAACGCTTGCGTGCGCTGTCTAAGAACGGCGTCAGCACACGTTTGAACAAGGTTTGCAACTTGGGTCCTAGGCCTTTGGCTTCCACTGCATGGTTTGCATGCGTACCCGTGGCATGCGAATGCTGTTTCATCATTTTCAAAGCCAGCCAAGGTGTCACCGTGAACGCAATGGCCAAGGATATTGCCATACCCAAACTGGAATTGATTGGAATTGGACTCATATAAGGGCCCATTAACCCTGTAACAAACGCCATGGGCAGTAAAGCAGCTATCACGGTCAAGGTTGCCAAGATGGTGGGGCCTCCTACCTCATCGACGGCTCGCGGAATGATGTCTTTGAGCGAATCGTTTGGCGTGAGCTGTTGATGCCTGTGTATGTTTTCAACCACCACAATCGCATCGTCCACCAAAATACCAATCGAGAAAATCAACGCAAAGAGTGACACTCGGTTCAATGTAAAGCCCCAAGCCCATGATGCAAACAAGGTTGCCATCAGTGTCAAAATAACTGCAGCGCCTACGATGACCGCTTCGCGTCTACCTAACGCAAGCCCTACCAATAAGATCACTGAACCCGTGGCAAAAGCTAATTTTTGAATCAGCTTGTTGGCTTTTTCAGCAGCTGTTTCACCATAGTCACGGGTAATGGTGGCTTCAATGTTACTGGGTATCACCGTGTTGTTCAGTGACTTAATGCGTTCACTGACTGCACGAGACACATCAACCGCATTTTGTCCTGGCTTTTTGGTAACACTGATGGTCACCGCTGGGTTCACACTACCCGCTTGCATTGCAGCAACTTTATTTGTGCCTTCGGGTGACGCATCTTTTGAGTTAGTCACCATTGCGCTGCCGGGTGTAAACCAAACATAACGTTGCGCCAGCTGAGCACCCGTTTCAATGCGTGCAACTTCACGCAAAAATACAGGCAAGCCTTTGTTCACACCAACAACAATGTCACCCACATCTTGTTCAGAGCGCAGAAATTCACCTGTCTCTACACTCAACATCTGCACAGATTTGCCTTGGGTATCCACAACCGTACCAGATGGCATGCCCACATTGGCCGATGCCAAAGATTGCTTGAGAGCAAGTACATCAACACCGCGTTCACGCATGCGCACAGGGTCCAACCAAACATGAACGGCACGACCCGGACCGCCAATGGTTTGTACCTCTCGTGTACCTGGCACAGACTTCAATTCAGATTCAACCGCGTGGGCTACACGTTCGAGCTCATACGCAGGTATGGTTTCCTTGCCCCACAAAGTCACCGCTAAAACGGGTACATCGTCAATGCCTTTGGGTTTCACAATGGGTGCTAATGTGCCCAAATCACGGGGTAACCAATCTTGGTTGGCGTTGAGCACATCGTAAAGTCGTACCAATGCCTCGGTGCGCGGCACACCTACTTTGAACTGCACTGTCACAACAGCAACGCCCGGACGCGCAACGGAATAAGTGTGTTCAATTCCTGCAATTTGACTGAGCAATTGTTCGGCTGGCCGTGCCACCATGTTTTGCACATCGGCACTGCTTGCGCCAGGGAACGGTATCAGCACATTCGCCATGGTCACATTGATTTGCGGCTCTTCTTCACGTGGCGTAACCAAGACAGCAAACAAGCCCAGCAGCAATGCCACCAATGCCAACAAAGGTGTAAGCGGATTTGATTGGAATGCGGCAGCTATTCGGCCTGAAATGCCCATTTTTTCAGTATTGATATTCATGGGAGTCTCACTTTGCAGCAGGTGCTGCTGGTGCAGCAACTGGCTGATTGGTTTGAATGATGGGTTTAGCACCTTTTAGCCCAGCCTTAACGGGGTCTAATGCAACCAAATCGTTTTCATTCAATCCAGCAAGTACCTCGACGCCAGATTCACCTTGTTCAGCACCCAATCGCACAGCTTTAAGTGCAAATGCTTCGCCGGACACGACATACAAGGCGGTCAATTCACCGCGACGCAGCACAGCCGTGCTGGGCACGATCATTCGACTGGATTGTTTGTTGGCATTTGCATTTGTACCAGCGCTGTTTGCGACTGTAAAACGCACGCGCACCTGCTGACCTGGCAACAGGGTTTTGGCGGCTTCGGTTGGCAGCTCTAAGCGCCACTCCACCGTCTGTGAAACAGCATCTGCCGTTGGCACACTGCTGCGTGAAACGGGTCGAATCCACTGGGCTGGGCTGTTGCTGCCATCTGCTGTTGGCAAGCTGGGCATTTTGACCTCAATCGCACCTGCATTCGCAGCTGCTGTGGCTGTACTAGCCCGCGACATGGGCACTTGAACTACCGCACGTATCGGTAAGGGTGCATACAAAGTTAAGATGGGTTTGCCAGGTACAGCCAAATCGCCAGCTTCGGCATGCGTTTGCAATACCCAGCCGTCATACGGAGCTGTCACGCGAGTGAAGCCTTGCGCCAAGGCAGACTGCTTGACACCCGCGTTGGCTTGGTCTTTACCGGCAGTTGCTGATTTAAGCTGCGACTCCGCCGTATCCAATGCAGCTTTGCTGACAAATCCTTTGGCCTGCAACTCTTTGGTGCGATTAAAGTTGGCAAGCGCATTGTTTAACTCGGCTTGTGCTTGCGCCATTTGCGCTTGACTGCGTTGTACACCTGTTTGTGATTCGCGGTCGTCAATAGTCGCGAGAACTTGTCCCGCTTTCACTTTATCGCCGGCTTTGACAGTTAAAGTAGCAATGCGTCCTGAAGCTTGCGACGAAATGGTGCTTTGCTTCACTGGTTGAACCACGCCGTCAAGTTCAAAACCTGTTCCCACAGACTTCATTTGTGCCGAGACAACAGGCACTTGCACCGCTGTTTGTGCCCAAACGATAGACGTCAGCAAACCGCCTACCAAAACCGAAGCGATTTGCAAAGATTGGCGACGATTCAATCGCGACAATTGAGATACATACATTGCGTTCATAAAGACACCTTAAAAATATACTATAGGGAGTATACCATGGCGCCTAAATTAGCGCAAGCCAGACCAATTTCCCGCTCTTTTGTGCGGGAATCAACCTCAATCTGAGGTGAACGAAGCTAAGTTCTAGAAATTTATTATTTCTATTTGGTTTTAGAGGACCGTTCAGCCTCATCCATTTTACGGACTACCATTTTGTACATGTACCACATCATGCCAAGCATGAAAACAATCACAGCCAAGCTCATCAAACCGTAGTCGGTAGAAATCAAATCATTCAACATTTTCATTTTTAGCTCCTTTATTCATGAAGCTACTATCGTGCTAATAAAGAAGCCAGACTATGACCTAAATCAAGTTTTCAGCAAATTGGATATGACTTAAATCAAAATGACCACAAAAGCAAACTCATTTACCCCGCATGAACAAAGCATCCAGCTCTTTGATAGAGATTTGCCGCCAGGTGGGTCGACCATGGTTACATTGGTCTGAACGCTCCGTTGCTTCCATTTGCCGCAATAACGCGTTCATCTCATCCAGATTTAACTTCCGGTTGGCGCGTACCGCACCGTGACAGGCCATGGTGGCCAATATCTCGTTTTGTGCACGTTGAATCACACTGGCTGCATCGTGTGTGGCCAATTCAGCCAAAACGCTGCGTGCCAGTTCAACGGCGTCACCTTGCGCCAAAGTGCTGGGCACAGCACGCACCGCCAAGGTTTTGGAGGAGAAAGGGGTGACATCCAAACCCAATTGCAGCATGGTATCCATGCATTCTTGGGCCGTGTTGATTTCAAGGGGCGTCGCCGCAAAGGTATGTGGAATCAACAAGGGTTGACTGGGTAATTTGGACTTGCCCTCGCTGGTCGCACACCTGTGTCCACTGCGCTTTCAGTCGCTCATAGACAATTCGTTCATGTGCGGCATGCATGTCCACAATCACCAAGCCTTGTGCGTTTTCTGCCAAGATGTAGATACCCTGCAATTGAGCAATGGCGCGCCCCAAGGGCCAAATCGTTTCATCGTTTCGCGTTGCTGAATCAGACAGTGATTCATGCATACCAAATGGCTTATCTGTTGTTTGGCCTAACCCCTGCCAACCCTTGATGACATCAGATGCTTGCATGGTGTCAGATGTCAAAAGCTCATGATTTGCTACATATTTAATAGCATCATAGGCAATATTTACGCCGGATACAGCCTGATTTTCCATATATTTTTGCTGATACTCGGGCAAATCAGCTTTAAAATTCTGTAGGCTTTCTCTGGGTAGTAAGTTGGCACCACTGGATGAGCGCGGCGCGGATAAAGCCGATTCAACCGCATGCCGAACGGCTTGATGGACTTCACGACCATCTCTGAAGCGTACCTCTATTTTGGTCGGGTGCACGTTCACATCCACACGCGATGACAACATCTCCACATACAAAACATAGACTGGTTGCCTGTGTCCGTGCAACACATCCTCATAGGCACTGCGCGCCGCATGTGTGACCACTTTATCGCGAACATAGCGTTGGTTGATGTAGCTAAATTGCTGATCGGCGCGACTGCGTGCAAAGTCTGGCAAGCCTGCTCGTCCTGTGACGCGGATCGTGCCATGGTTTGTGGGGTATTCATAAGCCACTTGCACAGATTGCTGTATGAATTCATCACCAAAAACATCACGCAACCTTTGCTGCCTTGCAGCTTCTAGTGAGTCACCCACACAAGCCCGCCATTGCTCAAGCAGTTTGCCATCGTGCCAAATCGCAAAACCCACGTCATGCCGAACCAAAGCATGCCGGCGCACCGCTTCAACGCAATGCGCCAACTCGGTGGCGTCAGTTTTTAAAAATTTACGCCTTGCAGGTGTGCTGTAAAACAACTCCTTGACCGTAACCGTCGTACCCTGCACGCGTGCGGCCACTGACATTTCACCTGTACCGCCGTTCAAAACATGGGCTGTTGAGTGGTTTGCTGTGCGCGAAGTTAATTCACAATCGGCGATGGAATTGATGGCTGCCAGCGCTTCGCCTCGAAAGCCCATGGTGCCGACCGATTCCAGGTCTTCCAAACTGCTGATTTTGCTGGTGGCGTGCCGCCTCAAAGCGATCGCCAACTCTTCTTTGGCAATGCCAATACCATCATCTTCAACCGCGATTAAACGCACACCGCCTGCCGACAATCGGACCGTGATTTGAGTTGCCCCCGCATCCAGCGCGTTATCAACCAGCTCACGCACCACAGATGCAGGCCGTTCTATCACCTCGCCAGCAGCGATTTGGCTGATCAACTCATCTGGGAGTTCGCGTATGGGACGACCTTGCATTTGATTTGGGTTGTTAGAGTTAGAAGCTGGCACAGACTGATTTTAGTCATGCTCTTGTGTTGTAATTCAAGCATGGAACTAATAACGACATTCTTAGACTTTATATTGCACGTTGACAAGTATCTTGAAATTTTTGTAACCAACAATGGCACATGGGTTTACGCCTTGTTGTTTGCGATCATTTTTGTTGAAACTGGCTTGGTGGTGATGCCGTTTTTGCCTGGCGATTCCCTGCTATTTGTGGTGGGCGCCATGTGCGGTATTGGCCTCATGAGCTTACCTTTGAGCATGGGCTTGTTGTGGCTGGCTGCCGTGTTGGGCAATCAGTCCAACTACGCCATTGGGCGTTATTTTGGCCCCAAGGTGTTTCAATGGGAAGATTCCAAATTTTTCAATAAAAAAGCCTTCAACCAAGCGCACGATTTTTATGAAAAATACGGCGGTGTCACCATCGTGGCTGCGCGGTTCATGCCATTTGTGCGTACATTTGCCCCTTTCGTTGCTGGGGTTGCGCAAATGAACCGCGCCAAATTCACGTTTTACGACATCACAGGTGGCGCATTGTGGGTGGTTGGCATCATCACCATTGGTTATTTTTTTGGCAACATCCCTTTTGTCAAAGCGCATTTAGACAAAATCATTTGGGCCATGATTTTGTTACCGGGCCTCTTCATCATCTATGGCGCATGGAAAGCAAGGAGCAAATCAGATGGCCAGTAAAAGCGACATCATCGACTTCATCAAAACGCAATTTCCGCAAGCCAAGTGCACCATTGATGACGTGGGCAATCGTCACGCCACGGTGCGTCACAAAATTGGTCATGCTGAACTCAGGCCGGGCGGGACAGTGGCGGGCCCCGTCATGATGTTTGTGGCCGATGTGGCCTTGTACATCGCCATACTGGGTGAAATTGGCATCGTGCCTTTGGCCGTAACAACCAGTTTAAATTTCAATTTTTTGCGCAAACCGGCTGCCGACAAAGACATCATCGGCGTTTGCAAACTCATCAAATTGGGTCGCACATTGGCGATTGGTGAGGTTTCAATTTATTCAGAAGGTAACCCTGAAATGGTGGCACATGCGGTAGGAACATATGCCATACCGCAAACTTGACTCACATTGATCGGTTGCGTGCCAGCGGCGGGTTTTTAGAGAAATAGTGCGCAAGGCCACGCATGATGGCATCAGCCAATTGGTTTTGGTATTCGTGGCTGCGCAATTTTTCTTCTTCTTCAGGGTTGCTGATAAAGGCTGACTCAATCAACACACTGGGAATATCCGGTGCTTTCAAGACAGCAAAACTGGCTTGCTCAACGCGAGGTTTATGCAGCCTACCCAAGCTGCCAATTTCTCTTAACACGGTGGACCCCAGCTGCAAGCTGTCTTTGATTTGCGCCGTGGTGCTCATGTCAAACAGCACTTTTTGAACTTCGGCATTTTTATTTCTAATGTTGATACCGCCCACCGCATCAGCTGCATTTTCCTTATTCGCCAACCAGCGCGCGCCCGCGCTACTGGCCCCTTTTTCACTCAAGGCAAAGACGCTGGCACCGGAAGCTTGCGGTGTGGTGAACGCGTCTGCATGTATGCTGACAAATAAGTCCGCTTGCACTTTTTGTGCTTTTCTAACGCGTTCGTGCAGGGGCACAAAGAAATCTGCATCACGCGTCAAGTAGGCTCGCATGGGGTTGCCGTTGACACTGCTTGCATTGATACGATCACGCAGCAACAAAGCCACTCGCAAAACAACGTCTTTTTCCCGCGTGCCTTGCGGCCCAATTGCTCCAGGGTCTTCGCCACCATGCCCAGGGTCAAGCGCCACGATGATGAGACGATCTGTTTTATTAGGTCGGCGTAATGGGGGTTCAGTTGGCGTTGCAATCTGAACATTGTCGTTTCGGTTATTACCTTTGTGCGCATGACGGTTGTGCATTGCTCCTGTTTGGGTATTTTTTTGTGCGATCCAATCTCCCAGTGGGTCACTTGTGGAAGCGATTGAGGAATCAGTCGGTGGTTTTGCTTGTGGCACGCTCCATTTGCTACCTTTGGTTTCCGCCATGCGTTCAGCAATCAGTATTTCCAATGGGTCCATGGCCACTGCGGGATACAAATCAATCACCAATCGGTGTGCATAACCCGCAACAGGTTGCAACGCAAACACCTGCGGCAAAACCGCTTGTTTCAAATCCAAAACCAAGCGCACAATGGCTGGCGCTTCGGCGCTGGTACTGGTTTTAAATTGCCCAATGCGCAAACCACCGATATAGGGGTCATCCGCTTTGATTTTGGCAACCAGTTCACGCAGTGCCGGGCTCAACTCTAAGCCCTCAATGTCCACAGCCAAGCGTGGTGGTTCTTTGATAAATGTTTGCTTGGTATTTAGCGCAACATCACTCTCTATCGTGATGCGCGTGTACGCTGCCGCTGGCCAAACACGCACCGCCACAATACCTGCGCCACGCACAATCTGGTGCCCGCCCAAGAGCAAAACCAAACCGCTTTTGGCCGATAACTGTAATAGCGATCGTCGTTTCATGAGAGTGCAGATAAAACTTTATTACCGATTGGCGACTTGGCAAGCACAGTTGCGGTGCGACTGTTGTCACTATTCGCTATGATAAGTATAGCAATATCTGCGGCAGGCAATTCGGATTCAGCCATTTCTGGCCACTCAACTAGTTTGATGCCAGGACCTGCAAAAATATCGCGAAAACCTGCTTCCTCCCACTCCAACGGGTCTTTGAAGCGATAAAAGTCGAAATGCCACACAGGCAGTGTATTCTGTGCCGCATCGCGTACCTCGTCATACGATTCCACAATCGCATAAGTTGGACTTTTGATACGCCCTTTGACTCCCATGGCTTGCAGCAAGTGGCGTACCAGTGTCGTTTTGCCTGAACCCAAATCACCATGCAATTCAATGAACAGACTTGCGGGCTCTGCCAGCAGAGATAATTGCTTAGCCAGACGTTCGGCAAAATATTGGGTATCTTGCTCTGAAAGCCAGACAAGTTGAATTTCAGTCTGTTCAGTATTGACAGTTTTCAGATTTTTTTTTGTCTCTTTAACCATTTCGGAATTTCAATTGGACAACAGTGCACTCATCAGTCAAATACAAACATGGGCTCGCGAACTGGGATTCTCTCAGATTGGCGTGACAGGTGTTGACTTGTCCTCAGCAGAGCCGGGGTTGCTGTCGTGGTTAGCCAACGGTTTTCATGGTGATATGGCCTACATGTCTGCACATGGTTTGAAACGCGCACGTCCAGCAGAACTGGTACCTGGTACGGTCAGTGTACTCACGGCGCGCATGGATTATTTACCACGCTCTATGTCCCATGCGACCCATGCAGCCACTGATGCCGCATCAGATGGAGATTGGACAGAATTGGAATTGCAACGATTGCAACATACAAACGAAGCAATTGTTTCTATCTATGCCAGAGGACGCGATTACCACAAAGTGATGCGAAATCGCTTGCAAAAATTGAGCGAACGCATAGCACAGCAAATTAATCCATTGGGTTATCGCGTGTTTACCGATTCGGCACCTGTACTCGAAGCGGAATTGGCGCAGCGCAGTGGTCAAGGTTGGCGCGGTAAGCACACCTTGGTGTTGAATCGTGAGGCAGGTTCGATGTTTTTCTTGGGCGAAATTTATTTGAATATAAATTTGCCACCTACGCAAGAAACCTCATCGCATTGTGGCAGTTGCCATGCATGCATAGACATTTGTCCAACCCAAGCCATTGTTGCGCCCTATAAATTGGATGCGCGTCGATGTATTTCATATTTAACCATAGAGCACGCAGGTAGCATTCCTTTGGAATTTCGAGCATTGATGGGCAATCGCATTTATGGATGTGACGATTGTCAACTGGTATGCCCATGGAACAAATTTGCCAAGCGCAGCACCTTGCCGGATTTTGATGAGCGTGATGGATTAATTGGTCAACATTTACTGACACTCTTTGCGTGGTCTGAAAATGAATTCTTGCACAACACAGAGGGGAGTCCGATCCGGCGGATTGGATATGAACGTTGGCTGCGAAATATTGCTGTTGCGCTGGGCAATGCAAGACGCGATGCCAGCAGTGACGACAAAATTAGAATTGATACGGCGCTGCAAACCAGAGCGAACCATGCTATTGAAATAGTGCGCGAGCATGTGGCTTGGGCACTGCTGCAGTAATTATTGAATCAATGACAAGGCAAAAGGCAAGCTCAGTACACCCAATAACGTGGACAAAGTGACTAAGCCCGCTACAAATCCGCCATCAAATCCCATGCGCGTAGCCAGAACGTAGGTCGTCGATGCGGTCGGCAAGGCTGAGAACATCAACAGCATTGTGGCTTGCGCCGAAGAAAGTTTGAAAAATAATACAAAGCTCAATGCGATCAGTGGCGCAATCACATGACGAATGCTCAGCAAGCTGACAGCCAATGTCTTGGCTTTTGCCAGCGTAGCAAATTGCATACCCGCACCAGCTGCCATCAAACCCAACGGTATGGATGCACCGCCAATTCGGTTGACGGTCGGCACTATCCAATCTGGATACCTGAAACCCATCAAGTTACATGCCAGCCCTGATACAGTAGCGACGATGAGTGGGTTACGCAACAGTTCGCTCATAAATCCCAGCTCTCCGTGACGCGCCATGGGCCACACGGCAGCCACATTGAACAAAGGTACGCAAATACCAATCAAAACCGAAATCAATAACAAACCCTCTGCCCCAGCCAAACGCTCGGCCAAGGCTAAACCTATGAAAGAATTGAACCTGAATGCTATCTGTGCGCTAGCAGCATGGTCGCGCGCAGAAAAATGGTTTCTAAACCCCGGCAAATACGGCAGCGCATAAGCCAAGATCACCGTGCATACGCCAGTGAGTAGCCCCGCTGCGATAAAGTTTGACAGCTCACCCACACGGATAGGATTTCTAACAATGGACGAGAAAAGTAAAACTGGAAACAAAAAATAAAACACCAATTTTTCAATCGGTGACCACACAGAGCGGTCCAGCGCGGTATAGCGGCATAACAAGTAACCACACAGAATAAGCGCGAAGTCGGGAATAAGCAGTTGTGCGTAATTCAAATTAGCCTCAGTGGTTTGTTGAGTATCTGACCATGATCAATTGCTAGGGTAAACGAGTATGTAGAATCCCCAGCATACGACTCATTTGCATCTTGGTATGATGGGTGATTGTCACCTATCTTTTGTCAACTCTTTTGTAAAGGCTTCAGCATGTTCAAATTGAAATCCATTCACAAAACTTTGGTGTTGTCGGCACTGATCACTTCGGCGGTAACTGCTTTAGCACAAAACTATCCCAACAAGGTCATCAAACTACAAGTGCCTTTCGCACCGGGTGGCACGACTGACATCATTGCCCGCGTCATGTCTGACCCCTTGAGCAAAGCACTGGGACAAAACGTCATCGTTGAAAACAAAGCCGGTGGCGGTGGCGTAGTCGGTGCCAACGAAATTGCCAAAACCACACCTGACGGCTATTTACTAGGCATGGCCACGGTATCCACCACAGCTGCAAACCCAGCAATCAACCCGAAAATGCCCTACAACGTGTTGACAGACTTCACGCCCATCATCAATATTGCGGCAACTCCCAATGTCATTGCTGTGCATCCCAGCTTCCCTGCCAAAAATTACAAAGACTTTGTGGCTGAACTGAAAAAGAATCCAACCAAATATTCCTATTCATCATCTGGCATAGGTGGTATTGGCCATTTGCAAACCGAGCTTTGGAAAGGCCTACAAGGCGTTTTCATCACCCATATCCCATACTCTGGCGCCGGTCCTGCATTGCGTGACACGGTGGGAGGTCAAGTACAAGTTATTTTTGACAATGTGCCGTCCGCATTGCCGCACATTACAGCTGGCCGTTTAATAGCTGTAGCCGTGGCTGCTCCGCAGCGATTGGCATCCATGCCGAATGTGCCCACTTTCAAAGAGTTGGGCTTAGAACCTGTTAATCGCATGGCTTACTATGGCATTGTTGGACCCAAAGGCTTGCCCAAAGAAGTGGTGGACAAAGTGAATGCGGCAACTCGCAAAGCCCTGGAAGATCCTGCTATTCGCAAACGCATTGAAGACACAGGTTCCATTGTCTTAGGCAATACACCTGAGCAATTTGCCCAACAAATGAAAGATGAATTGGCTGTCTACAAAAAGGTAGTTGAGACTGCCAAACTCAAGCTCGATTGAACGCCAAAATTGATACACACCCTAATCACATCGATGCTTTCATAGATGCGCTGTGGTTAGAGGATGGTTTATCTAAAAATACATTAGAGGCTTATCGGCGAGATTTAACGCAATTTGCGCAATTTTTGGCGTCTTCTAATCTGTCCTTGGACAACGCCTTAGAGCTGAACATCAACGCTTATTTCTCAGAAAAGCACAGCAGCACCAAAGCCACTTCAGCAAACCGACGTTTAACAGTTTTCAAACGATACTACCGCTGGCTGTTGCGCGAGCGAAAAATCAGCGCTGACCCCACTCTGAAATTACAAGCCGCTAAGCAAGCCTTGCGTGTACCCAAGACAATGACGGAAACGCAAGTAGAAGCCTTGCTCGCCGCACCCAACACCGATACACCCTTGGGTTTGCGCGACCGCACCATGCTGGAACTGATGTACGCCAGCGGCTTGCGCGTGAGCGAGTTGGTGTCGCTAAAAATCATTCATCTGTCTATGAATGAAGGCGTCTTGCGTGTCTTTGGCAAGGGTAACAAAGAACGTATCGTCCCGTTTGGCGAAGTAGCACGGCTATGGATTGAACGCTATCTGGCTGCCAGTCGATCAGAGATATTGGCGGGCAAGCAAACGCCCGATTTGTTTGTCACGCATTTGGGTAGCGGCATGACACGCGTGATGTTTTGGATGATTGTCAAAAAGCATGCGTTCACCGCGCAAATCACGACAGCGCTTTCTCCCCATACCCTGCGCCATGCATTCGCCACACACCTTTTGAATCACGGAGCCGATTTGCGAGCGGTGCAGTTGCTCTTAGGACATTCCGATATTTCAACGACCACCATATACACCCATGTGGCTCGTGAACGTCTGAAAACCATACACGCGCAACACCACCCACGTGGGTGATTTGATGTTGCCGGCCAGTGTGCCTTGTATTTAATTTCAAACACCAAAGTCACATTTCACAAGCATTGAAAGTTGCACCCCATGCAAAGCCATTAACATCGGGGTGGAGCCAATGCACAACAATAGGAGACCCAACATGACTGTCGTTACCAATATCGAAGACCTGCGCGTACTGGCGAAAAAGCGCGTGCCACGTATGTTTTATGACTACGCCGATTCAGGTTCATGGACCGAAGGTACTTACCGCGCCAACGAAGCGGATTTTCAAAGCATCAAGCTGCGCCAACGTGTAGCGGTCAATATGGAAAACCGCAGCACAGCGGTGAAGATGATTGGCATAGACGCCAAAATGCCTGTTGCCATAGCACCTGTGGGTTTGACAGGCATGCAGCATGCGGATGGCGAAATTTTGGCTGCCAAAGCGGCTGAAAAATTTGGCATTCCTTTCATCTTGTCAACCATGAGCATTTGCTCTATGGAAGATGTGGCCGCCAATACCACGGCCCCATTTTGGTACCAGTTGTACATGATGCGGGATCGCGATGCTATGGTGGCGATGATTGAACGCGCCCGCAAAGCGGGTTGCACCGCACTGGTGTTGACGCTCGATTTGCAAGTGATTGGCCAGCGCCACAAAGATTTAAAAAACGGATTGACCGCACCCCCAAAACCGACTTTGGCAAACATCATTAATTTGGCCACCAAATTGCCTTGGTGTTTGGGTATGTTGGGCACGCGCCGACATTCATTTGGCAATTTGGTCGGGCATGTCAAAGGCGTGAGCGATATGAAGTCTTTGTCCGCTTGGACCAACGAACAATTTGACCCACGTTTGTCGTGGGAAGATGTGGCTTGGGTGAAAGCACAATGGGGTGGCAAGTTGATTTTGAAAGGCATTCAAGATGTGGAAGATGCCAAATTGGCTGTGTTAAGCGGTGCTGACGCCATTGTGGTGAGCAACCACGGCGGCCGCCAATTGGACGGCGCACAGTCCAGCATCAAAGCCTTGCCGCCAATTGTTGAAGCCGTTGGCGACAAAATTGAAGTGTGGATGGACGGTGGCATTCGCTCTGGGCAAGATGTGTTGAAAGCATGGGCACTGGGTGCTAAGGGCACCATGATTGGGCGTTCATGGTTGTACGGATTGGGTGCGATGGGCGAAGCGGGTGTGACCAAAGCTTTGCAAATTATTCACAAAGAACTGGACATCACCATGGCGTTTTGCGGACACACCAACATCAACAATGTTGACAAAGGCATTCTGCTGCCCGGGACGTTTTGATGGTTTGCGCTAATATGGCGATGTTTGGAATCAAACCGTTACCATGAAAGTGCAAACCCCATGATCAAGCTGAACAAAATTCTCATTGCATGTCTGTGTTTAGGTGTGGCCTCATTGGCAACAACGCCTGTACATGCGGCGAAGAAGAAAAAAGCAAAAACGACCCGCACCGCCAAACCCAAAATGGACCAAGGTTCAGGAGAGACGACCAAAGAACGTGAACGCCGTTTGTTGCGCGAATGCCGTGGTCGCCCGAACGCTGGCGCTTGCGAGGGCTTCACGCGCGGCTAGTAGAGTTGCGCGCTCCTAATCTCAGCGCGGCTAGATGAGCCGTGCGTTTCTGGTTTTAGCGCGGCTAAAAAAGCTGCACGCTTTAAGCGTATTTCAATCGTTTGAGTCAAAGTGGTTTTGCCATCTTGCAAGTCGTCGGCAATTCCGCTGCCTTGGAACTGATTTGCTTGATGACTTTAAAGCCATAGCCTGAACCTTCCACATCAAACTTCACGCCAGGTGCGCCCTGCTTATCCATCAAGCCCACCACCAAGGGCTGTTGAAACTGATTGTCAGCGGCTCGCATTTCCCCTGTTTGAGCATAAAAAGTGACCCTAACCGGCGTCAATGCTGCCTGAATTGCTATTATATTTATAGCATTTGTTTGATTGCTCAATATGGTTTTGTTGGCCGCTTGAGATAAGGCTTCCATCATCAGCTGCATGCGCATGTGTACATAGTCGTCTGCTGGGTTGGGGAAACGCGCTTTGAACGATTGGTAGAACGCTTCGCTTCCCGCGGTGGGCACATTCGGTAGCCAGTCTGCCACTGCCACCACTTTGCCCACACCGGCATCGCCAATCGCGGCGGGTGCGCCCAGTGCATTGCCAAAGAAAGTGTAAAACTTGCCTTCATAGCCCACATCTTTGGCAGCTTTCACCAGCAAGGTCAAATCGTTGCCAAAATTACCAGTGAGCACCGCTTGCGCACCCGTGGCTTTGATTTTGGCAGCATAGGGCAAAAAGTCTTTGATGCGACCAATCGGGTGCAGCTCTTCCCCCACAATGACCACATCAGGGCGTTGCAATGCCAATTGGCGCTTGGCTTCCTTGGCTACCGCATGACCAAAACTGTAATCTTGCCCAATGATATAGATGCTTTTCAAAGCGGCATCATCTTTCAACACTTCCACCAACGCCTTCATGCGCATGTCCACGTGCGCGTCAAACCGAAAATGCCAAGGGCTGCACTTTTCATTGGTGAGTGCGGGGTCAATGGCAGAGTAGTTCAAAAATAAAACGCGTTTGCCAGGTTCACGTTCATTGTGCTTGTTGATGGCATCAATCAAGACCGCCGCCACAGCAGAAGAATTACCCTGCATGATGATGTGCGCACCATCGTCAATGGCAGAGCGCAGTGCCGAAGTGGCTTCTTCGCTTTGTCCTTTGCTGTCGTAGCGTTTCAATTCAAACTTCACACCACCCTTTGTAGCAGCACGTGCGTTCACACGCTCTGTAGCCCACAACAAATTTCGGTACACCGCTTCACCTGTGTTGCCAAATGGACCACTCAAACTTTCGATCATGGCAATTTTGAGTGTGGGGGCAGTGGGTTTATTTTGTGCCAAAGCACCGAATGCGGTTGTGATAACTGTAAACGTCAATATGAACAGGCGTATAAAAAGCATGGAGTTGAGAAATTGTTGAATAAAAATCCGAAATGTAAGAAAAGCAGTGCCATCGAGACGAACCGATATGCACTGCAAACATTACAAACGGGAGAAACCCATGCACCTGCCACACACGCTAGCTCTAACACTGTTAGCTATTTTATCCATCGCCATGTTACCCAAGGCTTACGCGCAAAGTTGTGAAGCCAAATCGGGCGACAAACCACTGACGGTAGTCGAACTCTACACATCGGAAGGCTGCAGCTCTTGCCCACCCGCCGACCAATGGTTGGGACAACTCAAAGGCAATCCCAATGTACTGGCAATGTCATTTCACGTGAACTACTGGAACTATTTGGGTTGGAAAGACCCCTATGCCAGCCAAGCCACCACTGAACGCCAATACTTGTTGCAAAAAGCCATGCGTGCTTCGCATGTTTACACACCACAAGTAGTGCTCAATGGCAACGATTTTCGACAATGGCGCTATGTCAGTGCCAAAAACTTATCCTCGCCTTTGGCTGCCGATGCACCCCGCTTGCGGTTGCAGCGTAGTGGTCAAACCATCACAGCAAGCATCGAGCCGTCAGCACAGCAACAAACATTGGCCGGCTATTGGGTGGTATTACAAGATGGTGTTACCAGCAAAGTTCTACGCGGAGAAAATGCGGGCGAAACTTTGCAGCACGAACATGTGGTCAGCGCCTACCAGCCCGTCACAGCGTGGTCTGCGAACAAATCACATAACTTACAGTTCACCATGCCCATCACACAGAAGGCGCTAGCCGGTTCAAAAGAACGTGTTGCGTTTGTTGTTACCGACAGCAGTTTGAGCAAGCCCGTGCAAGCTTTGGTTTTGGTCTGCTCATGATGACATGAGTCAAACTACCGACTGACAGATTGGGTCAAAGCGTATCCAACGGCCAACGCGGCTTCACGTCAAAAGCGTAATCAGTGTTTGCCGTTTGTTGTCCACTTTGCAAGCGCATGGCGGCGGCATAGGCGATCATCGCACCGTTATCTGTGCACCAAGCCAGCTCGGGGTAATGCACCCGCACACCTGTTAAGGCACACACCGCATTCAATTGCTGACGCAGCTTTTGGTTGGCACCCACACCACCTGCCACCACCAAGCGTTTCAAACCGGTTTGCTTCAGCGCGGTGGTGGCTTTGCGCACCAGCACATCCACAATGGCGGCTTGGGTAGACGCTGCCAAATCTGCCAACAATTGTTTTGAGAATTGTTCAACTGGCACGCCCTGCTCTTGTACCAATTTTTGAATTTGCACCAGCACCGCCGTTTTCAAACCCGCAAATGAAAAATTCAAATCACCACTGTGCAGCAGTGGGCGTGGCAGTTGAAATGCTTTTTCATTCCCGCCAGTCGCCAACTTGGCCAAGCCCGCACCACCCGGGTAAGGCAAGCCCATTAACTTGGCTGATTTGTCAAAAGCTTCGCCCGCCGCATCATCCACGCTTTCTCCCAACAATTCGTAGCTACCCACACCATCCACCCGCATCAACTGCGTGTGCCCGCCCGATACCAAAAGCGCCACGAACGGAAATTGCGGCGGATCGCTGCTCAAAAATGGCGACAACAAATGCCCCTCTAAGTGGTGCACGCCCAAAACAGGCTTGCCCAAAGCCGCGCCCAAAGCGCATGCCGCCCCTGAACCCACCAACAAAGCACCCGCAAGGCCAGGCCCTTTGGTATACGCAACCACATCCACATCATTCAATTGAAGGCCTGATTTGTCCAACGCTTGCTGAGTCAAGGGCAACACACGCCGAATATGGTCGCGACTGGCCAGCTCTGGCACCACGCCTCCAAATGCTTGGTGCATTTCAATTTGGCTGTGCAATGCATCCGCCAACAACACAGGTAAGCCCGCTTCTTGCGTTTGCACAATCGCCACACCCGTCTCGTCGCAGCTCGATTCGATACCTAAAATAATCATGGCTAGAGTTTAACGGACGGCATAAATGGTTGAAATGGCATGCTAAATTCGACGACTTAACAGAGTTCAGTATCACAACCCATGTCCAGCACCATTGCATCTGCATTTATTTCCGGCTTCTTTACCAGCTTGGCACTTATTGTTCCCATTGGTGCGCAAAACGCGTTTGTGTTGAAGCTGGGATTGATGCGGCAGCATGTGTTGGTGATTGCACTCTTGTGCGGCTTCATGGATGCCGTGTTGATTTTGCTAGGCGTGAGCTTGGCCAGCACGTTGGCAGGGGCGACGGCTGGGCAATATGCTTGGGTTTTGTTGACGGTGAAATATGTGGGTGTGGCATTTTTGGTGGCTTACGGGTTTCGCGCTTTCAGGGCAGCATACCGGCATGCACAGCCGATGGCAGAAACACCGCTGAACCAAAACATTGCATTGAAATCGGCCGTTCTTACCGCACTGGGATTCACGCTGTCTGAACCCACATGTTTACCTGGACACCGTGCTTTTGATTGGCGGCATCAGCGTGCAATTTAAACCACATGAATATGAATACGCCGATTGGCGCATTAACGGCATCCATCACTTGGTTTTTAATGTTGGGATTTGGCGCCAGACTGCTCACACCGCTGTTCGCCAAGGCGCGCACTTGGATGGTATTAGAAGCCGTGATTGGTCTATTGATGTGGAGCATCGCCTACCAAATTTGGCACATGCCTTTGTCAGTTTGAGTAAAAACGCTCAATATGCTATATATTTAATAGCAATATAGGCAATCAATACGCCGGATACAGCCATAATTTTCTATAAATTTTCACGCATTCACTCAACGTAGTCGCTTCAATAAGCTGGATGTGTCCCAGCGCTGGCCGCCCATGGCTTGCACATCGGCATAGAACTGGTCAACCAACGCAGTGACTGGTAAGCGTGCACCGTTGCGTTTGGCTTCATCGAGTAACAAGCCCAAATCTTTGCGCATCCAATCGACTGCAAAACCAAAATCAAATTTATCAGCCACCATGGTTTTGCCGCGGTTGTCCAATTGCCAGCTTTGCGCTGCACCTTTGCCAATCACATCCAGCACCAGGTTCATGTCCAAACCCGCTTTTTGCCCAAAGGCAATGGCTTCAGCCAAACCCTGCACCAAGCCGGCGATGCAAATTTGGTTCACCATTTTGGTCAATTGCCCTGCGCCTGCTTCGCCCATGCGTGTGAATGCGCGAGAAAATGCCATGCCTGTGGCTTGTACGGCGTCAAATGCTGCTTGGTCACCACCGCACATCACGGTCAGCAAGCCGTTTTGTGCACCAGCTTGTCCGCCCGATACCGGTGCATCGACAAAATGCAAGCCTGCCGCTTTGGCTGCCGCATACAGTTCACGCGCCACATTGGCCGATGCAGTGGTGTGGTCTACCATGATGGCGCCTTTTTTCATGCCCGCAAAAGCACCATCGTTGCCTAAGACCACGCTGCGCAAATCATCGTCATTGCCGACGCAGCAAAACACAATATCGGCATCTTGCACAGCAGCTTTCGGCGTAACGCCGTGTTTAGACCCTGCATATTCACTACAAAACGCCAGTGATTTGGCAGCCGTGCGGTTGTACACCGTGACGCTGTGCCCTGCCAAATGCAAGTGCCCAGCCATGGGGTAGCCCATGACGCCCAAGCCTAGGAAGGCTACTTTTTTGGCTGGTGATTGTTCATAAGTTTTCGGGTTAGTTGATGCCATGATATTGATGTCTCTTTTGTTGGTGATTGAGAAAGTGGTTTGAAATATGGTTTAAGTAGGTATTTAACTCATGCGTGCGTCATGCTTGCAATCTGACCCGCTTCGATGGTGATGCTGCGTTCGCAGCGGGCTGCGATGGCAGGGTCGTGCGTCACCAAAACCAAGGTCGTCCCCTGTTCGGCGTTCAAATCAAACATCAGCTTCATGATGGTTTCGCCGGTGGCATGGTCCAAGCTGCCGGTGGGTTCATCGGCCAAAAGCACACTGGGCTGCACCACGAATGCACGCGCCAAGGCGACACGTTGTTGCTCGCCACCGCTCAATGTTTTGGGGTAAGCGTGCAAACGGCTGCTTAAACCGACGCGCTCCAGCATGTCAATCGCCATCTTTTTGGCATCTTTGCGACCCGCTAACTCCAAGGGCAGCATCACGTTTTCTAGGGCGCTGTAATTGGCCATCAATTGAAAACTTTGAAACACAAAACCCATGGCTTGCGCACGCAACGCGGCGCGCGCGTCTTCATTCACCGCAAAAATATCTTGCCCACGCAAGCGAACCGTACCGCTGCTGGGTGTGTCCAAGCCCGCTATGATGGACAATAAGGTACTTTTGCCTGAACCCGATGCGCCCACAATGGCGCAAGTTTCTTTGGCAAACAATTGGAAATGAATATCGCGCAAAATGTTGAGCGTGCCAGTCGAATCTGTCACTGACTTGCACACATGCTCTACCGAAATAATGGACTCACTCATGCAGTTACTTTCAAAATGGATGGCTTCAAGTTTAACCACTCGCTTGGCAGTTGGTTTGCTTTTTGCTGTCTTTGCCAATCAACCCAGCTACAGCAAAACACAAACCGTCAAAATATTGGTGATGGGCGACTCCATCAGTGCAGAGTATGGCTTAAAACGCGGCACAGGTTGGGTGGCTTTGTTGGAAAGCCGCATGGCTGAATCGGTCAATTGGAATGAGAAACCCAAAGCTGGCAGCAAGAATGCACAAAATGCCAATACTACAATACAATAGCACCTCAGGCAATTAATACGCCGCCTACAGGCCAAAATAGCATCAAATTATTACCAAACTTCAGCATCGTGAATGCCAGCATCAGCGGTGAAACCACTGCCGGCGGGCGATCACGCTTGGCGGCGCTGTTGACGCTACACAAGCCCAGCCACGTCATCATTGAACTGGGGGCAAACGATGCTTTACGAGGACTGCCGGTCGCAGCGGCGCAAAGCAATTTGAATACCATGACGCAAATGGCACTCAAGTCGGGCGCTAAAGTATTGATTGTGGGCATGCAGATCCCACCCAACTATGGACAAGATTACACCCAGCAATTCAGCGCGGTATTTGGCAATGTGGTGAAAGCCAATCAAAGCGCAAAAACCAAAACGAATCATGCTGTTGCGCTGGTGCCATTTATGCTCAAAGGCGTTGCAGATTCACCAGAATACCTCAAGCTCTTCCAAGCGGATCGCATTCACCCAACCGAATCCGCGCAATTGCAAATTTTGAACAACGTGTGGGCTGTGTTGCTCAAACAATTGAATTAATAATCCTTCAACCATGAGCCTGCACCCCATTTCTGCGACCACTGCATTGCAACAATTGGATCAATTTGACACCGTTGTCGATGCACGTACCGAGGACGAATACCAGCTTGACCGTTTACCCCTGGCCGTGAATTGGCCCACCTTGAACAACCTTGAACGCATTGAGGTCGGCACCCTGTACAAGTCCAATGCGTTCGAAGCAAAAAAACTGGGCGCGGCTATGGCGGCCAGCAACATTGCCGAAGCACATTCGGCAACACGTGATGGACAAACCACGCGATTGGAAACCACTCACCTACTGCTGGCGTGGTGGCAAACGCAGCGGCTCTTTGTCATTGATTTTGAGTGAGATAGGTTTCAGGGTGCACATCATCGAAGGCGGCTACAAGGCCTTTCGTGCGGCCTTGGTTGACGACATACCCAAACAAGTTGAACGCTTGAACTTCACCGTCATTTGCGGGCCCACCGGCAGTGGCAAAACCCGCTTGTTGCAAACATTGGCAGCTATGCATGGCAGCGAGCCAACACCACAAGTGCTCGATTTAGAAGCACTGGCCAATCACCGCAGCTCGGTACTGGGCGTGTTGCCCGGTGTGGCGCAGCCCAGCCAGAAAGCGTTTGATTCCATGGTTTGGAACGCCTTGCGCCAATTTGACCCCAGTCGTCCCGTTTATGTCGAATCAGAAAGCAAGAAAGTTGGCAATGTGGCTGTGCCAGAAGCATTGATGCAAAAAATGCGGGCTAGCCCATGTTTGAATTTGCAATTACCCTTGAAAGAACGTGTGGCTCTGTTGATGGAGGACTATGATTTTTTCGTCAAAGACACAGCATTTTTCTGCGAACGATTAGGCGCACTCACTGCGGCACGTGGTCGTGAATTGGTACAAAAATGGCAAGACTTGGCACGAAACAATCAATGTGAAACAGTGGTGCAAGAGCTGCTCACTCTGCACTACGACCCTGTGTATTTGCAATCCATGCAACGCAATTTTCTTGGGCTTGCCAATGCCACCCAAGTCACACTCACACACCGTTCACAACAAATGATTTCAGCTGTCGCGCAAAGATTAACGACACAAAAGCTGGATTAGTGCACACATTTTGATTTTTCTTGTATGCATTTGAATGCATAGAAAGTTGTTCGAGGCTAAACTTTGGCGCACCTCAAAACACTTCTTTGTATTTAAACCAAATGTATTCAAAAAACCTATTCAAACTCGCAGTAGCCACCACTGTTTTCACAAGTTTTATTGCACTTTCGGGTTGCGCCAGCAAGCCTGAAGTGGTTGTCACAACGCCTGCCCCCAAAGCAGTCATTGCCATCGACCAAACACCACGCGGTGTGCAAATACCGTTGCCAAATACCGTGTTGTTCCAGTTCGGCAAATCCGATCTGAACACTGTTGCAGCCGACCCCTACTTGGACAAAATCGCTGCGCTCATCAAAGGCAAATCCAACAAGCCAGTTGCGGTTGAAGGTCATACCGATAACGTAGGCACTTTACCTGCGAATCAACAACTCTCTGAAGCACGCGCCAAAATCGTGCGTGATGCTTTGCAATCGCGAGGCGTACCAGCTGAGCGCTTGAAGGCAGAAGGTTTTGCATATCAGCGCCCCGTTGTGTCCAATAGCAACGAGGAAGGACGTGCACTGAACCGCCGCGTTGAAATCATCATTTTGGATGAGAAAGTCGAAAACATCACAGCAGGTGAGCCTGCCAATGCCTTTGAGTCTGCATTTGCAAAACTCAAAGCCATGGTCGATGCAGGTTTGGTAAAACCACTTTAATGACCTCTTTAATGTCCACTTTTATCAATCATATAGTTGTTGAATAGCATGATCACACGTCGACATTTTTCTACTCTTGCGGGCGTATCCATGACGTCCTATCTTGCCCCAGGCATGGCACAAACCAGACGACCCAAAACGGCTTTGGTATTGGGTGCCGGTTCGGCACGTGGTTTTGCGCACATTGGCGTTATCAAAGCTTTAGAAGCTGCTGGCATCAAACCTGATTTGATCGTCGGCGCGAGTGCGGGTAGCGTTATCGGTGTTTTTTATGCCGCTGGCTACACAGGACAACAAATGGAAGACATTGCCATGAAAGTGCGCGATGCAGATGTCATTGATCAATCGAACAATTCGAAACGCGGTTTGATAGCTGGCGCAGCTTTGCAAAAGTTAATCAATACCTTTGTCAAAGACAAGCCTATTGAATCTTTGAAAATACCATTTATCGCAATTGCAACCAACCTTAAAAATGGTGAAGCCGTTCAATTGAGAACCGGCGATACCGGGCAAGCCGTGCGAGCTTCAAGCAGCATGCCAGGCATCTTCTTGCCCACCAGCATCAATGGCGCAGAATTGGTGGATGGTGCGATCAGCAGCCCATTGCCTGTTGCCGTTGCAAGGCAAATGGGTGCTGAAGTTGTTATCGCGGTCGATGTAGGATCTGCTCCACAAAATCCGCAAGCAACAGGCATTTATGAAATCATTATGCAGTCGTTCGAGATCATGGGGCAAGCCATTGCCAAGCTGGAAGGTCAGAAAGCCGATGTGCTGATCAAACCGAATGTGGGTGCCTTTTCAGGCTCTGACTTTGGCAACCGTGCGCAATTGATTGCCGCAGGTTTGACAGCAGGTCAGCGCGCAGTTGAGCAAATCCGTCAAGCACAAAACAACAGCAAGAAGCGCAAATAGTTACGGATTCGCGGCAGACTCTTCAAGGTTTTTGAATCGTCGACTCATCTGGTTGATCGTTCAGGGGCTCTGGGTTGCTTTGCGTATCAACTGTATCACCTGCTTTGCGCTCAGACTTCTGCTTGAGCTTTTCCTCTTTCTTCTTCTTTTTAGCGAGTTCTTTTTGGCGTTTTTCGAAGCCGTAATTAGGTGTTGCCAAGATGTTCTTTCATTTGGTGGTGTGAATTGACTTTAACACGTATTTAGGGTCTCTTCAAACTGCCAACGGCATCATGTGGCCAGTGTTTGTCTGAATGCTTGTTCCAAATCGAATTGAAGGTCCTGCACATCTTCTAAACCAATCGAGAATCTGACCAAATGTCCTTCTTTTAAGTGTTTCGGCCAAAGACCCTCGCGCATACCGCGCAAGTTATATGGCATGACCAGACTGACAGGGCCGCCCCAGCTGTAACCCAGTTTGAAAAGTCGCAGAGCATCACAAAAAGCGTCGATTTGCTGGTGTGTGAAGCGTTTATCCAAAATGATGCTGAACAAGCCGGCTGCATAGCCATTGCTATTCGCTGTGGTACACAATGATTGCCATTGCGCATGACCAGGCGAACCCGCTATTGCGGGATGCAATACTTGCACTATGTGGTTTTGAGCTTGACACCACAAAGCCAAGGCACGTGCTGTTTGGTCATGTGCCGCATAGCGCAGTGGCAAACTATGCAATGACCGCAATAAAGATTCCACATCATTTAGGCCAACGCTATAGCCCAGCCGCATATGGCAGCGCTTGATAAGCGCATGCAAACCATCATCACGCGTGATCACACTGCCCATCAACACGTCCGCTCCGCCGCTGGGGTATTTGGTTAATGCATGCACAGTGATGTCCACACCACCTGTGCCATCGCCCGTATTTTTATGATCCAACTCAAAAGGTTTAAACGCCAAACCAGCACCCCAGGTATTGTCCAATGCGGTGCGTATGCTGCGAGATTTGCAAACACGCACAAGTTCAATCAAATCTGGAAACTCCATGGTCACTGAGCCAGGTGCCTCTAACCATACCAGCTTGGTTTTGGCATTGATTTTTGCCGCTAAATCAGATGCATTCAGAGGATCGTATAGCTGGTAGCTGATACCAAAATGCGCCAATTCACTCTGTGCCAGTGCAATTCCAGGACCGTAAGCATTGCTGGGAATCAGCACTTCGTCACCTGCTTTGAGCAGTGCCAAATTGACCAAAGCAATAGCGGCCAAACCGCTGGGAACCAAGCAACAATAGCGGCCACCTTCCAATGCACACAATTGCTCTTCCAATACAAACGTGGTGGGAGTGCCTTTGGTGCCATAGGTGTATTGTTGGCCCAGCTCGTCGCCATACCTAGCACGCATGCTGGCAGTGTCGGGAAAGATGATGGTGGAAGCTTTGAATACGCCCGCTTGAACCGCCGCATATCCCGCTGGCGGCTGATAATTGGGATGAAGGATTTGCGTTGTTTTTTTCAATTTAAATGTCCATCGGTATTTGCTTAGCCCGCAGTTTGTCTATTCTGCGACCCTCAAGCGCCAGCACTTCAAAATCCCAACCTTCACAAACAATGTGCTCACCGACTTCCGGTAATTGACCCGACACCGACATGAGCAAGCCTGCGACAGTGTTGTATCGACCTTTGTCTTCGTCTGGCAATTGTTTGATGTCCAAGCGTGCACGTAATTCAGCCAAAGGCATCAACCCGTCAAGCAACCACGAACCGTCTTCATGGTGTGTGGCCCAAGCATCCACTTGCGCATTTGGTTGCAATTCACCCGTAATCGCTTCGAGCATATCACGGGGTGTCATCAAGCCTTGCACTTCGCCATATTCGTCCACCACCATCACCATGCGTTCTGATCGTTGGCGGAACTGTTCCAAGAGTTCCATACCCGTGAGTAGTCTCTGGAACAAATGAAGCAGGCAAAGCCAGATCATCCAATGATGCATCTGATGATCTTTGTTCCAACAAAATGGAAACACTGATAACACCAATCACATGATCTAAGCCACCACGGCAGACCGGATACCATGAATGACTGTTCTTTTTGATGCTCATTGGCAATGGTTGATAAGGCTTGTTCTGCCTTTAAATTTGCATTCAACCAAACGATATCGGTGCGTGGAATCATGAGCGATGTCAACGGCCTGTCGTCCAAATGGAAAACATTGCGTACCATTTGGTGTTCATGTTCCTCAATCAAGCCCGCATCGACGCCTTCTTCCAGACTGGCGGTGATTTCTTCTTCAGTCACACTTCTGTTGGCATTGACATTGATGCCCAACAGTTTCAACATGCCTTGCGTGCAAATTGTCAGCAATTTCACAAATGGTGCTGCAATCATGGCCACAATGTTCATCGGTCTGGCCATGATTCTGGCCACAGACTCTGGATGCAGTTGGCCTATGCGTTTGGGCACAAGCTCACCAAATACGATGGTAATGAACGTAATCACCACCACAACGAAACTCGTTGCAGCAATCCCAGCAACCTTGGGTGTCGCGCCCCAGCCCTGTATAAAACGTGCCACACCATCTGAAAACGCCGCTTCACCTACAATGCCATTGAGCATGCCAATGGATGTGATACCAACCTGGACTGTCGATAAGAAATGCGTGGGCTGTTCCATGAGTTTCAATGCAGCTTTGGCGCCATTGTCTCCAGCTTCAACCAAAGCCAACAGACGTGCCTTTTTACTCGCTGTCAACGCCATTTCTGACATGGCAAACGCCGCATTCAGCAAAGTCAAAACTACAATCAGTACAAAATCCATATAGCTAAGAAATTCTCCGTAAGCTCACCATTCAATATCACAGTCCACATAATAACCTGACTCACTGGCACAGATGGCACATTACCTCGTAGGCGATATTCAAGGATGCAATGCTGCACTAGGGCGCTTACTGGAAAAAATCGACTTTTCTCCTAGTCGTGATACCTTGCATGTTTTAGGCGATTTAGTGAACCGGGGGCCAGATTCCTTGGCCACACTGGAACGTCTTATTGCTTTTGGCAATTCAGCAAAGTGCCTTTTAGGCAACCATGATCTGAATTTGCTGGCCATTGCGTGCGGTGTACGAAAAGCGTATCGCAAAGACACGCTAAACCCAATTTTAGAATCCCCAAAGTTGGATGCATTCATTCATTGGCTTAAGCATCAAAAAATGGCGATGAGACAAAACATCCAAAATCATGATGTTTTAATGGTTCACGCTGGCGTATTTCCTTCTTGGACTGCTAGCAAAACAATAGCGCTGGCGAATGAAGTTGAGTTGGTGTTGCAACATGCCAGCAACAATGCTTTAAAAACTTTTTTGCACGACATGTATGGTGATGAGCCGCAACAATGGCGCGACGACTTGCAAGGCACCCCCCGTTTGCGTGTGATTGTGAATGTACTGACACGGATGCGATTTTGTAGGCCAGATGGCACTATGGAATTCAAAACCAAGGACAGTGCGGAAGCTGCACCGATGGGGTTTATGCCTTGGTTTGATGTACCCAATCGGGCGACGCAAAAAACAATCGTTGCCTTTGGACATTGGTCCACCTTGGGTTGGTTAAACCGTACAGATGTTTATGCGCTAGATGGCGGTTGTGTGTGGGGTGGTTTTTTGAATGCGCTTAAACTAAGTGACCAACCAGACACTGCGAACAACAAATCATCCAAAGACAAGGTTAGAAACACTACTCCGATTGAACGGATTCGGGTGAAGTGTTTGGCTGAGCAGGTTCCTCAATCTTTTCAGGCAATAGGACGGACTTAAACAAAGCTGCCATGCGCTTTTTGGGACGTATGTTGGCAGATTTTCCGACTCGAGTTGGCCCAGCTTTTGCAGCCGCTTCCCAGGCTGGTGTGGCTGGCACATCACTGGTCATTTCATACGGTTTGTCGAAAAACGGATCACGTGGCGCAACTTTTGGTACATATGCTGCAGATGACCCGCTTTTATCGGACCTGGATTCAAAACTCTCCATGCGGTCTCGACCATTTTGCGAACGATTGGCATTATTTCCAGTGCGGCGTGGTGCTTCGCCAGACACCGTCTCAGAAGACGAATCACGGTCGGCGTACATGCGACGACCGTCATTGATTCGACCTTGCTTGCGACTATCTGGCAAATACTCAGGATATTCAATGCCTTCAACATCGAGTTTGGTCTTTAATAATTTTTCCAAATCGGCTACCAATCGCACATCTGCAGGTGCGACAAAACTGATGGCGATGCCAGACGCCCCTGCTCGTCCAGTGCGACCGATGCGGTGTACATAATCTTCCGCATTAAAAGGCAAGTCAAAGTTAAATACAGCTGGAACGTCTTTGATATCTAAACCACGCGCTGCCACGTCAGTCGCTACGAGTAAATCAACTGTTCCCGATTTAAAGGCTTCCAACGCTTTCAATCGTTCATCTTGACTCTTGTCACCATGCAGTGCTGTGGCTTTGTAACCTGCTTTTTCAAGAGAACGTGCCAAACGGGCACATCCCAATTTGCTGTTGACAAAAACAAAGGCTTGCTTGATGTCTTTTTGTTTGAGCAAAGTTACCAATGCATGCAGTTTTTCATCGGTTGGCGTGTTGTAGAAGTGTTGAGTCACCGTGGAAGCGGTTTGATTGGGTCGCGCCACCTCAATCGTGACTGGGTTTTGCAAGTAACTTCCTGAAAGGCGTTTAATTTCAGGAGAAAACGTTGCAGAAAACAAAAGTGTTGTTCGAGTTTTGGGTAAAAAACTCAAGATTCGCTCTAAGTCGGGTAAAAAACCGATGTCTAACATGCGGTCAGCTTCGTCTAGAACCACATACTCAACTTGATTCAACACACAATTTTTTGCTTCGATGTGATCCAATAAGCGCCCTGGGGTAGCAACCAATATTTCTACGCCCGCCTTCAATTCAACTGTTTGTGGTTTCATGTCCATTCCACCAAATACCACAGCACTGCGTATCTGCGTGTATTTGGCGTAGGCTTTAACTTGCTGCGCCACTTGATCGGCCAATTCACGTGTCGGTAGTAAAACCAATGCCCGAACAGGGTGGCGTGCAGGCGATGTTGACGCATTTTCATGTTTCAACATTCTTTGAATAAGTGGCAGAGAAAATGCGGCGGTTTTCCCCGTACCGGTTTGTGCAGCACCCATGACATCCCGACCTTCGAGAACCACTGGAATGGCTTGTGCTTGTATGGGTGTCATGTGCTCGTAGCCCATTTCGGCTACGGCGCGTGCCAGCGTTGGTGCCAGCGATAGTTGTGAAAAAGATGTCGTCATTGAGTCTGAGATTACAACTCTCTCTGACTAAAAGTATCGCAAGCTTTCACACTACCCGTTTGCAAACCAACATTAAACCATTTGGTACGTTGTGCACTGCTTCCATGGGTGAAACTATCCGGGCGAACATGCCCAGTGGATTGGCGCTGAATGGCATCATCGCCAATACGTGCAGCGGCATTCATGGCTTCTTCGATGTCACCAGTTTGCAATATTTGTCTCGATTCATGTGCTTTTTTAGCCCAAAGACCAGCATAGCAATCCGCTTGCAGCTCAACGCGCACAGAAAGCGCATTGTTTTCACGTTCACTCAATCGACGACGTGCTTGCTCAACTTTGTCATGTACTCCCAGCAAGTTTTGCACATGGTGCCCAATTTCATGCGCAACCACATAAGCTTGTGCAAAGTCACCACCAGCACCCATTTGTCGTTTCAAGGTTTCAAAGAAGCTCAGGTCAATATAAACTTTTTGATCAGCAGGGCAATAGAACGGACCCATTGCAGACTGACCTGCTCCACATGGTGTTGAAGTTACACCTCTGAAAATCACAAGCTTGGGGGTTGTATAGTTGGCGCCGCCTTTGGTGAAAACGTCTTTCCAAACATCTTCAGTATCTGCTAATACAACAGAAACAAATTTAGCCTGCACATCATCAGCCGGTGGTTTTTTAGCCGGTCCTTGCTGAACTTGTGGTGCATCAGAGCCGCCTAAAAATCCTAAAACTGTCAATGGATTGATGCCGAAAAAATAGGATGCGGCCAGAGCAATGATGATTGAACCAATTCCAAATTTGCTGCCAAATAAACCGCCACCACCGCTGCTACCAGAACTTCCACGTCGATCTTCGACATTATCAGATTCTCTATTGCCTTCCCATTTCATAGCGCACTCCTAGTTGCAATCACACATAAATTGTTGACGTTTTACGACGCCTGATCAGAGATTATCAAGGCAAATCTCAAGTTTTGGAAATTTCACGTTTTCGGTAAAGTGACACCCGTTTGTCCTTGGTACTTACCCCCGCGGTCTTTGTAACTCGTGGTACAAACTTCGTCGGCTTTGAAAAACAAGACCTGTGCACATCCTTCGCCGGCATAAATTTTGGCCGGTAAGGGTGTCGTATTACTGAATTCCAGTGTGACATAGCCCTCCCATTCAGGCTCGAATGGCGTCACATTCACAATGATGCCGCAGCGTGCATAGGTGCTTTTCCCCAAGCATACCGTTAGGATATTTCTTGGAATTCGAAAAAACTCCATTGTTCTCGCCAATGCAAAACTATTGGGCGGAATAATGCAACTGTCACCCTCAAAATCTACAAAACTCTTTTCATCAAAATTCTTAGGGTCAACGACCGTGCTGTGAATATTTGTGAATACTTTAAATTCTGGTGCACATCGTATGTCATAGCCATAACTGCTTGTGCCATAGCTTATGATTTTTTTACCGTCTCTCTCTCGAACCTGTCCCGGCTCAAATGGCTCAATCATGCCGTGCTTTTGGGCGAGTTCTCGAATTTGATGGTCAGCAAGTATGGACAATCTATATCTCCAAATGTTAGCTTTTGGTGCCTCGAGCCGGAATCGAACCGGCACGCCCGCTATGAACGAAAGCGGCGGATTTTAAGTCCGCTGTGTCTACCAATTTCACCATCGAGGCATGCTCTTTTAGCGCAATGTATTACACGCTACAAAAGAATAATGGAGGCGCAGGCCGGAGTCGAACCGACCTACTCGGATTTGCAATCCGGTACATAACCGCTTTGTTACTGCGCCGTAAACCTTACATAAAACCACATCTAAGGTGGAAGCTAAAATTCTACCTTTGAAAAACTATCAATTTAGAAAAAAAGGGAAGCAAATGCTTCCCTTTTTTAAATTTTGGAGCGGGAAAAGAGTCTCGAACTCTCGACCTCAACCTTGGCAAGGTTGCGCTCTACCAACTGAGCTATTCCCGCAAATCTAGTCTCAAATTATAGCCTAATTTAAATCACTTTTCCTGACAATAAATTAACGAGCCCATTTTTAATCAATGTTTTGTAGATTCACGACCACCTGTTTTGATGATGTCGTGCGTGGCTTCGGCAGCAAGAACGCTTTCATGCTTCAATTCTTCACTTGCAACTTCCAAATCAGGTAAGGGAACTGGTGCACGTTCCAAAGCCAATTCCAAGACCTTATCAATCCACTTGACCGGAACAATTTCCAAACCGTTTTTGACGTTTTCAGGAATGTCTTGCAAATCTTTCGCATTTTCTTCAGGAATAAGGACCGTTTTAATGCCACCACGCAATGCCGCCAGCAATTTTTCTTTTAAGCCACCAATGGCAGTCACTTCGCCGCGCAAAGTGATTTCACCGGTCATGGCCACGTCACCGCGAACTGGAATACCTGTTAATGCGGAAACAAAAGCTGTCGTCATAGCTGCACCAGCGCTAGGACCATCCTTGGGTGTAGCTCCATCAGGTACATGAATATGAATATCACGCTTTTCAAACATTTCTTCTTTAATACCGAGTCGGCTTGCTCTGCTGCGAACCACTGTCCGAGCAGCCTCTACAGATTCTTTCATCACATCACCCAAAGAGCCTGTGCGCGTAATAATGCCTTTGCCGGGCATCAAAGCTGCTTCTATGGTCAACAAATCCCCACCTACCTCAGTCCAAGCCAAGCCCACCACTTGACCCACCTGATTTTGCTCTTCAGCACGACCATAGTTGTATTTCCGAACGCCCAAATAGTCATTCAATGAATCGGGTGTGACAACCACTTTGCCTTTTAATTTCTTTAGTAACAAGCCTTTGACAACTTTGCGACAAATTTTTGAAAGTTCACGCTCAAGCGATCGCACCCCCGCTTCACGCGTGTAGTAGCGAACAATGTCTTTCACCGCCTCATTCGTGATGAGCAATTCATTGGTTTTCACACCATTATTCGACATTTGTTTTGGAAGCAAATAAGTTGTCGCAATATTGGTCTTTTCATCCTCTGTGTAACCCGCCAAACGAATCACTTCCATGCGATCTAGCAATGCAGATGGAATATTCATTGAATTCGATGTGGCCACAAACATGACATCACTCAAGTCAAAATCGACTTCGACGTAGTGATCTGCGAAAGTGTGATTTTGCTCGGGATCCAACACTTCAAGTAACGCGCTTGAAGGGTCTCCACGATACTCAGTGCCTAGTTTGTCAATCTCGTCCAGTAAGAACAAGGGATTGCGAACACCGACTTTGCTTAGACTTGATAAAACTTTTCCCGGCAAAGCGCCAATGTATGTGCGTCTATGGCCACGGATTTCCGCTTCGTCGCGCATGCCACCCAAGGCCATACGCACAAACTTACGCCCAGTTGCTTTGGCAATTGATTGTCCCAAAGATGTTTTTCCTACGCCAGGAGGACCCACCAAACACAATATGGGTGCTTTTACTTTATCAACGCGTTGTTGCACTGCAAGATATTCAAGAATACGGTCTTTAACCTTATCCAGGCCGTAATGATCTTGATTCAAGACAGTTTCCGCAGCGGGCAGATCATGTTTGATTTTAGATTTTTTACTCCAAGGCAGTCCAATCAAGACATCGATGTAATTACGGACAACAGTGGCCTCGGCGGACATCGGGGACATCAATTTCAATTTCTTCAATTCCCCTTGGGCTTTTGCCAAAGCCTCCTTGCTCATTTTTGCAGCTTTGATTTTTTTCTCAAGATCTGCAAAATCTGTGCCCTCATCGCCATCACCTAATTCTTTTTGAATGGCCTTAACCTGCTCATTAAGATAGAAATCACGTTGATTCTTCTCCATGGCACGCTTGACTCGCCCGCGGATTTTTTTATCCACGTTCAAAATGTCGACTTCACGTTCAATTTGCTCAAATAAATTCTTTAGGCGCGCTTTGATGTCGGCTAAAGACAAAATGATTTGCTTGCTTTCTAGCTTTAATGGTAAATGTGCAGAAATCGTATCGGCCAGACGACCCGGGTCATCAATGCTAGATATCGAGCTTAGTATTTCTGGAGGAATTTTTTTATTCAATTTGACATACTGGTCAAATTGCTGCATCACGGCCCTGCGCAAGGCTTCAAGTTCAGGCGTTTTTTCACCTTTAGCGGTCAACTTCGGTTCCACGACTTCTACCGGAGTCACATTGGCAATGAAATGTGTCTCAACATCGTTAATGTGCGAGACTTTGGCACGTTGTTGACCCTCTACCAGAACTTTAACGGTGCCATCCGGTAGTTTCAGCATTTGCAAAATAGTAGATATACAACCCACATCAAACATGTCAGCGGTTGTCGGCTCATCATTGGCCGCCGTCTTCTGTGCAACCAGCATGATGCGACGCTCTGCAGCCATAGCCAACTCTAGTGCTTTGATGCTTTTTGGGCGCCCCACAAACAAAGGAATCACCATATGCGGAAATATCACCACATCACGCAGTGGCAGCATAGGCAAATCTAGTGCAAGGGCGGGTAATACAGGGTGTGATGACATTTAGTCTCCAATGATTCAGGCTTTTTTGGCAATATCGCGATAAACCAACAAGGGCGGCTTGCCCTCAACGATACATGATTCATCAATCACAACTTTAGCCACATTCGCCGTTGTCGGTAAGTCGAACATGGTGTCGATGAGTGCCAATTCCAATAGGGAACGCAATCCACGTGCGCCAGTTTTGCGCTTTAGTGCTTTTTGTGCAATGGCCTTGAGTGCTGATGGACGTATTTCTAATTCAACACCTTCCATGTTCAGCAATTTACTGTATTGCTTCACCAATGCATTTTTGGGTTCCGTCAAAATCTGCATCAAAGCATCTTCGCTCAACTCATCCAGCGTAGCGATGACAGGCATGCGACCAATTAGTTCAGGAATAATGCCAAACTTGATCAAATCTTCTGGCTCAACTTCTTTAAAAACATCCGTCAAACTGCGTACTTGCTTACTTTTAACAATGGCACCAAAACCAATGCCAGAAGCTTCCGTGCGATTTTCGATAACTTTCTCTAGACCTGCAAAAGCACCACCACAAATAAACAAAATATTGGTCGTGTCAATTTGCAAGAAATCTTGATTAGGGTGCTTACGTCCGCCCTGCGGAGGAATGCTTGCCATGGTTCCCTCGATGAGTTTTAGCAATGCTTGTTGAACGCCCTCACCAGAAACATCTCGCGTGATAGAAGGGTTATCAGACTTACGAGAGATTTTGTCGATTTCATCAATGTAAACAATACCGCGTTGCGCGCGCTCGACGTCGTAATTACAACTTTGCAAGAGCTTGGAGACGATATTTTCAACATCCTCGCCCACATAGCCAGCTTCTGTCAGTGTGGTGGCATCAGCCATCACGAAAGGCACATCCAGCATGCGTGCCAACGTTTGGGCAAGAAACGTTTTGCCCGAACCCGTGGGTCCAATCAGCAAAATATTGCTCTTTGCCAGCTCAACATCATCCTTACCCAGCTTTTCTTTGTGCTTCAACCGTTTGTAATGGTTATATACAGCAACAGCCAAAGTACGTTTGGCCACATTTTGGCCAATGACATAGCTATCTAAATTGGCTTTGATTTCTGCTGGAGTGGGAAGTTCACCCTTTGTCTTGCGCGCCTCTTCGGCGGCAATTGCAGGTAATTCATCGCGAATGATGTCATTGCATAAATCGATGCACTCATCACAAATAAAAACAGACGGACCAGCAATGAGTTTTTTTACCTCGTGCTGACTTTTGCCGCAAAACGTACAGTGCAACGTTTTTTCATCTGAATTTGTTTTCTTACCCACCATGATTCAAGCCTTTTTATTTAAATACTCAAAATCAAATTAAGGCCGTTTGGCTATGACTTGGTCAATCAATCCATAATTCTTCGCTTCATCGGCACTCATGAAGTAATCACGCTCAACATCTTGCTCAATTTTTGCCAATGTCTGACCAGTCCGTTCAGCCAAAATTTTATTCAGCTGTTCGCGGGTCTTCAAAATTTCACGCGCATGTATTTCAATATCCGTCGCTTGTCCACGCGCACCACCTGAAGGTTGGTGAATCATGATATTGGAATTTGGCAATGAGAATCGCTTTCCTTTTGCGCCTGCAGCCAGCAAAAATGCACCCATGCTTGCTGCCATTCCGGTACAGAGGGTAGAAACCTCCGGCTTAATGAAATTCATGGTGTCGAATATCGCCAATCCCGCGCTCACAGATCCACCTGGCGAATTGATATAAAGTGAAATGTCCTTATCAGGATTTTCGCTTTCTAAAAAAAGCAACTGCGCCACGACCAAATTGGCCATGTAATCTTCTACAGGACCAACCAAGAAAATCACCCGCTCCTTGAGCAGACGTGAATAAATATCGTACGAACGTTCACCGCGTCCCGATTGTTCAACCACCATCGGCACCAAACCTAAGTTCTGAATAGTCTTTGTTGAAGTTTGGTTATAAATTTCGCTCATATCGATTCCTAAAAAAACAGAGGGATTACTTGGATAGCCATGCATGGCATGAATGCCACCTAACTTTTAGCATAATGTACACAATAAATGACTTGGGGTTTGTGCAGCCTGACTTCAAGCCCCACAAACCCCAGTATTTATCAAAAAAGCAACGAAATCCGATTCAGCAGAATGCTGTCAATCGGTGGTGATCTCTTTAATTCTGAGCCATCAATTCATCAAATGATGTTGATTTTTCAGTTACTTGCGCCTTAGAAAGCACAAAGTTGGTTACATTGTTTTCTACCACAATCGCTTCTACTTCTGCCATGCGATTTTTGTCGCTGCCATACCAACGAATAACATCCATCGGTTTTTCATAACTTGCAGCCAATTCTTCAATATGGCCAGACACTTGCTCAGGTTTTGCGTGAAGATCATTGGTTTTGACCAACTCTGCAACCACCAAACCCAGTCGCACGCGACGTTCAGCTTGCTGTTGGAAAATGTCTTCTGGAATAGGCATTTTCTCGAAATCTTTAACGCCACGCTGCTTCAAATCAGCACGCGCCCCTTCTACCAGCCGTTCAATTTCTGCTTTAACGCTGGCTTTAGGCAGTTCTAACTCTGCTTTTCCAACCAACGCATCCATGACTGCTTGCTTGTTTTTTGCCATTAAGCGCGCTTTCACTTCACGCTCTAAGTTCTTTTTGATATCTGAACGCAATCCAGCAACAGTTGCATCGGCAATGCCGAGTGATTTAGCCAGTGAATCGTTGACTTCAGGTAAATGTGATGCTTCAATTTTTTTAACTGTTAACAGGAAATCTGCAGTTTTACCGGCCACATCTTTGCCATGGTAATCTGCGGGGAAAGCCAAAGGAAACGTTTTGCTTTCGCCAGATTTCATTCCCCGAGTGGCGTCTTCAAACTCTTTGAGCATCTGCCCTTCACCCACGATGAACTGAAATGCCTCGGCTTTACCGCCATTGAACAATTCGCCATCAATTTTCCCTTCAAAATCAACAGTGACTCGATCACCGTCAACTGCCGCAGAATCCAAACCTCGTTGTGCAAAAGTGCGTCGTTGTTTACGCAATATATCTAAAGTTTTATCAACAGCAGAATCATCTACTTGAGCCGACAATTTTTCAACTGTGGCACTGCTCAAATCGCCAATCTTGACTTCAGGAAAGACTTCAAAAACGGCATCAAATGTCAACTGTCCTTCTGGTGCATTTTCAGTTTCAGTGATTTTGGGTTGACCCGCAACACGCAATTTCGCATCAAAGGCAGCTTGCGCAAATGCTTCTCCGACTTTGTCATTCATCACTTCGTAATGGACAGAGTATCCATACTGTTGCGCTACGACGTTCATAGGAACTTTACCTGGGCGGAACCCGTTCATTTTGACCGTACGTGCTATTTTTTTAAGCCGAGTCTCGACCTCAGTAGATACCACACTGGCAGGTATTGACAAAACGATTTTGCGCTCTAATTTTTCTAAAGTTTCTACGGTTACTGACATGGTTTTCTCATTTCTTGATCAAAAAAAATTGTTTTTATTGCTTATCAATGGTGCGCGGGGGGGACTCGAACCCCCACATCCTTGCGGACGTCAGGACCTAAACCTGGTGCGTCTACCAATTTCGCCACCCGCGCATCGTCTAAGCAATAGAAAACATCAAATGAGCAGCTTATGCTTCACAAACTTGCTCGCAAAATTGGATAACCTTCTATTCTAACCTGTCTACTTAATGGCCTTTTAGGCTAACCATTGAATCAGTTAATCTTTCATGTTCAGAAGAACTGGTTCTAAATAATAGTGCGATTCAGCTATGATGATGTGGATTGATTGACATTTTCAATACTGTTTAAGCTTCGACCTTAACTAAAATTAGCAAAACACACTGCTCAGCATGACTTCACCGCGCTCAACTCCTCTCGTTGAATTAAAAAACTTAACTTTTGGGTATGGTGAGCGTGTGATTCTGGACAATGTCTCTATGACCATTCCGCGCGGAAAAGTCACAGCACTTATGGGTGCTTCTGGCGGTGGTAAAACCACCATATTACGCTTGATAGGGGGACAAAACAGGGCGCAATCGGGTCAGTTGCTATTCGACGGACAAGACGTCACTCCCATGAATCAGACCGAAATGTATGCCGCGCGCCGGCGCATGGGGATGCTGTTTCAATTTGGTGCCTTGTTTGCAGATTTATCAGTGTTTGAAAATGTCGCATTCCCGTTACGAGAACACACCAATTTACCCAACACCTTGATTCGCGATATTGTGCTCATGAAACTCAATGCGGTAGGCTTACGCGGCGCACGCGATTTGATGCCCAGCGAAGTTTCTGGCGGTATGGCAAGACGCATCGCTTTGGCACGCGCCATCGCTCTTGATCCTGAATTGGTGATGTACGATGAACCTTTTTCAGGCTTAGACCCCATATCCCTAGGGATTGCCGCTCGTTTAATTCGAGAGCTCAATGACACAATGGGTTTAACCAGCATATTTGTCTCACACGAACTGGAACAAACCTTGGCCATTGCCGACCATGTCATCATTCTTGCCAACGGCAAAATAGCTGTTCAAGGTACGCCCGAGACAGTGCGTCAAAGCACTGATCCATTGGTGCATCAATATGTCAACGCACTGCCTGATGGACCTGTGCGCTTCCATTACCCTGGGCCTTCCATTACAGAAGATTTTGCAAACTTGGGAGTAGCAAAATGAATTTGACTTGGCTCTCAAATCTTGGATACTCAACCCGTCGCCAAATGGCGGACATCGGTCATGGTGCAAAACTTTTTGCGCGTTTATTGACCACCTTGGGCACAAGTTTGAAACGATTTGGCTTGATACGCGACCAAATCCATTTTTTAGGCAATTACTCGCTGGTCATCATTGCCATTTCTGGCTTGTTCGTGGGTTTTGTATTGGGGCTTCAAGGCTACTACACCTTGCAACGCTATGGTTCCACCGAGGCATTGGGCTTGTTGGTAACCCTGAGCTTGGTTCGCGAACTGGGACCCGTTGTCACCGCTTTGCTCTTTGCAGGACGCGCTGGTTCGTCGCTGACTGCAGAGATCGGTTTGATGAAAGCTGGCGAGCAAATCAGCGTGCTTGAAATGATGGCAGTAGACCCTGTTAAACGCATTCTCGCACCGCGATTTTGGGCCGGCATCATCACCATGCCATTATTGGCAGCTGTTTTCAGTGCCATGGGCGTCATAGGCGGATGGGTCGTTGGGGTTTTGATGATTGGCATTGACTCTGGATCGTTTTGGAGTCAAATTCAGGGTGGTGTTGATGTTTGGAATGACATTGGCAATGGCGTCATCAAAAGTTTAGTTTTTGGCTTTTCGGTCACCTTTGTCGCACTCCTACAAGGGTTTGAAGCGCAGGCCACGCCAGAAGGTGTTTCAAGGGCAACGACACGTACCGTGGTGGTTGCCTCTTTAGCGGTATTGGGCTTGGATTTCATGCTGACAGCCATGATGTTCAGTATCTAGTCCGCCATCAATTTAAGTAATGTGATAGGAACTTGATATGCAACGATCAAAAAATGATATCTGGGTAGGTTTATTTGTTTTACTGGGTGCAGCGGCCATACTTTTTTTGGCATTGCAATCTGCAAATTTGCTGAGCTTAAGCTTCCAGCCCAATTACCGTGTCACAGCCTACTTTGACAATATTGGTGGCCTCAAACCGAAGGCGGCCTTGAAAAGTGCCGGCGTGGTCGTTGGACGTGTTGAATCAATCACATTCGACGATAAATCATTTCGAGCCAAAGTGACCCTGGCCATGGAAAGTCGCTACGCTTTCCCCAAAGACAGCTCTCTCAAAATTTTGACGTCTGGACTTTTGGGTGAACAATACATTGGCATTGAACCTGGCGCAGAAGAAAAGCTGCTTGCAAATGGCGACAAAATGTCTTCAACGCAATCTGCAGTCGTGCTGGAAAATTTGATTGGTCAGTTTTTATACAGCAAAGCATCAGACGGTAGTGGTAGTAGTAACAATTCTCCCACCAATGCAACAGGGAAATAAAATTCACTTTGAGCTATTGTAATTTTCTACCAAAGAATTGACTGTTATGCCAAATATGTCCAGAAATGCTATTAAATTCATAGCAACTCAGGCAATAAATACGCTGGCTATAGCCTGTTTTTTCATAATTTCTGGATGTGCAACCCGTCCCAACGCGCACCCGCATGACCCATGGGAATCGTATAACCGAGGTGTTGCCACATTCAATGATGAAATTGACGCCATTATTGCGAAGCCTTTGGCCACGGCGTATCAAAAGTTTGTTCCCAACTTGGTGCAAACCGGTATCCATAATTTTTTCAGCAATCTCGCTGACCCCTGGACAGCCATCAACAGCGTGCTGCAACTCAAACCCCAAGATGCGCTAGAAAGTGCCTTTCGTTTTGGGGTCAATACATTTTTTGGATTGGGTGGCGTTTTAGATGTTGCAAGCGAAATGCGCATAGAAAAACATAAATCAGACTTCGGACAAACCTTGGGATACTGGGGCGTAGGACCTGGGCCCTATTTGGTCATACCCTTCTTGGGTCCGTCCACATTCCGAGATACCATGGCATCCACATTGATTGCCAAAGGGGATTTGGTTTGGCAATTAGACAAAGTGTCCCAAAGAAACGCCTTGTATGGACTGCGATTGCTTGATCAACGTGCCAATGTGTTACGCAATACCAATGTACTTGAGGCTGTCGCCTTGGACAAATACACATTCACGCGCGATATCTTTTTGCAAATTCGGCGCAACGAGGTATTTGATGGCAATCCACCAGAAGATGCCGCACCTATGACAGAGCCAGTACCGAAACCTGGATTTCAGACACCGCTTTCTGACGAAAAACCTGAACCAAGGTATGATTTGGAGTCCGCTAACGCCGAAGTCGCCGAATCCATTGAACCAGCTAATCCGACCGAAGCCAAGCAGATGGACAAAACCGAGACACCGACGCTGATAGAAAAGCCTGTCAACTAAAATGGTGTCCTCCCAAATTGCCGACAAGACGTTATAGAACGGCGGCAAGAAACCGCCTTTGAACTTTAGAAAGCAAACCATGAGTTTTATTTCAAAAACCTACACTTTCCGCACTTATCTAGCGAATAGACGCCTATTCACAGCGCAAATCGCTACTTTTTTGATAACTGTCAGTGCATTGGGGTTTCAGAGTACCAGCTTTGCTGCCGATGAGGCTGCAGATGTGTTCATCAAGCGATTGTCAGATGAAGTCATGGAAATCATCAAGAATGACAAAGCGATACAAAGTGGTGATTTAAACAAGTTGAATGCCTTGGTAGACAGCAAAGTCATGCCGCATGTCAATTTCAAGCGCATGACAGCTTCTGCAGTTGGACCCGCATGGATAAAAGCAACACCAGACCAACAAAAGCAACTCCAAGATGAATTCAAAACTTTGCTTCTGCGAATATATGCAGGAGCTCTGACTGAAATTAACGATAAAACCATTTCATACAAACCCTTGCGTGCCAACCCAGATGACATGGAGGTGGTCGTCCGCAGCGAAGTGCGTGGAAAAGGTGAGCCCATCCAGTTGGACTATCGTTTGGAAAAAACCCCAGGCATTGGCGCTGGCTGGCGAATTTACAACATGAATGTCATGGGTGTTTGGCTGATGGAAACTTACCGCAGCCAGTTTTCACAACAAATCAACGCCAATGGCATCGATGGCTTGATCACAAGCTTGAAATCCACCAATCAGAAATTAGCGAAGAAGTAAGTGACGAATAAGTGCTGTGCTGCATCAAATAAACTGTAAAAATGACTGAATCAATTGCCAATGCTGCGCAAGTAGCCCTAATTTTGCCCAGCACCGTGACGCACAACGAGGCAGTAGCATGCTTGGATTTGTTACGGTCGGGCGTGCAATCTTGGCAAGGCAACATTGTCCGTATTGATACCGCTGCGCTCAACAAATTTGACTCATCAGCTTTGGCCATATTGCTACAAATCAAACGTGAAGTATTGGCTTTAGGCAAAGAGCTCACCATATTAGGCTTGCCCAAACAGCTTCAAGAACTGGCAAATTTATACGGCATACAAAGTGTTTTAGAGAATTAAGGTCGTTTGAATGCGGCGACTGAACAACATTAACTGAGGAACCTAAATGACTGCCGATGAGCTCAAATCCATCATCACCGCTGGTTTGCCATGTGACCATATTGCATTAGAAGGAGATGGACGTCATTGGTATGCCACCATCGTTTCATCTGCGTTTGAAGGCAAGCGCTTGATTCAACGGCATCAGCAAGTCTATGCCACCTTGGGTAAGAAAATTCAAACAGACGAGGTGCATGCGTTATCAATGAAGACTTTTACACCATCTGAGTGGCAATCACAATCATCACATGCATAAAAGCGCGTACACAAAACTATTTGAAAGTTTCTCTTGGACAAGTTAAGAATCACTGGCGGGATGCCATTAAAAGGTGAGGTGCAAATTTCTGGTGCAAAAAATGCCGCCTTGCCCGAACTGTGCGCAGCTTTGTTGACTGCAGAACCTGTCACATTGCAGAACGTACCTGGCTTGCATGACGTCGCGACGATGCTCAAATTGATTCGAAATATGGGTGTCACTGCTGAACGTGAAGTCAATCAGGCAGCAAGTGCAGAAATAGGTGTAGGTGCGATTCGCATTGATGCAAGTGCTTTGACAGTCACAGAAGCACCCTACGATTTGGTCAAAACCATGCGTGCTTCTGTTTTAGCTCTGGGCCCTTTATTGGCGCGCTTTGGTAAAGCCACCGTGTCATTGCCTGGCGGCTGTGCCATTGGTTCGCGTCCTGTAGACCAACACATCAAAGGTCTGCAAGCCATGGGTGCGCATATCGTGGTCGAACACGGCTACATTTTGGCTTCTTTACCCGAAGGAAAAACCCGCTTGCAAGGTGCGCACATCACCACCGACATGGTGACGGTGACAGGTACAGAAAATTTCATGATGGCGGCCTGTTTGGCTGAAGGTGAAACCGTTTTAGAAAACGCCGCACAGGAACCTGAAATCACCGATTTGGCCGAGATGCTGATCAAGATGGGGGCCAAAATTGAAGGCCAAGGCACACGGCGCATCAAAATCACCGGTGTTGAAAAACTACATGGCTGTACCCACCAAGTGGTTGCTGACCGCATTGAGGCAGGCACATTTTTATGCGCCGTCGCTGCCACTGGCGGTGACGTGGTGTTGAAGCATGGTCGTGTTGAACACTTGGATGCCGTGATCGACAAGCTTCGCGAAGCTGGCGTTACCGTTGAAGCCTTGACAGACGGCATTCATGTTCAGTCGCATGGTCGCCTTAAAGCACAAGGATTTCGCACCACTGAATACCCAGGTTTTCCGACCGATATGCAAGCGCAATTCATGGCATTGAACGCGGTGTCAGAGGGAGCCTCTAAAGTGACTGAAACGATTTTTGAAAACCGTTTCATGCATGTCAATGAATTGGTGCGCTTGGGTGCACACATACAAATTGATGGCAAAACCGCTTTGGTAGATGGTGTCACGCAGCTTTCCGGCGCAACCGTGCAAGCCACTGATTTGCGTGCTTCTGCTTGCTTGGTGATTGCTGGTTTGGTTGCCGATGGGGAAACCACCATTGAACGCATTTACCATTTAGACCGCGGTTACGACCAAATGGAAATCAAGTTACGCGGATTGGGTGCCAAGATTGAGCGACTTAAAGAATAACCAACGTCGGCAATTCAGGCTTGCACCTTGGCAAGCTGTACTTTTACTGAGTCTCTACATCGGCATCGTCTTGAACGGTGCTGTTTTCTTTCGGCGTTTTACCGATCTGGGGACTAACCATGCCAGCAGCAGTTTCGTTTTGGCCGAACTGGTTTTGGTCTTTGCTTTCACCGTTTTCTTGATCAGTCTGGTTGACTTGACTGGCAAGTGGTTGGCACGCACCCTCATCACATTGTTGTTAATCATTTCCGTCTTGGCCAGCTATTACATGACGGTTTTCAATGTTGTCATAGGCTATGGCGTGGTACAAGCTGTACTAACAACCGATGTAGATTTATCCAAAGAAGCCGTTGGTGTGGGTTTGTTGATATGGTTTGCGGCCTTGGCTTTGCTGCCTTTGTTTTTGTGGTGGCGCTACGTACATGTTGCGAGAAATAGTCCTGCTGCAGGCACTGCTCGACTCAAACCTATTGCAGGTAAATTGATATTCATCGCCATTTTTGCCAGCATTGCCGCGCTGTTGGCGCAGCGCATGAACACATCAGCAACAGGGCAAGCTGGTGTCGGCCAAGATATTGGCCAAGCCAATTTGGTGGCACACAGTTATGTGCCCAGCAATTGGGTGGCTGGTTTGGGTATGTCCGCATCCAGCAGTTGGGATGAATGGCGTGTCAATGCTGATAAGCATTCGCCAGCAGATCAATTTCAGTACAGCCTGAATGCCGACGCGAGTGATGTGTTTGTGGTCATGGTGATTGGCGAATCGGCGCGTTCTGGTAATTTTGGCTTGTTGGGCTATGAGCGACCCACCACTCCCTTATTGGCTACCACCAAAAATTTGATTGCATTCAACGGTACATCGTGCAACACGTCGACCAAATTGTCCTTGCAGTGCATGTTTGTTCGTCCATCGGCTGTGATTGACCACGGATTGCAAGCGCCAGAAGTGCGCGAAGACACGGTATTTTCGGTTTTTCGAAAACTCGGTTTCACCTCTGAGCTGTTTGCCATGCAATCTGAAGTTTGGTTTTACAACAGCCTCAAACCCAACCATTACAAAATTCGCGAAGTCATTGCCGCAGACGATGCCAACCGTAACCAGCCTGTGCTCGATTCTTTTTTAGAAACTGAATTGAATACCTCGGTTGCCAAGCACACCAAAGGTCGTCACATTGTGGTCTTGCACACCAAAGGCTCGCACTTCAATTACACCAGCCGCTACCCACGTGAATTTGCCAAATACCAACCTGAATGCGAAGGTGTAGATGGTGCTTGCAGCAAAGCTCAATTGATTAATTCCTACGACAACAGCATTTTGTATACCGATGCGTTTTTAGCCCGCATCATCAGCAGCTTGAAAGACAAAAAGGCGATTTTGATTTACACCTCAGACCACGGTGAGTCCATCGACGAAAACCGCCATTTTCACGCCACGCCTAAACCTTTGGCACCCATCGAACAACTGCAAGTGCCACTTTTATTTTGGGCTTCTGACGCCTATTTGACCCACCCCGCTCGTCAAAAAGCATTCACCCAATTGCAAACAGCCGCCAAATCCCCACCTACAGGTGTGGGACATGCGAATTTGTTTGATTCCTTGTTGGGATGCCTAGGTGTGAGCTCCAACAATGGCGGCATCGACGACAAGTACAATCTATGCCATTGATTGTCTGTATTGAATTGGAGTTTTTATTTTGACTAAGCTCGCGCTATGGGGAGTACGAATTTGATTACGCTTGCGCTATCAAAAGGCCGCATTTTCGAAGAAACCTTGCCGCTCTTGAAAGCCGCAGGGATTGAGGTCTTGGAAGATCCGGAAAAATCGCGCAAGCTGATTTTGACGACCAACCAGCCTGACGTGCGGGTGTTGGTGGTGCGCGCAACCGATGTGCCAACCTATGTGCAATACGGCGGTGCCGACATGGGTATCACTGGTAAAGACACACTCTTAGAACACGGCAGCCAAGGTTTGTACACACCGTTGGACTTGCAAATCGCCAAATGCCGCATCAGCGTCGCTGTCAAAGCAGACTTTGATTACGCCGCAGCTGTCAAGCGCGGTAGTCGCCTCAAAGTGGCCACCAAATACGTTGCGATAGCGCGCGAGTTTTTCGCCAGCAAGGGCGTGCACGTCGATTTGATTAAGCTCTACGGCAGCATGGAACTGGCCCCGCTGGTTGGCATGGCCGATGCGATTGTCGATTTGGTTTCCACCGGCAACACCCTCAAAGCCAATCACTTGGTTGAGGTGGAACACATCATGGACATCAGCTCGCGCTTGGTCGTCAACCAAGCCGCACTGAAACTCAAACAAGCTCCGATTCGCGCCATCATTGATGCGTTTGCGGGAGCGATTGGTAAATAATGGCTATGAATTTGCGAGCAACACCTGCACAATTATCAACGGCTAACGCATCCTTTGAAGCCGATTTCAAAGCACGCCTGCATTGGTCGGCAGAAACGCGATGAGGGTATTGAAGACGTCGTTGCCAACATTCTGCGCGATGTACAAACGCGTGGCGATGTAGCCGTACTGGAGTACACCACCGCTTCGATGGATTGACACGCAACATCTGTGCGCGACTTTGGAACTCACACAAGCCGATCTCAAAGCGGCTTTTGACGCTTTCCCTGCTGCGCAACGTGAAGCATTGCAAGCTGCGGCAACACGTGTACGCAGCTACCACGAGGCACAAAAAAAAGCGAACGGCGAGAGCTGGAGCTATCGTGACGAAGATGGCTCCTTACTTGGTCAAAAAGTCACCCCGCTAGACCGTGTCGGTATCTACGTGCCAGGTGGTAAAGCCGCTTACCCGTCCAGTGTGCTGATGAATGCCATTCCTGCACACGTTGCTGGGGTTGAAGAGATCATCATGGCTGTACCAACGCCAGTTCGTAAAGCGTGGCGACAGGTGGCAGTGGTTCTACAACTTCAGCCCGTGGTGAACGCAATGATCTGGTTCTTGCCGCAGCTTACGTCGCTGGCGTCAGCCGTGCCTTCACCATCGGTGGCGCACAAGCCGTGGCTGCGCTGGCCTACGGCACAGCCACCATTCCCAAAGTAGACAAAATCACCGGTCCCGGCAACGCCTACGTGGCCGCTGCCAAACGCCGCGTATTTGGCACCGTGGGCATCGACATGATCGCCGGCCCGAGTGAAATTTTGGTGTTGGCCGACGGCAGCACCCCGCCTGATTGGGTGGCGATGGATTTGTTCAGCCAAGCTGAGCACGACGAGCTGGCGCAAAGCATTCTGCTCTGCCCAGACGCTGCCTACATCGCCCAAGTGCAAGAAAGCATCAACCGCTTGCTGCCCGACATGCCCCGCGCCGCCATCATCGCCAAATCGCTGAACGACCGTGGCGCCTTGATTTTGACGCGCAGCATGGAAGAAGCCTGCGACATCAGCAACCGAATTGCCCCTGAACATTTGGAAGTCTCCAGCCGAGACCCGCACCGCTGGGAACCCATGCTGAAACATGCTGGCGCGATTTTCTTGGGTGCTTTCACCAGCGAATCTTTGGGCGACTATTGCGCCGGACCCAACCATGTGTTGCCCACATCGGGCACCGCACGCTTCAGCAGCCCGCTGGGCGTATACGACTTTCAAAAGCGCAGCAGCATCATTGAAGTCAGCGAAGCTGGTGCGCAAGAACTGGGCAAGATTGCCTCCATCCTGGCACACGGTGAAGGCTTGCAAGCGCACGCCAGAGCAGCAGAGCTGCGACTGCGATAACTTACGGCAGAGATGCTTTTACTTCTGAGAAAAGTTTGACCTGATTCACATTTGAAATACAACGTTTGCTGTAGCGTTTTGCTTGGAGCAACCAAGCTTGCAATTGACTTAATGCGTACCATATAGGTTGAATAAGGAGTCAAACAACATGATATTCAAACAACTGTTCGACACTGTATCCAGCACCTACACCTACCTTTTGGCGTGTGAAGCGACTGGGCAAGCCATTTTGATTGACCCCGTGTTGCCCGAATGGGAACGTGATTTGGCGGAAATCAACAAGCGTGGCTTAAAGCTGGCCTACACCGTTGAAACGCATATCCATGCCGATCACATCAGCTCCGCACTGAAATTGAGTCAAATGACGGGCAGCAAAATTGCAGGCCCTGCATTGGATGCTTTGCCCTGCACGCAAGTTGGGCTGGAAGATGGCGTTCCCCTCCAATTTGGCAGTCTTGAACTACAAGCCATTCACACCCCAGGCCATACCAACAACCATTTTGCCTACACCTGCCAAGGTCGTTTGTTCAGTGGCGATGCCTTGATGATTGAAGCCTGTGGTCGAACAGATTTTCAAAGTGGCGACCCCGCCGCTTTGTACCATTCTGTGCGTGGCAAGTTGTTTGCATTGGACGACGACACCTTGGTCTACCCCGGTCACGATTACAAACTTCGCAGCGTCAGCACCATCGGCCAAGAAAAACGCTTAAACCCACGCTTGGGTGGTGACAGAAAACTCGAAGATTTTGTTGACATGATGAACAAACTCAATCTGGCCTACCCCAAATTCATCGACTATGCTGTGCCGGGCAATTTGGCGTGTGGTGTGTGTCCGAACGACATTCCAGAAAACTTGCAACAGTATTGCATCCAGATGGCCGAAACCATACAAGGTTAATTCACAGCGTATCGAATGCTATAAATAAAATAGCATGATAGGCAATAAATACGCCGGCTATAGCCTTATTTTTCATATATTTATGGCGAAGTGGCGTTAACTCAGCACCACAGCCGCACCCGTTCCTTGCGGTGCGATGATGCCGATTTCAAACACGGTCTCGCCCAAATCGCGCAAGGTTTGTGAAACAGCTACAGCACTGGCGGCGTCTACGACAACCACCATGCCAATGCCGTTATTGAAGGTGCGGTTCATTTCAATGTCGTCGATGCCAGCTGTGTCTTGCAGCCAGGCGAACATCTCAGTTTGTGGCCAGCTGCCTTTTTTCAGATGCGCTGCCATGCCTTTGGGCAGCACGCGGGGAATATTCTCTAGCAAGCCGCCGCCGGTGATGTGGGCCAGTGCTTTGATACCAGACGTTGCGCCATTGGTGGCAGTGTTCAATGGGTGAGCAGCCAATGCTTTCAATACGTTCAACACATACAAACGCGTTGGCATCATCACGGCTTGTTTGAAAGGTTGACCATCTAGTGTTGCTGGAATTTTTCCAGCGGCCTCGGCACGCTCAATGCATTTGCGCACCAAGCTGAATCCGTTGGAATGCACGCCGTTGCTTTTTAATCCCAGTACCACGTCGCCTGCGGTAATGGATTCGCCTGTCAAGATTTTTGACTTCTCCACTGCACCAACCGCAAAGCCAGCCAAATCGTATTCACCGGCTGGGTACATACCTGGCATTTCGGCTGTTTCGCCACCAATCAATGCGCAGCCTGAGAGCTCACACCCTTTGGCGATGCCTTGGATGACAGCCGCAGCGGTATCAATGTGCAACTTGCCACAGGCGAAATAATCCAAAAAGAACAATGGCTCTGCGCCTTGTACCAACACGTCGTTGACACTCATGGCCACCAAATCGATGCCCACGGTGTCGTGCATGTCCCATTCAAATGCCAATTTCAGTTTGGTACCCACACCATCGGTGCCACTAACCAGCACGGGTTCTTTGAATTTTTTGGACACTTCAAACAAGGCACCAAAGCCACCAATACCGGCTAAAACGCCTTCGCGCATGGTTTTTTTGGCAAAGGGTTTGATGCGCTCAATCAGGGCGTCGCCGGCGTCAATATCAACGCCGGCGTCTTTGTAGGAGAGTGGTGTGGTCATGGTGAAACCTAGGGGGAAAGTTGTGAGATCGTTTAGAAAGAGCTGAATACACGCTTTAGCCGTTATGACGGTTAGAATTTGCTACGATTTTAAGGGTTTTATTCACCGTCATTTTTAGGCACTCTTTATATGCAATTCTCTGCTACGCAAAAAAGCGTGTTCACCTGGCTGGGTATCGCCATGGTCACGGTGCTCTTACTCTGGTTATTGGGACCCGTGCTGACACCCTTTGTGGTGGCTGGTGTGTTGGCCTATGCGCTCAATCCGGTGGTCAACCGGCTCGATGCTTTGTTCCGTGGCAAGATGCCACGTATACTTGGTGTGCTTTTGGTTGAGTTGCTGTTTGTCATGTCTGGCACTGGCACTTTTGTTGCTGATTGTGCCTATTTTGACCAAGCAATTGCCACTTTTGAAAGAGCAAATACCGGTACTGCTTTGACAACATCAGCAGCTGGGTGAAGCCTTTGCTGGCGCAACTTGGCGTGAAGTTCACCTTTGATTTCGCACACATCAAAGACTTTATTTTGAAATACCTCAACACCAATGCCGAAGACAGCATTGGCTCCTTGCTCTCATCGGTCAAGCTCGGTGGCAGCGTGGCGCTGGCGGTGATAGGCAATGCGGTGCTGATACCGGTGGTGCTGTTTTATTTGCTCAACGATTGGGACCATTTTGTCTCACGTGCTCAATCTTTTGTGCCGCCGCGCATGCGTTCAGCCTTTGACAGCTTTGTGAATGAAGCCGACGCTGTGCTGGGGCAATACCTGCGTGGGCAACTGTTGGTGATGTTGATGTTGGCTGTGTTTTACAGTGTGGGCTTGGTCTTATTTGGTTTGGATTTGGCTTGGCCGATTGGCATCTTCACGGGCTTGGCCGTGTTTGTGCCGTATTTGGGTTTTGGTTTGGGTATGGTTTTGGCACTCTTGTCTGGTTTGCTGCAATTCGCCTCCATCAAAGCGTTGGTGATGGTGGCTGTTGTATACGGTGCTGGGCAATTGGTGGAAAGTTTTTTCCTGACGCCACGCTTTGTGGGTGAACGCATCGGTTTGCACCCCATCGCGGTGATATTTGCGTTGATGGCATTTGGGCAATTGTTTGGTTTTGTCGGGATATTGGTCGCATTGCCAGCCAGCGCTGTGCTGTTAGTAGCTATACGCCGCCTACAAGCAAATTACATGAGCAGCAAACTCTATCAGGGTTAAAAAACATTCAGGACCCATGAAGCAAATCGCACTGGATATCGGATTGGGCACTGGCCCCACTTTGGACAATTTTTTTGCTGGGCCCAATGTCGCTGTACTGGAACATTTGAAGCTGTGGACACACAGCCCTACACGTTCGCCTGTGCCCACCTATGTGTGTGGTGCCAGTTCCAGTGGCAAAACACATTTACTCAAAGCCGTGTCGCAGGCACTGCAAGAATCGGGCGCGCAAGTGGGTTGGCTGGATGCATCCATGCTCACGCCACCAGCCTTCAACGAGGCTTGGGTGGCGGTGTTGATGGACGATGTGCACCTGTACACCGCCGAGCAACAACATGCTGCTTTCAATTGGTTTGTCAATGCCATGACACCCAGCACTGGCGCACAGCGCTGGGTGCTGGCCGCGGGTGATGTGCCACCAGCGCAATTGCAACTGCGCGAAGACCTGCGCACGCGCTTTGGCTGGGGACATGTCTATGACTTGCAGGTGCTGTCTGAACCCGAACGCCGTGGCGTTTTGCGCCAAGAAGCCGATGCGCGCGGCGTGTTCTTAAGCGACGAGGTGATGGACTTTATGCTCAAACGCTTTAGCCGCGATTTGGGCAGTTTGATGGAACTGCTAGACGCGATGGACGGCTACGCCATGCAATCCAAGAAAGCCATCACAGTCTCACTCATCAAAGCCATGATGAATGAGTCTTAAACCCATTATTTTATGAAAATATATGAAAAATCAGGCTATAGCCGGCGTATATATTGCCTAGTATGCTATCAAATATATAGCATATCATATTTAATTTTACAATGATCAATCTGACGCTTTTCGACCTGGACCACACCCTCTTGCCATTGGACTCTGACTATGCCTGGGGCGAGTTCACCACCCGCATCGGCTGGACCGACCCAGTTATTTTCAAACAGCGCAACGACGAATTTTTTGCACAATACAAAAAGGGCGAGCTCAAAATTGCCGACTACGTGCGCTTTGCCACACAGGCCATCAAAGAGCAAGGTAAAGACAAATCCATCGCTGCACATGCACAGTTCATGCGCGAAGTGATAGAACCCGCCATCACTAGATCTGCAACTGATTTGATTGCCCAGCACCGACAGCGTGGCGACCGCATCGTCATCGTCACGGCCACCAATGAGTTTGTGACGCGCCCCATTGCCAGCGCATTGGGCATAGACGAATTGATAGCGGTTCAGCTGGAGATGGATGCTGCTCAACACGGCAATGGCTGGATCACTGGCGCAATCAAAGGCGTGCCATCAGCGCACGAAGGCAAGGTGACGCGTGTGGAAGAATGGCTGGCTGCCAACCAGCTGAATTGGCAAAACGTGCACACCACTTTTTACACAGACTCGTTCAACGACATCGCGCTATTAGAAAAAGTCAACACCCCCATCGCCACCAACCCAGACGCGCGTTTGCGTGCAGTGGCGCAAGCGCGCAGTTGGAAAATATTGGACCTTTTTTCGTGATTTCCTGCTATTTTGAGACACCTGTGTGCTCTCTGGGATAATCAGGGCTATCTAGGAAACCATGATTAAGAAATTCATCAACAAATTACTTGGTAAGTCAGACAGCACGGCTGACGGCAAACCAGCCAAGGGCAAGAAAACCAACTACGGCAAACGCGAAGACATAGTCGTTGCCACCCACGGCATCGACAACGATTTGGTAGACGACCGCGCCCGCGATGTGGTGCACGTGCTCAAACGCGCTGGCTTTCAAGCCTATATTGTGGGTGGCGCGGTGCGCGACCTGCTGGTGGGTTTGCGCCCCAAAGATTTTGATGTCGCCACCAATGCAACGCCCGAGCAAGTCAAACACCTGTTTCGACGCGCCTTCATCATTGGCCGCCGTTTTCGCATCGTTCATGTGGTGTACGGGCGTGGGCGCGAGCATGAGGTGATCGAGGTCACCACCTTTCGCGCCAATTTAGACAATGCGGCAGCAGAGCAAGTCAAAGGCAATGAGAAAACCAGCAAATCTGAGCTGGCGGGCATGAAGCACGCTGTCGATTCAACTGGCCGCGTGTTGCGCGACAACGTGTGGGGCACACAGCAAGAAGACGCTGTGCGCCGCGACTTCACCATTAACGCCATGTATTACGACCCTGAAACGCAAATCGTGGTGGACTACCACGGCGGCTTCAAGGACGCCAAAAACCGTGTGATTCGCATGATTGGCGATGCCACCGCACGATACCGCGAAGACCCGGTGCGCATCATCCGTGCTGTGCGCTTTGCGGCCAAGCTCGCACCTTTGGGTTTCAAGTTGGACAGCAAAACCGCTTCGCCATTATTGGCATCACAAAAACTTTTGGCTGACGTGCCACAAAGCCGGCTGTTTGACGAAATGCTCAAGCTCTTGCAAACGGGTCATGCGCAAAGCAGCATTGACACACTCAAAGCATTGGGCATGTCAAAGGGCATATACCCACTGTTGGATGTGGTGGTGGAACGCGCCGAACAAACTTTGGTGCGCGTGGCGCTCGAAGACACCGACCGCCGTGTGGGCGAAGGCAAACCCGTTGTCGCCAGCTTCCTGTTGGCGTGCGTGCTATGGGCCGATGTGCGCGATGGATGGGCTGCCAGATTGCGTCAGCGGCAACACAGCCACCCTGCGCTGCAAGACGCCATTGACGATGTGTTCAATGCCCGCATAGGCGATGTATCTGGCCGCGGCAAACTGGCCGCCGACATGCGCGAAATTTGGATGATGCAACCCCGCTTTGAAAAGCGCGTGGGCAACACCCCTTTTGGCATGGTGGACCAGCCGCGCTTCAGAGCCAGTTTTGACTTCATGCGACTGCGTGCGGATGCTGGTGAAGTGGACGAAGCCTTGGCCGAATGGTGGCAAGAATTCAGCATGGCCAGCGACGAAGTGCGCGAAGACTTGGTCGACCAAGTGCGGCAAGAGCAACGTGAAGCACAGAAAAACAAACCGAAATCAAGCGCAAAAAGTAAAACAGCCACAACTGATGCAGTGAGCGACGCAGGTGATTTCGAAGAAACAATTGACGTGCCCGCCAACACCGACCCCGCCAAAAAACGCAGACGCAGAAAGCGCGGTGGTGTGAAAAAAGACAACCCCGCTTTTGTACCGAATCCAAGCGATGGAGCAACAGAATAAAAGTATTCCGTTCGTCCTGAACTTGGCTAAGGGTTCATGATGCGTAAGACGGCACCCAAACCCGTCACCGCCTACATTGCCCTGGGTGCAAATTTAGGCGCAACTTTAGCAGCCAACGCACAAGCCGTGCGCGATGCCATCCAAGCCATCGACGCTCTGCCCCATGTGCAAGTCACCCAGCAATCATCGCTCTACCAAACAGCGGCAATGGAGTCGCTACCCGGCGCACCCAAAAGCCCAGACTACATCAACGCCGTCATTGAAGTTTCATGCACCCAGCTGGCGCAGTGGTTGCTGGAAGAGCTACAAAAAATAGAGCAAAGCGCAGGCCGCGAGCGCCCCTATAAAAACGCACCCCGTACGCTGGATTTGGATATCTTGCTTTTCGGTGATGACAAAATTAACACAGCAACCTTGACTGTTCCGCATCCGCGCATGTGGCAACGGGCGTTTGTGTTAGTGCCACTGTCGGAGATTGCGCCGCACCTTGTGAATGAAGCGCAATTGGAGAAAATTCGGTCGCAGCATATTGAAAGATTTCAGGCTAAAACCACATAGCCACACCTTCAAATTAATTTGCTACCGAAAGAAAATTCAGTTTCAGTCCTTGTAGGGAAATGTATAGCTATGTCCCTCTACTAAGTTCGGCCATCCCATTGTTGTAAGGTCACTTCCACTGCAGTTAGTCCATTTAATGGTGTGCGTGCCCGCATTGGCAACCCGTGAGGCACTCAGTTCACCAGGTGATAGCGCGCCTGTGTTTACACCGTCCCAGATAGCACAAACCGTTTTGCTCGTTGAATCGTTCCTGAATGCAACGGTTGCATCGTCAGATGAATCGCCACCACACCCAACGACTGAAAACGTCATACCTAACAACAATGCAATCAGACCTATTTGCTTTTTCATCATATTCTCCTTGGTTAAAAATACAATTTCATCTTGGCACTTTGAATACGTGCAGTGTTGACCAGGGTCAAACTTAAGGCTAGAAGAAATTGATTTTTGTCAAAGGCAGAATATTTGATTTGCAGACACGACTTCACACCGCAGAAGGCAATATGTACGGGTCAATTTGCGTTTAAAACCCCACCTTACCGCGCCACATATCTGCCCACATGCGCCAGTCGCCGGCGAAGCTGTAGAAGGGGTATTTGAAGGTGGCGGGTCGGTTGTGTTCGAAGAAGAAATGACCCACCCAGGCGAAGGCGTAGCCTTTTAGCAAGCCGTAAATAGTGCGCATTGGGTTGCGAGCGACATAAACTGCATCAATAAAATGCTAGCCTCTGCAAGTACCGTTTGAAAATAACAGTCTCACGCCAATAAATCCATCTCTACGCGAATATAGTCTGCACGGTATGTGAGATTGCCTAGATATATCACTGTGCCGTCGGGTGCGCATATCACACGCCTTAACTCAGCTACAGGAGCAGCTACAGAAATGTTGAGTGCATGCGCCGCTTCTTCACCTGCAGTAGAGATGGTTAGGAGTTGACGCGCTGATCCGATGACCACTGATTTCAAGTCTAAAAGTACAGGTATGACTGTTTCTGTTCGAAATCGATTGGGGGCTAAGTTAAAAACCCGATCATCAATATAAGCTGAGATGATTGAGGAGTGCTGCCTTTTGATTGCATGAATCCGGCGCAACAAACGATATTTGGGTGCTGCTATTCCATCTTCTTCTTCAAGATGTGGCATGGCATCGCCCTCATCAATCGGGATCAATCGCGGAGCTTGTTGCCGATACAAATCTGCTAAGTTGACGAGTGAGGTTTCCACACGCATACGCGGATGAGTCTCAGGCTTGTGTAAAACAAATGTGCCTTGCCCTTGCTTAGATGCTAATAAACCTTCATTCTTAAGCAATTGAATGGCTTGCCGAATAGTTACCAAGCCTACGCCAAACTCTAAGGCCAGTGCCGGCAGAGTTGGAATCTGCGAATCTATCGGCCAAGTCGATTTGACAATCCGCTCACGCATCACATCCGAAACTTGTGCATACAGTGGACTAGCGCTGTGTTCAAAATATTTAAGCATTGTTGTTATACATAACTAGGGTTTATCCTAGGCGCAAATTTTTTCTAGTCTGATTAATATTGGAATGATAGTATTTAAAAATTCAACCGGCATATGTCCGATAAACACCAAAATTTAATTCTACAGGACGCAACATGGTAAAGCAGCCAAACATTTTATTTATCCAAGCCGATCAATTGGCAGCAAGTGTGCTTGCTGCATATGGCAATAAGATTGTCAAAACGCCAAATCTAGACAAACTCGCTGCACGTGGTGCTGTTTTCGAGAATGCTTATTCTCCTAATCCCATCTGCGCATCATCACGCTTTGCGATGATGTCTGGTCAATATTCCACACGTATTGGTGCGTTTGATAATGCATCTGAATTTCCAGCATCCATTCCTACCTTCGCGCACTATTTGCGCTCACTGGGTTACGCAACATGTTTATCTGGAAAAATGCATTTTGTCGGTCCCGATCAACTGCATGGCTTTGAAGAGCGAGTAACCACTGATATTTATCCATCCGACTTTGGCTGGACCGCAGATTGGGCGAAAAAAGTAGAGCCTTATGCACCCAGTCAAATGAGCATGCGCGGCGTTGTGGAGTCTGGTTTGTGTGTGCGATCGCTGCAAATGGATTACGATGACGATGTCGCCAATCAATCTGTACAGTGGTTGTTTGACCATACTCGTCGGGCGGATGGGAAACCATTCATGTTGGTTTCATCGTTCACACATCCGCATAACCCATTCACCATTTCTAAAGAATTCTGGGACTTGTATGCCGATGAAGATATTGACATGCCTACAGTTCCTTATATTCCATTTGAAGAACGTGACCCATGGAGCCAGCGATATTACAAACTGATTCGTCAAGATGAACATCAAGTCACAGATGCCCATATCCGATCTGCTCGTCATGCATATTACGGCATGGTCAGTTATCTTGACACCAAGGTGGGCATGCTGCTTGATACCTTGCAAAAGATTGATGCCTTAGACAATACCGTCATCATTTTTACTGCCGACCATGGCGACATGATTGGTGAGCGCGGTATGTGGTACAAATTTAACCCATACCAAAACTCAATTCGTGTGCCATTGATCATCAGTGCACCTGGCGCGAAAGCAGGACAACGCATCAGCGCCAATTGCAGCTTGATCGATCTGCTTCCGACAATGCTCGATTTGGCCACACAAGGTCAACCACCCGAACTGGTCGACCGTTGTGATGGCCGCAGTCTTACCAAATGGCTACATGGAACAGATACCAATTGGTTGGATGAAACATTGATTGAATTCACCAGCGAAGGTGTCCACGCACCCGCTTTCATCTTCCGCAAAGGTAAATACAAATACGTCTATTGCGAGGGTGATCCGGGCATGATGTTTGATCTGCAAAGTGATCCGCATGAGTTACGCAATCTGTGCAAAGAAACCGAGTTTGCTGCGCTGGCACAGCAGATGGTGTCCGAAATTGAAACAAGGTTTACTCCAGCCAAGGTCAAATCCGAAATCCTTGATAGCCAGCGTCGACGATTGTTTTTGCACACCACGCTGCTAACCGGCCAACAAACCCACTGGGACTACCAAGTGCACAAAGATGCCTCAAAGCAATATGTGCGCAGCTCGGCCACCACCAGCACAACTGCAACAAAAGCCAAGGCTCGCTACCCTTTTGTGCCAACTACCCCACCAGACACGCCTCGCGTTCCTGCTAAATAACTGCATAGATTTGATTTTCAAATTCACAACCATTGAACAATTTTTACTAGGAGCTCACATGCAAAAAATCAAAAAACTTTCCCAGACTGCGATCTTGACGTCGTTGTGCCTATTTTTAACTTCTACACCAATGCTAGCGCAAACCTACCCAAATAAGCCCGTCAAGGTGGTGGTACCGTTTCCTGCGGGTGGAATTGTGGATATCTTGGCTCGATCTGTCACTGAAAAAATCGCGTCAAATTGGGGATCACCCATCATCGTAGAAGCAAAGCCTGGTGCGGGTGCCCTTGTTGGCACTGAAGTCGTGGCACGCGCTCCTGCTGACGGCTACACGTTTTTAGTTGCTACGATTACAGGATCTGTCGGTCCGCTAATCAATCCCCAATTCAAATACGATCTGCGCAAAGACTTTACTGCTGTGAGTTTGTTTGCAACAGCACCGAATATCATTGTTGTGCCGCCATCACTGCCCGTTTCAAACATGGCTGAATTCACGGAACTTGCTCGCAAAAGTCCTGGCAAATTGAACTACGCACATTCAGGCGCTGGCTCTACCAATCATCTCCCAGTTGAATTCCTGAAAATGTCGCGCAAACTCTTTATCGTACCCATTGCTTACCGCGGGCAACCACCCGCAGTGACCGATATGCTGGCCGGTCAGATTCAGCTTTTCGCTGGCGCACCAGCATTGCTCATACCTCATGTGAAAGCTGGCAAACTCAAAGCGATTGCTGTCACATCTACAAAACGCATCGATGATGTGCCTGATGTGCCAACACTTGCCGAAGGCGGATTTGGGGATGTGCTTGGCGGTTCGGGCTGGTTTGGTTTTGTAGCACCGGCAGGCACACCACCTGCCGTGGTAGCCCGTTTCAATCAAGAGGTGAATAACGCATTGAAATCACCCGAAGTGATTGAACGTTTCCGCAAAGCTTACGCTATACCTGAGGGCAGCACCCCTGAAGAATTCACAAAATTCTTAAACGAAGAAGGAGTTCGCTGGACCAAGCTCGTGAAAGAAGCAGGTATCAAGCTGGAATAAATCTAACCATTGTCAATCTAACTCCAATCTTCAATTTCAAAAACGGCTCAATATTTGAGCCGTTTTTTCGTTTTGCCGCTCAGAGAGTTTGGTGTTGTCTAAAACTCCACCTTACCGCGCCACATATCCGCCCACATGCGCCAGTCGCCTATGAAGCTGTAGAAGGGGTATTTGAAGGTGGCGGGGCGGTTGTGTTCGAAGAAGAAATGACCGACCCATGCGAAGGCGTAGCCTTGTAACAAACCATAGAGGATGAGCATGGGGTTGCGCGTGACTATCGCCATAACGATCAGCACAAAGCCGATGCTGGTTCCGATGAAGTGCAAACGGCGGCAGGTGCTGTTGCTGTGCTCGCCCAGGTAAAAAGGGTAAAACTCGGCAAAGCTGCCGAAGCGTTTTTCTGTTGCGCTATCGCTCATGTTGCATCCTCCTAGTTTGTCCACAATCAACGCAGGCTAAGGACAGATGTTACCTGAAGTTATCTGAAATCGACAATGGGATTAAACCGACCACTTGGCGATCAATTGCTCCACGCGCGTGCTGTCGTAGCTTTCAAAGGGCTGGTGAATCCACGGGTTGGTGGGCAGGTGTTCGACCGAGTAATCGGCTTGGAAAGCTGACACACCTTTGGTCCACAGCACGGCGCTGCGTAGCTCGGTGATGGGTGCGTAGTTATTTTTCAGCTGGTCAATGACTTTAATCAAGGTGTGGCCGGTGTCGGCCAAATCGTCCACCAACAAAACCTTGCCAGCGATTTCGCCTTTGGGTGTGGTGATGTAACGGGCAATGTCCAAAGCGCCTTGTTGCGTGCCCGCCTCTGCGCGGTATGAGCTGGTGGACATGATGGCCAAAGGCACATCAAAAATGCGCGACAAAATATCACCTGGACGCATACCACCGCGTGCCAAGCACAAAATGGTGTCGAACTTCCAACCCGATTGGTGGATTTTGATGGCGAGTTTTTCTACCAAATTGTGGTATTCGTCATAGCTCACGTACAGGTGTTTGCCGTCTTCAGTCAACATGGTTCAGTTCCTTGGTTTAAATTCTCGTTAAAACACTTACTACAAACATTTTTCCCGTAATGCTACAAAATTAATAGCATACTAGGCAATCAATACGCCGGCTAGAGGCCAATTTCTTATAAATTTTCACATGCATTGAGTTCAAATTAGACTTCAAACGGATGCTGCATCATGATGGTGTGGTCGCGGTCTGGGCTGGTGGACACAACGTGAATTGGCACACCTGTCACTTGCTCAATGCGCTCTAAATATTTTTTGGCGTTGGCCGGCAATTTGGCGTAATCGGTCACACCGACACTTGATTCGGTCCAGCCAGGAATGGTTTCATAAATCGGTACGCAGCGCTCAATGTCATCTGCGCCCATGGGCAAGATGTCGATGGTTTGGCCGTCCAAAGTGTAGCCGGTGCAGAGTTTCAATTCGGTTAAACCGTCCAACACGTCCAACTTGGTGATGCACAAACCGGTGATGCCGTTGACCTGTGCCGAGCGCTTCAACAGCGCCGCGTCAAACCAACCACAACGGCGATAACGCCCCGTCACCGTGCCGCGCTCTGCGCCCACGGTGCTCATGTGGTAGCCGGGTGTGCCTTCTTTTTGCCATTCCAATTCAGTTGGGAATGGACCGCCACCCACGCGTGTGCAATACGCTTTGGTGATGCCCAACATGTAGTGCAATAAATTCGGTCCCACGCCAGAGCCTGCCGCCGCATTGCCTGCCACGCAGTTGCTGGATGTGACGAAGGGGTAAGTGCCGTGGTCTACGTCCAACAGCGTGCCTTGCGCGCCTTCAAACAACATGTTCACACCGGCTTTGTGCGCTTCATTCAATTCGCGCGACACGTCCGCCATCAGCGGCTTCAAGAGTTCAGCTTGTTTCATCGCATCCGCGTAAATGGGTTCAAACTCTAACGCGGTAGCACCCAAATAAGTGGTGAGCACATGGTTGTGCAGGTCCAATAATTCACGCAGCTTGGTGGCAAAGCGCTCTGGGTATTTCAGGTCTTGCACACGCAAAGCGCGGCGCGCAATTTTGTCTTCATACGCAGGGCCAATGCCTTTGCCAGTGGTACCAATTTTTTCTGCGCCACCTTTGCTGCGCTTGGCTTCGCGGGCTGCGTCCAAAGCTTCGTGGAAAGGCAAAATCAAAGGGCAAGCTTCGCTCACGCGCAGGCGTGAACGGACTTCAACACCGTTGCTTTCTAAGCCTTCAATTTCTTTGAACAAGTGACCCACATTGACCACCACGCCGTTGCCGATGTAGCACTTCACACCTGGGCGCATGATGCCGCTGGGAATCAAGTTGAGCGCTGTTTTGACGCCATTGATAACCAAAGTGTGGCCTGCATTGTGGCCGCCTTGAAAGCGCACGACACCGCCAGCGCTTTCGGTTAACCAGTCCACCAATTTGCCTTTGCCTTCGTCGCCCCATTGTGTGCCGACCACAACAACATTACGACCTACTTTTTTAACTGCTTGATTCATTGCACTTGTTCCATTCACCTAAAACTGTATTAAATCGCCTTCACTTGCCACTGCCCCGCTACCTCTACCAAGGCGCGGTCGCAGTTGAATTCATCCACTTCACTTTCATGCCCAGGCAACACGCACACCACTGTTTCGCCGGATTGACGCAAACGGTTGATGGCTTCTTGCAAGGGCTTAGATTCGCCCCATGGTGCACGAATCGCAGCTTTGAGTGGACGTGGCGCCACCGCCCTGACCAATTCTTTGATGTCCAAACTAAAACCCACTGCAGGTCGGTTGCGACCAAACACGGCACCCACTTCGTCATAGCGACCACCGCGCACCAATGAATCGGGTGCACCTTTGGCGTACATGGCAAAACGCGCACCGCTGTAATAAGCGTAGCCACCCAAATCTGCGAGGTCAAAAGTCACCTGAACACTTTCAAATCGTTCATCCTTGATTTGCGCTGCCAACCACTTCAAATTCGATAGCACTTCAGGCAATAAACACGCTGGCGAAAGAGCTTTTTCAGCCTCATCCAAAACTTTGTAATCACCATACAGTTGTACCAGTGCCAACAACGCTTGCTGCACGGCTTTGGGGAAAGATTTTGTCAAAGCAGCCAGTTCACTGGCATCCTTGTCTGCCAATGCGGCATGAATTTGCAGCATGTGCGATTCTGGCAATACCTGTTGCACGCAGGCCGCCGACAACAAATGGCGTACGATGCGCGCATCAGACAAGTCCACACTCACGTCACTGACTTGCGCCACCTTCAAGCTGTCCAGCGCCAAGAGCAGCACTTCCACATCTGCTTCACGACCCGCGTGACCGTAAATCTCCGCACCAAACTGCAGAGGTTCGCGGGTCGATTGCGGACGGTCGGGTCGAGTGTGCAACACGCTACCGGCATAGCACAAGCGTGTCACGCCTTTACGATTGAGTAAATGGGCATCAATGCGTGCCACTTGCGGAGTGGTATCGGCACGCAATCCCAAGGTGCGGCCTGAGAGTTGATCGACCAGTTTGAATGTTTGTAAATCGAGTGCCTCGCCCGTGCCCGTGAGCAAGGACTCCAAATGCTCCAGCATCGGTGGCATCACCAACTCGTAGCCATAGCCACGAGCGGTATCCAATAAGCTGCGTCGCAGCTCTTCGATATGCCTGGCCTCGGATGGCAACACATCGGCAATATGATCAGGAAGCACCCAAGCGGACATAGCGATAGTTTTGCGTTTTAGGCAGGCTGTTAAAACCTAGATTTTACAGGCAAGCGCAGTCACTAATTTTTATCGTGGCAGAACGCTGCTACCCATCAAAAACCCATCCACTGCCCGTGCGGCTTGGCGGCCTTCGCGGATGGCCCAAACGACCAAGCTTTGGCCACGGCGAATGTCGCCAGCGGCAAACACTTTAGCGACATTGGTGGCATAGCCACCCACTTCGTCCATGCTGGCTTTGGCGTTGCCACGTGCATCTTTGTCAATGCCAAACGCATCCAACACAGCGGCTACTGGCGATACAAAACCCATGGCCAGCAAAACCAAATCAGCTTTGTGTTCTTGCTCGGTGCCTGGCACTTCCACCATCTTGCCGTCTTTCATTTCAATGCGCACAGTGGTGAGGCTGGTGACTTTGCCAGCTTTGCCGTTAAATGATTTGGTGGAGATCGCGTATTCGCGCGCCAACAAACCTTTGTCTGTGCCTTCATCGTGGCTGGAGCTGGTGCGCAATTTGATCGGCCAGTAGGGCCATGTCATGGGGCGGTTTTCTTCCACAGGTGGTTGTGGCATCACCTCAAATTGCGTGACGTTGACAGCGCCGTGGCGGATGCTGGTGCCGACGCAATCAGAGCCAGTATCGCCACCGCCGATGACGATGACGTGTTTGCCATCTGCACGCAGTTGGTCTTTCACTTTATCGCCAGCGTTGACTTTGTTTTGCTGGGGTAAAAATTCCATCGCAAAATGGATACCGCTTAACTCACGGCCGGGCACGGGCAAGTCGCGCGATTGTTCTGCACCACCGGTTAAGAGCACGGCATCAAAATCTTTTTGCAATTGCGCAGGGCTGATGGTTTCTTTGGACCAGTTGGTCACCTTGCTGTCTTTGCCCATGTCGCCAACGAGCACGCCCAAACGGAAAGTCACACCCTCGGCTTGCATTTGTTCCATGCGGCGGTCGATGTGTGATTTTTCCATTTTGAAATCTGGAATGCCATAGCGCAGCAAGCCACCTGCGCGGTCGTTTTTTTCAAACAAGGTGACAGCATGTCCGGCACGTGCCAACTGCTGTGCGGCTGCCAAGCCGGCAGGACCTGCACCCACCACGGCCACTTTTTTACCTGTTTTGTTTTTTGCGGGCATGGGCTTGACCCAACCCTCAGACCACGCACGGTCAATGATGGCGTGTTCAATGGATTTGATACCGACCGCATCGTCGTTCACATTCAAGGTACATGCCGCTTCACAGGGTGCGGGGCAAATACGACCTGTGAATTCTGGGAAGTTATTGGTGCTGTGCAAAACGTCAATCGCTTCTTGCCAATCGGCTGGCTGACCGTGGTACACCAAGTCATTGAAGTCTGGAATGATGTTGTTCACAGGGCAACCGTTGTTGCAAAACGGCGTGCCACAATCCATGCAGCGGGCTGCTTGCGTCTTGGCTTGTTTGTCGTCCAAACCAATCACAAATTCATTGTAATGCTTGAGGCGTTCAGTCACAGGCTTGTAGCCCTCTTCTAAACGTTCAAATTCCATAAAGCCAGTTACTTTACCCATGATGATGTCCTGAAATTGGTTTCAATGATTTAGTTCACTATAAATTTGATAGCAGTCAAGGCAATATTTACGCCGGCTGAGTTGCTTTTTTATCAGTATTTTTAGCGCTTGCCTTGCTATTTGCTGCTGCCATCTCACCCAAAGCGCGTTTGTATTCGGTCGGGAAGACTTTGACAAATTTACTGCGTGCGGTGTCCCAGTTGTCCAATAGCTCGCGCGCACGCTTGCTGCCGGTCCAGCGGTGTTGGTCGTCTAACAACTGCTTGAGTTGCACTTCATCTGTTTGGCCTTTGTTCCAAATGGCTTTGTCGACACTGGCTGTTTGCTCGGCATCGGTGAGTACCTTGTCCAAACTCACCATCGCTGTGTTGCAGCGTGACGCAAACTGTCCATCTTCGTCATACACGTACGCAATGCCGCCGCTCATGCCTGCTGCAAAATTACGCCCAGTTTTGCCCAGAACCACCACTGTGCCGCCGGTCATGTATTCACAACCGTGGTCGCCTGTACCCTCGACCACTGCAGTCGCGCCTGACAGACGCACCGCAAAGCGCTCGCCCGCCACGCCACTGAAGAAAGCTTCACCGCTGGTGGCACCGTACATCACGGTGTTGCCGACAATGGTGTTGCGTGTCGCCTCGCCACGGAAATCCAAACTTGGACGCACCACGATGCGGCCACCCGACAAACCTTTGCCTGTGTAGTCATTCGCATCGCCAATCAAATACAAGGTGATGCCTTTGGCCAAGAACGCACCGAACGATTGCCCGCCAGTGCCTTCAAGTTGAATGCGGATGGTGTCGTCTGGCAAACCTTCTGGGTGCACTTTTGTCAATGCGCCAGATAGTTTTGCGCCCAGCGAACGGTTCACATTGCGTGCCACTTCCATGAACTTGACTTTCTCACCACGCTCAATCGCAGGTTTGGATTTTTCAATCAGCACGTTATCCAAGCTGCGCTCCAAACCATGCTCTTGTGTAGCCACATGGAAACGTGGCACATCAGCAGGCACGGCTGGCACAGCAAACAAGCGGCCAAAATCGAGGCCTTGTGCTTTCCAATGCTCAACGCCTTTTTTCATGTCCAGCAAATCAGCGCGTCCAATCAAATCGTCAAACTTGCGAATGCCCAACTGCGCCATGATGTGACGCACTTCTTCAGCGATGAAGAAGAAATAGTTGACCACATGCTCTGGCTTGCCGGTGAATTTTTTACGCAGTTCAGGGTCTTGTGTCGCCACACCCACTGGGCAGGTATTCAAATGGCATTTGCGCATCATGATGCAGCCTTCCACCACCAAGGGTGCTGTGGCAAAGCCAAATTCATCCGCACCCAAAAGTGCGCCAATCGCCACGTCGCGACCGGTTTTCATTTGGCCATCGGCTTGCACACGAATGCGGCCACGCAAGCGGTTCAGCACCAGCGTTTGTTGTGTTTCAGCCAAGCCAATTTCCCATGGGCTGCCGCAATGTTTGATGGACGACCATGGCGATGCGCCTGTGCCCCCATCGTGCCCTGCAATCACCACATGGTCAGCCTTGCACTTGGCCACGCCTGCGGCAATCGTACCCACACCCACTTCGGCCACCAATTTCACACTGATGTCAGCATGCGGTGCCACGTTTTTCAGGTCGTGAATCAATTGCGCCAAGTCTTCAATCGAATAAATGTCGTGGTGCGGTGGTGGCGAAATCAAGCCCACACCCGGCACAGAGTGGCGCAATTTACCAATGTAGTTGGACACCTTTGTACCAGGCAATTGGCCGCCCTCACCCGGTTTGGCACCTTGCGCCATTTTGATTTGAATTTGATCGGCACTGCTCAAGTATTCCGCTGTGACACCGAAGCGACCTGAAGCAACTTGCTTGATTTTGGAGCGCATGGAATCACCGTCGCTCAGCGTGTAGTCCACTTCAAAGTTTCTTTACCCAAAAGGTCAGACATGGTTTGACCTTGCTTGATTGGAATGCCTTTGAGCTCATTGCGGTAACGCGCTGGGTCTTCACCACCTTCACCGGTGTTGCTCTTGCCGCCCATGCGGTTCATGGCCACTGCCAATGTGGAATGGGCTTCGGTTGAAATTGAACCCAAAGACATGGCACCAGTAGCAAAACGTTTGACAATTTCCTTGGCTGGTTCCACCTCGTCCACCGAAATGGCTTTGCTGGGGTCGATCTTGAATTCAAACAAACCGCGCAAAGTCATGTGGCGTTTGGATTGGTCGTTGATGATTTGCGCGTATTCTTTGTACGTGTTCCAGTTGTTGGCGCGCGTGCTGTGCTGCAATTTGGCAATTGCATCCGGTGTCCACATGTGCTCTTCACCACGTGTTCGCCATGCGTACTCGCCACCCGTTTCCAAACGGTTGGCCAGCACAGGGCTGTTGCCAAACGCGGCTTGGTGCATGCGTATGCCTTCTTCTGCTATTTCAAAAATTCCAATACCTTCCACACGGCTTGATGTGCCGGTAAAGTATTTGTTGATGGTTTCAGAGTTCACACCGATGGCTTCAAACAGTTGTGCACCGCAGTAGCTCATGTAGGTGCTGACACCCATTTTGGACATGATTTTGGACAAGCCTTTGCCAACCGCTTTGACATAGTTGTAGATGGCTTTGTCGGCGCTCAATTCGCCTGGCAATTCTTTGCAAATGTCGGCCAATGTTTCCATTGCCAAATACGGGTGAACCGCCTCGGCTCCATAGCCAGCCAACACGCCAAAGTGATGCACTTCGCGTGCAGAACCTGTTTCCACCACCAGGCCAGCATTGGTACGCAAACCTTCGCGCACCAAGTGTTGGTGAATGGCTGACAAGGCCAACAACGCAGGAATCGCCACTTGCGTTTGACTCACAGCGCGATCGCTGATGATCAATATGTTATTCCCACCTTTGATGGCATCCACAGCTTGCGCGCACAAAGAAGCCAATTTGGCTTCAACGCCTTCATCACCCCACACCAAGGGGTAAGTGATGTCCAATGTGCAGCTGCGGAATTTGCCGTTGGTATGCTTTTCAATATTGCGCAACTTGGCCATATCAGCAAAATTCAGCACCGGCTGGCTCACTTCTAAGCGCATCGGTGGGTTGACATGGTTGATGTCAAGCAAATTGGGTTTAGGACCGATGAAGGATACCAATGACATCACAATCGCTTCACGAATTGGGTCAATCGGTGGATTGGTCACCTGCGCGAACAACTGTTTGAAATAGTTGTACAGCGGTTTATTTTTATCAGACAACACTGCCAAGGGGCTGTCATTACCCATTGAGCCAATGGCTTCTTCACCCGCTGTGGCCATGGGCGCAATCAAAAACTTGATGTCTTCTTGGGTGAAACCGAAAGCTTGTTGTAAATCCAATAGTGATTCAGTGCTGGGTTTGGCTTCAGCTGCTGTTGTAGCCACATCATCTAATTTAATGCGCAAGTTATCAATCCATTGGGTGTACGGCTTGCTGTTGGCAAGATTGGCCTTTAACTCTTCGTCATCAATCATGCGACCTTGCTCAAGATCGATCAAAAACATCTTGCCTGGTTGCAAACGCCACTTGCGTACAATTTTGTTTTCAGGCACTGGCAGCACGCCAGACTCTGAACCCATGATGACCAAATCATCATCGGTGACGCAATAACGGCTTGGTCGCAAACCATTTCGGTCTAAGGTTGCACCAATTTGACGACCATCGGTAAACACGATGCTTGCTGGGCCGTCCCATGGCTCCATCATGGCAGCATGGTATTCGTAGAACGCTTTGCGTCGTGCATCCATGGTGGTGTGTTGTTCCCAAGGCTCTGGAATCATCATCATCACCGCTTGGCTGATGGGATAGCCAGCCATGGTGAGCAACTCTAAACAGTTGTCAAAAGTGGCTGTATCAGATTGATCAGCAAAACTGATGGGGTATAACTTTTGCAAGTCAGCGCCCAGAACAGGTGACGACATCACGCCCTCACGAGCTTTCATCCAGTTGTAGTTGCCTTTGACGGTATTGATTTCGCCGTTATGCGCCACATACCGGTAGGGGTGCGCCAATGGCCATTCTGGGAAGGTATTGGTAGAGAAACGTTGATGCACCAAGCCCAGTGCAGAAACGCAACGCTCATCTGATAAATCAAGATAGTATGTGCCCACTTGATCAGCCAACAGCAAACCCTTATAAACGACTGTACGGCTGGACATGCTGGGCACGTAATATTCTTTGCTGTGCTTCAAATTCAAATTTTGAATGTTCGCACTGGCTGTTTTGCGAATCACGTACAACTTGCGTTCAAGCGCATCTTGCACAATCACGTCATTGCCACGGCCAATGAATACTTGACGCAATATTGGCTCTTTTGCACGAACTGTGGGTGACATGGGCATATCGCGGTTCACCGGCACGTCGCGCCATCCAAGAAGGACTTGACCTTCTGCCTTGATGGCGCGTTCCATTTCTTGCTCACAAGCCAAGCGACTGGCGTGCTCTTTGGGCAGGAAAACCATGCCCACACCGTATTCTCCCGCAGCTGGTAACGCGACATTTTGTTTGGCCATTTCTTCGCGATAAAGTGCATCTGGCAATTGGATCAAGATACCTGCACCATCACCCATCAATTTATCTGCGCCCACAGCACCCCGATGGTCTAAGTTTTCTAAAATTTTGAGCGCGTTCTTAACGATGTCGTGCGATTTCTTGCCTTTGATGTGCGCCACAAAACCTACACCGCACGCATCGTGCTCTTGCTTGCCAGCATACAAACCGTTTTGCGTTAAATGCGCAACTTCTTGTTCATGGGTCAAAGTTGGGGTCGAAATGATGTTTGTCATAGCGCAGTCCTTGGTCACCGAATCTAAAAATGGGGTGTTAATTTTACTGCACTGCAACATGCTTGCCAATAAATTTAATTAGGGTCAGAACCTAATTAATAACAAACCAAACTAACAGCTATGTTAATTAGGGACACATTAAATACGCACTCAATTTGAAATATGAAGACTGTTTTCCCTGTTTCATTATTTCTGGATTTTGACTTCTTGCTCAAGCCATTTCGGTAAGTCACGCAATTTGGCCTCGCCACTGGTATCAAAGCCGCTGATACCAATGCGCATAAGAACATCTTTGCCAGAATTTGTAGTCGACATCGCCAACAATTCTCTTTGTATTGCCTGAATTTGAAGTGGGCTAATTTTGTTGGATGCTACCAATGGGAAATAGGGTTGTGTAACGCTTTTGTGCAAGATGCGATCCCCTTTTTTCTCCCAATTTTTACCCACGCCTGAATACGAAGCCACCGCACCGACATCGGCAAATTTATTGTCTAAGTAGAAAGCAACAGCTGCTTGCTCTTTGACAAAAGTGACTGATTTTTTCTTTCTCTAAATCAATTCCTTGGCTACGTAATTCTGCCGTACAAAATTTTGTCATATAGGCAACTTTTTCAGGCAAAGCAATTTTTTTACCTTTGATTTCAGACAAAGTCCTTTACTGGCGAATCTTTTTTAACAAGGATAAAGCATTGCCCATCGGGTTTGGCATGGGCAACGTAACTGTATCCGCTGTCACGCATGGCACGTGCGGGGTAATCGCTGGGCCGCGCCATAACAAAGGCATAACGATTGGTTTTGAGACCTTCTTCCAAAGTTGCGAAATCGCGTACAAACACAACATTGACATTGGCACGTATACCACGACCTATTGCATCACCAACATCTTTGTACTTTGCAATCACTTGTGCCGCATCCAGTCCGCCCGATGTGCCTTCGCTGATACCCAAGAGTAAAGCTTGCGCCTGCACTGAGTTGGCCAATAAACCGTAAATGACTATCGATAAGCTACTTAAATATTTGCGCATTCGATTTCTTTCAAAATGACGATGAACTGAGCATAACGGATGGTTTACGCTTTGCAAAAAAAATAATATCATTATTTCGTGCTGAATTGGCAACGCTTAATTACACAGATATTGATTTGCTCTTAACAGGGCGTCCTGCTGACTTCTTTATGACACGTCTTTCAGTCAATTCTTGAACTTTCGTTACGAATGATGGGGTTCCATGTACCCAGCCCTTGAGAATAGCATCGCGTATTTCCGATTGACGCGAAGAGCCTATCCCACCTTTGACCAATTCAGCGTATTTCATCTCGCGTGCAAAAGGTGTATTACCCAAGTCCCAGTAAGCAGCATGTGGTGCAAGTAGTTTATCAAGGTGATGCTTGACGCCTTGTCCAATGAAATAAGCATGGCTAGTCCAAACATGATTCCGTTGCTTGAGTCACCAAACCTGCGCGCACTGGACTCGTATCCATATAAACCATGACGTCCAGCAAATCTCTATCGGCATCAACCACCGTCGATTTATACCGTCCGTCCCAAAGTGTGCCGCTGCGACCATGCAAGTTGTTGAACCACCTCACATATGAACGCCCAATGGCTTGCATCATGAGTGGTAAGCCATCCACTGATTGGGGTGTTGCCAAAATATAAAAATGATCGGGTAGCAGTGAATAGGCGTTGATGTCTACATTGAATTTTCGCGAGTTGTCTGACAATAGATTCAGCATCATTTCATAATCAGTTGCTGAAGTGAAAACTGTCTGTCCATTGTTCCCACGTTGCAAGATGAGATGCGGATAACCAGCCAAACTTAAACGTGGAAGACGTGCCATGATCAGAGTTTAAACTGAATTCTATCCAGCTTACAATCGAACTTTATTGCTATAATTTATATAGCAACACAGGGAACATAACAGGCAGCTATAGCCAATTTATATGCGGTTTCTAGGAAGTTGATAATTTGTTGAGCCCATCAAATCAACACCACATGCCAATCCGTCTAACCAATCGAGTAATTGACCAATCGCCTTACCTTTGAGTGGAGAGCCGTGTTGAGGAACAATCATGGAAATCTCTAATTCGCGCACCATGCGAACCCAAAGCTTCAAAACTTTATTGGTCACCATATAGCGCTTGTGAAAAGCCTCCATACCATTGGGCATGACAGTTATATCTGTGATGTATTGCGATGAAGAAGTGCCACTCAGCATGGAGACACCCAAATCACCAGTAAACAATATCTTGCTAACTGGATCGTAGAAATGAAAATTACCTTCTGCATGCATGAAATGCGCGGGTAGCAGCCATAGCTCTGCATTACCGAATCGCAACTTACAACCCTCATCAGACACACCGATGATGCGGTTTTCTGTTTTGCCAATTTTGCAAAAATGCGGCGCAAAACGTGCCCATAAAGAAGAAATCACCAACTTGGCTTTTGATGAGGTCATCCATCGGTCTAAAGAAGCAATGATGTCCGGATCAGCATGCGAAGCGATGATGTAATCAAGTTTATCTGGCGCAATGTATTTGCGCATGGTCAAACTCAATTCGTTGTAAGTCATGTTGCCACCAGGATCCATGATGACACCTTCGCCATGATCGACAATTAAAAACTGATTGGCCTGCACTGCACCTTCGCCCTCGTCTACCAAATCGGTAAACATGACACAGCAATGGTTTTGATCTTTGTATAGTTCGATAGACATATTGCACCTAGTTCTTTTGAGGTAGCATATCTTCGTTCAAATGACTTGTAAACAACTTACGGAATAAAGTCTTGCTATTGATGTCAGTCAACGAAACCGCAATTGATAGACGAATCCATAAGGCATCAAGTAATTACTCAAGTAAAAAAGAGCCGCAAGACTTCCGTCCATCGGCTCTTTTGTGTACTTTCTTACTTTGACTATTAAAGCCCTGCAGATGCCCTCAATGCAGCAACCTTGTCAGTCTTTTCCCATGTGAATTCGGGCTCGTCGCGACCGAAGTGGCCATAGGCAGCTGTTTTTTCGTAGATGGGGCGCAGCAAGTCGAGCATTTGAATGATGCCTTTTGGACGCAAGTCAAAATGCTCTTGCACCAATGCTGATAATTTTTCGTCAGACATCACGCCTGTGCCTTCGGTGTATACAGTGACGTTCATCGGTTTGGCTACACCAATCGCATACGCGACCTGGATTTGGCATTGCTTGGCCAAGCCAGCTGCCACAATGTTTTTAGCCACATAGCGTGCTGCATAGGCGGCAGAACGGTCTACCTTGGATGGGTCTTTACCACTGAATGCACCACCACCGTGTGGGCAAGCGCCACCGTAGGTGTCAACAATGATTTTGCGACCAGTTAAACCGCAGTCACCTTGTGGGCCACCCACAACGAAACGGCCAGTAGGGTTGATGAGGTATTTGGTGTCCTTCAACCATTCTTTTGGCAACACAGGCTTGATGATTTCTTCAATGATGGCTTCGGTGAATGATGCCTTCATTTTGTGCTGTGTTTCAGACTGATCGGGGTCGTGTTGGCTGGAAAGCACCACCGTATCGATGCCAACAGGCTTGCCATCGACATAACGCATGGTCACTTGGCTTTTTGCGTCTGGGCGCAAAAATGGCAAACGTCCGTCTTTGCGCAACTGCGCTTGGCGCTCAACCAAACGGTGTGCATAGTAAATGGGTGCTGGCATCAAATCTGGGGTTTCGTCGCAAGCATAGCCAAACATCAAACCTTGGTCACCCGCACCAATATTGAGGTGGTCGTCAGATGCGTGATCCACACCTTGGGCGATGTCGTTCGACTGCTTGTCGTACGCGACTAAAACAGCACAGCCTTTGTAGTCGATACCGTATTCGGTGTTGTCGTAACCGATGCGTTTGATGGTGTCACGTGCAACTTGGATGTAATCCACATGCGCATTGGTCGTGATTTCACCTGCCAAAACAACCAAACCCGTGTTGCACAATGTCTCAGCCGCCACACGGCTCAGTGGGTCTTGTTTGAAAATCGCATCCAAAATCGCATCAGAAATTTGATCAGATACTTTGTCTGGATGACCTTCGGATACAGATTCAGAGGTAAATAAAAAATCGCTCGCCATAAAAAACTCCAATAAAGTGAAAGGACGCGTTGCCTAACTTTTTGGAGTGAGCCTCTTTGAGCTGTGGCGAACGCTTTAGCAGATATCTTTAACGTCGCCCTGCAAGTAGTTCAGTTAACTCAGCGACAGGCGTATTTTATCAAATTTTGCAACTTTTTGCCTAGATAATTGAGCCAATGATTTTCGTCTTCAAATGCTTCTCTTTTCTGCCTCTGTGGCTGGCACACGGTATCGGTTCTGTTTTGGGCTGGGTCGTCTTTGCCTTGTCGCTTTCATACAGAAACCGTTTCTTGCAAAACAGTCAGCAAGCCGGGTATTCATTTGCACAGGTCAAGGGTGCAGTGGCCAGCGCGGGTCGCATGGTTGCGGAGCTGCCTAAACTGTGGATGAGCAACAAAGGCAAATCCCAAGGCAAGGCTGAAGCACCATTTCAATGCAACGATTTTGGTGTGGTTGAAAAGGCTTATGCAACTGGCAAAGGCGTTATTTTTCTAACCCCACATTTGGGATGTTTCGAGATGATCGGACAAGCTTGGGCGCAAAATTTTGGTGCACGCTTTGGACCATTCACCGTGTTGTTTCGACCCGCACGCAAAGCATGGATGAGCGATTTGGTGGCGAATTCGCGCAACCGCCCTGGACTGGCCACCGTACCCACCAACTTGGCAGGTGTTCGGCAAATGATCAAAGCACTGCGCAAGGGTCAAGCCGTTGGTTTGTTGCCCGATCAAGTGCCGCCCGATGGCATGGGCGTGTGGGTGCCGTTTTTTGGTAAAGATGCTTATTCGATGACACTGGCTGCGCGACTGCATGCCCAAACGGGGGCGACTGTTTTGGTGGGCTGGGGTGAACGCTTATCGTGGGGACGCGGTTTTGCTTTGCACTTTCGTGAACTGACTGCCGCATGGAGTGACGATCTCGAAACGGCGGTCGGACAAATGAACATCGAAATGGAAGAGTTGATTCGCAGTTGCCCCACGCAATATCTATGGGGTTATGGCCGCTACAAAACGCCGCGAAAAGAAAATTTAACTGTGGAGACTGTGTAAGGATGAATGAGCTGCTGGCTTATTTGGGTATTGCTTTCATACGCCTGTTAGCCTTGTTGCCATTGGCTTGGATTCGCGCAATGGGCAAAGCGCTGGGTGTTTTGTTTTTCCACACCATTCGCTCACGCCGACACATTGCCACTGTCAATTTGAAATTGTGTTTTCCAGTGTTGACAGATGTACAAATTAAAAAATTGGTGCGCGAACACTTTGTTTACTTTATGCAAGCTTTACTGGATAGAAGCTGGCTGTGGCATGGTCGGCCGGATGTCACTTTAAAACGCTTAAAAATCACAGGTGCTGTCCATGAATTGCAGAACAACGAACCTGTTGTTTTGTTTGTGCCGCACTTTGTGGGCATGGATGCTGGCAACACCGCTTTCACACAGCAAATCCAACGCAAGCTCATCACCATTTACACCAACCAATCCAACAAAACCATTGATGCTTGGATATTGAAGCGGCGCGCACGCTTTGGCAACATCCGCTTGTTTGGACGCATTGCAGGGGTCAAAGAAATCATTGCCGCGCTGCGTTCGGGTGAAATGCTGGGCATATTGCCCGATATGAATTTTGGCCCGCAAGAATCGATTTTTGTGCCGTTTTATGGCATTTCAACTTGTACCATTCCGTCACTGCACCGTTTTTCTAGACTCGGAAAAGCCAAAGTAGTGCCAGTTATCAACCGCATGACAAATGACGGTTATGAGGTAGAAGTATTGCCTGCATGGAAAAATTTTCCAACACCAGACATGGTGGCAGACACCACCTTTATGAACCAGCAACTAGAGGGATATATAGCCACCATGCCAGCGCAGTATTACTGGGTGCACAAGCGCTTCAAAAGCAGACCAGTGGGTGAGCCTTCAGTGTATTAGATGCCGTTGAAATCTTATTTTGCTATAAATAATATAGCACACTAGGCAATATATACGCCGGCTAGAGGCCAATTTTTCATATATTTTTGGCCATCACACCAAGTAACACAACATCTATTCAGCTACAGCGTACCGTAACTGTGCAAGCCGCTCAAAAACATATTCACGCCCAAAAACGCAAAGCTGGTGATGGCCAAGCCGACCAAAGCCCACCAAGCTGCCACTGTGCCACGCAGGCCTTTCATTAAGCGCATGTGCAGCCAAGCGGCATAGTTCAACCAAACAATCAGTGCCCAGGTTTCTTTGGGATCCCAACTCCAATAGCCGCCCCAGGCCTCTGCCGCCCACAATGCACCCAGTACGGTGGCAATCGTGAAAAACGCAAAACCAACCGCGATGGCCTTGTACATCACATCATCCATCACTTCAAAGCTGGGTAATTTGGCAGCAATGCGTTTGCGCCCAAGCAATATACCGCCCACAATCAAAGCAGAAATTGCCAAATAACCCAGCCAATAACTACCGCCAAACTCCAAGGTTTTTTGTCTGAATACCAATGGCATGAAACACAAAATGACACCCAATAACAGCAAGGGCGTGAGTTTGTACCAACGCGTCTCATTGGCCTGCTGTTTGATTAAATAGCCAAAAGCCACCATGGCCGACAAAGCAAATGTGCCGTAACCAATGAAGTTGGCTGGCACATGAATTTTCATCCACCAACTTTTCAATGCGGGTACCAAGGGTTGAATTTCATGCGCACCGCGTACCACGCTGTACCAAACCAAAAAGCCAACAGCTGCGCTCACCACCAGCATTACAAAAGCGCCCAAAGAACGCGTGTTGTATTTCTCTTCAAAAAACAAATAGAACAAAGCTGTCATCCAGCAAAACATGACAAACACTTCATACAAATTGCTAACGGGTATATGACCAATGTCTGCGCCCAAGAGGTAACTTTCGTACCAACGCACCATGGTGCCTATCAAGGCCATCGCGACCGCCACCCAAGCCATGCGCGAGCCAATCATTTCCATGTTCTTGCTTTGCTTGTCTGCAAATACGCCTACCCAATAAAACACCGTGCTCATGAAAAACAACACACTCATCCACAAAATGGCGGATTGGCTGGATAAAAAGTATTTCAACCAAAATACACTTTCAGCCCTTGCCAAACTGCCACCTTCTGCCGTTTGGTAGGACCAAATTCCCAGCAAAGAAAATGCAGCAACAACCGCCATCAGACCTTGCAAAGGTCGCCAAAACCAACCCAACCAAATGGCAGAAGGAATGGCCGCTAGCAAAATGCCTTTTTCATACACATCCATGGCATCGGCATATCGCTTGAACACATACAAGCCTCCCACGATTACCGTTATGGCAAAGAGCCAATCCCACAGATTGCGTCGTGACCAACTGCTTTCATTCAACGAAATGGTTTTAAAACCGTTGTTTTGTGGACTTGTTGTTGACATGTTTGATGCTCTCACTCGTTAAATGTACCGTTTTGGATATCAAATAATTGATTTTGTTCCACCCTGAAACTGATTGGTCACGTGGTTAATTGGGCTGGGTTGACGCAATTGGTTTGACGCCCAGTAGTTGCTGCACCAAATGCACGAATTCTTTGTCCCCATCCATGGTTTTGCGGTTGCTTGACAATGCCATGGTGGCTTGAGTTTGTGAATGATTGGATTGCTCATCAGATCGCAACCAAACCCATAGGCGACGCTCGCGGATATAGAGCATGGCAAATATGCCCAAAATCAAAAATGCACAGCCTGCATAAACCACCATTTTGCCAGGTGTGCGTGTCACCTGGAACACACTGGCCTGCACTTGTTTGAAGTCTTTCAATACAAAAGTCATGGGCGCTGGGTAGGCATAAGCGTCACTTAAAGATAAAACCGTTTGCGTCATATAGGCTTGTGTCACGTCGTTCAACTCTAGTGGCTTCAAACCTGTTTTTTCGCGTGTGAATTGTGTCAACTCAAACAATGCACCATTCAAAATGCGTATCAGGACTTCACCCGCTTTTTCGCGCTCTGCTTCTGGTACTTTGGCTTCAATAAAATCGGCAACAGCTTGCAAGCCTGCACTTGCTTGTGGCGAACCCGCTTTGTTTGCTGACTCTGCACCTGCAAACAAGCCCAGTGCTCGCGACGCTGACATGGCCAGCTGATCCACCATCTCTGGTCGACTTGGATCAGCTGATTTTTTTGCATACCGCTGTGCAGCTAATTCACGTATTTTGGGGTCAGCCAAGGCTGTGCGAATGTCGAGGAAGCCGCCTATGCCACCTTTTTCATCGGCTGGAATGCGCAAGTATCGGAAACCGTCGACTGGGTTTTCACGCACACCCATTAACATCACCGGAATATCTGTGTCGGCATCACCCATTTTGACGGGCAACATGTAATTGTGAAACTCTTTGGCTTGGCCTGCCGCATCGCGTAACTTGTAAGTAATGCTTGGCCCCACATTGCGAAGTGCTTTGTTGGTGACTGTTTTATTAGCAGCGCCCAATTTTGAATCAATGGTATCGCGCAAATCAACTTTGCGCACATCGACTGATGAGTCGCTTTGTCCTGCGCCATTTTTACCAAAGTTTTCAATATTGAATACTCGCAAGGCACTGAATTCAAGCGTCAATTTCTCGCTAGGTAGATTCACGTTACCAGCGGCATTTGCATTCCCTTGTTTGTCTTTGAACAATTGGGTCGAACCACCAATGACACCATCCACTTCAAATGCTTGACCAGCCGCCGTGAAAGGCACTGCTGTCAGTTTGACAGCCGAACCACCGTCATCAAAACTGGATTGAAAAATCTCTATGCCGTTGTAATTGACAGGGTGATTGACTTCGACTCGCGCTGGTGTTTGTTTGCCCGTTTTTTTGTCGTGAATGATGATATCACTGGCAAATAATTTGGGCATGCCGGTTGAATAATGCTCAACTACAAACTTATTCAATTCAATTGAAAATGGCAAATCTTGAATCAACACGCCATTGCCTTGCGTCAAAATTGCGGTGCTGGAACGGGCGCCTTCGGCCACCAGTAAATTCGCTCTGAATGTTGGATTACTGGGGCTCAAGCGATGCTCAGGCTTTACATCAGCGATCAATCCGCCACCTTGGTAAGCTGTTTTTCCATTTAACAACATTTGTGCTCGTACGATTAAATCACCATCAAGTAAACCACCAATACAAATCAACACAATGGCACTGTGCGCTGCAATATAGCCCAGTTTGTTGGAACGCCCCGCTTTGGCGGCGACCATCCAACCTGAGACTTTGCCATTATCCGTACTGGCGTTAGCGTTTGCGTTTGATACCACCTTGCGTTCTTGCAACTTGACTTTCCAGCCACCACCAGCAAGCATTTGACCGATTCGTTGCGCTTCTTGTTCTGGACTCAATGCCAGTGAGGCTTGCGCGTGATGACCAAAAGACTTCAGACTTTGCTCGCGTATGCCTTCTTTCAGTAGAGACCAATCAGCAATGATTTTGGGGATGTTTCTGATCACGCACAAACTGGTGCTCACCACTAAAAATGCCAGTATGAGCATGAACCACCACGCGCTGTAAACCCTGTTCAAACTTGCAGCGGTGAATACTTCTGCCCAGAATGGACCAAATTGGTTGATGTAATTGCCAAGTGGTTCATTTTGCTTGAGCACAGTGCCGATGATTGAAGCGATACATATCACCGTTAACAACGATATGGCAAACCGCATAGACGACAACAGTTCCACCAATGCCCTGATGGCATGAGAACCTGAACGCAATCGCAGACCGTGGGTTGATGTAGACATAGTTGAAGCCGTATTAAACAGCAATTACCAATAACAAAGGCGGGCTACCTCGCGATATGCCCGCCTGTTCTAGGATATTACAGTTGTATTAAATTTGTATTAACGCAGTCCAGCCATGTAGTCTGATACTGCTTTGATTTCGCGGTCATTCATTTTTGCTGCCACTTGCGTCATGGCCACACTGTTTTTGCGTGAGCCATCGCGGAAAGTGTTCAATTGCAAAGCGGTGTAATCGGCATGCTGACCGCTGACGCGTGGGTAAATACTTGGGATACCAGCACCGTTGGGGCTATGGCAACCAGCACAAGCTGGCACTTGTCGGTCTGCAATGCCACCACGGTAAATTTTCTCACCCATGGCTATCAATTCTTTGTCTTTTGATTGACCTGGTTTATTGGTTTTGGTAGCGAGCCATGCGGCGATATTCTTCATATCCTGATCGCTCAAAGCAGCGACCATGCCCGTCATGATGGCGTTGCTGCGTTTGCCGGATTTGAATTCTTGCAATTGCTTAACCACATACTCTGGATGCTGCTGTGCTAATTTAGGATTAGCAGGAATCATGGAGTTGCCATCAGGTGCATGGCAAGCTGCACATACCGTGCCAAAACTCGCTTCACCTTTAACCAAATCGGCTTTGCCAGTCACTGCTGCTGGTGCAGTGGCTGGTGCGGGTGCCACAGGCGCTGCCGCAGCAGCGGTTGTTGCAGCGGGCGCTGCTGGTGGGTTGGCTGCAAACACGGATGCAGCTGTCACGACACCCATGAAAACAGTTGCAAATACGGATGCAATTTTTAAGTTTGGTTTTGAGAAAGTAGATTTCATATCGTGGAATTTAGAAAACATGGCTCAAACTCTAATGTCTTGACCCATTGATAAAACTAGGTGAACCTCCCTCATTTTACAATGAACTGCTCCCCGCTTGAGTGCAAATCAAGCAATCTGCGCTAATCCATTGGAATTACGGGCTCCACAAGCCTACCTTTTGGCTATTCAAAACAAACCGTTACGGACAATCCGCCCAATCGTGTAGATTGCCGCACGTCGATGCCCAATTTCTCGGATACGGCGATTTGTTTAACAATTGACCAGCCCAAACCGCTGCCGTCTCTGTGCTCCAATTTCTGCGATCTGAAGAAACGCTCACCTAGCTGCGCGATTTCGGCAGCAGTCATACCAGGCCCGCTGTCTTCAATTTCGATGCATATATGATCTGACTTTGAGAGAATGTTGACTTCAATATTGGCATCTCGAGGGCTGTAGCGCACGGCGTTATCCAATAAATTGCGCAACAAAGAACCAATCAAGGCTTCATTGCGCCCCGCCACGAATATTGGTTTTTCCGAATCTGAATCTAATGAAATGGTTTGATTTTTTGCTTGTGCCTGCATGGTAGCCAAAGCCAGCATGTTTCTTAACAAGCGGTTCAAATCAAATCGTTGGGTTTGAACTTGAAGTGGTGTTTGTTGGTTTTCATTCTCTAAACGTGCCAAATACAACAATTGGTTAACCAAATGGCTGGCTCTGTCACAAGCAATCATCAATTCGCTGGAGAGCATGCCGTTGCACTGTCAGAGTCATCTGACAAGCTTGCCACTTGCGCTTGCGCGCGCATTGCAGATATGGGTGTTCTGAGTTCATGCGCCGCAGCAGAAGTGAAACGCTGTTCCTTTCTCTACGCTTTCACGCATTCGCTCAAACAAGCCCATTCAATTGATCGACAACGGGTTTAACCTCTATGGATAGATTTTGTGATTCTACGGGTTCAAACGAAAGCAGATCTGCTGGCCAACGTCATCACTAAGGTTCGTCAAACTTCGTTTGCAAAATAAATCGCAATGGTACAATGCCAAAGCCATCAATGGCAACACCACCGCTAAAGGCCACACGAGAGTGCGACCAATGACCTGGATGCAGCTCAAGACGTTCAGTTGGAATTTTTCTGCGGTCAGTTTGTCCGTCTAATAAATTGACAAGCAAAAGTCTCTAACTCTCGACTGGCCTCATACCAAACAATAAAGCCTGATGCAAGCCATAAAACAAGTTCCCACCAAGATCCAAAATAACAAACGTGAGCGAAGGGAATAATGTTTTGGCTTATGGAAGCTAACTCTGCACGATGTGTTTGATTTGATAACCAATTCCCCGTATAGTTTGAATGACGTCTTTGCCCAATTTCTTGCGCAAATTGTGTACATGAACTTCGATGGCATTGCTGTCAACCTCTTGCCCCCATGAGTAAAGTTGCTGCTCCAAATGGTCACGTGTTAGCACACGTCCATTGGCCATTAGTAAAGCTTGCAGCAAATCAAATTCTCGGCTAGAGAGGTTCACTTCAACTTTGTTCATCAACCGATACTTCCCGGGTGACACTATTGAGGCTGACAGTGCCCAATACTTATCACCGATTGAGTCAGCTGCACCCTGTGCACGTCTGGTGAGTGCACGCAAACGCGCTGCTAAAACCGATAAATCGACCGGCTTAACAACATAATCATCCGCTCCCGAATCCAATGCTCTGGCTATCTGCTGATTGGCATCGTGTGCCGTCAACATCAAAACCGGTGATGTAATTTTTTTCACTGCGCATTTGCTGCAGAACTTCTAAGCCAGATCATGCGTGGCATGGAAATATCTAGCACGACGATGGCATAGTCAGATTGACGCAATTCATGCAAAGGCCGCGAAGCCATCACGCACCCAATTGACTTGAAAGCCCTGTAAGCGCAAGCCACTTTGCAGTGCATCTCCAAGTTGGGGATCATCCTCTGCAATTAAGATTTTCATAGTCAGTAGCTTTTTTTATTGATTAAAACTTTGGCATCAAGATGTGCCGTAAATTTTTCTGCTGGTGAGTAACCGATCACCCGTGATGCAGATAATTCTTTGCCATTTGTATCAAATGCTATCAACGCTGGCGGACCAAATACCTTATGCGCCTTCATTAAAGCTTGATGTGCTTCAGTATTTTTTGTGACATCGACCTGTAGCAACTTGACATTTTTTAACCGCTCTTTAACCTTAGAGTCCGAAAATGTGAATTTTTCCATTTCAATGCATGATGTACACCAGTCCGCATAAAAATCAAGCATAACTATTTGTTTGGTATTTTGAAGTTTTTGCTGTAGTTGTGCAAGAGTCGAAATTCTCTCAAATTGAAGGTGAGAATTGTCTGTATTCGAGGCCAATGCAACATTATTTCCACTTCTATTGTTAGCCAATGCTTCAAGTGGGCGTAATACATCTTTCGAACCCATTGCAGCTCCTAACAACTCCATCACACCAACAACCATCACACACACTGCAATCACTTTTGCGAAACGCGCCCCCACGCTCACATGTCCAGCTAGTACATCAAATACTTTCATAAAAGTAGCACATGCTATTAACCAAATTCCCCATAGAGCCATCCATGCGGCATTCGGCAAAACGGATTGCAGCATCCAAATTGCGGTTGCAATCAACATAAATCCAAAAAAGTATTTCACTCCAGTCATCCAGCCGCCAGCTTTGGGCAACAAAGCTCCAGCAGATGCTCCTGTCAATAACAAAGGCACACTCATTCCTATAGCCATGGAGAATAAGGCTAATCCACCCAACAAAACATCACGACTTTGGCTAATGTAAATCAACGCGCCCGCCAATGCGAGCCTGCAACACAAGGACCAACAATCAGCGCTGATAAAGCACCCATGATAAATACCGATACAAATCGTCCGCCTTGCATGTTCATACTTGATGAGCTTAACTTGTTTTGTATAAACGCAGGAAGTTGAAGCTGATAAACGTCAAACATCGACAAAGCAAGTATGAATAACATGCTGGCAAAAAAGATTAAAACAATTGGTTTTTGCAATGCCGCTGCCAGACCTTCGCCAGCCAACCCAGCTGCAACACCTAAGCTGGTATAGACCATCACCATGCCCAACGAGTATGCAACAGCGAGTAAAAATCCTTTTTGTGGTTTTGTTTGATCACCACCCACAATAATGCTGGACAAAATTGGCACCATTGGTAAAACACAAGGTGTAAAAGCCAATAACAAACCAAATCCCAAAAAACTAACAGCAATGATCCACAAATTGCCTGACTGCAAAGTAGATTGTGCCAATGAAACCTCATCTACAGGTTCGTTCGATTTAGAATTATTTTGTAAAGCGCTGTTCCCACTTGCACTTCCGCTAGCAGCCGAAGAATCCGAGGAAACAGAAGATGTTTCGTCAACAAGCGCTACCAATTTACCATCGCTGAACTTGAATTTTTTGTCTATAGGTGAATAACATAAACCATCGTCAGAACACCCTTGATATTGCAATGCAATAAGTGAATTGTCTTTCAGTATTGCTTTCGGAATATTGATACTCAACTGGTCGTGATAGATTTCAACTTCTTTATTGAAATTTTTGTCAAACTTTTTAAGTGAAGGCGGAAAGTTTAATTTCGCAAGAATATCAATCTCATCTACCGATATGTGCAATTTATCTTTATAAAGTGAATACTTGGATGCGATTTTCCAATCGAGTTGAACATCTTGATTCGCTTGATTGTTTCGCTGAATTCCATCATCAGCACCAAATTCAGTTGCATAACTTACGCTAAAAAGCGATGTTAAAACAATGAAAATAATTGTTACGCAATGTTTGAAATTCAAACTTTTCATCTTCAAGACCCCTAAAAAATATTCAATCCAGTACGCAAAGATTCATCCGCATATTTCATTGGTATGCATTTCGATGCACCACGCCATCGCAATCAACTGCCAAATATGCAAAACCTGAATCGTGTAAATAAGGTATTGCACGCTCTTCTAACAACATAGCGACAGTCGAAGTAGCCCCTGCTATGCTGGCTAATGGTGCTAACACAGTGATGCTGCGCCAATACGACACTGGCATTCCAGTAAACGGATTCAGTATGTGACAAAAGCGCTTGCCATCAACTTCCAAAAAACGCTCGTAATCACCACTCGTTGTTAACGCACCTTGGCTCAATTCGACAGTGGCGAAACATATCTCTGGTTTACGTGGATCTTGAATACCGATCTGCCAAGCACGCCCATCAGGCTTGGCATTCAAAGCACGTACGTCACCGCCAAAATTTATCAGTGCGCTAGCACCTTGAAATCCAATGCTCTCATGCCCGTCCAAACCGATGCCTTGTTTAAGTAACAATGCAGCCACGCGATCAACTGCATATTCTTTTCCAATGCCACCCAAATCAATCTGCATGTCCTTATGCCGTAAACGAACCGACTCATCTTTTCGTTCAAGTTTTTGCAATCCTATTAACGGCAAAATTTCTTTAATTTCAGATTGGGTCGGTATCTTGGCACTTTTAAAATCCCACACTTTTCTCAGGACACCTGAAGTGATATCAAATAAACCATTGCTGTATTGGTGCAACTGCTGCGCGTAATCAATTAATTGCAAAGTTTCCTTATCACACTTAACCCAATCACCCCCAGCATTTGAATTGATTTGACTTATTACGCTGTCTTCCCTGTAACGAGAGAATTTCACCTCAATACGTTTGACTTCATCAATTGCAATTTGCGAGAATTTTTCTGGATTTTCGATACCTGAAAAATCTATTTCACAAGGCCCACCTAGACCTCGGAAACTTACATGATGAGACATCAAACAGGTATCGTGATCCATACAGAATTCAAGAAATAACTCACACAAGTTTCAACAGCAACCATCTAAAATTGATGCGAGTATCCAATTTGAAACATGGTTGCTTTTAATGCTGAAAGGCCTGGACTTCCAGAACCACCTAGATGCAAACCTGAACGTTGTTGATATGACTCGATTTTGAAGTCCAGTGTTGAGTCAGGTGTAATCTGCTATATTCGAAAGCAAGATTGGACACCTTACAAGAATGAAATTAAAGCATCCTTAAAATTTTGCAGACTTTTACTTGGGAATTGCTGCCCACTCAGAGAACTAATCACTACACCACCAATGTGTATGACCACTATCAGCATCAAAGCTTCAGACAAGAATTCATGAATGTGATCAGCTTTAAACCAATCTAGCTCGTTATACGTAACGTAGCCTGTTAACCCAATACCGGCTACCAGGAAAAGAATCATTACGATTGCCAAAGCACCAATAGGGTTATGACCAACATAGTGAATTGGTTTCGCGTGAAGTACTGAAGTGACATATGAAACTACCTTTGTAGGGCCGGCAATAAATTCGCTGAACCGCGCATAGCGAGTACCCGCCAATCCCCATATCAATCTAAACGCCACCAATCCCACCATGGTGTAGCCAAAACTGACATGAAAGAGACGCCAACGTTCACTTTCTGCGCTCAACCATGCACCTATAAAACACAACACCATAGACCAATGAAAGACGCGCGTGGGTACATCCCAAACTAAAATCTTGATAACTTCTATTCATTTCGATTCCTCTCTCATTTCGGCTATCTATTCGGTTCTAATAGAGGCTATGCCAACAACAGAGTCCACACCAGTCAAAACTGCACAGCAAAATGCAGTTGATATCGCTGCATCTAAAAAAATTGCCATGGGTTGGATGCACACGGCCAAGTTTTTGACCACAGCACCACAACTCGAATTTTTGCCACCTTTGACGGTTCCAGAGATTGCTTTTGTGGGGCGCTCCAATGCGGGTAAATCGACTTGTATCAACACCTTGACACAGCAACACCGATTGGCGTTTGCATCAAAGAAACCCGGGCGCACACAAAGCATCAATCTTTTTAGTCTCGGCAAACAAGGCGTGACCGATGCTGTTTTGGCAGACTTACCTGGCTATGGCTACGCAGCAGTGCCCAAAGCCGATAAATTGCGCTGGCAACGTGTGATGGCCAACTATTTGATCACACGCGAGAATCTGAAAGCCATTGTGCTGATGTGCGACCCACGTCACGGCATCACTGAATTAGATGAGATTTTGCTGGAAGTGATTCGCCCCCGCATTGAAGAGGGTTTGAAGTTTTTGGTGGTGTTGACCAAGTCTGACAAACTGAACAAAACCGAAGCCGCCAAAGCGCTGTCAATCATGCAAATTCAAGCCGGTGGTGGTGAGGTGCGTTTGTTTTCAGCGCTGAAGAAAAAAGGGGTTGACGATGTGGCCCTTTTGCTTTGGCAATGGACCCATAATAACGAGCAATGCTATATATATTTATAGCAACTAGGCAATATATACGCCGGCTACAGCCTAGTTTTCCATATATTTTTGCCGAACCAGCTCAATTCGCTGGCGATTCACACCAAAGTCTTTGCGTCCCAATCGGCTGCTACTTCGCACATCAATTGCGCCCTTTGCAGGGTTAAACCAAAATTCGACGTCATCCACAAACTTCAGTAAACGGGTTTGCGATTGGGCATAGATGTAATCAGGTTTGGTCTCAACGATTGCAGTGCTTGGCAAGCTGCGCAAAACATCTGCCAACTTGGTCATGGATGTGGCCAGGTTGCCATCTTTCAAAGGCAATGGCTCAATGCGCGCATATTGCAGTTGCGGATGATCAGGGTACAAATCTGCTTGGCTGCTGACGCTATTGGGAGAAAAGGATGGTTGCTTCAATCGATCTGCTTTGATACCAAGGTTTGAAGGCTGCTTGCCGTTTAAAAATCCCAGTTGTCCCGCTAATAATGTCAACATAAATAAAGCAAACAAAAAGTAAATGACCATTTTCATCGGTTTTCTCCTTAGTCCTTCATTTGACCAACTATGCGATTAGCTTTTCCATACGCATTTGGTCTTGACTGCTTTCACGCTGTCGAATCAAATGGGCAGAACCACCATCAACCAATATTTCAGCAGCACGACCACGGGTGTTGTAATTGCTGGCCATGCTCATGCAATAGGCGCCTGCAGACATCACTGCCAACAAATCGCCCTGTTTGATTTGAAGTGTGCGATCGCGTCCAATCCAATCCCCGCTTTCACACACTGGGCCAACCACATCATAGGTTTGCGCATTTGAGTTGGAAACAGAGTTTTGCACAACTGGAACAATCGCATGGTAGGCTTGGTACATAGCAGGCCTAGGCAAGTCGTTCATGGCGGCATCAATGATGCAAAAATTTTTCTGTTCGCCTGGCTTTAGGTAAAGAACCTCAGTCACGCAGATGCCTGCATTGCCAACCAAAGATCGTCCTGGTTCAATCATCAATGGGCGGTTACCAAATCCTCTTGCATCTAGTTTGGCTAATAATTTTCGCCACAGCGCATCCGCTTGCGGTGGTTGCTCACCGTTGTAAGCAATTCCCAAGCCACCACCAAAGTCAAGGTGGTGAATCGGCACACCAGCGGATTCAATGTTCTCAACCAAATCCAACATGCGGTCTACCGCGTCTAAATAAGGACCATCATCCACAATTTGTGAGCCGATGTGACAATCTATGCCCAGCACCTTTAAACCTGGCAATTTGGCAGCATGCTGGTAGCAAGCCACGGTTCGATCAGCTGCAATACCAAATTTGCTGCCCTTTAAGCCGGTCGAAATATAAGGGTGTGTTTTAGGGTCGACATTGGGGTTGACGCGTATGCTCACGTTGGCGGTCTTGCCTACTGCTAAAGCGACTTCATTCAGCACTTCAAGCTCTGCTTCACTCTCAACATTGAAACACCCCACGCCCGTATTCAATGCATGGCGCATTTCAGCGCGTGTTTTACCGACACCAGAAAATATCACTTTGGAAGCATCACCACCAGCAGCAATCACACGATCGAGCTCCCCGCCCGATACGATGTCAAAGCCACAACCGGCCAGAGCGAATACTTGCAAAACACCTAAAGTGGAATTGGCCTTCATTGCATAGCAAATTTGCACTTTGCGTCCTGCAAAACCCTTTTGGTAAGCACCCAATGCAGCTAGCATGGACGCTTTCGAATAGATGAATAATGGCGTGCCAAATTCTTCGGCCAATTTCGTGATGTCTTTATTTTCTGCGGTCAATTGACCATCGCGGTAAGAGAAATGCGGATGCCAAGGAAGCATTTTGGATTCTGAAGTAATTTCTGATGAAAGGACAGACATGTTGACTTTTAATTTGGCTATTTTTTAGCCGGTGCCGGCGTTGTTGAACCTGCATCCGACTTGGCATCGGCTGGCGTTTTTGACGACGCGGCATTCGGAGCGGCTGTGGCGGCCTCAACCAAGCTGGTACGTTGCGTACCGGCTGGAACTTGTGGCAAGTACAGCGATCCACGTTGGCCGCACGCACTGAGCGCAAATGCGGCTATCAAAAGTGATGCGCACTTTAAAAGCCCTAAATTACGCGGGTTGCTGACTCTGTTTACAATTTGCATGGTATTTTTCATAATTCACATTGTAATGACTGACATCGAATTTCTTGACCTTGCAGAAAATGCACTTAAACGGATAGAAGCTGCTTGCGATTTCATCAACGCAACTACTGATACCGATATCGACAACCAACGCACAGGCAACATGGTCACCCTGACTTTTGAAAATCACAGCCAGATTATCGTGAACCTACAAAAACCCCTGCAAGAAATTTGGCTTGCTGCCAAGAGCGGTGGCTTTCATTATAAAAATAGCAATGGGCTATGGCTGGATACCAAAGGGAACGGCGAACTGTTTGAGATGCTCTCAGATTTCGCCAGTGAGCAATCACTTAGCCGCTTGAATTTCAAGGTTTAAACAAATCCAGAATCGACCGTTTTTCAGATTCGTTCAGTGAGTTGGGTGTATTGACACTTGATTCACCATCTGGGGGGACGTAATCCTCCATACCCAAACTGCGAATACCTCCACCTGCAAATTCCGTATATTCCCAGTCACCGCTGGCGCGACTCACACCTTCTGGCTGTTTTAGTTCGGCAATTGGCACACCTTTAAGTGCTTGCTGCATGTAACTGATCCAAATGGGCAAGCTTAAACCGCCACCTGTTTCAGCATTTGAACTGCCCAATGGTTTGGGATTGTCATACCCCATCCACACCACGGCAGTTAAACTAGGGTGAAAGCCAGCGAACCAAGCATCAATCGAATCATTGGTTGTACCCGTTTTGCCATAAATGTCGCCACGGCCTAACGCGGCTTTGGCCTTAGCCGCTGTACCCACACTGGTGACTTCTTGTAAAAGACTGGTGGTTACAAAGGCATTTCTGGCATCAATCACACGCATAGTTTCATTTAATGCAGTAGGATTGGTCTCAGCAATCACTGCTCCTTTATGATCTGTAATCTTGCTGATGAGATAAGGATTCACGCGGAATCCGCCATTTGCGAAGACAGAATAGGCGCTGGCCATTTGCAATGGCGTTACAGCACCAGCACCAAGCGCCATTGTCAGATAAGGCGGGTGACGCTCAGCTTCGAAACCAAATTTAGTGATCCAATCTTGCGCATTTTGTGGTCCCACTTCTTTCAAAATGCGTATTGAAACCATGTTTTTAGACTTGGCTAAACCCGTTCGCATAGACATAGGGCCACTGAATTTTCCATCGTAATTTTTCGGCTCCCAAGGTTGCCCACCTGTCACGCTGGCATCAAAAAACAAAGGAGAGTCATTGATCACAGTGGCTGGGGAGAGCCCTTTTTCTAGCGACGACGAATAAATAAATGGTTTGAAACTTGAGCCTGGTTGTCGCCATGCTTGGGTAACATGATTGAATTTATTCTTGTTGTAATCAAAACCGCCGACGAGCGCTTTTATTTCGCCTGTGCGCGGATCTAGCGCAACAAACGCGCCTTCAACCTCGGGCAACTGTGCGATCTCCCACGTATCTTTATTGGATTTGATCACACGAATGACTGCTCCACGGCGGATTTTGATATTCGCAGGTGCTTTATCTGAAAGACCTAATGAGGCTAATTTCAAACCGTCCCCTGAAATTTCTATCGTTTCTGCGTTTTGCATCATGGCATTCACTTTTTTGCCGTTGACTCCCGTGACGACCGCAACCTTTAAATCATCCATGTTGTGATGATCTGTTAAGACGTTATCTATTGCATCCTCAAGCTCCGCTTGATTACTAGGTAAATCGACAAAAAGTTCTGGGCCACGGTAACTTTGTCGTCTTTCAAAATCCATGATGCCTTTTCGCAAAGCATTGTAGGCAGCTGTTTGGTCGGTGTGCTTAATTGTTGTGTATACATTCAAACCCTTGGTATAAGTTTCTGCGCCATACTGCGCATAGACCAACTGTCTAACAGCCTCAGATACATATTCAGCATGTGACTTGTTCGTATCGCTGTCTCGTTTAAGTTTGAGTACCTCTTTAGTGGCCGCAACTGCTTGTTCCTTAGTGATAAAGTCGTTATCGAGCATTCGCTCAATGATGTAAAGTTGACGCACGCGCGCTCGACTAGGGTTAACTATTGGATTGAATGTCGAGGGCGCTTTCGGCAGTCCTGCCAACATGGCGGCCTCAGCGATAGATATATCTTTGAGTGGCTTACCAAAATATATTTCAGCGGCAGATGCAAATCCATATGCACGTTCGCCTAGAAATATTTGATTCATGTAAATCTCTAGAATCTGATCTTTCGTAAGTAGGCTTTCAAGCTTGAAAGTTAATAAAACTTCATAAATCTTGCGCACATAAGATTTTTCAGATGACAAATAAACATTTCTGGCCACTTGCATCGTAATGGTAGAGGCGCCCTGACTTTTAGAGCGGCCCAAGTTTGCCACTACTGCCCGCAACATGCTTCTGTAGTTGATGCCGCCATGAGAATAGAAATCAGAATCCTCAATGGCAATAACCGCATCCTTCATCACCTTAGGTATTTGGGCTATTGGCGTTAATTGGCGTAACTCCTCACCAAATTCCCCAATTAAAACCCCTTCAGCAGAATAGACACGCAATGGCAATTTGGGACGGTAATCGGACAATTCAGAAACATCCGGTAATTTTGGGTAAGCCAAAGCCAAAGCCAGACCGACAACCAGCGTTAAAACTGCACCTATTCCCAAGATAGCTATCCCAACCCAAATAGCTACTTTTCGGATCGTTGGCATACCTTGCGTCGCAAATTTGGGGCTTGGTACAACTGTGGCTACTCGAATCATGATCAGACTGCGATGTCATATCGGAATTTTCTCAAAATAATGTGTGAGGCAATAGTATATGAAAGCGCACGACTGTTACTTAAATTGAAGTTAAACTGATTAATCTACCTAGCAATTCTGGTAATACATAAAGATTGCGCGCTAAGTTTATGTCTTTATTGAACTAAAGAGTTCATTTTTTTGTTGGATTGTGGCTACAATTTTGCTAGCAAGAAAGCTAAAAACGACAAAATGGTGTAACCTACTGATAGCATATGCATTCTCAGTAAGTCAAATTCATATTGATTTTGCCTTTTACCCTCTAAAACAACCTTGGATTTAATTTGAGCCTCTTTGGATCATTATTTAACCGACAGTCTCCGCCACTTTTTGGGCTTGATATTACTTCGCCCAGTATTAAGCTGGTTGAATTGAGTCAAACCTCAGCAAATGCTTGGGTTCTAGAAAAATGCGCGACTGAACCTTTGGACTATGGTTGGGTTGTGGATGGGAGTATTGAAAATCCTGATGAGGTTTTACTGGCTTTAAAGCGCCTTCTTAAAAAGACTGGCGTAAAGACCAAAAATGTCGCCATGGCGCTACCCCCGTCAGTGGTTATTACCAAAAAAATGATGGTTCCTGCTGGTCTAAGCGACATCGAGCTTGAAGAGCAAGTTGAAGCAGAGGCCAACCAATACATTCCATTTGCATTAGAAGAAGCCAGTTTAGATTTTTGCCGATTAGATGAGCCACCTAACGCGCAAGGCGATGTAGAAGTTTTGATTGTGGCATCACGCAAAGAAAAAGTACAAGATCGACTCGCACTGGCTGAAGCGGCTGGACTCAATCTGAAAGTAATTGATGTCGAGTCGTATGCTTCACGTTTATCACTAAATCGGTTGATACAACAACTTCCCAATAAAGGTGCGCAAGCCATAGTCGCATTATTTGACATAGGTTCACAATCTAGCACCATGCAGGTATTGCAAGATGGCAAAGTACTGTATGAGCGTGAGCAACCATTTGGTACAGCACAGCTGATGAAACTCATCGTAAGGCAATACGGCTTGACCATGGAAGAGGCCGTCATCAAACGTCGGAATGCCGAATTGCCCAGCGACTACAAAGAAAGTGTCTTAATCCCATTCACGACTGGATTAAGTAATGAAATTGGTCGCGCTCTTCAATTTTTCTTCACAAGTTCAAAATATAACAGCGTCAATTATGTGATTCTGTCTGGTGAAGCATCCCAATTTAATGGACTGGGACAAACAGTTACTGATCAAACTTCTTTCCCTTGCATCGCTGCTAATCCATTTGAGGATATGCAAATCTCTAGCGGCGTGAGAGAAAAAAAATTGTCTAGCGAAGCGCCGACGTATTTAACAGCTTGCGGCTTGGCCATGCGGAGGTTCACCAAGTGATATTGATTAACCTGTTGCCACATCGCGAGATAGCAAAAGTCAAAAGACGTGAATCATTCTTTGTTTCTTTGGCCGCTTCCGCCCTATTAGGTGGTCTGCTTGCTGGACTTATTTATGTTTGGTATCAAATTGAAATTACTGAGCAACAAGGTAGGAACATTGTTCTAAGCTCTGAAATAGCCAGTTTGAATGCACAAATCAAAGAAGTAGCATCGATAGAACAAGAAATTGCTGACTTGCGTGCAAGGCAAGGCGCTGTTGAAGACCTGCAAGCTGAACGCAATTTACCAGTCCACCTGTTGAATGAACTAGTAAAGCGAGTTCCCGATGGCGTATATCTCAAAGGTATGAAGCAAGTAAATTCTTTGGTAACCCTCACAGGATCCGCCCAATCGAATGAACGTGTTGCTGAACTTCTGAGAAATCTGTCAAACAACAGTCCATTTGTCACCAAGCCAGAATTGGTTGAGATCATCGCGGGCTCAGCATCTCTTGGCGCAAAAGATCAAAGACGTGTGTCGAATTTTATAGTGAGTGTGCAATTAAAAAAGCTAACTAAAGACAAAGAAAGCGATACTTCTGCCAATACTGGTACAGCCACTCCAACTTCCAGTTCAACACCTGTTACTTCGCCTGTAAAGAAATAGTATCTTAAGTACTCAAGCACAATTACGCAATTATTTATGGCGACCTCAACACCAACAAAATTCGATTTAGCCAGAATACAAGAATCGATCATGTCCCAATTTCGGGGAACAGATTTGAACGACCCTGGTTCATGGAAATCGCTACCGAAATATTTTGCATATGCACTGGTAACTTTGACAATTGTTGGTTTGCTGTGGGCTTTTTGGCTCACAAATTCCAGAGATACACTTTTAGCCGAAGAAGTAAAAGAGACAGATTTGCGTACTGAATACTCAAAAAAATTAGCCAAAGCAGCAAATCTTGAGGCGCTTAAGAAACAACGTACCCAAGTTATGCAATATGTTACCGAACTTGAGAAGCAACTACCCAGTAAAGCAGAAATGGATGCCTTGCTTTCTGATATCAATCAAGCAGGAATTGGTAGAAAGCTACAATTTGATTTATTCAAACCTGGTCAGGTCAAACTTCAAGACTACTACGCAGAACTCCCTATCGCTGTAAAAGTGACTGGTGGGTACCATGATATTGGCTCATTCGTCGCGGATGTAGCAGATCTATCGCGAATTGTGACTTTAACAAATCTGAGTGTGACACCAGTTACCGGCAGAGATGGCATTTTGTCTTTGGAAGCCACTACGAATACTTTCCGCTACCTCGACTCTGAGGAGCTTGCAGCCCAAAGAAAAGCGAAAGCGGATAAAGCCAAAACTGCAGGAGCTAAGCCATGATTCCCGCTACTTTTAGCAACATCTCTACAAGCCGCATAGCTGCTTGCCTCAGTCTGATTGCTTTAACAGGTTGTTTTAATTCAAAAAATGATGAATTAAAACAATGGATGGTAGCTGAACGTGGTAACACAGTTGCGCAAGTGAAGCCTGTTTCTGAACCAAAGAAGTTTATTCCCCAAGCATACGACCAGGCTTCAGAAATTTCACCGTTTAACAATCAAAAACTATTGCAAGCTTTGCGGAGAGACACCACGCAATCCAGTACAAGCTTGGCACTGCTTTCGCCAGAACTTTCTAGACGAAAAGAAGCATTAGAGAGCGCGCCCCTTGATACGATATCAATGGTTGGCAGCATTGATAAAAACAAATCCAAAGTGGGTTTATTGAAGGTTGACAAGTTACTTTATCAAGTGAAGGTTGGCAACTACATTGGTCAAAATTATGGCCGAATTACCAAAATCACAGACTCAGAAATCGTGCTCAGGGAAATAGTACAAGACGCTGCAGGCGAATGGATTGAACGAATAGCGAACTTGCAATTGCAAGGCAATGAAAAATGAACATACTAAATAACCATTTCATCAAACATATCCAACTACACGCCAAAATGTTGATGCGCCATTCTGCGTTAATGCTGTGCTTCATGATGTGTTCAACAATTCACGCACACGCACAAAATGCAATCGAATCCGTCACAGGATCAACACAATCAGGTGTTGAAGTCATCAAAATTGGATTTTCACAAGCAATTAGCACACTTCCAACAGGTTTCGCAATACAGTCGCCGGCACGCATCGTATTAGATTTCCCCAATGTAGCCAGTGGAGTTACACCCTCAACCATTTCCATGAGCCAAGGAAATACCCGTTCTGCAAATGTTGTACAAGCTGGCGAACGCACTCGTGTTGTGCTCAATCTAAAACAGCCAGTCAGCTTTAAAACACAAATTCAAGATAAATCACTGCTTGTTTTACTTGAAGCGCCAGCTATCAGTGCGAATTCATCTCCTGCTACTGCATTTGCAGAGAATTTAAATCGCGAGGACACCTTATCAATAAAGGATGTTGATTTCCGACGTGGCGCGGATAATGCCGGTCGAATCGTTGTTGATTTAGCCAACAATCAAGTTGGCGTCGATATCAAACAACAAGGGCAAACATTGGTCGTTGAGTTTTTAAAATCTACAATGCCTGAAGGATTACGCAAACGCCTTGACGTCACGGATTATGGTACCCCTGTTCAATTCATCTCAACATTCCAAACTGGTGACCGAGTTCGAATGGTGATAGAGCCAAAAGGTAACTGGGAACATTCCGCGTATCAAGCTAATAATCAATTTGTCGTCGAAGTCCGTCAGCAAAAAGTTGACCCTGCAAAGTTAACACAAGGTATTGGCTACACGGGTGAGAAGTTGTCGTTGAACTTTCAAAACATCGAAGTTCGTTCGCTTTTGCAAGTCATCGCCGATTTCACAAATTTCAACATCATCACGTCTGACTCGGTATCAGGTGCTGTGACATTGCGACTCAAAGATGTTCCATGGGATCAAGCTTTGGATATTATTCTCCAAACTAAAAACCTTGGCATGCGTAAAACAGGGAATGTGCTACGTATTGCCCCTAAAGACGAATTGGCTGCACAAGAAAAGCAGGACTTTGAGGCTAAGGCTGCCATTCAAAATATTGAACCATTGGTGACACAATCCTTTCAGTTGAATTACACAAAAGCCGCCGACATCGCATTGCAGCTACAACCTAGCTCAAACTCAACTGGCAACAGTTCAGCAGGAGGGACATCACGAGGCCTACTTTCTTCTCGTGGTAGCGTCATTGCTGAGCCAAGAACCAATCAACTTTTTGTAACCGATGTCCCATCTAAGTTGGCTCAGGTTCAGGAAATGATTACAAAACTGGATATCGCCGTTCGGCAAGTATTAATTGAAGCGAGAATTGTTGAAGCTGCAGATACTTTTGGGAAATCATTGGGTGTCAAATGGGGTGGAAGCGACCAAACTGGTCAACGTGGTGGTGTGCCTGGATACTCAACTAACTAAAGGTGCTAACGGTGGCAACAGGATTGCATTTGGCGGAAGCTACGATGCGGTTTCTGCAACTACTGGCGAATCAACAGGTAGCATCAATACGCAATTAATTAACCTCGCAGCAGCAGGTCTTAACGGTTACAGCCCAGCAGGCATCGGTATTTCGCTATTTAGTAGTGTTGCAGGACGGTTCTTGAACTTGGAATTATCTGCTCTGGAATCTGACGGAAACGGCAAAGTTGTGGCAAGCCCACGTATCGTTACCGCAGATCAGGTTAAAGCGCTAATCGAGCAAGGAACCGAAATACCATTATCAAGTAGCTTCTGCAAGTGGTGCCACCTCGCTTGCATTTCCGAAAGCAAATTTAAAACTTGAAGTTACCCCTCAAATTACACCTGAAGGTAACATCATTTTAGATTTAGATATCAACAAAGACAGTCGTGGCCAAACTACTTGAAGGAATTGCGATCAATACAAAACACATCAAAACTCAAGTATTAGTTGAAAATGGCGGCACAGTCGTGATTGGTGGCATCTTCCTTTTAGAAGAAACTTCAGATGAAACCAAAGTCCCTGTCTTAGGCGATGTTCCATTATTGGGCAATCTGTTTCAAAACTAAAAACACGCAAATCTGAAAAACGTGAGCTTTTGGTGTTTATTACACCAAAAATGATTTCAGATCGCACTGCAGCGCGTTAATCTAGCGCTGCTCAGGAAGGTAACTTTATCACTCGTGGGATCAGAAATATGCATTAGCGCTTGTTGGCTTACCTGGAAGCGGAAAATCGACACTGGGTCGCCAACTCGCCAAACGATTACAGCTACCTTTTGTTGATACAGACCATCTTATTGAGCAACGCCTAGGTTGCACAATTCGCGAATATTTCGAACGCGAAGGTGAGGATGCTTTTCGCGACTATGAGCAGTCTATACTTGACGAATTAACAACCTCACACCACGGCGTTATTTCTACTGGAGGCGGCAGCGTGCTCACGGTTCCCAAAACAGACACAATCTGCATGAAAGATGCACAGTTGTGTATTTAAGAGCATCTCCTGAAGAGATTTATCGGCGATTGAAACACGATACCAAGCGTCCATTATTGCAGGTGAATGACTTATTAAAAAGGTTACGAGAATTATTTGAAATTCGAGACCCTTGTATACAGAAGCTTCGCACTTCACAGTTGATATCGCACGCCCTTCATCAGCCAGCCTACTTAACATGACCATTATGCAACTCGAATTAGCGGGTGTCATCCCAAAATAATGCAACGCCTCTTCTAAAATACTGTTATGGATAAAAGTCAAGCATCACAAATAGTCTCAATCATATTTAGACGCTCGAAGTTACGACATTCAGATTGGAAAAGACCTTTTAAATAATGCAAATCTCTTTAAGAAACTTGCCCAATGCAAACAGTGCTGTAATCGTTACCAACACAACCGTGTCACCTTTGTATGCAAGCCAACTAGAGAAATGTTTGCAAAGTAAATATCATGATATTCACACCATAGTGATTCAAGATGGAGAGTCATATAAGACATGGGAGACCTTGAAATTCTATTTTTGATGAATTACTTAAACTCGCCTGTGATCGCAAAACCACTTTATTTGCACTAGGTGGTGGAGTTGTCGGTGACATCACTGGTTTTGCTGCTTCTTGTTACATGAGGGGCATACCATTTGTTCAAGTACCAACAACGTTACTGGCCCAAGTTGACTCATCCGTAGGTGGTAAAACAGGCATCAATCACCCTTTAGGCAAAAATATGATTGGCTCGTTTTACCAACCTAAATTGGTATTGTGCGACATCAATACTTTTGGAACATTACCTCAGCGAGAACTCAGTGCCGGTTTGGCAGAAGTCATCAAATACGGCCCAATAGCTGATCTGGAATTTCTAACTTGGCTTGAATCAAACATTGATGCATTGCTAGCAAAAGATGCTGATGCGTTAGCGTACGCAATAAAACGTAGTTGTGAGATCAAGGCTCAAGTTGTCAGCCAAGACGAGAGAGAATCAGGTATCCGCGCCATTTTGAATTTTGGCCACACATTCGGACACGCAATTGAAACAGGATTAGGCTATGGTCAATGGCTGCACGGAGAAGCTGTTGGGTGCGGTATGGTAATGGCAGCGAATTTATCTAGACAACTTGGCTATATCGATGATTCATTTGTATCACGATTAACAACAATCATCAAACGTGCTGGCTTGCCTGTTGTAGCACCTACACTAGGAACAACATTAGAAGCCAGCGCAAATAGATACTTATCGCTTATGCGAATTGATAAAAAAGCCGAAGCTGGCGAGATTCAATTTGTGCTCATCAAGCAGCCAGGGCAATGCACAATTCAAAGTGCGCCAGATGAAATGGTGCGCGAAGTCATTACTTTATGTAGTTGAAATAATGAATCCCTTGTCAAATCATTTAGGCTCTTATGATTCCATCGAGTGATTCAACATCACAAGTCCTTTTGGATAGTAAACAGTGGCTTGAACGAGCGGTGATTGGCTTAAATCTGTGTCCATTCGCCAAATCAGTTCATGTGAAAAGTTTAATCCGCTATGCGATCAGCGATGCAAAATCAGAATCTGAATTACTAGCCGATTTACAAAGTGAATTAATCTATTTAAATTCCGTTTCACCAACAATTACTGATACAACATTGCTGATTGCGCCAATGTGTTTGCATGATTTTTTGGAATTCAATCAATTTGCACATAAAGCTAATAAATTATTAACAAAACTCGATTTAGAAGGTATTTTTCAAATTGCCACCTGCACCCGCAATATCAATTTGCCGGTACTGAAACTGACGATATCACCAATTTCACTAACCGCGCACCCTACCCTACTTTGCATCTACTGAGAGAGTCCAGTATTGATCGCGCCATTCAAGCCATTCCGAATGCTGAATCTATTTTTCAAGTCAATATGGAGACCATGCGACGTATCAGGTTTAGAAGGTTGGCGTAACTTAGGCTTGCATGAGACGACCACGAAGCATAATGAGGCAGCCTAATGCGAATACCGCAATGAAAGTAACGACTGCGCAACACGCTGTTGCAGAAATACGAGCGGGACAATCCATTGAACTTCTCAAAGAAGCTTCATATCCTTCACGCGCAGACAGGCAAACTTAACCAAGACACACGACGGAAATTAAAGCAGGTCTATCACCTATACGGTTTTATTGAAAAACTGATGCTTGAAGTAGGCCAAACTGGCAATCCCATTAGTTTGGCAGATCATGGCGCGGGTAAATCTTATTTGGGTTTCATTCTCTATGATTTGTTCTTTAATGACCAAAGGCCAGATGCAAGCTCTACACAACGGAAAGGCCACATTTACGGCATTGAAACAAGATTAGATTTGGTACAAAAATCCCAAGAATTAGCACAGCGTTTGGGATTTAAAAACATGTCTTTTATCAACCTTTCGGTTGCGCAAGCATTGCATGCCAATGAACTTCCTGCTCATATAGATATCGTTACTGCGCTGCATGCTTGTGATACTGCAACAGATGATGCAATAGATTTTGGGATTAAAAAAACCGCTAATTACATGGTGCTGGTGCCTTGCTGTCAAGCAGAAATCGCTGCTTGTTTGCGGAATAAACGTGGCTTAGAAATCGCCAAAAAACCGCTTTCTGAACTCTGGCGGCACCCCTTACATACCAGAGAATTAGGAAGCCAAATTACCAATGTTTTGCGTTGTTTGTATCTTGAAGCTTGTGGCTATCATGTCACTGTGACGGAGCTTGTAGGATGGGAACACAGCTTAAAAAACGAGCTAATTCTGGCCAAATATACGGGAGCCAAAAAGAGTACAGCTGCTAATCATTTGCGAGAAATATTATCGCAATTTGGTTTGGAGCAATTGTTACAGACACGCTACCAACTGTTTTGAATTTAATTATTTCAAATTTGTTGTATCAGCAGTAGTACTTGAAAGCGTCCGATTAATGGTATTGGATGTATTCAATTCCTCAACTTGCACTACGGATCCTACTGGGGTCGTAGTGGATTCTTGAGTAGCATATTTGCTTACTGCGCGTGCTGCCTGAGTAGAGAACAATCCAGAAGAACTCGCAGCTGCACCAGTGTTAATTGAAGATTGATTCTGTGTAGCAGGAATTGGGTTATTCGGCACAGCAACATTATTCCGTTGTGGTAACGGAATGCGTGGACTATTCATAGTATTTGTCATTGCAGAATTTGCACTGACAACAATTCCTGTATTCGGTTGTCGAGGTTGTAAAATCAACGACATCTCTTCTGCATTTGATTTACTACCAACTAAAACAGCCCCTGTACGCGACAACGTTTTAAGTTTCCATAACTCCGTTATTTGACTTCCAACCGGATATGGTTTTGCTGGTTTACCGTCAACGGCAATCAAAGCAATTCCACCTCCTGTGTTTGTATTGGCAACTCCATGCAAGACAAAACTTGTATTTGCCACCATGCTTCTTGGATTACTACCAATTGCTCCATCAGTACCCAAAAGTTGTGCGACTGCTTGAGTTTCCACGACTTTGGCGGGAACTATTGCAGTTGGAGTGGCACTAATCGTTGGTTCAATTTAGTGAACTTCACTCCCCAATAGACAACACATATAAGTGTGAACATCCAAATGTCAATGTAACCAGCCGTACAAGCCATTTATTGCCTGAATTGATGGTTGTTGAGATCCAATTTGAGATAAGGTTGAATTCATGTATTGCGATTATGATGAGCTATCGGAACTGTCAATTTGACAATTCACTACTTATATAGAGGACATTGTTCGATGAAAGTTCAGATAAAGTTAAAAAGTCCATTAAGTCGCCAAAAACAATTCAACGAGGATTTACTCTCATCGAGTTAATGGTTGTTCTAGCGATTATTGCAGGTATGGCTGCACTGATCGTACCGAATCTAATGGACAGTGCCGACGAAGGCAAAAGCACTTCGGCGAAAGTTGATGTCAGCACAATTGCACAGGCGTTAGATCGCTATAAACTTGACAACCAAGTCTACCCAAGCACCGAGCAAGGACTCCAAGCATTGGTTGAGCGCCCCACTACTGGTAATTCAGTACCGAATTGGAAACAAACCATTAAAAAGCTTCCTAATGACCCCTGGGGAAGGCCTTATCAATATTTAAATCCAGGTATCAAAAACGAAGTAGATGTCATGTCCTTCGGTGCTGATGGCGCAACAGGTGGTGAGGGCAAGAATGCGGATATTGGTTCCTGGCAATAATCTTGGTCAGTTTGCTCCAACTCGATGGATCGTTGCCAAAAATACGTGGCTTTACGCTGTTAGAGCTGATGGTGGTAATTGCCATCATCGCCATAGTCAGCGCTGGTGCTATATTAGTTATACCCGATTCTTCTCAGACTAATTAGATCGTGAGGCGCAGCGTATAACTGCTCTTTTGGATTCTGCGCGAGCACAATCACGAGCAAGTGGGTTATCTATCACGTGGCATGCTACCGATGACGGATTTAAATTTGACGGCTTGCCTCAAATTAAAAATACCAACACAGACACATATGAAGATTTGATTTCATTCCCCACAAAATGGCTAAACAGTGAAACAAGTGCAGATACCTCGTTGATTTTGACATTAGGACCAGAGCCAATTCTCAGCAAGCAAGAAATTGAGTTGAAAAATTCAGGACGGAGCATCATCGTTTCATCTGATGGTTTACGGCCATTCGTCATCAATCCGATTTCAGAATCTGCTTCTAATGATGCGGGATTAAATTGAGTTTGGCTGGTTACTTGGGTCATAAGCGCAGATCGCGCGGTGCTCGTGGTTTCACGCTGATTGAAGTATTGGTGTCATTAGGCATTGTTAGTGTTGCGCTTTTAGCAGGTATTCGAGCAACAGACAACTTAGCTAAGCAATTCGCAACGTTTGGTCGATGTGCTTTTGGTCAGATTTGTGCAGAAAACGAACTCATCAAAGTGCGATTATCTAAATCGATGCCGGATGTAGGCAACAGCACTTTTTCATGCGAACAAGGTGGGCGGAATTTCCCTGGTTCATGAACGTTACTGCACCCCGAATCCAAGTTTTCGACGTGTTGATGCGTTGATAAAAGATGGTGACTCCGTCATTGGTAAAACTATCTACCGTCGTGGGTCGATACTAATGATTTTTGCAAGAGAAACCTTACGCAAGCAAGTTGGTTTTACACTCATTGAATTGATGATTGCAATTGCAGTCATGGCGATTCTGGCACTATTGAGTTGGCGAAGTCTAGATAACATGGCGCAAACGCAGACCCAATCTCAAACCAATACCGATAGCGTTTTGGCCTTACAAGCGGGACTTGCGCAATGGCAAGTCGATTTAGACATGATTTGGGAAGTTCCTCAAATACCGAGCATCAATTCCCTAGACTTTGACGGCCAAGTGTTGCGCCTGGTGCGACGCTTCAATGAGAATAATATCCGAGAATGTGAGAGTGGTCGCGTGGAGCAGAGAACCATAGAAGGCAAACAGCAATGGTTGCGATGGCAATCAGATCCGATTAAAACGCGTACTGCCATGCTCGCTGCTTGGCAACAAGCAACTCAGTGGGGGCAAACTCCATCTGTAATCTGACAAAAATCATGAAGTTGCCATAACAAAATAGAACAGTGGCAAATTTTTTACTACCGCAATAACGCATGGAGCAACCCACTATCAAGTGCTGACAGCGTAACCCCCAACTCAAATAAAGTACAACTGCCTGATGGTGTTCGGTTGATACTTAACCTTCCCGAAGGGCAACCCATACAAGGGAATATAACCCGTGATTGGTTGCGGCCAATTTTAGGGGGTGGCAAATCGTGATGACCACTACCCAACTTCACCGTGAGCTTCGCTATAAATCTTCGCTACAACGTGGAGCAGCTTTGTTATCTGCCATGCTCACAGTAACACTCGTGGCTACATTTGCTGCCGCCGCCTTATGGCAGCAATACCGCAGTATTGAGGTTGAAAAGGCCGAACGTGGTCGAGTCCAAGTGGCCTGGTTGCTGATTGGTGCTTTGGATTGGTCTCGACTGATACTACGTATAGATGGCAGAGCTGGCACAACTGATCACTTAGCTGAGCCGTGGGCAGTATCACTGCAAGAATCTCGTCTCTCAACCTTCCTCGCAGCAGATCAAAACAATACCGGTGGCTTGACGGCAGAAGAATCGATAGATGCATTTTTATCCGGTCAAGTTGTAGACGCTCAATCAAAATTAAATGTATACAACCTTGTCGATAATGGCACAGTGTCCCAGCCAGACTTTGCTGCATTTACAAGATTATTCAACTTACTGGATATTCCAGTAACTGAGCTAGATAACTTGACGCAACAAATCAAAATTGCAACAGACACTCAAACAAGCAACCCCATAATCCCCTTAATGCCACAAAGAATCACTCAATTGAATTGGTTGGGTCTGTCAAAGAGCACGTTCCAAAAAATTGCACCTTATATTCAACTTATCAATGAACGCACAACTGTCAATCTGAATACCGCACCTGCGGAAGTTATTTTCTCTTCGATTCCAAATTTGCAAATCGCAGACGCTAAATTGGCCATCACAACACGTGAACAAAAGCACTTCAATTCATTAGATGACGCTGCTCAATTGATTCCGGCATTTGGCAACAAACTTACACCGAATCAACACAGTGTCTCAACACGATTCTTTGAAGTTCGTGGTCGTTTACGATTAGATAACGTCGTAGTCGAAGAGCAATCACTGGTCCGGCGTGATAATCTTAATAATGTTCAAACCATATGGCGTGAACGTGCCACAGTGACATCTTTACAATAACATAATGAACAAGCTGATCGTATCTCTCCCTTGGTCGTACACAAGCTCGGATCTTCCCGATACAAGATTGAATTCACACATACCTCAAAGCAATTGTGAATTCGCCTTCGTCGTTAGCAATGAAGCCCGTACGATACTGAGCAGTGGACATGCACCTTTGGAATTATTACCAAAGGCAGATATCACCATTTTGGTCGCGCCAGCTCAGGCTTTGTCATGGCACCAAATTACTATACCCAAAGTGTCTCAATCACAAATGAGAGCCGTACTGGACGGCCTGCTTGAAGAACAACTGCTTGATGATACGAGCTTAACTGCAATAGCACTTTCACCTAAAGCTCAAATTGGAAAAGAAGGAATTAAAACTTGGATTGCAACCTGTAACAAAGCATGGCTCTCAGAATCAATCGCAAAATTCGAAATGGCCGGTCACCGTGTGGTACAGATTGTTCCTGCTTTTACGCCTGAACAAGTTGGAATCTGAATCCTACGTATTCATCACTGGTACAACAGAAGAAGCATTCTTGACAACGGTATCGAGTCAAAGGTGTCATTACATTCCCGATTTCATCGCATTCACAAATCCAATCGCCAAATTTCAAGCAACGGATCTTAAGCTATATATTCCGGATGATGCGATTGTGTTATCAGAGCCAGCAGTTGCCGATTTAGCAGAGACCATTCTGGAACGACCCATACAAATTCGTCAACACTCGGTTGGTCTAATTGAAAGCGCTGATACAGATTGGGAATTGGCACAGTTCGATCAAAAACTCAGCGGTGATGGCGACGGCATAAAACGCATACGTCGCAATTGGCAAGCATTCTGGCAGAGCATGGCATGGCGGCCAACTCGTTGGGGCTTAATCGGCTTACTGCTAGCGAATATCATTGGATTGAACACTTGGGCTTGGCAACAAAAAAACAGCTTGGAAACGAAGAAGACCTTACTCACAAATCAACTGACACAAATTTTCCCACAAGTCAAAGTTGTGGTAGACCCGATGCTACAAATTAGCAAAGAGATGGCCACGCTGCGACAAACCACAGGTTCTGTATCGGCACACAATTTCGAATCTGTTCTGTCTGCGTTCAGTTTGAATACAAACACAAATGCGCCACCAACGATGATTGAGTTCATGGCCAACAAGACCATTTTTACTGGCGTCAATTGGACGGACGCGGAGTTTGCACAGGCGCAATCGAAAATGAAAACAAACGGATATACGCTGATTCGCGATGGCAATCGGATTTCTGTAACACCTGAGGTGGGGTTATGAGTAATAGCACCACAATCAGCAGAAGCAATCATCCCTGGGTTCAGGTTATTTCGTCAAAGTTGGCGCAATTCAAGCAATATTGGCAACAACTTAATCCGCGTGATAGACGAATCTGGCTGGTTGTCTTCGTTGCTATAAGTCTGTGTTTGTTGTGGCTTATCGCCATAGCACCTGCTATGAATACGCTACGCAATACACCTGATCTGCATCGTCAACTTGACGCCCAACTAGAGAACATGCAACGCATCAGCGCAGAAGCAAAATCACTACAAAAACAACCTAAATTAAGTCTTGATGATGCACAAAAAGCATTGCAAAACACCGTAACGCAGCGTCTTGGGAGCAATGGGCAAATCAGCATTACAGGTAACCGCGCTATGTTGACCTTGAAAAATGCCACTCCACAATCTGTGGCTGAATTTCTTACTGAAGCGCGTATTAATGCGCATGCAATCCCACAGGAAGCGAAAATCACACGCAGCAACGCGCCAATTACAAGTTGGGACGGCAGCATGACACTCACTTTGCCAGCCAAATGAACAAGATTTATTCCCATCAAACGCTTAAAAAATCGCCACAAAAACAAGCCCCTTGGCTCTGGGCGATGATCGGTGGCATGATGGGAATTTTGATTGCTTGCCTCTTATTTGCGCCAGCAGCATGGCTCAACTACACAGTTAAAAATTACAGCAACGGCCGCATCATCTTGAACGATGCTTATGGTAGTGTGTGGCAAGGTTCAGCACAATTGGTTTTATCTGGTGGGGCTGGCAGTAGGGATGCAACGACTTTACCTGGTCGTGTTCATTGGCAAATACGACCCCAGTTGCCCTACAACATTCTTTTGGAATTAAGTGCAGATTGCTGCACGTCAGATGCGCTACAAATTTTGATTTTGCCTAAACTGACTGGAGTTTTAGCTGAGATCAAACCGAGTCAATCAACATGGCCAGCCACCTTGTTATCAGGACTGGGAGCTCCGTTTAACACAATAGATTTACAAGCCGTATTGAAATTGCAAACCAAACCGTTTCAATTAAGTTGGTTAAACCAACAGTTCAAACTAGATGGACAAGCGGAATTAGATATCATCGACGCCTCAACCCGTTTATCAACACTCAAGCCAGTAGGAAGCTACCGCATTAACTTACAAGGTGGAACTATCCCTAAAATAAATGTACAAACTCTCAATGGCAGTTTGCAATTAACAGGAACAGGGGAATTTACCGGAAACCACTGGCGTTTCAGGGGAGAGGCCACCGCTGCAAGTGGTTCTGAAGCAGCATTGAACAATTTCTTGGATATTTTAGGTAAGCGGGTCGGACCCCGATCTCTCATCACCTTAGGATAACTTTCAGTTCCGCATCTGACCAATACCACGTCAACATACAATTATTCACACATGAATACGATTACAAACCAATCTAAAAAACGCAATTATGCTAGATATTTCATAGCACTATTGACAATATTTACGCTGGGTACAAGCAATATTTATGCTCAAAAACAAGGTGAACACATCACGCTTAATTTTGTCAATGCGGAAATTGATGCTGTTGCGCGCACGATGGGCGTCATAACAGGACGAAACATTGTGGTTGACCCACGCGTTAAAGGCACCATGAATTTGTCGAGTGAAAAGCCATTGTCGCCAGAAGCCGCTTACAAACAATTTTTAACTGCATTGCGACTCCAATCCGTAGCTGTTGTTGACTCCCAAGGCATCTTCAAAGTTGTTCCCGAAGCGGATGCCAAACTTCAAACCAATTTGGTTTCAGCAGGTGCTGTTCCTCCGAACTCTGCAAAAGTTGGAGGCAACCAAATCGTGACTCAGATTTTTAATTTGAACTACGACTCTGCCGCCAACTTGTTGCCGATTTTGCGACCTCTTATCAGTCCGAATAACACAATCAATGTGAACCCTGGCAACAACTCACTGGTCATCACCGACTATGCTGACAATTTACAACGCATTGCCAAAATCATCGCAGCCAGCGATGTGCCTACAGCCACAGATGTGGAAATTATTCCTTTGAAACACGCGCTATCCAATGATTTGGCACCCTTGTTAATGCGCTTAGTTGACAGTGGTGCAAGAACTACAGTTGCTGTCGCAGCAAATGCAGCTACACCGGGTCAAACAGATACATCAGTTAAAACTACCATCATCGCGGAACCTCGTAGCAATGCCGTGATTGTACGTACGGCCAATTCTGCTCGCATGTCCTTGATTAAATCACTCATAGGAAAACTTGATCAACCCAGCTCCCAAAGCGCATCTGGAAATGTTCACGTTGTTTTCTTAAAGAATGCAGATGCTTTGAAATTAGCAATAACGCTTAGAGCTGCAATGCCTTCTTCTGGCACAACGTCTACCGCCCCTCGTGTGGCAACTGCTAGCAATACCAATACTACACCTGCCTCTACCCAAAGCAACAATCAACCGTCAACAGGTGGGCAAATTCAAGCCGACCCTGCTACCAATTCACTCATCATTACAGCACCTGAGCCTGAATACAGACAGTTAAGGGCCATCATCGACCAGCTAGACAGTCGTCGTGCCCAAGTATTTGTAGAGTCATTAATTGCTGAAGTGAATTCTGACAAAGCGGCCGAATTTGGCATCCAATGGCAACATGCCTTAGGTAACAAATCAAATACTGACAATGCCAGCAAGTTGGGAACAAATTTTGGATCAGGTGGTGATAACTTATTGGCACTGACTACTCAAACCGCCACTTCTTTACTTACGCCGGGAACAGGCTTTAATGTCGCAATAGGCACCATCATCGCTGGCAAAAACATACTGGGCGCCTTGGCCAACTTTTTGCAAACTACAGGTGAAGGCAATATCTTGTCAACACCTAATTTGCTGACGCTTGACAACGAAGAAGCCAAAATTATCATTGGTCAAAACGTCCCTTTTGTGACAGGTCAATACACCAACAATGGGGCAAGCGCAGGAAGTGGAACAGTCAACCCATTTCAAACTGTAGAGCGTAAAGACGTTGGCTTGACGCTCAAAGTGAAGCCCCAAATCAGCGAAAACGGCACCATCAAACTTGAAATTTATCAGGAAGTGAGCAGTGTACAAGCTTCATCCGTAAATTCTGCAACAGGATTAATCACCAACAAGCGTTCCATCCAAACCAATGTATTGGTAGAGGACGGTGGCATTGTGATATTGGGTGGTTTGCTGCAAGATGAGTTTTCTGGCAACAAAGAACAAGTACCTGTTTTGGGTGACATACCACTGATTGGAAATTTATTTAAAACCGAATCACGCAGTCGTAAAAAAACCAATCTCATGGTGTTCTTGCGGCCAGTTGTCGTACGCGATGGCGCCGCCACTGAAAAACTTTCACTTGATCGTTACGATTTAATGCGCAGTGGACAAGAGTCTGCTCAGCCAGCATACAACTTTATTCTGCCCATTAATGAATCAGCCAAGCTACCATTACCAGTGAAGCCATTTGCCACCCCTGTAGTAACTCCTGTTGCCACGGATACGGCGCCTGCAAAGTAAACTGATCAAAATCCGTAATGAAGTTCCCGCTCCCCTATTCTTTTGCAAGACAGCACCAAGTTTTACTTGAAGACAACGGACAAGCTTTGGTTGTCCTCATGCATGAAACGACCTCGCAAAGTGCCTTGGGTGAAGTGCTGCGCAAATACAAAGTCAATCATGTTGAAACCGTGACCAAGGAAGCATTGGTGCAACGCATCAGCGAAGCCTACGCACAAGGTGAGTCCAATGCTGCTTCAGTGGTCAGTGAAGTTGAGTCTGATGCGGATTTGAGCCGCATGATGCAAGATTTGCCAGCAGTTGAAGACTTGCTTGAAGCCGCCGATGATGCGCCCATCATTCGCATGCTCAATGCGCTCTTAACGCAAGCAGCGCGTGATGGTGCCAGCGACATCCACATTGAACCTTACGAACGCCATTCCAGCGTGCGTTTCCGCGTGGATGGCACGCTGCGCGAAGTGGTGCAACCCAACCGTGCACTGCACGCTGCTCTGATTTCACGTCTGAAGATCATGGCTGAATTGGATATTTCAGAAAAACGTTTACCGCAAGATGGTCGCATCAGTTTACGCATTGGCACACGTGCCGTTGATGTGCGTGTCAGCACTTTACCCAGTGCACATGGCGAACGCGCCGTATTGCGTTTGCTCGACAAGTCAGAGGGCAGACTCAGCTTAGAAGCCGTTGGCATGGCTGGCGAAACACTGAATCGCTTCAATGGTTTATTGGCACAACCGCATGGCATCATATTGGTCACTGGTCCTACTGGTTCGGGTAAAACGACCACGCTCTATACGCAGCCCTCAACCGCTTGGATGCCAGCAGCCAAAACATCATGACGGTGGAAGACCCGATTGAGTATGAACTGCCAGGTGTTGGCCAAACGCAAGTCAATGCCAAAATTGATTTAACCTTTGCCAAGGCCTTGCGCGCGATTTTGCGACAAGACCCAGATGTCATCATGATTGGTGAGATTCGTGATTTTGAAACAGCGCAAATCGCCATTCAAGCATCCCTTACCGGTCACTTGGTGCTGGCTACTTTGCATACCAATGATGCTGCCAGTGCGGTCACCCGTTTGACTGATATGGGCATAGAGCCCTTCTTGCTCAGCTCAAGTCTTTTGGGCGTATTGGCACAACGCTTGGTGAGAAAAACCTGTACCCACTGTGCTGGTGCAGGCTGCAAACAGTGTGGACAAACCGGTTATCTTGGTCGCACTGGCATCTATGAATTGTTGGTGACAACCGATGCCATACGCGCACAAATTCACAGCCATACCAGTGAGGCCGATATCCGCACTGCTGCTTTGGCTTCTGGCATGACTTTGATGCGTGACGATGGAGAACGCTTGGTGCAATCTGGCGTCACCACACGTGAAGAATTATTGCGCGTCACCCGCGACTAAACAAGCATGCCAGCCTATACGTTTGAAGCCGTTGATGCCCAGGGCAACACCAAAAAAGGTGTGCTCGAAGGCGATACCGCACGTGCTGTGCGCAGCTTGTTGCGCAACCAGTCACTGATTCCCATAGCGGTTGAACCCATCAACGGGTCTGGTGCTGACGGAGCAACTGGCAAAGGCTTGAATCTCGTTTTATTCAGCAGCCGCATTTACAACGCGACCAATTTGGCCATTTGGACGCGCCAAGTTGCTGGCTTGGTGTCTTCCGGCTTGCCTTTAGAACGCGCTCTGTCCGCATTAACCGAAGAGTGCGAAGATGAGCGCCAACGCAATTTGCTGGCCAATTTGCGTGCAGAAGTGAATGCCGGCAGCACCTTTGCCAAAGCCTTGGCACAGCACCCCAAAGAGTTTTCTGAGATTTACACCGCCGTGATTGCTGCTGGCGAACAAAGCGGCAACTTGGGATTGGTGTTAGAGCGCTTGGCTGATGATTTGGAGGAGCAACAAGCCTTGAAATCCAAACTCATGGGCGCTGCGCTTTACCCAGCCATCGTCACCGTGGTGGCCATCATCATCGTTTTATTTTTAGTGGGTTATGTCGTTCCACAGGTTGCCAATGTGTTTGTTGGTACTAAAAAGGCGTTGCCCTTTCTAACAGTAGCAATGCTGGCCACCAGTGACTTTGTACGCAGCTATGGTTGGTGGGTTCTGGCAGCGTTTATATTGATTGCACTGGGCGTGCATTTCGCTTTAAAAAACCCCGTCTATCGAGAAAAGTTTGATGCGGCATTTTTAAATGCGCCTGTCATTGGCAAACTGGCCCGAGGCTACAATGCCGCCCGTTTCGCCAGCACTTTGGCCATGCTGGCCAGCGCAGGTGTGCCGATACTTAAAAGCTTGCAAGCAGCAGCGCAAACCTTGAGCAATACCGCCATGCGTGCCGATGCCATGGATGCTCTGGTATTGGTACGAGAGGGTGCGCCCTTGGCATCTGCCCTGGCGCAAAAAAAACGATTCCCTGGCATCGTCAGCATGTTTGCACGTTTGGGTGAACAAACAGGTCAAATGCCCTTGATGCTCTCGCGCGCTGCCAAGCAGCTCAGTATTGAAGTACAACGACGTGCCATGCACTTGGCAACCATTCTAGAACCCTTGCTGATTGTCGCCATGGGTGTGGTGGTGCTGTTGATTGTGATGGCGGTCTTGCTGCCCATCATTCAGCTCAATCAAATGGTTAGATAATACGCTCACCACTCTTCTATTTTTTCTATTCCACCATGACCTACGAACTCATTACCGTCACCACACAAGCCCGCGTTGGCATCATCACCTTGAATCGCCCCAAGCAACTCAATGCGCTGAATGACCAATTGATGGATGAAATGGGCACTGCCCTCAAAGCTTTTGATGCCGATAGCAACATTGGCTGCATGATTTTGACTGGTAGTGAAAAGGCATTTGCGGCTGGCGCAGACATCGGTGCCATGGCCAAATACAGTTTTGCCGATGCCTACAAGGGCGACTACATCACCCGCAATTGGGAGCAAATCCGCAACATTCGCAAGCCCGTCATTGCTGCTGTCAGTGGATTTGCACTGGGTGGAGGTTGTGAGTTGGCGATGATGTGCGACTTCATCATCGCTGCCGACAATGCCAAATTTGGTCAACCAGAAATCAAACTGGGCATCATTCCGGGTGCCGGTGGTACACAACGCTTGCCACGCGCTGTTGGCAAGGCGAAGGCCATGGACATGGCTCTGACAGGACGCATGATGGATGCCCAAGAAGCTGAGCGTGCTGGCTTGGTCAGTCGCGTGGTACCTCTGGACAAATTAATGGAAGAAGCCCTGGGTGCGGCATTGATGATTTGCGAGTTTTCTCACATCGCCGTCATGGCAGCCAAAGAGTCGGTGAACCGTTCTTTTGAAGGCACATTGAACGATGGCATCATGTTTGAGCGCAGAATGTTCCACGCCCTTTTTGCAACACAAGACCAGAAAGAAGGCATGGATGCGTTTGTGAACAAACGCAAAGCTGTATTTACCAATACCTAATCACCGCGCTGTGGAAAGCATTCGGGTTGCGACCTGGAACATACACAAGGGCGTCAACGGCATAGGTCCACGTGGCCGTTTGGAGATTCACAACATCGGCTTGGCGATTGACCAGTTTGATGCCGACATCATCTGCTTGCAAGAGGTGCGCAAGGCACACAGCAAACATGCGACGCGTTTTGAGCGTTGGCCCGATCAAGAGCAAGCCGATTTTTTAGCACCACTGGGCTACACCCCCATCTACCAAACCAATGCCATCACCAAGCACGGCGAACACGGCAATGCCTTGCTAACGCGCTGGCCTGTGCTGTCACAGCGGCATGAGGACATGTCAGACCACCGCTTTGAGCAGCGTGGTTTGTTGCACGTGGAAATGGTGATTCATGGCGTGGTGACGCATGTGGTGGTGGTGCATTTGGGTTTGATCAAAGCCAGCAGACGCCGCCAAATTGACCAGCTCATTGCCTACATTCAACGCGAAATTCCAGACAATGCGCCTTTGATTGTTTCAGGTGACTTTAACGATTGGGGCGTTGCCAGTGCTGCAGCACTTAAAGCGCATCACCTGCAAGCATTTAAAGCCAACCCCATCACTGCCAAACGTTTGTACACCTTTCCTTCCCGATTGCCATTGGTGCAATTTGACTATGTGTACGCACGGCACCTGACGCCTACCCACGCGCATGCCCCGCAAGGACGTCACTGGGCACGCATGTCAGACCACCTTCCTTTGATTGCTGATTTCGTCATGGCAAAATAGTAAGATAGTTGCCAAAGACTTTCACCCATGAATGCCGAACGCAACACCCTCTTAAACACGTTAGACGATGGCCTGACTGCCTTCGATACCTTGAGTCTGTTGCAAGGCACTAAAGAACTCTTTCCGGCATTGATAGAGGCGATTGACGCAGCGCGACACAGCATTGAACTTGAAACCTATATCTTTGACACCACCCAAAGCGGTGCGGATATAGCGAAATCGCTGGCGCAAGCTGCAGCACGTGGCGTTTCTGTTCGCCTGTTGATTGACGGATTCGGAACACCACAATTAGACGCAGAATGGTCATTACGCTTTAAACAAGCGGGTGTGCATGTGCTGGTGTTTGAACCCATTGTGACTTTTGGCTTCTTTATACCCAGCCAATGGCGACGGCTGCACCGTAAATTGTGTGTGATTGACAAAACACTGGCGTTTTGTGGCGGTATCAACATATTGGATGATTTTTACGACCCCAACCATGGCACCTTGCCCGCAGCTCGGTTTGATTTTTGTGTGCGTGTAACAGGCTCATTGGTGCCTGCCATACACCAAGTAACGAACCAGTTGTGGGGGCAATTGGCTGCTCACGAATTGGGTATGCGCAAAATTCCTGAGCGCATGCTGACCGCGCTGGAAAAATTCAGGCAAGCCAATGCGCCGCGCAAATTCAAAAGCAATCCATCTGCCCAAAAAATCAAATACGCCGATTTGATTTTGCGCGACAACGTCAGCAACCGCTCGGCCATTGAACGCGCATATTTGCAGGCCATTGGCGAAGCACGCCGCAGCATTGTCATAGCCAATGCCTATTTTTTACCCGGTGCAAAATTGCGCAAAGCCTTGATCAACGCGGCTAACCGCGGCGTCAAAGTACAACTCTTGCTGCAGGGCAAGTATGAATATTTTTTGCAATACCATGCCGTTCGACCAGTCTACGGTGTGTTGTTGGCTGCTGGCATCGAAATATACGAATACACACCCAGCTATTTACATGCCAAAGTGGCGGTGGTTGATGGCGTTTGGGCGACTGTAGGCTCGTCCAACCTCGACCCCTTGAGCTTGTTATTGGCACGCGAAGCGAATATCGTGGTGCAAGACAAAGCCTTTGCCAGCAGTTTGAGCGAACGATTGTGTACAGCCATATTGCAAAATAGCAAACACATAGAACCCAGCGAACTGGCCAACCGACCATGGACGCAGCGCTTGCGCGACAGAATCGCCTTTGCCTTCATGCGCACCAGCTTGTGGTTCATTGGCAAGCGTTATTGAAAACGTATGAAAACCTTACAAAGACACACCATGCGAATCCCATTGCGACTATTTCAGCCTGGCACTGCTGTGCTTAAGCCTCAGCCTGCCAGTGCACAGCAAATGGTTCAAACCCAACCAATGGGAAGGCAAAGTGACCCGCGTCAGCGATGGCGACACGCTGTGGATAGAAACCCAAATCAGCAGCAACCAAAACGGCATGGCTAAAACCAAACAAACCGTCACGCGCAAAGTCCGCATTGAAGGCATAGACGCGCCAGAGATTTGCCAAACCTACGGCAAAACATCACAAGCCGCCTTGCAACAAAAAGTCTTGCACAAAGCCGTGGCCGTGGACACCCGCAGCAAAGATGACTACGGCAGAGACATTGCCAAACTGAAATTAAACAATGAAGACATAGGCGCATGGCTGGTCAGCAACGGCCACGCTTGGTCCTACCATTCACGCCGCAACAACGGCATGTACGCCAAAGAAGAGCAAACAGCCCAATCAGAAAAACGCGGCCTCTTCGCCCAACCCTCCCCCACAGAACCCCGCCAATTCAGACAACAACGCGGTTCTTGCTTTGTAAAATATAAGCCAAAATAGGCTGTAGCCGGCGTATTTATTGCCTAGTGTGCTATTAAATATATAGCAACACAACATTACAGCGCATTATGATAGATGGTGCCCACACACTTTACACCCCGCATCGCGCTTCAGACGGACTTCGTTCCAACTCATGTCTCTGCCGTCTAGCATCAGCAAACGGCCTGTGAGTGGTTTGCCTGCGCCGCTGATGAGTTTCAGGGCTTCGGCGGCTTGCATGGCGCCTATGATGCCGACCAAGGGGGCGAAGACGCCCATGGTGGCGCAGCGGGCTTCTGTCATTTCGGCGTCTGGGGGGAAGATGCAGGCGTAGCAAGGTGCTGTTTTGTCGCGCGGGTCGTAGACAGTAATTTGACCGTCAAAGCGGATGGCAGCGCCGCTGACCAAGGGCTTTTGGTATTTGACGCAGGCAGCGTTGATGGCGTGGCGGGTGGCGAAATTGTCGGTGCAATCTAGCACCACAGTGGCTTGTGCCACCAAACTGTCCAGCAATGCCACATCGGCGCGTTGCAAGACGGTGCTGACTTGCACGTCGGGATTCAGCGCCGCAATTTTTTGCTGGGCGGATAGCGCTTTATACGTGCCCACATCAGCCGTGGTGTGGGCGATTTGGCGCTGCAAGTTGGTGACGTCCACCGTGTCGTTATCGACTATGGTGATGTGCCCTACGCCCGCTGTGGCCAGGTACAAAATAGCGGGTGAGCCCAAGCCGCCAGCACCTATGACCAAGGCGTGTGACTGTGTGATTCGCTCTTGCCCTTCAACACCAATTTCGTTCAACAGCAAGTGTCGGGAGTAACGCAGGAGCTGGTCGTCGTTCACTTTCGGGCACTCCTATAAATTCATTTTCCGCGCGAATTGCGTTGTTGCGCGGTGCTCGCAATCCTCATGTACCGGCAGTACATTCCGGTTGCTGTGCGCCGTGCGCCTAGCACTTCATCTCGGAAATCTGAATTTCTTGAAGTGCCCTGAATCCTAATTTTCTTTTTTCTCTTCTTTGCGCACTTCTTGCGTTTTGCTCACCAACACGGGCAGACCTTTGAGCTGGTTCAAAGCTTGGCGCAGTTGGAAGTCTTTGTCTGAACCGTATTCAGGCAGCTTACGCTCTGCGGGTGGTTTTTTGTTTTCTTCTTCCAGTTTTTTCAGCGCCAACTCGCGCTCTTTTTCAAGTGCGGCTTTTTTCGCAGGATCAGCATCTTTGCCATCTTGGCCGCTTAGCAAATGTTTTTCTAAATCGGCTTCGCGGGTGCGCAGCGCGGCAAAGGGACTGCCTTCGGCGGTATCGTCCAGCATCACATCAGGAATGATGCCTTTGGCTTGAATCGATTTGCCGCTGGGCGTGTAGTAGCGTGCGGTGGTGATCTTGATGCCGGTATCAGGCCCCAATGAGCGCACCGTTTGCACCGAGCCTTTGCCAAAACTTTGGCTACCCAAAATCAAGGCGCGTTTGTGGTCTTGCAATGCGCCTGCCACAATTTCGCTGGCAGAGGCAGAGCCTTCGTTCACCAGCACCACCAAGGGCACTTTTTTCAGCGCGGCGGGTAAGCGCTTCAAGGGGTCGCCACCCATGCGGCCTGCATAAAACTCGGGTGAGGCTTTGTAGCTAAATTTGCTTTCAGCCAATTGGCCATTGGTGGATACCACTTCCACGTTTTCAGGTAAGAACGCTGCAGATATCGCCACAGCCGCATTGAGCAAACCACCGGGGTCGTTGCGCAAATCCAGCACCAAGCCTTTTAAATTGGGGTCGGCTTTGTAAACTTCTTCAATCTTTTTCACAAAGTCTTCCACCGTGCGGTCTTGGAACTGTGTCAAGCGCACCCACGCATAGCCGGGCTCGATGACTTTGCCTTTGACCGATTGGGTTTTAATTTCTTCGCGAATGATGGTGACGGGGAAACTGCGGTTTTCGTCTTTGCGAAACACGGTCAAAATCACCTTGGTATTGGGCTCGCCACGCATGCGCTTGACGGCTTCGTTCAGTGTCAAACCGCGCACCGCTGTGGTGTCGATTTTGGTGATGAAGTCATTCGGCTTCAAACCCGCGCGGTAAGCGGGTGAACCTTCGATGGGTGACACCACTTTGACCAAACCGTCTTCAAAGCTGATTTCAATGCCCACACCAACAAACTTGCCAGTGGTGCCTTCACGAAATTCTTTGTACGACTTTTTGTCGAAATACTGTGAATGCGGATCGAGGCTGGAGACCATGCCGGAGATGGCGTCGGAGATTAACTTTTTCTCATCCACCGGTTCAACATAGTCGCTTTTGATCAAACCAAACACGCTGGACAATTGGCGCAGCTCTTCCAAAGGCAAAGGCGCTAAAGCACCACGTGCCATGGTCTGCACCGACATGGTGGCCAATGCGCCTGCCAATGCACCGGCTGCAAGCAATCCTACTGTTTTAAGTTTTTGACCCATGAAATGACCTGTATTTTGATCTGTGAATTGCTGAATTGAAAACCTGTCAATATACACCTAAGAGCCAATTCATGCTGCTTAGTTCAATATCGCATATTCCACACACTTTTCGCTACTCAAATGTAGCTTATTTGCTATCCAAATAATAGTGTTTGATGGGTTTTAAGTTGGCGTCCAGCTCGTACACCAAGGGTGTGCCATTGGGAATGTTCAAACCCACGATGTCGGCGTCCGAAATACCGTCCAAATGTTTGACCAATGCACGAATGGAGTTGCCGTGCGCAGCGATGACGACGCGCTTGCCAGCCTGGATAGCGGGTGCCAGCGATTCGTCCCAAAACGGCATCATGCGCGCCACGGTGTCTTTCAGGCACTCGGTCAATGGGATTTGCTCTGGTTTGAGATTTTTGTAGCGGATATCGCCACGTTCGCAGCGTGGGTCATTCGCTTCCAAGCTCGGTGGTGGCACGTCGTAACTTCTGCGCCATAAAAGCACTTGCTCGTCACCGTATTGTTTGGCGGTTTCGGCTTTGTTCAGGCCTTGCAGAGCGCCGTAATGGCGTTCGTTCAAACGCCAATCGTTCACCACGGGCAGCCAAGTTCGGTCCATCGCGTCCAAGCAGTGCCACAGGGTGTGGGTGGCGCGTTTGAGCACGCTGGTGTAGGCCATATCAAAGTCATAGCCATTGGCTTTGAGCACCGCGCCGGCGCTTTGCGCTTGGGCAATGCCAACAGGGGTTAAACCGACATCGGTCCAACCGGTGAAACGGTTTTCTAAATTCCAGGTGGATTCGCCATGGCGTATCAAAACTAACTTGTGCATGAAAGGCTTTCAAAGGCTTTTGGGTTGGGACAATCAGAGCTAAAAAATGCTTTAAACCCTGAAATTAGGCTTATTTAGGTCACTCAAAGAAAAAAATACCCTCTTATTCTAAAATGCTTCTCTTTGGTTTCTCAATTTTAGAAAGTTAACTGTGGAATTTATTGCTCAAAACTGGATGTTGTTCTTCATCGCCATCGGCTCGGCTTTTATGCTGTTTTTGCCGCAATTGCAGGGCGCAGCGGGTGGCAATTTGACCGCATCCGAGGCGGTATTGCTCATCAACCGTGAAAAAGCGGTGGTGATTGACGTGTGCGAACCCACTGAATACGCCAATGCGCACATTGTGGGCGCGAAAAACATCCCGTTGTCACGACTGGAAGGCCAATTGGCAGCCATGGTGAAAAACAAAGAAACACCTGTTATTTTGACCTGCGCCAGTGGCATGCGTTCACGCCGCGCCGTCGGCATTGCCAAAAAACTGGGTTACGAAAAAGCGCAATCGCTGTCGGGCGGTTTGGGCGCCTGGCGCTCGGCCAATTTACCCATCGAAAAAGCTTAATTATTTCAATAAAGAGACCTCGCCATGCAAGCCGTCAAAATGTACACCACCGCCGTTTGCCCCTATTGCGTTCGTGCCAAGAACCTGCTGAAACTCAAAGGCGTGACAACGATTGAAGAAATCCGCATCGACCTGGACGGCAAAGCACGCGATGAAATGATGCAAACCACAGGCCGGCGCACCGTGCCACAAATTTTCATTGGCAGCACGCATGTGGGTGGCTGCGACGATTTGATGGCGCTGGACAGTGCTGGCGGCTTGACACCCTTGTTAGCATAATACCACGTCACATACTGCAACTACGCTATTAAATTAATAGCACTCTAGGCAATCAATACGCCGTCTAGAGGCCAATTTCATATATATTTTTGGTTTATACGCCTAGCAAGCACCCACGCGTTTGCCTGTCACTTGCGTTTTGATCAAACTGTTGCCCATGTCATGTTGAATCACATTCATGTGGATGGTGAATGAATCGGCATTGACAACACCTTTCCCTCGCCCGTCATCTTGGGGTTGCTGCAAGTGTATTTGATGGCGATGCTGCTGCCATCGCGCTTCACAACCGGCGGTGTGCAGCCATCAGCCCCTTTTTGATTCACATACGCTTGGTTGGAATCCACATCTTTTCGCGTCACGCACTGTTTGAAATTAATCGGAATTTTCATCCCCATCATTTCCGTCGTCACCGCATAGTCGTATTGGCCGGGTTGGATGTTTTGGGCGTGGGTAGCGGTACTCCATACCAACAAACTTGCTAAAAAATATTTAAATGGAGATTTCATCTCAATAATCTTTCAGTTGCGAACCAAACGCACGAAAAAACCATTCTCACGGTTTGAATCAGTATAGGAGCGCCCATGGTGCGCAACAGTTCTTGCAGCCCAAGGAATATCTGCTCTTGAGGGTGTTGAACTCCAATAATCACTGGTGCTCATGTGATTGAGTACCCAGTTCGGGTCTATGCGCGGAAATAGCCCCAGTAATTCATCTCTATTCGGCAATCGCCATGTACCACCGCACACACCTAAGCCGTTAACCATATTGATGTAGCCGATGGTGTTGTAACTGGCATTTATTTCAGCTTGTGTCGCTGGTCTTTCGTCGGAAATTGCATCACCTGCGTTAGCAACTTGATTGCCCACCGTGCTGTCGAAATTGGTGAAGTATGTATTAGCTGCTTGCGGGCCAGTGGCCTTTTTTTGCTCCCATACCAAACCAGATTTGTTGTCTTTGACGCATTCTGTCAGCGGGTAATACACTGCGAGTGTGCCCACACATTCTTTGAAAACTTCGCTGAAGCCTGTGCTTTGAGTTGGTCCAGGGTTGCAAGTCAACGGTGTGGGCGAAGGGGCGGCAGACGTGGTGGGCTCGGTCGTATTCGTGCTTGGATCTGTTGCAGCCGAAGTATCCCCACTGCCACCACCACATGAACTGACCAGTAAAGCTGTTGCGACTGTGCTAGCCAAAAGACGCGCGCTCTTGGTTGCTTGTGAACATGTTTTCATACAAGTGCTTTCGTGGTTTATAGTGTTGCAAACCGCTGATTGTTTGCATTTCCATTTACCACCGATACATTCAAATGAATGAAAACTGAGCCACAAAACATCATTTTTAGCCTTTACGAAGCGGTTGGGCATGAAGATGCTTGGAGCGGTATTGTCAAAATGCTGTGTGGCTATTTTGATGCCACTATTGGCATTTTTGTTTTTATAGGCGAAGGCCAGTACGAACAGGATTTTTATGCCACACACAACTTCTCCGAGAGCTGTGCCAAGGCTTATGCCGACCACTGGTGGCAGCACAATATTTGGTTGAGTACTGGCGCTCAAAAAGGTCTTTTTAACTCGGGTGCTGTCGTGATTGGCTCGGACTTTGTCAGCACCGCGCAGCTGAAACGCACGGCCTTTTACCGCGACTTTTTAGTCACCATGCCGGCCGAGCACTTGTTGTCCGCCACACTGCTCGAGAGTAACAATGCGTTTGAAACACCACCCATGGCTTTGAATTTTTTCCGCCCGCCTGGGGCGAAAGCATTCAGCCAAGCCGACGCCAATTCACTCAGAGCGCTTTATCCCCACATACAGCGCGCATTCAGTTTGCATTGGGAATGGCGCAGCATGCGCGAACAATTATCGACCTACCATGCCAGTTTGGACAGCATGGATTTTGGCGTCATGTTCATCAACCCGGCACGCCGTGTGCAACACGCCAATCGGGCTGCCAAAAATTTAATCCCTGACATATTCAGTGCCGGACTTCCGGTTTCAGGCAAATTGGCCCAGCTCATTGATGCGGCAGCCAACACCAAAGGTGGTGCCACCGTTTTTGGAAAAACACGCATCATGATGATGGCACTGCCACTGTCTGCACCTGTGCGAAACACATCAGGTGAAACGCGTGCATCGGTCATGTTGATGTTGGTTGACCCAGAAAAACGCCCTGATGCTGCGGCAGACTTTTTGAGCAATGCGTTTGCGCTGTCGAAAGCCGAATCGCGATTGGTGCCATTGATTTTGCAGGGCAAAACACCCATCGAAATGGGACAAACTCTGAACTTGAAAATGCCCACTGTCAGAAGCCAGCTTTCAAACATTTTTGCAAAAACGGGCACGGCGCGACAGCAAGAATTGATACGCTTATTGGGTACTTTGCCCCAAGTTGTAGATACCCACGCGACCTGATGCATGCAGAAGAGCTACAGTTATGCTATATATTTAATAGCACACTAGGCAATCAATACGCCGGCTAAAGACCAATTTCTTATATAAATTACCCCAAAGCCAAGGCTGCCACGCCCAGAGCGATGGCGGCCGCGCCGATGATGCGCAGGCCGCGGTCTGTCTCGCCCAAAAGGTGACCACCCACAAAGGCGGCAAACAGCATGCTGACCTCGCGCGCGGGTGCTACGTGGCTCACTGGCGCAATTTGCATGGCATACAGCACCATGACATAACCAACAGGACTGATGATGGCAACGATGGCAGCGTATTTCCATTGCAACTGCCACAGCCGCTTGGCTTCAGGCAAATCACGCAACACGGGCACCAGCGCAAAGGGCATGCGCAACATGTTGGACCAGTAGTCAAACAGGATGGGTGATATCGCCAACATTTTGACTGCATAGGCATCCAAAATGGTGTAAGCCGAAATGAACACCCCTGTCAGCAGCCCCCAAAATACGCCCGCTTTGATGCGGTCTTTCTTGGCAGGGTCATGCGCCGCCCGGAACAATCCGGGTCCGCCAGCAATGAGAAACACACCCAGCACCACGCCCAAGATACCCAGAAAACCCATGGCTGAAATGCGCTCGCCAAACACAACAATGGCAACCATGGATGAAATCAAAGGGCCACTGCCACGCGCCAGTGGGTACACCACCGTGAGGTCACTCTGGCGATAGCCTCTGAGCAAAATAATGTAGTAGGCCCAATGTATCAATCCACTGATGGCCAAAAATGTCCATTCAAGCGCGCCCCATCTTGGCACCGCATCCCAACCGTACCAAATGACAAATGGCCCCCAAAAGACCGCCATGATGAAACTTGAGAAGAAGGAAAAACGCGCATCGCCGTGCGCTTTTTTAGCGGCGATATTCCACGTAGCGTGGATAACCGCAGCAATCAGAACCAGTATGAGCGCGGTGACTGGCAAGGCTTAGGGCAAGGTTTGTTTATTTGGGTATCAGCGCCAAAAATTCGCGACGCAGGTTCATGTCGCTCAAGAATGCACCGCGCATGACGGAATTGATCATTTTGCTGTCCAGGTCTTTCACACCACGCCAGCCCATGCAAAAGTGGGTGGCTTCCATGACCACAGCAACGCCGTCGGGGCGGGTTTTATCTTCAATCAAATCGGCCAATTGCAACACCGCTTCCTCTTGAATTTGCGGTCTGCCCATCACCCATTCGGCCAAGCGCGCGTATTTGGACAAGCCAATCACGTTGGTGTTTTTGTTCGGCAAGATGCCCACCCATACTTTGCCAATCACGGGGCACAAATGGTGTGAACAGGCACTGCGCACGGTGATGGGACCCACAATCATGAGCTCGTTCAGATGCCCGACATTGGGAAATTCGGTGATGTCCGGCGCTGGCACATAGCGCCCTTTGAAAACCTCTTTGAGGTACATCTTCGCCACGCGTCTGGCGGTATCGCGGGTGTTGTGGTCGTTTTCGGTATCGATTACCAAGCTTTCCAAAACGCCTTGCATTTTGGATTGAACTTCGTCCAGCAGTTTTTCCAAATCACCGACTTGCAAAAATTCACCAATGTTGTCGTTGGCAAAGTAGCCTTTGTTGGCATTTTTAATGCGCTCGCGAATCACCGCCGACATGGGGCGACCGATGTCATGTGCGTTATCGTTTTGGGCTTGATCAGGTTTCATGTTGCTTGCGATTTGAATAGATGAAGAAAGATGTTACCAGCGAAAGTGAAAGACTTATTTAGATGAGGTTAAAGCCAGCGTTTAAATTGCTTGCGTATTTTGCTGGCGCGCAAATGTCACCACATGGTCCACCTCGGCGCGAATACCCACCCATGCACCCACTTTGTGGTCATGGTGACTGGGCACATGCGCCATCACGGTCTCACCCGTTTTCAATCGCAAGGTATACAAAAATTCTGAACCACGGAATGATTTGCGCAAAATTTTGGCCTCAATTGCCGATAAATCGTCATGCACAATATCGTCCGCACGCAGCAACACATCGCATTCACCATTGGGATAGGCGCTGGGTAAAGGGCATTCTTCTAGATCGACCAAATCCCCCATGGGCGTGTGCACCAGGACATGGTTTTTCAACGGGTTTTTCACGTTGGCACAGCCCTCGCAAATGGTTGCTGGCATGAAAACACCATGCCCAATGAAACTCGCCACAAAGCGTGTCGCTGGTCGGTGGTACAAGGTGTAGGCATCGTCCCATTGGTGCAAATGCCCTTCGTGCATGACGCCAATCACATCGCCAATGGCAAAGGCTTCCAGTTGATCATGCGTGACAAACAAGGCGGTGGCATTGGCATTTTTAAGAATCACTCGCAACTCATGCGCCAGATGTTCGCGCAAATCGACATCGAGATTTGAAAAGGGTTCGTCCAGCAGCAGCAATTGCGGCTTAGGTGCCAAAGCACGTGCCAAGGCCACCCGCTGTTGTTGCCCGCCTGACAGTTCATGCGGGTAGCGGTGCTCTGAGCCTGCAAGCTCAACCAAATCCAGCACCTCAGCCACACGGCTTGCGCGTTCATTTTTGGGAATATGTGTCAGACCAAATGCAATGTTTTGCGCCACATCCAAATGCGGAAACAGCGCGTAGTCTTGAAACACCATGCCAATTTTGCGCGACTCTGCGGGCACAAATTCTGTGGCGCTACTGACCACATGGCCTGCCAACTTGATGTCCCCCGCACTGGCTTTTTCCAGGCCCGCCACTGCGCGTAAGAGCGTGGTTTTGCCGCAACCCGAAGGCCCAATCAACACACCAATGTCACCGGCGCGCAAACCAAAAGTGACCGCATCCACTGCGGCTTTGGACCTTTTGGCGTATTTAACTTGGAGCTGAGAGACTTCTAAAAACATAGCGCTTATTGTAGGGGTACATGCATGCGCCATGCGCATGCGTACAATTCGCATTTGAAGCAGTCCCGTAAATTCATGTCGTCACATTCTTCCAACCAATTCACCCAAACGCTGAAACCTCAGACAGCGTATGGTGTTGCGCCTGCGCCTTTGTTGCACGTGGGGCGATGGATCATGTGGGCTTTATTGGCTATTTTTGCCCTTGTGCTGCTGCTGCCAGTGACTGCCCTATTGCTATCGTGGCTGCAATGGAACAATGAGTCGGCACAGATTCTGAAAGAGATCAGCCAAACGGTTTTGCCCGATTACGCTTGGACCACGCTCATTTTGTGTGTCAGTGTGGCCATAGGTGTGGCCATGATTGGTGTGGGTGCCGCATTGGCCGTGACCTTGTTTGACTTTAGAGGCCGCAAAATTTTTGAATGGGCTTTGCTCTTGCCACTGGCCATGCCTGCGTATGTGGTGGCTTATGCTTACACAGATTTTTTACAGTTCAGTGGACCACTGCAAACCGCCATTCGCCACAATTTTGGTTTAGAAGGGCGCGTGTTTCCAGAAGTGCGCAATGTAGCGGGTGCCGCCTGGGTATTCACCTTTTGTTTGTACCCCTATGTCTATTTGCTGACACGCACGGCATTGTCAGAACGTGCCGCACATTTAATGGACGCAGGCCGCTTGTTAGGGGCCACCTTACCGCGCCGCATCAGGCAAATAGCGCTACCACTGGCACGACCAGCGGTAGCTGCAGGTGTGGCCTTGGCATTGATGGAAACCTTGGCTGATTTTGGTGTGTCCAGTTACTTCGGCATTCAAACCTTTACCGCAGGTGTCTACAAAGCTTGGTTGGTGATGGACAACCGCATCGCCGCAGCGCAGTTGGCCACCATGCTTTTGGTATTGGTGATGCTGCTTTTGAAGTTAGAGCGACGTGCGCAGCAAAAAATGCGTTTTTCCAGCAACAAAATTGCAGCAGGTTCACAACAAGCGCAGCAACCCATGAAACTCCAAGGGATTGCACTTTTGCTGGCTTGGCTGGCTTGCCTTATACCAATAATGATGGGGTTTATTTTGCCTTTGATTTTCATGTTAAGACCGCTTGCCGCTAACTGGTCTGACCCCGATGTGCAATTGCCATGGCAGCAATTTGGACATTGGATTGCCAACAGCATGATGCTGGGCGGCATCAGCACAGTGATAACCGTTGTGGTGGCGATTGGCTTGGCCTTCGCCGTGCGCACCCGACAAAATAAATGGTTGCATGGAGTGGCGCAATTGGCCAGCGTGGGCTATGCCATACCTGGGGCGGTGATTGTGGTGGGTTTGTTATTGGCTGTGGGATGGCTGCAAAACTTATTCCCCTCAATGGGTGTTGGCTATTGGGTGACCGCCACTGCAGTCGGCATTGTTTGGGCATACGTGGTGCGCTTCAGTGGTGTGGCACTGCAATCGGTACAAAGTGGCTACGCCAAAATTCCTACCAGCTTTGACGAATCAGCCCGCATGCTGGGCACTTCAGGCCTGCATTTATTGAAACGCATACATGCTCCCTTGCTCAAACGCTCAGTCGCAGCAGCTGCGCTTTTGGTATTTGTAGATGTGATGAAAGAGCTACCCGCCACCTTGGTGTTGCGCCCTTTTAACTCCGACACTTTGGCGGTGGTGGCTTACCAATTGGCCCGCGATGAGCGCTTGGGCGAAGCCGCTTTGCCCGCATTAGCCCTGGTGTTGGTGGGACTTTTGCCCGTGATATTGCTCAGCCGCACCTTGCGGTCGCGTTAGTTTTTCAAACAAATCCTTGCCAAATTTTCAGCAGACTGCGCAGTCCTTGACGCAGGTCAAGCCCATTTTGTCGTTTTGTGATATGATTGAGAATCATTCTCATTTACTTTTACTGTATTTCGTTATTGTTCTGAATTAGGAGCCGCCATGTTTGTCACGCAGAAATCGCTATTACCCCTCACCTTCCTTTCGCTGCTGTGCGCGGTGGGTTTGAGTGCCGCACAGGCGCAAACCAATGCGCCAGCAAGCGAAAAGGTTTTGAACCTGTATTCGGCACGCCACTATGCCACCGACGAAACCTTGTATGCCACTTTCACCAAAACCACGGGCATCAAAATCAACCGCGTGGATTCTGACGATGCCGGCATCATTTCTCGGTTGAAAGCCGAAGGCTCGGCTTCTCCTGCCGATTTGATTTTGTTGGTGGATGCAGCACGGTTAACCAAGGCCGATTCTGAAGGTTTGTTTCAGCCCATCAAATCCAAACTGTTGGACGACAGTATTCCAGCCAATTTACGCTCCGCCGCCACCAAAGACGGCGTGACATGGACTGGCTTCTCAACCCGCGCGCGCGTGATTGTGTACGACAAAGTCAAAGTTAAAAGAGACGATGTGGACACTTATGAAGAATTGGCCGATTCTAAAAACAAAGGCAAAGTTTGCACTCGCTCTGGCTCACACCCTTATAACTTGAGCTTGTTCTCGACCATCATGGAACACATGGGCGAAGCCAAAACAGAAACATTCCTCAAAGGCATGGTTGACAACATGGCGCGCGCACCCAAGGGAGGTGACACTGATCAAATCAAAGCCGTCGCATCCGGCGAATGCGGTGTAGCGCTGACCAACACCTATTACGTGGCGCGCATGATGCGCTCCACCAACCCAGAAGACCGCGCTACCATGGAAAAAGTGGGTATTGTGTTCCCCAACCAAAGTACCTGGGGCACCCACATGAACATTGCCGGCGGAGCAGTAGCCAAGTACGCCAAAAACCGTGACAACGCAATTTTGTTCATGGAATACTTGGCCAGCCCTTTTGCACAAAACCACTTTGCCAATGGCAACAACGAATGGCCCACTGTGAAAGGTGTGACCATTGACAACGCCGCTTTGAAAGCCATGAGCGGTGGCGCATTCAAAAGCGAAACAATTCCACTGACGTCAATCGCTAAAAACCAAACCAAGGTGCAACAAATGTTGGACCGTGTGGGCTATAAATAAACCATGCAGGGCTAAGCGGATAGGGTGGTTTGGACAATGCCATGTTCTGCACTAGAATTTCTGGCATGAACAAACCCCAACACCCCAAACTATCTTTCTTCAAATCTTTTGTCTGTGCCAGTGCATTGACACTGGGTTTCGCCGCAAACTTTGCGCACGCGCAAACAGCTGCCAGCTTTCCCAACAAAGCCATCAAAATTGTGGTGCCTTTTGGTGCGGGCGGCATTGCCGATTTGACCGCACGCACCGTAGGCGCCAAGATGGCAGAGATTTTGGGGCAAGCCGTGGTGATCGAAAACAAACCTGGTGCGGGTGGCATTGCCGCAGGCGAATTGGTGGCCAAATCGGAACCCGATGGCAGTACCCTGCTGTTGATGTCCAATGGCACCGCGGTATCGGCCAGCTTGTTCAAATCATTGCCATTTGACACTGTCAAAGACTTTGCGCCGGTATCGACTTTGGGCTTTTTCGACATTGCCTTGGTTACCAAGGCTGATTCACCCTTCAAGACACTGGCAGACTTGTTGGCCTTTGCCAAAGCCAACCCAGGCAAACTCAATGTGGGCACCATCAACATTGGCAGCACGCAAAATTTAGCGGCAGAATTGTTCAAATCCACCGCTGGCATCAACATCCAAATTGTGCCGTTCAATGGCACGCCAGCAGTGGTAACGGCTTTGCGTGGTGGGCAAATTGACGCTGCGGTTGAAATATTGGGACCTGTCAAAACGCAAATTGAAGCCAAAGCCATTCACGCATTGGCGGTCATGGGTTTGAAGCGCGCACCCAGCATGCCGAATATACCCACAGCCAAAGAATCTGGCGTTGCCAACATGAATGCCGCGTCTTGGAACGCTTTGGCCGTTTCTGCAAAAACACCCAAAGACATAGTGGCCAAACTCAATGCTGCGGCCAGCACCGCTTTGGCATCTGCTGATGTGAAAAAGAAGTTGGCGGATTTGGGCGTTGAAGCCGATGCCAGCAGCCCTGAACTGTTAGGTGAATTGTTGAACGCTGAAATCAAACGCTGGGGCGAAGTGATCAACCGCGCGAACATTCCTAAACAATAAATCCCAAGCCATCATTTTTCGGAATCTGTTGGTATGCACCTCACACAACTGGGCATGGTCGGCTATGGTGAAGTCGGCAAAATCATCACCGCAGGTTTGCAGCAGCACATGCAATCTGTGCAGGTGTGGGATTTGAAATTCACCACGCCAATCACAGCTCCAACTGAAATCCAACACGCGACACAAGCGGGCTTCATCGCGTGTGATGGCATGAAAGCGCTGTGCAAAGCAAGCAACTTCATCATCTCAGCCGTTACAGCTTCACAAACATTGGCAGTGGCCGAAGAGGCTGCCAAATACATCAACAAAGGCTGTGTGTTTTTAGATTTGAATTCCGCCTCGCCTGCCACCAAGCAAGCTGCTGCCAAGGTGATTGAAGCTGCAGGTGGGCACTACATCGAAGCCGGTGTGATGACCAGCATACCGCCCTACGGCGTTCGTGTACCCATGCTGTTGGGTGGCGCGACAGCCGCCAACATCGCACCGCAATTGCTTGGGTTTGGTATGGACGTCAAAGTGGTGAGCGCAGACATCGGCGTGGCCAGCGCCATCAAAATGAGCCGCAGCGTGATGATCAAGGGCCTGGAAGCTTTGGTGATTGAAAGCTACACCACCGCACGAAAATACGGAGTGGAAGACCATGTGCTGCCGACACTGGCAGAAACATTTCCCAGCATCGATTGGCAACAAACAGGCGCGTATTTTTTCAGCCGCGTGGTGCAACACGGCAAACGCCGCGCCGAAGAAATGCGCGAATCGGCCAACACCGTCAATGAGGCCGGCTTTGAACCCATCATGACGTCTGCCATTGCGAAAAAACACGACTGGGTGGCTGGCTTGGCGCGCGATGGTGTGTTTGATGGTTTAGAGAAAAAACCAAAATGGCAAGACTATGCCGATCGTTTGATTGCCCATTCAAAACACAAGCCAGACTAGAACTTCGCGTTTGTGCAGCTATTTTCAGTTGATTGATATTATTGCTATATATTTAATAGCAACATAGGCAATAAATACGCCGGCTACAGGCCAATTTCTTATAAATTTACAGCGTTGCTTCGACTTTTTGACGCAGCGCTGGTGTCACTTCCGGCATCACGCCAAACCAGGCATTGAATGCCGGTCTGGCTTGGTGCAACAACATACCCAATCCACCCGCTGTAGGATTGCCGCGTGCTTTGGCGGCTATTGAGCAAGGGCGTTTCTTGCGGTATGTACACAATGTCGGACACCAAAGCTTGAGGCGGTAATTGATCCAATGACAAATCAAGCGCAGGGTTGCTGCCCATGCCTTGGCTGGTGGTGTTGACAAGAAGCATCACGTCAGCGACCGCATCGTGCCGCTTTTCCCACGGCACGGCTGTCACCACTGCACCTTTGGCTGCGTCAGAGGCCTGTGCAAAATCGGCGGTAAATTCTGTTGCCAATGCATGTGCTGAGCTTGCCGTGCGGTTGCAAATGCGAATGTCTTTGGCGCCTTGCTCGGCCAAACTCACAATCACCGCACGGGCTGCACCGCCCGCGCCCATTACCAATACCGGGCCGGCGTCTGCGCGCCACTCTTGATGCGCATCGCGCAAGCTTTGGATGTAGCCAAAACCATCGTTGTTGTAACCGCTCAATGAACCATCAGCTTCCACCACAATGGTGTTGATGGCGCCCATGCGTCTGGCCGTGGCATCAATGCGGTCCACCAAAGACAAGGCCATCACCTTGTGCGGAATGGTCAAATTGCAGCCGGCAAAACCCAAAGCCGACAAACCTTTGAGTGCGGCTTGCAAGTTGGCAGGGTCTACCGGCAGCAGCACATAAGCGCCGTTCAATCCATGTTGCTGGATCCAATGGTTGTGAATACTGGGTGAACGCGAATGGGCGATGGGCCAGCCCATCACGCCGGCGAGTTTGAAAGTGGGTTGCGTGCTCATGAAGCTTGAGTTTGTGTGATTGATGGGGATACTGCCGACATTTTAAGGGTACGGTTGACCATGTCTTGAATCAGCTTCAACATGGCTTGCTGCGTCAGCGTGGCAGGGCGCTGCGAACTGACTGCTATGGACAATTTGCTGTACAAACCCACTATCGGGCACACCGTAAACAAATGCGCTTGCCCCGATGTGCTGACCGCGTTTTTCGACAGCACCGCGCAACCCGCACCATCCAACACCAAATCCAAAATGGCGGGGACGCCGTCAATCTCTAATGCGATGTGCGGCTCGCAAGCGATGGCTGCCATCTCCGATTCAACCAACATGCGAATCGCATTGGGGCGTGTGGGAATGATCAATGGCAATGCCGCCAGCTTTTGCAGCGTGATGCTTTTGGGCGGCTTGGCGTTGCCCATGGCGCTGCACCAAAAACAAATCTTCGTCCAAGAGTGGCGTGATTGCCAAGCCCTGCATGGGCGTGGCGCCATACAAGAGTGCAATGTCCAAGCGCCCGTTCACAATCGCTTCTTGCATGGCGTTGGACAAACCTTCGCTGATGGACAAAGCCGCTTGCGGCAACTGGGCGCGGAATTCGCGCGTCAAAGGCACTGTCAACACCTTGGCAATGCTGGGTGGCAAACCTATCGCCACGCGCCCTGCCAGCGCTCCGCGCACACGCCCCAATTCTTCATGCGCACGCTCGACTTGGTGCAAGATGCCGCGCCCATGTTCCAGCAACACTTTGCCAGCTTCGGTCATCACCGCGCCACGGCCGTTGCGCACCAGCAAATTTTGTCGCAGCTCGACTTCCAGCAAACGAATTTGCCGGCTCAGCGCCGGCTGCGCCACATTCAGGCTGTTGGCAGCACGGGTGAAACTGCCCATTTCAGCCACACGCACAAAGTATTCGATTTGTTTGATGTCCACCCAGAGATTGTAAATCCCATCATGCAAATAATCGATAACTTTGATTCAGTTATATCATTTTGATATATCAGCTAGTGCAAGCCAAGGCTTCACTTTGTGGGGTGAAAAGCTCACAATCTGCCTATGCCAAACTCCACCCCAGCCACTTCAATGACACTCTCAGGCATCTCGTCCATGGCCACGCGCCAGCTATTGGTTGAACTGGCTGCTGCATATCAACAACAGACAGGCATTCATCTCAAAGTCGATTCGGTAGGTGGCGTCAATGCAAGTAATCGCATTCAGGCTGGAGAGGCATTCGACTTGGTATTTTTAGCCTCCGATGCCATCGAAGCTCTGATCAAGACGGGGCATGTTGTGCCTGACAGCAAAGTGGACTTGGTCACATCAGGCGTTGCAGTTGCGGTGCGTGCGGGAGCGCGAACTCCCCGATATTTCTTCTGAGGCACAACTTAAAGCCACCGTTCTTGCCACGGTTTCGCAGCAAAAAGCCATCAGTTATTCCACTGGCCCCAGCGGCGTTGCCTTGGCCAAACTGTTTGAACGATGGGGCATCACCGAGCAAGTCGCACCACACTTTATACAAGCCGCTTCGGGTGTGCCGGTTGGCTCCTTGATAGCCAAAGGCGATGTGGCGCTGGGATTTCAGCAGCTGAGTGAATTGATTCACCTTGACGGTATCAGCATTGTGGGGCCGCTGCCACCAGCGGTACAAATCACCACAACCTTTTCTGCCGGTGTGTGCAGCACATCGACCAACAAAGACGCCGCCAAAGCGGTTTTGGCATTCATGGTATCCCCCGCAGCCGAAGCAGCCAAATTGCGACAAGGGATGGAGTTAATCACTTAGTATATTCTGTATGCTATACATTTAATAGCAAACTAGGCAATTAATACGCCGGATACAGCCCGATTTTTCATATAAAACCACATCAATAACGAATCAACAACACCTATGAGCCAACAAAAACCATTGATCATCGACTGCCACGGCCACTACACCACTGCACCCAAAGCGCTGGAAGAATGGCGCAACAAACAAATCGCGGGCATCAAAGACCCGGCCAGCATGCCCAAAGTGAGCGACCTGAAAATCAGCGACGACGAATTGCGCGAATCGATTGAAACCAACCAATTGCGCTTGATGAAAGAGCGCGGCAGCGACATCACTTTGTTCAGCCCACGCGCCAGCTTCATGGCGCACCACATTGGCGATTTTCAAGTGTCATCCACCTGGGCTGCCATTTGCAACGAGCTGTGCTACCGCGTGAGCCAACTCTTCCCCGACAATTTTGTGCCCGTGGCCATGCTGCCGCAATCACCCGGCGTTGACCCTGCCACCTGTATACCTGAACTGGAAAAGTGCATCAAAGAATACGGCAACGTTGGCATCAATTTGAACCCTGATCCGAGCGGCGGGCATTGGACATCGCCACCTTTGTCCGACAAACCTTGGTATCCCGATTTACGAAAAAATGGTGGAGTACGACATCCCAGCCATGATTCACGTTTCCACCAGTTGCAATGCGTGCTTTCACACCACAGGCGCGCATTATTTGAATGCCGACACCACCGCCTTCATGCAATGTTTAACCAGCGACTTGTTCAAAGAATTCCCTACTCTGCGTTTCTTGATTCCGCACGGTGGCGGCGCAGTGCCCTACCACTGGGGGCGTTTCCGTGGCTTGGCGCAAGAGCTCAAAAAACCTTTGCTTCAAGACCATTTGCTGAACAACATTTACTTTGACACCTGCGTGTACCACCAGCCTGGCATTGATTTGTTGAACACCGTCATCCCTGTGAAAAACGTGTTGTTTGCCTCTGAAATGATTGGCGCGGTGCGCGGCATTGACCCTGAAACCGGCAACTACTACGACGACACCAAACGCTACATCGAAGCATCGAAAATTTTGAGCGATGCCGACCGTTATCAAATCTACGAAGCCAACACCCGCCGCGTCTTCCCGCGCTTGGATGCTGCATTGAAAAAGAAAGGCCAATAACCATGTATGAATTAGGCGTTGTTTACCGCAACATCCAACGTGCTGACCGCGCAGCCGCCGACGGCTTGGCTGCCTTGGGCTCTGCAACTGTGCACGAAGCCATGGGCCGGGTGGGTTTGCTCAAACCTTATATGCGTCCCATTTACGCGGGGCAGCAAGTATCCGGTACGGCTGTGACCGTGCTCTTGCACCCGGGCGATAACTGGATGATGCATGTGGTGGCTGAGCAAATCAAGCCCGGCGACATTGTGGTTGCTACTGTGACAGCTGACTGCACCGACGGCTATTTTGGCGATTTGCTGGCTACCAGTTTCCAAGCGCGTGGTGCGCGTGCGCTCATCATTGACGCCGGTGTGCGCGATGTGAAAGAGTTGCAGCGCATGAATTTTCCGGTGTGGAGCAAAGCCATCAGCAGCAAAGGCACCATCAAAGCCACTTTGGGCTCTGTCAACATCCCCGTCGTCTGCGCAGGTATGTTGGTCACACCGGGTGATGTGATTGTGGCGGACGATGACGGCGTGGTGTGTGTGCCTGCCGCCCGTGCCGTCGAAACACTGGCCGCTGCGCAAAAGCGTGAAAGCTTTGAAGGCGAAAAACGCGCCAAATTAGCCTCTGGCGTTTTGGGCTTGGACATGTACAGCATGCGTGAACCATTGGCTAAAGCCGGACTGAAGTACATTGATTGAAACACCCATATGACAAAACCAACAACCGGTGATTTCACCAAAACCCCAGGCTGGTTAGACTGGTACACAGGTCCCAGCAAACCGCGTTTCAAACTCCCTGCGGGCGCGGTGGATGCGCATTGCCATGTGTTTGGGCCGGGTGCTGTATTTCCTTATGCGCCTGAGCGCAAGTACACGCCTTGCGATGCGTCCAAAGAACAATTGTTTGCACTGCGTGACCATTTGGGTTTTGAGAAAAACGTGATCGTGCAAGCCACGTGCCACGGTGCAGACAACCGCGCTTTGGTCGATGCATTGATAGCCGCCAAAGGCAAGGCCCGCGGTGTGGCCACGGTAAAGCGTGGTGTGACCGATGCTGAAATTCAAGCCATGCACGATGCGGGCGTGCGCGGCGTGCGCTTTAATTTTGTCAAACGCTTGGTGGACTTCACACCCAAAGACGAGTTGATGGAAATCGCCAGCCGCATCGCCAAGTGGGGCTGGCACGTGGTGATTTATTTTGAAGCGGTGGATTTGCCTGAGCTGTGGGATTTTTTCACTGCACTGCCCACCACCATTGTGGTCGACCACATGGGACGACCTGACGTGTCGCTGCCAGTCAGCGGACCTCAATTTGCCTTGTTCCAAAAATTCATGCGCGAACACCCCAATGTGTGGAGCAAAGTGAGCTGCCCCGAGCGCCTGAGCGTAACCGGCCCCAAAGCGCTGAACGGTGAACAAAATGCCTACGCCGATGTCATCCCATTTGCCAAAGCGATTGTGGAAGAATTCCCGAACCGCGTATTGTGGGGCACCGATTGGCCGCACCCGAATTTGAAAGACCACATGCCGGACGATGGCTTGTTGGTGGACTTTATCCCGCACATCGCAAGCACGCCAGAATTGCAATACCAGCTGTTGGTGGACAATCCCAACCGACTCTATTGGAATTCATAAGGAAATCACCATGACCACACCTGTTGCGCAGAGCACCGCACAATCCACGGCACAAACTACGGATAAAGCCATCGTACAAATCAAAAGCGCACCACCACAGCATTGGGTGGGCAATGGTTTCAAGGTTCACGGCATGTTCAATTACAACGACAACGCGGCTTTGTTCAGCCCGTTTTTGTTAATGGACTATGGAGCGCCCACACAATTTGCACCGAACAATGGTCAACCCAATGGCGTGGGTTCGCACCCGCACCGCGGTTTTGAAACCGTCACCATTGCCTATGCGGGTGAAGTCACACACCGCGACTCGGCCGGTGGCGGTGGCACGATTGCAGCTGGCGATGTGCAGTGGATGACCGCAGGGGCCGGCATTGTGCACAATGAATTTCATTCGCCTGCTTTCAGCCAGCAAGGCGGCATGATGCACATGGTGCAACTGTGGGTGAACTTGCCGGCCAAAGACAAAATGACTCCCGCACATTACCAAGCCATCAGCAAAGCGCAAATCGCCCAAGTCGATTCAGATGCTGGCTCGGTGCGTTTGATAGCTGGCGATCTCGATGGACACAAGGGCGCTGCCGAAACCTACACACCCATGCGATTGTGGGACCTGCGCGTGAAAGCAGGACAAAGCATGACGCTGCCACAACCCGATGGTTGGACCACCTTGCTTTTGGTGCAAAGTGGTACGGTACAAGTCAATGGCAGCAGCACAGTAGGCGCAGCGCAATTGGTGGTGTTGAGCCGCAAAGGCAGTGATGTGAGCATCAGCGCCAGTGCCGATGCCCAAATATTGCTTTTAGCAGGCGAGCCCATCAATGAACCCGTTGTCGGCTACGGCCCCTTTGTCATGAACACCAAAGCAGAAATTCAACAAGCCTTTATTGACTTTGATTCTGGCAAGTTTGGAGAAATTTAATGTCCTTGCACAAACCCTATCTGGATATTCCTGGCACCACCATTTTTGATGCCGAACAAAGCCGAAAAGGCTACCACTTGAACCAGTTTTGCATGTCGCTGATGAAAGCAGAAAACCGCGAACGATTCAAAGCCAATCAGCGAGCTTATTTGGATGAGTGGCCAATGTCCGAAGATCAAAAGCAAGCTGTACTCACTGCCGACTTGAACCGCGCCATTGCCTTGGGTGGCAATATTTATTTCTTGGCCAAACTTGGCGCCACGCATGGCAAAAGCTTTCAGCAAATGGCGGGCAGCATGACAGGCATGACCGAGATTGAATACCGCGACATGATGATTGCTGGTGGCCGCTCCGCCAATGGCAACCGCGTGATTGGCGAGAATGGTGATGCCCAAGTGAACCGCCAGCCGCAAGGGCATGGCACTGGCAAATTATTGGACTAAAAGTACAGCGTATAAAAAACTATGGCAAAAATTACCGCAAGCGTCTATACCTCACACGTGCCCGCCATTGGTGCGGCGCTTGATTTGAAAAAAGACCACGAACCCTATTGGCAACCCGTGTTCAAGGGTTACGAAAAATCCAAGCAATGGATGAAAGACAACAAGCCGGACGTGATATTTTTGGTCTACAACGACCACGCCACCGCATTCAGTTTGGAGATGATTCCTACGTTTGCGATTGGCTGCGCGGAATCGTTCACCCCTGCGGACGAGGGCTATGGTGCACGCCCTGTGCCTGTGGTGCAAGGACATCCCGAATTGGCCGCGCACATAGCGCAATCTGTCATTCAGCAAGATTTTGACTTAACAATAGTCAACAAAATGGATGTGGACCACGGCTTGACGGTACCGCTGTCGCTGATGTGTGGCGATGTGAAAGAATGGCCATGTCCTGTCATCCCTTTCGCGGTGAACGTGGTGCAATACCCGGTGCCGTCGGGGCAACGCTGCTTTAACTTGGGCAAAGCCCTGCGCAAAGCGATTGAAAGTTTTGACCAAGATTTGAACGTTCAAATTTGGGGCACAGGCGGTATGAGCCACCAACTGCAAGGCGCACGCGCAGGCTTAATCAATTTGGATTGGGACAAAGCTTTTGTTGAACGCATGGTGAAAAATCCGGCCGACTTGGCCACCCTGCCGCACATTGATTACGTACGCGAAGCCGGTTCTGAAGGCATTGAATTGGTGATGTGGTTGATCGCACGCGGCGCGATGGCCGATGTGAGCGATGACCCTGCCAAAGTGGGCAAAGCACCCAAAGAAATTCACCGCTTTCACCATGTGCCCGCCAGCAACACGTCGGTGGGGCATTTGATTTTAGAAAACCAAAATTAAGTCATCCTCTCAAGTATTCAGCAATAGGAAAACACATGAGCAAAACCATCAAAGTCGAAAAAATACGTGTTGCCTTAGCTGGCGCAGGTGCATTCGGTATCAAACACCTAGACGGTATTAAAAACATAGAAGGCGTTGAAGTTGTCTCGCTCGTCAGCCGTGAATTGGAAAAGACCAAAGAAGTCGCCGCCAAATATGGCATTGGCCATGTCACTACCAATTTAGACGACAGCTTGGCACTGAAAGAAGTGGATGCCGTCATCTTGTGCACACCCACACAGATGCACGCTGCGCAAACTTTGGCATGTTTGAAAGCTGGCAAACACGTGCAGGTTGAAATCCCCTTGGCCGACACCCTCAAAGGTGCCAGCGACGTGGTGACATCGCGAAAAGCAGTGGATTGGTCGCCATGTGCGGCCACACACGCCGCTTCAACCCCAGCCACCAGTATGTGCACAAGCAAATCCAAAGCTGGGCAAATTCAACATTCAACAAATGGATGTGCAAACCTATTTCTTTAGACGCACCAACATGAATGCACTGGGCCAAGCCCGCAGTTGGACTGACCATTTGCTGTGGCACCACGCCGCGCACACGGTTGATTTATTTGCCTACCAAGCTGGTAGCCCAATCGTCAAAGCGAATGCGATTCAAGGGCCAATTCACCCCACGCTGGGCATTGCCATGGACATGTCGATTCAGCTCAAAGCCGCCAATGGTGCGATTTGTACTTTGAGCTTGAGCTTCAACAACGATGGTCCATTGGGCACATTCTTCCGCTACATTGGTGACAGCGCCACCTACATCGCACGCTATGACGATTTATCACAATCTACAAAAGAGGCAAGGAAGAGAAGATTGACGTCAGCCAAGTGGATGTGTCCATGAATGGCATTGAACTGCAAGACCGCGAATTTTTCGCAGCCATCAAAGAAGGGCGCGAACCGAACTCCAGCGTGGCGCAAGTGTTCAACTGCTACCAAGTGTTGCACGACTTGGAACAACAATTGAACGCTTAAGCAAATCGCTTTGGCAGGTCTGAGATAATGGGTTCTTCTTGAACCCTTTTCTTTATACCGAAAGCAAACCATGGCTGATGAAGCAAGCAACAACCTAGATCCCGTTTTTCAAATCCAACGCGTTTATTTGAAAGAAGCCTCACTCGAGCAACCCAATTCACCTGCCATTTTGTTGCAGCATGACAACCCAGCTGTAGATATTCAATTGGGTGTGGAAGCCACACCTATTTCTGAAGGCGTGTTTGAAGTATCGGTAACAGCCACTGTGCACACCAAAATTGCCGACAAAACCGTCTTTTTGGTTGAAGCCAAGCAAGCGGGTATTTTTGAAATTCGCAATTTGCCGCAAGAACAGATGCCACAAATCATGGGCATCACTTGTCCGCAAATTGTGTACCCTTACTTGCGCGGCAATGTGTCTGACATCATTTCTCGCGCTGGTTTTCCGCCTGTACATTTGGCTGAAATTAATTTCCAAGCCATGTATGAACAGCAACAAGCCGAAGCGGCCGCCACACCGCTGCAATAAGCTTGTATCCGAAAATTATATGAAAAATCAGGCTGTAGCCGGCGTATTTATTGCCTAATGTGCTATTAAAAATATAGCATTAGCCATTTGCCACAGACTTAGCAGATGAAAATTTCAATCTTTGGTGCGGGTGCTTGGGGTACGGCTTTGGCAGTCAATGCGGCCAGTGCGACCAAGGGGGCTGATGCGGGTCATCACATCACGCTGTGGACGCGTGATGTGGCACAAGCGGTACAGATGCAGACTGACGGTGTCAACGCCCGCTATTTACCAAGCATTCCTCTACCCGCTGCACTGCAAATCGCACACGGTGATATCGCTACACACAGCCAACAAGCTGATTTGTGCATCATCGCCACACCCATGTCAGCTCTGCGCAGCATGCTGTTGCAATTGAATAAGGTCACCTGCCCAGTGGTGTGGCTATGCAAAGGGTTTGAGACAGCGCAAGATGGGCAAGTGGGTTTGTTGGGGCATGAAATTGCAGCACAGGTTTGCCACAGTGATTTGCGCTTTGGCGTTTTAAGTGGCCCCAGTTTTGCGCTGGAAGTGGCACGCGGTCAACCCACAGCTTTGGTCGCAGCCAGCCAACATACCAGCGTGTGCGATGCCTATAGTTACGGCATTTCACAGCAATACTTTGCGTGTGTACGCCAATGACGATGTGATTGGTGTCGAAGTGGGTGGTGCAGTTAAAAACGTTTTGGCCATTGCCACAGGCTTGTGTGATGGTTTGAACTTGGGTTTGAATGCCCGTGCTGCACTGCTCACACGCGGTTTGGCAGAAATGACACGGCTGGGTGTGGCACTGGGCGCCAGGCCTGAAACTTTAATGGGTTTGTCTGGCTTAGGTGATTTGATTTTGACAGCGACTGGTGATTTAAGCCGCAACCGCCAAGTGGGTTTGTTGCTGGCCCAAGGCCAAAGTTTGGCGCAAGCAGTTGCCTCTTTGGGTCATGTGGCAGAAGGCGTTTACAGCGCACGCACGGTGAGCCAGCGCGCACGGTCACTGGGTGTGGATATGCCCATCACGCAAAGTGTGGTGGACGTGCTGGACGGCACCATCAGTGCAAAAAATGCCGTAGCGCAACTCATGGGGCGTGACGCCACGCAAGAGGTTTAGATAGCTCTGGAGATTTGGATCAGGCCGCCACAACCATGGCTTGCCATTGCACACGTTCAGGTGCCGAAAAACACAAGAACCGCTTGTTGGTTGCGCGCCCTATCGCACACAGATTCAATTGTTGTGCCAATGCCAAGCCCATCTCCGTCATGCCACTGCGCGACACCACAATGGGGATGGCCATTTGCGCTGATTTCATTACCATTTCACTGGTTAAGCGGCCTGTGGTGTAAAACACCATATTGCTAAGCGAGGGGGTGAAGTTAGCCGCAGCGCTGGGCCGCCCCAAGCAAGGCTGCTCCCCTGTGGGGGGCAGCGCAGTACGCGCAGCGACAAGCGTGGGGGCAGTATTTTGCAACCACATCCAGCCTGCAATGGTGTCAATCGCGTTATGACGCCCAACATCTTCTACAAAAATTAATTTTTCTGCATGAGTCTCTTGGGTTGAAAACAAAGCACAACCATGGACTGATCCGGCTTTTTTGTAAATGCTGTCTTGCAAGCGAATGGTGTCGGTGATTTCTTCTAATTGTGTTTGCGTGACATGCGCAGCTGGCAACTTGATGCCATCTAAGGCATCCAGCACATCGCCAAACAAGCTGCCTTGCCCACAACCGGTGGTCACCACCCGTTTTTCGGTGCGCTTTTCAATATCCGATATGCCATTGCGAGTTTTCACTGCCGCGGCACCAACATCCCAATCAACGGTGATGGATTCAATCTCATCCAATGTTTCGACCAAACGCTGGTTACGCAAATAGCCCAAAACCAACCATTCTGGGTGTGCGCCTAGGGTCATCAAGGTCACCAACTCGCGTTTGTCCACGTAAATGGTTAAGGCGCGTTCTGCAGGGATAAAAAGAGTTCTACTTTGCCCAAACTCATCCGTGACGACAACCTCACGCACCACAGGCGCGAGTGCCTGCGTTAAAAAAGGAAGCGTAGCGTTCAATTCAGGGCTTTAATTCAAGGCTTTTTAGCCGCTGCAATCGGTGCTGCAACAACGGCAGGTTTTGCGACTACCACAGTACCTGCTGCCGGTGCTGCCGCATCAGGCAATGGATAAACAAAAGGGCCCGGATCAGCGCACGGCGCTGCTGCCACTGCCGGCTTGGCTGTCTTATTGGTTTTGTAATAGTGCGCTGCTGTTTTATCTTGTGACTTGCACAACAAATAATTGTTAACCTTTCCACTCCAAGCCGTTTTAGCAGCAGCTTCAGCAGCTTTTGCTTTGGCCTCTTCAGAGGGTGCTGGCAATTTTGCAAAACCGGCGCTTGCAAATCCAAGCATCAACAAAATGAAAATCGATTTTATATATTGAGATTTCATTTCCACAGTCCTTTATGCTTTAACAACTTTTGCGGCTGCAATACGTGCTGCATGTTTATCAGCCGTACGATCAGCAGAAACTTTGCCCGATTTAACGTCTTCTAACCACAATTCGTGATGTTCTTTGGCCCACGCCTCGTCGACATAACCTGTTTGCATGCCTTGCAAAGTTCCTTCAGTTCCTATGGTACCCAAATAAATGTGCCCCATGAACAAGCCCATCATGGCTATGGTTGCAACGGCATGCACCATGTGCGCAATCTGCATCGTACTGCGGTCATAGTTCAAGCCCGGTACCAGTTTATCTAAAACCAAACCAGATGCCACCACTATCAGGCCAAACGCGAAAACCCCCAGCCAAAACAGCAATTTTTCACCAGCATTAAATCGCCCAGCCTTCACATGTTGCTTTGACAACAAGCCACCACCTTTGACGAACCAATTCAAATCACCCTTGGCTGGTAAATTGTCGCGAACATAGGTGAATATCACCACAAGAAGTGATATCGCAAACAATGGGCCCGCAAAATTATGCGCGTTCTTAAGTAAAAATGTGAGGTAACCAAACAGACTGCTCCCCATCAAGGGCATTAGAAAATATTGTCCAAAAGCCATGACCAAACCAGATACTGCAAGTATGGTGAATGCAATGGCGTTTGCCAAATGAGCAGAACGTTCAAACGGTGTAAAGCGCTCTATTTTTCTGCCTGTCAGGCTTTCATTGAGCTCAATGGTGCCTCTGCGCCAATAAAACAAACCAATCGCGCCCAGCACAATCAATAACAATGCGCCACCGTATGGAATGATCCAATTGTTGCGCACTTGTCTCCAAGCTTCGCCAGCTGTTGTCAAGCGCGAACCTGGGTATTGTGTGAAGGGTTGAATCAAAACACCAGCTTCTGGCGCGCTGGTTTTCGGCAGACTGCTGTAACCTTCGGCACCACTACCAACTTGACGCCACATGGGCGCATTGTTACCTGGCTGAACCTTTGCACGTTCCGCATTGGTTTGCTTGGCGTAATTGGCATCCAGACTGGCATCTGGTTTGACTTCAAATATATTGGCACTTTGCACACCTGCAACCGCTGGTGCGGCATTTGCTGCAGTTGGCTGGTGCTGTTGCTTGCTGGGCGACCGCCAAGCCAATGTAACCACTTACAAGCAAAGAAGCCAGTAAACGTTTTTACAAGACTTGAACGCAGACATAGAGCAGTTCCTTCCTGTGTTTCAGTTGGCACGTGTATAGTCATTTTGACCGTACTGCATGCGTGCTTTCAAATGCTGCTCCCAAGCCGCTTTATCGGCAGGTGTATCACCTGCTTTCCAGCCTGGCTGGGTAAATGAAGCAACACCGGTACCAGAATATGGCGCTGTATCTTTGTTTGGTGTATCAGCAGTTTGCTGCCTGTCACTGCAAGCCGCCAACACAGTCAATGATGCCAAGATGATGAGTGTTTTTTTCATACTTTACCCCCAGTTGCAGGTGTCGCGCTGCAGGCGCAACTGCAGGTGGTTGCCCAACTTGCTTCGCGCCGTATGCTGTACCCCAGCCCCATACTTCAGCACCCTTTCCGCGCTTCAGGACACGGTTACGGAAGATGTCGGCCACGATGTCGCCGTCACCAGCCAAGAGTGCTTTGGTAGAACATTGCTCGGCACATGCAGGTAATTTGCCCTCAGCCAAACGATTGCGTCCATACTTTTCAAATTCAGCTTGACTGCCATTGGCTTCTGGGCCACCAGCACAGAATGTGCACTTGTCCATCTTGCCGCGCACACCAAATGTGCCTTGTGATGGGAACTGTGGTGCGCCGAAAGGACAAGCATAAGAACAGTAGCCGCAGCCGATGCAAACATCTTTGTCATGCAACACCACACCTTCGTCGGTGCGATAGAAGCAATTGACAGGGCAAACGGCCATACAGGGCGCATCGCTGCAATGCATGCACGCTACGGAGATGGATTTTTCACCAGGAACACCGTCATTCAATGTGACGACGCGCCTGCGATTCACACCCCACGGCACTTCGTTCTCATTTTTGCAAGCCGTCACACAGCCGTTGCATTCGATGCAACGTTCTGCATCACAAACAAATTTCATTCTTGCCATGATGACTCCTTATGCTTTCTCGATATTGCAAACGGTGGATTTGGTTTCTTGCATCATCGTGACGCTGTCATAACCATACGTTGTGGCCGTGTTAACAGCTTCACCTCGAACGATTGGCGCGGCGCCATTCGGGTAGTGCGCCAACATATCCGCGCCTTGCCAACGGCCAGAGAAATGGAACGGCATCCAGACAGTGCCTGAATCAACGCGTTCCGTAACAAGTGCCTGCACATTGAGTCGCGCACCAGTAGGGCTCACCAACCATACCCGCCCGCCATTTTGTATACCCCGCTCAGTTGCCGTTTTAGGGTTGATTTCAACAAAGGCCTCTTGTTGCAATTCAGCCAACCATGGGTTTGAACGGGTTTCTTCACCACCGCCCTCAAATTCAACCAAACGACCTGAAGTCAGAATCAATGGGAATTTCTCATGCACTTTGTCAGCAATGTTTTTCTGCTGTATCGTTTTGTACAAAGTGGGTAAACGCCAGAAGGCTTTCTTATCATCGTGCGTTGGGTACTTGGCAACCAAGTCGGGACGTGTGCTGTACAAGGCTTCGCGATGTTGAGGAATAGGGTCTGGGAAGTTCCAAACCACAGCTCGTGCTTTGGCGTTGCCAAATGGGTGACAACCATGCACTTGTAACACCACACGTTGGATACCGCCAGTCAAATCAGTTTTCCAGTTTTTACCTTCTGCACCGGCTTTTTCAGCTTCGGTCAAATCATCCCACCAGCCGAGCTTTTTCATCAGCACGTGATCAAATTCCGGATAGCCTGTGGTGATGTCCGCCCCCAATGAATGCGAACCATCTTCGGCCAAAAGTGATTTACCCTCACGCTCTACGCCAAAGTTTGCACGGAAATTTCCGCCACCTTCCATCACGTGTTTGGATGTGTCGTACAAATTCGGGGAGCCTGGATGCTTGATAGCTGCAGTACCGTAGCAAGGCCATGGTAAACCGAAATAATCCCCCGTAAAGTCGTAACCGGTTTCCTTGTCTTTGGCATTGCCCTTAGCTTTAAGCGTTTTGACATCAAACACATGCATGTTACGCATGTGTGCCTTTAGGCGTTCTGGGCTTTGTCCTGTATAACCTATGGTCCATAAACCTTTGTTGATTTCACGCAAAATATCCTCTGGCACGGGTTCATCCATGCCGTTTACTTTTTGCATTTTGTAGTTCTTGGACAACTCTTTTCCAAAACCAAGTTTGTCAGCAAACTGTTGCATGATCATGTGATCACTGCGGCTTTCCCACAAAGGCTCAATAACTTTTTCACGCCACTGAATTGAGCGGTTTGACGCTGTTGCCGAGCCACTGGTTTCAAATTGAGTCGCTGCTGGTAACAAATAGACAGCGCGATTGGGGTTCAAATCTTCAGCTTTGCCGGGCATGGCCGCCATCGCGGCTGTTGCTGATGGATAGGGGTCTATCACCACCAGTAAATCCAACTTATCCATCGCGCGCTTCATCTCAAGACCGCGGGTTTGCGAATTGGGGGCGTGCCCCCAAAAAAATACTGATCGTAAATTAGAATCTTGATCAATCAGTTCGTTTTTCTCAAGCACACCATCAATCCAGCGCGATACGGTTGTACCCGGTTTAGTCATCATGGCAGGAGTGGCAAATTGCTTTTTGATCCATTCAAAATCAACACCCCACACCTTGGCAAAATGTTTCCAAGAGCCTTCCACAATGCCATAGTAGCCGGGTAATGAATCAGGGTTTGGGCCCACGTCTGTGGCACCTTGCACATTGTCGTGACCGCGGAAAATATTGGTGCCACCACCTGATTTACCTACGTTGCCCAAGGCCAGTTGCAGAATGCACGATGCGCGTACCATGGCATTGCCAATGGTGTGCTGTGTCTGCCCCATGCACCAGACCAAGGTACTGGGTCGGTTCTCGCTCATCATTTTGGCTACACGGAAGACTTGCTCTTCTTTGACACCACACGCTTCTTCAACATTGGCAGGTGTCCATTTGGCGAGCACCTCTTCTTTGACTTTTTCCATGCCATGGACACGGTCATTGATGTACTTGGTGTCTTCCCAATTGTTCTTGAAGATGTGATACAGCACGCCGAATAAAAATGGAATATCTGAGCCCGATCGAATACGCACAAATTCATCGGCCTTAGCGGCGGTGCGCGTGAATCGCGGATCAACCACAATCATTTTTGTACCGGTTTCTTTGGCGTGCAACATGTGCAACAAGCTAACCGGATGCGCCTCTGCCGCGTTCGAACCAATATACAAAGCGCACTTGCTGTTTTGCATATCGTTGTACGAATTGGTCATCGCACCATAGCCCCATGTGTTCGCCACACCAGCAACTGTGGTGGAATGGCAAATGCGTGCTTGGTGGTCACAATTATTGGTACCCCAAAAACTCACAAACTTGCGCATTAGGTACGACTGTTCGTTACTGTGTTTAGAAGAGCCCACAAAATACACACTATCTGGTCCACTGGCTTTTTTCAATTCCATCATTTTGGCGCTGATTTCCGTCAAAGCGCTATCCCATGAAATACGCTGGTACTTGCCATTGACCAATTTCATTGGGTAACGCAAGCGAAACTCGCCATGACCATGCTCGCGCAAAGAGGCCCCTTTTGCACAGTATGAGCCTAAATTTAATGGTGAATCAAATACGGGTTCTTGGCGCACCCAGACACCGTTTTCAACGACGGCGTCAACTGCGCACCCGACCGAGCAGTGCGTGCAAACCGTGCGTTTGACTTCTACTTTGCCAGCACCAACCACGGATTTTTCAGTTGCAGCATTGGCCTTTTTAACCAATGTCAATTGCGTCGCAGCAATACCCACACCGACACCCAAACCTGAACGTCGCAAAAATGCGCGTCTGTCCATGGTCGGCAAGGCTTGTGACAAGCCCCGTCGCAAACTATGAATGAAAGGTGATCGTCCAGATGAATCTGTGGAAATCGATTTTTTGGTTAACAACATGAAAAGCTCCCAAAAAGAAAATGCATGAGCAAATTAGTCAAACGACATTCAAACCATGGCGGTTTTGTAATACTGTTTGACATGTTCGGTCAGTTGATAACCACCACCCTTTTCCGGTGCTGGCTTGAGTACTTCAGCAATTGCCTCTGGAGCCGGCGACTTCAACACCGAGACGGTTGAAACTGCAGCACCCGCCGCTCCTGCCGTCAAGAAAAACCCACGGCGAGATGATTTGCTTTGATTGTTTGGGGAACTGTTTGTCATAAATGGCTCCTGACTTTATTGAACATGAGTTTGACTTGAATAGATAGCTTCTAATGTACCTGCGAAGCCAAGAGTCTGCAAATAAATTCATAAGGGAATTCCCTTACTAGCATACAAAATACCTTATGCATTCCAAACGAGGTGAATTAAACCAACATATCAAAACCCTGTGCTTCCACTTGAATAAAAGCACGAGTAAAGTCAGACAAATCTGCATAAAAGTTTGCTTTGGTATTCAACTTAATGTCGTCGCACAGCATATTCACCCATGGCTGAATATGTGTAGCAAAAAATTCTCGCTGACGTGTCAAGTTGGCCACCGCAACATCGTCACCGGCTATCAAATAGCGCATCACTTCACAAAGATAGGCAATGTGATCTTCAGTATCCGACATAGATTCAGACCGCTCCAAACCTATCGCATGCAAATCTGATCGCAATTTAGCCAAGGGCTTCTCATTCAAAAATCCACTGAGGTAATGCGATCCATATAAATAAACTTCTGGCTTACCAATGCCCCCAAAAAGTGTGTCGTATTCAGCTTGTATGGCCTCATCAGATAACTGCCTGGCTTTACCGACCAAAGCCCGCCAAGGCTCCTCAAGAAAAGCGCCAGCTCGTGGCGCCTCAGTTACGGCCACACGCAATTGCGCAAGTATTTCAGGCGTTGGCGTTGCGTAGTAAAGCGCCGCAAGCAATCCGTAAAGCTCAGCACGTGCAGTTTCTTCATCCAGCGCACTGGATATGGGGAGGGCAGATGTTTTTGACATGGTCATGTGGTGAGTTACTCAAGCTTTACAGCTACAAATCGGTAATTTTTGCTTCAGAGCTGGATGTATGAATATCGATGACGCGGCAATCACTGCACATTTTCAAACGCTCCAACGCTGCGCCTTGGAACATGCTGTGCCCTGCAAGCTTGCCCAACATGGCCTCAATTCCTTTGAGTGTGCCAAATGGTTTGTTACAGCGAATACAAGCATAAGGCTGCATTTCATTTAACAGAACAGCTTCTTTACGATCTTTTAACAAATTCAATTGCGGTACCAAACTGAGCGCTTTTTCTGGGCAGGTTTTGACGCACAACCCACATTGCACGCAATTCTTTTCAATGAATTTAAGTTGAGGTGCGTCAACGTTATCTTGCAATGCATTGGCTGGGCATGCATTCACGCAGCTTAAGCACAAGGTGCAAGCCTCTTTGTTGAGCTTGATCGCCCCTAGAGGTGAGCCTGTGGTCGGCAGTGCAATACGTTCTGCCTTGGTTTTGACAGGAGCTTGGTTGATTAAATGATCCAGCGCCAATTCCAATGTTGTCCGCTTTTCTGCCTGAACTGCGAAACTGGCGACTTGCAATGGCACTTGTGCAGGAGCGCTTTGTAAATCACGATCAAGAGTCGCCAAGTCGCGCGCATCTTTGACTTGCATGATTTTGAAATGCTCGCCCGTATAACCCAAACCCGTCAAAATACTTTGCGCCACGGCCATTTGTTCAGTCAATGACACTTTGTATTGCGGCGCCTCTTCATCCGTCATCAACACCCAAACCTGCGAAGCACCGTAGCAAATGGCTGATAACCAAACATCCAAGCCCATAGATGAGGTATGCCATAAAGAAACGGGTATTACCCGCGCTGGCACACCATGAATGTCTTTGTCTAATCTGGCAGCACGACCCAAATCGTTAACCAGACTTTGCCCTCGCACTTGACTGTGCAGCAAGCAGTGCGCCATCCTTACCACCTGCTCGTGCATAGGTATTGATTAATGTTTTTAGTTTGACACCTTGCTCACTGGCACGTGGATAGCCATACGACAGTGCACCAGTGGGACAAACTGTTGAACATGTGCCGCAACCCACGCACAAGTGGGGATTGACCTTAATTTGCTGGCGCTCAAAGTCACTGCTGATGGCAGATGCTGAGCACACATCCATACACGCACTGCAACCGATTTTTTCATTGCGACTGTGCGCACAAAGCTTTTGTTTGTAGGCGACGAATTTTGGCTTCTCAAATTCACCTACGAGAGATTTGATTTTGAGTAAAACCTGAGCATCTGTTCCTTTGCTGTGAAAGTAACCTTGTGGAACAGCATGCTGCGTGAAAGCGGGTGCTGATCGTAAGTCCAACACCAAATCAAATGTATCAGACGAGGATTCAACTTCGCGTGAGAAGTTGATGGCTGCAACTTGGCACGCTTTCTCGCATGCGCGGTGTGACTTGCAGGCATCCAAATCGATTTGGTAATCTAAACCAATTGCACTTTCCGGACAAGCCGCAACACAGGCGTTACAACGTGTGCACAAATCCAAATCAATCGGATTATTTTGCATCCAGGTCAATTTAAACTCACCTAACCAACCTGTTAGTGATTTGATGTCACCACCCAATATCGGGTATTTGCGCTCTTGCAGTACTTCGCCTTGCCCCACTCCCAAAGTAAAAATACTGGTGTTGAAGTCATCGCCTAACAAGTCAGCGACATGTTCTGCAGCATCCAACTTCCCGATGATCAACAACCGGCCAGAACTTGAATAGCTAACGGTAGTTACTGGCTCTGGTTCTGGCAAATGGGCGGCGACCAACTGTGCGGCCAATTTGGGACTTGATTGACTGGCATCTTTGCTCCAGCCACCCGTCTCACGAATATTCACAAAACGGATGACCGATGATGCACCTTTAGTTTGCTCTGCCAACTCTGAAAACAGTCGTTTTTCTTGTGTGCATGCAACGACGACATCTTCGCCCGTTTGAATGGCACGTTGAAAATCCCCCGCTTCGCGTCGGCATAAAGACGAATGAAGCGTCAGTTTTTCATTCAGAGCCGCGCCGATGTTGATGGGGTTCAGCGGCATGGTCTTGCCGCAATCGCAGATCAGTGTGGTCATGTGTATTTTGTTGTGAAATTTCTTGCTCTGTGATTGTGACATCACTTTTCAAATCAGTCTCTTGACTCTCAAATTGTGTTACAGATTCAGGTGCTTTCTTTTCAAGATCAGCGTTTTCTTTTTTCTCTTCATCCTCAAACAAATTCAAAAACTTGGCGCTGGCCAACTGCCGCATCATCGCCAAGGGCAAAGGATCGGGCTTGGAATAATCATCGATGTAAATATCCAAGCGGTCCATCACGTTGTAATGGGGATCGGTGAATAGTTTTTTCATGGCGGCATTGCGCACTTCAGGTGAGACATTGCGTGCCACAAACGGTGCGAAGTCAGATTCTTTTGTCAAGTTCAACACATCTGACATATTCGGCAAAGTCGTTTCTTGCGCGTCTGCATGTTCAGCATTAGCAGTTGCACTATTTGCCGGATTATTTAGTTCTGTATTTGCAAATTTGGGCGAAGCACTGAGCTTTTGTGCCGCATCTTGTTCGGCATTGGCTTCTGGCAACGCTTTGGTTGTGATCGATTCTTGCTTGCGCTTAGACCATCGACCCAAAAATCCTTCAGTCATGACCACCTCCAAATTTCTTTGTCGTCGTGATTGAAACCGGATTACCGAACCGATCCTCTAAGCGCTTAAAACTATCTGGACGTTTGCGTTTCTTGGGTTCTATCACATGCTTGGCATCAACAAAATCCTGCAACCAAGCTAAAACTTCAGCAGGCAAGGGAACTTGCTCTACCGTTTCTTGCGCGTCCAACCAACGCCCTGCATCATGGTAGCTCAAACTCACCATTTCAGGTTTTGCAATGGGTGTATCGCTGATACTGGCTTCTTCTTCCATGCGCCACAGCACAAACCAGCACGGTGCGGGTGTGGTCACGTTGAGGTAATAACCTTCAGCATCGTCGGTAAACAACTCCACTTTAAGCCCTGCGTGAATCCAGCGTTCATTACCATCAAGACTTGTTAACCTGGTGGCTGAACTGGGTTGCCCTTCTTCAATCACATCAACAGAATCCAGCACCCATCTATGAGATTGCCATCTACTCATTGCCCCCACAATCGGTTCGCGCCGCATGGTCACGGCAACTTCGATACAAGGTCTTCTCGACGAGGATAGTTGAGACATATGTGTGGAATATAGCTGATTCAGGCTTTGGATGCTTCTATCGCCACCGCACAGTATTTGAATTCAGGGATTTTCCCAAAAGGATCCAGTGCGGCATTGGTCAGCAAATTCGCGGCCGCTTCTGCGTATGCAAAAGGGATGAACACCGTGCCTGGCGGTGTGCCATTGTCCAAGCGGGTTTGGATATGAATGCGCCCACGGCGCGATTTCACTGTGATGCTATCGCCTGATTGGATACCCAATGCTTTCATGTCTGCTATGTTCATGGACACTGTCGCTACCGATTCAATGGCGTCCAACACTTCAGAGCGACGCGTCATGCTGCCAGTATGCCAATGCTCCAATTGCCGCCCTGTGATGAGCACGAATGGAAATTCTTCGTCGGGGCTTTCGTCTGCTGGAATGAATTGTGTCGCTTGCAATTGCACACGTCCATCAGCAGTGGGAAATCGGTCTACAAACACAATGGCTTGCCCCGCTTCGTCTTCATTTAAACATGGGTAGGTGACGCTGGATTCGCGCTCTAAACGTTCCCACGTGATGCCTCCAATGGCAGCATGCATGGCTTGGCGCATTTCTTCGTAAACAGCTGCCACACCGTAGTGTTCACCTTCATAATTCCAATTTAAACCCATCCTCGTTGCAAGCTGTTGAATGATCCATAAATCAGGCATCGCATCGCCCGGCGCATCAATGGCTTGCCGCCCCATTTGCACCATGCGGTCGGTGTTGCTGACAGTGCCGGTTTTTTCTGGCCAAGCCGTAGCCGGCAACACCACATCGGCCAGCCACGCTGTTTCGGTCATGAAAATGTCTTGCACCACCAAGTGCTCCAAACTGGACAACGCATGCCGAGCGTGGTTCAAATCGGGGTCGCTCATCGCTGGGTTTTCGCCCATGATGTACATGCCGCGTACCTTGTGTGGGTCACTGTCGTCCGCCAAGATTTTGTGCATGATTTCAACCACGGTGTAGCCGGGTTGATCATCCAGCTTGGTATGCCAAAAATCTTCAAACCAGGTGTGCGCTTCGGTGTTGGTCACGCGCTGGTAATTCGGGAACATCATGGGAATCAAACCCGCATCACTGGCGCCTTGCACATTGTTTTGCCCACGCAAAGGATGCAGGCCCGAACCAGGTTTGCCAATTTGACCCGTGATGCTGCACAGCGCAATCAATGCCCGCACATTGTCTGTGCCATGGATGTGCTGACTCACACCCATGCCCCACAAAATCATGGCGCTTTTGGCTTTGGCAAACGCACGCGCCACTTCGCGCAAAGTAGGCGCCGGAATCCCGCAAACCTCTGCCATTGATTCTGGGCTGAACGCTTTGACACTTTGACGCAAGGCTTCAAAATTGCTCGCACGGTTGGCAATGAAATCTGCATCCAACAAACCTTCCTCGATAACGGTGTAAATCAAAGCGTTCACCATTGCCACATCGGTATCCGCTTTGAACTGTAAAGTGCGCCACGCATGTTTGCTGATGTCCGTCATGCGCGGATCAGCCAGCACAATTTTGGTGCCGTGCTTGGCCGCGTTTTTCATCCACGTTGCCGCAACCGGGTGGTTCGATGTGGGGTTGGAGCCAATGACCACAATCAACTCAGCGTGCTCCACATCGCTCACTGGGTTACTCACAGCGCCAGAGCCCACGCCCTCTAACAATGCCGCCACACTGGACGCATGGCATAGCCGCGTGCAGTGGTCGACATTGTTGCTGCCAAAACCGGTGCGCACCAGTTTTTGGAACAAATACGCTTCTTCGTTACTGCCTTTAGCACTGCCAAAACCTGCCAAGGATTTCTTGCCATGCGTGTCGCGCAAATTCACCAGTGCCCCGGATGTGAGCGCCAAAGCTTCTTCCCAAGTCGCCTCTCTGAATGTGTTGCGCCAGTCGGTTGCGTGTGTTTCAGATGGGGATGGCTTTGGGCGCGCCCGCAATGCGTATCAAAGGTTTGGTTAGTCGCTCAGCGCTGTGCGCATAGTCAAAGCCAAAGCGACCTTTGACGCACAAACGTCCATGGTTGGCAGGGCCGTCACGCCCCTCCACACTCACAATTTTGTTGTCTTTGACCTTGTAAGTCAGCAAGCAACCCACACCGCAAAACGGACAAACCGAGTCCACTTTTTTATCCACCACTTGTGAGCCGACTTGCGTCTTTGGCATCAGCGCACCGGTCGGGCAAGCCTGCACGCATTCACCACATGCTACGCAAGTGCTGTCGCCCATCTTGTCGTTTAAATCAAATGTTATCTCGCTGTGTGCGCCGCGCAAACGCATGCCGATGACATCGTTGACTTGCTCTTCGCGGCAAGCTCGGATGCAACGATTGCATTGAATGCAAGCGTCCAAATTGACAGCTATAGCGGGGTGTGACAGATCCGCTTTGGTTTGCTCACGTCGCAAACTTTGCAGTGCGGGACGAACGGTCACATCCATGCGCTGTGCCCAGTCGCTCAGCTCACCGTGCTGCAAGGATTCATCATGTTCATTCCACTTGTAACCCCGCATCAGGCATGTCGCTGAGCAACATTTCCAGCACCATCTTTTGACTTTTGACGGCACGCTCGCTGGTGGATTGCACGTCCATACCCGCTGCGACACTGCGGCAGCATGACGGCGCCAAAGTTCGTTCGCCTTTGATCTCAACCACGCAGGCGCGGCAATTGCCATCGGGTCTCAAACCGGTTGGTCCAGGTTTGTGGCACAAATGTGGGATGTCAACCTGATGGCGCAAAGCGGCATCAAAAATCGTTTCACCTTCATGTGCTTGTATCGCCACACCATTGAGTGTGAAGTCAACCAAGGCGCTCATTGGTTGTCTCCCACGCCTGCGGGCGATTCGCTGATTTCATGCGCAAAGTACTTTTGCACGCAACGCACGGGGTTGGGTGCGGCTTGCCCCAAACCACATATCGACGCGTCCGCCATCACTTGGTTCAAATCTTCAAGTGTAGAGTTGTCCCAAACCGGCGCTTCCATTAATTTGGCAGCTTTGGCAGTGCCCACACGGCAGGGCGTGCACTGGCCGCAACTTTCGTGTGGCAAAAAACCGCATCATGTTCAGCGCCGCATCACGTGCTTTGTCATGCTGGCTCAAAACAATCACAGAAGCCGAACCGATGAAGCCGCCATGCAGTTGCAAAGTGTCAAAGTCCAAAGGCACATTGGCCAAACTGGCTGGAAAGATACCACCCGATGCACCACCGGGCAAATAGGCGTACAAGTTGTGCCCATCCAACATGCCACCGCAAAATTCATCCACCAACTCTTGCAATGTGATGCCAGCTGGCGCTAACTTCACGCCCGGTTTTTTAACGCGACCACTGACACTGAAGCTGCGCAGTCCCTTGCGTCCGTTGCGACCAAAGCCGCTGAACCAATCTGCCCCCTTTTGCACAATATCGCGTACCCAATACAGGGTTTCAAAATTGTGTTCCAAGGTCGGGCGTCCAAACAATCCCACTTGCGCGATGTAAGGCGGGCGCATGCGCGGCTCGCCACGCTTGCCTTCGATGCTTTCAATCATGGCGGATTCTTCGCCGCAAATGTAAGCACCCGCACCGCGGCGCAACTCGATGTGCGGCAATTTGCCTTTCAGGGCAACGGGTGGATTGGCCTGCAGCTTGGCGAGTTCACGGTCAAGCATGCGACGGCAGTCGTGGTATTCATCACGCAAATAGATGTAGCACGCATCCACACCCACTACCAAAGCAGCGATCAACATGCCTTCGATAAAGCGATGTGGGTCGCTCTCTAAATAGGTGCGGTCTTTGAACGTACCGGGTTCACCTTCGTCGATGTTGACTGCCATCAGTTTGGGCGCAACTTCGTTCCGAACAATACGCCATTTGCGCCCAGTTGGGAAGCCTGCTCCACCCAAGCCGCGCAAGCCAGAATCGTCCATTGCAGCGATTACCGAATCAGCATCCAATTGGCCAGATGCCAGTCTGCAGGCCAGCTCATAACCACCTTGCTGCTGATACGCTTCCAAACCGACAAATCCCGAGATCTGCTATATTATTAATAGCATCATAGGCAGCATTTACGCCGGCTACAGCCTGATTTCTTATATATTTTTGCCTATCCATGTGTGCAGAAGCCTGTATCTGGACAGATTCGGTTGTGGCGTGCGGTACGGCGCGTTGGTGCACCATCGCCACCGGCGCTTGTTCACAGCGCCCCATGCAGGGTGATGGAATGATGCGAATGGATGGCTGACCTAATATGGCTGGCAATTTTTTGATAAGCGCTTGTGCACCCGCCAATTCACACGACAAACCGTCGCAAACGCGGATAGTGAGCGCGGGTGCTGCACCATCTGTGATGGTACCGTCTACTTCCACACTCTTGATGATTTCAAAGTGATGATAGAAGCTAGCGACCTCATACACCTCCGCCATGGGGATGTTCATCACTGCCGCCAACGCAACCAAATGGCGTTCATGCAAGCCGTGGTAACGGTCATTGAGCAGGTGCAAATACTCAATCAACAAATCACGGCGATACCCATCTGTTGGTTTCTCGCCCAGCAAGGCCGCCACCTCTGCACAAGACTGTGCATCGGCCTGCCGTCCTTTGAGCTTGCTGGCTTTATTTTTGCGCCGAATGTTGTCGCGCAGTTGCTCTGGTGTGATGATTGTTGAACCCATGACAGCATTTTAGGATCAAGCCGTGATCCCAGCGTAGCAATCATCGATTCATCATCAAAACGAGCATCAAGTTTCTTTAGAAATCTTAATCGCTGGAAACTTGTTGGAGAAATCTTTGTTTTTAGCGGCGATGGTGACCGCCACTTGGCGTGCCAAGGTTTTGTAGATCTTGGCGATGTCGCCGTCTGGCTCGCTCACAACCGTCGGTTTGCCGCTGTCGGCTTGCACGCGGATTTGCATGTTCAATGGCAGCGCGCCCAAATAGGCGATGTCGTATTCAGCCGCCATTTTCTTACCACCATCGGCACCGAAAATATGTTCAATGTGGCCGCAATTGGTACAGACATGCACTGCCATGTTTTCCACGATTCCCAAAATCGGTACGCTGACTTTTTCAAACATTTTGATGCCTTTTTTGGCATCTAACAAAGCAATGTCTTGTGGCGTGGTCACCACCACTGCGCCCGTCATGGGCACGCGTTGTGACATGGTGAGCTGAATATCGCCCGTGCCAGGTGGCATGTCGATGATGAGGTAGTCCAAATCTTTCCAGTTGGTTTGGCGCAGCAGTTGTTCCAGCGCTTGAGTGGCCATTGGGCCGCGCCAAATCATGGCTTCGTCTTGCGCCACCAAAAAGCCAATGGACATAACTTGCACGCCGTAGTTTTCCATGGGTTCTAAATTGGTGCCGTCCAAGCTTTCAGGCTTGCCATCAATGCCCATCATCATCGGCAAGCTAGGGCCATAGATATCGGCATCCAACAAGCCGACAGATGCGCCCTCTGCCGCCAAAGCCAAGGCCAAATTCACGGCTGTGGTGCTCTTGCCCACACCGCCTTTGCCTGATGCCACCGCCACGATGTTTTTCACATTGGGCAACAAGGCCACACCACGCTGCACGGCATGTGCCGTGATTTTGCTGCCGATATTGACGGAGACGTTTTGCACACCCGTCACAGATTTGGCTGCGGCAATCAATGCTTTGCGAAAGCCATCCATTTGGCTTTTGGCGGGGTAGCCCAGTTCAATGTCAAACGACACATCGCCATCGTTGACGGAAAGGTTTTTCAGCGCTTTGCTGGAAACGAAGTCTTTGCCCGTATTGGGGTCAACAAAGGTTTTGAGGGCATCTAGGAGTTGGTCTTGGGTTGCCATAGCAGTAAAAATAATAAATTAAACAAAAAATTGGAACCCCTGCCCCTTTATAAATCTGGGCGAGGGAGATTGGGTTTATTGCAGAATAAACAGCAAGAACGGCACGAAGTGTAACGACAACTCATAAAATAGCGAATTACCCTAAAGAATTAACGCCTTACTTTCCCCAAGTTTCTGCTATGTCATCCAATCCACGCCAACTCTTCGTTACCACCGCATTGCCCTATGCCAATGGCAATTTTCACATCGGTCACATCATGGAGTACATCCAGGCCGATATTTGGGTGCGCTTCCAAAGAATGCAGGGCAATGCCGTTAATTTTGTGGGGGCGGACGATACCCACGGTGCACCCATCATGATTGCCGCCGAAAAAGCCGGCAAAACACCGCAACAGTTTGTGGCTGACATTGCCGCGGGTCGCAAACAATACTTGGACGGTTTTCACATCAGTTTTGATAACTGGCACAGCACCGACGCGCCTGAAAACCACGAGTTGGCACGCCAGATTTACCGCGACCTGCGCGACCGCGCCGATGGCTCGCTGATCGAAACCAAAACCATTGAACAGTTTTTTGACCCCGAAAAAAACATGTTCTTGCCCGACCGCTACATCAAAGGCGAATGCCCCAAATGCCACGCCAAAGACCAGTATGGTGACAATTGCGAAAACTGCGGTGCAGTTTACGCCCCCACCGATTTGATCAACCCTGTATCAACCTTGTCTGGCGCAAAGCCAGAACTGAAAAACTCTGAGCATTTTTTCTTCAAACTGTCTGACCCGCGCTGTGTTGAGTTCTTAGAGCGCTGGACGCAAGATGGAAAACTGCAACCCGAAGTGGCCAACAAGGTCAAAGAATGGTTCAGCGTGCGTACCAACCCTGACGGCAGCACTTCTGAAGGCTTGGGCGACTGGGACATTTCGCGCGACGCGCCCTACTTTGGCATTGAAATTCCCGATGCACCAGGTAAATACTTTTACGTGTGGTTGGATGCGCCCATTGGTTATTTGGCGTCGCTCAAAAACTTGCTGGAAAAACGCGGTGAAAACTACGATGCCTATATGGCCAACCCTGCAGTTGAGCAATACCATTTCATTGGCAAAGACATTGTGACCTTCCACACTTTGTTCTTCCCAGCGTGCTTGCATTTCAGCGGTCGTAAAACGCCGACCAATGTTTTCGTGCATGGTTTTTTAACCGTCAACAACGGTGAAAAAATGAGCAAAAGCCGTGGTACAGGTCTAGACCCACTGAAGTATCTAAGTCTGGGCATGAATCCCGAGTGGCTACGCTACTACTTGGCTGCCAAATTGAGCGCCCGCAATGAGGACATCGATTTCAACGCCGACGATTTCTAGCGCGCGTCAACAGCGATTTGGTAGGTAAATACATCAACATTGCCAGTCGTGCGGCAGGGTTTCTTGCTAAAAAGTTTGACCATAAATTAGGTGCCATCAGCGACGATGGACAACAATTGCTCAAGCTCATTGGCGCACAAAAAGACAACATGCAAGAGCTGTATGAGAGCCGTGACTTTGGCAAAGTGCTGCGCGAAACCATGCTTTTGGCAGACAAAGTGAATGTGTATGTGGATGCCAACAAGCCTTGGGAATTAGCGAAAAAAGAAGGCATGGAGGATGCGGTAAGGGAGCGTTTGCACGATGTGTGCACGGTGTGCATTGAAGCCTTTAGGTTGCTGACCATATACCTGAAGCCCGTATTGCCGCAACTTGCACACGGTGTTGAAACATTCCTAAAAACCAAACCCTTCGAAAGCAGCGACGCGGCCTCACAACTGGGCGCAGGGCACGCTATCGGTGATTATGTGCACCTGATGCAACGCGTTGATGTGAAACAGCTTGACGCTTTATTTGAAGTGCCAAATGAGCCTCTAGCCGGCATAGATACTGCCAATACTGCTATTAAATCAGTAGCATCTACGCCTGTCGCTCAGCGCAGTTCAGCCACCATTGGAATTGAAGACTTTGCCAAAGTGGATTTGCGCATTGCCAAAATTGTGCATTGCGAAGCGGTAGAAGGCAGCACCAAACTCTTGCGTTTAACGCTAGACGTGGGCGAAGTGGACGATGCTGGACAAGCCAAAACGCGCAATGTGTTCAGCGGCATCGCCAGCAGTTACAAGCCAGCGGACTTGATAGGCAAGCACACCGTGATGGTGGCCAACCTGGCACCGCGCAAAATGAAGTTTGGCATGTCTGAAGGGATGGTCTTAGCAGCCAGCGCGGCAGACGAAAAAGCGCAGCCAGGCATTTATATTTTGGAACCCATGCCAGGCGCGCAGCCGGGCATGCGGGTGAGTTGAAGACCCTTTTAAGAAATTTTCAGCTCAGGCACGGCGATACATATTGCCACGTCACATTGTGCTTGGCCGCCAATTGCGCTTTGATTTCTTTTTCTAAATTCCACGGCAAGATCAACATGTAATCGGGCTTGACCGTGTTGAGCACATCCGGCCCCACCATGGGAATGCGTGAACCGGGCATGAATTTATTTTGCTTGGCGGGGTTCAAATCAATCACAAACTTCACCAAATCATCGCGCACACCCGCGTAATTCAGCAAGGTATTGCCCTTGGCAGCAGCGCCATAGGCGGCAACGGTTTTGCCCTCTTCTTGCGCTTGCAACAAAAAGCGCCACAAATCACGTTTGATGCGCACCGCATCAGCCTGCGTTTTGCCGTAGTAGGCGGCAGTGCGCATGCCCACATCGTCTTCACGCTTGAGCATGTCAGCCACACGGGGGCTGATGGCGTGCTGGCCCGTATCACTGCGTTGTGCATACACACGCAAACTGCCGCCATGGGTGGGCAACTCCTCCACATCGAACACTGTCAATCCATTGGCTTTGAAAATCGTCTTGACCGCTGTGAGCGACAAATACGAAAAATGCTCATGGTAAATGGTGTCAAACTGCGCGAACTTGACCAAGTTCATCAGGTGCGGAAACTCAAAGGTGGACACGCCTTGGGGTTTGAGCAGTATGGCAAATCCCGCGACAAAATCGTTGATATCAGGCACATGTGCCAGCACATTGTTGGCGGCTGTGAGGTCAGCTTGGCGACCTTGGGTCAGTAGCTGCTGTGCCAAGGTTTGGCCAAAAAATTCTTCTATCGACTCAATACCAATATCCCGAGCGGCTTTGGCGGTGCTGGCCGTTGGTTCAATGCCATAGCAAGGAATGCCCGCCGCTTTGAAGTTGCGTAATAAGTAACCGTCATTCGATGCAACCTCAACCACGCAGCTGTTGGCATTCAAGCCAAATCGCTTTGTCATCGCTTCGCTGTAAGCGGTGGCGTGCTGCATCCAGCTGCTGGAAAAAGAACTGAAATAGGCGTATTCAGCAGAAAACATGTCGTCAAAACCAGCAAAGTCTTCCGTTTGCACCAGCCAGCATTGCTCACATACCAGCACGCGCAAGGGGTACACCGTTTCAGGTGCTTGCATTTGCGCGGGGGTTAAATAGGCGTTGGATGGCGGGCGAGCTGCCCAAATCCACAAATGGCAGTGTCACTGGTGCATGGCAGTGGCGGCATTTCATACGATCAATCCTTTAAATTCAGCAGTTAACATGGGGCGATTTTGGTCACCGGGCGACATTTCAGTCACAGCCAGCGGCCAAGTAATGGCAAGTTTGGGGTCCAGTGGGTTCAGACCATCGGCCAGTTCAGCGGCAAACGCGGTGGTGTGCAGATACAGCATTTCGCAATCATCGCTCAGCGTTTGGAAACCGTGCGCAAAGCCATCGGGAATCAACAAACTGCGACGATTGCTAGCCGACAAAATTTCACCGTGCCACTTTAAATATGTTGGTGAGTCAGGGCGCAAATCAACGGCCACATCAAACACCTCACCTTGTGTGCAGCTCACGATTTTGGTTTCAACCATGGGCGCTCGCTGAAAGTGCATGCCACGCACGCTACCTTTTTGAACGGTGAACGAACGGTTCATTTGTTGAACGGTTTTCTTCAGACCCAATGCAGAAAAGGTGTTGTAACAATACAAGCGTTCAAACCAACCACGTGAATCTTCCAGTGCCAATCGCTCAATGCGGTGCAAGCCTTGCAGCGGGCACGTTGTGATTTGGAAACGCTTGCCAGTGTTTGTCATGCAGCTAAACTGGCATTGTGTTGCTGCACATTACTCAGGTATTGCGCGATATCGCGTTGGCACAGTTGCGCAGCGTTCATGCCGGCATTCAGGTCTCGGTACCAGTGCATGGTCATTTCTATCGCTTGCGACAATGGGAAAACAGATTGAATACCCAGCTGTGATTTGGCCAGCGAAGTGTCCAACATCAATAAACCCGCCTCATGCGGTCCATCTGTACCGTCACCCCACTCAACCTGACCAGAACCAAACGCTTGTTGAGCCAGCCCCACCACATCACGCACGGTGGCAGCTTCATGCGTTTGCGGACCAAAATTCCACGCCTTTGCAAATTGGTCGTCATTCCACAAGCGTTCAGCCAATATCAAATAAGCACCCAAGGGTTCAATGACATGTTGCCAAGGGCGTACAGCTTGCGGTCGGCGCACGCTCAGTGCTTGATTCGCTTGCCATGCTCTCACTGCGTCGGGAATGATGCGGTTGGCACTCCAGTCGCCACCACCGATTACATTGCCTGCACGTGCTGATGCCAAGGCTATTTTTTTAGATGCCAAAAATGAGGAGCGGTAGGCTGATATGACGATTTCAGAACCGGCCTTGCTGGCGCTGTAAGGATCATGCCCGCCCAAACGGTCGGTTTCGCGATACGGCCAAGCCCACTCTTGGTTGGCATACACTTTGTCGGTCGTCACTGCCACCACGCAGCGCACACTGTCAACATGCCTCAAAGCATCCAAAACATTGGCAGTGCCCATCACGTTGCTGGCAAATGTGCCAAGCGGGTCAATATATGAGTCGCGTACCAAGGCTTGGGCCGCCAAATGAAGAACGATTTCAGGTTTGCTCTGGTTAACAATGCTGGCAACTTTTTGCGCATCGCGAATGTCGGCAATGTGGTGACTTTGCACACTGTTGCCCACTTTGGCCAGGTTAAATAAATTAGGCTCTGTACACGGCTCAAGCGCAATCCCAGTGACATGCGCTCCCATCGCAGACAACCATTGCGCCAACCACGCGCCTTTAAAGCCTGTGTGTCCGGTTAACAGGACGCGTTTACCTTGCCAAAAAGCAGATTGAGGCTGTGGTAATTGACGTGTAGGGTTTGAATGATTTGATTTAAGCACGGTCAAAAGATGCCTAGCATGTAGCCATTGTGGGAAGAAGTGTCTATTTTAATCTAGGCAAAACAAAAGCCCTGCACGGTGACATGCAGGGCTTGTAAATTATCAATGTGATGGTTTAAATCTTACCGTTCGGTGTGAAACGGCCACTTATCACGCCATAAACAAAACTGTCAGGTGCTGGGTGATAGAAATTACCCGTGATGTTGTTAGCAGAATCCACCTTGACAGTGAATTCGCCAATCGAACCTTGGCCTGACCATATCAACGTTGATGTTCCACCTTTTGCCACGTTACCACTGACACTGTATTCATAAACATAACCAACCAAGGTTGTCCCTTTGATTACATTGCAATTGGCATCCGTTTCAAATGCATAGGAACCGACCATATAAATACCGCCATCAACACCTCCACCGCCTGCGGCCTCGTTATCTATAGCATCGTTTCCAGTAACTGGTTTGCCATTGGCCACCAAAGACATGTTGCGGATGCGGATACGTTCTTCGTGTGAAGGGGGGTCATAAGTTCCGACATAAGAACCTGTACAGCTGCTGGCTGAGCCTCCTGCACCTGATGAAGAGCCGCCACCATTGGCAGGGCCTTGTAAACTGAATGAACCTTGTTTGGATGGATCATTTGGGTGTGCCGCTTCATAGTAAGTTCCTGTCAATGCGCCTGAGCTGCTGATTTGTCCAGTAAAAATCATCACTAAAGCACCTTCGAGAAACGCATTCACAGTGACTTTGCCTGAAGAATCTACTTTGCCGTCGAATGTAGATTCGTAAACAGCAGGTGCACCGTTATCGTCTGTGCGGTTGTTTATGGTGAATGTGCCTTTGACGGAATAGTCACCTGCTACAGTCATGGTTGTTGGTCCAGCATTCACACCGACTGTCGTGCCGGAATAGGTACCCACATAGCTCACAGTAGTTGATCCACCATCTGTGCTGGAACCACCACAAGCCACCAAAAACAATGGCACAAGCAATGCCATGGTTTGAATGAATCTTTTAAACATAATATTCCTTGAGATTGAGATTGAGATTGAAGTGCTAATTGACTTCAATAACCAAGTAAAGCGGGCAAGATTTTATCATTTTACTTACTGAAAACAGGCTCGTTTACAATTCCGTTCACGACCAAATATGCAGGAATCTCAACAAACGCCCCCCGCTTACAAAAGCCTGCTCAAACAAGCGCTCATATTGGTGCTTGCGCTTGGTCTGCTGTGGTATGCGTTCAAAGGCATAGATCTGCAAGACATTTGGAATTACGCCAAAAATCTCAAGCCTTTTCCCGTCTTTTTGATCATTGTTTCTGGCGTATTTGGTAATTTTCTGCGTTCGTACCGCTGGACGCTGTTGCTCAGGCCTCTCAAATCTGAATCTGAGCCCAAAATCAGCCAATTCAATTCGTTTTATGCCGTTGCGATTGGCTATGGCGTTAACGTGTTTGCCCCCCGTGGTGGCGAGGTGGTTCGCTTGTTGTCAATATGCAAGAGCGAAAAACTGCCCTGGGCGGGCGTGCTGCCCACATTGCTGATTGATCGATTACTGGATGTTGCTTTTTTACTGGCTGTCTTTGGCTTGACTATGCTGATTTTGCCCCCCGCCCTATTGAATGCGATGCCTTGGCTCAAATCGGGTGGTTTGGTTTTGTTGTTCGCGGTTATCGTTGGTCTCGTGGCGTTGCCGTTTACAGGCGCTATTTTTACAAGACTCTTAAAAATACCCGCATTTCAAAGTCTTTTGAGCGAACACATGCGCATCAAATTATTTCAACTGGCCGAGCAATTTAACCAAGGCACCTTGTCCTTAAAAAACATGGCCATATTGCCCTTGGTTACCTTGGTCAGTATCTTTATTTGGTTTACCTATTGGCTCAATTTTTACTTAATGGTTTTGGCCTTTGGCTTAGAGGATGTGATTGACGCAGCACAATGCCTGATTATTTTCGCCATTGGCTCCATTGGTTCTTTGATTCCAACACCCAGTTCGGCTGGTGGTTTTCATTTGTTGGTTAAAGAGGCCGCCGTGATGACCGCTAACCTCAATCCGGCACAAGCCATCGCATTTGCTACCGTGCTGCATTTTGTGACCATCATTGTGGTCAGTCTGTTACCGGCTTTGGTTTTATGGTTGTACAAACGCTATCAAAACAAGTGATGAAGCGAGAAACTCATCAACAACATGCAACCCAAAGTCTTGAATGGCACGACTTTGGCTCTGCGTCTGCCTTTGGGGTTTATATTGTTGCGATTTTGATTGCATGTGGTTTCGTCAACTATCTGTTTCCTCTGTCGTTTTTGCAAGGTCACAGCACCGTAACAGATTATGGAGACATATCGCAACATATCTCTGGCTGGTGGTATTTCATGCATGAGCCATGGCATTTGCCACTTTTGCATACTTATAAATTAGATCACCCAGATGGAGTGAGCATCGCTTTTACAGACAGCATTCCACTTGCTGCATTGTTTTTCAAGTTTTTAATCACTCTGTTCCCAAATGCCTTTCCTGCGCATTTCCATTATTTTGGTTGGTGGGTTGGCTTTGTATTTGTTGCTCAAGCGGTAGCGGCTACTTTCTTCATACGCGCACTGGGTGCAAAAAGTTGGTTTGCCATGTTGATTGCTGTAGGGTTTGCTTTAACTTGGCCAGTGTTACATGCACGTTACCACCACAGCGCACTGATGATGCAAAGCATCCTTTTATTTGGTTTGGCGTTTTATTGGCTGGGACAAAAAAGAGATTGGACAAGTCAACGTACAAGTGCTGCACTGATTGTTTTGTGCGTAGTAGCTTTGATGGTTCATCCCTATTATTTGGCGATGACGGTTTCGTTGTTCATTGCTTTTTTGGTGGATCAAATTCTCAAAAAGGAATCATGGCTTTTACAACTTTGGCGACTGTTGTCCCTTCTGGTGTTGCTCAGTGCTTTGATTTGGCTACTGGGCTACACCCGTCACAGTGCTTACGACGCATTGGGTTACGGTGACAATGGTTATGGCAATGATTTTTTCTTGAATTTGCTGGAGCCCTTTTGCGGTGGTGGAAAACTGATTACATGTGGTGAAGGCCCAGAATATGTGTTCCCTTATCGAGAAAGTTTCAATTATTTGGGCGCGGGATTGCTACTTTTAATTCCTGTGGCTTTGTTATCGAATCGATTTCATTTACTCACGATACCAAAACAATCGCCAGCTCTGGTTGCGCTGTTAGTTGGATTTTTTATTTACGCAATCAGCAACAAAATACGTTTGGGGGACACAGTAATCTTCTCATATGCTCTACCCGCCTGGACTGCTACGTTAACCGGTACCTTCAGAGCGGCGGGGCGTTTTTTTTGGCCTATCAGTTTATTTGTCTTGTTCTTAACAATCGCAAGCTTGCTCAAAAAACGTTCTTGGTTGATCTCATTGTTATTGCTTGCAGGTTTGGTTATACAGATCAAAGATGTCAAGCCTTGGCTGTCGCGCATTCAAGCAGAATCTACCAAACCCAGTACTCTCAATTTCAAAGAGTGGGAAGCCATCATGTCGAAAGTGGACAAAGTCATGGTTTACCCGATTCATGAATGTCCGCCCTTGCACTACCAACACAATATTTGGATCATGCGACTGGCTGGCTACTATGGCAAACAAATTAATTCTGGCTACACGGCACGCGGACACAAAGACTGCGATGCAGATACTCTATCGTTACAGCAAGATTTAAAAGCGCGTCATTTGCACATCATCTCAAGTGGTGCATATGCCAACACGCCATTTACAGATAACTTTCAACTCCCTCAATCTTTACAACTCGCGATGGAAAAAGGTGAATGCGTCAGAAGACTTGACGACATGATCTGCTTAACCGGAACCAACCCGGCTTTTTGGGAATCTCTCCCCTTAGTGACAAGCCCTATCCATCTGATTCCACAAGGGCGTCAGTGGAAGCCTGCCGAGTTCAGCACCGAAATCGGCATAGCCAAAGGTCAAGGTTCAGAGCAACGATTGGTGCCCAAAGACATGTCCAAACCTGGTTGGCTTGTTTTTGGTCCTTTCGTGTATCTGCCTGAAGGCAAATACCGCTTTGCCATTGAGTACAGTAGCGCCAGTGACACAACGCTACCAGTTGGTAACTGGGATGTCACTTTGGATAACACGACCACTCTTGGATCTGGGGTGTTGCACGGGACCCTCGACAAAAAACAGCGTATAGAAGGTGTCATCAACCTAGACAAAAGCCAAGCTGGTCACCCTCTAGAAATGCGGGCACAATTTATCGCCAAAGGTGATTTGCGAATATTCAGCACTTCCATACAAAAAATTCCGTGAAACAAATGCACAGCACTAAGCTCCAAAAACAGGATGCAAAAGGATTTGCCGCACTCGGCAAGTACCAAAGCATCTTTTTGGCGTTAGTTATAGGTGTGCTGTTTGTCGCTTATTTATTCCCGTTGTCTTTTTTAATGGGTCACAGCAGCGTTTTTGATGAAGGCGATATTGCTCAGCATATTTCTGGCTGGCGCTTTTACGCACAAGACCCGTGGCAATTTCCATTGTTGAAGACCACAAGCCTGAATCACCCCGAAGGTATCAGCATCGCATTGATGGATGGCATACCGATTGCTGCTTTGTTTTTCAAAGCATTGATGAGTATGTTCCCAAATGCTTTTGCAGAACATTTCCATTTCTTTGGCTGGTGGATAGGTTTGGTTTTTGTCATGCAAGCATTGGCTGCTACAGCGCTGATACGGGCATTAGGCATCAAACATTGGTTTGGACAATTGGTAGCCATAGGTTTTGCTATCACGTGGCCAGTCCTCCATGCGCGTTACCACCATCCGGCATTGATGATGCAAAGCGTCATCCTTTTCGCGTTGGCATTGTATTTTTTAGGGCAACGACACATTTGGTCCAGCCAACGCGTGAGCAACACTTTTATTGTTTTGATCATGCTGTCGTTGACCATTCATCCGTATTTCTTGCCTTTTACTGCAGGTGTTTTTGCGGCATTCTTGGTAGACAAGGCATTGTCCGGTGAGTCATGGTTATTGCAACTCAAACGGCTTGCCGTCTTTGGCGTGGTTCTCTTTGCGACAATGTGGATACTTGGGTATACCGATCAAAAAAGTTATTTGGCAGGATTTGGCGACTTTTTTTACCTGAATTTGCGCGACCCGTTTTGTGGTGCTAGCCGTTATGTTCATTGTGGCGTAGCACCTGTTTTTACGTTTCCGTATTACGAAGGATTCAACTACCTAGGCGCCGGTCTGCTGTTGTTGATACCGTTCGCATTGGCATTGAATTGGAAAATTTTTAAGAACATACCGAGCAAATACCCCAGTTTGTGTTTGTTGGCATTGGGGTTATTTCTCTATGCATTGTCAAACAATGTTCATGTTGGCAACAGTGTTCTGAAAGTTTTCGATGTACCTACATGGATGTACTGGTTAACAGGAACATTTCGTGCTTCCGGTCGATTTTTTTGGTTTGTCAGTTACTTGATTTTATTTACTGCAATAGCAAGTTTGATAAAAACACATCCCCAACGCAAGCCATCCATGCGTTTGTTTGTCACTCTTTTGTTGTTCAGTGCGCTCATACTGCAAGTGAAAGATGTCAAGCCGTGGCTGGATCGCATTCAATCCGAAGCAAAAAAACCAAGCCAATTGAATTTTTCGGAATGGAGCGAGGTCATGTCTCATGTTGACAAAATCATGCTGTATCCCACCTACCAGTGCGCTGATCCGCATTACCAGCATTACATTTGGGCGATGCAATTGGCCAACGCTTACCATAAAAAAATCAATACAGGATACACAGCAAGAAGCAAGCAGAACTGCAAAAACGATAAGCTTGCTGCCGATACCTCTTTTGAACCGCGTCACTTGTACATGATTTCAAGTGCCTATGATCATCAAGTGCCGTTTTCGTCGAATTTTAGCTATCCCACCTCTTTACAAAATGCCATGTCGCGTGGAGAGTGCGTAAGAAGCTCACGCGGTTTGGTTTGTCTTCCAGGCAGCAACGCACTGTTTTGGGAGAAGCAGGCTGTATTGAACAGCCCTATTCGCGCTGTTACCAATGGCAGATTGTGGCGACCCGCAGAGTTGAATACGGTCATTGGCCATGTCAATGGATCCGGCCTTCAGCAAGCGTTGGTACCACGGGATATTGCCACCTCTGGATGGTTAAGTTACGGGCCATCTGTGGCTTTGCCAGAAGGCAAATACCGCTTTTCCATCGACTATTCCAGTCAAAATCCGCCGAAACAAACCGTCGGAAAATGGGATTTTGTATTGGATGGCGATATCACTTTATCCGCTGGTAGCCTATTGGGTACTCTAGACAACCCGCGCACCATTGAAGGTATAGTTACAGTGACCCAACAAAATGCCAATAAAGCCTTTGAGATCAGGACTTATTTTCAGGCGCAAAGTGATTTGAAAATATTCAACTCATCTTTACAAAAAATCCCTGACTAGGAATTTAATTCATAAAATAGTGGCATGACTGAACAAACAGCCCTTCATCCGAACATGACAGATGCCCCATCAAGCAATTCGCTAAACAATCGCAGTCATCCATCAATCTCATGTGTCATGCCGGCATACAACGAAGCTGGCAACTTGGGTGTGGTTGTGCCACATGTCATCAAAGCACTGAACAATTTATCAAAAAATATCGAAATCATTGTGGTTAACGACGGTAGCCGCGATGCTACTGCTCAGGTTTTGTCAGATCTATGTGCCTCATACCCACAAATAGTCGCGCTGAATTTATCGCGCAACTTTGGCAAAGAAGCAGCATTGACCGCGGGGTTGGATGCGGCGCATGGCGATGTTGTTGTCATTCTTGATGCAGATGGCCAACATCCGGTTGATCTAATACCTGAAATGCTTCAAAAATGGAAGCAAGGTAGCGATGTGGTTTACGCCATACGAAAAACAAGACATGATCAATCCGCACTGCATATTGCATTCACAAGCGTCTTCTACAAACTCATCAATTGGCGCAGTCGAGTCCAAATTCCTGCAAATGCTGGGGATTTTCGCTTGATGGATAAAAAAGTGGTGAACGCTTTGCGTGATCTACCAGAGCGCAATCGCTTTATGAAGGGTCTTTATGCCTGGGTTGGTTTTAACAGTACAGCGATAGATTACGAACCATTACCGCGCGCTGATGGTCAATCAAACTTTGGATTTCGTGGTGCACTGTCTCTGGCCTTGACCGGACTGATGGCTTTCTCAGTCACGCCACTGCGCTTGGTCAGTTACTTTGGTTTGATGCTGTCTTTGGCATCCTTAGGTTATGGTGCATGGGTTATTTTTGACTACTTCTGGTTTGGGGCAGATACCCCAGGATATGCCACGATAGTGGTGGGTATGATGTTTTTAAGCGGTATTCAGCTTTTGTCTATTGGCGTGTTGGCTGAATACGTGGGACGCATCTATGAAGAGGTCAAACATCGACCGATGTATTTAATTGGTGCAAAGATTGGCAAGGGTCTTCAAAATCTTCCAGAAGTTGGTCAAAAGTAATGTCGGGCATTTGGTTTTTTGGAGTTGCTGCAGCTGCTGGCTTGACACATTTGATTGTCTATTTCTCTTTGGAATGGATTCTGCCTAAACTATTTCCCGCGTCGAACATTCCTGAGCTTTATAACTTTCTGGCATTTTGTGTCGCGTTCTCAGTCAGTTTTTGGGGGCACAGAAACTTGAGTTTCAAGGACACCACCACCAGTGTGGGCGAGAGTTTGGGACGCTTCGTTGGTGTTTCACTGGCTGGATTTATTTGCAACGAAATAGTCTTCAGTTTGCTTATACGGTTTTTTAATTGGCCATCATGGCTGGCATTGCCTGCTGGTTTTGCTGTGGCAGGTGCGCAAACTTATTTGCTTAGCCGCTACTGGGCGTTTCACAATAAACCTAGCAGCAAGGTCTTATAAAGAAATTTTTGAATCTTTGAGTGTTTGCGCAAATGCATCACTTGCTAGATAACTGTATTCCCAGTGCCGAGCCTTCAAAATTCCATCGTCGATATCGCCCTTATCCAAGTTGCCTTGGGCAGGATGGCACATGATGATGCCGCCTGTTGGTACCTCGTTCAACCATTGAGCCATTTTTTTTGCATAATTCAGCTCACCACCAGAGAAATTATATACACCAAATAAGCCTCTAGCCGGCGTAATATCTGCTTTATCTGCTACATTTTTTATAGCACTTGCATTCAAAGATGCAATGACCCGTGATTTGAAGTTGAATCTATCTGATGGATTGTCAGAAATGCGCAAATAAGGCCTTTGATCTTTTGGCAGGGAACCATAACGTCTGGCCAACACGTCAACCAACGCATCACGGATGCCTCTGAATTGATGCACATGCTGATGCCCATCAATATGACTGGGGGATGATCCCCAATCATGTTCGAAAAGGTCCAGCTGTTGTTCAATCACCATTCGAGCCTTGCTTTTGTTGTAGCCGCCAAAAGCAGCAATCAAAACTCCTCGATTCAGACTTAAACCATGTCCCTTTGCAACAGCAAATGGACTTGTCCAATCTAAATGCAGACCCACATCAATTTGAGATTTGAACTCCTGCAACTCAACAGCATCAGCCGCCCACCTGGGTGACAAAGTCATAGCGCTTGTCGCAGTTAATCGACCTAACCGTGCCAAATTGATGATGCCACGTGAAACCGCAGCATTCATCGCGAAATCATCCGCATTGAGGATAATTTGTTTCAACATCAGCTCGTTTTATGCTTCAGTGCCGTTAGCAGCTTACTGTGAATTCCACCAAATCCGCCATTGCTCATACAAACAATCACATCATCCTTTTGCACCTTCTGCATGATTTGGTTGACCAATTCATCAACTGAGTTGGCAACTTGGGATGAATTTCCTAGCGCGCTCAAAGGCTCATGTGGATCCCAGTCCAAACCTCCGCTGTGACAAAAAACCAAATCGGCATCCTTTAAGCTGCCTGCCAACTGCGCTTTCATCGTTCCCAATTTCATGGTGTTACTGCGCGGCTCTAACACTGCGAGTATTCGTTTTTTCTTCTGTTCCTTTTGCAACGATTGTTTTAAACCATCTAGGGTGGTTGCAATTGCACTTGGGTGGTGTGCAAAATCGTCGTAAACCATCACCCCAGCTTCTGTGCCACGCAATTCCATTCGGCGTTTGACGTTTTGAAAACTGCACAAAGCTGCTGCTGCAACATCAGGCAGTACGCCGACGTGCTGCGCGGCAGCGATGGCCGCCAAGGCATTGTTTTGGTTGTGTTCACCTTGTAGTGACCATGTAACATGCCCAAGCACATCACCTTTGTACATCACATCGAAATCATTAGGCGAACCGTCAACGGCCCATCCATGTTCCACCATTTCACCGAATTGAACTGTTTCACTCCAACACCCCATCTTCAAAACTCTTTCCAAGCTGGCTTCATTTCCATTCACAACAATGCGACCTGTCGATGGAACACATCGAACCAAATGGTGAAACTGCCGCTCAATTGCTGCCAAGTTATCAAATATGTCAGCATGATCAAACTCGAGGTTATTCAATATGGCTGTGCGGGGACGGTAATGGACAAATTTGCTGCGTTTATCAAAAAAAGCGGTGTCGTATTCGTCTGCCTCAATAACGAAGAGTTTGTCACCAAGTCGTGCCGAAACACCAAAGTTCAAAGGGACACCGCCGACCAAAAAACCAGGCTTTAAACCAGCCTGCTCGAGAATCCAAGTCAACATCGACGTGGTCGTTGTTTTTCCATGCGTCCCGGCAACGGCTAAAACATGACGACCATATAGCACGTGTTCATATAACCACTGCGGCCCACTCGTGTAGGGCAAACCTTGATCTAAAATTGCTTCCATGAGTGGGAACTTGGCAGTTCCATCTGGCAATTGAGATCGACTGATCACATTGCCAATGACAAACAAATCTGGATTTAATGCCAACTGTTCAACGCCAAATCCCTCAATCAAATCAATGCCCAAAGATCGCAGTTGGTCACTCATAGGTGGATAAACGCCAGCATCGCATCCGGTAACTTTGTGGCCCGCCTCCCTAGCCAAAGCTGCTACGCCGCCCATGAATGTTCCACAAATGCCTAGAATATGAATATGCATACTTCCCATTTTAACCAGACACCCTCATGAAGCTTGACGAATCCAAACGAAGCACTTTACTACTGGCAACCTCTGTTGCAGCGCTCGGCACAGGCATAGCCGCATATTGGTTGCAAGGTAAAAACGAGGCCGAATCTATTTCTCAATCTCCACAAAATGATTTACAACCCAATCTATGGGAACAGGTTTTTGAGACACCAACTGGAACAAAATTTGAACTTGCCAGCTTGCGAGCAAAACCATTGCTGATTAATTTTTGGGCCACTTGGTGCCCACCCTGCGTAGAGGAACTTCCTTTATTAGATCGCTTCTTCGTCGAAAACCAGTCTAACGGCGTTCAAATTTTGGGTTTGGCAGTTGACAAGGTAGAGGCAGTAAGCACTTTTTTGCGCAAAACCCCCTTATCTTTTCCTATAGCTATAACGGGTGCTACCGGCATTTCTCTTAGCAAATCTTGGGGCAACATCTCATCCGGATTGCCTTTTTCAATATTGCTGGACGCCAATGGGCGCATAATGCAGCGCAAAATGGGTAAACTAAATGGCTCAGATTTATCTACCTGGCTAACCGCTTTACAATCTCAAAAATAACTCGCACAGTGAATTTTGCAGACAAGCATTACCGAATCAGAGCTCCTAATTTACTTGTTTAATTACTAAATTAATGCAAAATTAGATGAAATTAACGTGAATAATAACGAATTTAATGACAGTTTTAGTGTAAATTCGCACTTCCTGAAAATTACAAGGCAAATCCACATGGACTTACGAAAACTGAAAACTTTAATCGATTTGGTATCAGACTCGAATGTTACAGAATTAGAAATCACCGAAGCTGAGGGCACTGTACGCATTGTCAAAGGCAGTCAATCTGGCCACATTCAAAACACAGGGTCACAAGCCATAGCAGTTCAACAAGCTCCACAAAGCACGCAGATTGTGCCTACACCCATTGCGGCAACAGTGATCAGTGAAGCGCCAGTCGCAGAAGTCAGCGCACCCATCCACGCAGTCAAGTCACCCTATGGTGGGTAGCTTTTACCGAGCAGCCAGCCCAGGGGCTAAATCTTTCGTCGAAATTGGTGATGTGGTCAAGGTAGGTGATACTGTTTGCATCATTGAAGCCATGAAGATATTGAACGAAATTGAGGCGGATAGAGCAGGAACAGTAACTCAAATTTTGTGTGAAAACGGCCAAGCAGTGGAGTACGGTCAACCCATGATTGTCATTGCGTAAGAAGTGAATCAACGACCCCAGTCCTAACCCAAACGTCATCCATGTTCAAAAAAATCCTGATTGCCAATCGCGGTGAAATCGCGTTACGTATACAACGCGCATGCCGCGAGATGGGTGTTAAAGCCGTTATGGTGTACTCTGAAGCGGATAAAGATGCGAAATACATCAAACTCGCAGATGAAGCCGTTTGCATAGGACCCGCAGCATCTGCACTCAGCTATTTGAATATGCCCGCCATTATTTCTGCTGCTGAAGTCACTGATGCTGAAGCCATACATCCTGGTTACGGATTTCTCAGTGAGAACGCTAATTTTGCAGACCGGGTTGAAAAAAGTGGTTTCCAATTTATTGGGCCCACTGCCGATTCGATTCGCATCATGGGCGATAAGGTTTCTGCCAAACAGGCCATGATCAAAGCAGGTGTCCCCTGTGTGCCAGGCTCTGAAGGTGAGTTGCCAGACGATCCTGCTGCTGTTAGAAAAATTGCCAAATCAGTGGGCTATCCGGTGATTATCAAAGCTGCAGGTGGTGGTGGTGGGCGAGGTATGCGCGTGGTGCACACTGAAGCCGCACTCATTAATGCGGTGCAAATGACCAAAGCTGAAGCGGGTGCTGCATTTGGCAACCCTGCCGTGTACATGGAAAAGTTTCTGCAAAACCCGCGCCATGTCGAGATTCAAATTTTGACCGATAAACACAAAAATGGCGTTTATTTGGGTGACCGAGATTGTTCTATGCAACGCCGCCACCAAAAAGTGATTGAGGAAGCACCAGCACCTGGCATTCCTCGCAAACTCATCGAACGGATTGGCGAAAGATGTGTCGCTGCCTGCAAGAAAATTGGCTATCGTGGTGCTGGCACTTTCGAATTTTTATATGAAAACGGTGAGTTTTATTTCATCGAGATGAACACACGTGTTCAAGTAGAGCACACCATCACCGAAATGGTCACAGGGATAGATATTGTCAAAACTCAAATCATGGTTGCAGCGGGAGAAAAGTTGCCTTTCACGCAACGACAAATCGAAATGCGTGGCCATGCCATTGAATGCCGCATCAACGCGGAAGATCCATATAAATTCACGCCTTCACCTGGTCGCATCACCATGTGGCATGCGCCTGGCGGGCCTGGAGTTCGTGTCGATTCACACGTTTACACCAACTACTTTGTTCCGCCCCATTACGACAGCATGATAGGCAAAATTATCACGCACGGCGACACACGCGAACAAGCGATGGGGCGTATGCGCACAGCGCTTGCTGAAATGCTGGTGGATGGTATCAGCACCAATATCGCATTACACCGTGATTTAATGGTTGACGCCAAATTCATGGCGGGTGGCACTAATATCCATTACCTAGAAGAGTGGTTGGCGCAGCACCAGCGTTAACATCAATATAGTCAGATCCACTGACACCCCTAATCACTAAATGAATGAATTGAAAATAATGTGCCCAGAGGCGCATATCGACGAATTGAGCGATGCTTTAGACGCATTGGAAGCATTGAGCATTTCAGTCGAAGATGCAGACGCACAAACCGATTCAGAACAAGCCCTATTTGGCGAGCCTGATATGCCTCCGCCCAAGGAGGGGTGGCAACGTAGCCGTGTCACCGCATTATTTGCAACAGAAGACAAGGCGATTGAAGCCGCTGAATTGCTTAAAGCACAGGATTTTTTTGAGTCTTGTTCTATTCTGGGAATTATTAAGTTACAAGATCAAGACTGGGTGCGTTTGACACAATCACAATTTGATCCTGTTGAAATCACACCCACGTTTTGGATTGTTCCTACTTGGCATGAACCTCCTGTAGCTGCCAAACAAATCATTCGACTAGACCCAGGTTTGGCTTTTGGAACTGGCACCCATCCAACCACCCGCATGTGCCTCAAGTGGATTGCCACACAGACTGACAAAAGCAAATTTCAACGGGTGCTGGATTATGGCTGTGGCTCAGGTATTCTGGCCATTGGGGCAGCAAAATTTGGCGCATTGGATATTGATGCTGTTGATATTGACCCCTCAGCGGTAGAGGCGAGTCTTTTAAATGCGTCAGCAAACAATGCTGCTATTCGTGTGGGACTAACCGATGCAGTAACTGGCCAATACCAAACAGTATTGGCAAATATCCTTGCTTCGCCGCTGAAAGTACTTGCGCCCTTGCTATGCGCAAGAGTAGCCAAAGGCGGTTCGTTGGTCCTTGCTGGTATTTTAGAAAGGCAAGCTGATGAGCTTAAGACTGCCTATGCACCCTACTGCCAACTCGAAGTTTCCAACACAGAAGAGGGTTGGGTTCTGATGACCGCATCGTTTTAGTTAATTGCTTTTATTTGTTTGACTGTCAGCGCTCTACAATTGCTGCGTTATGAATTTAACTACACGATGCCCTGCCTGCAAAACTGCATTCAAAGTTGTACCTGATCAACTTAAGATATCCAGTGGCTGGGTACGATGTGGGCGCTGTTCTGAAGTATTTGATGCCAGTACGAATTTGGTTCCCGAGCGCGCAGCCCAAACCATTGATGCAGGAAGAATTACTGAACCACAGAAAGAATTCCCAAAGGCCACTGCCTCACCCATACAAAGCATCCCTAAAGCAGACTTTCAGAGGAATCCACATATCGATTGATAAAACTCCGCATCAATATTCAGAACCTCAACTTAGCAAAAGTACTGATGATGCGAATAGTTCAAAACAAAATGAAAATTCTATTGCCCCCGATGTCAGTGCTTTGGCATTTGTCAGAGATGCAAATAAAAAAGCTTTTTGGCAACATGGAACGACAATTCGTTTAACGATTTTGTCTCTGATATTTGTTCACTCTTCTTTTAGCTATTCAAGTGACTTACGACCAACGCAACCATTTTGCAGCTAAAAGCAGTGGCATGCATCGAACATTGACAACAGCCTGCGAGTATCTTGAATTGCATCATTCAACCGGATATGCAAATCGATGCTTTGAAAATCGATTCCTCTTCGTTTCAAAAAGTTCAGTCCACAAATGATGGAGAAATCTCAGAACTCAAAGTCAACATCAAGAACAATGCAACTTCGCCAATCGCCGCACCTGCATTGGAGCTGAGTCTCACTGATACCAATGACCGAGCTGTACTCAAACGGGTTTTGTCTGTTAAAGAACTGAATCTTAAAGAACCCATTATTCCTGCGATGAATGAATCACAAGTGACTGTGCGCTTGCTCATCAACTCTTCAAATTCGCTTCCAAACGAAAAATCACAAATCACCGGCTACCGCGTCTTAGCGTTTTACCCTTGATACTTTTTTATTCACCTTTCATTCACTCACCTTCACATATAACTTATGGCAGCAATCATCTGTGGCTCTTTAGCTTTCGACAGCATCATGAATTTTGGGGGCAAATTTTCTGACCAAATATTGCCGAATCAATTGCATAACTTGAACGTATCCTTTTTTGTACCAACCTTAAGGCGAGAATATGGTGGTTGCGCTGGCAATATTGCTTATGCTCTCAAGCAACTCGGTGGCACACCACTCATCATGGCAACAGTGGGTAGCGATGGTGCAGATTACACCAAACGCATCATCGATTTAGGTATGAGCACTGAGTTTGTCCGAGAAATTTCCGACACCTATACCGCACAAGCCATGATCATGACCGACCATGACAACAACCAAATCACAGCCTTCCATCCAGGCGCCATGATGCAGGCACATGTAACAGCGGTGGTTAAACACGAAAATGCCAAGATTGGCATCGTTTCACCTGATGGCCGCGATGCCATGTTGCAACATGCGCAGCAATTCAAAGATGCCGAGATTCCTTTTGTTTTCGATCCTGGACAAGGTTTACCCATGTTCAATGGTGAAGAGCTAATGCAATTTATTGAACTAGCCACTTGGGTCACAGTGAATGACTATGAAGGAAAAATGTTGTCTGATCGAACCGGTTTATCCAGTGCAGAAATCTCTCAAAAAGTGCAAGGATTGGTTGTTACCTTAGGCGAACATGGATGCGAAGTTTGGGTGGACGGCGAAAGAACTTTAGTGCCACCAGTTAAAGCCAAAGAAGTTGTGGACCCAACGGGTTGTGGCGATGCGTTTAGAGGCGCTTTATTATTTGGTCTTGAAAAAGGTTGGACGCTTCAGCAATGTGCGGCTTTAGGAAATCGACTCGGCGCCATCAAGATTGCACAGCGCGGTGGGCAAAATTATTCCCTCAGCAGCCAAGATTTGGCTTTTTTAGGTCAATGATGCGAGAAATGGGGGGATTTGAAAAGTGGGGTGGCTGATGGGGCTCGAACCCACGACAACAGGAATCACAATCCTGGACTCTACCAGCTGAGCTACAGCCACCGTGAGCCTCGAATTATAGCCCAAAAATATTCAACTGACTTTAATGCCCTAGTGCTCAGCAGCTAGGACATTAAAGTAGCAAGTATCAAATTTATTTGGCGCGGAAGTTATCGTGACATGCTTTGCAAGAACCGCCAACATCACCAAATGCTGTTTTAATGGCATCTAAATTTCCAGTTTTTGCTGCTGCATCGAGTTTGGCAACTTCAGCAACCATCTTGTCATAACCTGCCTTGAACTTGTCCTGCTCTTTCCAGATAGCAGGTAGAGCCTTAGAGCCTTGGACTGATTCTGTATTTGCAGTGAACGTTTGTCCTGGCAACGTGCTCACCAAGGCCAATACGCGGGTACTGTCTTGTGCAGCTTTGGCATCAAATGGCACACGCCCCATCACCATCGCACCCACACGACCCATATGGTTACCCATGATAGTGAATGCTGACTGACGGTATTTCACTGCATCTTCGGGTTTTTGAAATTGCGCAGATGCGGGTGTTGCCATAGCCAATGCTGCAACAGATAATACAAAGCCTGCTATTTTTTTCATAGGTTTCCTTATTGATTTGGTTAATTGTTAGAACAATCAGTGAACTCAATTCATATTGAATTGCACAGATGTGATTATTGTTCAATTCAAAAGTTCATACAATTTAGCAATCATTCGGGTAAACACTTATCATTGCCATACATTAACTTTCAATATTTAGCACCATGAAGACTGCTCGCATTTGGGATTTGGCAACACGTATCTTTCATTGGCTGCTTGTTTTCAGTGTCATCGGTTTAATCATCACTGGGAATGTCGGAGGCAATGCCATGGAGTGGCATTTCCGCTTAGGTTATGTTGTCTTTACTTTGCTGCTTTTCCGTATTGTTTGGGGCTTGATTGGCGGGCATTGGTCGCGATTTACAACATTCATCTACTCCCCTAAAAGCATGATCAATTACCTGAAAGGTGCACATCCTAAACATCATGCTATTGGACATAACCCTTTAGGGGCCTTATCGGTGTTTGCACTTTTGCTAACACTTTCAGCGCAGGTTGCAACTGGATTATTCAGTGATGACGAGATTGCAGCTGTTGGTCCCTTAGCCAAATATGTTTCGAATGCCACCGTCAGTCAAGCCAGTTTTTATCATACAGAAATTGGCAAACTCTTCATCATCTTGTTGGTGATTTCTCACATAGGCGCAATTTTGTTTTATTTATATAAAAAGCGAGAAAACCTTGTCAAGCCGATGATTCACGGTGACAAATTAGTTGATGCCGATACACCGCCATCGAGAGATGATGGTCGCATGCGACTCTTGGCTCTGTTTACACTACTCGCTTGTGCTGCAGTTGTCTATCTAACGGTCAGCTAAGCACCAATTCACATAGATTTTGATACTGATTACCATGCCTGTCATTGAAATTCTGTCTCCTCGGCATGAAGCTGATTTACTGCAAACGAAGGAAATTTTTCTAGCATACGCTAAGGCCATCAACATCGATTTGTGTTTCCAAGATTTCGATACCGAATTGGCTAACTTACCTGGTGATTATTCGCCACCCAGAGGTGCTCTTTTATTGGCTTGGGTTGATCACAAATTAGCTGGTTGTTGCGCGTTGCGACCCATTGATAGCAGCGATTATGCCAATGCGTCGGAAATGAAGCGTTTGTTTGTTCGTCCCGAATTTCGAGGCTTAGGCTTAGGCCGGCAATTGGCTGAATCTATCATAGATGCGGCACGCATGAGCGGCTACGATAGCGTGCTGTTAGACACATTGGATGACATGGAAATTGCGCGTGCGATGTATGAAGACCTTGGCTTCAAGGAAATTCCACCTTACTACCACAACCCGCTGGCAGGCGCACACTACCTCAAGGTAGATTTATAATTTTATATATAAAATTGGCTTGTAGCCGGCGTATTTATTGCCTAGATTGCTATTAAATATATAGCAATCTAGGTTTTCGCTGATGTTTATGCTTTCGCTTGTGTCAGCATGGTCGCAGCATCACTGACTTCAAATTTACCTGGTGCCTCGATATTCAGTGTGGTGACTTTGCCGTCTTTCACCAGCATGGAATAACGGTTGCTGCGCAAACCCATGCCCTTGCCGCTAAGGTCCAGCGTCAAACCTGTTGCTTTGGTAAAAACCGCATCGCCATCGGCCAACATGCGTACTTTGCCATTGGTTTTTTGATCGCGCGCCCATGCGCCCATGACGAATGCGTCGTTGACACTGACACACCAAATTTCGTCTACGCCTGCTGCTTTGAATTCTGCTACGCGCTCGGCATAACCGGGCACATGTTTAGCAGAGCAAGTTGGCGTGAAAGCGCCAGGTAAAGCGAATAACGCGATGGTTTTACCTGCGCTGGCTTTGCTCACATCGACCGCGTTAGGGCCTAAGCTACAGCCCTCAGTTTCAACATCTGCAAACTCCATTAAAGTTGCTGCTGGTAAGGTGTCGCCGACTTTGATCATGATGTTTTCCTGTAAAAGTTAATGATAGTGAAACGCGTATTTTCTCAAAACACAGCGCACAAAATAAAAGCGGCTCACAATTGTGAGCCGCTTTATAGGGTCATTGATGAAGTGTTAAAAGACTTTGAAAAAAGCCTTACACATCGACATTAATCGACAATAGCCTTTTGTACCAAACGGCTGGCTACCCAGTTTTTGGTTTTAGAAATTGGGCGGCTTTCAGTGATCTCAATGGTGTCACCCATTTTGTACTCGCCCTTTTCATCGTGTGCATGGTACTTGCTGCTTTTAGCAACAATTTTGCCGTAGAGTTCGTGTTTAACACGGCGCTCAATCAGCACAGTCACAGTCTTGCTGCGTTTATCGCTGACCACCTTGCCAATCAAGGTGCGCTTGAGGGATGTTTTAGCTTCCGTCATTCAGTTGCTCCTTATTTGCTAGTGGTTGCGGCTTGCTTTTGACCCAAAATGGTCTTGGCACGCGCAATGTTGCGACGCGCAGAGCTGAGCGTTGCAGTGTTGGTGAGTTGTTGAGTTGCTTTTTGCATGCGTAAGCCAAAATGTGCTTTTTGCAAAGCTTTGACTTCAGTTTGCAGTGCTGCAACGTCTTTTTGGCGTAATTCAGTAGCTTTCATATCTGTTTCTCCTGATTATTGACCAAGTGCACGTGCGACAAAAGTCGTACGCAAAGGCAGTTTGGCAGCAGCCAAACGGAATGCTTCACGAGCCAATTCTTCTGGTACACCGACAATTTCAAACACAATTTTGCCAGGTTGAATTTCAGCAACGTAGTATTCAGGATTACCTTTACCATTACCCATACGCACTTCAGCAGGCTTTTGGGAAATTGGTTTGTCAGGGAACACACGAATCCAAATACGGCCGCCACGCTTAACGTGACGAGAAATAGCACGACGTGCTGCTTCGATTTGGCGCGCAGTTAAACGGCCACGGTCAGTACATTTCAGACCGAAATCACCAAACGCCACTGAGCTGCCTCGAGTAGCGACACCGGTGTTACGGCCTTTTTGCTCTTTGCGGTACTTGCGACGAGCGGGTTGCAACATAATTATTCTCCTTTGCCGTCAGTCGCTGCTGGGGCAGCGGCAGGCGCGGCTACTTTACGTACGCGCTTAACGGCAGGTTTCGGTGCATCAGCACCTGGGGTAACAGCGGCAGTTGCCTCTGCGGGTTTATCGCTTCCATCAACGGGAGCGCTGACAATGCGACGCGGTGCACGCACAGCTGGCTTGTCACCAGTTGTACCTGCTGGGCGTGCTTCACGACGCGGACCACGTGGATCACGGCGACCAGCGCGGTCATCTTCTGGACGTGGTGTCTCTACCACTGCTGGCAGATCGTTACGACCTAAAGTGTCACCTTTGTAAACCCAAACTTTCACGCCAATAATGCCGTATGTAGTTTGAGCTTCAGAAGTACCGTAGTCAATATCTGAACGCAATGTATGCAATGGCACGCGGCCTTCGCGATACCATTCGCGTACGCGCAATTTCGATACCATTCAAACGACCTGCAGACATGATCTTGATGCCCAATGCGCCCAAACGCATGGCGTTTTGCATGGCACGTTTCATGGCACGGCGGAACATGATGCGCTTTTCAAGTTGTTGCGTGATGGAGTCAGCAATCAATTTGGCATCGATTTCAGGCTTGCGCACTTCTTCGATGTTGACAGCAACTGGCACACCCAATTGTTTGCCCAAATCACGCTTCAAGTTTTCAATGTCTTCGCCTTTTTTGCCGATAACGACGCCTGGACGAGCAGAGAAAATAGTGATGCGCGCATTTTTAGCTGGGCGCTCAATGAGAACGCGTGACACAGATGCGTTTTTAAGCTTGGCCTTCAGGTACTCACGCACCTTGATGTCTTCCGCCAACATGCCCGCGAAATCGCGGTTATTGGCATACCAACGTGATGACCAGTTGCGGCTAATAGCTAGGCGAAAGCCTGTTGGGTTGATTTTTTGTCCCATATTAATTCAGACCTTTCAATTACCAACCGTCACGTACACATGGCACGTGGGCTTGCTGATGCTGTTGCCACGGCCTTTAGCGCGCGCGGTGAAGCGTTTGAGCGTAGCGCCTTGTTCGACGTAGATTGTTTTCACTCTCAATTCATCGATATCAGCGCCATCGTTATGTTCTGCATTTGCGATAGCAGACTCGAGCACTTTCTTGATAATCACAGCCGCTTTTTTCTGCGTAAACTGTAAAACATTCAATGCTTGGTCAACTTTTTTGCCGCGAATTAAATCTGCGACCAGGCGTCCTTTGTCTACTGACAAACGCACGCCACGTAATGTTGCACGTGTTTCCATGGTCTTTCCTTATTTCTTCACGACTTTTTTATCAGCCGCATGACCCTTGAAAGTACGAGTGAGCGCGAACTCACCTAACTTATGGCCAACCATCTGGTCGGTGATATACACAGGAATATGTTGCTTGCCGTTATGGACAGCAATTGTCAAGCCAATAAACTCTGGCAACACCATAGAACGGCGTGACCAAGTTTTAATCGGCTTTTTGTCTTTGCCTGCAACGGCTTTATCAACCTTTGCAACCAAGTGATGGTCTACAAATGGACCTTTTTTGAGAGAGCGAGTCATGTGCCTTCCCCTTATTTCTTACGACGCGACACAACCATAACCTGGGTGCGCTTGTTGTTACGGGTACGATAACCCTTGGTGAGATTACCCCAAGGATCGACAGGATGACGGCCTTCGCCAGTTTTACCTTCGCCACCACCATGTGGGTGATCAACAGGATTCATAACCACACCGCGAACGGTAGGACGAATACCCATCCAACGCTTCACACCGGCTTTACCTAAACGGCGCAAGCTGTGTTCTTCGTTGGCGACTTCACCGATGGTTGCACGGCATTCGATGTGAATCTTGCGCACTTCGCCTGAACGCATACGCACTTGAGCATAAATGCCTTCGCGAGCGAGCAAGGTTGCTGAAGTACCGGCTGAACGTGCGATTTGCGCGCCTTTGCCGATTTGCATTTCGATGCAGTGAATGGTTGAACCAACAGGGATATTGCGAATAGGCAATGTGTTACCAGCACGAATCGGCGCTTCTGCTCCGCTCATGATGCTTGCACCAGCCTCTAAGCCGCGAGGAGCGATTACATAACGACGCTCACCATCAGCATAGCAAACCAATGCCAAATGTGCTGAACGGTTTGGATCGTATTCAATACGCTCTACTTTTGCGGGAATACCGTCTTTGTTACGCAAAAAGTCAACGACACGGTAATGGTGTTTATGTCCACCACCACGATGACGAATCGTGATATGACCGTTGTTGTTACGGCCAGCGTTTTGCATTTGTGGTTCTAACAATGGTGCATGAGGTGCGCCTTTGTACAGATGATCACGTGTGACCTTCACCACGCCACGACGGCCTGGTGAGGTTGGTTTCATTTTAATGACAGCCATGATTACGCAGCCTCCCCAGATAGGTTCAGCTCTTGACCAGGTTTGAGCATCACGTAGGCTTTGCGAACATTGTCGCGACGTCCCATTGATTTGCCAAAACGCTTGGTTTTGCCTTTGGTATTCACCATATTCACTGATTTCACTTCAACTTTGAACATCAATTCCACAGCGGCTTTGATTTCAGGTTTTGTAGCGTCTTGCAGCACCTTGAATGTGACAACATTGCCCTTGTCAGCAACCATGGTTGCTTTTTCAGACACGATGGGTGCAACCAATAATTGCATCAAACGGCCTTCGTCAAATTGGCATTCTGCTTTGGTAGGATTCATGCGGCTCATGCGAACATCTCCTTGAGTTTTTCGACGGCAGCTTTGGTCACGATCACTTTCTTAAAGTGAACCAAAGAAACTGGGTCAGCGTAGCGTGGCTCTACAACCATCACGTTGACCAAGTTACGAGACGCCAAATACAAATTCTCATCCACCTCATCTGCAATCACCAAAACAGATTGCAAATTCATCGCTTTGAATTTTGCAGCCAATGGTGCAGTTTTAGGTGAGTCAACTTTCAAAGAGTCAACGATGGCCAAACGACCTTCGCGTGCCAACTGAGAGAAAATAGAAGCCATGCCAGCACGGTACATTTTCTTGTTGATTTTTTGTGTGAAATTCTCATCCGGGCTGTTAGGGAAAGCGCGACCGCCTCCACGCCACAAAGGAGAAGATGTCATACCAGCACGTGCACGACCAGTACCCTTTTGTGCAAAAGGCTTTTTGGTTGAGTGACGAACTGTGCGACGATCTTTTTGAGCACGTGTACCTTGACGTGCATTGGCTTGGAATGCAACAACCACTTGGTGAACCAAGTCTTCGTTGTAATCACGTCCAAACACAGTCTCTGGCACATCGTAAGTTGATGCTGCTTGACCTTGGTCATTCAGGAGTTCGATGTTCATTATTTCGCTCCTTTCACAGACTTGGCTTTAACCGCTGGACGAACGCTGACGAAACCGCCAGCTGAACCAGGGATAGCACCTTTGATCATCAACAATTGACGCGCTTCGTCAATACGAACCACGTCTAAATTTTGAATCGTTTTAGTCACATTACCCATTTGACCCGACATGCGCTTTCCAGGGAACACGCGACCAGGATCTTGGTTCATACCGATAGAACCAGGTACGTTATGCGAACGGCTGTTACCGTGCGATGCGCGCTGTGAACTGAAGTTATGACGGGTAATGGTTCCGGTAAAGCCTTTACCAATTGAAGTGCCTTGCACATCAACGGATTGACCGACTGCAAATACAGCAGACGCAGGCACAACTGCACCAGCAGCGTATTGGCCAGCGGTATCAGCAGTTACACGGAATTCTTGGATGATTTCACCGGCTTCAACGCCTGCTTTCGCAAGGTGGCCAGCAATTGGCTTGGTCACACGCGATGCTTTGCGCGAACCAAACGTTACCTGCAAGGCAACGTAGCCATCATTCTCATTGGTTTTAATCTGAGTCACACGGTTGTTTGACACATCGACTACCGTGACAGGAACTGAATCCCCTTCATCGGTAAAGACACGCATCATGCCAACCTTGCGCCCCAGCAACCCTAAGGAATTGCTCAGACTCATGTTTTTCTCCCGTTCTCACGGTTTATTCCTTCACCGCTGCGACTTCAATTGGCCACATGCGTTTTGTGTGAAAGAGGGTTAATAAAACTCTATGCTAAAAACACAGAGCCTCAGATTATAGAACGAACCAAGGCTTAAAAGCCAAGTCCGCTCTATATTTCTGAACTTTTTGCAGAAATTCAGCCTTAAATTCAGTCTTTTAAAGCTGAGTTGCTATTTATTGCAACTTGATTTCTACGTCCACGCCAGCAGGCAGGTCGAGTTTCATCAATGCGTCAACAGTTTTATCTGTTGGGTCAACGATGTCCATCAAACGCTGGTGCGTGCGAATTTCCAACTGATCACGGCTGGTTTTGTTGACGTGTGGTGAACGCAAGATATCAAAACGCTTCATGCGTGTTGGCAAAGGTACGGGGCCTTTGACAATAGCGCCAGTGCGTTTAGCAGTATCAACAATCTCAGCTGCAGATTGGTCAATCAGTTTGTAATCAAACGCTTTGAGGCGAATGCGAATTTTTTGTTTGGTTGCCATAAGTTTGTCTAGCTTTCTCTAACGATTAAGCCAAAATCTTAGCCACAACACCCGCGCCGACGGTTTTGCCGCCTTCACGAATCGCGAAGCGCAAGCCTTCTTCCATCGCAATCGGGCTGATCAACTTGACAGTGATCGACACGTTGTCGCCTGGCATCACCATTTCTTTGCCTTCTGGCAACTCAATCGCGCCGGTTACGTCCGTGGTACGGAAGTAGAACTGGGGGCGGTAGTTGTTGAAGAATGGGGTGTGACGGCCACCTTCGTCTTTGGACAAGACGTAGATTTCTGAGGTGAAGTGGGTGTGTGGCTTGATGGAGCCTGGTTTGCCCAAAACTTGACCACGTTGAACTTCTTCACGCTTGGTGCCGCGCAACAAGATACCGACGTTGTCGCCAGCTTGACCTTGGTCCAACAACTTGCGGAACATTTCCACGCCAGTGCAGGTGGTTTTGACGGTGTCGACGATACCGACGATTTCGATCTCTTCGCCGACTTTGATGATACCGCGCTCGATACGACCGGTTACCACAGTACCACGGCCAGAGATGGAGAACACGTCTTCCACTGGCATCAAGAAGGCACCGTCTACGGCGCGTTCTGGTGTGGGGATGTAGCTGTCCAGCGCTTCAGCGAGTTTGATGATGGCGCCTTCGCCCAATGGGCCTTTGTCGCCTTCCATGGCGAGTTTGGCTGAACCACGGACGATGGGGGTTGCGTCGCCTGGGAAGTCATACTTGTCGAGCAACTCGCGCACTTCCATTTCGACCAGTTCCAACAATTCTTCGTCGTCAACCATGTCGCATTTGTTCAAGAAGACGATGATGTAAGGTACGCCCACTTGGCGTGCCAACAAGATGTGTTCGCGGGTTTGAGGCATTGGGCCGTCAGCGGCTGAACAAACCAAAATAGCGCCGTCCATTTGGGCTGCGCCGGTGATCATGTTTTTCACATAGTCAGCATGGCCTGGGCAGTCCACGTGGGCGTAGTGGCGGGTTTCTGTTTCGTATTCAACGTGCGCTGTATTAATCGTAATACCGCGTGCTTTTTCTTCGGGTGCTGCGTCGATTTGGTCGTAGGCTTTGGCTTGGCCACCAAATTTGGCTGCCAATACGGTCGTGATCGCAGCAGTGAGGGTTGTTTTACCGTGGTCAACGTGGCCAATCGTGCCGACGTTCACGTGGGGTTTGGTACGTACAAATTTTTCTTTTGCCATGATGGCTTCCTTTAATGAGCAATACCCGTGAATTGGTTTAATGTTTGCACTGTGTTGCTGATTCCCTCACCACGGGCAGTGAAGGGCACACAATCGCAGACAACTAAAAATTTATATAAAATCAGGCTCTAGCCGGCGTATTTATTGCCTAGTATGCTATTAAATATATAGCATACCAGAGCAATAACTACTTTACACCTTACTTGGTACGTGAAGCCATGATGGCTTCTGTCACATTGCGAGGTGCTTCAGAGTAGTGCTTGAATTCCATTGTGTAGGAAGCACGACCTTGAGACATTGAACGCAAAGTGGTTGAGTAGCCAAACATTTCTGACAATGGCACTTCAGCTTTAATCGCTTTGCCGCCGCCAATCATGTCTTCCATGCCTTGCACCATACCGCGACGTGAAGACAAATCGCCCATCACGTTACCAGCATAATCTTCCGGCGTTTCGACTTCAACCGCCATCATCGGCTCCAAAATCACGGGGTTCGCTTTACGGCAACCTTCTTTGAAACCGAAGATAGCAGCCATTTTGAAAGCCAATTCATTCGAGTCAACATCGTGGTATGAACCGAAATGCAAAGTGACTTTCACGTCAACAACTGGGTAACCAGCCATCACGCCTTGGGTCACCGCTTCATTGATACCCTTTTCAACAGCAGGAATGTATTCACGCGGAACCACACCACCCTTGATCGCATCAACGAATTCAATGCCTTTGCCAGCCTCGTTCGGCTCAATTTTGAGCACAACGTGACCGTATTGACCTTTACCGCCTGATTGACGTACGAATTTGCCTTCAGCATCTTCGATGGTCTTGCGAATTGTTTCGCGGTAGGCTACCTGTGGTTTACCCACGTTGGCTTCAACGCCAAATTCGCGCTTCATGCGGTCAACAATAATTTCCAAATGCAACTCGCCCATACCTGCAATCAGGGTTTGACCAGACTCTTCATCGGTCTTAACGCGGAAAGAAGGATCTTCTTGTGCCAAACGTTGCAAAGCAATACCCATTTTCTCTTGGTCAGCTTTGGTTTTAGGCTCAACCGCCTGTGTAATCACGGGCTCAGGGAAAATCATGCGCTCGAGTGTGACGATTGATGATGGATCGCACAAGGTCTCACCTGTGGTCACATCTTTCAAACCGATACAAGCAGCGATGTCGCCAGCACGAATTTCAGTCACTTCTTCACGCTCGTTGGCATGCATTTGCACGATACGACCAATACGCTCTTTTTTGCCGCGTACAGGGTTGTAAATGGTGTCGCCTTTGTTCAACACGCCAGAGTACACGCGAACGAATGTCAACTGACCCACAAACGGATCGGTCATCAATTTGAATGCCAAAGCAGAGAATTTCTCACTGTCATCGGCTTTGCGTGTTGTGGGTGTTTCGTCTTCAGAAATACCACTCACAGGCGGAATGTCAATCGGTGAAGGCATGAAGTCCAACACCGCGTCCAACATGCGCTGTACGCCTTTGTTTTTAAACGCTGTACCGCACAACATGGGTTGAATTTCGCTGGCAATGGTGCGCTTGCGGATGCCGTCTAAAATTTCAGCCTCAGTCAAGTCACCTTCTTCAAGGTACTTGTTCATGTACTCTTCAGTGGCTTCAGCAGCAGCTTCAACCATTTTTTCGCGCCATTCTTTTGCTGTCGCCAACAAATCGGCTGGAATGTCAACGTAATTGAATTTCATACCCTGTGAAGCCTCATCCCAAATGATGGCCTTCATCTTGATCAAATCCACCACGCCTGTGAAGTTTTCTTCAGCGCCAATTGGGATCACGATAGGCACTGGGTTGGCCTTCAAACGCAATTTCATGCCTTCAACCACTTTGTAGAAGTTGGCACCAGTGCGGTCCATTTTGTTCACAAACGCCAAACGTGGCACTTTGTATTTGTTTGCCTGACGCCAAACGGTTTCAGACTGCGGCTGTACGCCGCCCACAGCGCAATAAACCATCACAGCGCCATCGAGCACACGCATGGAACGCTCAACTTCAATGGTGAAGTCAACGTGGCCTGGGGTGTCAATGATGTTGATGCGGTGATCTAAACGTGAACCGTCCATGCCCTTCCAAAAACAAGTGGTAGCAGCAGACGTGATGGTGATACCACGCTCTTGCTCTTGTTCCATCCAGTCCATGGTGGCAGCACCGTCATGAACTTCACCGATTTTGTGATTCACGCCAGTGTAGAAAAGTACGCGCTCTGTGGTAGTGGTTTTACCAGCGTCAATGTGCGCTGAAATACCAATGTTCCGATAGCGCTCGATAGGTGTAATGCGAGCCATAATAATTTTTTCCTTTTGAAGCTGCGTTTAGAAACGGAAGTGGGAGAAGGCTTTGTTCGCCTCAGCCATGCGGTGAACTTCGTCACGCTTTTTCATGGCGCCGCCACGACCTTCAGTTGCTTCAATCATTTCGTTTGCCAAGCGCAAAGCCATTGATTTTTCGCCGCGTTTTTTAGCAGCCTCTTTGAGCCAACGCATTGACAATGCCAAGCGACGCACAGGACGCACTTCAACTGGCACTTGGTAGTTTGCACCACCCACGCGGCGAGATTTCACCTCAACCATGGGTTTGATGTTGTTAATGGCAATGGCAAACGCCTCTAATGGGTCTTTGCCGCCAGATTTTTTCTCAATGTGCTCAAGAGCACCATAAACGATGCGCTCTGCAACAGCTTTTTTACCGCTTTGCATCACAACGTTCATGAATTTTGCGAGTTCGATGTTGCCGTATTTAGGATCAGGCAGGATTTCACGTTTGGGGACTTCGCGACGACGTGGCATGGTTTCACCTCTTATATCTTGCTTCAGTGGATGTGTTAATCATTTAATTAATACATCAATGGTCATTCAGACCTCACTTACTCGATTCGCTTTCGACATTGAAAGTTGGAATCACTACGCTGCTTATTTGCGCCACGCAAATATCAGCACCGAAAAAACTGTTTACTTGGCTTATTTAGCTTTTGGCTTCTTTGCACCGTATTTAGAACGCGATTGCTTGCGATCTTTCACGCCTTGCAAATCGAGCGATCCACGCACGATGTGGTAACGCACACCTGGCAAGTCTTTCACACGACCGCCGCGAACCAGCACAACGCTGTGTTCCTGCAAGTTGTGGCCTTCACCGCCGATGTATGAAATCACCTCAAAACCGTTGGTCAAGCGCACTTTGGCAACTTTACGCAAAGCGGAGTTAGGCTTCTTTGGCGTGGTGGTGTACACACGTGTACAAACACCGCGACGCTGTGGCGAGTTCTGCATAGCAGGACTCTTGGACTTGATGGTTTCCACCTCGCGTCCATGTCGAATTAACTGATTAATGGTTGGCACTGCTGCTTCCTAAAAATAAAAACGTCCCCAAACGATAAGAACGTGTAAAAAAATAGTCTTCTCCTACGAAGACGGCTACCCCTTCGGAAATTCCGAAAAGCTTTCAATTATAGCTTACTATTATCAATCTATTTAAATACGACAATTGCCCATTGTTGTTACTTCCAGCTTACAACGACTTTCATTAACGACCCGCAAGCAACAAATTGTTTGAACTACGGATTTTTTGACGCACAAAATCACTCACGTGCGACCGATGACAATCCCACAACAAAAAGACTCAGCATTGAAAAAATGATAAAAAAAGTTGCCGAATGAGTGATGCTATCAAACGTTTTCAACCAAATCAAGGACAACGACAAGCCAAGCGCTAAAACCAATTTCAACCAACCCTGGCCATTGTGCTCTTGACACATATGGCGTCCAAATTTAACGCAATCTCATTTGCCCCCGCTAGCTTTAACGGTTCGCTCCCATTCGAAATTTTTTTGATAAAAGCCCTCAATAATTGCAAAAGCTTTTTGGACCGGAAATACCTGTTTCCATCACGATCGCTGCAGGAACATACAAAAATAAGAAATGCAGAGGACGTTTAAATCTGACTATTGGCAAACCGTAATACACAATCAATGACAAAAAATTGACCAATAGCACGGCACTCTTCCACAACTGAAGATAGACATGGTAATTTAAGTCATTGCGAATGAGTACATACAATGGCAACAAAGGAATTAACACTAACTTAAGCAAGATAACCGTGGTTTGCAAATAGGTGCATTAAACCCTCAAACTTTCTCCAACCTCCAACTCTTGTACGCCAGAATTGTCCGCTCAGTTTTTGTGCGGTTTGGCCACCACCTTTTGCCCAACGCCGCTGCTGCGAATTGAAACCATTGATATCTGCTGGAAGTTCAGACATCACACTGATGTCTTGCGCATACCGAAATTGCCAGCCTCGCATTTGCGCTCTATAGCTGAGATCCATGTCTTCCGTCAGTGTGTCCGAGTGCCATCCTCCCGAATCCAGAATTGCTGATTTGCGCCACAAACCAGCCGTACCATTGAAATTCCAGAAATGTGATCGACGGTGACCGCACATACTGTTCAACTGCGAAATGCGCATCCAGTAATACCGCTTGTGTTTTGGTTACCCAAGATTCCTCTAGGTTCAAATGCTCCCATCGCGCTTGTACCAAAGCGACTTTGGGGTTATCAAAATGGCTAAGCAATCGCTTTAAAACATCAACTTCAGGCACAAAATCAGCATCGAACAATAACAAAAACTCACCCTTAGCGCTGGGTGTTGCCGCTTCCAACGAACCAGCTTTAAATCCCGATCGATTTGAACGTCTGTGGACAGAAATATCGAGGCCCATTGCACTACATTTAGCAACTGCCTCATCAATAAGCTGTACTGTTTCATCGTCAGAGTCATCCAAAACTTGGATTTCGTACTTATTTCGAGGGTAATCCAATTTGGCACAAGCTTCTATGACGCGCGCAGCGACAAAGCGCTCGTTGTATATTGGCAGCTGAACCGTCACAGTGGGCCAGTCAGCCCAGATCTTAGTTGAAAGAGTTCGCTGCCTTCCTAATGCACTCAATGTCTGCGTCAGTTTATGAAAAGATTGAAATGCCAGCAAACCAAATGCTAGCCAATACAAAATTAAAAAAATCTGTGCCGCAACCATGTAGGCTGAAATATGATCCATGAATCTAAACAATACTTCTTAAAAACTTATACAAATCTATGCATCAAAACCTAATACCCGTAGGATACTGATGCACTAAAAAATGGGGCTGTCTTACTGCCTGTATTAGCAGCTTTAGAAACACCAATAGAAGCAGTAAAACCTAAATCACCTTTTCTGATTGAAGATTTACCCACTACCGCAGCAATACTTTTAGAACTGTACTTCTGTTCACCAGTTGCGCTAAACTGCGGACCGACATACCAACCATCACCAGTGATGGAATGAGCATTCATCACTGAAGCCCAATACGAATCAAAACGCGGCGCATAACTCAGAGTTACATTCAACTTGTCATTTGTCGCCCACTGATGGTAAAGCGTGGATCCTAACCTGAGCGTTAACTGCTCTCCGCTGGCATTTTGTTTCCGCAACTCAACATCTGCACCCACCAAGAACGAAGTGTTCGAATCAAGTTTTTGGTTAATGCCCAGTCCAATTGCCAATGATTCGCCTTTAGATATATAACTTTGAGTTGAATCACTGCCATCAAACTTGTACTTGGTCACTCCGGTGCGTAGATATATGCCTTGGTAAGTGCCATGACCAGTATCGTGATGTGTAAGCGGCGTGAAGGTGCTTACATTCGACGAGGTACCCTCTTGTACAGCAAAAACGTTGGCAGTTATCCAAGTATCAGCCCATGTCCTTTGGGCGCACAGCAATACAGCTATGAGGCCGATCCATAGAATGGGGCCGTGGTTATATTTAGTTGTGGCAAACATATTAATTAATAATTGGGATTATTTCATTGACTATTCTTATTAACCAGCTGCGACAGGATTGGCGCCGCTCTCTCATAAAAATGACGGGTACCTGCCGGCGTCCAATGCGACTGGTCATAGTAATAGTGTTCAGTACCTGAATGTAGCTCGCAACTTTCTTGCACAAAATTGGGATCGCATCAATAAATCCGACGTTTAATTTATCGGCTATACCACGAGCATAACTAACTTTACTACTGTTATCGTCACGAACGCGGTTCAAGTAATCGTTGATGCTCTGTGTCGGCTTGTAATCCAGCATAATGGCATTGATAGTTACGTAAGACTTCCAAATAATAGGCTTCGGCCCCATGAAGTAAACAGATAATTTTGGATTTGCTTCTCGTATACGGTCTAAACTTTCTTGGTAACCTGGTACGTACTCTTCTCTATCACGCCACAAATGAGTGTAAACCAACAAATCTGCCTCCTGTATTTCAGTCGAGTTAACCAACAATTCAAACTGCTTATTACAGTAATCGAGGTGTCTTGTCTGGTCTTTATCGGGATATCTAAACGCTGAACAAAAATATCCTGAATTAATCATCATCAAACCTACACCAGTGTCATTCTTCCACGAACTGAACAAATCTTGTGCTTGACTGTCGCCAAATATGATGATCTTTTTTCGCTCAGGCGTCCAGTTTATTTTTGTATTGACTTGGTTCGTAATTTGTTGATACAAGATCAATGTCTTACTGTCGAGCCCAGTATCATTCTTTGCGATTCTGAACATGCCTGGTTCAAGGCAGCCCAAAAAAATCAACCCCTCTTGTACCATCCTCAGAAACACTACCGACCCACCGCTTAATGCGCCTATATATATCAACGAAGAAAACGTTGATGGATCACAGTTATCAACAAGGCCTGCCCAAACCAATTGATTTTTTTGCCCTGTTTTCGCCCGGCAACAACAATAACATCAAAATGCTGCAAACCTTCAAGAATATGGTTTGCGACATATATGTCATCAATGCGGACATCGTCGTGGCAAAAAACAAGAATATCTGGCTCCTAATTGACGTTGCGTTTGAACTTGCACCAACAGCCAATGCAGCGCCTGCTAATATTTCATAAAATCGGCACCAAGAATAAAAATACGCGCCATCGGCATCACCTTGCGCCGTGTAAACACCCGCAGCATACGAAGATATGGCAAATGTAAGTATCGCCAACCCAATGCGTAACCGCGATCGGTACAATAACAAAATTACAAATGGAAATATGACATAAAACTGCTCCTCTACTGCGAGTGACCATAGGTGCAGCAGCGGCTTGCGAGCCGAGGCTGTATCAAAATATCCCAATTCATTTGCAAGCAAAAAGTTTGACGAAAATACTGAACCAGTCGCAATGTGTAGATTCAATTGACGAAACTCATCAAAAGGCAACAAGTAACTCCCCGCACTGACACTAAATAAGAATACCAAGATCAGAGCTGGGAAGATGCGTCTAATTCTGCTTGCAAAAAAACCAAATAGGCTAAAGTTGTGCGCTTGAATCTGATTGAGAATCAATTGACAAATAAGAAAACCTGAAATACCAAAAAAGATATCGACACCTAAAAATCCGCCCGGCGCCATTTTGGGAAATACATGATAAACAACTACAGCGAGAACGCAAATCCCGCGCAACCCGTCAATATCATTTCTATACTTTATTTTTTCCAATTTTTTGTCTCTACGTCTATTGTTTGTCGGGTAAGTCAAAGCACCTATTTCGCTCATACATGACATCTGTCTCGCGCCAGTATGAAGAAAAATACCCTATAGCATGTGGCTCTTAAAAGGCAAATCGTCAAAGCGCCAATCGTCTTGACAATATACTATTTACGGATCGATTGCCCCTACTAAAGAGCGAATAGAAATCTGTATCTGGCAAGCACGTTGCCATGACCATACTAACTTAGAGCTTGTCAGGCATGCTAACTTCCCACTCAGAACTTTATTTTTGAGCAACCAACTGCGCATGTATGTCCACAGCGCCATTCCAATAGTGATTAACCGCGAATGATTTTTCATCCTGCGACTTTTCATTAAAGTCTGGATGAGGGATATCGCCGTAAGAAAAATCAAAATCGCACTTTGTGGGATACGGAAAATGCTCCAAGCCATTGGCTTTGCGCCAGCCGCGATTGAAATATAAAAAAGACTCCCAAACGATTGGCGGCCACTCATGCGTCAGGTCTTGTACGGCTCTGTTACTTCTGGCGTGGGGGCAAATGATCATCATCTCGCCGCCTGGTACCAATATGCGCCACACCTCTTCCATAAACTGCCCGCGTTTGTTGCCAGGAATGTGTTCAAAAAAATGACTGCACCAAATGGCTTCCACACTGTTGTCTGGCCATGGCCAAGGAAAGGTGAACAAATCAACAGCGATATCGGCTTTCGTGCCCACTGTCGTGATATCAACACCCAAATAACCTGCGCGAGGTGTGTTGCCACAACCGAAATCGAGTTTTAAAGCCATATGTGCAACTTTCCTTTGTGATGAAATTAATTGATAGTGACTGGTTTCAATTCTTCACCAGCCCAAGACATATGCGCAATTTGCTCGTATGCATTTTCGAGGTTTTTTACAAATTTTGGTGTATTGAACAGCGGTACACTCATCCGATTGGCCATCAACTTCTGTCGTATTTCCGAAAGCTCTCTGTGACTATTGGCCAAATAAATTGCTTTTTGTTTATACTCTTCTAAAGAGTACGTCAATAAGCTCTGGCAACCCAGCAGCTTTTACCAAACTGCCCGCCATGCGAGCCACCATGGTTTTGCCCACCAATGCAAGCAATGGGCAACCCGCCCACAAGGCATCACTTGCCGTGGTACCACTTGTGTAAGGGAAGACATCTAAGAATAAATCGACCAATTGGAACTGAGCCAAATAGCGGTCAACAGTGGTTCTAGGTGCGATGATTAATCTGGAGTTGTCCAGTCCTGCTTTCTCCCAAGCTGCACGAATGTTTTTGATATATGAATGATGACCATCAGCCAACCACAGCACACTGTTTGGTACCGCTTTGATGATTTCTGTCCATGCATCAAAAATTTCCGGTTGTATTTTGAACGACTGGTTGAAATCGGCAAAAACAAAAGCCTGCTCTGGCAATCCAAATTCCGATCTTTGCAATGGCTCTAATTGCAAGGGGCGATTGGTATCATTGATTTGAAAACAATCAGGCATACGTAACAACTTTTCATCGAAGAATTCGTCTGCACCTGCAGGCGCTACAAATTGATCAACAATGGTGTAGTCATAGTACTTGCTGCCCATGCTGCCAATAAAGCCTAACCAATGTACTTGTACAGGCGCTGGCCTATGTCCCATTACTTGTATTTTTGCGCCACGAGTATTGCCCGACAAATCGACCAAAATATCAATCTCATCACTCGAATTCGCTCCACCATACCTTGAATGGAGCAGCCTTCTAAGTTAATAAAATGCTCCGCCCCATTTTGAATCCTCTGACGCACTGGGTGACTTATCATCTGGTCCGTACGAATAAACCCATATCTCAAACTTTTCTCTGTCATGCAATCCATAGAGGGCGCCGTAAGATGCGCAACTGGATGATTTCTGAAGTCAACAGAGAAATAACCAACGCGAATGCGATCGTGCTTGCGACCGTTGCCTTTTGCTGGCGCGTTTTGCATACCTAAATTGGCAAAGTTCTCTCTGGCGTTGATTCGCGACCATTCCAAGAACTTCGCGGGATCATCATAATTGCTCAGTAAAATAAATGAATTTACCGATTGTGTACTGCCGGGTCGGTTAGCAAATTGTGCAACTTTTTTACGCAATTCATCCAAGCCATCCCAACTGCAAATTCGATTTTTTTCTCCAATCATCCAACCTGCAGCAGCTAAGAAGTGCGGGTTCATATCGAAGTGCTGTATCAAATTCTTCAATGGCTTCCTCTGACCTGATCCAACATTATCAAACTGACCCCTAAATTAGTTCGCGCTTGTACATTACCTGGATCTAGCGCAAGTAATTTACGCAAGTTTTCGACAGATTTGTCATAGATTGATTGATTAAATTGTGATACTGCTAAATTATTGATGAGCGTGGTGTGTTCAGGTAACGCCTCAATTGCCAATTGATAAAGCTCAGCCACCGCACTGAAGTTAGAACGATAAACGCCCTAATGCATCACACATGGCAATCACGTGCTCAACACCTTCGGTATCGCGAAAAGTAATTCTTTCTAATGCCGGATTACTAACCCGCATGGCCTCTATAAATGGATCTATCGCTTTCTCAACCTGCCCAACAACGAAATAGGCGCGTGACAACATGGAGAAACACTTCAAAATCTTGTAACACCTTTGAATGTTCCAAGAGTGGAAGTAGCGTCCTGCCATTTTTTTTGCACAACCAAAATTTTTGCTTTATTCTTGACAGTCACAAAAGCATTTGGTGCAAGACTCAAGTGCTTTATCGAAAGATGTCAATCGCGCTCTCAAGTTGGACAGATTCCATTTGCTGTGCGCCGAGTGCATTCCATGCAGCCGCTGAATTAGGATCAAGCTTGACTGCCTTCTCCGCCATATTTTTTGGCGTTTTTAAAATCGACTTTCTTACGAAATACATTGCTTAAATTGATGTGTGCTTCTAAATAATTTGGCAACACCTTGATTGCACGCCGCAAATCTTGCTCTGCCTCAAGCAAGAAACCATGTTCAAGAAAAACAATACCACGCGTGTTCAAATAAAAATGATGTGGAGATACTTCTATAGCCCGGTTAAATTGAAACAGCGCATTCATCAAATTGTCCTAATCGATAGAAGGCTTCGCCAATCAAATGCAACGCATCTGGATGATGGGGTGCTAAGCTAAGAACCTCTCTATATGCTGCTATTGCAAGGTTTAAGTTGCCTTCTTGATGGAACTTTAAGCCCTGTTTAAAACGTTGAGCCAAATCTTGCTGTGGATCGGTACTGGTCATCTCGAATACTACATGTTTCTCTAATTTGTTCTACATAAAAAAGCGGGCTAACTACTAGGAGTTGCCCGCTCATTCCTTATGATTTTATCTTAGAAAAAAAGGTGATTAATCAATTAAACAACTTACACCCTTCTTAATGGTATTAATTTTTTTATTTAAAAGTAAAACCAATACCAACACCTACAGCCTTTGTTGATCCAGCAGCGCTTACATTGCCCTTGAGTGTCAAGTTTTCCGTAATTCTGATGCAAGACCAACTGCGATGGCAGCTTGCCCACCTGATGCACCCACACCTGCACTGACTGTTGTCTCGCCCACCTGACTAGCAACTAACGGCATCGCACTCAATGCCGCCGAGATGGCAACTTGATTTTTGATAGATCTATCGACGACGCGCAATTGCCCCATATTTGCAGCATCGCTATCCAGAACACCATTGCCGACGTTTTGCACCCGGTTGCCACCCATATTGATGTTTGCGCCAGGTTGTACAGCGAAACTGTTCACCAACGTTAAATTTCCAGCTGTGATATTGCCACTGGTCAAATTCACCAAGGTCGCATTTTGACCATTCAGATTCACCGTATTGATATTGATACTTTGTAGGTTCGTAATCGTACCGTTTGAAGCAGTCAAATTCGTCGTCGTCAAGTTAGACGCAGTGATGTTCGTAATGGTTGCATTTGCACCTGTGATATTTGTAATGGTCGCATTCGCGCCCGTGAGATTGGTAATCGTGCCGTTCGCAGCCGTCAAGTTCGTTGTGGTCGTATCAACTGCAGTCAGATTTGTGATCGTTCCGTTAGCAGCCGTCAAGTTAGTGGTCGTTGTATCCACCGCTGTCAGGTTGGTGATCGTGCCGTTCGCAGCCGTCAAGTTTGTGATCGTGCCATTTGCAGCGGTGAGGTTCGTTGTGGTCGTCTCAACTGCTGTGAGGTTGGTGATCGTGCCGTTCGCAGCCGTCAAGTTTGTGATCGTGCCATTTGCAGCGGTGAGGTTCGTTGTGGTCGTCTCAACTGCTGTGAGGTTGGTGATCGTGCCGTTCGCAGCCGTCAAGTTTGTGATCGTGCCATTTGCAGCGGTGAGGTTCGTTGTGGTCGTCTCAACTGCTGTGAGGTTGGTGATCGTGCCGTTCGCAGCCGTCAAGTTTGTGATCGTGCCATTTGCAGCGGTGAGGTTCGTTGTGGTCGTCTCAACTGCTGTGAGGTTGGTGATCGTGCCGTTCGCAGCCGTCAAGTTTGTGATCGTGCCATTTGCAGCGGTGAGGTTCGTTGTGGTCGTCTCAACTGCTGTCAGGTTGGTGATCGTGCCGTTCGCAGCCGTCAAGTTTGTGATCGTGCCATTTGCAGCGGTGAGGTTCGTTGTGGTCGTCTCAACTGCTGTCAGGTTGGTGATCGTGCCGTTCGCAGCCGTCAAGTTTGTGATCGTGCCATTTGCAGCGGTGAGGTTCGTTGTGGTCGTCTCAACTGCTGTCAGGTTGGTGATCGTGCCGTTCGCAGCCGTCAAGTTTGTGATCGTGCCATTTGCAGCGGTGAGGTTCGTTGTGGTCGTCTCAACTGCTGTCAGGTTGGTGATCGTGCCGTTCGCAGCCGTCAAGTTTGTGATCGTGCCATTTGCAGCGGTGAGGTTCGTTGTGGTCGTCTCAACTGCTGTCAGGTTGGTGATCGTGCCGTTCGCAGCCGTCAAGTTCGTAACTGTTGCATTCATCGCTGTCAACGTTCCAACAGATGCATTAACTGCCGACAAATTGGAAATAGCTGCCGTAGATGCTGTCAATGCATAGATAGCGGCACTTGCAACCGTAGCATTTGTTATAGATGCTGTACCTGCTGTCAAGTTGCTGGTCGAGGCATTGGTCGATGTCAAGTTCGTGACCACGCCATCTGCCGCAGTCAAGTTGGTGATGGATGCTGTACCCGCTGTCAAGTTGCTGGTCGAGGCATTTGTCGATGTCAAGTTCGTGACCACACCATCTGCCGCTGTCAAGTTGGTGATGGATGCTGTGCCTGCTGTCAAGTTGCTGGTCGAGGCATTGGTCGATGTCAAGTTCGTGACCACGCCATCTGCCGCTGTCAAGTTGGTGATGGATGCTGTGCCTGCTGTCAAGTTGCTGGTCGAGGCATTGGTCGATGTCAAGTTCGTGACCACGCCATCTGCCGCTGTCAAGTTGGTGATGGATGCTGTACCTGCTGTCAAGTTGCTGGTCGAGGCATTGGTCGATGTCAAGTTCGTGACCACACCATCTGCCGCTGTCAAGTTGGTGATGGATGCTGTGCCTGCTGTCAAGTTGCTGGTCGAGGCATTGGTCGATGTCAAGTTCGTGACCACGCCATCTGCCGCTGTCAAGTTGGTGATGGATGCTGTGCCTGCTGTCAAGTTGCTGGTCGAGGCATTGGTCGATGTCAAGTTCGTGACCACGCCATCTGCCGCTGTCAAGTTGGTGATGGATGCACTAACTGCTGTTAGCGTTCCTACGGATGCATTAACTGCTGATAAATTGGATATTGCTGCCGTGGCTGCTGTCAGACCAAAAATAGCAGCACTAGCAACCGTGGCATTTGTGATGGATGCTGTTCCGGCTGTTAAATTAGCAGTACTGAAACCAGCAGTTGAGAGATTCGTAATCGTGCCATTCGCGGCTGATAGGTTCGCAATCGACCCATCCGCAGCCGAGAGATTGGCTGCGCCAATTGTGCCTGCAGTCACGCTGCTTGCTGTCAGGTTCGTGGTTGAAGCATTATTAGCAGTTATGCGATTTGTCGATATTTGATTTGCTGTGAGTCGTGTTGTGCTTGTTGTGCCAGCTGAGATGCTGCCAGCTGTCAAGTTAGCGACGCGCAACGAGGGGCCGGCGGGCGGGCCGGGGATGCGGGAACTCAGCATCCCCGCCGCGATGCTGGTAGGCCTGGGTCTGGGTGAAACGGTCGCCATGATCACCGACGGCCGCTATTGGGCGCGACCCGCGGGCCGTGCATCGGCCACGTCTGCCCGAGGCCTACGTCGGCGGGCCGATCGCCGCGGTGCGGGAGGGCGATCTGATCGAGATCGACATCCCGAACCGCCGCCTGGTGCTCCACGTCCCGGAGGATGAGATAAGACCGCGCCGGCTGGCCGAATGGCGTACCCGCGGCCGCCGGCGGTGACCAAAGGCTTCCTGGGCCTCTACAGCCGGACAGTCTCACAGGCCGACCGCGGCGCAGTGCTGAAGTAAGACGTCCTCACCCCCCGACCCCCTCTCCTCACGGGCGGTGGAAAGCGGAGCCGCCCGTGAGGAGAGGGGGAGAAGTAGTAGGTAATTTTCCCCCTCTCCTGACCGCCGCCGCTGTTCCGGCGGTCGGGGGGCCGGGGGGTGAGGTCAATCGCAGCCGCTCGGCCTTTTTCGTGACACCGCTTTTCTGCTATACTGCCGCTCGCACGAACCACCACCTCAAAGGAGCCACCATGAACTCCATCGAACGCGTCCAGGCGGCGATCGACCTGCGCCAGCCCGACCGGGTGCCGGTCGACCTCCATAACTTTCAGCCGGCCGCCAAGGCCATGGGGGATCTCCATGGCGGAGGTCTTTCAGAACGGGGAGATACTGGCCGAGGCCATGCTGAAGGCGTGGCGCAAATTCGGGCGCAACATGATCCTGCTGGAGAACGGCACCACGTGCAATGCCCAGGCGTGCGGCGTCGAGGTGATCTACCGCGACGATTCCG
>CAWJBD010000001.1:0-577581 GCA_963841045.1 uncultured beta proteobacterium | reverse complement strand
TCAATTGCATGTGTGACAGCAAAATGTTGACTCAAGTACCTTGTGACAATGCCCACATTGGCCCCTACATCGACTGCGATGGCATTTTTTGAATCAACTATAGAAAAAATCTTCTTGGTAACTTCTGGGTAAACAATGTTCTTTTTTAAAACGACATGGTTGTAATAGCGCAACCAACTGAATAATACGGGTGCTTTGTCTTCATAACTGGTAAGGAATGCTCTGACTTTAGACATGATGTGTTGAGTAAGTATGAATGGTTTGGTTGTACAAGTCGATCCACTGTCTAGAAGCTTGTTGTGGACCAGATTTCTGATAACTTTGTGCTGCACCCTGAGATAAATGCTGGTAGAGGATATTATCGTCACAGATACGCTCAATTACGTCTGCAATAGATTGCGCATCAGTTTTGGCTGTTATCAGTGCATCATAACCATCGGTGAATTGTTTAGGTAAAGCGCCAACAGGCGTGGCGACTGCGGGGAGTGCGGCCCAATGCGCGTCTATGGCGACGGCAGACTGGCTGGCTTCAAGATAGGGCAAAACAGACACATCGTGGTTGGAAAGAAGTTCGTATAAATCATCTTCCGACAAGAACCGGTTTTGCACGGTGACGTGTCTGAGACCTTTTAATTTATCTTGATAGGTGCCAAGTTCACCAGAGCCTGCAATGGTTAAAGCGTAATTTTTACCCTTGCGCTGCAATATATGCATGGCATCCAATAACAAATCTAAACCCTTGTAAGCATGGATTCTGCCGTGAAAGAGCAGTTTGATTGGTCGATGTTGTGGGTATGGGCGAGCCTCCAAAGCGGGTTTCGCATGCATCACCAAGCCATTGTCCAGCACATGCAATGGTTTATTGAATTTAGGATTGCGTTGCAATTCTTGTGAAACGTGGGCGGATAAAACAGTTACCAAGTCAGCTTTGCTGATGCACCAATCTCGCAAATAGTCCATCACAACGGACTCTTCGCCCTTGTGTTGAACTGCGTCGTGTATGGTCACGATGATTGGAACCCCAACTTTTGCCAAGATTCCTAAAAAGAATATGTCCCACGGTGAGCACATCACAACATGGATCACAGATGCATGTAGCCGTAATTTGTCGACAAGCTGATTTCTGGTGTTGTTTAGATTGAACAGAAAACGTATGCCACCTATCCAATTGTCAGGTGTAGTAAGCACGTGCAGAAGTTGATTATTGTCACGAATGCTTTGCAAATGAATATTGCTGGAATTGGTGACAGCCAGCACTGGTGATCGTGCGCCCAATGCAGCAATCAGAGGCGATTGAACCAAGTAACCTTTGTTGCCGAGAGCCCAAATTACAGGGCAAGGTTTTCTTTGGTCCATGTTAAAAATCTATAATTAATCTGACTAAAGGTCATAAAAAATATGCCTATACTGCTATGTTATTTATAGCGAAAAAAAGACGTTGCTCTAAACTGTGTGATATTGTTGATAGGGTATTACTAAATGGGCAATTTCTTTGGACAATTATGTAAGACGTGCTTTGATATCTTTATAGAAAATAATTCGATACATTAGGATTTTAGAAACAAAATAGGCGATGGCCGTTGCTATGGGTATGGTGATGACACCAAATTGATTGATATATTGAAGCTTGATGCCCAGTGACAGGACGATATAGACCACCATCGACACCAATTGCGGTCGAGTAATATGGAGTCCATTCAAAAGCATTGCGAACGAGCCTGTGATGCATTCCATGAATGTCCAGGCTGCAAATGCGAATAATAGCGACAAGGGTAAATCAACTTGATTGTTGAGCCAAACAGCAAGAATCCATTTGTTAAAAACCAATAAAAATAGAATGATGAGAAGCGATATGGCAATGGTTGCGGCCATGCTTCGTTTAAAGGTGATGCGTATGAACGCATTGTCGTTTCTGGCATTGGCGTCTGCGTATGCACCCCACAATGGTCCATTGAGCATATAAACGGCGAGCGTACACATTTGAAACAAGCGATAGGCAATGCTGTACACAGCCACTGATGCGGCACCCAGTGTGCTGGAAATAATCATGCTGTCTGCGCCCACGCCTAAAAGTACACCTATTTGCAGCAAAAAATAATGTGAACCGCTTTTGAAGAGTGTTTTGTACTGCCGTTTGATTTCATGACCAATGCCAACAAATGTAAATTGCTTTCTTGATATCAGCAATGGCAGCAAAATAACGCCGCTTAAGGACTGAATACCTAATGTGACCAGTAACAATGTGGGAATATTGGCTTCAAAATATGCCGCCCAAGCGACACCCAAAAGAGCGAAGAAAGAACAAGCTGCGGAGGCAATCAAGCCTTCAAAGGTGCGCTGTAAACCTGAAAAAAGCTTTTGCACACCTGATCCAAATATGTTTACACCAAAAAGAATGGCAAAAACCAAGAAGGCTTGGCGTATCTCTGGCAATAAATTGTCGTCCTTTACTTTAATCAAGGTGTCTCAAAGGTAGTGTGGTTGCCAATAAGCTCAAGATAAATCCCATGATCACCGACACGATGAATAAAAACCCCAAACTGCCACTGATGGTTTTTTTCAATACATCTGGGTTGTCTTTCGCAGCGGCATGCGCGGCATGGTTGGTCAATGCGTTGCCAATGCCCAAATCTAGGACTACGAGCATGGTTGCAAAACTTGAAACAGTCATCCATACACCAAATCGCTCTTCGCCCAAGTATGGCAAAGTCCAGCGAATGCTGAGCAACATGACGGCCAATGCCATTAATTTGCTCAAAATGTTGGCAATAAATGACCACAATGCCAAGCGGTATCGTTCTTGGCTTCTGCCAGCTTCTGTACTTGAATCAAAAGGTTTGATGCGCAGGAACTTGATGAGCTTAAAAAATTTCATGCGAATCAACTGGAGTGTTTTGTGTGGCACAACTGGAATTAGGTGCGCAAAGCCGAGCGGTGTTTTTCAAAATCTTGGCAAGCCAATTTCAATCCTTCTTCAAGCGTAGTACCAGCACGCCAACCGATTGCATTTAACAAACTGCTGTCCATTAACTTGCGAGGGGTGCCATCAGGCTTGCTTGTATCAAAATCAATTGTGCCTTGATATCCAACCGTTTTAGCTACCAATTTTGCAAGCTCAGCAATGCTGATGTCGCTGCCATATCCAACATTGATGTGGTTTTGCATGGCTTGTGTGTTGGCTTGAAAAGTAGATTGGTCTAAATTCATCACATAAACGCTGGCAGCAGCCATATCGTCCACATACAAAAACTCTCGCCTAGGTGTTCCTGTTCCCCATATGGTGACAGAAGGTGCGGCACACGCTTGAGCATTATAAAAGCGCTGTATTAGTGCTGGAATCACGTGAGAGTTTTCGGGATGATAGTTGTCACCGGGACCATAGAGGCTGGTTGGCATCACAGTGCGAAAATCAGTGCCGTGACTCAGGCCATACTGCCTGTTATAACTTTCGCACATTTTGATTCCAGCAATTTTGGCAATGGCATAGGGTTCATTGGTTGGCTCTAAGGTGCCCGTGAGTAATGCTGATTCAGTCATAGGCTGAATGGCAAGTTTGGGGTAAATGCAACTTGAGCCCAGAAACATGAGTTTTTTAACGCCAGCTCGCCAAGCTTCATGGATGACATTGGCTTGTACCATCAGGTTGTCGTAAATAAATTCTGCGGGGTAAGTGTTATTCGCATGAATACCGCCCACTTTTGCTGCTGCCAAATAAACTTGGTCTGGTCTTTCGGTCTCGAAAAAATGTCTCACACTGCTTTGATCGGTGAGATCCATTTCCGCGTGTGTGCGATAAACAAGGTTGGTTTGTCCTTGCCTAACCAAACAACGCACAATAGCAGACCCAACCATTCCATTGTGACCAGCAACGTAAATTTTTGGGTTATTCATTTGGTTTCTTTATAAATAAGCCATCGAATTGCAACGTGTGGCCAGTCTGATCATCAATAAATGCAGGCTGCAGGTTGACTAGCTCAAAATTCAATGAATGCAGTCGTTCGAGGACGTCGAGCCATAGGTGTTGATTTGCATACAACGGTACCAATGACATTTCAAGAAGCAGTCCTTTGCATGCTTGAATACTGTTTTTCGCACCATCTAAAACGTGCCATTCGTAGCCTTGAGTGTCAATTTTGATAAGCACATTGTCAGATGGCTTGCAGTATTGAGTAAAAATACTGTCCAAAGTTATCATGTCAGCGCTGATGCTGTGGGTGTACTTCGATTGTGGTGCTGAGTTGAGATGGCTGTCTAGCATCGGCAGAACCGAGCTACTTACCGAGTTGCCTGCCACATTAATTTGAATACTGCCTGTTGTGTCTCCGACTGCACATCGCGGATGAACTTGCCATTTTTCATCATGCTTAGCTTGATTTGAAAGTGAGTGATGTGCATCAGGCAAAGGCTCAAAAGATACCAATTTCCCTTGATAGCCAAATGCCCTTAACTCAGTGCCAAATTGACCCGTATTCGCACCGATATCGATTACAACATTGATGTTTTGCGATTTGATTATTTTTACTGTTTGCAAAGCATAGGAACTCATTGTTGTGAGCCGGCTGATTTGCCAACCTGCTTTGCGCAGCGCATGTTTAATTAAATCAATCGTGTTCATTTCATCAAAGAAGTTTCATTGAAGTTGCAGTTGCAATCGATTTAAAAAATACATTGTAGATTTTATTGGCATGCAACACTGGGTCAAATTTAAACAATTCGTTATTGCGTAAGTAATATGCTTCGTACTCATAGCTGTACATGAATTGAACAATATCGTTGACCGAAGTGTGCATATTGCTTCAAATTTAAATCATACAACTCAAGCATAAGCAAATGTGGTCGTAATACTTGATGAGTCAATAAGGCATGTGCTCCAGTCAGCACCAATTTTTCTGCGCCTTCAACATCAATTTTGATGAAATCGATTTTCTGAATGTTGGCTTCTTGCACATAGGTGTCTAGCCTGCAAACTGGGCAATTAATTTTTTCTGCTTCCTGCTTTCTGCCAGAATCAATCATGGATGAGTATGCACTGTCCGTAGAGACTGAAAATTCCACAAAGCCATCTGTAGCACCTACACAGGTTTGATTAACGGTCAAATTCTGAAGGTGATTGATCTGCTTGGAAACGGTAATTAAATCTGCATTCAGTTGTATGGGCTCAAAAGCATGCACTTTGATGTTTTTTGATTTAGATGCAAGCACCAAGCTGAATAGACCAATATTTGCACCGATGTCCAATATCACCGAATCATTTGGCAGTATTTCATTCAAATACCGCAGCTCTTCAATCTCGAATCGCTGTAGCAAAATTTCTTTGCCAACATCTTCGTTGGCGCGTACCAATATTTCTACACCTTCGAAAGTGGTTTGCTCAATTTTTAAGACAGTTTTGGCAAACTTGATATCAAAATACTTGCGTTTTGCAAAATTATAGTAACTGCGCCATCTTAGATACTTATTGATCTTCATGCCGATGTTGCTACTGGCTCAGTGTTGCTTCTTTAACAATCAGCACGCGAACTTCTGAGCAAGCCAGTATGTTTGAAAATAGTTCTTCATACAACTCTAAATGTAAAACTATTTAGATTGACAAACAATTGCACCGCCTTTTTAAGCGCATGGCGGAAATAGAAGGGACGTGTAGATCCGAAGCGTAATTGGATGGACTGAATGTTTGCTCCCTCAATCAGCGCAGTAACTTGGAACTTTGCGTTTGAATTTTTCGTATGCAAAGTAATAGCAAAATGTGTACAGGCCAAACGGATGTTGATGCGTAGGGTCTGAGTAATACCATGGGTCAGAAAAATGAGGCACACGGATTTCAATCTGACCGCCAGGTACAACAACACGTACCATTTCTTTGAGAATGGCTGTTGGATTCTCGTGGTGCTCTAAAAAATGGCTACTGTAGATGCTCCCAACAGAATGTGATTCCACGTTTTGCAATATGACCAAAGCATCGCCAACCAAATCAACACCTGGTCCTGCAGCAAGGTCAATACCTGTTGCGTCGGGGTCGCATTTTCCAGCGCCACATCCCACATCAAGTTTTTGAAATTTAACTGACATTTAGTTAAAAATATCAAGAGAGCAATGATTTGATTTTTCCAGAAATCAATCGAAGTGGCGACATGAGTCTCCAGCTGGCAGAGTTTCGCAAATCATCCATACTTTGATTCAGTTTTTCGATTTGTTCTTGCCGTAAATGTGCCCATTGCCCCGTAGATTTGGTTGGAAGATCACGTGTTTTCAGCATTTCAAAATAGGTTTGTGTATCCATGCCGCTGACAGCTTGCTGAATGCGTTTTTCAATTGCTTCAAAACGCAAAGTATCTTCATCGCTGAGTTTTAATCCAGCAGCTTGAAAAGCTTGCTCGATTAATTGGTATACCGTTATGCTGCTACCCTTGGCTGGCGTCCAAAACGTGTGATGGCAGCACACATCATCAATATGGATCGAAAGACTCAAATGTTTGATTTCTACTGGTGATTCAAGTTGCCATTCTTTGTCAATATAAGTGGCACTTCCTTGATCATCAATCATGATATTTTGTGGGATGCAATCAATGTACTCACCACCCATAAGATTTGAATCGGTACCGGTAAATGGTGAATCATGATCTGCGGCTTTCAATGTCGCTAATATTGCTAAATATCTTTGAACAAATTGCCCAATTTGATCAAATGTCCAGCCATCACGCGTGATGATGTTGATAAATTCTTGCGACAGTGGCGTCCCTAAAACATATGTGGCAGTTGCTGGTGCAACAAATTGAATGGGCGAATGCGATGATGTACCAGATTGATTTGATTTGATAGGTGATTTATCAAGCCTACGATATTCGATTGTCACTGCTTGCGAATCTTGACTTGCAAAAATAGTCTCTTTGCAATACTGTGCTAAGCGTGTTGTCGAGTAGTGGTAGGCTAGTTCATCGGTTTGAACAAGCTCTTGTGTCAGTGGGGAGGCGATGATTAAAAACGAATTGGCCAATTCAAGCCCCAAATCGTTGGCAAACAAAACTGGCCAAGCCAATTCGGGGGAAAAATGACATACCTCAGGCATCTGTGGGTCGCGTCTGACGCTTTGGGATGCAAAAGCGGCAGCATCAAAATGTGGATGCGAAAATCCAGCTTCGGTGACGATAGATGTCGGTAATTTGTAGTCCGGAAATGGCGCTAAAAAATGAGATTTTAAAAAACCAGCCTGTTGCAAGAGTTTGGTCAGAGCTGATCGTCCAAATGTTTGTGCTTGATTCTTACCGTATCGACCTTCAATTCCAATCATCGGCACACCAAAATGGTCTTCTGGCGCGCCTGCAAAGTATTTCAAACCCAATTGATTTTCAATGGCGATGATCAGTTTGCCATTGGGCTTGAGGAGTTGTTTAACACGTTGTAACATTGACAACGCAGGGTTGTCGCCTGGTGTAAAGAGGTTGGCATACTCCAATACTCCGATCAGTGTGATTACATCAAATTGAAAGGTGCACTGCAATTGATCAAATTTCTCAGTCAGGACAGTGACATTATCTAAATCACGAGTGCGAGATCTAGCGATGGAAGCCCGCCTTGGGCTGCCCTCAAGTGATAAAACGTTCGCGCCACATTCTCCTAAAAAACGCGATATGGCGCCGCAACCCGCACCAATCTCCAATACTTGCGCATCTTTGAGCGTCGTTGCAAATGGACGCATGATGTTGGCGCGTTCGCTTGTGAGGTGGTATTGCGATGGCCAGTCGGAGATGTGCTGGCGCAGTTCAGTCGATAGCGTCGTGATGTCATGTGCGTCTCGAATGATGTTGGCTATTCGAGTTTCGATTTCGTCACCGTCGTTATATGCAATACCTTTGTAATCTGGGTTGGACCAAACATTCACTTGTGTATCAAAAACGTAACCAGCATCTTGCAGAATTTTTTTCATGATGCGATTACCTTGCTTTGCATCCCCATTGCAAGGTTGACGAGACCAAAAAATTGTTCATCAGGTCGAACTTGCAGGTGAATGACATCGTAACGTCTGTCATGTGGTGTGATTTCCTCACCGTTTTTAGAGGCTAATCCTAAAGATAGAAAATAGTCTCCTGGTGCCAAATCACAGTTGAAAGTCGAATGAATTTGTATCACTTGGCCTGCTTTACAAATAGAGGGAAGTTGTGAATTTAAGGTATTCGTATTGGTGCCATAGACGGTGACACCTTCTTTGGTCTTGAAGGTGACACCAAAGACTGGGTTTGAGATTTCGTTCATAAACTTAATGCTAACTGCCAACTCAATTTTTTGCCCTGTAGAAAGAGATGCAGGGTAGACAACATTTTCAGACCATAATTTGAAATCAAGGATGCGAGCTTGCGCATCGCCCCATCGATACTCGTGTTCGTTGTATCCAACATGTGTGGCGAAGACATCCACGTCAGTGCTTAGATTTGAAGCGTCTATATCGGGAGTATGTGTACTAACGATCGGAGCGAGCAACGTTGTTTTTGATGGTGCTTCTTTTCCAAACAGCATATCCATGTATTTATTGACAACGGCTTTAGGCTCACCGTATTCAAGTTGAATACCTTTGTCAATCAATAATGCACGGGTGCAATGCGTGACGATTTGTTCGCTGGAATGGGTGACCAGCAATATGCTGGTTCCATCTTCTTTGAGTTGTCGCAGGCGGTCAAAACATTTGGCTTGAAATTTGGCATCTCCTACTGAAAGCGCTTCATCTACTATCAAAATGTCTGGATTGATTTGCGATTGGACGGCAAAAGCCAGTCGTACCGTCATGCCACTTGAATATGTCTTGACAGGTTGATCGATAAAATCACCGATGTCAGCAAAATCGACGATGGCATCGAATCGTGCGGTGATTTCTTCTTTAGTCAAGCCCAATATAGCTGCATTAAAGAATACATTTTCTCGTCCCGTGAATTCGGGGTTAAAGCCAGAGCCCAATTCAAGCAAAGCCGCTATACGCCCGCGTGTCTGCACAGTGCCGTTTGTGGGTGTCAGAGTGCCTGCAATGATTTGAAGTAATGTTGATTTTCCAGAACCATTGCGCCCCAATATTCCAACAGTTTCTCCGCGTCTGACACTGAATGAGATGTCATTTAAAGCTCTAAATTCTTTGTAATAGGGCTCTGACAGGGCTGCCGATAAGGCTTTTCAGTCTGGGCAAGACAAACTGTTTCATGCGGTCACTTGGCGTATCAAAAATCTGATACGTTTTGCTCAACTTGTCTACATGAATTGCGATATCTTCTGCCATGATTTGTGAATTTATTCGGATGTTTGATTACAAAACATCTGCAAACCCTTTGCGAGTTTTTTGAAACCAAGCAAATCCAATCCACGCAACAATGATTGCGACGAGCGTGTACACAAAAAGACCAACGAAATTGGGTAAATTTCCCCATACGATGACTTCACGTGTTTGCTCGATGATGAATGTCAATGGGTTAGCGTGCATCCAAGGCCTTAGCTTTTCTGGTAATGCAGAAATTGGATAGAAAACTGGTGACAAAAACAACATGACTGTCATAGCCAGCCCTATGAATTGACCTACATCGCGCAGGTAAACCCCAAGTGATGCCAACATCCATGCAAAGCCCATCGTTAAGATAACCAGCGGTAAAAAGATCAGCGGCAAGAAAATGACAGTCCAATGTAAATAGTGGTTGACACCAATGAACACGATTGCAAGTACAGTTGCGCTAATGCCGGCATGAAACAACGCTGCGCCCATGTTAATGACAGGAAGTATTTCCAAAGGAAAAACCACTTTTTTGACATAGTTCACATTGCTAAGTATTAAACTTGGCGCGCGATTGAGCACTTCAGCAAATAAGCCGTGAACGATCATGCCTGCGAACAGTAGCACCGCAAACAAGGTTTTAGATTCTTCAGCGCCCGTGCTGCCACTGGGCACTGCACCCCAGCGTGATTTGAATACCACAGCAAAGAAAAAGGTGTAAACCAATAACATGAAGAGTGGGTTGAGAAATGACCACAAAAGTCCCATGGCGGAACCGCGGTAACGCCCCAATATTTCGCGGCGACTCATTTGAACAATCAACGCACGATTCATCCACAAACTGCGCAGCATGGCTGATAGTGAAGTGGGATGATTGGCGTGGGGGTTCATGGGAATGATTTTGGTATTGGCAAACTATTTTGCGCATTGCATTATAGTTGGCTCGCTAATTCGTATGAGCCATTCAACATTGGTCGTAACCCCCGCTGTATTGATGCACAATCGCCCAAAAAAAAGCCTTGCGTATATGCAAGGCTTTTTTAGATAGTGCACCGACTCTATTATTTGCCAGCCCGTAACTCACGACGCAGAATTTTGCCGACGTTGGTTTTGGGGAAATCATCTCTAAAGACGATGTATTTAGGCGTTTTGTAGCCTGTCAGATGTTGTTTGCAATAGGCTTTTACGTCTTCTTCCGTCAGGTTCGGATCTTTCTTGATGACGAAAAGTTTGATGGCTTCACCAGTTTTTTCGTCTGGAACACCAATCACAGCACATTCCAAAACTCCTGGGCACAGAGAGACGGTTTGCTCCAATTCATTCGGGAAGACATTAAAGCCACTGACAATGATCATGTCTTTCAAGCGATCGACAATTTTAATGAAGCCACGTTCATCCATGATGCCCACATCGCCAGTGCGCATGAATCCGTCGGCTGTGAATGCCTTGGCGTTTTCTTCGGGTTGGTTGTAGTAGCCTGGCATCACGTTAGGTCCGCGAATACAGATTTCACCTGATTCACCTTGGGGCAAGCTTTTTCCAGCTTCGTCTTTAATGTGAATTTCAATACTCGGTAGTGGCAAACCTATGGTGCCAGTGAACTCTTTGCTTGTCACAGGATTGTTGGTTCCCATGGCCACTGTTTCACTCATGCCCCAGCCTTCAATCATAGGGCTACCCGTTACCGCCAACCAGTTTTTGGCTGTTCCTTCCGTTGCAGCCATGCCACCAGCTTGTGTGAGGCACAGGTCAGTAAAGTCCAATGTTTTAAATGATGGGGTTTGCAGCAATGCGTTAAATAAAGTATTGACTGCCGGCAAAATGTGGAAAGGTCGAGCCTTGAGCGTTTTCACAAAGCCTGGAAAGTCGCGCGGATTAGGCACCATGGTGATGAACCCACCCCAACGAATGGCCAACAAACTCGTGGTTAAGGCAAAAATATGATACAGAGGCAGCGCTGCAATGATATTGGCTTTGCTCATATCGCCAATGCGTGATACGGCGGGCTTGAACCAAGCTTCAGCTTGCAGCGCAGCGGCAACCACATTGCGATGTGTCAGTACAGCACCTTTTGATAAACCAGTTGTGCCACCTGTATATTGCAAGAATGCAATTGAATCCATGGTGGATTTGACTGGCTTGAGTGTGTGTTTGCGACCCTCAGAGATGGCTTTGTTAAAAGGTGTTACTTGCAAACCTTTGGATGTATCGAAGCTAAAAGCCGGGACCATTTTTTTGATGTTGCGCACCGCAAACGTGATCCATTTGCCAAAGACAGGGCCCAACAAATCGCCCATGGTGGCCAACACCACACGCTTGATGGGTGTTTTATCGATGATTTGTGTGAGCGTTGTGGCGAAGTTCTCTAGGATAACAATCGTTGTTGCGCCTGAGTCTTTCAGTTGATGTTCCAATTCGCGCGGAGTGTAAAGCGGGTTGACGTTCACGCAGGTATAACCAGCTCGCAAGATAGCAGCCATCGTGACTGAAAATTGTGGCAAGTTCGGTAGCATGATCGCAACGCGTGAACCGGGCTCTAAACCCAGACTTTGCAGATATGCACCAAGAGATGAGGACAACTCATCAACTTGCGCATAAGTCATCCATTTTTCCATACAAACGGAAAATGGATTGGCAGCATTCTTTTTGAAGGATTCTTCAAGCAGTTGCGTTAGCGACTGGTACTGATCAGGGTTGATCTCAGCAGGAACGCCGGGTGGGTAACTTTTTAGCCAAATTTTTTCCATTTTGAATAATCCAGTGAGAGTGATGAAATCGACGCAATAATAGAACGGTCGTGCTTTTTTAGAGAACCAATTATGGAACTAAAAGTTGTTTTTAGTCATGGGGTTTACGCTAAAGAGGTTTAAAAATGTCGCACAATAGACAAAACTTTTAAACTATTCCGTTAATTTGTTACACTGTCGCTCATGTTCAAACATCACGCTATTTCAGCGCCATCCAGCACAGGTCATATTGACCGGGGAGCTTGGCTTTGGCGACCCTCGAAATAACGCTATCCACTTTGGTTGCCGTTGAATGTTCGATGCATCAATTGGCAAAATAGTTTGAACCGCTTCTGCTTTATCACCAATCAAAATAGGGACTGCTTGAAATCAGAAGCAGCTGCTAAGAATCAAAAGAATTATTAGCACTGGCAAAAAGGGCATATTGTGATCACCGAAAAAGAATTTACCCATCTTAAAGCGCAAGGCTATAACCGCATCCCTTTGATGCTACAAGCTTTTGCAGATTTAGAAACGCCGTTATCTTTGTATTTGAAACTCACACAAAGTGCAAATACCGCGAATACCAATAACTATAAAAATAATAGCGCACTAGGCAATCAATACGCCGGCTACAACAGTTTTTTGCTTGAATCTGTGGTGGGCGGCGAACGCTTTGGTCGTTACAGCTTCATTGGATTGCCGGCGCGTACCTTGTTGCGTGCCAGTGGTTTTGGTGATGCCGCGATCACCGAAGTGGTTACCGACGGAGTTGTCGTTGAAACCAGCCGTATCAACCCATTGGACTTTATTGCCCAATACCAAAATCGCTTCAAAGTTGCGTTGCAAGACGGCATGCCGCGTTTTTGTGGTGGTTTGGCCGGCTATTTTGGCTACGACGCGGTGCGTTACATAGAGAAAAAGTTAGAGAAATCCTGTCCGCCTGATGAACTGCAATGCCCTGATATTCTTTTGCTGCAATGCGAAGAACTGGCGGTGATTGACAATCTTTCTGGCAAATTATCGTTGATTGTCTATGCCGACCCGGCTCTGCCAGACGCTTATGCCAGCGCAAAAACGCGTCTGCATGCACTCAAAGAGATGCTGAAAGCACCCGTTGAAGCACCCGAAATAAAACCCTCAGACAAGCAAACAGCTGTGCGTGATTTCGCCAAAGCTGATTATCTGGCTGCTGTGCTACGCGCCAAAGAACTGATCGCCGGTGGCGATTTCATGCAGGTGCAGGTTGGTCAACGTATCAAAAAACGCTATACCGAATCGCCGCTCAGTTTGTACCGTGCCCTGCGATCGCTGAACCCATCGCCCTATATGTACTACTACAACTTTGGTGATTTTCATGTGGTGGGAGCCAGTCCAGAAATTTTGGTACGGCAAGAAACCGTTTCTGTGAACAATGCCAGCGCACAAAAAATCACGATTCGACCACTCGCTGGCACTCGCCCACGCGGTGCAACACCAGAAGCAGATAAAGCTGCCGAAGTTGAACTCATCAACGACCCCAAAGAGCGTGCCGAACATGTCATGTTGATTGACTTGGCTCGCAACGACATTGGACGCATTGCCAAAATCGGCAGCGTTAAAGTGACTGAGGCTTTTGCAGTAGAGCGTTACAGCCATGTGATGCACATTGTCAGCAATGTAGAAGGTGTGTTGAACGACGGCATGACAGCCATGGATGTTCTAAAAGCAACGTTCCCAGCTGGCACATTGACAGGCGCACCCAAGGTGCATGCCATGGAACTGATCGACCAGCTTGAACCTACCAAAAGGGGTTTGTACGGCGGTGCCTGTGGCTACATCAGCTTTGCGGGTGACATGGATGTGGCGATTGCGATACGCACGGGCATCATCAAAAACGACACCTTGTACGTACAGGCTGCGGCGGGTGTGGTGGCTGACAGCGTGCCAGAGTTGGAATGGGCAGAAACCGAGGCCAAGGCACGGGCCTTGCTCAGAGCCAGCGAATTGGTTGAGGAGGGCTTGGTATGAAACTCCTGATGATCGACAACTACGATTCCTTCACCTACAACATCGTCCAATATTTTGGTGAACTGGGAGCGGATGTGGAAGTTTTCCGCAATGACGAAATCACGCTTGAAGGTATTGCAGAACGAAAGCCCGATCGTTTGGTGATTTCTCCTGGCCCATGTTCACCGAACGAGGCCGGCATCTCGGTGCAAGCGATTCAACATTTCATGGGCAAGTTGCCCATACTCGGCGTGTGTTTGGGGCATCAAGCCATTGGTGCAGCGCTGGGTGGCAAAATTATTCGGGCACAAGAATTGATGCACGGTAAAACCAGCGTCATCACCACCACGCAAACGGGGGTGTTTGCAAATCTGCCCAAACAATTCACCGTGAACCGTTACCATTCATTGGCGATAGACCGTGCCATGTGTCCAGCCGATTTGGAAATCACTGCTTGGACCGACGACGGCGAGATCATGGGTGTGCGCCACAAAAATTTACCATTTGCGGTGCGAATGGAAGGTGTACAGTTTCACCCTGAATCTATTTTGACTGAGCATGGTCATGCGATGCTCAAAAACTTTCTGGATTAAACTTTTTGAATTGAATCATAATGAAGTGGAAATGCTATAGTGCTATATATTTAATAGCAATATAGGCAATAAATACGCCGGATACAGCCTAATTTATTATATATTTTATTGAAATACAACCCAATTACCATGCCACACCAAATTACCCCCCAAGAAGCGCTGTTGCGCACTGTTGAGCACCGCGAAATATTTCACGACGAAATGCTGCACCTGATGCGCTTGATCATGAGTGGCGAGATGTCGCCAGTCATGATGGCGGCGCTCATCACGGGCTTGCGCGTTAAAAAAGAAACGATCGGTGAAATTACCGCCGCCGCACAAGTGATGCGCGAATTTTCGACCAAGGTGGATGTGGCTGACAAAACGCATTTGGTGGACATTGTGGGCACGGGTGGCGATGGTTCGCACACCTTCAACATTTCAACTTGTTCAATGTTTGTGGCGGCAGCAGCGGGTGCCAAGGTGAGCAAACATGGTGGGCGCAGTGTCAGTAGCAAATCAGGCAGTGCGGATGTGCTGGAGTCTTTGGGCATCAACATCAACTTGCCACCTGCCGCCATTGCCAAGTGCATTGCGGACATCGGTTTGGGATTCATGTTTGCGCCCAATCACCACCCCGCCATGAAAAACGTGGCACCCATTCGCAAAGAGTTGGGCATGAAAACGATGTTCAATATTTTGGGCCCCCTGACCAACCCCGCCAGCGCGCCGAATATTTTGATGGGCGTGTTCCATGCTGATTTGGTGGGCATTCAAGTGCGCGCGCTGCAGCGATTGGGCGCTGAACACGCAGTGGTGGTTTACGGCAAAGATGGTATGGACGAAGTCAGCACCGGCGCGGCCACTTTGGTGGGCGAGTTGAAAAATGGTGTGGTGACTGAATACGAAATTCACCCCGAAGATTTCGGCATCCAAATGGTCAGCAACCGTGCCTTGCGTGTTGAAACGGCAGAAGATTCCAAAGCCATGTTAATGGGAGTTTTGGATAACCAAGCCGGCCCCGCGCGTGACATTGTCATGCTCAATGCGGGTGCTGCGCTCTATTCTGCCAATGTGTCAAATTCGATTCAAGACGGTGTATTGCTTGCCAAGTCTGCTATTGAATCGGGAGCGGCAAAGGCAAAATTATCTCAATTCAGCGCTCTCACTAAAGCCTTGAGCGCTTGATGGGCGCATTGCTGCATGATGAAGGTGCATGGATTGCCATTGGCATTTCGGTGCTATTTTTGGTTGCCGCTTTTGTCATGCACCGTGTGTTCGTTCGAATTTTAAAAAATGGCACACCTGACGCTCCGTCAAGTGATGCCAAGGAATCAAACCATGACTGATATTCTTGAAAAAATCACCGCTGTCAAACACCAAGAAGTGGCGGCGGCTAGAAAGCGCAAATCTTTAGAAGCCGTCCGTGCCGATGCTGAATCACGTGTATTAACGCGAGATTTTGTTGGCGCATTGCGCGCCAAAATCAGCAGCAGGGCAGTCTGCCGTGATTGCTGAAATCAAAAAAGCCAGCCCTTCGAAAGGCGTTTTGCGGGCAGATTTTGAACCTGCTGACATTGCACAAAGCTATGCTGAGCATGGCGCGGCTTGTTTGTCGGTACTTACCGACAAAGATTTTTTCCAAGGCAGCAGCGATTACCTGCGGCAAGCGCGGGCATCGTGCACTTTGCCAGTGTTGCGCAAAGATTTCATGGTCGATGCTTATCAAATATTCGAATCGCGCGCCATGGGGGCGGACGCCGTTTTGTTGATTGCCGCTTGTTTGAGTGATGGACAAATGGCAGAGTTTGAGCAAATCGCGCGCAGTTTGGACATGGCCGTTCTGGTTGAAGTGCATGATGCGGATGAATTGCAGCGAGCTTTGAAACTCAAAACGCCACTCATCGGCATCAACAACCGCAACTTAAAGACCTTCGAAGTCTCGCTAGATACAACCATCAGCATGTTGGCAGATGTTCCAAAAGATCGTTTGCTGATCACAGAATCTGGCATTACGACCCCGGCTGATGTGGTGCGGATGCGTGAAGCGGGCGTGAATGCCTTTTTGGTCGGCGAAGCATTTATGCGCGCAAACGAACCAGGAGAGGCCTTGGCGAAATTGTTTGCGGTTTGATTGCTGAATGCTGCAAGTTTTAAAACGCGCCATGCCATATGTATTCAGTATGGCCTTGGTTGTGACCACGGTTTTATTGTTGATTCCTTCATACGCTGTGCCCAAAGCATTTGATTTTTACGATAAGGCGCAACATGCTTTGGTGTTTATGTCTTTGACTGTGGTTGGCCTTATGGCATTTCCTACGCGTTTGAAGGCCGTGTGTATTGGCCTTATCGTGTATGGCGGTGTGATGGAGGTTTTGCAAAGCTTGCTCACAAAAACTCGCCACGGTGATATTGTGGATTGGGTGGCTGACGTCATTGGCATTGTCCTAGGGCTTTGCGTGTATTGGGTGCTTATTAAATTCAGGAAGAATGCTTTCAATAAGATAGCTACCGAATGAATAAACATATCGCCTAGAAGCATGTTCACGTATGCAAAACGAACTATTTCAATCAACTGACCAGACTCCTTGCCTTAACTTCTGGCAGCCAAGCAATTGGCCGGTTGCAGCAGGATGGAACGAATTAGTTGCTGAATTTTTAAGCAGTGAAACTGGGCGAATTTTGGCCCACAGCGTTAAAAATCGAATTGATGCTGGTGCAGTCATTTACCCACCTGCGCCATTCAAAGCGCTTGAACTAACGCCCTTGGATCAAGTTCGTGTGGTGATTTTGGGTCAAGACCCATATCACGGGGCGGGGCAAGCGCATGGATTGGCGTTTTCCGTGCCCACTGGCGTCAACATTCCGCCCTCATTGAGAAATATTTTCAAAGAAATTGCTCAGGAATCAGGCAATTTGACGATTGCAAAAAGAACTGATGGGTGCTTGGAAAGCTGGGCAAGGCAAGGCGTTTTGTTGCTCAACACCTGTTTGACGGTGGAGTCGGGCCAGCCAGCCAGTCATGCCAAATTAGGTTGGGAAGTGCTCACTGATGCGATTATCCGCAAAATTGCTACATGCAAACGCAGCGTGGTCTTTATGTTATGGGGTGCGCATGCCCAAGCCAAACAGGGACTATTGCAAGAAGCAGTTGCATTGACTGGGCGGCACCTGGTTTTGTGCGCAAATCACCCCTCACCATTATCCGCGATGCGGCCACCTGCACCTTTTCTGGGCTGTCAGCACTTTGCGTTAGCAAATCAGTTTTTGCGAGAAAGAGGTTTGGACGAAATTAATTGGTAAATCGTCTAATCAAACCATTCAGCATAGGGTAAATACTTGCTATAATCCTAGGTTCGTCACGGAGAGATGGCCGAGTGGTTAATGGCAGCAGACTGTAAATCTGCCCTCTTACGAGTACGCTGGTTCGAATCCAGCTCTCTCCACCAGTGACAGCGAGTTAATCATGAGTATGGTGGGCAAATTTGCGGGATTAGTTTAATGGTAAAACCTCAGTTTTCCAAACTGATGTCATCAGTTCGATTCTGATATTCCGCTCCAGTATTTGCCTGTTTATGGCAAATTTTTGACCATATATAGGTAGAGATTAAGCCCGTTTGGCTCAGTGGTAGAGCACTCCCTTGGTAAGGGAGAGATCCCGGGTCCGATTCCCGGAACGGGCACCAGTTTATTGTTGAGATATTTTTAAGTATTTTTGTATTAGTTCAGTAGTTTTCATTCTTTATTGGAGAATTTAAAATGGCAAAAGAAAAATTTGTACGTACCAAACCCCACGTGAACGTCGGCACGATTGGCCACGTTGACCACGGTAAAACAACCCTCACTGCTGCGATCACGACCGTATTGGCAGCCAAATTTGGTGGCCAAGCCAAAGCCTACGACCAAATCGACGCAGCACCCGAAGAAAAAGCACGCGGTATTACCATCAATACAGCGCACGTTGAATACGAAACAGAAACCCGCCACTACGCCCACGTGGACTGCCCAGGCCATGCTGACTATGTGAAAAACATGATCACCGGCGCAGCCCAAATGGACGGCGCTATTTTGGTTTGTTCAGCCGCTGACGGCCCAATGCCTCAAACCCGCGAACACATCTTGTTGGCACGCCAAGTGGGCGTACCTTACATCATCGTCTTCTTGAACAAATGCGACATGGTTGACGACGAAGAATTGTTGGAATTGGTCGAAATGGAAGTGCGCGAACTCCTGGACAAGTATGACTTCCCAGGCGACGCAACCCCCATCGTCCGTGGTTCAGCCAAACTCGCCATGGAAGGCGACAAAGGCCCATTGGGCGAAGGCGCCATCATCAAACTCGCTGAAGCGCTGGACAGCTACATCCCCACACCAGAACGCGCCGTAGACGGTGCCTTCTTGATGCCAGTGGAAGACGTGTTCTCCATCTCTGGCCGTGGTACTGTGGTAACTGGTCGTATCGAGCGCGGTATCATCAAAGTCGGCGAAGAGATCGAAATCGTCGGTATCGTCGACACCGTCAAAACCACCTGCACCGGCGTGGAAATGTTCCGCAAGTTGTTGGATCAAGGTCAAGCTGGCGACAACGTCGGTATCTTGTTGCGCGGCACCAAGCGTGAAGAAGTTCAACGTGGTCAAGTTTTGGGCAAACCAGGCTCCATCAAGCCACACACCCACTTCACCTCAGAAATCTACGTCTTGTCCAAAGACGAAGGTGGCCGTCACACCCCATTCTTCAACAACTACCGCCCCCAGTTCTACTTCCGTACCACGGACGTAACCGGTGCGATTGAGTTGCCAGAAGGCAAAGAAATGGTGATGCCAGGCGACAACGTGTCGATCACAGTCAAGTTGATCAGCCCGATTGCGATGGAAGAAGGCTTGCGCTTCGCGATTCGTGAAGGCGGTAAAACCGTCGGCGCGGGTGTTGTGGCTAAGATTTTGGCTTAAGTTTTTGACTTTAAGTAGCTCTCTAGGGGTATAGCTCAATTGGCAGAGCGTCGGTCTCCAAAACCGAAGGTTGTAAGTTCGATTCTTACTGCCCCTGCCACCTGGTAAGGTGGTCAATGGAGATAGTGCAAAGATTAAGGAATATATGGCAAACGCAGAAGTAGAAACCGTCGGCAGCGGCGCAGAAAAAATCAAACTCGCATTGGTTGCGGGCTTGGTTGTGGCTGCTGTTGTTGCTTTTTACATGCTGAGTAAGCAAGGTCAATTGGTGCAATGGGGTGCTTTGCTAGCAGGACTTGTTGCGGCCGGGTTTGTCTTATTTACCGCACAAGCGGGTAAAGACTTGGTCGGTTTCGGACGCGATTCAACACGCGAAGTGAAAAAAGTAGTTTGGCCCAGCCGCAAAGAAGCGACTCAAATGACGCTTTATGTGTTTGGCTTTGTTGTGTTGATGGCGCTCTTCTTGTGGGGTACCGACAAGACGATTGAATGGGTCATTTTTGACTTGCTTTTAGGGTGGAGAAAATAATGATTGAAGCTCTGGCGACAGCGGGTGAATCAGCAGCGAATGCAAATCCAGATTTGCGTTGGTATGTTGTGCATGCCTATTCGGGCATGGAAAAAGCTGTGGAGCGCAATATCATGGAGCGCATTGCACAGTCTGCATTCCCATCTAAATTTGGTCGTATTTTGGTGCCCACCGAAGAAGTGGTTGAAACCAAGAATGGTCAGAAAAAGACCACAGAGCGCAAATTCTTCCCAGGTTATGTTTTTGTAGAAATGGTCATGGACGATGACACATGGCATTTGATCAAACACACCAATAAAGTGACAGGTTTCATTGGTGGTGGAAAAAATCGTCCCTCACCGATTTCTGAAGCAGAAGTTCAGAAAATCATGACACAAATGCAATCAGGGGTTGAAAAACCAAGACACAAAGTTGAATTTGAAGTGGGTGAATTTATTCGCGTCAAAGAAGGTCCGTTTACAGACTTTAATGGTTCTGTCGAAGAGGTCAATTACGAGAAGAACAAAGTGCGTGTAGCCGTTACCATTTTTGGTCGTTCTACACCCGTTGAGTTGGAATTCAGCCAAATCGAGAAAACTTAAGAAATTTAAATTTTGCGCTTTTCGACTCGGCGCATAGACAAGCAATCACAAAGTGGTTGCGTGGTTTAAAGAGTTGTTAACCCCGGGGAGCTCATATTCATTTAGAGCGCTATTACCCGTAAGGAGAAAATCATGGCGAAAAAAATCGTCGGTTTTATCAAACTGCAAGTTCCAGCAGGTAAAGCCAATCCATCACCACCAATTGGTCCAGCATTGGGTCAACGTGGTTTGAACATCATGGAGTTCTGCAAGGCGTTTAACGCGCAGACTCAAGGCGTAGAGCCAGGTTTGCCATTGCCCGTGGTTATCACGGCATTTGCAGACAAGAGCTTCACTTTCATTATCAAAACTCCCCCTGCGACTGTTTTGATTAAGAAAGCGATTAAATTGGACAAAGGCTCACCACGTCCGCATACCGATAAAGTTGGCAAGATCACTCGCGCTCAACTAGAAGAAATTGCGAAAACAAAGATGAAAGACATGACAGCCGCTGATTTAGACGCTGCAGTACGTACCATTGCTGGTACAGCACGTTCTATGGGCGTTACTTCGGAGGGCGTGGTATGAGCAAGCTCACCAAAAAACAAAAAACCCAAGTTGGTAAAGTTGATGGCAACAAGTTGTACGCCTCTAGCAGATGCTTTGGTGTTGGTCAAAGAGCACGCAACGGCTAAGTTCGATGAGTCAATTGACGTTGCTGTGCAACTAGGCGTTGACTCCAAGAAATCTGACCAAGTGGTTCGTGGTGCTGTTGTATTGCCAAACGGTACGGGTAAAACTGTACGTGTTGCGGTATTTGCACAAGGCGCTAAAGCTGAAGAAGCGAAAGCAGCGGGTGCTGATATCGTTGGTATGGATGATTTGGCAGCCATGGTTAAAGCTGGCGATATGCCTTTTGAAGTGGTTATTGCTGCGCCAGACGCCATGCGCGTTGTGGGTACATTGGGTCAGATTCTAGGACCTCGCGGATTAATGCCTAACCCTAAGGTGGGTACGGTTACGCCAGATGTGGCAACGGCAGTTAAAAATGCCAAAGCTGGTCAAGTGCAGTTCCGTGTTGACAAAGCAGGTATCGTGCATTCCACCATTGGTCGTCGCTCGTTTGACAATGACAAATTGCAAGGCAACTTGGCTGCATTGATAGATGCATTGCAAAAAGCCAAGCCAGCAACCAGCAAAGGTGTTTACTTGAAGAAAGTCGCCGTATCTTCCACCATGGGTGTGGGCGTACGTGTGGATTCGCAAACAGTTGCTGCAGCTTAATTGCTGAGGCGTGTTTGAAACGCTTGATATGGCGTAAAAAATTTAAGTCAACATTCAGAGTAATCTTAATGTTGGCTTGATGTGGTGGGCTGATAGTTGTTTTATGCAACTGTCAGGCCATCCAAGACCGTTGGTGTGTGAGGGTTATTCGTAATGATCACACTTAAATTTTTGCATACGCAAATCACCAACGCAGATGGCGATCCCGCTGCATTGGAATTTCCAAAACAGTTGGTCGCTGAAACAGTGGCATGCAAATGGCAAATCTAAAACAGATAAGTCAAATGTATATTAAGGAGTAAATCTTGAGTCTTAATCGCAGTGAGAAACAAGCCGTCATTGATGAAGTGAACGGCCTCGCAGCTAAAGCTCAAACGCTTGTGATAGCGGAATACCGTGGCATTACGGTTGCCGATATGACAAAACTGCGTTCCTCTGCACGTAGCAATGGCGTTAGCCTGAGTGTGTTGAAAAACACCTTGGCACGTCGTGCGGTGCAGGGTAGCGGTTTTGAAGTTGTCGCTGACCAAATGACAGGTCCGCTGATCTATGGCTTTTCTGAAGACGCAGTAGCCGCCGCGAAAGTGGTAGCTGACTTCGCGAAGACCAATGACAAATTGGTCATTCGTGCAGGTGCGTATGGCGGTAAAGCTTTGGATGTCAATGGCGTGAAGCAGTTGGCAAACATCCCTTCAAAAGAAGTGTTGTTGGCGCAATTGTTGGGCTTGATGCAATCCCCAATCTCTCGTACAGCACGTGTGCTGGCCGCAGTAGCTGGGAAAAAAGGCGAAGCAGTCGCAGCCTAAGGGTTTGCGGCATTTGTAAGCAACTTAAAAATTTTTGGGGCTATTCATATTGAATGAGCTAAGGCCCTGATTGAAGGAAATAAAAATGGCATTTGATAAAGACACATTTTTGACCGCTCTTGACAGCATGACGGTCATGGAACTCAACGATTTGGTGAAAGCCATCGAAGAGAAATTTGGCGTTAGCGCTGCTGCTATGGCAGCACCTGCTGCTGGCGGCGCTGCTGCTGGTGGCGCTGCAGCTGCTGAAGAGAAAACTGAGTTCAACGTCATGCTTCTCGAAGCAGGCGCAAACAAAGTTTCTGTGATTAAAGCAGTTCGCGAAATCACTGGCTTAGGCCTCAAAGAAGCTAAAGACATGGTTGATGGTGCTCCTAAAGCAGTCAAAGAAGGCGCATCTAAAGCTGATGCCGATGCTGCTTTGAAGAAGCTTGTAGAAGCTGGTGCTAAAGCAGAATTGAAATAATTCGATCTGTTAGCCAAAGGCTGGAGCACTCGAAAGAGGCTCCAGCCTTTCGTGTCTATATGTATTCAATGAATACACCGAAAAGTGAATTAAAAAGTTTGCTTTTCAGTGTCTTCTGATCCCAACTGCAGGAGATGCCTTGGTTCGGGTTGCGTGCAATGCGCAATCGTCCGCCATTGGTTGGTAGCGGCCAACCACCAAGCCCATTGCGCATCGTAGATGCGTGGGTCGAACAGTTTTTGTATGCCTTAGGAAAAATCCTTTGCCTGGAGAACACATGCCAACCACGTCAAGCTATTCATTCACAGAACGCAAACGCATTCGTAAAAATTTTGGTAATCGCGAAAGTGTTTTAGAAATTCCCTATTTGCTGCAAATGCAAAAAGATGCGTACACCGCATTTTTGCAAGCCGGTGTCTTACCGCAAAAACGTACCAATGATGGTTTGCAAGCCGCATTTACTGGCGCATTCCCAATTGTTTCTCACAATGGTTTTGTGGAAATGAAATTCTTGGACTACAACTTGGCAAAGCCAGGTTTCGATGTTCGCGAATGCCAAACCCGTGGTTTGACATATGGCTCAGCTGTTCGTGCGCGCGTTCAGTTGATCATATATGACCGTGAATCATCAACCGCACACTCAAAAGTGGTGAAAGAAGTTAAAGAGCAAGAAGTCTACATGGGTGAGGTTCCATTAATGACTGATAAGGGCTCATTTGTTATCAATGGTACGGAACGTGTCATTGTGTCTCAGTTGCACCGCTCTCCTGGTGTGTTCTTCGAACACGATAAAGGCAAAACACACAGCTCTGGCAAATTGCTTTTTTCAGCACGCATCATCCCTTACCGTGGCTCATGGTTAGATTTTGAGTTTGATCCAAAAGATATTTTGTATTTCCGAGTGGACCGCAGACGCAAAATGCCCGTCACCATTTTGCTCAAAGCAATTGGCCTGAATCCTGAGTCTATTTTGGCAAACTTTTTTGTGAACGACAGCTTCCAGTTGATGGACAGTGGCGCGCAAATGGAGTTCATCGCTGAACGCATGCGTGGTGAGGTTGCGCGTTTTGACATCACAAGCAAATCTGGCAAAGTGATTGTCGCCAAAGACAAGCGCATAACCGTTCGCCATACACGCGAATTGGAAGAGTCTAAAACAACACACATCAGTGTTCCGGAAGATTACCTTCTCGGCCGCGTGGTTGCTAAGAACATCGTCGATGCTGAGACAGGCGAAATCATTGCCAAAGCCAACGATGAACTGACTGAAGTGTTGCTTAAAAAATTGCGTACCGCTGGTGTGCAAGAGCTACCTTGCATCTATACCAATGAGTTGGATCAAGGCGCGTACATATCGCAAACACTGCGTACAGATGAAACAGTGGATGAATTTGCTGCACGTGTAGCCATCTATCGCATGATGCGCCCTGGTGAGCCGCCAACTGAAGATGCGGTACAAGCTTTGTTCCAACGTTTGTTCTACAACCCAGATACCTACGATTTGTCACGCGTTGGTCGCATGAAGTTCAATGCCAAACTGGGTCGTGCTGAATCTACTGGCCCCATGGTTCTGACCAATGAAGATATTTTGTCAGTTGTCAAAATTTTGGTCGACTTGCGCAATGGTCGTGGCGAAGTTGATGACATTGACCACTTAGGTAACCGCCGTGTTCGCTGCGTGGGTGAATTGGCCGAAAACCAATACCGCACAGGTTTGGCGCGCATTGAAAAAGCTGTTAAAGAGCGTTTGGGTCAAGCCGAACAAGAACCATTGATGCCGCATGATCTCATCAATAGCAAGCCTATTTCTGCCGCATTGAAAGAGTTCTTCGGTGCATCCCAGTTGTCACAGTTCATGGATCAAACCAACCCACTGTCAGAGATCACGCACAAGCGTCGTATTTCTGCCCTCGGACCTGGCGGTTTGACACGTGAGCGTGCAGGCTTTGAAGTGCGTGACGTGCACGTGACGCATTACGGTCGCGTATGCCCTATTGAAACTCCAGAGGGTCCAAACATTGGTTTGATCAACTCTTTGGCTTTGTATGCGCGTTTGAATGAATACGGTTTCATTGAAACACCGTACCGTCGTGTGGTTGATGGCAAGGCTACGATGCAAATCGACTATCTGTCTGCTATTGAAGAAGGTAAATATGTCATTGCGCAGGCCAATGCTGGCTTGGATAAAAATGGCGTTTTGACCGATGAATTGGTATCCGCACGTGAAGCGGGTGAATCGATTTTTGTTGATGCAGCACGAGTTCAGTACATGGACGTGTCGCCCGGTCAAATTGTTTCGGTGGCTGCTTCTTTGGTGCCGTTCTTGGAACATGATGATGCCAACCGTGCTTTGATGGGTGCGAACATGCAACGTCAAGCGGTTCCTGTTCTTCGTCCGGAAAAAGCGTTTGTGGGTACTGGCATTGAACGCGTATCCGCCATCGACTCTGGTACTGTTGTGACAGCAACGCGTGGTGGTGTGGTGGACTATGTGGATGCAACTCGCATTGTGGTTCGCGTCAACGATGCGGAAGCGCAAGCCGGTGAAGTGGGTGTTGATATTTACAACCTCATCAAATACCAGCGTTCTAACCAAAACACCAATATTCATCAACGTGCCATTGTCAAAAAAGGTGACAAACTGGCCAAAGGCGATGTCATTGCTGACGGTGCATCGACTGACTTGGGTGAATTGGCCTTGGGTCAAAACATGTTGATCGGCTTTATGCCATGGAACGGTTATAACTTCGAAGATTCCATCTTGATCAGTGAGCGCGTGGTTGCAGACGACCGCTACACTTCGATCCACATCGAAGAACTCGTGGTCATGGCGCGTGACACCAAGTTGGGTGCTGAAGAAATCACACGCGATATTCCTAATTTGTCCGAGCAGCAATTAAGCCGCATGGATGATTCAGGCATTATTTTCGTGGGTGCTGAAGTAGAGCCAGGTGATACTTTGGTAGGTAAAGTGACGCCAAAAGGCGAAACAACCTTGACGCCTGAAGAGAAACTTTTGCGCGCAATTTTTGGTGAAAAAGCCAGCGATGTGAAAGACACGTCATTGCGCGTGAGCCAAGGTTCACGTGGCACGGTGATTGATGTGCAAGTGTTTACGCGTGAAGGCATTCAGCGCGACAAGCGCGCACAGCAAATTATTGACGATGAACTCAAGCGCTTCCGCTTGGATTTGAACGACCAATTGCGCATTGTTGAGCTCGATTCATTTGCGCGTATTGAGAAGTTGCTGATCGGTAAAGTTGCCAACGGTGGACCACAAAAACTCGCTAAGGGCAGCAAAATCGACAAAGCGTATCTGGATGCAGTGGAAAAATACCATTGGTTCGATATTCGCCCAGCTGATGATGAAGTTGCTGCTCAATTAGAGAGCATCAAAAATTCGACAGAGCAAACACGCCACAGTTTTGATTTGGCTTTCGAAGAAAAGCGCAAGAAACTCACCCAAGGTGATGAGTTGCCAGCCGGTGTCTTGAAGATGGTCAAAGTTTATTTGGCAGTCAAGCGTCGCTTGCAACCAGGTGACAAAATGGCTGGTCGTCATGGTAACAAAGGTGTGGTTTCAAAAATCTTGCCTGTAGAAGACATGCCGTTCATGGCCGATGGCACACCGTGCGATGTGGTCTTGAATCCATTGGGTGTTCCGTCACGTATGAACGTGGGTCAGGTGCTGGAAGTGCATTTGGGTTGGGCTGCTAAAGGTATTGGCCAACGCATTGGCGATATGTTGCAAGCCGAAACCAAAGCTGCTGAGTTGCGCAAATTCATGGATACGCTTTACAACACATCGGGTCGTAAAGAGGACATGAGCAAACTCAATGACGCACAAGTGATTGAAATGGCAACCAATCTCACCGGTGGCGCAACATTCGCAACACCTGTGTTTGACGGCGCATCCGAAGATGAAATTCGCGCAATGTTGAAATTGGCATACCCAGATGATTTGGCAAAAGCCAAAGGTCTGACCGCCACCCGCACACAAGCGCAGTTGTACGACGGTCGTACCGGCGATGCGTTTGACCGCACCACTACAGTGGGCTACATGCACTTCTTGAAATTGCACCATTTGGTTGATGACAAGATGCACGCCCGTTCTACAGGCCCATACAGCTTGGTCACGCAACAACCTTTGGGTGGTAAAGCCCAGTTCGGTGGTCAGCGTTTTGGTGAGATGGAGGTGTGGGCGTTGGAAGCATACGGCGCGTCATACGTGCTGCAAGAAATGCTGACAGTGAAGTCTGATGACGTGGTTGGTCGTACGCGTGTGTACGAAAGCATCGTCAAAGGTGAGCACACCATTGAGGCTGGCATGCCTGAGTCGTTCAATGTCTTGGTCAAAGAGATCCGCTCTTTGGGTATCGACATGGAACTCGAGCGCGGCCAGTAATTGAATTGTGACGAATACACATCACGAATGAAACAAGGACATAACACATGAAATCATTACTCGATTTATTCAAACAGTTCACACCTGATGAAAATTTCCATGCCATCAAAATTGGCATGGCATCACCTGAAAAAATTCGTTCATGGTCTTTTGGCGAAGTCAAAAAACCAGAAACGATTAACTACCGTACCTTCAAGCCTGAGCGTGATGGTTTGTTTTGCGCCAAAATTTTTGGCCCAATCAAAGATTACGAATGCTTGTGCGGCAAGTACAAACGTCTCAAGCACCGCGGTGTTATTTGCGAAAAGTGCGGCGTTGAAGTTACACAAACCAAAGTTCGTCGTGAACGCATGGGCCACATTGACCTGGCAGCACCTTGCGCGCACATTTGGTTCTTGAAATCTTTGCCATCCCGCTTGGGTATGGTGTTGGACATGACTTTGCGCGACATTGAGCGTGTGCTTTATTTCGAAGCATATGTCGTGACAGACCCAGGCATGACACCGTTGAAGAAATACAGCATCATGTCGGAAGACGATCATGACGCCAAACGCATCGAATACGGTGACGAATTCATCGCCAAAATGGGTGCTGAAGGCATCAAAGATTTGTTGAGCGATTTGGACATTGACGGCACGATTGAAAAGCTGCGTGGCGATTTGACAGGCTCTGAAGTCAAAGTCAAGAAAAATGCCAAGCGTTTGAAATTGATGGAAGCCTTCAAAAAGTCTGGCATCAAACCCGAGTGGATGGTGATGGACGTGTTGCCAGTGCTACCACCTGATTTGCGCCCATTGGTGCCATTGGACGGTGGTCGTTTTGCGACTTCTGACTTGAACGATTTGTACCGTCGCGTCATCAACCGCAACAGCCGTTTGCGTCGTTTGTTGGAATTGAAAGCGCCAGAAATCATTGCCCGCAATGAAAAGCGCATGTTGCAAGAATCAGTGGATTCTTTGCTCGACAACGGTCGCCGTGGTAAGGCCATGACTGGCGCTAACAAACGTGCTCTGAAATCTTTGGCTGACATGATCAAAGGTAAATCAGGTCGTTTCCGCCAAAACTTGTTGGGTAAGCGCGTGGACTACTCTGGTCGTTCTGTCATTACTGTTGGCCCAACTTTGAAACTGCACCAATGCGGTTTGCCTAAATTGATGGCGCTGGAACTGTTCAAGCCATTCATTTTTGCGCAGCTCGAAGCGCGTGGAATTGCAACCACCATCAAAGCGGCCAAGAAAGAAGTTGAATCAGGTACGCCTGTGGTGTGGGACATCTTGGAAGAGGTGATCAAAGAGCACCCCGTGATGTTGAACCGTGCGCCAACCTTGCACCGCTTGGGTATTCAAGCTTTTGAACCCATGTTGATTGAAGGCAAAGCGATTCAATTGCACCCGCTCGTTTGTTCGGCTTTCAATGCTGACTTTGACGGTGACCAAATGGCCGTTCACGTGCCTTTGTCTGTCGAAGCGCAAATGGAAGCACGCACCTTGATGCTGGCTTCTAACAACGTTTTGTTCCCAGCCAGTGGCGAGCCCGCTATCGTACCGTCGCAAGACGTTGTGCTGGGTTTGTACTACACCACACGTGACCGTGTGAACGGCAAAGGCGAAGGCTTGGTGTTTGCCAACATTGCTGAAGTGCAACGTGCCTTTGACGCTGGCGTGGCAGAACTGACCGCACGTGTCAATGTGCGTATCACTGAGTACACCAAAGACAAAACAACTGGCGAATTTGTGGCATCTACAAAAATTCGTGAAACAACGGTAGGTCGTGCGTTGCTCAGCGAAATTCTGCCAAAAGGCTTGCCTTTTGAGAACATCAACAAAGCGCTGAAAAAGAAAGAAATTTCTAAATTGATCAACGTCTCTTTCCGCAAATGCGGATTAAAAGAAACGGTAGTCTTCGCCGATAAATTGTTGCAAAACGGTTTCCGTTTGGCTACCAAAGCCGGTATTTCAATTTGCGTGGACGACATGTTGGTGCCAACTGAAAAGGCAGGCATCATTGACCGCTGTGAAGCCGAAGTGAAAGAAATTGGCGACCAATACGCAACTGGTTTGGTGACAGCGGGTGAGCGCTACAACAAAGTGGTTGATATTTGGGGCAAAGCTGGTGACGAAATCTCCAAGGTCATGATGGCGCAGTTGGCGGTTGAAAAAACCACCGACCGCCATGGCAAAGAAGTCAACCAAGAGTCTTTCAATTCCATCTACATGATGGCCGACTCAGGTGCGCGTGGCTCTGCTGCGCAGATTCGCCAGCTGGCAGGTATGCGCGGTTTGATGGCCAAGCCAGATGGCTCCATCATCGAGACGCCCATTACCGCCAACTTCCGCGAAGGCTTGAACGTGTTGCAGTACTTTATTTCCACCCACGGTGCGCGTAAAGGTTTGGCTGACACGGCTTTGAAAACTGCGAACTCAGGTTACTTGACACGCCGCTTGGTAGACGTGACACAAGACTTGGTTGTAACCGAGCAAGACTGTGGCACACATGACGGTTCTTTGATGCGTGCGATTGTTGAAGGTGGTGAAACCATTGAATCATTGCGCGACCGCATTTTGGGTCGTACCGCAGCTGACGACATCTTGCACCCAGAAACACGCAAGGTGATGGCATATGCCGGCGATATGCTGGATGAAGATTTGATTGACGAATTGGAAGCCGCTGGCGTGGACGAAATCAAAGTTCGTACCGCACTGACTTGCGAAACCCGCTTTGGTATTTGCGCCAAGTGCTATGGCCGCGATTTGGGCCGTGGCGGTTTGATCAATGGTGGCGAAGCCGTCGGTGTGATTGCAGCGCAGTCCATCGGTGAACCCGGTACACAGTTGACCATGCGTACCTTCCACATCGGTGGTGCCGCGTCACGTGCATCGATTGCCTCCAGCGTGGAAGCCAAATCCAACGGTTCAATTGGTTTTAACAGCACCATGCGTTATGTGACCAACAGCAAAAAAGAGTTGGTGGTGATTTCTCGCTCAGGTGAAATCGTGATTCACGACGAACATGGTCGCGAGCGTGAGCGTCATAAAGTGCCTTACGGTGCGATTTTGACCGTCAAAGCCTGACGACAAAATCAAAGCCGGCACCATTTTGGCCAACTGGGATCCGTTGACTCGCCCCATCATTACCGAGTTTGCTGGTAAAACCAAATTCGAAAATGTGGAAGAAGGCTTAACTGTTGCCAAGCAGGTTGACGAAGTGACCGGTTTGTCCACCATGGTGGTAATCGATCCCAAGCGTCGCGGTGCAGCCAAGATTGTGCGTCCACAAGTTAAATTGGTCGATGCAGCTGGCAATGAAGTCAAGATTCCTGGTACCGATCACTCGGTAACGATTGGCTTCCCTGTCGGCGCTTTGATTCAAGTGCGTGACGGTCAAGACGTGGGTCCAGGCGAAGTGCTGGCGCGTATTCCTATCGAAGGTCAAAAGACCCGCGATATTACCGGCGGTTTGCCACGTGTGGCAGAGTTGTTCGAAGCGCGCACACCGAAGGACAAAGGTACGTTGGCAGAGATGACCGGTACGATTTCCTTCGGTAAAGAAACCAAAGGCAAAATCCGCTTGCAAATCACCGACCCAGACGGCAAAGTTTGGGAAGAGTTGGTGCCCAAAGAGAAAAACATCTTGGTGCACGAAGGCCAAGTGGTCAACAAAGGCGAAAGCGTGGTGGACGGCCCAGCCGATCCACAAGACATCTTGCGCTTGTTGGGCAGCGAAGAGTTGGCGCGCTACATCGTTGACGAAGTGCAAGACGTTTACCGTTTGCAAGGCGTGAAGATCAACGACAAGCACATTGAAGTGATTGTGCGTCAGATGTTGCGCCGTGTCGTCATCGACAATGTGGGCGAATCCAACTACATCAGTGGCGAACAAGTTGAGCGCGCTGCAGTTTTGGACACCAACGATGCTTTACGTGCTGAAGGCAAAATTCCAGCCACATTCACCAATGTGTTGCTGGGTATTACCAAGGCTTCTTTGTCGACCGACAGTTTCATCAGCGCCGCGTCTTTCCAAGAGACCACCCGCGTGTTGACCGAAGCTGCCATCATGGGCAAGCGCGATCCATTGCGTGGCTTGAAAGAAAACGTCATCGTCGGTCGTCTGATTCCTGCTGGTACAGGCTTGGCATACCACCAAGCCCGCAAAGCCAAAGACATGATGGACGACGCCGAACGTCAAGCCATTGCCGACGCCGAAGCCAACGGCGAAGCCGCCAGTTGAAGAAGTGTCTGGTGAAACAATGGTAGGCGACGAAGCCGCACCAGCCAACTAAGCGTTAGATAAGCAAATAGAAAAGCCCCGCTACCGAGAAAGGTGGCGGGGCTTTTTGTTTGTAGTTTGTGTGGTAAGTTTAATTTGCTATATATTTAATAGCATTATAGGCAATAAATACGCCGGCTACAGGCCAAAAACACTAAAACTTTTTATAGCTAGGCAAGTATCGCCAGTGTCCTACAGGTAAGTCGCCCATGGGGATGCGGCCGATGCGGATGCGTTTGATGGCCAAGAGGCGCAGGCCTACTCGCTCTATCATTTGGGGGATTTGGCCAGGGCGGATACCTTTGAAAGCGAAGCGCAGCCAAAGCTCGGTGGGTGTTTGCTGCGCGATGCTGACCTTGATGGGCGGCAGCTCAATGCCATTGAAACTCAAGCCATGGCACAAGCGGCGGATGGCGGTTTGCAACACGTCATCGGTGACAGGCCCTTGCAGTGCGCGCTTGCTGTCAACTTGCACCATGCACTCTTGTTCTACGCGGTCCGCATCGTCGTTCAATTTGCGGGCAATGCGAAAATCTTGTGTGAAAACGATCAAACCACTGGCTTCAATGGGCAAGGGTGTGGTGGGTGTCAGATTGGAAAAATGGCGCTGCAAAAAACGCGGTGCAGCTGCCGCGCCACCTGCTAAATTGGGGTCAACGGATTGTTTCGCTGGGTCTAACAGCAAAAGTGCAGGGTTGCGACCTTCGCCTGATTCGTAGCCCACGGGCTTGTGCATCAAGAGGGTGACTTCTTCCAGCGTTGCCAAATTGGCATGTGCATCGAGTTCAACTTTCTGCGTCGCCAACACGCGCGCGCCAGCTTGCTCAACAACTTTGCCATCTACCTTGACCCAGCCGCCTTCAATGTATTGCTCGGCTTCAGAGCGCGAGCAGTTGGCTTGTGCCGCTAGGCGCTTCGCCAAACGTTCGCCCACTTTTTGCTCGGCAATATTGGCTGGTGTTGATTGAATGGGTCGAACGCGTGGCTTGGGTTTAGATGTCGAAACAGATACTGGATCAGGTTTGGGTGCGCGCTGCATGGATGTTGTGCGCGATGCAGTCAAACTGGCGACAACTTTTCTAAGCCGCCCATGTAAGGACGCAGCACTTCAGGAATCGTCACAGAGCCATCTTCATTTTGGTAGTTTTCAAGCACAGCGACCAAGGTGCGACCCACAGCCAAACCAGAGCCATTCAAGGTGTGCACAAATTCCATTTTGCCTTGCGCGTTTTTGAAACGTGCTTGCAAACGGCGTGCTTGAAATGCTTCGCAGTTTGAAACCGAGCTGATTTCACGGTAGGTGTTTTGCGACGGCAACCACACTTCTAAATCAAAAGTCTTGGCTGCGCCAAAGCCCATGTCGCCCGTACACAAGCTCATCACACGGTAGGCGAGTCCTAACTTTTGCAAAATGGTTTCAGCGTGCTTGACCATTTCATCCAATGCTTCGTAGCTCTTTTCAGGATGAACAATTTGCACCATTTCCACTTTGTCAAACTGGTGCTGGCGAATCATGCCGCGTGTGTCGCGGCCATAGCTGCCCGCCTCAGAGCGAAAGCACGGAGTATGTGCGGTGACTTTGATAGGCAACTCAGATTCTTGAATGATTTGGTCGCGCACCAAGTTGGTCAACGGTACTTCGCTGGTCGGAATCAAATACAAGGCCGCATTGTCCGGCACTTCTTCGCCTTCTTGACCACCCTTTTTTGCCGCAAACAAATCACCTTCAAATTTAGGTAATTGGCCTGTGCCGTAGAGCGAATCGGCATTCACAATGTAGGGCACATAGCATTCGGTGTAGCCATGTTCTTGCGTTTGCACATCCAACATGAACTGCGCCAATGCGCGGTGCAGTCTCGCCAATGGGCCGCGCATGACGGCAAAGCGTGAGCCGGCAATTTTCGCGCCCGCATCAAAATCAAGTCCCAACTTCTCGCCGATATCGACGTGGTCTTTTGCTACAAATTTAATAGCAGCTTTGGCAGTATCTATGCCGCCTAGAGGCCAATTTCTTATACAAACATTGCCAGATTCATCGGCACCACTTGGTACCGTGGTGTGTGGCAAGTTGGGTAGGGACAAGAGCAAACTTTGCAACTCGGCTTGAATTGCGTCAAGACGAATGGCGGAGTTTTCAAGCTCTGCTTTGTAACTGCCGACTTGCGCCATCACCGCATCGGCTTCTGCCTTGCCAGCATCGCCTTTGGCTTTGAGTTGACCAATTTGTTTGGACAAACTGTTGCGCAGGGCTTGCAGCTCTTCGGTGCGGATTTGGATGGTTTTGCGTTCGGACTCTAGCGCGGTGAACTTATCAACGTTCAAAAATGGCTGTGGTGACTTGCGTGCCTCAAGGCGGGCAATCACGCCAGCGAGGTCTTTACGGAGGAAATTAATGTCTAACATGTCCTAGATTTTAAGGCTTGAATGGGGCACGAGTTAAGGGGGAGCCAAATTTACAATTACACTCGTATTTGTATGCATCAACGAAGCCTTATCAAATTTTGCAAAGAATGCGGCCAAGCCGTCAGCTACCGCATTCCGGATGACGGCGACACCAAATCACGCGCCATTTGCTCGGTATGCCACACCGTGCATTACGAAAACCCGCTGATGGTGGTGGGCACATTGCCAGTTTGGCAAGGGCGGGTGTTGCTTTGCAAACGCAATATTGAGCCGCGCAAGGGCAAATGGACGCTGCCAGCAGGATTCATGGAGCTGAATGAAACCGCCGCAGAAGGTGCTGCACGTGAAACGGTGGAAGAGGCGGGTGCGCAATTTGAGATGCAAGAACTGCTCAGCGTGCTCAGCGTAGCGCGCGTGGGGCAAGTGCATTTGTATTTCCGCTCAGCGTTGACCAGCGACCAATTCAACCCCGGTTTTGAAACCCAAGAAGCGCAACTGTTTGACGAAAAAGACATCCCTTGGGACGAGTTGGCATTTACAACCGTCAAACTCACACTGGAATGCTTTTTTGCCGACCGCGCCAAAGGCCAGCAAAACGTGCATCACTTGGATGTCAGTTAAGTCTGCATCAATACTAAGCAAGATGTGATTGCTATAGAAAATATAGCTATTCAGGCAGCAAATACGCCGGCTGCAGTGCTTTTTTGGCACTGCCTCTATGCTATTAATAATATAGCACTCTAGGCAATAAACACGCTGGCTAGAGCCATATTTGGCACCTAATTTCTCGTAGGTGGGATTCCATAATCTGGCTAAACTGCGTTATAGTTTAAGCAACGGTTTTTGCCATTCAAAGCTACGGCGACTACCGCCATGTTAGGACGCAAATTCATGCGCCCTATATTGAGTTAGGTATTTTTAAGGGAGAAACCAATGACCGAAGTCGTTCAAAAAGCTACTGATGAAAAATACTGTTCGGAATGCGGAGCCATCATCAAAGCTAAAGCTGAAATATGTCCCAAATGTGGTGTTCGCCAGTTCGCACCGCCGAACAGCCTTGCTGCCGTTGCACCAAATGGCAAAAGTAAATTGGCTGCCGCATTATTTGCATTGTTGCTGGGCGGCATAGGCATTCATAAGTTCTACCTTGGCAGTGTTGGGTGGGGCATTGTGTATCTACTGTTCTGCTGGACATTTATTCCCGCAATCGTTGGCTTCATTGAGGGCATTCTCTTAGTGGTCATGAGCGAAAGTGATTTCAATAAAAAGTACGGCAATGCCTAACATTGCGTTCGAGAGGAACGCGCCAAAAGCGGCGCCCCCCTCAACTTCACGTTACGCCTTCTAAAAGCTCTACTGGATGTAGTTCATCTCGCCCTTTTCAGATGAAGAGGGCTTATGCGATACGGTACAAATTTGTTGGCACAAAAGCATATAAGAGCTACAAACAAAGTCATGGATTCCATCCGTCGCGGGAATGACAGTTGAGTACTGGTTAATCTTCAGATTATTGAATTGCTTCTGCCGCTAGCCATTGCAGCACAGGTATTGCACCCGCCAACACAGGGCTGACTTCTACCGGCAGCGTTTGCCACGAAAAGGTTTGCCCTTCACGCATTTGCAGCTGGCCTTGCCATTGGGTGACTTTGCAAAAGTGCAACCGCACTAAGGCATGTGGATAGTCGATCACGCTGTTGCGCCAAATCTCTGCGTTGCTGATGTCGATGCCAATTTCTTCATGCAATTCGCGTTTGAGCGCATCGACCACTGTCTCATTCGCTTCCAGTTTGCCGCCCGGAAATTCCCAGTAGCCCGCATACACTTTGCCTATTGGTCGAGTGGTGAGCAAAAATTGACCCTGTGCATTGATCAATATGCCAACAGCTACTTCGGTGATTGCACGTTGCTCTGTGCTTGTGCGTGGAACATCAGGGTCAACCACAGTGACTTGTGCTGCAAGAGCCTCAGGCTGGGTATTCGCCACCGCTGTCATGCTCACAAGGCTTTACAAACGACCTGCAAAATCTTTGGCAAATTGAAAGGCCACGCGGCCACTGCGCGAACCACGTTCGAGTGACCAAACCAATGCCTGAGCATGTGCATCAGGGTGTGCCGATACATCAATACCAAAGTAGCTGAGCCATTGATTCACTATCGCCAAATACTCGTCTTGGCTAAATGGGTAGAAACTCACCCACAAACCGAAGCGCTCTGATAAAGAAATTTTTTCTTCAACCCCTTCACCTGGATGCACTTCGCCATCGTCGGTATGTTTGTAGGTCAAATTTTCTTTCATGTACTCAGGAATCAAATGGCGGCGATTGCTGGTGGCATAAATCAGTACATTGGTGGACGATGCCGCTATCGTGCCGTCCAAGATGGATTTCAGGGCTTTGTAACCTGGCTCTCCTTCTTCAAAGCTTAAATCGTCGCAGTACACGATGAATTTTTCTGGACGGTTGGACACCACATCCACGATGTCTGGCAAATCAACCAAATCCGCTTTGTCCACCTCGATCAAACGCAAGCCTTGTGGCGCATACTCATTCAAGCAAGCCTTGATGAGCGATGATTTGCCAGTGCCACGCGCGCCCGTGAGCAGCACATTGTTGGCTGTTTTGCCAGCGACAAATTGTTGGGTGTTGCGGGCAATTTTTTCTTTTTGACCATCAATTTCTTTGAGGTCGCTGAAACGCAACTCAGCAATGTGGCGAACCGGTTCCAACACGCCATGGTTGATGCTGCGCTTGCGATAGCGAAATGCAACTGCGTTATCCCATTCAGGTGCGGTTAGGGCCTGTGGCAAGGTGGCTTCAAGGCGGACCACCAAAGATTCCGCACGGCTCAGAAAGCGCTCGAGTTGCTCGTTCATTGAAAATTGTTTTTTAGTTTGGGGATGATGTTTTTAAGAGCGGCAAATTAAGAACGGTAGTCAGCGTTGATTTTGACGTACTCTTCGGAAAGATCGCAGGTCCAAACCGTTTGTGCACATGCACCTCGACCCAAATCAACACGCACAGTGATGTCGCTTTGCTTCATCACCGCTTGACCATCGGCTTCTTGGTAAGTCGGGTTGCGTCCGCCTTGGGTGGCCACATGCACATTGTCCAAGTACAGCTCAATTTTGGTTTGGTCTAAATCTTCAATACCTGCATAGCCTACGGCGGCCAAAATGCGTCCCAGATTCGGGTCGCTGGCAAAAAATGCGGTTTTAACCAAGGGTGAGTGGGCAATGGCATAAGCGACTTGGCGACATTCCTCATTGGTTTTGCCACCATTGACCTTGATGGTGATGAATTTGGTAGCGCCTTCACCGTCACGCACAATGGCGTGCGCTAACTGTTGTGCAACTTCGAGCATGGCGGATTTCAATGTTTGGCCATCTGTACTCGACAGTGTTTGAATCGGCGAATGATTCGCCTTGTTGCTGGCTATCACCACGAATGAATCATTGGTTGATGTATCGCCATCAACCGTGATGCAATTGAACGATTCTTGCGCCAATTCAGTGGCCAGTTGCTGCATGACTGCGGGCGCAATGCAAGCGTCGGTCGCCATAAAGCCCAGCATGGTCGCCATATTGGGGCGAATCATGCCTGCACCTTTGCTGATGCCCGTGATGCTGACCGTTGCACCGGCAATTTGTACCTGCTTGCTGAAGGCTTTGGGTACGGTGTCTGTGGTCATGATGGCTTGTGCTGCATTGAACCAGTTGTCAGCTTTGGCGTCGGCGATGGCCGCATCCATGCCCGCAACAATGCGTTCGCTGGGCAATGTTTCCATGATGACGCCCGTGGAAAATGGCAACACTTGAGTTGTGCATTGATGCCGATTTTTTGCGCCAAAGCTTTGCAAGTGTTTTGGGCGCGATTCAAACCATCTTCCCCCGTGCCGGCATTGGCATTGCCAGTGTTGATCACCATGGCACGAATTCCATTAGCAGAAGTGCTGGTTTGACTCAAACGCAAATGCTCTCGGCAAATTTGAACAGGTGCCGCACAAAAGCGGTTTTTTGTGAAGACGCCAGCGACCGTAGCACCTTCGTCAAGCAAGATAACGGTGAGGTCTTTGCGATTGGCCTTTCGCACACCCGCTTCAGTGATACCGATGCGCACGCCTGCAATGGCTTTCAATTGACTGGCAACAGGAGGGTTCAAGTTAACTGGCATGGTTCGGCTCTCTTTTGTAAATACATCTATGTTGATACTTTTCAATTATCCAAAAAAAACGAGCCAGAGCCCGTTTTTTCTATGTCTTTTATCGGTAGCACAGACAAGTGTGCTGCAGTTACGCCAATTTACCGTGACAGTGCTTGTATTTTTTGCCACTGCCGCAAGGGCACGGCTCGTTGCGTCCAACACGTGGAACAGCATTTGATGCTTGAACAGTTGAATCATCCAGCACTGTTTGTACTTCACCCGTTTCTGTGGGAGCGGTGTAAGTGACGTTGGCAATTTTTTCGGCACGGCTTTCCAAGTCTTCGGCTGCACGTTCAATTTCTTCGCTGGATTGCACTTTCACAGTCATTAAGACTTTTGTCACATCGTTTTTCACTGCATCCAACAATTGCCCAAACAGTTCAAATGCTTCGCGCTTGTATTCTTGCTTGGGCTGTTTTTGTGCGTAACCGCGCAGATGAATGCCTTGACGCAAATAGTCCAAAGAGCTCAAGTGTTCGCGCCAATGGGTATCAATGCTTTGGAGCAGAACCATGCGCTCAAAGTGTGTGAAGTTATCCTCACCAATTTGCTCAACTTTGGCATCAAAGGCAGCATTCGCCGCTGCGATCACTTTTTCTAGAATATCGGAGTCTTCAATTTGCTGTGCGGCATTCACATCCTGTGTCAGGTTCAGTGATATATGCCAGTCTTGTGCCAAGGCTTTCTCTAAACCAGCCAAATCCCATTGCTCTTCCACAGAGTCTTCAGGCACATAAGCACGTGTCAAATCGGTGAAGCAGCCTTCACGCAGTGATTTGATTTGCTCGCTGAGTACGGTGGCGTCCAAAATGTCATTGCGTTGCTGGTAAATCACCTTGCGCTGGTCGTTGGCAACGTCATCGTATTCCAACAATTGTTTGCGAATATCAAAATTGCGTGACTCAACTTTGCGCTGTGCACTTTCAATGCTGCGTGTCACGATTCCCGCTTCGATGGCTTCGCCTTCGGGCATCTTGAGTTTGTCCATGATGGCTCTGACGCGGTCGCCAGCAAAAATGCGCATCAATGGGTCATCCAAGCTCAAGAAAAAGCGAGATGAACCGTTGTCGCCCTGACGACCTGAACGGCCACGCAGCTGATTGTCAATACGGCGTGATTCATGGCGTTCGGTAGCGACAATGCGCAAGCCACCTACAGATTTCACAAATTCGTGATCAGCCGCCCATTGCGCACGCAATTGTTCTGCTTTGGCAGATTTGCCCGCTTCATCAAGCGATTCATCTGAGTCCAGCGCATCAATGGCCATTTGCAAATTGCCACCCAACACAATATCGGTTCCACGACCAGCCATATTGGTGGCAATGGTGATCATTTTGGGGCGACCAGCTTGCGCCACGATATCTGCTTCACGTGCATGTTGCTTGGCGTTGAGCACTTGGTGTGGCAGGTTTTCTTGGGTCAACAATTGATCGATGATTTCAGAATTCTCAATCGATGTTGTACCAACCAATACAGGTTGCCCACGCTCATAACATTCGCGTATCTCTGCGACTGCTGCTTGGTATTTTTCTTTGGTGGTTTTATATACGCGGTCGAGTTGATCAATGCGTTGGCTAGGGACGGTTCGGTGGCATCACCAAAGTCTCTAAGCCATAAATTTCTTGGAACTCGTATGCCTCGGTGTCGGCAGTTCCTGTCATGCCCGCTAATTTGTTGTACAAGCGGAAATAATTTTGGAAGGTGATGGATGCCATGGTTTGGTTTTCAGCCTGTATGGCTACGCCTTCTTTGGCTTCAACAGCTTGGTGCAAACCATCGCTCCAACGGCGTCCTGTCATCAAGCGACCCGTGAACTCATCCACAATCACAATTTCACCATTTTGAACCACATAGTGCTGGTCTTTGTGGTACAAATTTCTGGCACGCAAAGCGGCATACAGGTGATGCACCAGTGAAATATTGGCTGGATCGTACAGCGTGGCACCTTCAGGTATCAAGCCCATGTTGAACAAAATGCGTTCGGCATTCTCATGCCCCATTTCGGTCAAGACCACTTGCTGTGTTTTTTCGTCCAACGTGAAATCACCTGGCTTGGTGACACCTTCACCCGTGCGCAAATCCAACTCGCCTTCTTGCTTGCTCAGCATGGGTGCCACTTTGTTCATGGCCAAGTACATTTCGGTGTGATCTTCGGCTTGTCCGCTGATGATCAAAGGCGTACGCGCTTCATCAATCAGAATGGAATCCACTTCATCCACAATTGCGTAATTCAATCCTCTTTGAACGCGGTCATTGACTTCATAAACCATGTTGTCACGCAAGTAGTCAAAGCCGTATTCATTGTTTGTGCCGTAAGTGATATCTGCACGATAGGCTTCTTGCTTTTCTTCACGCGCCATGTTGGGCAAGTTAATGCCTACTGTCAAACCCAAAAAATTGTAAAGTTTGCCCATCCAACGGGCATCGCGATTGGCAAGGTAATCGTTGACTGTCACCACATGCACGCCTTTGCCGCTGAGTGCGTTCAAATAGACCGGTAAAGTAGCAGTGAGCGTTTTTCCCTCACCTGTTCCCATTTCGGAAATCTTTCCATAATGGAGCGACATGCCACCGAGCATTTGAACGTCAAAATGGCGCATTTTCATGATGCGCTTTGAACCTTCGCGTACAACGGCAAAGGCTTCAGGCAGCAAAGCGTCTAGAGATTCACCCTTGGCAGCTCTGTCTTTGAACTCAGTAGTTTTGTCTTTAAGTTGCTCATCGCTCAAACTCTCAAGACTGGCTTCCATTGCATTGATTTGTGCAACAGTTTTCTTGTATTGTTTGAGTTGACGGTCATTGCGACTGCCGAAAATTTTGGTGAGGAAGTTACTGGCCATCAATACAAAGTCAAGCGCTGAGCATCCAGTGACGCGGCGATCAACTACTCTGGTTAATTGTTGTAAATGTGTGAAATTATCTGGGGCTGGCCAAGTAAATTACAAGACCAGTCGCTGGCAGTGATTTTAACTGCATCGGTGCTTCTGAATTCACTTGAAAGCAGCCGTCTTTCTGAACGTTCACCGCTTTTGAGGTGCTAATTTGCTATTCTGTGCCAAAGCGACGTTTTTCGCTGTATCGCCCGCATTCAAGAACTTCTGTGGATCCTGCGGAACACCTTGAACGAGCACCTCAAAATGCAAGTGCGGACCCGTCGAGCGCCCTGTTGTTCCTACTTCGGCAATTTTCTGTCCCCGCTTGATGAGATCGCCTTTTTTAACCATGACGATGGATGCATGGGCGTAGCGCGTGATCAACTCATTGCCGTGATCAACCTCAACCATGTTGCCATAAGCAGGGTGGTATTCTTGTGTGACGACAACGCCACCCGCAGCCGCATGAATGGGGGTTCCTGGGCTGGCGGGGAAGTCAAGACCCGTATGTAATGCACTGCTGCCATTCAAAGGGTCTCTGCGCCAGCCAAATGCAGAGCCAACATCGCCACTCAAAACGGGTTTTTGTGTCGGGATCATCATTTTTTTGATTTTGTTTTCGAACAAACGCGACTCAATGACAGTGAGCAAGTCCACACGTTGCCCAGTGTGCGCTTCTAAGGCATCTAGCGTTGCTTGCATTTGCTCAACAGTTAAGGCCTGAGTGGAAATCAAGGCACCGCCGCGCCCGCCCGTTGTTAGCTTGAGTTCGGTAGGCGATATGCCGGCCAAACCGGCAACCCTTTCACCCAGCGAATCCAGTTGCACCATTTTGGCTTCCAACTCTCCGACTTTTTTCGCCATGGCATCTAAATTTTCACGAAGATAACGATCACGGTTTTCAGTTTCGTCTTTGGCTACAAATTTGACCATTGAACCAACAATCGGCCAACCTTCACGTGCACCTTTTAGGAATACCCAGTGGTAAAGCAATGCAGCGACGAGCATCAGTGTCAGCGAAATCAACAGACCTGCGAAGAATAACTTGGTGCCACTCAAATGCAGTGCTTTGCTCTTGGCCAGCCAAGCATCGGTGATAATCAAATGCATAACAAAGTGTCCTCGAATTTAAATCTCATGAACCGTCGCAATACTCCCTTTACGCTGAAAGAAGCGGCCGAGGAAGCGCCTACTTTGGCGAGTCTGATGCGCGCTTCAAGGGAGTCGAATGAAAGGTTGCAGTCCATACAGTTCTTAATTCCTACAAAATTACGTTCTGTTATTTTTGCTGGCCCTGTTGATGGGGCTTCTTGGTGCTTGCTGGTTGATGGGAGCGCCGCCATGTCGAAGGTAAGGCAGCTGATCCCAGTTTTTCAAGCGCATCTGGCATCTACAGGTGTGCCATCACTGGAAATACGTTTGAAATTGCGTTTAGCTCAGAACAGGTAAACATGCATTTGCAAACATTGAAAATGGTGCCGATTATCGGAGTCGAACTGATGACCTACCGCTTACAAGGCGGGTGCTCTACCAACTGAGCTAAATCGGCGTGTTTTGTATTTTAACTTGAAAAATGGTGAAGCTTTAAAAGCTGGTTTGAAAAAACCGCATTACTTCACAATTGTCAAATGTGATTTGGATCGTTTAGGAGTCCCATTTGCACCAGCAGAAGGTGTGGCTGCAGTTGCTTTACTTGTGTTGTCAGTTGGCGCAACGCTTTCTTCTAAGACGGCGACTTTTGGAAATGACATACCCTGTCCATTCTCTTTGGCAAAAATAGCTTGGACGTTGTTAATAGGAATCATCAGATCGCGCACAACGCCAGAGAAGCGGCTTTTGAAATTGATGAATTCATTGCCTATTTGTAAACCACTGGTGGCATCAATGCTGATGTTCAAAATGATTTCGTTGTCCTTGACATGCTCGATGGGAACGAGTGTATTCTTGTCAACAAACACACTGATGTAGGGCGTAAAGCCATTGTCACTACACCATTCGTGCATGGCACGGATGAGGTAGGGACGGGTAGAAGTCAAAGCAGGCAAAGCATCCATAGCTAGGCTATTGGTTTATTTGCGCATCACCTTTTCAGAAGGTGTCAAAGCTTCAATATATGCAGGGCGTGCAAAGATACGTTCCGCATATTTCAGTAATGGCGCAGCATTTTTGCTGAGGTCAATCCCATAGTGCCCTAGACGCCAAAGTAGCGGCGCAATGGCAACATCCAGCATAGAGAAATTTTCGCCCAACATGTATTTGTTCTTTAAAAATACAGGTGCCAGTTGGGTTAATCGATCACGAATATGGGAGCGCGCTTTTTCGAGCACTTTCTCATTGCCTTTGTTGGCACGGTCTTCCAAAATGCTCACATGCACGAACAATTCTTTTTCGAAATTAAGCAAAAACAATCGCACACGGGCACGGTCTACTGGGTCACCCGGCATCAATTGCGGATGAGGGAAGCGTTCATCAATGTACTCATTGATGATGTTTGATTCATACAAAATTAAATCACGCTCTACCAAAATTGGCACTTGTCCGTATGGGTTCATCAGCAAGATGTCTTCAGATTTGTTGTACAAATCGACATCGCGAATTTCAAAGTCCATTCCTTTTTCAAAAAGGACAAAACGGCTACGGTGAGAGAAGGGACATGTTGTTCCCGAATAAAGCACCATCATGGTGAAGGACTCCTATAAACAAAAAAAGTGGCAGCACCTTGAGGCGCTACCACTCCAGGTTTGAATCAGCTATTTTACTTGACGTCTTTCCAGTACGCCTTGCTTAAGCGCCAAGTAAAGAATGCGAGCATTGATAAAAATGCCAAAACATACCAACCCATGCTGGTACGTTTGGCTTGTCCTGGTTCGCCCATCCACTGCAAAAAGTTAACCAAATCACCAACTGATTGATCAAAAGCTGCTGATGTCATCGTACCTTTGGTAACTTGTTCCCATTTGCCAGTGAAGGTTTTAACTGCATGACCGTGCTCTTGTTTTTCTTCAAAAATAGGCTTGCGTTCACCTTGCAGTTCCCACAAGACATGCGGCATGGCTACCGATGGAAAGGCCAGATTGTTCCAGCCAGTGGTAGTCGTATCGTCACGGTAATATGAGCGCAAATACGTGTACAAGTAATCTGCACCTGAACCGCCTGCGCCAGCGCGTGAGCGTGCAATCACAGACAAATCAGGTGGCGCTGCGCCAAACAAATCTTTGGCTTGCTTGGGGTTGATGCTGGCTTGCATGGTGTCACCCACTTTGTCAGCAGCAAAGAGTAAGTTCTCTTTGATTTGGGCTGGAGTCAGTCCAATTTCAGTCATGCGGTTATAGCGCATGTAGGCCGCTGAATGGCAATTCAGGCAGTAGTTGACAAACAGTTTTGCACCATTTTGCAAGGAAGCATTGTCATTGACATTGATAGGTGCTTTGTCCCAAGCGATGCCCTCAGAGCTGGCTTGCACGGTGACAGACATTCCGAGTGAGAGGCATGTTCCAACGAACAGGTTAAGGAGTGTTTTTTTCATTTCTAATATCTCCTAAGCTTAGTGTGCTTTGAATGTGACGCGATCAGGCACTGTCTTGCATTTGCCAATTTTGCTCCACCACGGCATTAACAAAAAGAAGCCGAAATAGAACAAAGTACCCATTTGAGCTAAACGCTCGAACAAAGGGGATGGCGCTTGCATGCCAAGATAACCAAGCATGATGAACATCAGCACAAAAATAGCGTACATGTATTTGTGCCAATCTGGGCGGTAACGTATCGATTTAACTGCGCAGTTGTCAAGCCATGGCAAGAAGAACAAGATGACAATTGCAGCACCCATTACAACCACACCCCAGAACTTGGCATCAATCGCCATCATGGCTGCGGCAACAGCAACTGCTGCTCCCATAGCTGCCAGTTTGAAGGGTTTAGGTAATTTAGATTTAAAACCAGCAAATGCACCAGCAGCCAATACACATGCAATCAAAACATACATCATTTCTGACGTAACTGAACGCAGCATAGAGTATGTCGGTGCAAAGTACCAAGCTGGTGCAATGTGCAGCGGTGTTTTCAATGGATCTGCAGGTATGAAGTTGTTAAATTCTAAGAAATAACCACCCATCTCAGGCGCAAAAAATACGATGGCTGCAAATACGATGAGGAATAAGCTCACGCCAAAAATATCATGCACTGAGTAATAGGGGTGTGATGGAATGCTGTCGACTGGGTGACCATCAGCGCCTAAATTATTCTTCACTTCAATACCGTCGGGGTTGTTGGAGCCCGTTTCGTGCAAAGCAATCAAATGCGCTGCGATCAAGCCCAACAATACCAATGGAACAGCAATCACGTGGAAAGCGAAGAAGCGGTTCAAGGTTGCATCGCCCACCACATAGTCGCCACGAATCAGCAAAGACAAATCAGGTCCGATAACAGGAATAGCAGAAAACAAGTTCACAATCACTTGTGCGCCCCAGTAGCTCATCTGACCCCAAGGCAGCAAATAACCCATAAAGGCTTCGGCCATGAGTGCCAAGAAGATGGCACAACCAAACATCCAAGTCAGTTCACGCGGCTTGCGATAGCTGCCGTAAATCAGGCCACGGTACATGTGCAGGTAAACTACCACGAAGAACATGGATGCGCCTGTCGAGTGCATGTAGCGAATTAACCATCCCCATGGCACATCGCGCATGATGTATTCGACCGATGCAAATGCTGTTGCAGCATCTGGCTTGTAATGCATGGTTAAGAAAATACCGGTGAGAATTTGGATAACGAAAACAACGGTCGCTAATACGCCGAAGATGTACCACCAGTTGAAATTCTTTGGTGCATAGTATTTGCCCCAGGCGCCTTCCCAAATAGGGGTCAATGGAAAGCGGTTGTCAATCCAGTTTAATAACTTGGTCCCTGCTGGGGCGTTTGGAGAAACTTCTTTGAATGTTGCCATGATTGTCTTTCCTTACGCTTTCTTGTCTTCACCAATGATCAATCGGTTGTCCGATAGGTACATATGTGGAGGGACTTCTAAATTGTCGGGAGCTGGTTTGTTTTTGTAGACGCGACCAGCCATGTCAAATGTTGAGCCGTGGCAAGGGCAGAAAAAGCCACCTTGCCAGTCATCAGGCAATGAAGGTTGTGCGCCTGTCGTGAATTTGTCTGATGGCGAGCAACCCAAATGGGTGCAAATGCCAATGACAACAAGAACTTCAGGTTTGATTGATCTTGCTTCGTTAATTGAATATTTTGGATTTTCAATGGCGGTTCGTTTTGAATCAGGATCGGCTAACTGTGGAGCTAAAGCCTTGAGAGCGGCCAGTTGCTCAGGCGTGCGACGCACAATCCAAACCGGCTTGCCGCGCCATTCGACGGTTAATTTCTCACCTGGTTTGAGCGCTGATATATCAACTTCAACGGCTGCACCAGCTGCTTTTGCGCGCTCAGAAGGCGAAAAGCTGCTGACAAAAGGCACGGCTACAAAACCCGCACCCACTGCGCCAGCACAGCTGGAAGCAATTAACCATGTTCTTTTACTGTTATCGACGCTGCCGTCGCCACCCATCGATGGGGTCGTTAATGTGCTACTCATGTGTTTCCTCAGGTTTAAATCACTCAGAATCCGAAAAATAGGGCTTAAACATGCTCAAGCCGAGTTTAGCTAGGGTAAACACTGCATTGTAGCTGACCAGTGGGAGCTAAATCCAACACGAGGCTTACCCGAAAGCATGATTTGACGTCCATTTTATGGGCTCATGCCAGCGAAAATCGCACTGAATTTGGCAATTTAGCAAAATGTTGACGTCAAGCAAGCATGTTGCATAATCGCCACCTTGTTGTTTAACTTAATTAGGAGACCCTCCATGAGCATGATGTCTGAATTTAAAGAGTTTGCCCTGAAAGGCAATGTAATGGACTTGGCGGTCGGTGTCATCATTGGCGCTGCATTTGGCAAGATTGTGGATTCAGTTGTCAATGACTTGATCATGCCCATCGTGGGTGCCATTTTCGGCAACCTCGATTTCTCAAGTATGTTCAAAGTACTTGGCAAAGTGCCAGAGGGCACAGCCATGAATTTGGTCGAATTGAAAAAGGCTGGCGTGCCCGTGTTTGCTTATGGCAACTTCATCACCATCGCCGTGAATTTTGCAATTTTGGCTTTCATCATCTTTTTGATGGTCAAGCAAATGAACAAGATGAAAAAGGCAGAAGCGGCAGCCGCACCTGCACCAACGCCTGATGAGGTTCTCTTGTTGCGTGAAATCCGTGACAGCCTGAAAAAGTAAGCTGTAGCTTTCATTCGGAAAACCGCCTTGCGGCGCAGGTCTGCAGGCGGTTTTTTTATGGCTGTGGCAACAAGCTTTTTGCCATTTTGATGGCGGCTATCAAACTGGATGGGTCTGCGATGCCTTTGCCTGCAATGTCAAACGCCGTGCCGTGGTCAGGGCTGGTGCGAATGAGCGGCAAACCCAGAGTCACGTTGACACCATTTTCCACTCCCAAATACTTCACGGGTATCAAGCCTTGGTCGTGGTACATGGCGATGACCGCATCAAATTCGCCCTGTTGAATTTGATGGTTCAGTACCTTTGATCGCGCGCGCATAAAAATAGTATCAGGCGCAAAGGGACCAACAACATCAATGCCTTCTTTTTGTGCTGCCGCGATAGCTGGCGAAATGGTCTCTATTTCTTCTTGGCCAAATAAACCGCCCTCACCCGCATGAGGATTTAAGCCTGCCACCCCAATTTTCATGCGTTTGACTTGCTTGTCATGGCCACTTGCCTGTTGCATATCAGCCGCAGTGGCGTGCAAAAAATCACGGGTGATGCGAATAGTTTGTAACACATTGTCATAGCTCACCGCCTCAATGGCGTCGCGTAAAGACATGTGGATGCTGACCAGCACCGTGCGCAGCTCTTCATTGGCCAGCATCATGCGCACTGGTACATCGTGGATAGATTTGCCCAAAAAAGCAGCCGCTTCGGCTTGCAGCAATTCGGTATGCCCAGGGTATGGCACGCCTGCTGCGTGCAAAGCTTCTTTGTGCAAGGGAGCAGTTACCAGAGCGGCAATTTGTCCTTTAAGTGCCGCACGTGCCGCCCAAATCACCGCGTCAGCCGCCGCTTTGCCAGCTGCTGCACTGATTTCACCCAAAGCATGCGTGCTTGTAACCCCCGGATTTTGCTCATAAATTGATAGCACTCCAGGCAATAAATATGCCGGCTCAGTGCCAATTTGATGCTCAAAAAGGGACTCAATTGCCAAATCTGAGCCCAACATCTTGGCAGCGCGTAGCAGCGTGGCTTTTTCACCCACGACAAAACAACCTGCTGTGATTTCAGGCGCTTGGGTAAACGCCTTGACGATGATTTCAGGGCCAATCCCAGCGGGGTCGCCCATGGTGATGGCGATGGGTTTGACGTTGAAATTTCCCGACGGGCCGCCCCTAGGGAAATTAGCCTCCTCGGGGGGCAGCGCAGTACGCGTAGCGACAAGCGTGGGGGTCTGATCGTTCATGCTGGGTTATCGATTTCGATGAATTGGTGTTCCATGCCCAGGTTTGCAGCCACGTGCGCGGCAAGCGCTGGCGCACCGTAGCGTTCGGTGGCGTGGTGACCGCAGGCGAAGTAGGCCACGCCGCATTCGCGCGCCAAGTGTGCTTGTGGTTCAGACATTTCACCCGTGATGAAAGCATCCGCCCCGGCGTTGATGGCCGCTTCAAAATAGCTTTGTGCGCCACCACTGCACCATGCTATGTTTTTAATAGCATTATAGGCAGTAAATACGCTGGATACAGGTCGATTTAATATAAATTCTAAGTGTTGATGTAGTGTTTTCGGCTGTTTCAGCGCTTCATTTGAATTAGGTTCAATGTTGGCCATCCAACCCAATTGTTGTTCGCCAAAATGGGTGATGTTGCCGCTCGCGCTGGCGTCTGGGCCAATCAGCCCAAGTTGTTGCCCCAATTGCGCGTTATTGCCCAAAGTGGGGTGTGCATCCAGTGGTAAATGGTAGGCATACAAATTGATGTTGTGCTCTAGCAGCAGCTTGAGACGTTCACGCATCCAACCCGTTACCACCCCCGTTTGACCACGCCAAAACAAACCGTGGTGGACAAAGATGGCATCCGCTTTTTCGGCAATCGCCGCTTCGATCAGCGCACGGCTGGCGGTCACGCCCGAAACTATTTTGCGAATGCTGGCTTTGCCTTCAACTTGCAAGCCGTTTGGTCCGTAGTCCGTGAATCGCTCGGGTTGCAACAAATTGTTGAGTGCGTCCAGTAATGCTTGTCGGTCAGTCATGAGTGTGAAGTGTAAATAGGAGTGGTTTGCGTAAAAAATCAGTCTTTGAATTTTGCCATTGTGCCCCCACTTGGGTACTCACTTTACAAAACTCACGTCATTTAAGTAGACAATAGCACCATGAAACGATTTTGGCTTATTTTTTCTCAAGCAGTAACGGTTTTGCTGGCTGCATATTTTGTTGTTGTGACACTCAAGCCTAACTGGGTGAGTGGTTCAAAGACACAGGTGGCTGGCGTTACAGTGACCGAAGCGCCGGCACAAAACAACACGACCGTACCTGTGGGCAGTTTCAGGGCAGCCGCTCAAAAAGCTTCTGCTGCGGTGGTGAGTATCAATATCAGCAAAACCGCTTCACGCCATCCCCAAATGGACGATCCGTGGTTCAAATTTTTCTTTGGCGAAGGTGCAGAGCGTGGTGCGCAACCTCAAGCCGGTATGGGCAGTGGCGTGATAGTGAGCGCTGACGGTTATATCTTGACAAACAACCATGTGGTGGAAGGCGCTGGTGAAATAGAGGTGGTGTTGAATGACAGTCGCAAAACCATTGCCAAGGTGGTAGGGACTGATCCAGACTCTGACTTGGCTATCCTCAAAATCTCACTCGATCGTTTGCCAGCCATTGTGTTGGGCAATTCAGATTCATTGCAAGTGGGCGACCAAGTGCTGGCCATTGGTAACCCATTTGGCGTGGGGCAAACAGTGACCAGCGGCATTGTCAGTGGCTTGGGTCGCAACCAGTTGGGCATCAACACCTTTGAAAATTTCATACAAACCGATGCAGCCATCAACCCCGGCAATTCAGGCGGTGCGCTGGTGGATGTCAATGGCAACTTGCAAGGAATCAACACGGCCATTTATTCGCGCTCTGGCGGCAGCATGGGCATTGGTTTTGCAATACCTGTCTCAACGGCCAAACAGGTGATGGAAAGCATCGTCAAAGACGGTCAAGTGACACGTGGATGGATTGGCGTTGAGCCGCAAGATTTGTCTCCCGAACTGGCAGAGACGTTTGGCATTAAACCAAACGCCGGTACAGCAGAATCCTTACAAGGTGTCATCATCACAGGTGTGCTGCAAGACGCACCGGCTGCCAAAGCTGGGATAGTGCCAGGCGACATCATTCTGAGCATCGCGGGCAAGCCCATTCGCAATGTGTCTGAAATGCTGACCTTGGTGGCTGCCATCAAACCCGGTAGCAGTGAGAAATTTGGCGTTCTTCGCAAAGACAAAAAAATAGAATTGCAAGTCACTGCGGGCACACGTCCACGAACCAAGGCCATGGCGCGTTAAATAAACGTTAATGTCCATCGGATAGTCTTCACATTTTTTAACCATAAGGAGCACAAACATGCATCGAATGACCGTATTGAAGTGGCTGAGCACAGCCGTTGTAGCGGGTGTTGGTTTAACAGCCCAGGCACAAATCAGAGCCAGCGGTCCCGATTGGAGTTTGATTATTTCTGGCCCGCAAATCGTGGTTCCACCGCCACCTCCGGTTCATGTAGCTCCGGTGCGCCCTGCGCCTGTGGTGGTTGCACCCATACAAAATTCAGGGCGACCCAATAGCGATTGGGAGCGCGACCGTGGTCAATGGGAACGCGAACGTGGTGAGTGGGAACGCCGCATGCAAGATCGCGAAAACTATTGGTTAGAACGCGAACGTGCGTACGTCGCCCGTGAAAAAGCCATGTTAGAGCGAGAAAAACAGCGCTTAGAGAGCAACCGTCGCGCCTATGTGGCGATTAACGACAGACAAGAGCAGCAGTTGGACAAAATTGTGGCTGGCGTGAACAACAACAGCATCAGCAAAAATGAATTTACCGATTTGATGGTGCAACAAAAACAAATTGGTAACCAAGAACGCACCTATCTCGCAGATGGCTTTTTAACGCAAGACGAGTACCAACATCTAAACACTTTGCTGGATTATGCGGACCATGCAATTAATTTTGCCACCCGTGGTGAACCGCCTCGACGAGATCCGCGGTTTTATAAATCACGCTAAGCTAAGCATTCGAATGCCACAAAGCCGCACCTGTTGCGGCTTTGTTTTTTGTGGGCAAGGCGTTATAATCAGCGTATCCGAGGAGCGATGCAGTTCAACAGCGTTGAACGAGGCTCGGACAGCAAAGCAATCTTTGCCCCAACCGCGCTCACCCACTCTATCTTGTGCGGTGAGTCACTCCAAATGATTCCCCTGTGTGACAAGCGCATCGCGCAAGGCAAGTGGTTTATTCCAACTTATTTAACCCTAAATAATTGAAAGTGAGCTATGAAACCTGTTGCTAAAGATAAATCATCAAAACCAACGTCTGCTAAAAACTCTCCAGCCAAGGTACTAAAAGCCGTGGTAGAAGCCGCCAAGCAAGACTACGCCATTGCCGACCTGAGCCAAGCCGCTTTTGGCCGCAAAGAATTGAACATTGCTGAAACCGAAATGCCCGGCTTGATGGCCATTCGCGAAGAGTTTGCCAAATCCAAACCCCTCAAAGGCGCGCGCATCACCGGCTCTTTGCACATGACGATTCAAACCGCTGTGTTGGTCGAGACTTTGCAAGCCTTGGGCGCTGAAGTGCGCTGGGCTTCTTGCAATATTTTCTCAACCCAAGACCATGCTGCTGCAGCTTTGGTAGCTGCTGGCACGCCTGTGTTTGCCTACAAGGGCATGAGCTTGGACGTGTATTGGGACTACACACACCGTATTTTTGAATTCACCGGCAAAAAAGGCACGGCGCTGGAAGGCCCGAACATGATTTTGGACGACGGTGGCGATGCCACTTTGTTGATGCACTTGGGCGCACGCGCTGAAAAAGACATCAAAGTGGTTGCCAAGCCAACCAGCGAAGAAGAAATTTGCCTCTTCAACGCCATCAAAGCCAAGCTCAAAGTAGACCCCACTTGGTACAGCCGCCGCTTGAAAAACATCATTGGTGTGACCGAAGAAACCACCACTGGCGTGTTGCGTTTGAACGAAATGTCTGCCAAAGGCACTTTGAAATTGCGCGCCATCAACGTGAACGACTCGGTCACCAAATCTAAATTTGACAACCTGTACGGCTGCCGCGAATCATTGGTCGACGCCATCAAACGCGCCACCGACGTGATGGTCGCTGGCAAAATTGCGTTGGTCGCTGGTTACGGCGACGTGGGCAAAGGTTCGGCCCAAGCCTTGCGCGCTTTGAGCGCACAAGTGTGGGTGACAGAGGTTGACCCCATCAACGCATTGCAAGCAGCCATGGAAGGCTACAAAGTGGTGACCATGGAATACGCCATGGACAAAGCGGACATTTTTGTGACGGCCACTGGCAACAAAAACGTCATCACCTACAAGCACATGAACGCGATGAAAAACAACGCCATCGTGTGCAACATTGGTCACTTTGACAATGAAATCGACGTGGCATCTTTAGACAAATGCAAGTGGGAAGAAATCAAACCGCAAGTGGACCATGTGATTTTCCCGAAAGTGGGCAAAGCACCAGCTAAACGTATCATCTTGTTGGCCAAAGGCCGTTTGGTGAACTTGGGTTGCGGTACCGGTCACCCAAGCTTTGTGATGTCTTCCAGCTTTGCGAACCAAACGATCGCGCAAATCGAATTGTTCACCAAGCCCAAAGAATACAAAGTGGGTCAGGTTTATGTCTTGCCCAAGCATTTGGACGAAAAAGTGGCACGCTTGCATCTGAAAAAGGTTGGCGCAGAGTTGTCACAATTGACCAAAGAACAAGCTGCGTACATTGGCGTGAGCGTGAACGGCCCTTACAAAGCCAATACGTATCGCTATTAATTTTGCGCGCTGATCAACTCCTCGTACACCGCGGCTTGGCCAGCACGCGCGCGCAAGCGCAGCGGCTCATCGGCAGTGGTGTGCGTTGGTTGAGATTGTCATCACCCACATCTGCTGAAGCTGTTTGGCAAAGCGTCGCTAAAAATGGCGACATCATTCCTGATGACGCCGAAATTGAGCTCTTGAATGATGCCGAGGCACGTTATGTGTCGCGCGGCGGCTTGAAGCTGGAAGGTGCTTTGCAGCAATTGGGCTTGTCCGTACAAGATGCAATCTGTTTGGACGTGGGGCAATCCACAGGCGGCTTTACCGACTGTTTGTTGCAACAAGGTGCAGCACACGTGGTGGGTGTAGATGTGGGTTTTGGACAGCTACACGACAAAATCAGGACTGACTCGCGGGTGTTGTGTCTGGAGCATACCAATGCACGTGAACCTGGCTTAATTGCTACTAATATAATAGCAACTCAGGCAATCAATACGCCGAATGAAGGCCAATTTGATGCCGAAGATCAGGTGGCTTTTGACCTCATCGTGGGTGACTTGTCATTTATTTCGCAAACCTTGGTGTTGTCAGCCATTACACCTTTGTTGAAACCGCAAGGGCAGATGCTGATGTTGGTCAAACCGCAGTTTGAATTGAATTTTGGACAAGTTGGCAAAGGCGGCATTGTGAAAGATGAAGCCTTGTATGCGCAGGTCGAACAGCGTGTGCGCGATGCGTATCAGGCGCAAGGTTTAACTGTTCTTGCATGGATGAATTCACCGATAGAAGGTGGCGATGGCAACCGCGAATTTTTTATACATGCTTGCAAAAAATAAGAAGCTAGGATGAACAACATGACAAAAAATTTTCCAATCAGTTTTGAATTTTTCCCACCCAAAACACCCGAAGGTGTTGAAAAGCTGGTGGCTGTACGGCAGGCGCTGTACCAGCTCAAACCCGATTTTTTTTCGGTGACTTATGGTGCCGGTGGCACCACACAAGCTGGCACTTTGCAAACCGTGCAAAGTATTTTGGCTGACGGTTTCAATGCTGCGCCGCACTTTACCTGTATTGGCGCGACGCGCGATTCAGTGCGTGCGCAACTCAAGCTGTTCAAAGAAATGGGAATCCAGCGCATGGTGGCCTTGCGCGGTGATTTGCCCAGCGGTTACGGTGCACATGGCGAGTTTCAATACGCCAGCGATTTGATTGAATTCATTCGTGCAGAAACGGGTGACAGCTTTCACATTGAAGTGGCCAGCTACCCCGAAATGCACCCGCAAGCGAAATCCCCAGAAGCCGATTTGCAAGCCTTGGCCACCAAAGTGGGCGCAGGGGCTGATTCCAGCATCACGCAGTATTTTTACAATGCCAATGCGTATTTTTATTTTGTGGAGCAATGTCGCAAAAACGGCATCAACATTCCCATTGTCGCCGGCATCATGCCCATCACCAGCAGCACACAGTTGATGCGTTTCAGCGATGCTTGCGGAGCAGAAATTCCACGTTGGATTCGTTTGCGTTTGACTGCGTTTGGCGACGACACCGCATCCATCAAAGCTTTTGGTTTGGACGTGGTGAGCAGCTTGTGCGAACAACTCATCCAAGGCGGCGCGCCTGGCATTCACTTTTACACCATGAACCAAAGCGTTGCCACCACGGCGATTTGCAAGAATTTGGGCTTGGCTGTTTAAGATTCGTTGTCTATAATTTGCTAATTAAGTTAGCAAGAATTTTTCAATCAAACGCGCCAGTTCCTCTGGTTTGTCGTGGTGCAGCATGTGGCTGGTGTCGGGGATAACGTGCGTGGTGCAGTTTTTGACGAGTTTGATGCGTTCGTGAAAGTCGGCCAGCGTGTATTTGCCATCCCACCATTGACTCAGTGAATCGTCGCTGGCTTCGACCATCAATATGGGCGCTTCTATGCTGCGATAAATGGCCATGGTTTCGGCTGCCCGGTACAAATAGGCACTGATGAGCTTGTGCGCGGGGTCGCCCAATATCAACCATTTGCCGGCGTCCAGTCCGGTCATTTGTTCTGCTGCCCAATGGCGTGCCAGCCAATGTGCTTTGGCCATGCCGGCTTCATCGCGAGCCAAGCGCGGATTGGTTTTCATCAAACGGCGTGCCACGCCATCGACCGAGTTGTAGGCGGTTAAATTTTTTTCGCCACGGTGCAGGCTTTTGATATCGTCCAGCCACTTGGCATAGCGTTTGGGCGCTTGTTCGGGTGCGTTGTCTGGGCTGCCAAAACCTTCTAAATTGATGAGCTTGTGTATGCGCTCTGGACGGCTACCGGCGTACAGCATCACCACATTACCACCCATGCTGTGGCCCAATAAATCCACGGGTTTGTCCGGCGAAAAGTGGTCCAAGAGGGCATCTAAATCGGCCAAATAATCAGGAAACCAATAGTTGTCTGTGGGCGCGCCTTTGGTCAAACCAAAACCACGCCAGTCGGCGGCAATCACCAAACGGTTGGCCATGAACGTTTCGCCAAACGCATCCACCATGAATTGGTAGGAAGCAGCCACATCCATCCAGCCGTGCATCAGTACCAAGGGTGGCAGTTCGTTTTTGGCATGCGGATCACCCCAAACCAGCACGTGGTAATGCATGTGGCGAATGGGTATAAATTCAGATCGTGGTGTGCGTTTAACGCTATAGGCTTGCATGGTTGGCATGGAATGTTTTTAGATTTTCTGAAATAGCATCATAATAAAAAAAAGAGAAGCTTATGAAGACCCTTAAATCACCCGCATCACCACACAATCAATACGGCACACAGTACGATGCGCTTTACAGCCAATTTGCATGGCAAGTGCCAGAGAATTTCAACATCGCCCAAGTGTGTTGTACGCGCTGGGCGAGGCAAACACCGCATGCGGTAGCAATTCGGGAGCATACCGCTGGGCTATCTGGTCGAAACCGCAAATCTGCCCAGACCTACACCTATGCCCAATTGCAGCACGCCGCCAATGCGCTGTCCGCTCAATTGCGACAAGCAGGAGTCGTGCGCGGTGACCGGGTCGCTATTGTGCTGCCACAGCGCTTTGAAACGGCAGTCGCCTACATGGCGGTTTTGCAAATCGGCGCGGTGGCGGTGCCCTTGTCCATGCTGTTTGGGCCAGATGCGCTGGAATACCGCATCAATGATTCAGATGCTGTACTGGCCATTGCAGATGAAATCTCAGAACCCGTTTTGCGCGGCTTACAGGCGCATTGCCCAAAATTACTGACAATTTTGCCCGTAGCTAGCGTATCTATTGCCTATGCTGCTGCTAAAAATATAGCAAATGAAGAATGGCTTCAAGTGCCAACCAAAGCGGATGAAGGCGCGATTTTGATTTACACCAGCGGCACCACCGGCCCACCAAAAGGCGCATTGATTCCACACCGTGCATTGATTGGCAACTTAACCGGATTTGTTTGCAGTCAAAACTGGTTTGGCTTTGATGGCATCAAAAACAAATCGTCCAAAGCCGTTTTTTGGAGCCCCGCTGATTGGGCGTGGACAGGCGGTTTGATGGATGCGCTTTTGCCCACGCTGTACTTTGGCCGCGAAATCGTGGCTTACCGTGGCCGATTCAGCCCTGAAGCGGCGTATGAATTGATGCAAACGCATGGGGTGACGCACACCTTTTTGTTCCCCACCGCGCTCAAAGCGATGATGAAAGCCTTTCCCCAACCCAAGAAGCATTTCAAACTCAAACTGCAAGCCATCATGAGTGCGGGCGAAGCGGTGGGCGATGCGGTTTACGACTACTGCCAAAAGCAATTGGGTGTGACGGTGAATGAAATGTTTGGCCAAACCGAAATCAATTACATCGTAGGCAATTGCGCCATCAAATACCCCAGCAAACCCAACAGCATGGGCAAGCCCTACCCAGGCCACAGGGTTGCGGTGATTGATGACGAAGGCAACGAATGCCCGGATGGTGTGCCAGGCGATGTGGCGGTGAACCGTTTTGACATTCATGGCACGCCTGACCCGATATTCTTCTTGGGTTACTGGAAAAACGAAGCCGCAACCCAAGCCAAATTCACTGGCGATTGGTGCCGCACGGGCGATTTGGCTACACGCGATGCCGATGGTTATCTGTGGTACCAAGGACGCGCAGACGATGTGTTCAAAGCCGCCGGCTACCGCATTGGCCCCAGCGAAATTGAGAATTGCTTGGTCAAACACCCAGCCGTTGCCAATGCTGCGGTGGTGCCCAAACCCGATGCTGAGCGTGGTGCGGTGGTCAAGGCCTATGTGGTTTTGGCAGCTAGGCTATGCTGAAATGTATGCTATAAATAATATAGCAATTCAGGCAATCAATACGCCGGCTACAGGCCAAAAAAGCATAAATATTTCGAAGAAGACAGAAAAAGACCTGATTGCCGAACTGCAAGCGCATGTCAAATCGCTGTTGGCACCCTACGAATACCCCAAAGAAATTGAATTCATTGATGCCTTACCCATGACCACAACCGGCAAAGTGCAGCGGCGCGTGCTGCGCTTGCAAGAGGAGGAGCGAGCAAAGGCGCGTGTTTGAATGTCGATGCCATTGGTAAAGCGCATTGAAATCATTCGCTAGGGTTAACCCGACACTTGCTATGCCTGATGGTCGTCATCAATAATAGTGATTTGTCATTCTTTGATATGGCGCTACATTTGACAAATGGGTTACAGATTTTCAAACGTCATTCAAAGAATGTATCTTCAACTTTTTTCACTTTTTCAGGAGTTTTTAAATGATCAAACGCGCAACTCTCAGTATGTTGACTTTGGCGATGGCCACCGCTTTCACTGCCGCGCAGGCTGGCACCGTATCAGTGGTGACTTCGTTCCCCAAAGAGTTAACTGGCATTTACAAAAAAGCGTTTGAAGCGAAAAATCCAGATATCAAAATTGAGATTTTGAACAAAAACACAACAGCCGGTATAGCGTACATCAAAGAGTTGCCAGCGGGTGGTAGGCCTGAGGTGATGTGGGCGTCGGCACCCGATGCTTTTGAAGTGCTGGCTCGTGAAAAATTGTTGCAAGCAGCACCAGAAGTTAAAAACGCCCAAGCACCCAGCAAGATCGGCAATTACCCCTTGAACGACCCTGAGAACCTGTATTACGGCCAAGCCTTGGCAGGTTATGGGCTGATGTGGAACACGCGTTACATGAAAGCCAACAACGTACCGACCCCCAAAGAGTGGGCGGATTTGGTCAGGCCTGAATATTTTGGTCATTTGGCCATGTCATCGCCATCTCGTTCGGGCACCACGCATTTGACAGTGGAAACCATTTTGCAAGGCGAGGGTTGGACCAAAGGTTGGAGCCAAATGTTGCAAATCGCGGGCAACAGTGCTGCCATTACCGACCGCAGTTTTGCTGTGCCCGATGGTGTCAACAGTGGGCAGTACGGCATTGGTTTGGTGATAGATTTCTTTGGCTTGGCGGGCAAAGCTTCTGGCTTTCCAGTTGAATTTCATTACCCCACGGTTACAGCTGTGGTGCCTGCCAATATTGCATTGGTGGCAGGTGGAAAAAATGCCGCCGACGCAAAAAAATTCATTGCCTTCACGCTGTCTCGCGAAGGGCAAGAGCTGTTGTTTGACCCCAAAATCAGCCGCTTGCCAATTTTGCCTAACAGCAGCTTTGGCAACAAGGTGCCTGCCAATTATCCTGACGCGATTGAGATTGCCAAGCGTGCCAAGGTTCAATTTAATTCCAACCTTTCCAGCGACCGTTATCAAGTGGTGGTGAGCTTGTTTGATCAAATGGTGACCTTTCGTCTGAAAGAGTTACAAGCCGCAACCAAAGCGATTCATGCTGCTGAGAAAAAACTCAAAGCTAAGCCCAACAAGCAAGCCGCTGATTTGATTGAGCAAGCGCGCAGCTATGCTTACTCGCCTTTGGTATCAGATTCCATGATCAAGGACACCGCATTTCTGAAACTCTTCCAGCAAAACAAAAAAGAAGTCGCTGTATCCAAACAGCTGACCGGATTGGAGGATTTATGGAGTACCAAATCAAAAGCCAATTTCGAAAAAGCCGCGCAATTGGCTGAGCAAGCCAGCAGTCTGATCAAGTAACACACCACATGTATCGGTAGAAATTTGGCGCATATGCGCATGAGTCCGCACGCCAGAGTGTCTTCACGTTTATTCATCGAAAGTTGATATGTCAGAAACCTTGACTAAACCAAGCTTGTCCAACGCAGCCATTGCGCGACAAGGAATGCCCTTTGCGTGGGGGCACTGGAGCTTGGCAGCTGTGGTGCTGGCTTTCCTGACTGTGTTTTTGTTAGCGCCAGTGGGCATGGTGATTTACACCGCATTTGTGAATGAAACTGGCGCATTCACGTTGGGGCATTTTGGAAACTTCTTTGAACAAACGTTGCTGCGCGAATCGTTTGTGAATAGCCTGAGCGTGGCTGCTTGGTCCGTGGTGTTTGCGTCCATCATCGCCATCCCCTTGGCTTATTTGACTGTGCGGTTTGAGTTCAGAGGTGCGTTGCTGATTCAAACTTTGGGTGTGTTACCCCTCATCATGCCGCCATTTGTGGGTGCCGTTGCTTTGCAGTTGATATTTGGCCGCAGTGGTTCGGTCAATTTGCTGCTAAACGACTATTTTGGATTCAGCATCCCCATCATGGATGGTTTGGTGGGGGTGGTGTTTGTAGAAAGCATCCATTATTTTCCCTTCATTTTGCTGAATTTAGTGGCCGCCATGCGCAACATTGATGGCGCGATGGAAGAGTCCGCCATGAACCTGGGTGCCAAAGGTTGGCGACTGTTTTGGCGCATCATTTTCCCTTTGTCCTTGCCGGGATTCTTGGCCGGTGCGGCGCTGGTATTTGTCAAAGTGTTTGATGATTTAGGCACACCCTTGGTGATGGGTGTCACCAACATGTTGGCTCCGCAGGCGTATTTGCGCATCACATCGGTGGGCATTGAAGACCCATTGGGCTACGTCATCAGTGTCATCATGATTACCTTGTCTATTCTGTCTTTGTGGATGGCGGCACGCATCATGAAAGGCAAAGACTATTCCACCTTGCAAAAAGGGGGCAATTCGCTGCAGCGTCGCAAACTGCGTGGTTGGGAATCTATCATGGCCTATGCGTGGGTGATGGTGGTGCTCTTGATTACATTGGCACCGCATATTGGCATTTTGCTGATGTCATTTTCGCAAGTTTGGAGCTATTCGGTATTGCCAGACAGCTACACATTGGCGCATTACGGCACGGTGCTCACCGACTCACAAGGCATGATTGTCAACACGCTCAAATATTGTTTGATGGCTGCAGGCTTGGATGTGTTGTTAGGCACGGTGATAGCTTATTTGATTTACCGCACGCAATTGCCAGCACGTCAGTGGCTGGACTATTTGGCATCGATTGCGTTGGCCATACCCGGCTTGGTCTTGGCCATTGGTTATTTGCGTTTGTTCCATGGTGTGAATGTGCCATTCACTGACACACCCATGGTTGCCACATGGTTTTTGATCATGATTGCCTATGCTGTGCGTCGCTTGCCCTATGCCTTGCGCTCATGCATGGCGGCATTGCAGCAAGTGCATATTTCACTTGAAGAAGCCGCCAACAGTTTGGGGGCGGGCAAAATCAATTCGGCACGACGCATCATGGTGCCACTGATGATGGGCGGTATTTTGGCTGGTTTTGTGACCAGTTTCATCACCGCAGCGGTGGAATTATCGGCCACAATTTTGTTGACATCGGCTCAAAGCCAAGCGCCTATGAGCTACGGCATCTATCTATACATGCAAAGTATTGCAGGGCGTGGGCCGGGTGCGGCATTGGGTGTCATTGCCGTCGTCGTTGTGGCCTTGGGTACGTATTTGTCGCATCGCGTGATTGAAAAATCGCGTGAACCGGTGCGGCCACAAGAAGAATAAATCCTCAAGTACACATCAAATTTCCCCCTAGAAAGTCACAGACATGAATCTCAACAAAGTCTCCCTCGAAGCACGTCACATCAGTTTGAGTTATGGTAGCAATGAGGTATTGAAAGATGTCAATTTAAAAATCGAACCTGGTGAATTTTTTGCTTTGCTAGGCCCATCGGGTTCGGGTAAATCGACACTCTTGCGTTTGATTGCAGGATTCAACCAACATCAACGTGGCGAATTGCTCATTGATGGCAAAGACATCACAGGCACACCACCACATTTGCGTAATTTGGGTATGGTGTTTCAAAATTACGCCTTGTGGCCACACATGACGGTGTGGGACAACGTTGCATTTGGTTTGGTTGAACGCAAAGAACCGAAAGAGTCTTTGCGCAACAAAGTGGGTGCTGCATTGGAATTGGTAGGTCTGTCGCAGTACGCTCAGCGTCGTCCCAGTCAGCTCTCTGGTGGTCAGCAGCAACGTGTGGCTTTGGCCAGAACGGTGGTGATAGAGCCCAAATTGCTGTTGCTTGATGAGCCGCTTTCAAATTTGGATAAAAACTTGCGCGTGCAAATGCGTGAAGAACTTAAAAACCTGCAGCGCACTTTGGGCTTAACAACTATTTTTGTGACACACGACCAAGAAGAGGCCATGACTACCGCTGATCGCATGGCCGTTTTGGACAAAGGTGTTTTACAGCAAGTCGGCACAGCCACAGCTTTGTTTGATTTTCCAGCCAATCGATTTGTGGCTGGCTTTGTTGGCACGGCCAACCTGATGTCGGGTCAAATTACCCGTATCAATGGCGAAACACTCACGTTTTTAGCGGATGGCATCGGTGAATTGGTTTTCCCATGTGGGGTGGGAAAACCAGCACTTGGGCACGCGACTATGGCTTTCAGACCACATACGGTCAGTATCAGTGTGCGTGATGAGAATGTGGACGCATCTCGTACTTGGTTAACTGGTCGCGTAGAAAGCTCAGAATTTTTGGGTGAATCGTCAAGGTACCGCGTCCGAGTGGGCGATATGGTTGTCGTCGCGAATCAGCCGCATTACTCTGGATTGTCTTTGTTTCCAGCAGGTGTAGAAGTGAGTTTGGGAATTGAATCGACACAAGTCCGGTTTTTGCAAGATTAATTAAATTGTGATGCTGAAAACTCACTGATTGCATATGTTGCGATATTGACTTGCAAGTCTTGAATCACAAATCATTTAGGCAACAATGGCTAGAATCGTCAGATATTCAATAGCACCATAAGATTCAATCATGCTGTCATCAAAAAATTCTTTCACAAATAAACTTGTTCAGCTCGGCTCCAGTAGCCTCCAAGTCACCCCCATATGTTTGGGCACCATGACATTTGGTGAACAGGTAGACGAGCCCACTGCACACCGCATTTTGGATCGTGCTGTAGAGCGCGGCATCAATTTTTTAGATACGGCTGAAATGTACGCTGTGCCACCGCGCAGAGAAACCTACAACGCAACCGAAAAAATCATCGGCAATTGGTTGGCTAAGCGACCAGATGTGCGCAAGCAATTGGTCATTGCGACCAAAATAGCAGGGCCGTCACGCGGTATGGACTGGATTCGCAATGGCAGTGCCGATGTGACTGAAAAGGACTTTTTAGAAGCCTGCGATGCCAGCTTGAAACGCTTGCAAACCGATGTGATTGACCTGTACCAAATCCACTGGCCATTGCGCCATGTGCCAGCGTTTGGGGGCGTGTATTTTGATCCCACAAAGGACAAACCCGTCACCCCCATCTTGGCACAGCTGCAAGCTTTGGATAAATTGGTCAAAGCGGGCAAGGTGCGCGCCATTGGCTTGTCAAACGAAACACCGTATGGCGTGAGCGAATTTGTGCATTTGGCTGGATAAGCATGGTTTGACCAAAATCGCCACGGTGCAAAACCCGTATTGCTTGGTGAACCGCACCTTAGAAAATGGCCTGGATGAAACCATGCACCGTTTAGGCGTTTCCAATATTCCTTATTCGCCTTTGGGTTTTGGTTTGCTCACAGGCAAATACGACAAAAGTGGTTTGATAGGAGAGGGTGCACCAGCCAACGCCCGTTTAACCAAATTTGAGCAAAACCGCAAACAACGCTGGGGCAGACCCGAGTCACTGGTAGCTGCCAGGCGTTACAACGCTTTGGCAATAGCCAATGGCATGACACCCACACAAATGGCCTTGGCGTTTTGCTACACCAAATGGCAAGTGGCCAGTACCATCATTGGCGTCACCTCTGTGGCGCAGTTGGACGAGTGCATCGACGCCTATGGCACCACTTTATCGGCTGACGTATTGGCAGAAATTGACAAGATTCGCTGGGAGATGAGAGACCCGGCGCAATAGCTTGGGGATGCGTGACCCTGCGCAGTAATTGGTTCATTGCGGTTTGTTGCGGCTGATCGCGCTTGATTGAATAAGGATTAGAGTTTGTATATGGATACTTTGTCGACTTTTTACCCTGTGTTGGCCACGCTTGCTGCCTACCTCATAGGCTCATTGTCATTTGCTGTCATCGTCAGCAAACTGATGGGTTTGAATGACCCGCGCACATTTGGCAGCAAAAACCCTGGTGCAACCAACGTGCTACGGTCTGGCAGTAAAAAAGCCGCCATTTTGACCCTGGTGTTGGATGCCCTTAAAGGCTTTGTACCCGTGGCCTTGGTGCAATGGTATGGTAAGCCTTATGGACTGGGTGAAGGCACGGTGGCCATGGTGGGCTTGGCGGCATTTGTGGGGCATTTGTACCCCGTGTTTTTTAAATTTGTGGGTGGCAAAGGTGTGGCAACGGCGCTGGGCGTTTTGTTGGGTGTGCATTGGGGCTTGGGTTTGTTGTGCGTGGCGAGTTTTGCCATTGTGGTGTTCTTTTTTCGCTATGTGTCCTTGGCATCCATCGTTGCGGGTTTCTTTGCACCCGTCGCCTACTTGTTTGGCGACAGGGTTTTGTGGTCGGTAGACCGCTACACCATCATCATGCTGGTGGTCATGGCCTTGTTGCTGGCCATGCGCCACAGTGCCAATATCATTCGATTGGTGAAGGGCACAGAACCCAAATTAGGTGAAAAGAAAACGGCAGTAAATACGCCAGCGCATACAACAACGCATACAAAGTCGAAGAAGCATCACTGATTTACGTTACGATTCATTACCCAATCTTCCAATAACTGTAAAAACAGACGCATCAAAACTGTCACCTATGTCACGCTATAACGCTCCATTTGAAATTCATGTACACGGACAAGTGCCGTTGTTGGTGGGTGTCACGTTTGAACAAATCCAAGAAGCCTTGAAGCCGCTTTGGAAATACACAGGTGCGCGCTCCTTGTCAGATGGTGCTGGCAGCGCCTATGAAGACGAACCAGGCATACAACACAACGTTGCCGAACAAGCGTTGCAAATGTGTTGGACGGTGCGTGGCGATGAAGATTTTCGTCAAGCGCTGGACGAAATGTGCATGAACTTGAATGAACTGGCGTCAGAAGGCGCAGCCATTGAAGTCACGTTTTACGACACAGAATTTGACGACGAAGACCGTGAAGACGAACATTTGTCAGAAGATGACTCGCGCGACGATTTTGTAATTTTGTTTGTCGGCCCGACGCCAGCAGCCATCATGCAAGTGCAGCGCGATTTGCTGGTGCAAGATGTTGTGAACATGATGGAACGCCATTTTGATGGCGCTGAATTGTCAGGTGTGGTGGCAGAAATCGATAAATTATTCACGCAGCGGTTTGACGATTTGGTGAATTCTTTAGAGCTGGGCAAACCACCACGCGGCATGGGTGGATCAGGTCACGGCAACGGGGGCAGACGGCCTCGGCATTTGCATTAGGCAGTTTGTCTGTTTCAAATTTTGAAAAGCCATCTGTTTCGGTGATACATCAAAAAACAAAGAACAAAGGAGCAAATCCATGGCACTATTTTCACAAGATGCACTGAACCCTGGCGTCAAAAAAAGCGAAGTCTTTGGCTGGGCCATGTACGATTTTGCCAATTCAGGTTACACCACCGTGGTCATCACCGCCGTGTTTGCGGCCTATTTTGTAGGGGGTATTGCTCAAAAAGCAGAATGGGCCACTTTTGCTTGGACTGCAGCGCTCAGTATTTCATACGCCATTGTGATGCTCACCATGCCCAGCTTTGGCGCTTATGCTGATTTACGTGCTGCAAAAAAGCGCTTGCTGATTTTGACAACCATCGCTTGTGTTATTTGCACCGCTGGCTTGGCATTCGCAGGTCCCGGCAGTGTGGCCATGGCCATGCTTTTGATTATTTTGTCTAACACGTTTTATTCTTATGGCGAATCGTTAACAGCATCGTTCCTGCCAGAATTGGCCAAGCCTGAGGCGTTTGGCAAAGTCAGTGGCTGGGGCTGGAGTTTTGGTTATTTTGGAGGTATGTTGGCTTTGGGTATCAGCTTGGCCTATGTGCTGTGGGCGCAAAGCCAAAAAATTCCTGCTGACCAATTTGTGCCTGTCACCATGATCATCACTGCGGTGATTTATGGCTTGTCGGCATGTGTCACATTCTGGTTATTGAAAGAGCGCGCTGTGCCTAACCCATTGGCTTTAAAGCAAAGCGGCTTCAAAGCGTCCTTACAACAACTCAAAGTCACTTTCAACGAAGCGCGCAATTTCAAAGATTTCATGTGGTTCTTGGCATGTGGTGTGTTTTACCAAGGTGGCGTGGCCGTGGCCATCACTTTGGCTGCCATTTATGCCGAACAAGTGATTGGTTTCTTGCCACAAGAAACCATGGTTTTGATATTTGTTTTGAACATTGCGGCCGCAGTCGGTGCGTTTGGATTTGGTTATGTGCAAGACAAATTGGGGCATAAGCTGGCCTTGGGAATTACATTGGTCGGTTGGGTGGCAACGTGTGTGATTGCAGCTGTCACCACCACCAAAGGTGGCTTTTGGTATGCAGCGGCCATTGCGGGGTTTTGCATGGGTAGCAGCCAATCGGCAGGGCGTGCCATGGCCGCTTTGTTTTCGCCACCCAAGCAAGCGGGTGAATTTTTCGGTTTGTGGACTTTTGCCACACGCTTGGCTGCCATCATTGGTCCTTTGAGTTATGGCGCTATCACCTGGATGACCGGTGGTGACCAACGCACGGCCATATTGTCAACATCAGTTCTGTTTATTTTGGGTTTGATTTTGTTGACCCGTGTGAACGTGGATCGTGGTCGGGCAGCGGCTTTGGCTGCCAATTAAATGCAAACAAATTCTGCAAGACATTGCACTGATTAAACTGAGGAATAGCTGAGTAAATATATGCCATCGTCCAATATGCCAATTTTGAAATTCATTGATTGTCCTGATGCGATTAACGCGAAAACCACGCACCGCATGGCGTATTGGGATTGGGGCAAAGTGGATGCGGATCACGTGATCCTGTGTGTGCATGGTTTAACAAGGCAAGGTCGTGATTTTGATGTGTTGGCACGCGCTTTGTGTGCAGCCAATCCGGATGTGCGTGTAGTTTGCCCAGACGTTGCAGGACGCGGACAAAGCGAATGGTTGAAAGATCCCAATGCGTATGCCCTGCCAACTTATGCGGCGGACATGTTGGTTTTACTCAACCATTTAAAGCCAAAAGTGTTGGACTGGGTGGGCACCAGTATGGGCGGTTTAATTGGCATGGTGGTAACAGGGCAAGCCAATTTGCCATTGCCTGTATCCGTGCGCAAGTTGGTGTTGAACGATGTAGGCCCGGTCCTCGAATGGGTTTCTTTGGTGCGCATTGGGCAGTACTTGGGGAAATATGGGCGTTTTGATAGCGAAGAAATTGCGGCAGAAGCATTGTGGCAAATCGCCAAAGGTTTTGGTCCGCATACCCCAGAGCAATGGTTGGAATTGACCAAGCCATCGCTGCGGCCGTGGATAGACCCTGCTACAGGGCAAGCCAATGGGGTTACTTTGCGATACGACCCGGCCATAGCACAGCCTTTTTCATTGGCGACGGAAGAATCCACCAAACAAGGTGAAGCGATTTTGTGGGCGCTTTATGACAACATCAAAGCACAGACCTTGCTGGTGCGGGGTGCTGATTCAGATTTGCTGTCATCAGCGACAGCATTGGCCATGAAGCAACGCGGGCCCAAAGCCACATTGGTGGAATTTGCAGGAGTGGGGCATGCACCTACTTTTGTGGCAACCAATCAATCGCAAGTTGTGGTCGATTTTTTATTGAAGTAAACGTGCAATGAAAATGTTGGACCGTGCGCGAGGTTTCGCAGAACCCTTGTTAGAGCGTGCGCAATTGGACACCGGTGAAAACACCTGGTCGCATGCGCAAGCCGTCGCACAAATATTGCAGGACATTGGTGGCTCTGATGCCATGCAAGCTGCAAGCTATCTGGTTTACACCTGCGATCATTTGAACAAACCCTATGAAGTCATCAGCCAAGCATTTGATGAAAACTTGGCAGGGTTGGCTGTAGAGACCACCAAACTCATGCGCGTGCAACGGCAAACCGCTGCAATGGCACATACCGAGACGGTGCGAAAAATGCTATTGGCTTTTTCGCGCGACTTGCGTGTGGTGATGCTGCGTTTGGCATCGCGCTTGCAAACTCTTCGCTACTTAGCAGCCAGTAAAGCACTGGTTTCAAGCGATTTGGCGAAAGAGTCTTTGCATGTATTCGCACCATTGGCCAATCGTTTGGGTATTTGGCAAATCAAGTGGGAAATGGAAGACTTGTCGTTCCGCTTCTTGGAGCCTGAAACCTATAAGAAAGTTGCCAAACTGCTGGATGAAAAGCGCACCCAGCGTGAAAACTATGTCATGCATTTGCGCGATACTTTGCAGGCAGATTTGGCCAAGCTGGGAATCAAGGCAGAGGTGCAAGGTCGCCCCAAACACATCTACAGCATTGTTAAAAAAATGCGTGGCAAGTCTTTGGATTTTGATAAAGTGCTGGACATACGCGCACTGCGTGTGGTGGTGGCAAATTTGGATGATTGCTATGGCGCATTGAGCTGGGTGCATTCGCATTTTTCACCCATCCCCGATGAGTTCGACGACTACATTGCCAAACCCAAAGCCAATGGTTACCAGTCATTGCACACCGTGGTGCGCGACAAAGATGGTCAAGCCATCGAAATCCAAATCCGCACCCAAGCCATGCACGACAAAGCCGAACACGGTGTGGCGGCACACTGGGTGTATAAAGAAGCGGGTGCGAAAGGCTACGCAGGTGTTGCTGCAACCGGCAGTTACGACGCCAAAATTGCAGTGCTGCGTCAATTGTTGGCGTGGGAGCGTGATTTATCTGGTGCAGAAAACGGGGCTGCAAACGAATCTCAAACAAACCAAGTGAATTCACAAGCGGCGGATCTGTTGAATGACCGCATCTATGTGTTAACACCCGATGCAGCGGTGGTAGAGCTGACACAAGGTGCGACCGCCATCGACTTTGCCTACACCGTGCACACCGACCTGGGTCACCGCTGCCGTGGGGCGCGCGTAGACGGCGTACTGGTGCCGCTCAATACACCTTTGCAAAACGGTCAAACCGTTGAAATCACCGCGGCCAAAGAGGGCGGTCCATCGCGTGATTGGCTCAACCCTGAACTTGGTTTTTTAGCCAGTCACCGTGCCAAAACCAAAGTGCGGGCTTGGTTCAATGTGCAAGCCATGCAAGAAACAATTGCCAAAGGGCGCGAAGCTGTAGAAAAACTGTTGCAGCGCGAAGGCAAAACATCCGTCAAATTGGCTGACTTGGCCGCACAGCTGGGTTTTAAATCAGCCGATGATTTGTTTGAAGTGGTGGGCAAAGATGAGTATTCCTTACGCACCATTGAAGCGTATTTCAAACCTGCTGTAACAGAACCCAGCGCCGATGAAATTGTCCTTAAACGTGCCAAAACTGACAAGAATGCCAAAGGCGGTGTGTTGGTGGTGGGGGTTGATTCTTTACTCACGCAATTGGCCAAATGTTGCAAGCCAGCACCTGGCGATGCGATAGGTGGCTATGTCACGCGCGGCAAGGGCGTCAGTATTCACCGCTTGCAGTGCCCCAATTTCATTGCCTTGCAAACGCGGCAAGCTGAACAAGATGAAGGCCGCGTCATCGATGTGGCTTGGGCGCAAAGCAAAACCAGTGAAAACAGTGTTTACCCGGTTGATGTGATGGTGGAAGCGCTGGATCGCCAAGGATTGCTGCGTGAGATTTTGGAAATATTCTCCAAAGACAAATTGAATGTGATTGCCGCCAATACCCAATCCGTGCGAAGCAAGCAAGACGATACCGCGTGGATGACGTTCACAGTAGAAGTATCTGATGCCAAACGTTTGAATAAAGTGTTGGGCAACCTGATGGAGCTCAAAGGCGTACGTTCTGCCAGACGCAGGTAAAAACCGAGCGCTGACCCTGTTACAATAGCGCCCATCGAACAGACTTATAGGCGCGTAGCTCAGCTGGTTAGAGCACTACCTTGACATGGTAGGGGTCGTTGGTTCGAGTCCAATCGTGCCTACCAATTTTAGAAGCTTGTAATCCTTTGTTTATCATCGGGTTGCAGGCTTTTTTGGTTTTCAGTATCCATTTTTTTAACACTAAATCATTATGAAATCTCGTGCAGCTGTTGCTTTTGCCAAAGGCGAACCCCTTCAAATTGTTGAAATCGACGTCGCACCACCCAAAGCAGGCGAGGTGATGGTCAAAATCACACACACAGCCGTTTGCCATACCGATGCCTATACCTTGAGTGGTGATGATCCAGAAGGCGTGTTCCCGGCCGTGCTGGGGCATGAGGGTGGAGGTATTGTGGTGCAAGTGGGCGAGGGTGTGACCAGCGTGGCGGTGGGCGACCATGTGATTCCCTTGTACACGCCAGAGTGTGGCATGTGTAAATTTTGCCTGTCGGGTAAAACCAATCTGTGCCAAAAAATTCGCGCCACCCAAGGCAAAGGCTTGATGCCGGATGGGACAACGCGCTTTTCATACGAAGGCAAGCCGCTTTATCACTACATGGGAACCAGCACGTTCAGTGAATACACCGTGGTGGCAGAGATTTCATTGGCCAAAATCAACCCTGCTGCACCTTTGGGTGTGATGTGTTTGCTGGGCTGCGGTGTGACCACTGGCATTGGCGCTGTGCACAACACAGCGAAAGTGAAAGAGGGCGACACGGTGGCGGTGTTTGGCTTGGGTGCAATTGGTTTGGCAGTGATTCAAGGCGCGCGACAAGCCAAGGCAGGACGCATCATTGCGATTGATACCAACCCTGGTAAATTCGGTCTGGCCAAAGTCATGGGCGCGACGGATTGCATCAACCCGAAAGATTTTGACAAGCCGATTCAAGACGTGATCGTTGAGATGACCGACGGTGGTGTGGAGTTCAGCTTTGAATGCATTGGCAATGTGAACGTGATGCGTTCGGCACTGGAATGCTGTCACAAAGGTTGGGGCGAATCCGTCATCATTGGTGTGGCAGGCGCAGGGCAAGAAATATCAACTCGCCCATTCCAATTGGTCACCGGTCGGGTTTGGCGCGGCAGCGCTTTTGGCGGTGTCAAAGGTCGCACACAATTGCCTGGCATGGTGGAAGATGCCATGCGTGGTGATATCGATTTAGATCCGTTTATTACCCACAACATGCCACTTGACCAAATCAACGAAGCTTTTGATTTGATGCACGAGGGCAAATCCATCCGCACCGTGATTCATTTCTGATACCACTGGCAGCCATGCAAAGTAGTCTAAAAGTCCTTTCAGAGCATGCTTGTTTTGGCGGGGCGCAGCGCTTTTATGAGCACGACTCGACTGTCATCGGTTTGCCTATGCGCTATTCGGTATATCTGCCACCGCAAGTTAAACAAGCTGCGGTGCCCGCTTTGCTGTATTTGGCGGGATTAACCTGCAATGAAGAAACTTTCATGATCAAAGCGGGCGCACAGCGCCTAGCCGCAGAGTTGGGTTTGGCGCTGATTTGCCCAGACACCAGCCCACGCGGCGAAGCGCCGCAAAGCATTGCAGGTGCCACGGCAAGCTGGGACTTTGGCATAGGCGCAGGTTTTTATTTAGACGCCCTACAAGCACCATGGGCACAGTATTGGCGCATGGAAAGTTACCTCATCAAAGAACTGCTGCCAATGGTTACCAGCACCCTGCCAATTGATGCTGATCGCATTGGCATTTTTGGCCATTCAATGGGCGGGCACGGCGCATTAACTTTGGCGCTGAAATACCCTGGCAAGTTCAAATCGCTCTCTGCATTTGCGCCCTATTTGTGCGCCTACGCAGTGCCCGTGGGGTGAAAAAGCGTTCACTGGCTACCTGGGAAGCGACCGCAGCACATGGGCAGCGCACGATGCCAGCAACTTGATGCAATCACACACCACGGCGCCCTACCCAGCGGGCATTTTGATTGACCAAGGATTGGCAGATAAATTCTTGCCCGAGCAACTGCACCCGCACCTGTTTGAAGCAGCTTGTGCAAGCGTGTCACAAGCCCTCACATTGCGCCGTCATGCAGGGTATGACCACGGCTATTACTTCATTTCAACCTTCATGCAAGATCATTTGCAACACCACGCCGATCGTTTGTAATATTTGAATGCTTGGGGCGACTACCTTATTCAACATACGAATAAAGGTCGATGATGGGTAAATACAGTCAAGTTTTTCCCCGCAAGCTGCAAAGCTTCTGGCTTAGGCTGATGCCTATCAGCTTAATACTAGCAGCAGGATTCGTTAACGCGCAGACTGGCAACGCCAAACCCTCTACTGCGCTGGCGCCTGCACAATCTGTTGCCATCGGCAGTGAACCAGTGGTGACGGGCTTAACTTTCGATAAAAAGCCATTCCAACTCAGCTCACTCAAAGGCAAAGTGGTGGTGCTGATGTTTTGGACGACCGACTGCGCAGTGTGCCGAGACCAAATGCCTGAGCTGCGTGAAAACATTCGCGGCTGGGCAGACAAACCGTTTGAGCTGGTGTTGGTCAGTGCGGACAAACGCATGAGTGATGTGGACAGCTACAACGCCATTGTGAGCCAGGCAGTGCCTGTTAAACAGCGCTTTGTGCAGCTTTGGACTGGCGATGTCGATTACAAATCCAGCGTCAATGTGGTGCAAATTCCGAAAAACCAATTGCCCTTGACATTTGTGCTGGACAAAAGCGGCAAAGTGGTCGCCAGTCAAAGCGGTCGCATTCCTGTTGCGTGGTGGGATTTTATTGCTGATTTGCTATAAATAATATAGCAATATAGGCAATAAATACGCCGGCTACATGCCAATTTTGCCAATAACATTTCAATATATCCCGGTAAATCCAACCCAGTTGGCATAGCGAACACTAAATTGCCGGGATTTAATGCAGTCAATTTTGATTCAAATAAATTGATTGAAGACTTCAATAATATTGCATCTTTTTGCATTGGCGGGCTTCTACACTTCAGGACTCTTAACTGCCAATAGGGCATGAAAATGCCAAAAAGACCGCGTTGAAAACCGAAACCGAAAACTCAGGAAATACATTCTCAGCCAACAACAGAGCTGAGTCATTCAACTTATTCCACGGTCGCCATTGTGTTGCATTGGCTTTTGGGTTTGTCGATATTCGCCATGTTTGCTTTGGGTGTTTACATGCATGAATTGCCGTTTTCACCCGAGCGCCTCAAGCTGTACAACTACCATAAGTGGGCAGGTATTTGCTTTTTGTTTTTAACTGTGTTGCGCTTGCTTTGGCGTTTCACGCACCGCCCACCCGCATTGCCTGCAGCTATCGAGCAAGCCATGCCAACATGGCAAACCCGTATTTACCACGCCACCCACCACGTGATGTACTTGCTCTTCTTTGCCGTGCCACTGATAGGCTGGGCCTACAGCTCTGCGGCTGGTTTCCCAATTGTTTTGTTTGGCGTTCTGCCCTTACCTGACTTGCTGGCGGTAGACAAAGAATTTGCCAAACAAATCAAAGAACTGCATGAGGTTTCGGCAATTGCTTTGATGGTATTGGCCTTGCTGCACATTGCGGCGGCGCTGAAACATCAATTCATCGACAAAGACAACTTGGTCAGCCGCATGCTGCCCAAACGACATTGACACAGTGTCGGTAAAAACTTTCCTTTAATTTTAGAAAGCCCTGTTATGAAACTGAAGCTGACCTTTTTAACCACCCTCGCCAGTGTGGCGAGTCTTGTTTCACCTACCGTTTTTGCCCAGCAAAAGCTGTTAGCAAACCAAAGCGATGTGAGTTTTACCTTCAAACAAATGGGCGTGCCAGTGGACGGCAAATTCACCAAGTTTGATGCGCAAATTAATTTTGATGCAACCAAACTCGCTACCAGTAAAGTCGCCTTCACCGTGGACATTGCCAGCGCCACATTGGGTGACAAAGCTACCGATGCCGAGCTTCCCAAAGCACCTTGGTTCAACACGGCCAAATTTCCGCAAGCAACATTTGCTTCCAGCGGCATCAAGGCGCTGGGTGGCGGCAAGTTTGATGTTCAGGGCAAATTGAGCCTCAAAGGCGTGTCGCAAGATGTGACGGTGCCTGTGGCCATGACTCAAGCTGGCGCTGTCACCACAGCCAGTGGCACCTTTGCCATCAAACGTTTGACTTTCAAGATTGGCGAAAACGAATGGGCTGACACCTCTATGGTGGCTGACCCGGTTCAAGTCAAATTCAAAATCGCCTTGAGTGGTGTTGGCAAGTTATAAATTTTTGTTGAAGTTGTTTTCTTTCCCCTTTCCTTTCCCTTAACTTTTAAATTGGAGATTTTCAAAATGCGTCATTTCGCTCTATCTATCACTGCGGCAGCAGCTTTATTCGCAGGTGCACAAACTGTACAAGCAGCACCTTATGCCATCGACGGCACACACACCTTTGCCACTTTTGAAATTGGCCATTTCGGCACAACAACCAACCGTGGTCGCTTTGATAAAAAAGAAGGCAAGATTGAGTTTGATCGTGCAGCCAAAAAGGGTTCGATTGAAATTACTATCGACGTCGCTTCCATCAACAGCGGAACTGCTGCATTTGACAAGCATTTGCAAAGTGCCGATTTGTTCAACGTGGCGCAATTTCCTACCGCTAAATTCGTGTCAACTGGCATGACATTCAATGGCGACAAAGTCAGCGAAGTGGCTGGCAATTTGACATTGATGGGCAAAACAAACCCTGTCACGCTCAAAGCCACGCAATTCAATTGCTACAACAGCCCTATGCTGAAGCGCGAAGTTTGCGGTGGCGATTTTGAAGCCACCATTGACCGCACCGCATTTGGTCTGAACTATGGTGTGGATTGGGGCTTTCCTAAAAACGTGCGCATTGTGATTCAAGCCGAAGCCGTTAAGCAGTAATCATTTGTTTCGATCCGGCGTTTCGGCATATTTGTGCATGATTTTAACTTGCTATGTATTTAATAGCATGTTAGGCAATTAATACGCCGGCTAGAGGCCAATTTTTCATATATTTTTGTTGGCACACACCTCTGCAGGTCATTTGATTTGCAGAGGTGTTTTATTTGGCATGTAGCAAAAAGTTCAAAACAGAATCAAGCAAAACCTTGCCGCTGAAAATAGTTGCAATACTTGCTAAGATAGCCAGTCTCCGAAATTGGCGCGCGCCAGATTTTTTTGCATTCGCCAATTGAATCAACAACGCTATCAAATTGAATATGAACAAAATGACTTTTTCCCCAAGCATACGCATCGCTACCTTGGTCATTGGCTTGGTCGCATTCACTGCGCATGCTTCTGCGCAATCTGAAGCTGCGGCCAAAGCCGCCAAAGAGCCAGGCGCAGTCAAAACTGCCAGTGGCTTGGTTTATTTGTCCTTGAAAGATGGAACAGGTATGCAACCCAACAGCACCGATACGGTAAGGGTTCATTACCGTGGCACCTTGCCTAATGGCACAGAGTTTGACAGTTCGTTCAAACGCAATACACCGCTTGAATTTCCTTTGAATCGCGTCATCCCATGCTGGACTGAAGGCGTGCAAAAAATGAAGGTCGGCGGCAAAGCCAAATTGACATGCCCACCCGAAATCGCCTACGGCGCACGCGGTGCGGGCAGTGCCGTGCCACCGAATGCAACGCTGCATTTTGAAGTTGAATTACTGGGTGTGCAAGCTAGATAAGCTCACGACTACTGCTACTTAATCAGCGTTATGTTGAAATTCACCTGCTGCAGCGAAGTCAGCCAATTCGCCAAGCCAGACAAAGCGGCATTGCTGCGCGGTATTCAACGCGGGTATGAGCGCGAATGCCTGCGCGTCGACACAAATGGCAAGCTGGCGCTGACACCGCACCCTGCAAGTTTGGGCTCTAAATTAACGCACCCTTGGATCACCACCGATTACTCCGAAGCTTTGTTGGAGTTCATCACACCACCATCGACCGACCCGAATTTTCCGTTGCAGTTCTTGCGCGAAATTCACCGGTTCAGCGCAGCGCAGCTCAAAGATGAATTCATGTGGGCCGGCTCAATGCCCTGCGTGTTGAGCAAAGATGCCGACATTCCGCTGGCCTACTACGGCACCTCCAATTCGGCCAAAATGAAGTACGTGTACCGCGAAGGTTTGGGCTTGCGTTATGGACGGCACATGCAAACGATAGCGGGTGCACACTACAACTGGTCATTGCCACAAGCGTTTTGGCAAACGCTGTATGACAATTTCAAATCAGATTTGAGTTTGCAAGAATTCATCTCTGATCGTTATTTTGGTTTGATACGCAATTTTCAACGCTACGGCTGGCTCATTCCGTATTTGTTTGGCGCATCGCCCGCCGTTTGCGAATCATTTTTGCAAGGCCGAAAATCAGATTTGGACGAGCTGGTGCCAGGCACTTTGTATGGCCCCTATGCCACCAGCTTGCGCATGAGTGACTTGGGTTATCAAAATCGAGCGCAAGACCAACTGCACGTCAGCTTCAATTCATTGGCAGAATACACCAGTGCATTAGAAGCAGCCATTCGCACGCCAGACCCGTTTTATGAAGAATTGGGCGTCAAAAACAAAGAGGACGGGCACTGGCAGCAACTCAATGCGAATTTGTTGCAGGTTGAAAATGAGTTTTACGCCGGCATTCGTCCCAAACGCGTGAGCCAGCGCGGTTCGCGACCTGCCAAAGCCTTGCGACAAGAGGGTGTTGAATATGTGGAAGTGCGCTTGTTTGATTTGAACCCTATGGTGGACATTGGCATCACGCCCGACCAAAGCCAGTTTGCCGATGTGCTCTTGCTGATGTGCTTGTTCCGCGACAGCCCTGCTATCAGCGCACGTGAGCAAGCAGAAAATGACGAGAACAAACGCCGCATCGTCAATGACGGGCGCAACCCCAACTTGCACCTGCTGGTGCACAACCGCGAACAGCCCTTCAGACCCATTGCGCATGAATTGTTTGATGACATGCAAGCCTTTGCCAACATGTTGGATGTTGCCTATGGCGGCGATTCATATGCCAAAACATTGGCAAATCTGCGCCAGCGCATTGACAACCCCGATTTAACGCCCTCAGCCCAAGTGTTGCAACAAGCCAAAGTGCACGGAGGCTATTTCAAATACGCCAAGCAGATGGCGCAGCAGCATCAACAAAGTCTCTTGCAAGATCCGCTGGGCGCAGAGCGTTTAAAAGAATTTGAGCAAAGCGCCAATGACTCGATACAAGAACAACAACGCTTGGAAGCAAATGACCAAGGCAGTTTTGAAGATTACTTGGCGCGGTATTACGAGTAAAGTCTAAACGCATAAGGCTGGGCTGGTTTCTGTCAATCTTTGCCTTATGTGATATTCGGGTTTGAACGGATGGTTGCACACCAACCATTTGGCTATAGTGAACGTTTATTATTTATTGGAGACCACCATGACTATTCGTTCACTCTTGAAATCAATGCTGGCTGCATTTGCCGCATTCATGCTTTGCAACACTGCGTTTGCCCAAGACAAAGTGGTTTACCACATTGACCATGCGGAAAGCCAAGCGACCAAAGGCTTACGCAACATTCGCAACCATTTAGATGTGGCGCCGGACACCAAAATCACCGTGGTGACACATGCCAATGGCGTAGATTTTTTGATGGAAGGCGCGAAAGACGCTAAAAACCCCGATATCAGTTACAGCTCATTGGTTGGCGCACTCAAAGCGCGCGGCGTCAAATTTGAAATTTGTGAAATTACTTTAAAAAACCGAAAACTCAATAAGTCACAGTTTATTTTGGATGCTGATTACACCCCCTCTGGCGTGGTGCGAATTGGTCGCTTGCAAAGCCAAGAACAGCACGCCTACATCAAACCGTAATTTAACAATACGGGAACAAAAAAGCTCAACGTGGTTGAGCTTTTTTTATGACCTCTTGCGTTTAAAGTCAGCAGGTTTCTGCAAACAGTTCGCGACCAATCAGCATGCGGCGAATTTCGCTGGTGCCTGCACCGATTTCATACAATTTGGCATCGCGCCACAAACGCCCAAGTGGGTAGTCGTTGATGTAGCCATTGCCACCAAAAATTTGCACGCCTTCGCCAGCCATCCACGTGGCTTTTTCGGCGCACCACAAAATCACTGAAGCACAATCTTTGCGCACTTGGCGCACATGTTCTGCGCCCAACATGTCGAGGTTTTTGGCAACGGTATAAGCAAACGAACGGCCCGCTTGCAACACGGTGTACATGTCCGCCACTTTGCCTTGCATGAGCTGAAATTCGCCAATGCTTTGGCCAAATTGCTTGCGGTCATGAATATAGGGCAGCACATTGTCCATCACAGATTGCATGATGCCCAATGGGCCGCCTGTCAGCACCGCACGTTCGTAATCCAAACCGCTCATCAGCACTTTAGCGCCGTTGTTGAGGCCACCCAAAATTTGGCTTTCTGGTACTTCGACATTGTGAAACACCAACTCGCCAGTATGACTGCCGCGCATGCCGAGTTTGTTTAATTTTTGTGCGACTGAAAAACCGGGCATGGATTTTTCGATGATGAATGCTGTGACACCACGGGCGCCCATTTCCGGTTCGGTCTTGGCATAAACCACCAAGGTATCAGCATCGGGTCCGTTGGTGATCCACATTTTGCTGCCATTGAGAACGTAGTAGCCACCCTTGTCTTCGGCTTTCAGCTTCATGCTGATCACATCACTGCCTGCGCCGGGTTCGCTCATCGCCAACGCGCCTACGTGTTCGCCGCTGATGAGTTTGGGTAAGTATTTTTGACGCTGTTCGGGCGTTCCATTGCGTTTGATTTGATTCACACACAAATTGCTGTGTGCCCCATAGCTCAAACCCACAGAAGCACTGGCGCGACTGATTTCTTCCATGGCCACCATGTGCGCCAAATAGCCCATGCCAGCGCCACCATATTCTTCACCGACGGTGATGCCCAAAACACCCAAATCGCCCATCTTGCGCCAAACGTCCATTGGGAATTGGTCATTGCTGTCGATGGCAGCAGCGCGGGGTGCAATTTCAGCCTGTGCAAATTCGCGCACCGCATCACGCAAAGCGTCAATGTCTTCACCGAGTTGAAAATTAAGTCCGGGTTGGTTCATGGCAAGGTCTCCAAAATGCTGGTTTTGTTCAGTGATTGACGTTTACGTAAACGTCAAGTCCAGTTACCGATTGTAGCCAACAATGCCTACGGCGTTAATCCTGCGGTTTAGACGATTTAGATTGGCTTAAATTGGCTTAGGTAGGTTCAATTGGCTCTTTGGCCTCATCGGGTGCTTGCGTGTGCTTGATGAACAATTGCGCGGCCCAAATACCCAATTCATACAAGCCGCACATGGGAATAGCCAATGCCAATTGCGACACCACATCTGGCGGTGTCACGATGGCCGCTATGACAAATGCGAGCACCACAAAATAGCCTCTGAAGTCCTTCAATTGTTGAACTGTCACGATTTTCATACGCGCTAAAACAATCACCACAATCGGCACTTCAAAAGCCAAACCAAAGGCTAAAAACATATTCAGTACAAAGTCTAAATAAGCTTCAATATCGGGTGTTGCGCTGATGCTTTTAGGGGCAAAATTTTGAATGAATTTAAATACTTGTCCAAACACAAAGTAGTAACAAAACAAAATACCAATAAAAAACAAAATAGTGCTGGACAGCACCAAAGGAAGAATCAGCTTCTTCTCATGGCTGTATAAGCCAGGTGCAACAAACGACCATATTTGCCAAAGCACAACTGGAAGTGCGACCAGAAAAGCCGTCATCATCAGAATTTTCAACGGAATGAAAAATGGCGATATCACCGATGTGGCGATGAGCGTAGAGCCCTTAGGCAAGGTCGCAATCAGTGGGGCGGCCAAAATGTCATACAGTGCTGCTGGTCCAGGGTAAAACGCCAGTGCAATACCGACAACACCAATTGCCAGAGCAATTTTGATCAAACGATCACGCAACTCGACCAAGTGCTGCACAAACGGTTGTTCAGTGCCGGCCAGCTCGTCAACTTTTTCCTTGGTTTTGTTTTTATCGTCGGACATGGGGTTAGAGTTGACTATAGCAAGCGCTTACGCTGGGAATGGTGAATAACAGATTAAGTTGAAATTTTTGCGGGGCGGTATTTGGCAACACGTGCCGCGCCTGACAAGGCTTTGGTGCGCACTCCTGCTCGGGCTTTGTACCAGTTGGGCGTGGCACCTTGTTTTACGCGCCATTTCTTTTTAGGGTGAGTGTAGCTGGGGTAGTTGTGGTCATAGCTCATCAAAGCCGCTTCTGTTTCAGCACTGAGCCCTGATGATGCCGCTTCGCCAGTGGCTTCTTTCCAATCTTTTTCAAAATCAGTCACATTGCTTTGAATGCTGCTTTCAACTTCTTTGGCCGCATCTTGCATAGACGCTTGCATCTTTTTAAGCTCATCCAGTTCGATTGATTTGTTGACTTCTGCTTTGACATCAGCAATGTAACGCTGTGCCTTGCCCATCATCGTGCCAATCATGCGTGCCACACGCGGCAATTTTTCTGGCCCAATCACAATCAATGCGACAGCGCCAATCAAAGCGATTTTAGATATACCTAAATCAATCAAGATGTTCTACTGGTGTGGGTTTTGTGTGCCGGTGGTCACAGCACACATTGGGAATCAAGATTTTTGCTTGGCTTCAACGTCAATCGTAGTTTTGGCTGCATCTGCCGCAGTGTTGGTGACTTTTTCGGCCTTGTCGTCCACGCTGGCTGCACCGTCTTTCATGCCATCTTTAAAGCCCTTAACGGCACTACCTAAATCGCCACCCATGTTCTTCAGTTTTTTGGTACCGAACACCATGACCACGATCAATAAAACGATCAGCCAATGCCAAATAGAAAATGAACCCATGATGTATCTCCTGAAAATGTAAATAAGTTAAATGGCGTTTATCACCATCAATCACCTGATTTTAACCACGTAACCAAGGTCGTGGTCCGCCCATCACATGCCAATGCATATGGTGCACCTCTTGACCACCTTCAAGCCCTGTATTGGCAACGATGCGAAAGCCCCCTTCAGGATAGGGTCTGCAACCTTCTTGCAGAGCCAGTTTGGGGGCCAATACCATCATGTGACCTAACAATCCAGCGTCCGCTTCGGTCACCTGCGCCAGAGACGTGATGTGTTTTTTGGGAATAATTAAAAAATGAACAGGCGCCCATGGGTTAATGTCATGGAATGCAAATACATGCTCATCTTCATACACTTTTTTAGACGGAATTTTGCCTTCAATGATTTTGCAAAACAGGCAATTTGGATCGTGTGACATCAGTTCCCATCCTCAACCTTAAGCGCCAATGGCTTGGTCTTTGTTCATTGCCACCATGCCACGCACAATGCGGTACAAGAACCAAATTGAAATAATGCCCCATGCAATCCAGCCTGGAATCACAAAAAGCAACCAGAGCGGGATAGTGACCACATACAAAATACCCGCCCAAATGACTGTACGTATGCGCCAAGAAAAGTGGCTTTCTAACCAACTGCCTTCGGCTTCACCTTTTTTGACCAAATCAATTACCAGCGCCACCACCAATAAGGCGATACTGGCATTGGCTCCTGGCACCACAGCAGCAACAGCCACAATCAAATGCAGCAAATAGCTAACCCAGCCAATGGTTTTCAAAGACTCAATTTTTTCATTATTTACAAGATTCGTGTTCATGCTTTCACCTTTGGGTTTTGCTTCAACATCTATGATATCGTTCATGGCTTGATTCCTTTTGACTCTGTCAATTCGCGAATTTGAGCTTTGCGCGATGCTTTTTCTTCCAAACCGCTGGTACCAACGCGCTTGTCCAGTTCTGCGATGACATCTTGCGGTGACAAACCGTAATGTGTGAGCGCCACCATGCTGTGAAACCACAAATCTGCCGTTTCATACACAATTTTGGCTTTTAAATCAGCGCTTTGACCACCGTGGTCAGCATCTTTGCACGCCATCACAAGCTCGGTAGCCTCTTCGCCAATTTTTTTCAAAAACGCATCCGGCCCTTTGTGCAGCAAACGAGCGGTATAGCTGCTTTCAGGGTCGCCACCCTTGCGCGATTCAAGCATGCGCCCGAGTTGATTGAGGGAGTCGTTGGATGTCATAAATTGAAGGTAAATGGTAAATTGCTTGCCGTTATTTGTAGATGGCTTACTTATAGATGGTTTGGGGATCTTTCAAGACCGGTTCTGTAATTATCCACGCACCATCTTTGTAAAGACTGAAAAAACAGCTGTGTCTGCCTGTGTGGCATGCAATCCCAGGTTGGTGTCCTTCTTGCGTCACTTTCAGTAGCAACACATCGTTGTCACAATCCATGCGCAATTCATGCACCGTCTGTACATGGCCAGATTCTTCACCTTTGAACCACAATTTGTTGCGCGACCTGCTGAAATAAACAGCCCGTCCCAATTCAGCCGTCTTTTGCAGGGCTTCGCGGTTCATCCAAGCAAACATCAGCACGTCGTTGCTGCCCAGTTCCTGTGCGATAACAGGTATCAAGCCTTGGGCGTCCCACTTGACTTCATCTAACCAATTTTGAGATTGTTGCATGCTTAGATTGTAGACAATCAAAGCCGAACAGATATTCCCCGCTCTGCCATGCGCTGTTTGGCTTGCGCGACCGTGTATTCACCATAGTGAAAAATGCTGGCGGCCAGAACTGCGTCTGCGCCACCTTGAATGATGCCGTTGGCTAAATCATCCAAATTACCCACACCCCCAGAAGCAATGACGGGGATGCTGATAGAGTCGCTGACAGCGCGTGTGAGTTCTAAATCAAAACCTGATTTGGTGCCGTCTTTGTCCATGCTGGTGAGCAAAATTTCGCCAGCGCCTCGTTCGGCCATTGCTTTTGCCCAAGTCACAGCGTCTAACCCCGTGTTTTGTCGGCCGCCGTGGCTGTAGACATCCCAGCCAGCGCCGATAACTTTGCCGTTGACCAAGCGTTTGGCATCTTCAGCCGTGCGCCGCTTGGCGTCAATCGCCACCACAATGCACTGTGCACCGTATTTGGCCGAGGCATCGGCAATCACATCTGGATTGGCAATGGCGGCTGAATTGAAACTGGTTTTGTCCGCGCCCGCGTTCAACAAACGACGTACATCGTCCACGGTGCGTACGCCGCCACCCACAGTCAACGGAATAAACACCTGCGAAGCTACAGCTTCGATGATGTGCAAAATCATGTCCCGCGCATCGCTGGTGGCGGTGATGTCTAAGAATGTCAGCTCATCCGCACCTTGCTCGTTGTACCGTGCTGCAATTTCGACGGGGTCTCCCGCATCGCGCAACTCTAGGAAGTTGACGCCTTTGACAACGCGACCACCGGTGACGTCTAGGCAAGGGATGATTCGTTTAGCGAGCATGGTTTGACTTTTTTTTAAAAATTGACATTTTTATAAATTAAAACAGATTTACTCAAATGAAAATCGAAGCTTATAAAAAAACAGAGTAATCAACAATAGTAAAACTATGGCCACAATAATGATGTCAGAAAACGGTCGAGTTTTGATACCTGCCGCACTGAGTGAACAACTTGATTTCTATCCCAAAGGTAAGATTTTCGCCGAAATCAAAGACGGCAGTTTGGTATAGACACCATAGGCGCAACACTACGCCAATTTACGCGCTTATTTCGATAAACATTTGAATGCGCTCACCCAACTCATGCACGACTGCATCGTCATTGCTGACCGCGCTTGGGTAGATATTGCGGAAATCACACAAATAAAGGTAAAAATGATACTCTAGCCAGCGTATTTATTGCCTAAGCTGCTACGATATACGTAGCATTTTTAGCTAAAAATTAACAATAAGACAGATAATTTCTCGCCTTGCTTAGGCTATAGTGCAGGTAGCTTCGCTGCTCTCCAACTTGATTAAGTAAGGGAATGGATAACAAAATTGGTATTCAGTGCTCGCCAAAATGTTATGCCTTAGTATTAACCTGGACACCAGCCTCCAGGCCAATAAACATGGGATTCATAGAAGATTCAGATGACCAGATTATCCGCAGTCTCGAGAATGTGTTGCAATTTTTACGGTATGCTTTCGTTAATCTAAACAAGAAATAATATAGATATGAATGATTGGAAGGATTCACTTAATTTAGTGAGAAAAGATTTGCCTGTGGGTAGTAGTGCTATAGTTTTGAAAATTCCAAATCATTTTATTTTCAGAAATCATGGTGTTTATATATTTGATGAAATTGTAAATTATTTTGATTGGACTATAACTAATAAGCAAATCGTAATCGATTTTAAAGAATGCACAACAGCAAACTATCAAGCGTTATCGTTGGTTGTTCTTTATTGCTGGAGATTAAAATTTCAAGGTTGTAGAATATCATTTGAATTAAGTGAAAAGGGCGCATCGAATATATGGAGAAGAATGGGTGCATCTGGATTGTTTCATGTGTCAACGGATGAAAAAAGTAATTTCCGGCATAATGACTTTAAACCTCTACTTGCAGTTAGAAATTCAAAAGACTTTAAAAAAGCAATCAGTACAGCAGAAGATTACACTAAAGATTTTAATGTTGAATATCAAAGTACACTCAGACATGTAATATCTGAGCTTTTGTACAACACCATGGAACATGGTAAGTCTTATTTTCAATACCGTGGCGTTCAATTAGTTACACCATCGCTTATACAATTTACATGGTATCAAACTAATAATGAAATTCATTTCATTATTGCTGATACAGGGATTGGTATTAAAAATCACTTATCACAGACATATAAAGGCATAGAGACTGATCTAGATGCAATAAAAATGGCAATAAAGCCACAAGTATCTGGCACCTTTGGAAATTCTGATCCCTACATGTCAAAGAATAATGCAGGTGTAGGTTTATATATTTCTACCAATATTATTAAAAGATTAAAAGCTGACATGCATATTATCTCTGGTAATGGAGTGCTGCATATATCACCTAGAGATGTTACTGGTCACGAAATGAGATCACCTTGGCCAGGTACTATTGTTTTGGTTTCAATCAAGTTAGAAATTGGAGTGGATTTTGCATTCCATGCAATGATGCAAGAGTTTAGAGACGCAGCCACATCAGAATTAAATAAAGGAACTGATCGCGATAATGATGAAAAATACTATTTGAGTATAGATAATTATTTTGGACCTTATGCAGAAGATAAGCAAGCTGCTATCAAAATTCGAGATGAAAAAATTCTACTTGAAGTAACGTTAGGAAAGAAGATAGTTATTGATTTTGAGCATGTCAAAAGTGCACCACATAGCTTCCTGAGCGCGTTGTTGGCTACGCCTATTAAACGATTAGGAATGAAAGCTTACAAAAGAATAAGTATTATTAATGCTATACCTGAGATACGGGAAACAATAGATTACATATTAGATGAAAACTCTGATTAATACATTCTAAAAATTTGATTTTTATATTCCATAAACCAATTTAAATAAAAAACTTCAGACATATTTTGTGTTTCAGTTGCTTCAAAAATGTATTAATTATTTTGTATGCTCCAGCTACTATCAGAAATACATAAATCTGAAATTGATCGTTCACCCATTCAGTTCATCAGCCCGCGCCTGCGCAGCTTCAAAGTCCAGATCGCCACTGTAGATGGAACGACCACAAATCACGCCTTCCACACCTTCGTCTTCCACATCGCACAAAGCCTCGATATCTGCCATGTTAGACAAGCCGCCAGAAGCGATAACGGGAATGGTGAGCGCTTGCGCCAAACGCACGGTGGCTTCTATGTTGATGCCGGTGAGCATGCCATCGCGGCCAATGTCAGTGTAGATGATGGATTCAACGCCGTAGTCTTGAAATTTTTTGGACAAGTCGATTACATCGTGACCAGAAAGCTTGCTCCAACCGTCGGTGGCAACTTTGCCGTCTTTGGCATCTAGTCCAACGATGATGTGACCGCCAAATGCGGTGCAGGCATCTTGCAGAAAACCGGGGTTTTTGACCGCTGCAGTGCCAATGATGACGTAGCGCAGGCCGGCGTCTAAATATCGCTCGATGGTGTCCAAATCACGAATGCCGCCACCCAATTGCACATCCACTTCGCTGCCCACTTCTTTCAATATTTTTCGAATGGCCATTTCGTTTTTGGGTTTGCCAGCAAAAGCGCCGTTCAAATCGACCAAATGCAATCGCCGCGCGCCTTTGTCCACCCAGCTGCGTGCCATGACGGTGGGGTCTTCGCCAAAAGTGGTGGATTGGTCCATATCGCCCTGCTTGAGGCGAACACAGTGACCGTCTTTTAAATCAATCGCAGGTATGAGCAACATGATGCAAAAAAATGATGATTAGTTGGGGTTGATGAGAAAAGAAAACGTAGGGAAAAACTCAGAATTTGAAATGATGCGTGCTAAGTGATAGATGCAAATGGTGCGCCAAGGCTACTTTGTGTTTGAACTCAGGGGTTCCAATGTAGAAAATTTCGGTAAAGAGCCAATCCTTGTGTCGCGCTTTTTTCAGGGTGAAATTGTGTTGCAAAAATATTATCCCGCGCAATGGCAGATGTAAAGCGTTTTCCGTAATCTGTTTCGCCCACACTGTGGCTATTTTCTGACGGTTTGGCGTAGTAACTGTGCACAAAATAGAAATAACTATTGTCTGGCACATCGCCCCAAACGGGGTGGCGCTTGTTTAAATATTGCCCCGCATGGTCGGTAATCGACACTTGGTTCCAGCCCATTTGCGGCACTTTGTAACGACTGCCATCGGGTGCAATCTGTCCAGCGATGTCAAACTTCACCACCTCGCCATGAATCAAGCCCAAACACGGGGTATTCAATTCTTCGCTGTGGTCTAACAACATTTGCATGCCCACGCACACGCCCATCAGCGGTTTGTGTTTGGCAGCATGCAGCACCGCGGACAACATTCCTGAGTCGTGCAATTCGCGCATGCAATCGCGCATACCGCCCTGTCCAGGTAACACAACACGCTCAGCAGCCATCACCTCTTGCGGTGTTTTCGCCCAAATCACTTCAAAACCGGTGCCGCCTGCATCACCGGCCACCGCATGCACCGCCTGCGTCACTGAGCGCAAATTGCCCATACCATAATCCACCACGGCGACTGTTTTGTTGGTCATGAGTTGATTTGTAAAGCAGGCTGCATGCTATAAATATAATAGCAAACTAGGCAATAAATACGCCGGCTACAGCCATATTTTGTCTATAAACTACCCTTGGTTGAGGGAATCACGCCGGCGCTGCGAGGATCCAGCTCCAGCGCCATACGCAAGGCACGGGCAAAGGCTTTGAACACCGTTTCAGCTTGGTGGTGCGCGTTTTCGCCGCGCAAATTGTCGATGTGCAAGGTCACAAAAGCGTGGTTCACAAAGCCTTGAAAAAATTCAAAAGCCAGCTGGCTGTCAAATGCGCCAATCATGCCGCTTTTAAATGGCACGTGCATTTCCAAACCTGGGCGACCTGAAAAATCGACCACCACGCGGCTCAGTGCTTCGTCCAATGGCACATAGGCATGACCGTAGCGGCGAATGCCTTTTTTGTCGCCCACTGCTTTGTGCACGGCTTGCCCCAAGGCAATGCCCACATCTTCCACCGTGTGGTGACCATCAATGTGCAAGTCGCCCACCGCTTGAATTTGCAAGTCAATCAAACCATGGCGTGCGATTTGATCCAGCATGTGGTCAAAAAATCCAATGCCTGTATTCAGCTTTGCCACGCCAGTGCCATCCAAATTGACGTGGACAGTGATTTGCGTTTCGTTGGTGTTGCGCGTGATTTCGGCGCTGCGGTTTGTGCTCATGCTTGGCATTTTAATCGAACAAGCTGGCCTGATGAGCGAGCCAATTTTTCAAAAAGGCATCATCCGAAAGCCACAAAGCATCACTTTGCAGGTAGGCAATGTGGCTTGTTAATTCTTGTGCTTCTTTTCTGAGTGCCATTTGCAAGGATTTGGCTGAAATGTTGCCGTATGGCAAATCCCATTCTTCTTGCATGCTGGTATGCATTTGCTGACAAGAGACACGAAGGGCTTGGAGCTGTGCTTGCAATTGCTGTATGGCCTGCTTGAGTTTGTCTTTGGTTATGTTTTCTTGTGCTTGTGGTGTATGCGCTTTCAGTTGGGGAGTCGGGTGTTTGCGTCAGCAACTGCAAGCGCATGAGAGTCAGCAGATCTTTGGCGTCGTGGGCTGCGTTGACCTGTCCCATCAATGCTGTTTTGTGAACACGCTCAGCCTCGTCTCTTGCGCGGTCTGGATGCAATGCGCTCGCCAATTTACGGTACATGTTGCGCAGAAGGTTGGGGGTATTTTGTGCATCCTCTCCTGAAGTTGAGTTTGTATTCACAGCTTGTTTGGCTTGTTGTCTTTTGGTTTGGTGCGCTTGTTTGGCGGCTTCTCGCTCGGCAGTTTTATCTAACGTGGTTTGCCCTGAAATGTGTGGATGTTCAGATTGAGTGAACTGTGTGGCTGCGCTTTGGGTGTCCGGTGGATTGAGCACTTTTGAGAATGCATGGACAAGGGTTTCGATATCGGCCAGATGCTTTTTAGACAAACCTGTGGGATTTAGCAAGCGCTGTTCAAGCTGCTCCACAATTTGGGCATACAGTTGTCGTGCCTGTTGTTCAAGTGGGCGCAGCTTTTTATCGCGCTCTTGGCTGTGCGCTTCTTGTAAAAGTTTCAACGATTCCAGCGCTTGCGTTACGGCATCCAACTCATCCAAAAGCGCGTTATACATGCGCTGCTCTGCATCCAAATTCGGTGCAGTGATGCGCAAGGCGCGAAAAGCAGGATTGACAGCTTGCTCGTGTACTGGATTGGATGGTTTGCTCGTGTCAGACATTCCAGCAAAAATTACAAACTCGATTGGAGAGCATCCAACAGCATGGCATTTTCTTCTGCTGTGCCAACCGTTAAGCGCACGCAGTTGGCGAGCAATGGGTGCATTTTGGAGATGTTTTTTACCAGCACGCCGCGCGCCTTGAGTCCGTCAAAGGTTTTTTGAGCATCAGGCACACGCAGCAAAATCATATTGGCTTCGCTTTTAAATGCTTTGACTTGGGGCATCTTGGCAAACGCATCAAAAAGCAGGGCGCGTTGGGTAACTAAATCTTTGGCTTGGGCGGCAAACACATCGGTATGCTCCAGCGCGAAGAGGGCGCATTCATAGTTCAGCACGCTGATGTTGTAGGGTGGTCGCACTTTGTCGATTTCTGCAATCAAAGCTTTGGGCCCCAGCATATAACCCATGCGTACGCCGGCCAAACCAAACTTGCTCAAGGTGCGCATCAGCAACACATGTTGATGCGATTCAGGCTTGGCGCGAATCGTATCTAAATAGGTTTTGCTGGAAAACGGTTGATATGCTTCGTCCAACACCACCAGCCCACCAATAGCGCCAGCTGCTGCAATGATTTGCGCCATCGCACTTTCATCCCATAAATTGGCGCTGGGGTTATTTGGGTAAGCCAAGTAGGTGATAGCGGGTTTGTGCTCGGCAATGGCGGCCAACATGGCGGGCACAGTCCAATTCAAACTCTGCTGTTAAATCGACGCCGACAAACTTCAAGCCTTGCAATTGCGCGCTCATGGCGTACATCACAAAACCGGGAAGCGGGGCCAGTATGGTCGCGCCCGTTACATCACAAGCCAATGCCAGCAGTGAAATCAATTCGTCTGATCCATTGCCCAACATGATGTCGTAACCTGCTGGCATGTCGGCATAGCTGGCCAAAGCTGCGCGCAAATCGTTGACGCGACCATCGGGGTAGCGGTTCAGCGCCAATTTGCCCAAGCGTTCGCCCAACTGTTGTTGCAATTGCGCAGACAAGCGATGCGGGTTTTCCATCGCGTCCAGCTTGATCAAGCCTTTGGAATCTTGAATCGCATAGGCGTGCATGGAGACGATGTCTTGGCGTATGCGGGATTGGATCAGTTGCGTGATTTGTTCGGTCATCGTTGTATTTTATATGTGTTTTTGGCCTCTAGTCGGCGTATATATTGCCTATATTGCTATGAAATATATAGCAAATTATGTCATTTGCATGGGTATATCGAAACCATCGCATTCAGCATCACCAGTTGCACCGGCATATCGGCTTCATACAAATCGGCGTTCAATTTGCGTTCGGCATCAAACATTTTTTTGGCTTGGGTGGTGTCTAAACGTTTATCGTTTTGGCAAAACAAAGCTGTGACCACCTTGCCGCACTGTGGTGGCGTTGGCTTCCTGCAAACCTTCTAAAACGCCAATTAAATAGTATTGCACATACCATTCACCTTGCTTGGCGTTGGAACGTTCTAACTGTCGCAGTTCGCGCAAACTCATGGCGCTGACTGAAGTGGTCAGCACTAAGTTGATGGCAATGACAGCCACAGCCAAAATGAACTGTGTATTGAAAATTTTCAACGAGTTCAATTTCATTGCAACTCCTTTGAGCCCAACTCAAGTGGGTGTGTAGGCCAAGCGCACGTAAATGGGCGCGAATGCTTCGGCTTGTGTGATGTCAATCAGCGTTTCTTTGGCCAGCTCCAGCATGGCGATGAAGGTGACGATCAACACGGGTATACCTTTGCTGGGATCAAACAGCTTTTCAAATTCAACAAATTTTTTGCCTTGTAGGTGGCGCAAAACAATGCTCATGTACTCGCGCACAGACAACTCTTCTTTGCTGATGTGGTGGTGTTGAATCAGTTTGGCACGCTTCAATATATCTTGCCAAGCGGATTGCAAATCGACCAAATGCACATCAGGGAAACGTGGCTTGAGTGACTGCTCAATGTAGATTTGCGCGCGCAAAACATCGCGCCCCATTTGTGGCAGGTTGTTGATTTTGATGGCAGCGAGTTTCATTTGCTCGTATTCCATCAAACGTCGCACCAATTCTGCACGCGGGTCTTCGGGCTCAACGCCATCAGCGGTCTTCTTGGGTGGCAAGAGCATGCGCGATTTGATTTCAATCAGCATCGCCGCCATCAGCAAATACTCTGCCGCCAGTTCTAAATTACTGCGCTTGATTTCGTCAACATAGCTCAAATACTGGCGCGTCAAAGGCGCCATCGGTATGTCCAAAATGTTGAAGTTTTGCTTGCGAATCAAATACAACAGCAAGTCCAAAGGGCCTTCAAAAGCCTCTAAGAAAACCTCCAATGCATCTGGTGGTATGTACAAATCTTTGGGCAAGTTAAAAAGCGGTTCGCCATACAAACGCGCCAATGCCACTTGGTCCACCACCAATGGCATGGCCATTTGGTCGGTAGGCAAATGTGGCAAGGTGTCTGCCGCGTCGCTGAAAACTTCAGATGTACTCATTCGAAGAACTGTATTGAGCTAAAAATAACGACCTAGTGTTTGGTTTGGTAAACGTAAGCGCCTTGCTTTACCTTAGCTGCAGCAAATTCAGCTTGCAAAGTGCTGTCGAATTTGGGTTCCCATAACAAAGAACGGCCTTGGCGCTGCTCAGATTCGAGCTGAGGTTTGTCAGCTTTAAGTTTTTCAATGAATTGTGTGGTGTCAGATTCGTAGTGGGGGCGGCGAAAGATGTTCATAAAAGTCTGCTTGGATAATCGGAATAATTCAAATAAGCGAATTTCTAGGTTTATGATGCGTTGGCTTTAATCCTGCGACCAATTAAAGTTGCGACCATACTACCCTGCGACCATTTTACGAGGTGTCACCAGTGAAAACCCAACCAAACGCCATAAAAGCACTTTTTAGCAATTTTTGTTTGGTTTTATTCTTCGCCATCGCCACTTTGGGCATTTCAGGCTGCGACAACCAGCGTATCGCGGAATTGGAAGAAGGTGTCGCTACCGAAGGGGATGTTCGAATCAAATTCGGCGAACCTGAAAAAATTTGGGATGGTGCCGATGGCGCGCGTATTTTTGAATACAACCGCCAACCTGCTGGTACTAAAAATTACATGATCACCATTGGCACTGATGGCAAAATGAGTTCGTTGAAGCAAGTACTGACATCAGCCAATTTCGCCAAAATTGAGGTCGGCATGCCCATGGAAACAGTGCGCAAAATGCTAGGCAAACCGATGAAAATTACGCCCTACGAATTGAAAAAAACTTGGCATTACGATTGGCGCTATTTAGAAGGCGTCAATACATCAGAAACCCAAATATTCACGGTGGTATTTGACAGCAATATGTATGTCATTTCTAAGGGTTCAATGCCAGATCCTGCGTTGACCTCGAATTAAGCCATTTACGAAATTAAATTCGTTTTAACAAGCCACTGTCCTGCAATGCTTTTGCCGCTTGTTTGATGGTTTCAAAAGGCATTTTGGCGCGTTTGGCTATGTCCAACAAGCTGTAAGTGCCGTCCGATAAATTGAGGATCCACAGCAGCGCCATTTCAAAAGTGGGGCGATGCACGGTAGCACCTACATTGCCATACAAGCCACGTTTACCTAACTGCGGCTCGCAATGTGGATATTGGTTGATGTAGGTATGGTTGTTTTCTAAAACGTCAATGACTTTGAGATACACCTCAAGCGATTCGGCAATTTGTGCACCTGTCACAAACGATAAATTGTCTCCAGAGCTGTGGTACTCGGGGAATTTGCCATGCGTGGAGCGCGACAGACTGCCTACTGCAAGGTTAAAGCCTGGCGAGCAATACTGACGTTCATCGTAACCGTAGGGGAAAAAGTCAATCAGATTGAAAGATTCTTTCTCAGATGTGAGTACATGCTTAGCAGCATGATCTATTAAAGCGTCGCCTTGTCGGCTGGTTTTGTAGCTGAATTTGCCTGCATCGCCTACACATACCACCACCAAGCCGTGCTGAATGCGTTTTGCATTTGTTTGATTGCGTGCCAGCCAAGTGATAGAGCCAATCGTCCCGGGAATGAACAAAAATCGATAGGTGTAACGTAACTTGCCACCTTCAGCTTTAACCTGCTCGATTTGTCGTGCTAAAAATGTTGCTAAAGCAATGCCCGACAGATTGTCATTGCACAGCGATGGGTGGCAGGTGTGGCAGGATATCAGGACTTCATCGCTTGATTCGCCCTGAATCACGTATTCGCCATAAGTCAATGATCCCGCTGTCAGGGTTGAGTCAATCACCACCTGGTATTCATCACCTTCTGTCGCTATTAATCAGTGAATCGAGTCGGTTTTGACTCAAACAAAAGCCCCATTTTTCTTGGTAGTAGCTGGTGCGGTAAGGTATCCAATCTGGGTGTTCGGGTTGCGTCATCAAATGGGGACGTAACTCTGCCAATGTCATTTTTTGGTTGACCGGAGTGCTGTAGTTCAGCACATGCAGATTGGACTTTTTGAAGTCGATCACACGTTCGCCTTGGCTATTGGCGACATAAGCATCCTTGATGTTCCATTCTTTAGGTACAGTCCAGTCAAAAACTAGGGTGCCTGTTGGTACTTCGTGAACGGTGATGGGCAAAAGTTTTTTCACATGGGACATGGTTTCACGCACGCCATTGCCTGTAATGCTTCGGCAGATGGGGAACAAGGTGCTCACCAGTGCATACATTTGATCACCGATGGGTTTGAAATCGGTAGCGGGAGAATAAATATTGATCATCTTTGAGTTAGATTATCTTGCCATTGGTTGATCATTTTTGCATCGGACGAATATGCAAATCTGTCATTTCGGCGGTTTGAGGCAATACCAGTGCAGCAAGTACCGCTTGTGCCACATCTTCAGCTTGCATCAGTTTGTTGGCCTGGTAATCTTGTCCTAAAAGTTTGTGTACCTGTTCTTGCATGGGCGATGCTGTTTTACCCGGGTACACACTCATAACCCGCACACCATGTTCATTGACTTCCAAGCGTAAAGCATCTGCTATAGATTTGAGAGCAAACTTGGTAGAAGAGTAGCCGGATAAACCTTGTTTTGATGCAATTCCTGCAGATGAATTGATAAAGACAACTTGCCCTTTGCTTTGAATCAATTGAGGCAACAGTAATTGTGTCAATAAAAACGGTGCACGCACATTGATGGCGTAAAGTTTGTCGAGTTCATGGATATCAAAATCAGCCACTGAACCAAGGGCAAATGCGCCCGCGCTGTGGACGACAACGTCCAACGGGTTGGCATCTTGTTGTAGCTCTTGTGCCAGGCGTTTGACATCACTCTCAACCGACAGATCGGCGCAATGGGTGTGCCAAGCAGGCGGAGCTTGTTTCCAATGGCGTGCTACGGCATGGATGTGTGCGCCTGCCAGTGCCAATGCCTGTGCTACAGCGAAACCAATGCCGCTGGAAGCACCAGTAACCAGCACGCGCTGATTGAGAAAGGGTTTTGAAGGCTGGATCATGCGGACGCTTTCGAAAGTTGAGACTTTAGCCCAAAATGGGTGTGCTGGGCTGTGATATTCTCTTGCGATTCATAAAATCAGATTATGCAAGCAGATATCACCATATTTTTGCCCGTTTACAACGGTGCAAACTACATCACCCAAGCGATTGAATCGGTTTTAAAACAGACCTATCAAAATTGGAAATTCTTAATTGTAGACAACTGCTCAACTGACAATACGGCGGAAATTTGCAAACCATACCTGGCTGACCCACGTTTTAAGTACATATTGAATGAGAAGAACTTGGGTGTACACGGTAATTTTCACAAAGCCCTTGGTTTGTGTAACACCAAGTATTTTGCCTATTTGAGTCATGATGACATTTATGTGCGTGCCGACGCATTTGAAGAAGCACGTTCTATTCTTGAAGCAGATGGTTCATTGGCCATGGTGAACGCGCCTGTGCGGTGGCTGGATCAACGTTCAAACTATATCAACAGTTTTGGCGTGTCTCAGGTTGGCTTCGCAGGTAAAACATTGGCGCGAGAAATTGCCAAAGCCAGTATTGTGCGTTGTCGTAACTTATATGGTATTGCCGTTTTATCTCGTACAGCACTTGGGCAGCATCTAAATCTTGATCAACGCCTGCACCAAGCTTCAGATGTTAATTTTTTTGTTGGGATTGGAGGTGAAGGGCATGTCCATGTTTTACAAAATCCTGCCTATGCCATCCGTTTCCATCAAACCAACAATACTTTGCGTCAGTACGATACCTTGATCGATGAGATGAATATCGTGGCAGCCAACCATGGCATCACTTTAAGCGCTTTTGAAAAGCTCATGCAACGATTCAATTCATACAAAGTTCGGTTAGGCAAATGGCTGTTCTACAAAATGCTGAACCAGCGCATGAAGACGGCAAAACATGATTGAAAAACTAAAGGCCATGAATTTTTGGCAGTTTTTTCGATATGTGGTGGTCGGTGGTTTGAATACCTTGCTGAGCTTGGCCGTCTATTACTTGGGTTTAGGCTGGTTACAACTACCTTATCAAGCCGCATCGGCCTTGTCAGTAGCGGTGGGAATCTTGGTTGGCTTTAAAGCACACGGGGCTTTGGTGTTCAAGAGTGAGGGCAGTTTTGTCCGTTATGTGTTGATATGGACCACGATATATTTAGGGAATATTTTACTGATTGCGTTGGTGCGTGATGTGACGGGTGATTATTGGGCGCCTGTCATTTTGCTACCAGTGACGACAATGTTGGCTTATGTTTTATTGAAAAGATTTTCATATAAGCAATAAAAGCACTTCTAAATAGCAGTTGGAATCACTTTGGTGTGATGGACATTTGTTCAATCTGAATCGCCAGCATGCGTGTGTCGGTTCCACCCCAACGTCTTGCAGGACTGAATGGATCAGCAGGAATTATTTCTATTTTATGCACGGCTTCATTGGTTTGGAAATCAACCGATTTGGATTCAAAATCTGAGGAGAAGATTAATTCCTTGATTTGCTTTCCTATCTTAATCTTCACAGGTTTACCGGCATTCAGACCTGCTGCCTGAGCTCGCATTTGTAATGAAAATGAAGCTGGCAAAGGTTTGGATAACCAAATGGTGACGTGTTTGGCTGCATGTGCATCTGACCAGCGACCCAATTTTTCACCTTTGGTAATGGTAATGCCAGATAGTCCCGTGACACCACCCACGTATTCTGGGAAATCATTATTTTCTTTCCTCAAATCAATTGGCTGTTCAAACATAGCTTGAGTTTGAACAGGAATACCATTGACCAGTTTGAACCCAATTGTTGCCAGAATGGCGTTCGCGTCATGGGGTTCCTGTGAACCAGAATTTTTCAAAAGTGATGCTTTTGGAAAAGGGTAAAACACCAATTGTTTGTCATGGCTGAGCAAACTTTGTTGCATGGCTTGTGAGCCCAAAGCGTTACCAATATCCTGTTCAACTTCGTTGAATAGCATGCAATTATTTTTTAAGCGTTCCTCTATGGTTTTTGAAAAAGGGAGGCATCGCTCGTCATATTCTTGCTGCAAAAATCCACGTTTGTCGATGTAAAGACCAGAGAACCCCATACTCTGAGCAACCGTCAATTGTTGCTCTATCGGTAAGGTAGCAAGTTTTCGGTAAAACCAATCTCCGGTACGACCACGTACACCACCAAAACTCCACCGCATATCAATGGTATGCAAGTGACCACGAGCTTGGTCATAAGAACCCATGTAGTTCACAAGACCATTGTCAGAGTAAGTCATATACGGCAATTGGTATGCGGCTGCTTGTTTGGGCAGGGTTGATTCAAGCTTTTTAAAAAATGCGCTGTCGTTCTCGATGGCTGCTGTATTGGCTTCAAGACACTTGTGACAAGGGCGAACAGTTTGGTCATATAAGCCTATCCAAGTAATGATCAAAGCAATAAAAATCCCTGTTATTTTTGAAAACTTCCCCTCTTTCAGCAACAAACTGTACATTGACTGAATCGCTATCACCAATGCCAGCAGTGCTAAGAACGCAATAAAAATACTGACGCGATTCCATCCTCTGAACGAACTGGAAATGGTCATGGCAAATATGCTTGATCCACCGCCCACAGTACCCATCAATACCAAACCAACCAACAACACTGCCAATATTTGAAGTACCCAAACTTTGGTTGAGTGCTTTGCTATTGAATCTTTGGGGATTCCATGCACCTTAATGATTGGTGAAATTAAGACGACAGATATCAACAATAAAAATCCGATAGAACCCATTGCCCCCAAACTGGCGCTGATGTTTTCAGTGATGAGAGGAAAATGATTGTTGTACCGACTGGCAAAATCTGCAAACGCGTCAATCCGATGATCGCCGCGCGGCAAAAGAAGTTGTGTAATTTTCAAGGCATACAACTCAGATTCCTGTGCGTACCGGTTGATGCCTTCACGGCTCTCGCCATTCTGTGCAATGTATATCAGGCTGGGTAAAACGTTCAAAATCAACCCAATCATGACAAAACTTAATGTCAAAATTCCTTCGCTGAAAATGCGCCATGACCGATGAAATGCCACTGCAATGATGATGCTGAGAACGAGAACAATACCTGCGAACAAATCGTAGTAAATGCCAAACGAAGCTAAAACGAAGATAGCCAACACATGGACGAGTTTCGTAAACCGTGAGACCTGTGGGTTGGTAAAAACTGTCTGTCCAGAAATTAATCTAAAACCCAAATAGAAAAACAGTGGTGCAACGAAATACCAAGTAAAGAAAAGATGTCCGATGCGACCGAAATGAAAGGAAGTAAAGGCATAAAGTACAGCGCAAGCTATCGCAAAGTAACGCGTCACATCAAGAGATCGTGCAACCAGATAAGTCGCCACTGCGCAGACAGAGAATCCAAGTAAGAAATAGAGGTTTGTTGCGGCGAAAGCGGAATGAGTTGCGAGTCCTAAAAGCTTTAGAACCAAATAGCTTCCAGTGTCTGCGGTGGGGTAGTCAAGATGGTTGGAACCAAATGGAAACCCCGAACGGGCATTCTCAAAATACCAAGAACCTTCGATGACACGTTGAATGTTCCATAAATATGCAAATCCATCGCCTTCATAAATAAAGGGGGTATTCGTTTCAGGGAAAAGCCCTTTGGGCCATCCAGTCATGAATAGGCTGGCACCAACGAAAGACAACACAGCGAGGAATAAACACACTCGCCATTCAGTTTTAAAAATCTTTGAAATCGGGGTAGTGATCATTCAGGAAGAAGCTTTTTATTCCCCAAGAAGTACACTGCATACCTCATTGCAAAGGATTTTTAACCAATTAATCATTCAAGCAGTGGAATCAACTTATCCCAAACATTTTGCATCATGATGGGTTGCGCCAATTCGTTTTGGTGATAACCATAGCCATCATTCAGTGTGTAAATGGGATTGAACAAAGTGCCTAGCAAAATGGGCACATAGGTTGCACCTGTTGCTTTGGCCGTATTGACCACCATGGTTGAATATTCGTTTGCATATTCACGGCCAAAAATGGTTAGTGTCACATCAGCTAATAATGCCTTGGCGCCATTTCCTTGGACAATACCAACCATCGATACAAATGTATTGGAGATGGACGCCGTACCAAAGCCTGCTCTGGCATCGTTGGTGCCATGAGCCAGAATAACATGCGTGGGCCTGTGGTAAGCCATGAGAAAAGGCAAACGTTTCAAGCCTTCAAAAGCGAATTCTGAACCCAGACTTTCATTGATGACCGTGATGGATGCAAATTCATCCATACCTTCACTTTTTAATTTGTTGCGCAGTAAGTCAGCATACATTTTCCCTGGTGGGATATTTTCATAATATTCACCAAATAGCTCAACACCATAGCCTTGCGATGTGGAATCGCCAAAAACCATGATGACGGCTGGTTTTTTTGGTTTAACTACCTCAGGTTCGCCACCGCCGCCGCAAGCAACAAGAAGCATGGTTAATGTGACGACGACCAATGACTTGCAAAGGGTAAATATATGAGAAAAAGTACGCATGATGGTTTTATTGTTTTTCTATTGGTATGTTTGTGGGTATGGTAAATATCAACGGAGCGATCATTTTAAGGTAAGTTTGAGAGGCATCAACGGTGAGATGTCCATAATCGACAGACGAGACTTTGACGCCATCCTCGCTGTCACGGGTTAGGCATCCATCTGCGTTGCATAAATAATCAAGACCAGAGATGTAATCTACACCCATCTGTTGGGCTAAGTCGCGCATGCGTTTTTCATAAACAGACAAATTGTCAATCAGACCAAATTCGCCTTCACCCATGCGAAGGGGAGGTTTGTTCAATGGATTCCCTTTTTTCCATGTTTCCACAATGTTATGTGGCAGTGAATTTTTCCAATAAGGTGAAGGGCCCATCACGATAATTTTTTGTACGCCAGCCTTTTTTAACTCTATTACTGTAGCGTTGAGTTTTGACAAATCATACAAGCCACCAAAGTTGCCCTTGCCATCCATGCCATGCGGCCAGTATGCATACAGCATGGCAATCTCGGGTTTCAGTTCTTTAATGAGGCGAAAAGAATCGTTGTTGATTTCATTGCACCATGGTCGTTTGTCTCCCAATACGGGCGGGCAAACAGCGCCATTTCGCTGAGCTACACCGAACTTGTACAGTCCTGTGTCTTGCAAATGTTTGAGACCTGGATACAGGGCAGCTGCGTGCGAATCACCCCATAAGAAAACCAGAGGACGTTTGTCTTTGTCAACGCAACTACTGGAAAAATTCGAGGAAGGAACACCTTGCTCCAAGATGCATTCATTGCTACGCCAGCCTTCAGCCAATTTCGGTTGATTGTGAAGAATGGTCCTGATGAAGGAGGGAAACCTTGATTCAAAACCATCGTTTTTGTATATATAGCGGCCCGCACCTGCAAGTGCGAGTAGTGCAAAGCATAAAACGATTGGGATATTTCGAGTTTGACTGCCAAATCGAATGGGGCGCTCGACTAACCGGTAGGTCAACCAAGCCAAGACGATGCTCAATGCAACCGCCAGCAAGATTAACTCTGTGCTTGGTGATTGATTAGCGCTTAATTTGGCAAACACCAACAAAGGCCAATGCCAAAGGTAAAGCGGGAAGCTGATCAAGCCAAACCACACCAGCAACTTGTTGGACAACACCTTGCGATTGAGCCAAGCCTGTGGACCGGCATAAATGATGAGGTAAGCCGCTAATGTGGGTAACAATGCCCAAAAGCCCGGAAAACGACGCTCCGGCTTGATGATCACCATGCCAATCAGCAACAAGAGCAAACCCGCCCAAGCTGCTTGATTGTTGCGAATGGGTTGTTTCTCACTGGGTTGGCTTGCCGGACGGTGCAAAGCCACATATGCCAACACCGAGCCCACCAACAGCTCCCAAAACCGTGTGGCTGGCGAGAAAAAGGCCGCCACTGCGTTGTACTTCACCGTGACGATATTGGCCAGCAATGACGCAATGAGAAGAACCAAACAAACTTTAAGCAAATTAACTTGCTTCTTCCAAGCGAACCAAGCAATCAAAGGCCAAACAATGTAATACTGCTCTTCAATCCCCAAAGACCACAGGTGCAACAGCGGTTTGAGTTTAGAGTCGCCATTGAAGTAGCCCGATTCGTTCCAAAACGCGAAATTGGACACAAAGGCTGCACCCGCGACGGTGTGTTTACCCAACAGCTTGTAATCAGCCGGCAATAGCGTGAACCAGCCGTAAACCAAGCAAGCCAACAAAACCAGCGCCAAAGCCGGGAAGATGCGTTTGATGCGGCGGGTGTAGAAATCAAGGAAACTGAAGCTGCCGCGTTCAAGATTCTGAAAGATGATGGTTGTAATCAGAAACCCTGAAATCACAAAAAACAAATCCACCCCAATGAAGCCGCTGGGCAAGAGTTTGGGAAATGCATGGTGCACCACAACCAATAAAACCGCGATGGCGCGCAGGCCATCTATGTCGGGGCGGTAGCTGGGGTGCTGCATGATGATTGCGTGACGAATAATGGTGTTCTAAAAAGAATAAAGGCCTGAATAACTCACGCAAGCGAGTTGTTCAGACCTTTCGAAGTATACGTACTAAAAGTACGCTACCGTATTTTGACTTCGGTATTATTTACTAGCTGTAAAAGTACCCCAAACATCGCCAACCACATAAGTATCTGGGGCGGGGTGATGGAATTCACCTGTGAGGGTTCCATCGGCTTCAATTCGTCCTTCTAACTGGCCTTCAGAACCTTGTCCGTACCAGACCAAGTCAAAGGTTCCGTCTTTATTGACTGTGCCGCCAATGTTGTATTCATAAGCAAAAAAGATCAGAGTTTGACCAGCGACAACACGGCAATTTGCGTCAGTTTCAAACCACATGCTGCCAGCCAACCAAATACCACCATCTGGTGGTCCACCACCCGCATTGGCATTGTCGATATCGTCATTGCCTGTAACTTGGATGCCACGGTCTTTGAGTGACTGATTACGCTGTGCAATACGTTGCTCATGTTCGGGCATGTTGTAGCCGCCCTCAAACCTTCCAAAACAACCACCTTTGTAGCCACTTGAGCCTGCAGTCGTTGTGCCTGAAGTTGTCCCAGTACTTGTGGATGTGGTATCAGTTGTCACTGTGTCGGTCTTACCAACATTGCAACCAACCAAGGTTGCCGAAGCCAACGCCACTGCTGCCAACGCTGATGCCGGTCGCCAAGTGAAAGCATTGTTTAATTTATTTAGCCATGCCATGGTATTTCCTTTATAAAATGTGTTGCAACAACCAGTTAGTGCAGATTCTTTAAGTTACAACAGTCTGCTTGGGTGAGATTTTGACAGATAAATTCCCTAAAATGCTAAATTATTTTGTAACTTTACGTTTATTAGTGTGATTTATAGTGATTAAAGACTAATTTAAGATTGGGCTCAGAATTAATTGCAGATCTTTTTGGGCTTGATTTGGCCAGATAAGGTCCACCAAATTCACTGAAGTGTTCATGATCCAGGTACAAAATACGGGGTCCGTCCGTGACTTTGCATGTCATTTTCATTGCACAAGTACCGCTCTGGGTCAAAAAACTCGACATGCAACGCATTGAGCCACGCAACAAATGGTGCTTTGTAATCTCGTGAATTGTTTAACACATCCTGCATTTGCAAAATGCAGTTATTTTCTGTACTTAAGCGCAATGGTCGCACCACACAGGCGCGCGGGTTGGCACCAATGGGTGGCGCCAGTATCACAACAACTCGTTTCCCCAAGCTTTGGTAATGACGCACCGTATTGGTAAAAGCTTGCTGAAATTCTTGCGCGTCAATTTTGGAATGCCCATACCACTCATTCCCTTGAAAATAAAGCGTCCAATTGGCGGCAAGTATGACGGTATGAATGCTTTTGTTTTGGTCGATATAGGTTTTGGCTGCTTGAGTCAGTTCTTTGCAATGGGCGGGGCCAATACCCAGTAGCATCGGGCATGCACCTCGCCCAAATTGCCTAAATACAAATGATGCAGTCGGCAGATTTGTTTTGTTCATCTGCATAAGTTTGAAGCATCGGGGCAAAACCGTTGCCAACACTGTCACCCATCAACACGTGCGTAGGTGCTTTGTCTGGTGCATTCCCTTGATTGCACCAATCATCTTGTTCTTTGGCTAGGGTTAAAAATCGGCATGATTGTGCAAATGTTAAGTTATCCCAAGTGTTGATGTTGCTGGTTTGCGCAGCAGCACGCTGTGGGAATCCGTTTTGAATGTAAGTGATGTAGCCTGCCGTGCCCAACGCTGCCATTGCCATACAAAGTGCGGTAATTTTCATGCGATGATTGCTGCCCGACCGTATTGGTTTTTCAAGAAAACGATATGTCAGCCATGCCAACACAACGCTGAGCAAGAGCGCAGCAACTCGAAACTTAATGGCAGGTGTTTCACTCTCGACAATTCGTGCAAACGTCAAAAGCGGCCAATGCCATAAATACAGTGGGTAGCTGATTAAACCGATGCCCACCATGGCACGATTTGCTAAAACATAGCGATTAAACCAAGCATTTGTACCTGCGGCAATCAAACAGAATGCCCCTAGCTCTGGTAATAAAGCCCATGAACCTGGGTATGGGCGGGTTTTGTCGATTCGATAAAAGGCAAAGGCCAGCAGCAAAACGCCCAGTGTGGATAAAACTTGTTTATGTGTTTGGTTGAGCCGAAATCTTTTTGCCGAAGTTTCTTTTGATTGCGTTGAAAAGTAGGCCAGCACGACACCAATCAACAATTCCCAAACACGTGAACCTGGAAAGAAAAAAGCAGTTGCACGGTCGATGCGAACAAAATACACATTTATGCCAAAAGACACGAGTAACAGGGTTATCAAAATCGTGATGAACAGCCATCTGCGCTTCCATGTTGCCCACACCAAGAGTGGCCAGAAAATGTAGAACTGTTCCTCAATCGCCAGCGACCACAAGTGCAACAAAGGTTTGGTCTCTGCTGCATTATCAAAATAGCCTGATTCTTGCCACAGCGCAAAATTAGAAATAAACGCAGCGCCTGCTGCCATGTGTTTACCAAGTTGCGCAAACTCGTCTGCAAAAAGGGCAAACCAAGCCAACGTGAAACTGGCAAACAATACCAGTGCCAAGGCAGGAAAAATGCGCTTGATGCGGCGACCATAAAACTCTAAAAAACTGAAACTGCCGCGTGTAAGGTTTTCAAAAATGATGCTGCTGATCAGGTAACCTGAAATGACGAAAAAAATATCAACACCAATGAAACCTGCTTTGAATTGCGCCGGGAACGCATGAAACCCCAGAACACTGAGTACAGCAATGGCACGCAGGCCATCAATGTCTGGTCGGTATTTGGGGTGATTCATGGTTGCGAATTAAGATGCTCGTAACCCAGACATTGCAAAACAATAAGCGCCTTCAGCATGGTCGCATAACTGTTGACCATCGTAGTAATCGCTGACATCCAATTTGTGCGTAGACTGAACGTTGGGCATTTCTAAAATGCCCTTGCTTTGCACTTCCATAAAGCCTGCTTCATTGAAAAGTGCCATGAGTTCGGCAGGGGTGTATTCTTTTTTGTGATCGGGGTCAATGTAACTGTTGTCGCCCGTTTCGTATTTGGTGATGAGCCGATTTGGCGTATCGCAGTAAAAATGGCCGCCTGGATTTAAATGATCACGAATCCAAACCAGAAGTGCAGGTAATTTTTCGACCTGAATATGTTCAACCACTTGCCCCATGAAGATCATGTCAAACGTCTGCGAAGCTAAAACCTTATTGTCAAAAATATCCTCTGCATAACCGTGCATGTATTGAACAGTACCCCAAGGGAAAACACGTTTTTCACCTTGTGAATAATTGGGAGCGCCCCAGTACTGCTGTTCCGGGGGCTTGTCAAAAATTGTCAATTCTTTCGGCTTGTGCTGGTAACCCAGTTCAATCAAGGCGCCTTCAGGCACAGTCGGACTGCTGCCGCCAATATCCAGCACACGGTCTGCTGTGGGAAGTTGTTTGACCCATTCCGAACGCGCAGTATGTAGGCGCTGTATGGGTTTGATGCGACGATAAGGTTTGCGAAATTCTGGCGATTTGAGCATGCGCAAAAGCAAACCCAGTTTTGAAAATTTACCAGCTTGTATGCGTGCTTGTATGACTTGCATGCCAAAGTCATCGACAGAGCGATTGAACACCATGCGGTACATGATTTGCGCTTGTTCAATTGGCTTTAGTTGCTCGTTCTTGCATGTTTTCAGCAAAGCATACAAACGACGCAAACGTTCAATTCGACTGATGGAATCTTGTTCTACCATGAATTCACGGGACAACATGATTGAATCCATCATGTCAAACAGGCGGCTTTCGGAATTGTTCAAGCGCGATGACCATTTGGCTTGCGTATCAGCATCAATTGGTCTGCCTAAAAGGATACTGAAGATGGTCGCAACAGTGTCAGAGGTTCTGTTCGTTGCCATTAACTCAGCTCCTCCCAACGTTCCATGGCAGCCAGCAGCAAGTCATCAATTTCAGCATCGCGTTGTGTTAATGCCAGCGCTTTGGCGTTGTCAGAGCTGAACAATTTACTATCGGCCAATTGCTTGCGTATGTCAGTTTGTTCTGCTTCCAATGCTTCGATTTTGGCAGGCAATTCATCCAAGTCACGTTTTTCTTTGAAGCTGAGTTTTCGTGTTTTCGCTAAATTTTTGAGCGCACCCGTCGATGAATTGTTGTTATTTGCGGGTGCATTGTTGGCGTTAATTTGTGCAGAATGCTCCTGATTTGATAGCGATTTAGGCAATGAATACGCCGGCTCAGGTCGTTTTTTACCATTATTTGCGGCGATTTCTTTGGCGCGTTTGCTTTGTACCAACCAATCTTGCACGCCACCTTCGTATTCACGCCAATGCCCATCACCCTCGAACGCGATGGTGCTGGTGACGACATTGTCTAAAAAAGTGCGGTCATGGCTGACTAGAAACACGGTGCCCTCAAAGTTTTGTAATAACTCTTCCAGCAATTCTAAGGTGTCAATGTCCAAGTCATTGGTGGGTTCGTCCAGCACCAAAACGTTGGCAGGGCGTGCGTATAGGCGTGCTAACAACAAACGGTTACGCTCGCCACCGCTCAAGCTGCGCACAGGTGAATTGGCACGCGCTGGGCTGAATAGAAAATCACTCAAATAACTTTTGACGTGCTTTTTTTGATTGCCAATTTCAATCCATTCGCTGCCTGGGCTGATGAAGTCTTCCAGGGTGGCGTCTAAATCCAGGTTGTTGCGCATCTGGTCAAAATACGCCACATCCAATTTGGTGCCTTGTTTGACTGTGCCACTGTCTGGTTGCAAGTCGCCCAGTATCAGTTTCAACAAGGTGGTTTTGCCCGCGCCGTTAGGGCCTAGTAATCCAATTTTGTCACCGCGCAGAATCGTGCCCGTGAAGTTTTTGACGACTGTTTTAGTGCCTGTCACTTTGCCTTCAGCGTCTAGGGTTTGGAATGATTTGCAGACGTTTTCCAATTCCGCAACAATTTTGCCGCTGCTTTGGGCGCTGGCCACATCCATCTTCACGCTGCCCACCACATCGCGCCGCGATTCACGGTTGGCACGCAATTCGCCTAATCTGTTGATGCGTGCGGTGGCGCGGGTGCGGCGCGCTTCTACGCCTTTGCGTATCCACACTTCTTCTTGGGCTAACAATTTGTCTGCTTTGGCGTTGATAACGGCCTCTTGTGCCAGTTGCTCTTCTTTTTGCAGCAGATACTGTTCAAAATTTCCAGGGTAAGACAACAATTTGCCACGGTCTAAATCAACAATGCGCGTTGCAACGCGGTTCAAGAAGCTCCGATCGTGGGTGATGGTGATGACGCTGCCTTTGAAAGCAATCAACAAGTCTTCCAACCATTCAATAGAATCCAAATCCAAATGGTTGGTGGGTTCGTCCAGTAGCAGTACATCGGGCTGCGACACCAAACCCTGCGCCAAAGCCACGCGTTTCTTATTACCGCCAGACAGTGTTCCCACCAAGGCGTCACCATTCAAATGCAGGCGTTGCAGTGTTTCGGTGACGCGTTGCTCCCAATTCCAACCGTCGACCGCTTCGATTTGGCTTTGCAAAGTATCCAAATCACCTGCACCTGTCATGTATTCATCCATCAGGGCGATGACTGGTGCAATACCCACTTTGACAGCTTCAAAAATAGTGGCGTTTAAATCCAAATCGGGTTCTTGTGACACATAGGCCATGCGCAAATTGTTTTGCAACTGCAAGGTGCCATCGTCGATTTTTTCTAAACCCGCAATGATTTTCAACATGGACGATTTGCCTGCGCCATTGCGACCAATGATGCCCACGCGTTCTCCCAGTTCTAATGAAAAATCGGTGTGATCAAGCAGTGCAACATGGCCAAAAGCGAGTTGTGCGTCTATCAGGGTAATCAGTGCCATGCGTTAGGGTTGCTCAAAAAGGTGAATGTAAAATGAGAAAGAGGCTGTAATCGAAAAGAATATTATTCAGCCAAAGCATGTGCAATGACTTCTCGTGTGTCGTTGCTCAAATCTTTTTTGGCAGCCACGCGTTCAATGCAAGATTTGGCGGCAGTTCTGTAGGGTTCACTGAGTTTCTTCCAGCGATCCAAAGCCCGAGCCAAACGCGCTGCCACCTGTGGGTTGAAACTGTCTAGCGCCAATACTTGTTCACACCAAAACACGTAACCCGCACCATCTTGTCTGTGGAAAGCGGCAGGGTTGTTCACGCAGTAATTGAATATCAAGCTGCGTGCGCGGTTAGGGTTTTTGATATTGAAGTCAGCATGTCTCATCAACTGACGAACTTGCGGCAAAATATTTCCATTGGTATCAGGGCTGCTGGCTTGCAATGCAAACCATTTGTCAATAACCAAGGCATCATTTTTAAACTGGGCATGGAAATCAGCCAAAGCGGTGCTTGCCAATTCGTGACCACTGCTGACCAATGCCTGCAAGGCATAGAACCTGTCGGTCATATTGCTTGCGTTTTTGAAGCGTTGATGGGTGATGTTTGGCCAAACGGCATCGCCTGTTGTTTTGGCGTGTAAACACAATTGAGACAATGCCATGCCTGTTAAAGCACGGCGACCGCTGGAGACAGCATCAGGGCTGTACGCACCGCTGTGATGGTAAGTCTCATAAGCCCATTCCCAGTCAGCATGCAGAGCATTGGCCATGTGCGCACGCAAGGCTTCACGTACTTGGTGAATGCGCTGTGGGTCAACATCTTGCAATTGTTCAGCAATATACGACTCAGATGGTAGTGTTAATACCATCTCTTTAAAAGCGGCATCCAAGTGTGGATCACGCAAAACTTTATGCAATGACTGTGTATAGATTGTTAGCAACTGGTTATCATGATCAAATTGACCGTTAGCCAGCGTATTATCAGCCTGAGATGCTATAAAATGTGTAGCAACATTGAGTCCCAAGCGTTGTGCTGCTTCCCAGCGGTTAAAGGCATCGGTGTCTTTGGATAGCAAGATAAAGAGGTCAACTTGCGTGTAGTCAATGTCCAAAATAACTGGTGCGCTGAAGCCGCGCAAGAGTGATGGCACTAGCTTGTGTTGTGATGTTTGTAAATTTGAAAGTTTGCGTGGAATCTGTCAAAACCAAGGTTCTTGACGTCATGCTGTGCATTGTTTGCTTCAGCCTCCAGTTGCAAAGGTAGTGCATGGCCTTCGCGGTCCAACAAACCCATGGAAACGGGTATCACATAGGGTTCGTTGCCAGCTTTGACGTGCTGTTTGAATGTCAAGGTATAGGTCTGGCTACTTTCGTCGTAATCGCCAACTGCCTCTACACGTGGTGTACCCGACTGGCTGTACCAACGTTTGAATTGGGTCAAATGCTTGGTCAACTCGGAATTGGGATTGGCGTCGGCGATAGATTGTGCAAAATCATCACAGGTCACAGCTTGACCGTCAAAGCGTTCAAAGTACAACTTCATGCCTTTGGCAAACCCATCGCGACCACTTGCGGTGACTCAGGCGTGCTGACCAGCGTTTGCATCATGCGCACCACTTCTGCGCCTTTTTCGTAAATGGTGGCGGTATAAAAGTTGCTGATTTCAAGGTAGCTATCGGGTCGCACTGGGTGCGACATGGTGCCAGCATCTTCGACAAATTGTGCTGCACGCAAGGCGCGCACGTCTTCAATGCGTTTGACCGCGCGGGCTGAATCAGACCCAGCCATGTCTTGCGAAAACTCTTGATCGCGGAAAACGGTGAGACCTTCTTTTAAAGAGAGTTGAAACCAGTCGCGGCAAGTGATGCGGTTGCCTGTCCAATTATGGAAATACTCATGGCCTACTACCGATTCAATATTGGCAAAATCAACATCGGTGGCACTGGCTTGACTGGCTAGAACAAACTTGGTGTTGAAAATGTTCAAGCCTTTGTTTTCCATGGCGCCCATGTTGAAGTCACTGGTGGCAACAATCATGAAGCGCTCTAAATCCAAGCTCAGACCAAAGCGTGCCTCGTCCCAAGCCACACTGGCCATGAGTGAATTCATCGCATGTTCTGTCTTTTCCAAGTCGCCTGGTCGTACATAGACTTGCAGCAAATGCGTGTTGCCAGCACGTGAGGTAATGGTTTGTTCACGGCACACAAATTGACCTGCCACCAGTGCGAACAAGTAAGCAGGTTTCTTGAACGGGTCAAACCATTTCGCAAAATGGCGACCATCTTCCAATATGCCTTGCTCAACCAAATTACCGTTTGACAATAAAACGGGATACGCTGATTTGTCTGCACGCAAAGTAACGGTAAAGACCGCCATCACATCTGGCCGGTCCAGAAAATAGGTGATGCGCCTGAAACCCTCGGCCTCGCACTGAGTGAAAAATGATTCGTTGCTGACGTATAAACCCATTAATTGGGTGTTTTTGTTTGGGTTGCAGGTGGTAAAAATCTCCAGCTCGAAATCATCGGGCAAATTGTCAAGCACCAGTTTCGAATTTTCCATTTTGAAACTGCAACCCTGCCCGTTGACCAATACACGTGACAGATTCAAATCTTCACCATCTAGCTTCAAGGCTTGCACGGCCACGTCCGCATTGCGTCTGACGCGCATTTTGTTCAAGACGCGTGTTTTTTGAGGGTCAAGATCACAGGTCAAGTCAACGCTGTCTATCCAATATGCAGGGGGTGCGTAATCCGCTCGATGGGTGGTCTTAGTCTGCGTTATCTGCAGATCAGTTTCAAGCTGCGACATTCAATTTCTCCAAAAAGTTTGACTCTAATAATTCATGGTAATTGGCTGCTGCTGCAATGACATGTGGGCCAGCTAAATTACTGGCACTGTGTCCTGTACAAATCGCCACTGCACGCATGCCTGCGCGGCGTGCCGCTTCGATGCCAAAGGGTGCATCTTCGAACACTATGCAATTCTCGGCTGGTATCTGGATGCGTTTGGCCGCTTCTAAAAATATGGCTGGTGTGGGTTTGCCGGTAAGCCCCTCGTCACCGCGCGCTATGGCATCGGGTTCGGGTTTCAACTGCAGGTGCTGTAAAACAAAATTCACATTGTGAATGTCGCCTGCCGTGCCTACGCCAATTTTCAAACCGCGTGTTCGTGCTTGCGCCACAAATTGTTTGAAACCAGCGACTTCTTCGAATAGGGGGCCGTATATTTCACGGTAAAGCATTTCTTTTTCATGCACCATATCCCACGCTGTCGCTTCGTCTAGGGCTGGTTCATCCAATAACACTCGCACGCATTCCAAACCATTGCGCCCAGTGGTGCGTTGCATCATTTCATCTAAGCTTAACTTGAGATTGTGCTTTTTACCAAATGCCAACCAAGACTGGGCATGGTGCGGCATCGAGTCAACAATGGTTCCATCCATGTCGAATATCAATGCCTGCGTTAATGCCTTTGTCAGTGCTGGTGTAACCCCGCTGTTCATACCCACAACCTCACTGTTAGTTATTGACAGCAGTTCATCAGCATCTCAATGCGATTTAATTTCAACTGCGTTGAAATTGTGTTTGGCCTGCAATGACCGTCTTTTCAATCAAACGGTCATCGCCCAACACAATCATGGCAAACAGCAATTCGTCTAAATTGCTGCAACGTTCCATTTTACGTGCCATTAAGGGTGTGCATTGGGGGTTGAGAATCACAAAATCTGCTTCGCAACCGACTGCCAAATTACCCACCACGCCTTCTAATCCCAGTCCTTTGGCAGCTCCCGCAGTATGCTGCCACCACAAATGTTGGGGTGACAAACTCACACCAGCCTTCAAATTGCCGCCTTGCTGTACTGCTGCACGCCCCACGTAATAGGCGGCCAGCATGGCGTGAAATGGGCTGAAACTGGTGCCGCCGCCTACATCACTGGCCAAGCCATATGCAAAATTGGCTGCGTCAGCTGCGGAATAATCAAAAAAACCGCTGCCCAAGAAAAGATTACTGGTTGGCGATACGGCAATCGCAGCACCTGTTCTGGCCATTAAGGTGCGATCTGCCGCATCAAGGTAGATGCCATGCGCATAAACAGCTTTGTTTCGCATCAAGCCGAAATCATGGTAGACCTCAAGGTAGGAGCGCGATGTTGGGTACAGCTCTTTGACCCAACGAATCTCATCCACATTCTCAGCCACGTGCGATTGAATCCAAACATCTGCATATTTGGCAGCCAAATCACCTGCACCACGCAATTGCGCGTCACTGCAAGTCGGCACAAATCGTGGCGTGATGGCGTAACCCAGCCTGTCAACGCCATGCCAATGCTGAATCAAGGCTTCGGTATCGACCAAACTTTGTTCTGTTTGGTCGCGCACACCCTCCGGACAATTGCGATCTTGCAGACATTTTCCTGTTATCAAACGCATGTTTTTGCTTTGTGCTACTTCAAAGAGAGCGTTCACTGAAGCAACATGTGAAGTTGCAAATGTCAAGGCAGTTGTGACACCATTGCGAAACAATTCTGCTATAAAAAAGCTAGCAGTGTTGGCAGCATATACGCCGTCTACATACTGTTTTTCTTCTGGAAAGGTGTAATTCTCTAACCACGGTAACAAACCATCGGCGGGTGATCCAATTACATCGGTTTGTGGGTAATGAATGTGCATGTCCACAAATCCAGGTGCAATGATGCGGTCTGGTAAATGCTGAATAAGCAAATCAGGATGTTTGTCACGAAAGTCAGTAATCAAGCGCTGGTAACTGCCAACAGCCAATACCACTTGTTTGCCCTTGTGATTGGACCCAATGACCAGTAAGCCATCTTCTTCAAGCCGTGCGGAATGTGAAGGAGCTTTGTCATTGACAAAGTACAGTATTTTGGCGCGATAAGCTTGAATGCTCATTCTGATCTAGACAAAGTTTGCAAACACTTCATTGAGTTTGTCGATGTGCTTCAGCTTGGCCGAGGGCTCAAGAAAACTTGCTTCAAAGCTGTTGTGTGCCAACTGGTAAGCATGCTGCGCAGTCATACCGGTTGCCGCAAAAGTCTGTGTGAAATTCTCATTCATATAACCACCAAAATAACTGGGATCGTCAGAATTTACCATCGCCACCAAACCAGCATCCAAGAGTTGGGGTAAATTGTGCTCTGATAAATTTTTGACAACGCACAGCTTGAGATTTGACAGTGGGCAAACTGTCAACGGAATGTGGTCTTTTTTTAACCGTTCCATCAACTGCGCATCTTTGCTGGATTGAACGCCATGGTCAATGCGCTCAACTTTCAACACATCCAATGCAGACCATACATAGGCTGGCGGGCCTTCTTCACCAGCGTGTGCCACCAGATGCAAGCCTAATTCGCGGCAGCGTGCAAAAACTTTCGCAAACTTTTCTGGTGGGTTGCCCACTTCACCCGAATCCAAACCAATGCCAATGAATTTATCTCGATAGGGAAGGGCTTGCTCTAAAGTTTCAAAAGCAGATTCTTCACTGAGATGACGCAAGAAACACATGATGAGACTGGCGTCGATACCGTGCTGTGCTTTGGCGTCTGTACAAGCTCGGTGCAGCCCATTCATGACGGTTTCCATGCTGACTCCACGCTCTGTATGGGTTTGTGGGTCAAAAAAGATCTCACATACAGTGACATTGTCAGTCGCGGCTTTGGCGAAATAGGCACTGGCCAAATCGTAGAAATCTTGCTCAGTGATGAGTACGCTGGCGCCTGCATAGTAGATATCTAAAAAGCTTTGCAAGTTGGTGAATGCGTAGGCACGTCGCAAATCTTCAACGCTGGCATAGGGCAAACTGATTTGGTTTCTTTTTGCGAGTTTGAAAATCATTTCAGGTTCTAGCGAACCTTCTATGTGAATGTGCAACTCAGCTTTGGGCATAGAGCGCAGTAAATCGGGTAGACGGTTTGGGGGTATAGGTTTGATTGGATGCATCTTGGTATTTTCCAATAAAAAAGGCTGCTTGTTCGTACAAGCAGCCTCTTCAGGTTTGAGTCGCTAAATTATTTTTTAGCACCTGGAATTTTGCCCTCAACACCTTTGACATAGGCGCCCATGCCACCTAAGAATTTATCGTCAGCAACAACATCTTTAGCCAGCATTTCTTTGCCTTCATTGTTCATGATTGGGCCTTTCCAGATGTTGTAAGTACCTGCTTTCAAACCAGCTTTGACTTCGTCGACCTTGGCTTTTGCATCGGCTGGTACGTCAGCTGCCACATTGACCATGTCAATCGCGCCTTCTTTAACACCCCACCAAGTGTGGCTGCCACCTTTCCATGATCCATCCAAAGCCTCTTTGGTGGCTTTGATGTAGTAGGGCGCCCAGTTAATCACTGCAGAACCCAAATGCGCTTTAGGACCATAAGCGGTCATGTCAGAGTCCCAACCAAATGCACGTTTGCCTAATTTTTCTGCGGTTTGTAACACGGCAGATGAATCGGTGTTTTGCATCAAGACGTCTGCACCACCGTTAATCAAGGCTGTTGCAGCTTCGGTTTCTTTACCTGGATTAAACCATTCGCCAACCCAAATCACGCGGGTTTTGATTTTTGGGTTCACAGATTGCGCACCCAAAGTAAAGCTGTTGATGTTGCGAATCACTTCTGGGATTGCAACGGAACCAACCACACCCAAGGTATTTGATTTGGTCATTTTTCCTGCAATCACGCCTGCCATGTATGCGCCTTCATAGGTGCGGCTGTCATAAGTGCGCATGTTGTCGGCTTGTTTGTAACCTGTTGCGTGTTCAAATTTCACGTCTTTGAATTCAGGTGCCAATTTCAACATCGGTTCCATGTAACCAAAGGTGGTACCAAAAATCAACTTGTTGCCTTGTCCTGCCAAGTCACGGAATACACGCTCAGCGTCAGCCGATTCAGGTACTTTCTCTACAAAGCTGGTCACAATTTTGTCGCCAAATTCTTTTTCTAATGCTTTACGTGCCTGGTCATGAGCAAATGTCCAACCACCATCGCCTGTAGGGCCGACGTAGGCAAAGGCAATTTTGAGTGGATCAGCTTTGGCAGCAACTGGAGCTGCTGCGGGTGCAGCAGCAGGTTTAACTTCTTCTTTTTTGCCACAGCCAACCAATGCAGCAGCGGCAATGGCAGTAAGGGCGGCCATTTTGATCATGGTGCGTTTTTGGATATCAGTCATTTCTATCTTTCCTTTAAAAAAACTAACGTTAAAAAATCAAACAATCATGCAGTGTATGCAATACGACTTTATGAATAAAAAGGCTTGCCCAATGAGGCTGGCATATTGATGCGGATAAACGCAGGGTTGCGTGATATGAGCGCCAATACGACGATGGTAGCAAGATACGGCATCATATTCAAGAACTGGCTCGCAATTTCTATGCCAGTTGCCTGTAGATGAAATTGCAACATGGTCACGCCACCAAACAAATAGGCTCCCAACAGAACCCTAGCAGGTCGCCATGTGGCAAAAGTTGTCAGCGCCAAAGCAATCCATCCTTTTCCTGCCACCATACCCTCTACCCACAATGGTGTGTAAACCGTCGACAAATAGGCGCCAGCCAATCCACAAAGAGCACCACCTGCCATTACCGCCATTAATCGGATGCGTCGTACAGAATAACCCAATGCATGGGCAGATTCTGGTGACTCGCCAACTGAACGCAGCACCAAACCTGTGCGCGTGCGGTACAAAAACCAGATCAGCCCGAACATCAGTGCAATACCGATGTACACCATGGGATGTTGTCTAAAAAGTGCCATTCCTAGAAATGGGATATCGCCTAAAAAAGGTATCGCATATTGCGTTTGCTCAGGCAGCTTCACTTGCACATACTGGATGCCAGCAAACGCTGAAAAACCTGTACCAAATAAGCTCAGGGCTAGTCCAGTAGCGTATTGGTTGGTATTCAGCCAAATCACCAAGCCGCCAAAAATTGCAGCCAATATGGCACCAGCTGCCATACCAGCAAGAAAACCGAACCAAAAATTACCGGTGTGCGCCACGGTGGCAAAGCCAGCAATGGCAGCGCACAACATCATACCTTCAGCGCCTAAGTTCACGATGCCCGCTTTTTCATTGATAAGCAGTCCCAAGGCAGCAATCGCCAAAACTGTGCCAGCATTCAGGCTGGCAGCTATCAAGAGTGCATAAGCATCCATCAGTTCACATCCTTATTTAGCAAAGTCATGGCGATGTTTTGGCAAGTTTTTTGCGCCATACGATTCGATAGGCCAATAAAGTATCACAGGCTAATAAACTGAAGAGCAGCAAGCCTTGAAATACGCCGGTGATTGATTTAGGCAAGCCTAATCGTGACTGAGCCAATTCGCCACCAATGTAAAACATGCTCATCAAAATAGCGGAAAAAATCATACCTACAGGATGCAAACGCCCTACAAAAGCCACGATGATGGCGGCAAAACCATAGCCAGCCGGAACATATGGTGTGAGTTGCCCAATCGGACCCGCAACCTCAAGCGCACCAGCCAAACCAGCTGCGCCACCTGAAATTAACAAAGCTGTCCATAAAGCTTTGCGAGACGAAAACCCGGCATAGCGTGCAGCGGCAGGCGCGAGCCCACCCACTTGTTGCGCAAAGCCCGCACGGGTGCGGAATAAAAATACCCACAGCGCAGCTGCCAAGCCAAGAGCGATTGGCAAACCAATGGACATGCGAGAGCCAGACATGAGACGGGGAATTTGGGTCACCATTTCAAAGGTTTTGCTTTGCGGGAAATTAAAGCCATTGGGGTCTTTGAGCGGACCATTCACCATGTAACCTAATAACGAATCGGCCACATAAACCAACATCAGACTCACTAATATTTCGTTGGCATTGAATTTGTCGCGTAGAACACCCACAATGCCAGCCCAAATCATGCCCCCCAATATACCAGCCAGCAAAATCAAGACCACAATCGCGCGAGATGTTTCTTTGTCAGCCAGCAAAGCCACTGCACCTGCTGTTATGGCACCAAAAATGAATTGACCTTCAGCACCAATGTTCCAAACATTGGATCGAAAGCAGACAGCCAGGCCCAGCGCAATGATGAGCAATGGCGTGGCCTTCACCATCAACTCGCCCCATGCGTAGCCTGACCGAATGGGCTCCCAAAAAAACATTTGTAAACCACGTATGGGGTCTTTGCCGAGCAGAATGAACAAACAGATACCAATAGCGACTGTGATGGCCAAAGCCAATAAGGGCGAAGCATACGTCCAAAGTGTGGAGTTTTGCGGACGCGCTTCCAGTTTTAAGCTCATGCTGGTTGCTCCACTACAGTTGGAGCATGATTTGACCAAAGCCCACTCATCCATTCGCCAATTAAACTAACGTTGGCTTGTGAACGGTCAATAGAAGGTGAGATGTGACCATTCGCCATCACGTGCAAGCGGTCGCTAATTTCGAACAACTCGTCCAACTCTTCGCTCACCACCAGGACTGCGCACCCTGCATCGCGCAATGCCAAAATCGCACCACGAATCTGTGCAGCCGCACCCACATCCACCCCCCAAGTGGGTTGCGAGACAATGAGCAATCGAGGCGCAGCATCAATCTCTCTGCCCATGATGAATTTTTGCAAATTGCCGCCCGACAGTGACTTGGCCGTTGCGTTGGGTCCACTGGCTTTCACTTTGAAATTCGGCAATGATGCGTTCGGCTTGTTTTTTTAAATCGTCTACTCGAATCCATCCAAATTTTCGCTACTGCATTCGACCGTGTTAGCAACAAGTTTTGTGCCAGACTTAAATTGGGAACAGCGCCACGACCTAAACGTTCTTCGGGAACAAACTGCAAGCCCAAAGCGCGGCGCTGTGTTGGAGAAAATTTACCCACTGAATAGCCAGAGGTTTGGTCAAACACACGAATGCTGCCTGCATCTGCGCGTGTGTCTTCGCCAGACAATGCGTACATCAGTTCTTTTTGACCATTGCCAGATACGCCAGCAATGCCCACTACTTCGCCTGCATGAACTTGCAAAGAAACACTGTCTAAGTTGGTGCCAAATTGATTTTCACGTGCCAGAGTCAGATTGTTGATATGCAGCCTTATATCGCCCTTTGTCACATTGTTGTGTTTGAGTGTTGGTGGTTCAGAACCAATCATCATTCGGCTCAATGAGGCATTGCTTTCCTCTTGCGGATTGCAATGCCCGCTGACTTTGCCGGCACGCAAAACGGTACATGCTGTACACAATTCACGTATTTCATGCAGCTTGTGGCTGATGTACAAAATGCTGCAACCTTCTGAAGATAGCTTTTTCAATACCACAAATAATTTTTCAACCGCTTGTGGTGTCAATACGGAAGTCGGTTCGTCCAGAATCAATAATTGTGGCTGACTCAAAAGTGCGCGGATAATTTCGACTCTTTGCATCTCTCCCACACTCAGCGTATGAATAGGTCGATGAGGGTCAATGTCCAAACCATATTCAGCCGCTTTTTCGTTAATGCGTTGAGTAACTTCATCTAGCTTCAGTTTTTTATCCAAGCCCAACCACACGTTCTCAGCTACTGTCAAAGTTTCAAACAAACTGAAATGTTGAAAAACCATGCTGATACCCAGCTCTCTTGCTTCTTGGGGATTGCGTATGTGGACGGCATTTCCATTGAAATTGACTTCGCCAACATCGGGTTTGACAGAGCCGTAAATGATTTTCACCAGTGTTGATTTACCAGCGCCATTTTCACCCAGTAGAGCATGTATTTCTCCGGGCAATACAGTTAAGGAGACATCATTATTCGCCACAACCCCAGGGTAGCGTTTTGTAATACCTGTCAGCTGTAGCCTAGGAGTTGTCATTTTTGGAGTTTAAATTGAATGCGAATTCAAAGAAAGTGTATACACTATTGTAATGAGTTGGTCTGATTTTCTTCTAATGATTAACCCGAACATTGAGGACCTGGAAATGAAAACAAAACCTTTGCAATTTGTGAAAAATGGTGAAGTGGTGTCGCTTCACAATGTATCACATACCCAAACGCTATTGGAGGTGTTGAGAGAGACATTGGATTGCAGGGGAACCAAAGAGGGCTGCAACGAAGGTGACTGCGGAGCATGTACTGTTGTCTTGGGGGAAGTGGACAACGGGCAAATGAAATACAGCGCTGTCAATAGTTGTATCCGAATGGCGCATTCTGTGCATGCCATGGGAGTATGGACTGTTGAGGATTTGACTACTTCGCAGGATGCATTGCACCCTGCTCAACAGGCCATGCTGGATTGTCATGGGAGTCAGTGTGGATTTTGCACGCCTGGCTTTGTGATGAGTTTGTTTGGGATGTATCAGAACCAAACGAGAAAGAACATAGCAATTACGCGTGAGAGTGCGCAGACAAGTTTGTCTGGCAATCTGTGTCGTTGCACAGGTTACCGACCTATATTGGAAGCTGCACAAGAGATGTCAGCGTATCCGGTTGTTGAAATTGATGAACAACAATTGATCCAACAAATTCAACAAATTAAGAGTTCAAATCATGAATTTTCCGATTCGTACTTTTTGCCGAAAACTTTAAAGGAATTGTTGTTACTTCGTGCCAAACACGTGAATGCACAAATTGTTGCTGGGTGCACGGATGTGGGGCTTTGGATTAACAAAATGCACATGCATTTTGAACAAATACTTGATGTGACACAAGTGAAAGAGCTGCGAAAAGTTGAGTACTACACCCATCATATTGCCATAGGAGCTGCCGTGACGCTAACGGATGCTTTTCAAGCAATCGTGCAAGACCGGCCTCAATTGCAAGCGTTTACGAGGAGATTTGCTGGTTTGCCAGTTCGAAATTCAGGCACTCTGGGTGGCAATGTTGCGAATGGCTCACCTATCGGCGATTCAATGCCATTGTTAATAGCATTGGGTGCCAATGTGGTTTTGATGAGTATGAATGGGCATCGTGAAATGCCATTGGAAAATTTGTATGTGGGTTATAGAAAAAATGTGATGGCTAAGAATGAAGTTTTGGCATGGATCAAAATTCCAAAACCACTTCCAGATGAATTCTTGCGAATTTACAAAATCTCTAAACGCTTTGAAGATGATATTTCCGCGGTTTGTCTGGCCATCAATCTGCAAATACATAACGGAAAAGTCATCACTGCTTCTATTGGAGTTGGAGGAGTGGCTGCAACACCCGTGCGAGCTCTTAAAACGGAGCAAATTTTGCTCCAGAAAGACTGGAATCAAGCCACGGTAGATTTGGCTACCGAAGAATTGCGGAAAGAATTTTCACCTATTTCAGATATGCGGGCATCTTCACAATACCGTGTCCAGGTACTAGGTAATTTATTGCAACGGTATTGGCTAGAGAGCAGTGGTGCGATAAACCTAAATATAGAAAACTTGGACTTGGAAGGATTGAATGTATGAAGACGCTTCAACAAGAATCAAGGCCAGCTGGAGGTCAATCCATTGCTCACGAAAGTGCTGCCGCGCAAATGATGGGCAGTGTTTTGTATATTGATGATATTCCTGAAGTGAAGGGCACTCTGTTTGCTGCGCCAATCATGTCAAATGTCGCACATGGAAAACTGATCAAAATAGACGCTAGCCAAGCCATCAAAATGGCAGGTGTACGCGGCATCGTAGATGTCAATGACATTCCTGGTCAACCCATATTGGCATCCTTCACGGGTGACGAACCAATTTTTGCGTCTGACATTGTTCAATATGTCGGTCATGTGGTTGGGATAGTGTTGGCTGACACAGTCAGTCAAGCCAGACAAGCAGCTCGCATGGTGAAATTGGAGATAGCTGAATTGCCTGCTGTTTTGACTGTGCAAGATGCTTTAAAAGTCGAAAATTACGTACTGCCGCCAGTTTTTGTAAAAAGGGGCAATGCGTCTGCTGCATTAGCTCTAGCTGAACATGTTTTGCATGGCACTTTGGAGGTAGGAGGACAAGAACATTTCTACTTAGAAGGGCAGATTGCTTATGTCATGCCACAAGAGCAAAACCAATGGTTGGTCTATTCCAGTACCCAGCATCCTGGCGAAGTGCAACATTGGGTATCTCATGCATTAGGTCTGCACAACAATGCGGTGCGGGTGGAGTGTCGGCGTATGGGTGGTGGTTTTGGTGGCAAGGAAACGCAAGCGGGACATCTGGCGGTCTGGGCTTCTTTGGCTGCTAATAAGTTCAAATGCCCAGTGAAGTTGAGACTGGACAGAGATGATGATTTTATGGTGACCGGAAAGCGACACCCGTTTGAATATGAATATTCGGTGGGCTTTGACCAAACCGGCCGATTAAATGGTTTAAAGATCAAGATGGCTGCGAACTGCGGTTTCAGTGCCGATTTATCGGGCCCTGTAGCTGATCGAGCCATTTTTCATGCCGACAATGCCTACTTTTTGGAAGACGTCGAAATCGCTTCATACCGTTGCAAACTGAACGTGCAAAGCCATACAGCTTATCGCGGGTTTGGCGGACCACAAGGAATGATTGTGATTGAAGTCATCATGAGCGACATTGCTCGTCATTTGGGCATGGATCCTTTGGATGTTCGTCTGCGCAATTTATACAGCAGCGATGCAACAAAAAGCCAAGCAATTGGCATGTCGAAAATGCGTGACACAACGCATTACCAGATGAAGGTTGAAGACAATATTTTGCTGCCGCTGATTACCCAACTAGTGGGTACAAGCGAATACAAAAATAGGCGCAAAGCCATCGCTGCATGGAATGCTGAAAACCACATTCTCAAACGTGGTATGGCGATCACACCTGTCAAGTTTGGCATCTCTTTTACAGCCACTTTGTTTAATCAAGCCGGTGCCTTGGTGCATGTCTATGCGGATGGCAGTGTACAAGTGAACCATGGTGGTACGGAAATGGGGCAAGGTTTGAATACCAAGATTGCACAAATTGTCGCGGACGAACTTGGAATCTCTTTTGCTCGTATTCAGGCAACAGCCAGTGACACCAGCAAAATTCCAAATGCCTCAGCCACAGCGGCTTCTGCTGGCACCGATTTGAATGGCAGAGCTGCCCAATATGCGGCACGCAATGTGCGAGATAACCTTGCTCAGTTCGTGAGTGGACTTGCTGGATGTGGTGCGGGCGAAGTCAAGTTTGAATCTGACCAAGTTGTGACGCCCAAGCATCAATATTCTTTTGAAGAAGTAGTCAAACTTGCGTACGCCAATCGCATACAACTGTGGAGTGATGGTTTTTACAGAACCCCCAAAATTCATTACGACAAAACCACACTGACTGGCCGTCCGTTTTATTATTTTGCTTATGGCGCTGCATGCACAGAAGTGGTGATCGATACTTTAACTGGCGAAAACAAGGTTATCAAAGTTGATATCCTGCATGATGTTGGAAACTCAATCAATCCAGCCATCGACAAAGGCCAAATTGAAGGTGGGTTTGTACAAGGCATGGGCTGGTTGACCACCGAGCAATTGGTGTGGAATCAAAAAGGTGTTCTGAGTACCCATGCGCCTAGCACCTACAAAATACCTACTTCAGGCGATATTCCGAAACATTTCAATGTGGACTTATGGCCTGAGCCGAACCATGAAGACAACGTTTTTGGCAGCAAAGCTGTTGGTGAGCCACCATTTATGTTGGCGATCAGCGTTTTTGAAGCTTTACGCGATGCAGTGGCACAAGTAAATCAAGAGGATCAAACTGTTCAGCTCAAAGCACCAGCCACTGCAGAAAATGTGTTGATGGCGCTTGGCTAATCAGTGCCTGAAATGCCGCACGCCGGTGAACACCATCACCACACCGTGCTCATCAGCAGCTGCTATGACTTCGGCATCGCGCATGCTGCCACCGGGTTGAATCACGCAAGTGGCGCCTGCGTTTACGACAACATCTAAGCCATCGCGAAATGGGAAGAATGCATCGCTCGCTACTGCTGTTTCTTTAAGTGACAAGTTGGCGTGCTCGGCTTTGATGCTGGCAATTCGGGCCGAATCCAATCGGCTCATTTGACCGGCACCCACGCCCATGGTCATGCCATTGGCGCAAAAAACAATGGCGTTTGATTTGACGTATTTAGCCACTTTCCACGCAAACAACAAATCCTGCATTTGTGCAGGGGTGGGTTGCGCTTTGGTGACGACTTTCAAATCAGATAAAACCAATTCGTGATTGTCAGCTGTTTGCATCAACAAGCCAGAGCCTATGCGCTTCACATCCACAGCATTACGGCCATTTTGCCAATCGGTGTTGCCTGCTTTGCCCAGTTGGGCGGGCAAATCAATTTGCAGCACGCGCACATTGGCTTTGGCCTTGAAAATATCCAGTGCCTCGGGCGTATAGGCTGGCGCCATCAAGACCTCGACAAACTGCTTGGCCATTTCTTGTGCTGATGCGGCGTCGACCGTGCGGTTCAGTGCAATGATGCCACCAAAGGCAGACGTTGGGTCGGTCTTGAAAGCTTTGCTGTATGCCTCTAAGCTGTCAGCCCCTACAGCCACGCCGCAAGGGTTGGCGTGTTTCACTATCACGCATGCTGGTTCGCTGAAACTTTTCACACATTCCCATGCGGCATCGGCGTCCGCAATGTTGTTGTAACTCAGTTCTTTACCTTGCAGTTGTACAGCGGTAACGAGAGAACCAGGCGCTGGGTACAAATCGCGGTAAAAAGCTGCTTGTTGGTGTGGGTTTTCGCCATAACGCAGGTCTTGTAATTTCACAAAGCGCCCGTTGGATTGGGCGGGGAACAAGGCATGGCTGCCATCGGCTTGGATGCGCGATAAATAATCGCTGATGGCGCCGTCATACTGGCTGATGCGGTTGAATGCGGCGACGGACAAAGTAAACTTGGTCGTGTCGCTTAATTTGCCGGCTGTTTTCAATTCTGCCAACACACCTGCATACTGAGAGGCATCGGTTAACACGCCCACATCTTTCCAGTTTTTAGCTGCTGAACGCACCATTGCCGGGCCACCAATGTCAATGTTTTCAATTGCGTCTTCTAAAGTGCAGCCTGCTTTGGCAACTGTGGCTTCAAAAGGGTAGAGGTTCACTATCAATAAATCAATGGTTTCAATGCCATGCGCATTGATCGCCGCCATGTGTTCAGGTAAATCGCGTCTGGCCAATAAACCGCCATGAATTTTGGGGTGCAAGGTTTTAACGCGCCCATCCAACATCTCAGGGAAACCTGTGTGATCCGCCACTTCGGTGACTGGCAAACCGTTGTCTGCCAAAAGTTTGGCCGTACCACCCGTGGACAAGAGTTTGATGCCCAGTGCGTGTAATTCGCGTGAAAATTCTAAGATGCCAGTTTTATCAGAGACGGAAATGAGTGCGTGCATATCTAAATTGATTTGTTGAAGTGAGTGGTTTGTGGGTGTAATACAGTGGCGGCGATTAAATCAATTGGTGTTCAATTAATTTTTTACGCAAGGTGTTGCGATTCAGGCCTAAGCATTCTGCGGCTTTCGATTGATTTTGATCAGCATACTGCATCACGACTTCCAAGAGTGGTTTCTCTACGGCTTTGATCAGCATGTCATAGACATTGCAAGGCGCTTCACCAGCCAAGTCTTTGAAATAGGTTTGCAAACTATCGCGTACACAGGAATCTAAAGTGGGCTTACTCATGTCGTTTAACGTTGTGTTCTTAATGTGATCTTAGATTTTTGAAGTAATCGTCAAAGGGATATTTGCAATTCTGTATTCAGTTTAATTGTGCTTGCTTCATCCTTGACTTGGGGCAAACGTTCGTACTGCGCGGCCAATTGATCAAAATAGTGCGTCACCGCATCAAACTGAATATGGCTGTCTTCAATTTGGTTCATATGTTGACGGAAAACTTCACCGCCGGGCAAATCCCGCACATACCAAGCAATGTGTTTGCGTGCGGTACGTACACCCGCATACTCTCCATACAAATCGTAATGGTCGTACAAATGCTCACACAACAAACGCTTCACTTCCGCCACCAAGGGTAATGCAAGCTGTGTGCCAGTTGCTAAAAAATGCGCGATTTCGCGAAATATCCAAGGCCTGCCTTGGGCGGCACGGCCAATCATCACGGCATCTGCGCCGGTTAAAGACAAAACTTGTCGTGCTTTTTGTGGTGTATCAATGTCACCATTGGCCACCACGGGAATGTGTACTGCAGCTTTGACAGCTGCAATGGTGTCGTATTCGGCTTCGCCTTTATAACCTTGTTCACGTGTGCGGCCGTGCACGGCCAACATCTGTACGCCAGCTTGTTCAAATGTTTGTGCAAGCGCAACAGCGTTTTTGTGCGCTTGGCACCAGCCCGTGCGCATCTTCAATGTCACAGGTACATTGCGCGGTGCACAAGCGGCCACCACGGCTTCAACAATTTGCAAGGCCAAGTTTTCATCTTGCATCAAGGCGGAGCCGGCCCATTTGTTGCAAACTTTTTTTGCTGGGCAGCCCATGTTGATGTCAATGATTTGTGCACCGTTGTCAATGTTGTACAGCGCAGCATCTGCCATCATGGCGGCATCGGTGCCAGCAATCTGCACGGCAATCGGGGCCGTTTCACCTGTGTGATCAGCGCGACGCGAAGTTTTCAAGGTGTGCCACAAGTCACGACGCGATGTCACCATCTCGCTGACTGCATAGCCCGCTCCCAGCTTTTTGCACAAAGTGCGAAAAGGTCTGTCTGTCACGCCCGCCATGGGGGCAACAAACAAATTGTTGGGGAGTTGGTATTGACCAATCTGCATAGTGAGGTGGGGTGTGTATCAGAACTGAGCGAATCAAGCTGCTTAAAAAAGAAGCACAATTGTAGCCCACGCACAGCGAATCAAGACCCTATACTCATGGCTTATGGAAATTTGGTTAGAACAGTTGTTGAGTTATCTGGCATTGCCTAAATTTGGTTTGAGTACGGTGTTTGTCGTCTCATTCATCAGCGCCACTTTGCTACCCTTGGGCTCTGAACCCGCCGTGTTTGGACTCATCAAACTCAATCCTGATTTATTTTGGCCGACTATTTTTGTCGCCACTGCTGGCAATACCTTGGGCGGGGCGGTAGATTGGTGGATGGGCTATGGTGCGCACAAGGTCAGTGACAAATACAAGCATTCAAGCGTTCATGTCAAAGCCTTGGATTGGCTAGAACGCATAGGCCCCAAAGCCTGTTTGCTGTCGTTTTTACCTGTGGTGGGCGACCCCCTGTGCGCCGTAGCAGGCTGGCTCAAACTCCCTTTTTGGCCTTGCGTGGTGTACATGGCGATAGGCAAATTTTTGCGCTATCTGGTCATGACAGCCCTGCTGCTGGGCCTTTTCCCTGCCAAGTTGGCCGGTTTTGGGTTTTAGAGTCGATACGCTAGGTTGCTATATATTTAATAGCAACCTAGGCAATAAATACGCCGGCTAGAGGCCAATTTCTTATATAAAACCGGCCTATCAAGCCACTTTAGCGGCTTCTATCGGGTTGCGCAGGCGAATGTGCAGTTCTTTGAGTTGCTTTTCGTCTACCAATGACGGAGCGTCTGTCAGCAAGCATTGGGCGCGTTGGGTTTTCGGGAAAGCGATGACATCGCGAATCGATTCTGCGCCTGTCATCAAAGTCACGATGCGGTCTAAGCCAAAGGCCAAACCACCGTGCGGGGGGCGCCGTATTGCAAGGCGTCCAGCAAGAAGCCGAATTTGATTTGTGCTTCTTCGGGTGTGATTTTGAGCGCATCAAACACTTTTTGTTGAACGTCCGCCCTGTGGATCCGTACCGATCCACCACCCATCTCCCAGCCGTTCAAGACCATGTCGTAGCCTTTGGAGATGCATTTCTCAGGTGCGGTGACCATCCAGTCCTCATGCCCGTCTTTGGGCGCGGTGAACGGATGGTGCGTGGCGGTGTAGCGCTCGGCTTCGTCATCGTATTCAAACATGGGGAAGTCCACCACCCACATGGGGCGCCATGCGTTTTCAAACAAGCCGTTCTTTTTGCCGAATTCACTGTGTCCAATTTTGATGCGCAAAGCGCCAATGGCGTCGTTCACGACCTTGGCCTTGTCGGCACCAAAGAAAATCAAATCGCCATCTTTTGCGCCGGTGCGTTTCAGCACTTCGGCTATGGCTGCATCATGGATGTTTTTAACGATAGGACTTTGCAAACCATCGCGGCCTTTTGCCAGCTCGTTGACCTTGATATAAGCCAAACCTTTGGCACCATAAATTTTGACAAATTCGGTGTAGCCATCAATTTCGCCACGGCTCATGCCACCGGTTTCGCGCGCAGCGCCGGGGATGCAAAGTGCAACCACACGGCCACCTTTCATGGTGGCAGCGCCAGAGAATACTTTGAAATCGACATCGGTCATGACGTCGGTGACTTCAGTGAATTGCAATTTCACACGCAAATCAGGTTTGTCTGAGCCATACAGGTGCATGGCATCGGCATAGGTCATGACGGGGAATTCACCCAAATCGACGTTGATGGTGTTCTTGAACACGCGCTTGATCATGTCTTGGAAAATGTCGCGAATCTCTTGTTCGTCCAGGAACGATGTTTCAATATCAATCTGTGTGAATTCTGGCTGACGGTCAGCGCGCAAATCTTCATCGCGGAAACATTTGACGATTTGGTAATAGCGGTCGTAGCCTGCAACCATCAACAACTGTTTGAACAATTGGGGTGATTGGGGTAGGGCAAAAAAGTGGCCATCATGCACTCGGCTGGGCACCAAATAATCGCGTGCGCCTTCAGGCGTGCTTTTGGTCAGCATCGGTGTTTCAATGTCAATGAAGCCGTTTTCATCTAAGAACTTGCGCACTTCCATGCTGACCTTGTAGCGCAGCATGAGGTTGTTTTGCATGTAAGGGCGACGCAGGTCCAATACGCGGTGCGTCAGGCGAGTGGTCTCTGACAAGTTGTCGTCGTCCAATTGGAAAGGTGGTGTGACAGAGGCGTTGAGCACCACCAATTCGTGGCACAAAATTTCAATCTTGCCGCTCTTCAAGTTGTCGTTCACTGTGCCTTCAGGACGTGCACGCACCATGCCTTTGATTTGAATGCAAAACTCGTTGCGCAAGCCTTCTGCCAATTTGAACATGTCAGCTCTATCAGGGTCGCACACCACTTGCACGTAGCCTTCGCGGTCGCGTAAATCAACAAATATCACGCCACCGTGGTCGCGCCTGCGATTGACCCAGCCGCACAGTGTCACGGATTGTCCCAATAAAGCCTCGGTCACCAGACCGCAATAAGTTGTACGCATTGCCATTTTTGAATTACTCAGGTTGAAAACGATAGATAAATAATTGAGGTTGTTAGATTTGAATGATTTGCTGGTGCTGCGCCTATATTTTGTCTGCCTTGATGGGCATGATCTTTGGCGAAACAACACCCATCGACACGATGTATTTCAGCGCTTCATCCACGCTCATGTCCAACTCGATGCAGTCGCTCATTTTCAGCAAAACAAAGTAGCCGCCCGTTGGATTCGGTGTAGTAGGCACATAAATGCTCACAAAATCATCTTTGAGGTGCTTTAACAGTTCACCATTGGGTTTGCCGGTAACAAAAGCAATCGTCCACACATTGGGTCTTGGCCACTCGATCATGACAGCTTTGCGAAAAGCATTGCCATTTTCTGAGAACAATGTATCTGATACTTGTTTAACACTGGAGTAAATGGAGCGAACGACTGGTATGCGGTGCAATACGGCATCACCCCAGACAACTACTTTTTTACCCAAGAAGTTGCTGGCTGCAGCACCCACAATCAGCAAACTGATGACTGCCAAAATCAGTCCAAAACCCGGAATATGGAATCCTAATAACTTGTCAGGATGCCAAGCTTCAGGCAAGATGAGCAATGTTTTATCCAGCGTGCTGAGCATCCACTCAATCAACCAGATCGTGATGGCGACAGGCACAATCACCAGCAAACCGGCAAACATCCATTTGCGCAAGTTTGACAGCATCAAGCGCTTTCTGAAGATGGTGCAGCAGGGCAGCTGGCACAAGCTGCTGCAGGCGCCGAACTGGAAGAGCTGGGTGCAGTACTGCTGGTATTGGGGCTACCTTTGAAATCGGTCGCGTACCAACCCGTGCCCTTCAGTTGAAAACCTGAAGCAGTGAGTTGTTTTTTAAACGTGGCTTGGCCACAGGCTGGACAATCTGTTAGCAATGGGTCAGACATTTTTTGCAATACGTCTTTGGCGTGACCGCAAGCGTCGCATTTATAGGCGTATATTGGCATAGAGGTGTTTTGCGCAATTAAAACGCAAGAAAATTTACTTAGCCTAAGATTATAAGTGTAAGAGCTAAGACTCAAGCTAGAAGTGCCATCTAGCCTAATTCCACCCCTCAAAATCTTGGCTAATGCTTGGATTGAAGCGGTTGGCTTTTATCTTCAATTATTTGCGGAGCTAAACTGCCAATTATCATCAAGATAAATGACGCTGCCAAACCCACTAAATTGGCGGGAATCAATGCATCGCTCGCTGTGAAATGCATGAACAGCCAAATCGTCACCCCACCGACTGCAGAAAATAATGCGCCTTGCGTGGTTGCACGCTTCCAGTATGCACCTGCAAGTAGCGGAATAAATGCCCCAACCAAGGTGACGTTGTAGGCGTTTTGTACCATCTCATACATGGTGCTCTTGCTATTCAGAGCAAACAACAATGCAAATGCTGTAAAGGTAACCAAAATAATGCGCAATGTCATCAAGAAAAGCTTGTCGTTCATTTTCGGTGCAAATGGTCGCAGCACATTTTCAGTGAACAATGACGTGGGCGCCAAGATCGCGCCACTGGCCGTAGAAAGAATGGCTGACAACAGGGCGCCAAAAAACATCACTTGCGCCCATAGGGGCATTTTGCCTAAGACCAAGTCAGGTAATATGCGCTGGATTTCTCTGCCATCTTCAGAATTAAACAGTGCCAATAAACCAGTGTCGGCAACCAAGGCTGCATAAGCGATAAAAATAGGAATAAAGGCAAAGCAAAAATAGAGCAAAGCGCCAATAACGGTGCCACGCACAGCTGTTTTTTCGTCTTTTGCACTGGTCATTCGCTGAAACACATCCTGCTGAGGGATAGAACCAAAAGCGAATGCAAAAAATGCCCCAGCCATTGCCCACCACCCTTTGCTATCTTCAGGCATCCAATTGAATTTACCTTCTGCAGAAGCTTGCGCGATGACTTTCGCTGGCCCACCTGCCAAATCACCCACCAGCACGGCAATCACACTCAGACCGATCATGATAATGATGGTTTGAAATAAGTCGGTAAAGGCAACGGACCACATGCCACCAAAAATGGTGTACAACAACACAATCAAAGCACCCAACAATATGGCTTGCGTAAACGTTAAGGCACCCCCTGACAACGCAAAAATAACCAAGCCAAGGGCAGTTAACTGCGCTGATGTCCAGCCTAAGTAAGACACAACAATTGCCAAACTGGTCATGACTTCGATGGTTTTTCCATAGCGTTGTTTATAGAAATCACCAATCGTCAGCAAATTCATTCGGTAAAACAACTTGGCAAAAAGAACAGCAGCCAATACCAAGCAAAGCGTTGCACCAAATGGATCTCCGGGAATGCCGACTAAGCCATCACGCGCAAACGTTGCAGAAATGGATAAAACGGTTTCAGCTCCAAACCAAGTAGCAAACACTGTGGTAACATTCATGTACAAAGGCAGACTTCTGCCTGCCAAAATGTAGTCGGTGGAATTTTTTACGCGTCGTGCAGCAATGAGGCCAATGGTAATCGTACAAGCCAAATATACTGCTACGAAAACAATAAGTGTATTCACTGCTGTAGTCTCCGTAGAAAAAACGTGATTTTACTAAACGAAATCACAGCCAGCTAAAAGGTGCTACTTAAAATATACGAAGTCGCAAATAGAGTTGTATTAATGCCAAACTTAGTACAAAACCAATGCCGCTGTAAATGATGCCTTGCAACAGCTTGTTGGTTCTTTTCTGTTCAACAATCAAGTTTTGCAACAAGTTGTTTTCTTGTGCGTTATCAGTGTTTCTGTGTTTCAAGAAGTCGGCCAATAATATCGGTAAATCAGGCAACAATTTAGCATAACGTGGGGCTTGCGCTTTGAGTTCAGCCAGTAACTTTTGTGGACCCAACTGGTCCATCATCCAAGTTTCTAAAAATGGCTTTGCTGTGCTCCATAAATCCAAATCAGGGTCCAAGTCGCGGCCTAATCCCTCAATGTTGAGGAGTGTTTTTTGTAGCAAAACCAATTGGGGTTGAATCTCAACATGGAAACGGCGTGATGTTTGAAAAAGGCGCATCAACACCATGCCCAACGATATTTCCTTTAAAGGGCGGTCAAAATATGGCTCGCAAACTGCGCGTATGGCAGATTCCAACTCATCCACGCGTGTGGTTCTGGGCACCCATCCAGATTCAATGTGCAGCTCTGCCACCCGTTTGTAATCGCGCCTGAAAAACGCCGTGAAGTTTTGTGCCAAGTACTCTTTGTCAACATTGGTCAAACTGCCAATGATGCCAAAGTCCAACAAGATGTAGCGTCCAAATGTGGCAGGCTCTAAACTGACTTGGATATTGCCGGGGTGCATGTCGGCATGAAAAAAACCATCGCGAAAAACTTGCGTAAAAAAAATGGTGACACCATCACGCGCCAGTTTTTTAAAGTCTACGCCCGCTTCTCGCAACACGGCGGTTTGGTTGATGGGTACGCCTTTCATGCGTTCCATGACGAGCACTTCTGGCCGACAAAAATCCCAGTACATGTCCGGAATCAAAACCAAATCGCTGCCTTTGCTGTGCGCTTGCATGTTGCGTTTGAGTTGTGCAGCACTGGAAGCTTCACGAATGAGATCAAGCTCGTCATGTAAATGTCGGTCAAACTCAGCCACCACTTCGCGAGGTTTCAAACGCTTACCATCCGTGCTTAAAGTTTCCACCCAGCCTGCCATCATGTGCATCAAACTCAGGTCTTTTTCAATCACAGGCAACATATCTGGGCGTAAAACCTTCACTGCAACTTCGCGAATTTGTCCTTCTCTATCACGAATGCTTGCAAAATGCACTTGCGCAACTGATGCGCTGGCGATGGGCTTTTCATCAAAACTGATAAAAATTTCTGACAAGGGTTTGCGGAATGCTTTTTCGATGTTGGCAATGGCGATGGCTGAATCGAATGGTGGCACGCGATCTTGCAATTTGGCCAATTCATCCGCGATGTCCAGCGGCATCAGGTCGCGTCTGGTTGAAAGAACCTGACCAAATTTGACGAATATTGGCCCCAATCGCTCAAGCGCTTGCCGCAAGCGTTGTCCGCGTGGTGCAGACAAGTTACGTCCTATCGACAGTACGCGCGTGACCATGTTGAGCCACGGTTTTTTGAAGCTGGACAGCACCATTTCATCAAGACCGTATCGAAAAACGATCCAAACGATGAAAGCACCGCGCGTCAAACGTCTCATGTTGTTTTGCCGTTTTTGGCGCTCGTTGAATCGGGCATTTTGGTGACTACAAAGCTTCGTAAAACACCACCGACTTGTGTCACCAAGCTTACGAATGCATGGGCAGGTGCGACGCCCACGATGCGAGCAATATCTTCTTCAACGTCCCAGCGAACATTTTCACCCAGCCAATTGATTACCGCAGCGAGTTCTACATCGCCATCAATGCTCAGAGCAGGTTTATTGCCAGCCAGTAATTCTTGCACAATGCGTTTCCCAGATTCATCGGTTAGGCGCAGGTTCAAATCTGCTTTTGCATTCACATTGGCGCGGTCGAGTAAACCAGCGGGCGTGGCAACCAAACCCAGTGAATAATGCCGCCAGTGTGCGCGTATGACTTGTCCTTGCACACTGACCAAACGCGCCATGGCTTCAGGTTCTTGCATCAACACATGGTTGAGTAACAATACCAGTCGCTGATGCAATTCATCGACCACCCATGTTGGCGGCTGAACTTTGCCTGCTAGCTTGGTGATGCTGCTGGCCAGGTTATTGAGAAAAGAAAAAGGGGACGATGTTTCCATAGTCCCCAATTATTCACGACTTTGGCCCTTTTTTAATTTCAGATTCTTGATTTCCTGAAATCAAATGACCGAAGTGTTCGGTAGCAACACAATTTATTGCATCGCCTGCACACCGGCAACCAGCCAGCCGCCACCCGATTTGGATTTGGTCATGTTCCAAACTTCACGGAAAGGTGCAGGACTCACAGCGCCATCTTCACGAATCATGCCGGAGAATTCAACGCTGGCCATGTATTCGGTAGCGGTGTCTTCAATGCCCAAAAGCTGCGCATCTAGCATCACCACATCGGTTTTTTCAGTGCTTGTCGACGTTCCTCGATCAGCCAATTGCGATTTAATTTCATCGGCCATTTCGTCCGTCATCATGCCGCGCAAGGTCACCATGTCAGACTTGTCCCATGCATCTTGCAAAGTGACGAAGTTACGCTTGGCAGCAGTTAAAAAGCCTGTGGTATCAAAATCTGCCGGAATTCCCCAAGTTTGTGAGCCTGACAGTGCGGATGCGCCAGCACCAGTAGATGACAGTCCGGAGCCGATCATCGATTTACCAGAGTCAAAGCTGGTGGTGTTGCCCTCCCAAGGGCGAGCGGAGGCATCATTGCCCACATTGTTGGGGCTGTAATGACGTGCGGTGATAGCATCACTGGCTTTTACGCTGCCAGGTCCAGCGCCTTGGTAAGAGTAGTTATTGCCAGATGAGGCTCCCTTGTTAGCGCGTGAACGCATGAACAGATTGAACAGCATCAATGCACCCATGGCCAGTAAGGCAAACATCAGAATATTGCCGAATGCGCCACCAAGCCCTAAAGAGTTGGCTAGCCATGCCAATCCCAAACCAGCGGCCAAACCACCTAACATGGCACCCCAAGGTTTCTTAGGTGCAGCTGCAGCGGGGGCAGCTGCGGGTGAGCCTGGCTTAGCAGCCGAGGTAGCCGAGTTTTGTGCTGGCGCTGTGGGTGCGCTATTGCGCTGCGTCACATTGCTTGATTGTTTGCCAAATGAACCACCACCGCCCATGCGACGCGCAGCCTCCGCATTCAAGGATGTAAGCGTAAAAGCGATGACCAAAACAGCAGACCACAGTTTCATAGAAACTCCAAAGTTAAAAATAGTAAGGTACAAAGACCCAAACGACACCGACTGAATATAGGGCTTATGTGTTGATATTTCAAGAGTGCACAAGATAGGCACATGTCAAATAAGGTTTTTTAAAGTTTAGAAAGTAAAAAAACAACACACTGGATTTCACACTACCAAAAGCAATCAGTGTCGATGCAAGAGAGCAGCTGTTGTTTTGCTGCTTTCGAGTTGTGCAAGCCACCACATGAGTGCACGACCTAGCTCTACGTTGGGGGCCGCGCGCCATGCATAGCCCACGCGCACAACGCGCTCAGGTCGAGCCACTTTTTTGTGAACCAAACGACCCGTTTCAATGTAGGGTCTGGCCATGCTTTCTGGCAAGAATCCGCCACCTAAACCGCGTAACTGTGCGTCAAGTTTTGCATTCATGGAAGCCACAGTGAACACATCTTGCCCGCCCAATATGCCAAAGCTGAGTCCAGCACCACGTTGAATTGAATCTGCAACTGCAACCACTCGGTTTTGCAGCAAAGTTGCATCACTCAAGGGTTCTTTTGCATTGGCCAAAGGGTGATGTGGTGCGATAGCGTAAACAAAACTTTGCGTGTCCAAAGGCTTGTACAAAATGCCTGGCGTAGCACCAGCTTCTGCCGCGACGCCCAAGGCCAAATCGGCCTGTCCAGTTGTCAAAGCAGCTAAGGTGCCCGACAAAGCCTCATCGCGAAGTTTGATCTGAGTCGGCGGAGTTTCGCCATTGAACTGCGCAAAGAATGCATCGCACAGTTCCATTACAGTGGCTTGTGAAATGATGCTGTCCACAGCGATGGTTAACTGAGGTTCCCATCCCGTAGCAACGCGTTTGACCCGGTGTGCGATGGCATCTAAATCTGCCAATATTCTGGTGCCTTCACGCAGCAATTCTTGACCGGCAACAGTGAGTTTGGCGTTGCGTGAGCTACGATCAAACAACAGCACGTCCAATGCGTCCTCGATTTGTCTTACTCGGTAAGTCAAAGCACTGGGTACCAAATGGTGTTGTCGTGCTGCGGCTGCAAAGCTGCCAGTTTGCGCTATCTGTTGCAGCATTTCTAAAGATTCTGGCGTCAGTACATCGCGTGGATTTTGCATGGGTTGTTGCGTTTAATTCAAATAGATTGAATGATGCCATCAAAATACAAATACCACAACGTGTGAAATCCACGATAAAGTCCAAGTAAGTGCTGCAAGGTTGGCAGACGGTAAAAATTGAGCAAACATTTTCAATGGAGAACACCGATGATCACGATTAGAAAATCACAAGAGCGCGGTTATGCTGATCATGGGTGGTTGAAAAGCTACCACTCGTTTTCATTTGCAGGCTATTACGACGCGGAACACATGGGTTTTGGTAATTTGCGAGTCATTAACGAAGACCGCATTGCACCCGGCATGGGTTTTGGCACACACGGCCACAGTGACATGGAAATCATCAGCTACGTGCTCAGCGGTAATTTGGCGCATAAAGACAGCATAGGCAATGTCAAAGGCATACCACCAGGTGATGTACAACGAATGAGTGCTGGAACAGGCGTGCAACACAGCGAATTCAACCATGCAAAAGATCAAGAGACGCATTTTTTGCAAATTTGGATAGAGCCAAATATCAGCGGTATCAGCCCCAGCTACGAGCAAAAAACCTTTGCAAATGCAGACAAGCAAGGCAAACTGAAACTGGTTGCCTCATCCACAGGCGCAGACGGCTCAGTCACGATTCATGCGAATGCTGATTTGTATGCAGGATTATTCGATAGCGGTGAAGCGGCCAGTTTGGCATTAGAGACCAATCACAAGAGCTACGTTCACCTCGTGCGTGGCGAGTTGAAAGTCAACGGTGTTGTGCTTAGAACAGGAGATGCGGCCAAGTTAGTCAACGAGCAAGCTGTGCACATCACAGATGCCGTTGACGCCGAAGTGCTGGTATTTGTTTTACGGTAACAAATCAATCTATTAGCACTTGATTCCAACATGCAAGGCCACTACGCCGCCTGTCATGTTGTGGATATCAACATGGCCAAAGCCTGCCGTTTTCATGATGGTTTTCAATTCTTCTTGGCTGGGGTGCATGCGAATGGATTCAGCCAGATAGCGGTAGCTGGCGTCATCTCCCGCTACAAACTTACCCAACTGCGGTAAGATTTTGAACGAGTACCAATCGTATATTTTGGAGAGGGGCTTGGCCACTTTAGAAAACTCCAGCACCAAAAGCTTGCCATTGGGTTTAAGCACCCGGTTCATCTCTTTCAATGCAATGTCTTTGTGCGTCATGTTGCGCAGCCCAAATGCCACTGTCACCACATCAAAATGATTGCTGGGGAAAGGCAGCTTTTCAGCATCGCAAACAAACGTAGGTAAGACAACACCCGCATTAATCAAGCGATTGCGCCCTTCGCGCAACATGGCTTCATTGATGTCTGTGTGCACCACTTGACCAGTTTTGCCCACCTTTTTGGCAAATGCCAAAGCCAAATCACCAGTGCCGCCGGCAATATCCAAAACTTGTGAGCCTTCTTGTGCATTGGCCACCATCACGGTATAGGCCTTCCAAGCGCGGTGTAAGCCCATCGACATCAAATCGTTCATGATGTCGTATTTGGGCGCAACAGAATCAAACACACCACGCACGTGGCTGGCTTTGTCTTGTTCGTTGACGGTTTTGAAACCGAAGTGGGTTTGAGTCATGGTGTTCGATGCGCTTTGCCGATTTAAGCAGAAGGAGGTGTTGTGCCCAAAGCTTTCACCAATTCGCCGTTTTCGTACATTTCCATCATGATGTCAGAGCCACCAATGAATTCGCCTTTGACGTAAAGTTGCGGAATGGTAGGCCAGTTGCTGTATTCCTTGATGCCTTGTCGTACGGCGTCGTCTTCCAACACATTGACAGTTTGGATGCCTTTGGTGTCCACACCGCAGGCTTTCAAAATTTGAATTGCACGACCGGAGAAGCCGCATTGCGGAAAGCTGGCGCTGCCTTTCATGAAAAGCACAACGTCGTTTGATTTAACCAATTGGTCAATGCGGGTTTGGGTGTCTGACATGGTGAAAATCTCCAAAATTGAACAAAAATACAGATGAGGTGATTATCCTCGCAATCAATACCCTCATTTTATTGCCCTTTATCTGAAGCCGACCATTGTCCGCCAGTGCATCTCTCAATACCTGCCAAATCCAGTTTGCTGCGCACCTGTGAAAAGCCCTGACTTTCTAGCAACGCCCGCACTTTGGCAGCCTGATCGTAGCCATGTTCAAGCAAAAGCCACCCGTCTGGGTTTAAAAAAGCGGGTGCGTCTTGAATGATGCGCCGAATATCATCCAGTCCCTCATCACCCGATGTCAAAGCTTGTTTCGGCTCATGTTTCAGAGCCGCCATGTGCGGATCGTCATCGGCGATGTAGGGCGGGTTGCTAATAATCAGGTCAAATTTTGTCAGATCAAATCTGGCATGGTCGTGTTCAGTTTTGAGCGCATCAAACCATGCGCTTTGCACGAAATCGACATCCAAGCCCAAGCGCAGGGCATTGCCTCGAGCCACATCCAATGCATCTGCGCTGTAGTCAATGGCAGTGACTTTCCATTCAGGTTGCGTATGTTTGATTGCCAAGGCAATTGCGCCACTGCCCGTTCCCAAGTCCAATACAGTTCGAGTTGCTTGAAAGCTGAGCGCCCAATCCACCAGCGTTTCAGTGTCTGGTCTTGGCACCAACACACGTGAATCGACGTGCAAATTAATGCCAAAAAATGGTTTTTCTCCAACTAAATATGCGAGTGGAACGCCATTAAGCCGCTGCTGACAAAGCGCTGTGAATTGCTGTGCAATTGCCGAATCGACTACCGCATCGTCATGCGCGATGAGCCATGCGCGATCGCTTTGTGATTTGCCCAAACAGAACAACAAAAGCAATTGCGCATCAATACGGTCTACGCCATGGGACATGGCTTGATGCAGTTGTGTATGGATATTCAAGGCAGCGGTTTAGAGCAGAGTTGTCATGTCGGCGTGGCTATATGCTATTAATTTAATAGCAAACTAGGCAATTAATACGCCGGCTACATGCCAATTTCTTATATATTTTTTACAAAAATCACTTATCCGACCACTGTACACCGCCGGTTGCCCAGTTGGTGCGTGGAATATCAAAAAGCATCACATCCACCACATCGGGCTTTGAACCCAGCGTTTCAACAACGGCTTGGGTCAAGGCTTTGACCAGTGCAGTTTTTTGTTCAGGTGTACGGCCTTCTAGCATTTCGACGCGGATGAGTGGCATGGTGATTTCCTTTTGAAAAATGTGTCTTGCAACAATGCAGATGATATGCACATAATATATCCTGCAAGTGCTAGAAATTCTAATTAAGGGAGACAGATATGCTGAACGAGACAACTACGAACAACTTCACTGAGAATCAAATGAATGACGCCCACGCGCTATTGGATTCCAATGGCAAACAACACCAAGCGTCACGGCGTACCGCTTTGAAAGTGGCATTGGGCGTGGGCTATACCGCCGCTGCCGGTGACATCATGGCGCAAACCGCGATTAAAACATCTTCAGACGGACTGAAAACGGGCGAAATTACCGTTGAGGTCAATGGTTTCAAAGTGCCGGCTTTCATGGCTGCACCTGCAGGTAAAACCAATTTGCCTGTGATTTTGGTGATTCAAGAAATTTTTGGTGTGCACGAGTACATTGCCGATACCGCACGCCGTTTTGCCAAAATGGGCTATCTCGCCATAGCTCCAGAGCTGTTTGCGCGACAAGGTGACCCTACCGCTTATGGTGCGATGGCAGATTTGATTCGAGAAATAGTTAGCAAAGTGCCTGATGCGCAAGTGATGGCTGATTTAGATGGCATGGTGAAATGGGCGGGTGCCAATGGCGGCGATCTCAATAAAGTGGCCATCACAGGATTTTGTTGGGGCGGCCGCATCACTTGGTTATTTGCAGCGCACAACAAAGCCGTCAAGGCGGGTGTGGCGTGGTATGGCCGCTTAGAAGGCGCACCCAATCCTTTGTCTCCAACCAACCCGATTGACTTGGTTGCCAACATCAATGGTCCTGTGTTGGGGCTTTATGGCGGTGCGGACACAGGCATTCCAGTTGCCTCAGTCGACAAAATGAAAGCCGCATTGGCCAATGGCAGCGCAGCTGCCAAAAAATCCGAATTTGTTGTTTATGACGGCGCACCACACGCCTTTCATGCCGACTATCGACCCAGCTATCGCAAAGAACCCGCCGAAGATGGGTTTAAGCGGGCATTGGCGTGGTTAAAGGCCAACGGCGTAGCATGAGTTCAATGGCGTGCAAATAAGTCCAGTAACACGCGTTGACACCATTGCACGCGACTCATTTCTAGCTGACTACAAAGACCAACAAATTCCGTTGGTGATCACAAATCTGTCGCGCAATTGGCCTGCGCGTGATAAGTGGAACTTTGATTATTTTTGCCAAACCTTTGGTGACAATGTGGTGCCACTGTATGGATGCGAAGAAGCCAAAGGTCACAGGCACCAGCACGCGCACATAGCCGAAATGCGCTTTGGTGATTACATTCAAGAACTCAAGCAAGGCAACAACAAGTTGCGCATGTTTTTTTACAATATTTTGCAGCAAGTGCCTGCGCTATTGAGGGATTTTTCCTACCCAGAAATTGGGCTGAAACTGTTCAAAAAGCTACCTGTCTTGTTTTTTGGTGGCAAAGGCACCAAGGTTCAACTGCATTTTGATATTGATTGGGCTGATTTATTGCTGTGCCATTTTGGCGGGCAAAAGCGGGTGTATTTGTTTCCTTATGATCAAACCAAATTCCTCTACCACGTCCCTTATTCATTCAGCGGTTTGAGTGACATCGACATGGATAGGCCAGATTTCCAGCGTTTCCCAGCCTTGCAACAAGCCAAAGGCAGTTTGGCCATTTTGAACCATGGCGATGTGCTGTACATACCGCCTGGCTATTGGCACTACATCATTTACGACGATGCGTCGTTTTCAATGACCTTGCGCGCATTGCCACGTAAGTTGAGTCACGTTTGGCAGCTGATTTACAACATCATCTATGTGCGCACGGTTGATGGTTTGATGCGCCGCTGGTTGGGCCAGCCGTGGAATGAACGCAACCGCCAACGTGCAATTGAACGCAGCAATGCGTTTGCCAAATAATTTGAATCGGCTTAATTCGCTGCAGCTTCCAATTCCGCCATCTGTTCCGCTTTGCGCGCTAGCAGCAAACCTTCGATCACCTCATCCAGCTCGCCCATCATGACGAAAGACAGTTTGTAGAGTGTGAGGTTGATGCGGTGCTCGGTCAAACGGCCTTGCGGGAAGTTGTAGGTGCGAATACGGTCGCTGCGGTCGCCGCTGCCGACCAAACCTTTGCGTGTGGCTGCTTCTTTGGCGTGGCGCTCGGCACGGTCTTTTTCGTTGATACGCGCTTGCAATACGCGCAGGGCTTGCGCCTTGTTGCTGTGTTGGCTACGTCCTTCCTGACACTCGGCCACAATGCCAGTAGGCAAGTGGGTGACACGCACGGCTGAATCGGTTTTATTGATGTGCTGACCGCCAGCGCCACTGGCACGATAGGTGTCAATGCGCAAGTCAGATGGGTTGAGGGTGATTTCAACCGCTTCATCCGGCTCAGCCATCACCGCCACTGTGCAGGCACTGGTGTGGATACGGCCTTGGGTTTCGGTGTCTGGTACGCGCTGCACGCGGTGACCACCCGATTCAAATTTCAACATGCCGTACGCACCGGTGGGAATGCCGCCGTGGTTGGTGGTGCCTGACATTTTTAGCACCACTTCTTTGTAGCCGCCCACTTCGCCCGGTGATTCGCTCATGATTTCTACTTTAAAACCAATGCGTTCGCCGTATTTGATGTACATGCGCATCAGGTCACCGGCAAACAAGGCCGATTCATCACCGCCCGTGCCAGCGCGAATTTCCACAAATGCATTGCGTTCATCGTCAGGGTCTTTGGGCAGCAACAAGCGTTGCAATTCGTCTTCAAGTCGTTCTAAGTCCAACTGCGCTTCTTTGACCTCCTCTTTGGCCATTTCGTGCATGTCGCGCATGTCATTGTCGTTGAGCATCTCTTGTGCTTCAGCCAAATCTTTTTCGCGCTTTAAAAACAAGGCAAATTCAGAAGCCACAAGGCTAACCTCGGCGTGCTCTTTGTTCAGCGCCAGGTATTTTTTCATGTCGTTGGTGATGCCTTCTTGTTGCAAGAAGAAATTGAGTTCACCTAAGCGGATGGGATAGCGTTCTAACTGCTGACGGAGGAATGGTTTCATAAAATTAATTTTCGGGCGAATGAGGGAAGAACCGTTCGACCTGAGTTTGTCGAAGGTTTGCGACTAATAAGTGAACGCAGCTAACGCTCTTTGCGCAAAAACAGTTTTTGCACCACTTGCGCGGTGTGTTCTCGGCTGGCGGTATCACCAGCATGCAATTCGGCAAAAGTGCCATGCAACATTTTTTGGGTGATACCTTTGGACAACGCTTCCAGCACTTCATCGACCGAAGCGCCCTTGGCCAGCAATTTGCGGGCACGAGCCAGTTCGTGCTCGCGCCAAGTGTCCGTTTGCGCATTGATTTGTTGGATTAGCGAAACGCTGCCGGTGTTGGGGTTGCGCTGATCCAACCAATGCATAAAGCTTTGCACACCCGCATCAATGATGGTTTCAGCTTCAGCCACAGCAGCTTGTCGATTGGCCTGCCCGGTTTGCACCACGCTGGCCAAATCGTCCACGGTGTACAAATACACGTCGGGCAGCGCTTTAACTTCAATTTCAATATCGCGAGGTACGGCCAAATCCACCATGAACATGGGTCGGTGTTTGCGTTGTTTTAAAGCGCGTTCGACGGCACCCAATCCGATGATGGGCAAGGTGCTGGCTGTGCAGCTCACCACGGCATCAAATTCATGCAGGCGATTCGGTAAATCTGCCAAGCGAATCGATTCCGCGCCAAAACGGCTGGCTAATTTTTCGCCGCGCTCCAGTGTGCGGTTGGCAATGGCCATGTATTTGGGTTGCTTGGCGGCGAAATGCGTGGCGCACAGCTCTATCATTTCGCCAGCGCCCACAAACAACACTTTGGTGTCTTTGATGTCTTCAAAAAGCTGCCCAGCCAAACGCACCGCCGCTGCAGCCATGCTGATGGAGTGGGCGCCAATCTCAGTGGTGCTGCGCACTTCTTTGGCAACCGAAAAGCTGCGCTGAAAAAGCTGGTTCAGGGTGGCACCCAAAGCGCCAGCCTCGCTGGCCATGCGGACCGCATCTTTCATTTGCCCCAAAATCTGCGGCTCGCCCAAAACCATGCTGTCCAGCCCACTGGCCACCCGAAAGGCATGACGCGCGGCCAAGTTGTTTTGCAAGGTGTAAGAGTGTGCACCCAAGTCGGCCGTGGATACACCGCCCAATTTGGCCATCCATTGCAAAGTAGGCTGCACAAAAGCATCGGCAGACGATGGATGGGTATTGGCATCGTGCGCCAAATAGATTTCAGTTCGGTTGCAGGTAGAGATCAGCGCAGCTTCTAGCGGCGCAGCTTCTGAGTGGGGTGCCAATACGCTTCCCAAATCTGTGCGCATGGTGTGCAAGGTGGGTGCGATTTGGTCCATGGCAAAGGCAAACCGCCCGCGCAAATCGAGCGGCGCAGTGGTGTGATTAATGCCTAATGTCCAAACAGCCATCTCTTGATTATAAAATTATTCGCTTCTTGAGAAGATTAAGGCAAGTTAAAGACAAGTTAGACTCTGACCATGGGCTTTTTCCAATTCATGAACCACCTGTTTAACTTCATGCTGCCTGCGGCATTCATGGGTGTTGTTTTCCCTTTACTGTGTCGCACGATTTGGCCTAAACAAAAGGTAAGTCGAACCTTGAAGTCTCAAATGCTGATTACCAGCCTAACGGGTGTGGGTATATTGTTTGGGGGTCTTTTTATTTTCAGCACCGATGGCAAGATGATGACTTACTTTGTACTTGTCATGTCGGCAGCGCTGTACCAATGGTGGTGGCGAGGTGCTTGGCGTGGCAAGTGAATCAACTCCAGAGCGCAGTGGTAAGCCAAACATCATTCAGGTCAAAGTTAAACCCAATGCCAGAGTCAGTTCCTTGGTGCTGAACGAAGATGGTACATGGCAAGCTCAAATCAAATCCTTACCCGTTGATGGCAAAGCCAATGCAGAATTGATTGGTTTGGTGGCCAAACAATTTCACTGCACCAAAGCAGCCGTCAGCATCAAAACAGGTGGAACTGGGCGGATGAAATTGGTGCAGATTGCCAATGCTTAGTATTATCCATAAAATTAGGCTGTAGTCGGCGTATTTATTGCCTATGTTGCTATTTAAATTATAGCAATTAGAGTGGTGAGAATACATCCACTTTATCGGTGATGATGCCGTCAATACCCAAATCCATCAAGCGTTTCACTGTGGCTTCATCGTTCACTGTATAGCTCAGGGTTTTGAATTCGGCGCTTTTGGCTTGTGTCATGGACGATGTGTCCCACAGCTTGTGGTTGCAGATGATGGCAACGCAATCCAACATCAAAGCCGTCTCTAACCAACCTTTCCAGAGCGTGTCCAATAGCAAAGCGCGAGGTAAATGCGGCGCTGTTTGTTGGGCGCCCATTAGCGATTCAGGTCTGAATGAACTCAACAATGGCGGTATGGCCTTGTCTTTCCATAGTTCAGCCGCTTGCTTGGCCACCACTTCACCGGTCTGTTGTTCCAGTCCAGGTGTCGGTTTGATTTCAATATTCAAGAAAAAATTGTTCTGCAAACAATACTGCGCAATGTCTGTAAAACTGGGAATGGGTTCTTTGGCATATGTGGCTGTATGCCAGCTTCCAGCATCGAGTTTGGACAAAGCTTCCCAACTGAATTCACCTGCTGTGCCTTGGCCAGACGTGGTGCGCTCTAAAGTGCTGTCATGCAATAAAAATGGCACACCATCACTGCTTAATTTCACATCGCATTCAAACATGCGGTAACCATGACTGGCCCCGAGTTTGAACGCAGCCAAGGTGTTTTCAGGTGCCAATTTGCCTGCACCACGGTGTGCGATCCATTTGGGATAAGGCCAGTTGTTTGTTAGGCTATTTTGCATAGATTGTTTTTAAATTGTGCGATGATGGCTGCGATGAAAACCAGGTCATTTTTATCGCCCACGCTGCTGGCTTTGATCGCCATAGCGTTGTGGGCAACTTTAGCATTGTTGGGCTTGTCGCTCAAGCACATTCCCCCTTTCTTATTAACCGGTATCGCTTTGCTGATTGGCAGCCTACTTTCATGGCCGTTTTATAAAGAATGGAAAGTTTCATTCTCTGCGCTGGTATTGGGAATCTATGGCTTGTTCGGCTTTCATTTCTTACTGTTCATTGCCTTGCGCTATGCGCCGCCTGTGGAAGCAAATTTGGTGAATTATTTATGGCCATTGGGCATCGTGGTGATGGCACCTTTGTTTTTACCTCATACCCGTTTGACCAGCATACATGTACTGGCAGCATGCATGGGATTTGCTGGGGCGGCGATGGCGATTTTGGGTGCAGATGTACTCAAAGATGGCTGGCAAGGTATTGTTGCCAAAGGCTTCGCGTGGGGCTATCTGCCAGCTCTCGGCTCCGCTTTTATTTGGGCCAGCTATTCATTGATGAGCAAACGCTTGGCCTATGAAGGACGTGGATTTCCCACGGCAGCGATTGGTTTATTTGGCTTGGTTTCGGGCGCATTGTCTTTACTCTGTCATGTGTTGTTAGAACCTTCCACGAGCATCAGCCAAAGTGATTGGGTTTTACTCGTGCTGATGGGATTGGGTCCATTGGGTTTGGCGTTTTATGTTTGGGATGCGGCTTTGAAGCGCGGGGATGCACGTCAAATCGGCATATTGAGCTACATCACGCCGCTGGCATCAACTGTCTTGCTGCTCATTTTCACCGGCCGTCATTTTGACTGGCCTATTGCGCTTGCAACCGCTTTGATACTGGGTGCGGCGGTCTTGGGCAGCAATCGTAAGCTGTGATGCAGCGCCTATTGCTGCAAAACGTTTTTACGATACGCGCTTCCCTGATACCGCATCAAAATGATGCACTTTGTCTGCGCGTGGTGCGGCAGAAACCGTGCTACCAATGCTTGGCGTGGCTTGGTTTTCATCGACACGTATGATGACGCGTTCATCCCCATGCAAACAGTACAACAAACGTTCAGCACCCAAGAGTTCAATGGCCTCAACTTGCAAAGCCCAACCTTGACCGCTGGAGGTGATATCCAAATGTTCAGGTCTTACTCCCAAAATTTGGCCAGCTTTCACACCCGGTGCTGCTTTGAGCAAGTTCATGGGGGGTGAGCCCATGAAGCTGGCCACAAACGTGCTGGCAGGGCGGTTGTAGACCTCTTCAGGTGTGCCAAATTGTTCCATCACGCCAGCGTTCATCACCATCATGCGCTGTGCCAAAGTCATGGCTTCCACTTGGTCGTGGGTGACGAACAGCGAAGTGATGCCTAATTCGCGGTGCAGTTTTTGAATTTCCAAACGCGTTTGAGCACGCAGTTTGGCGTCTAAATTGGACAAAGGTTCATCAAACAAAAACACCTGTGGTTGCCGCACAATGGCGCGCCCCATGGCGACACGTTGGCGTTGGCCGCCCGACATATCGCGTGGTTTGCGGTCCAGCAAATTGCCCAGCTCTAAAATTTTGGCAGCTTTGTCGACACGGGTTTTGATTTCGTCTTTGGGCACTTTGGCGATCTTTAAACCATAGGCCATGTTGTCAAACACGCTCATGTGTGGGTACAGCGCATAGTTTTGAAACACCATGGCAATGTCGCGTTCGGCTGGTTCTAAATCGTTCACCACGCGGTTGCCAATGCTGATTTCGCCGCCTGAAATTTCTTCCAAACCCGCCACCATGCGCAAGAGTGTTGATTTGCCGCAACCTGAAGGCCCCACGATGACAATGAATTCGCCATCGGCTATTTCGGCATTCACGCCGTGAATCACTTGGGTGCCCGTTTTGGCATTGCCGTAACGTTTGATGATGTTTTTGAGGGAGATGGAAGCCATAATTATTTTTCAGTATCTACCAAACCTTTTACAAACCATTTTTGCATCAACACCACCACAAGGGCGGGGGGCAGCATGGCCAAGAGGGCGGTGGCCATGACCACGTTCCATTCGTTTTGCGAATCACCACCGGCCACCATCATCTTGATGCCCACCACCACGGGGTACATGTCTTCGGTGGTGGTGGCCAACAGAGGCCACAGGTATTGGTTCCAACCGTAAATGAATTGAATCACAAACAGTGCGGCGATGGATGTTTTGGTCAAGGGCAAGAGCACATCCCAAAAAAAGCGCATGGGGCTGGCACCGTCCATGCGCGCAGCTTCTACCAGTTCGTCAGGCACCGACATGAAGAATTGACGGAACAGAAAAGTGGCCGTGGCAGATGCTATCAGCGGTATCGTTAAGCCCGCGTAGGAATTGAGCATGCCCAGATCGGAAACAACTTTGTAAGTGGGGCCAATGCGCACTTCGACTGGCAGCATCAAGGTGATGAAAATCGCCCAAAAGAAAAAGTTTTTGAACGGAAAGCGGAAATACACAATGGCAAAAGCCGACAACAATGAAATCGCAATCTTGCCAAAAGTGATGACCAGTGCTGACACCAAACTCACCCACATCATGTGCGCGACCGGTGCTTTAGAGCCACCGCCCGCACCGCCACCCAAGAGTGCTTTGCTGTAGGTTTCCCACATGTAATTGCCGGGCAACAATGGCATGGGCGCTTGCACAATTTCTTGCGCTGTGTGGGTGGATGCAACGAAGGCCAAATACAAAGGAAAAGCCACAATCAACACGCCCGCCCACATGATGGCGTGCGCCAGAAAAGTTAGAAATGGACTGCGTTCTACCATATTGAGCTTGCGAAATTAAGCCGCAGCGCCGGGCCGCCCCAAGCAAGGCACGGCCCACTCGGGGGGCAGCGCAGTACACGAAGTGACAAGCGTGGGGGCTTCATTTAATAGTTCACCTTTTTCTCTACAAAGCGAAACTGAATCACGGTAAGTGCCACCACGATGGTCATCAGCACCACCGACTGCGCGGCGCTGCCGCCCATGTCCATGGCTTTGAAGCCGTCGTAATACACTTTGTATACCAATATCGATGTCTCTTGCCCAGGGCCGCCGTGGGTGGTGGCGTCGACGATGGCAAAGGTGTCGAAAAAGGCATACACAATGTTGATGACCAACAAGAAAGAACGTGGTGGGCGATAACAGCGGAAACTGAATCGACCAAAAGCGTCGCCACGGTTTAGCGCCATCAATGGCGGCTGCTTCTATCAGTGATTTGGGAATCGATTGCAAGCCAGCCAAAAAGAACAAAAAGTTGTATGAAATTTGTTTCCAAACGGCGGCCAACACAATCAGCGTCATGGCATGCGTGCCATTCAAATAGTGGTTCCAGTCAAAACCCAATTTACCCAAAGCAAAAGAGACCACACCCAATGAAGGTGAAAACATGAAGACCCACAATACGCCTGCCACTGCAGGTGCAACGGCATAAGGCACGATCAGCATGGTTTTGTAACCCAGTGCGCCTTTGATGATGCGGTCGGCAAAAATTGCCAATGTCAAGGACAAACCAATACCCAAAACTGCGACCAAGATAGAAAAAATGGCAGTCGTTTTAAACGAAGCCAGGTAACCCGCGTCGTTCCACAAACGTTTGAAATTGTCCAAGCCCACCCATTCAGTGGACGTGCCAAATGCATCTTGCAATTGAAAGGATTGCAGTACCGCTTGAGCAGCAGGCCAAAAAAAGAAAACGCTGATGATAATCACCTGTGGCGCTATCAACGCCCAAGGCAGCCAAGATGATTTGAATTGAACGCGTTTTTCCACAAACTATAAAAATATATGAAAAATATGGCTGTAGCCGGCGTATTGATTGCCTAGTATGCTACATAAGTTATAGCATACTAGGATTCGGACGATGGTTCTTATTTGCCTTTGTTTGCGGCTTCAAAGCGTGCCAAGTGCTCATTGCCACGGGTGACGATGGCGTCCAGTGCTTCTTTGGCAGTTTGCTTGCCGCCCCACACTTTTTCCAATTCTTCGTCTTCCACCGCACGAATCTGCACATAGTTACCCAAGCGAATGCCGCGGCTCTTGTCGGTCACTTTGCGAATCATTTGTGAAACCGCAATGTCAGTACCTGGTTTTTCTTTGTAAAAGCCAGATGCTTCAGTCAACTTGTAAGCGGCATTGGTAATGGGCAAGTAGCCGGTGCGCTTGTGGCTGGCAGACTGTACTTCAGGGCTGGACAAATAGCTGAAGAATTTGGCTACGCCTTTGTATTCAGCTGGTTTTTTGCCAGACATGACCCACAAACTGGCGCCACCAATGACGGTGTTTTGCGGTGCGCCTGGCACATCAGGGTAGTAGGGCATGGTGCTCAAGGCATAAGCAAACTTGGCATTTTTAGCCACGTTGCCATAGAAACCAGCTGAAGTGGTGATCATGGCGCATTCACCAGAAACGAAACTGGCTTCAGGCACATTGCCACGGCCTTTGTAGATGAACAAACCTTGTTTGGACATGTTTGCCAAGTTTTCGATGTGGCGTACGTGCAGCGGTGAATTGACCTTCATGCGTGCATCCAAGCCAGACAAACCGTTGTTCTTAGTGGCAAATTCGACGTTGTGCCAAGCAGAGAAACTTTCTAACTGCGTCCAACCTTGCCATGCGGTGGTGAATGGGCATTTGTGACCGCTGGCTTTCAATTTGGCGGCTGCCAATGCCACTTCAGGCCAGGTGCTGGGCAGTTTCACAGTGTCAATACCAGCGGCTTTGAACGCATCTTTGTTGACGTAAAAAATGGTGGTCGAGCTGTTGAATGGGAAAGACAGCATTTGTCCATTCGGTGCGGTGTAATACCCCGCAACGGCTGAAACGTAAGCTGTTGGGTCAAATTTTTCGCCCGCATCTTTCATCACTTGCGCAACGGGGACGATAGCGCCCTTGCTGGCCATCATGGTGGCGGTACCCACTTCAAACACTTGCAAAATATGCGGTGCGTTGCCCGCGCGGAAGGCGGCAACCGCAGCGGTCATTGATTCATCGTATGTGCCTTTGAAAGTGGGCACAATTTTGTATTCTTTTTGGCTGGCATTGAAGTTTTTAGCCAAATCGTTGACCCATTCGCCATTTACGGCGGTCATGGAATGCCACCATTGAACTTCGGTTTGTGCTTGCGCTGTCAGGCTGCCAAAGCCCAACACAGCAGCCAGTGCGCTGATTTTGATCAGTTTTTTCATTGAAAATCTCCTTAAAGTACAGAAAATTGCGATTCAATGGTACACGACCGTATGGCGTGCCCCATCAGGGATAACCGATTTATTTGACCACAGCAATATGTCGGTTGTAAGTCGGGTTATCCATTAGAAAACCGATGATGAGTCTGTAAGGGTACTAAAATCAACGGTTTACGAATTCAGTGCCTGCCTTTTGCATGCACTTTGCCTTTCACAATGACCAGCACCATCACTTCAGCCAGTACCGAGCACCCAAGCGACCGCATTCGCGAAATTCCCTACAACTACACCTCGTTTTCCGACCGTGAAATTGTGGTGCGTTTGCTGGGTGAACGCGCGTGGACCGTGCTGAATGAGTTGCGTGCAGAGCGCCGCACCGGTCGATCGGCACGCATGTTGTACGAGATTTTGGGCGATATTTGGGTGGTGCAGCGCAACCCCTATTTGCAAGATGATTTGCTGGATAACCCCAAACGCCGGGTGCAATTGGTTGATGCATTGAAGCACCGCTTGGGCGAAGTGCAAAAGCGCCGCACCCCCGATGTGGACAGCGGCCGTGATGCGCATGTATCGGAGCTTTTATCCTTGGTCGCGAACGCCATTGCCGCATTTGATGCCATTTTCTTAAAAGCCGCCGCCTTGCGCAAAGAGACGCATAAATCTTTGGGCAAATTCACAGCCAGTGACAACATCAAGTTTGATGGTTTGAGTCGCGTCAGCCACGTCACCGACGCCACCGATTGGCGCGTGGAATACCCATTTGTGGTGCTGACACCCGATTCTGAAGCGGAAATGGCTGGCTTGGTGAAAGGCTGTATCGAGCTGGGGTTGACCATCATCCCACGCGGCGGCGGCACAGGTTATACCGGTGGTGCAATTCCCCTGACTTGGAAAAGTGCGGTCATCAACACCGAGAAACTGGAAGCTATGACCGAAGTGGTCATGCAAACATTGCCTGGCCACAGTACACCCGTGGCGACGATTTGGACTGAAGCCGGTGTGGTGACACAGCGCGTGGCGAATGCGGCCGAGCGTGCGGGCTTTGTCTTTGCGGTTGACCCCACATCAGCCGAAGCCAGTTGCATTGGTGGCAACATCGCCATGAACGCCGGCGGCAAAAAAGCCGTGTTGTGGGGGACTGCACTCGACAATTTGGCCAGCTGGCGCATGGTGACACCCGATGCCCAATGGCTGGAAGTGACAAGGCAGAACCACAATCTGGGCAAAATCCACGATGCCGAAGTCGCCAGTTTTGAATTGAATTATTTTGAAGCCGACGGTAAAAAGCTGATTCGCACCGAACGCTTGGACATTGCCGGCCCATCGTTTCGCAAAGAAGGTTTGGGTAAAGACGTTACCGACAAATTTTTAAGTGGCTTGCCTGGTATTCAAAAAGAAGGCTGTGACGGCTTGATCACCAGTGCACGCTGGATTGTGCACCGCATGCCACAGCACACACGCACCGTATGCTTGGAATTTTTTGGCAACACCAAAGACGCAGTGCCCAGCATTGTGGAAATCAAAGACTATATGTTCGCCTTGCAAAAACGGGGCGAAAAAGGGGAAGGTTCTGGCACCGTGCTGGCCGGCCTAGAGCACTTGGACGACCGCTATTTGAAAGCCGTGGGTTACGCCACCAAATCCAAACGTGCCCACACCGGCTACCCAGCAATGGTTTGCCCAAAATGGTTTTGATTGGCGACATTGCAGGCGATGATGCCGACGATGTGGCGCGCGTCACATCCGAAGTGGTGCGCATTGCCAATTCACGCAATGGTGAAGGTTTCATTGCCATCAGCCCTGAAGCACGGCATAAGTTTTGGTTGGACCGCAAACGCGCGGCGGCCATTTCCAAACACACCAACGCATTCAAAATCAACGAAGACGTGGTGATTCCCTTGCCTCGTATGGCGGAGTACACCGACGGCATTGAGCGCATCAACATCGAGCTGAGTTTGCAAAACAAACTCAAGCTGTGTGATGCCTTGACCGCATTTTTCAAACAAGACAAATTGCCGCTGGGCCGTGTGGATGACGCCGCTGAATTGGCATCTGGTGAATTGCTGGACGACCGCGTGACGCAGGCACTGGCATTGGTAGCTGACGTTCGAGCAACTTGGCAGACTTGGTTGGATGATGTGGATGCCTTGTTCCCACAACTGCAATCGCACAGCCTGCGTGCCAGCTGGAAAACAGATATCCGCACGCCTTTGCAAGCCTTGTTCACCGGCTTGGCTTTTGCGCCCATCTTAGAAGAATGCAATGCCATTCACCAACGCGTACTCAAAGGCCGAGTCTGGGTGGCTTTGCACATGCACGCGGGTGATGGCAATGTGCATACCAACATCCCCGTTAACAGTGATGACTACGACATGTTGCAAACCGCGCACAAAGCGGTGGCGCGCATCATGGTGCTGGCGCGCAGTTTGGACGGTGTGATTTCAGGCGAGCACGGCATTGGCATCACCAAGCTGGAGTTTCTGACTGACGCTGAATTGCAACCCTTTGCCGATTACAAACAGCGCGTCGACCCTGAAGGGCGGTTCAACAAAGGCAAGCTTTTGCGCAAAAGTTTGCTGGTGAATCATTCGCTACAAAAAGTAGAGCAATCTAAGCAATCGAAACGCCGAAAAACGGACGGTTTGCCGCACATTGCAGACAACTTGGTGGCCGATTTAACCAATGCTTATACGCCTAGTTTTGGACTCATGGGGCATGAATCCATCATCATGCAACAAAGCGACATTGGTGCGATTTCGGCCAGCGTGAAAGACTGTTTGCGCTGCGGCAAATGCAAGCCTGTGTGCAGCACGCACGTGCCGCGCGCCAATTTACTGTACAGCCCACGCAACAAAATTTTGGCGACTTCATTGTTGGTAGAAGCCTTTTTGTACGAAGAACAAACACGCCGTGGTGTCAGCATCAAACACTGGCAAGAATTTGAAGACGTGGCGGACCATTGCACCGTGTGCCACAAGTGTTTAACGCCATGCCCTGTCAACATTGACTTTGGTGATGTGAGCATGAACATGCGCAACTTGCTGCGCAAAATGGGCAAGAAAAGCTGGCGACCTGCCGCCGAGTTTCAAGCTTGGTTCATTGGCACAGCCAGCCCCGGGGCGATACGTTTTGGTCATGCCTTGACGAATCTCAGCTTCAAAGCGCAGCGCTTGGGCAATCGCGTCTTCAAATTGTTGGCTCGCCAGCAAACCAATTTGCCACCCGCCAGTTTGGGTGTCGCTCCTTTGAAAGAGCAGGTGATTCATTTCGTCAACAAAAAAATGCCTGCAGGCTTGCCCAAGCGCACCGCGCGCGCTTTGTTGGACATTGAAAACAAAGACTACGTGCCCATCATTCGCAACCCGCAAAACACCACGGTGGATTCGGAGGCGGTGTTTTATTTCCCTGGCTGCGGCTCTGAGCGCTTGTTCAGCCAAGTGGGTTTGGCCACCCAAGCCATGCTGTGGCACGCGGGTGTGCAAACCGTGTTGCCGCCGGGCTATTTGTGCTGTGGCTACCCGCAAAAGGGCAGCGGTCAATTCGACGAAGCCGACAAAATCATCACCGACAACCGAGTGCTTTTCCACCGCGTTGCCAACACGCTGAATTACCTGGACATTAAAACCGTGGTCGTCAGTTGCGGCACGTGCTATGACCAGTTGCAAAGTTATCAATTTGACAAGATTTTCCCTGGCAGCCGCATCATCGATATCCATGAATTCCTGCTCGAAAAAGGCGTGACATTGGGTGATAAGTCAGGCAATGGCTACCTCTACCATGACCCTTGCCACACGCCCATGAAAACACAAGCGCCGATGAAAACGGTGAAGGCATTGATGGGCGACAAAGTACTGTTAAGTGACCGTTGCTGTGGTGAAAGTGGTGGCTTGGCGTCGTCACGCCCCGATATTTCGACACAAATTCGCTTTCGCAAAGAAGAAGAAATTCGCAAAGGCGAATTGGCCTTGCGCGATACAGGCGCAGTCGCCGCACAAGCCAATGTGAAAATTTTGACCAGCTGCCCAAGTTGTTTGATGGGCTTGAACCGCTACCAAGACGACTTGAAAGCCGGCTTGCTAGAGGCCGATTACATCGTGGTTGAAATGGCGAATCAGCTTCTCGGTAAAGATTGGATGCCAGAGTATGTGGCCAGCGCCAACAATGGCGGCATAGAGCGTGTTTTGGTGTAGCTGAGAAGTACTCAAAAATATAAGGACAATGGCAATCGAAGACAATACGGGCAATCGAATATTTGAGGTATTTTTATGACGACCAAACAAGCCACCCCCACTCCAGAAGACATCACCGTTCACAGCAAATCCAAACTGTTTGAAGTGAAGTTTTCAGACGGCGCACATTTCAACATTCCGTTTGAATTGATGCGCGTCCAATCGCCATCTGCCGAAGTGCAAGGTCATGGCCCAGGTCAAGAAACTTTGCAAACCGGCAAACGCAATGTGGACATTGTGAGCCTAGAGCCCATGGGCAATTACGCTGTGAAACCCACCTTCAGCGACGGCCATGAATCGGGTCTGTTCACATGGGAATATCTGTATTTCTTGGGTTCCCAGCAAGCCGAATTGTGGAAAGACTACGAGGCTCGACTTGGCCGCAGCTGGCGTGGACCGCGATGCACCGATGATTGAAAAAGCCGGCAGTGCGTGTGGGTCGCATTAACTTGAGACGAATCATGGGACAATCAGCCCATAGGCACTTCTAGAAATTCAAATTTTCGCGATGAAGTGCTAGGCGCACGGAGCACAGAAACCGCAATGTACTTCCTGTACATGAGGATTACGAGCACCGCGCAACGACGCAATTCGCGCGAAAAATGAATTTATAGAAATGCCGCATGCATCCACAAATTATTTTAGAAGCCTGTACCGAACTGGTCACGGCTCACCCTTAAATTCGATCACCCGACGGACGCCATCGTGGCGAAATTCTTTAGAGACCATCGCAACTTTGGTCCGCGCGAACGCGCCACGCTCACCGATACCGTTTACAACGTGTTGCGCAACAAATTGCGCTACGACCACTTTGCGCCCTCTGGCAGTGGCAGCAAAGAGCGGCGTTTGGCGATTTTGGGATTTGCCGCGCCGCGTGCATTTTTAGAAGGCGCGATCAACGAGCAAGAGCTGGCATGGATTAAAAATATTGATACCGTCAAATCGCATGATTTGCTGGATCGCCATCGCCACAACATGCCTGAATGGTTGGTAAAGCCACTCAAAGAACAGTTGGACAGCAAACCGGGTGCAGGTTTTTGGCAATACGTTGAATCATTGAACGACACGCCAGGTTTGGACTTGCGCGTCAACATGCTGACCGATAAGCGCGAAGAAGTCGCCAAAGAGCTGACCAAAGTCGCCATCACCGCAGAGCCCATGCCCTATTCGCCCTGGGGTTTGCGTGTCACTGGCAAAACCGACTTGCGCAATTTGAGCGCCTACAAACGCGGCGCAATTGAAGTGCAAGACGAAGGCTCGCAATTGTTGGCCTTGCTGGTTGATGCCAAGCGCGGTGAAATGGTGGCAGATTTTTGCGCCGGCGCCGGTGGCAAAACCTTGGCATTGGGTGCAGCCATGCGCAACACCGGTCGCTTGTACGCGTTTGACACCTCAGCGCACCGCTTGGATGCCTTGAAACCACGTTTGGCGCGCAGCAGTTTGTCCAACATTCACCCAGCCGTGATTGCGCATGAACGCGATGAGCGCATCAAGCGCTTGGCCGGCAAGATGGACCGCGTGCTGGTTGATGCACCTTGCTCTGGCTTGGGCACGCTGCGTCGCAACCCAGCCATCAAGTGGCGCTTAACGCCCAAAGACATTGAAGACATGGCCAAACTGCAAGCGGCAATCTTGCAAAGCGCATCGCGCTTGGTTAAATCGGGTGGGCGCTTGGTGTACGCCACCTGCAGTTTGTTGAAAGAAGAAAACGAAGCCATTGCACTGCAGTTTTCAGCCGCAAACCCAGATTTCAAAATGCTGCCGGTGGGTGAGGTGCTGACACAGCTCAAAGTCGACAACGCTGACACGCTTTGCTCAGGAACAGGACAAGAGGGCAGTTCGGGTTTAGAGTATTTGCGTTTGTGGCCGCACATTCACGGTACCGATGGATTTTTTGCAGCCGTTTGGCAAAGAAAATAAAACTGATTGAGACTTAAATGAAATTTTGAGGAGCGCGATATGAGTACAGATTTAAAGATTGACGTCGAGGTAGACGCCCGCAACTTGAATTGCCCTTTGCCTATTTTGAAAGCCAAAAAAGCTTTGGCCAACATGACCAGTGGCCAGGTGCTTCGCGTTACCGCTACTGACAAGGGCTCACTCAAAGATTTTCAGGCCTTTGCCACCATGACGGGTAACGATTTGGTCGAGCAGGTTACAGCTGGTGAAGAATACCTGCACACCCTGCGCCGCCGCTAGCAGGGCAAAAATATATGAAAAATTGGCCTGTAGTCGGCGTATTAATTGCCTATATTGCTATTAAAAACATAGCATAATGATACTGGATACGAGTCTTAGGAATTGAACATGGCGCATGTGCAAAAGAAAATCAAATTTTTCTATTATTTAAAAAGCTACGCCCGTATTTTCATTCCCAAGTTCAGAACAAAAGCGCATTTCGATGCGTTGAAAAGCCAACTCAAGCCAGCCGAGTTGGAAAAAATCCAAGCCCGTGTCGCCTATTACAACAAAGTAGTGGATACATTTTCTTTGCCGTCCGCTGTGACCAAAGTCAGTGATTTGTTGCACCCCGTCACCCCCAAATCGTATTTTTTTGACACCTACGAATACGCCCAGTTTTTTGACAAGCAGTTGCCACTGGCGTGGGTATTTGGCGATGTGATCACCGTGCCAGCAGTGCCCAGCATTGTCAAAAGCAGGCCCATCAACGATGGTGCTGAAAACGCCAACAGTGTGCTGATGAATCTGGACAAGGTCAGGCACTTTCGGTTTGTCACCAATGACAAACCATTTTCAGAAAAGAAAGACCAACTCATTGGCAGAGCCGGTGTTTACCAAAAGCACCGCATTGAATTTTTTGAAAAATACTTCAATCACCCTTTGTGCGATTTGGGTCAAGTGAACAAAGCCGAAGGCCGGCCAGAGCTTTGGTACAAACCCAAAATCAGCGTCAGCGAACATTTGGAGTTCAAGTTTGTTTTAAGCTTGCAAGGCAACGATGTGGCGACCAATTTGAAATGGATCATGTCGTCCAACTCCATCGCCGTCACGCCCAAACCCACTTACGAGACCTGGTTCATGGAAGGCACTTTGGTGGGTGGCAAGCACTACATTGAAATCAAACCAGATTATTCAGATTTGGAAACGCAACTGACATACTACTTGGCGCATCCCGATGAGTGCATGGCCATCATCCAAAACGCACACGAACATTGCCAGCAGTTTTTTAATCCTGACCTTGAAGATGTTTGCTCAATGATGGTGCTCGAACAGTATTTTGCTTGTAGCCAGGGTTTTGGCAAAAATATATAACAAATTGGCCTGTAGGCGGCGTATTTATTGCCTAGTGTGCTATTAAATAAATAGCATTTACGCAGTCAATGCGATTCAAAAGCGCAGATCAATAGCGTAAATTACGCAAAAATTGTTGGAAGCTGTTTCCCACTTCAGCGTGCTGCAAAGCCAGCTCTACGGTGGCTTCTAAAAAGCCTAATTTGCTGCCGCAATCGTAGCGCTTGCCAATGTATTCGTAAGCGTGAACCGGCTCGCTTTTGATCAGTTGGGCGATGGCATCGGTGAGTTGAATTTCACCATTGGCACCTGCGCTTTGCTGACGCAGGTGATTAAAAATCGCGGGCGTCAAAATATAGCGACCGGCCACTGCCAAAGTGGATGGCGTTTGTGCTGGGCTGGGTTTTTCAACAATGCTGTCTACAAGGCGCAAACGTGCTTGCACCGCATGGCTGGCGACGATGCCGTAGCTGCTGACACGGTCCAAGGGCACTTCTTGCACGGCCAACAATGAAGATTGCACCTGGGCAAACAACTGCACCATTTGCGTTTGTGATGCCCTGTGCATTCGGTGTGTTGTGGTTGACCATCAAATCATCGGCCAAGAGCACGGCAAAGGGCGCATTGCCCACTAATTGCTCAGCGCACAAAACCGCATGACCCAAACCCAATGAACGCGATTGGCGCACGTAGGAGCAATCCATGTCAGCGGGTTTGATGTTGTGTATCAACTGCATCAATTCGGTTTTGCCGCTGGCTGCCAATTCGGCTTCCAATTCGTACGCTGTATCAAAATGGTCTTCAATGGCACGCTTGTTGCGCCCCGTCACAAACACCATGTGGCGTATGCCAGCGGCATAGGCTTCTTCAACTGCGTACTGAATCAGCGGTTTGTCTACCACCGGCAACATCTCCTTGGGTTGCGCTTTGGTGGCCGGTAAAAAGCGCGTGCCCAAACCTGCGACTGGGAAAACCGCTGTAGTGATTGGGTTGGATTGGCGTGTGCTCATGTGACTGATGGAATTTAACCCAAACGCTTCAACTGTTCTTGCAACTTGGTCAAGGTTGCGGTGTTTTGTGCAATGCGACCACGCTCCAGTTCAATCACGGCAGCAGGGGCTTTCGCAACAAATGCTTCATTGCTGAGCTTGCCATTGATGCGCGCAATCTCGCCTTCCAAGCGGGTGATTTCTTTGCCCATGCGCAATTTCTCTGCTGCCACATCCACTTCCATGTGCAAGCAAATGCGGGTTTCGCCCACCACAGATACAGGCGCAGCTTGCGCGGCGGCTTGCCACGTGGCTTCATCTGCAAATACTTTGACCTCGGTTAACTTGGCCAGAGATTTCAGCACAGGTGCGGCTTGTTGCATGAATTCAGCTTCCGCAGCATTGGCTGGCAATGCAAACAATGGCAGTTTGGTCGATGCGGGTACGTTCATTTCAGAGCGCAGGGTACGGCAACTGTCGACCAAGGTTTTCAGCTTGGCAACGTGAGCTTCTGCTTGTGGGTCGATGCGTTCGGCTTGGCTTTCAGGGTAGGCGGCGATGCTGACGCTGGCACCAGCGCGTCCCGCGACAGGAGCCACTTTTTGCCACAGTTCTTCGGTGATGAACGGAATCACAGGGTGTGCCAAACGCAAGATGGTTTCTAAAGTGCGAATCAAAGTGCGGCGCGTGGCGCGCTGTTGGCTAATCTCACCGTTTTGGATTTGCACTTTGGCAATTTCTAAGTACCAATCGCAAAATTCGTCCCACACAAATTGGTAAATGCGGGTGGCCACATTGTCCAAACGGTAGTCTGCAAAGCCTTGTGCCACATCGGCTTCAACGCGCTGCAAAGTGGATGCAATCCAACGGTCGGCTTGGCTGAATGTCATGTAGCCATGGCCAACGCTACCCGCAGGCAGCAGTTCATACAAACCGCAATCGTGTCCTTCACAATTCATCAATGTAAAGCGGGTGGCATTCCACAGTTTGTTGCAAAAATTGCGGTAGCCTTCACAGCGTTTGCTGTCAAAGCTGATATTGCGGCCCAATGAAGCAAGCGACGCAAAGGTGAAACGCAGTGCATCCGCGCCGAATGCGGGAATACCGTTTGGAAATTCTTTCTCGGTGTTTTTGCGCACGGTAGGTGCGGTTTCGGGTTTGCGCAAGCCGGTGGTGCGTTTTTCCAGCAGGGGCTCCAGTGTGATGCCGTCAATCAAGTCCACTGGGTCCAGCACATTGCCTTCAGACTTGCTCATCTTCTTGCCTTGCGCATCGCGTACCAAGCCGTGAATGTAGACGTGTTTGAAAGGCACTTTGCCAGTGAAGTGCTTGGTCATCATGATCATGCGCGCCACCCAAAAGAAAATGATGTCGTAGCCTGTGACCAGCACGCTGGATGGCAGGTACAAATCCATGTCTTGTGTTTTTTCAGGCCAACCCATGGTGGAGAAGGGCACTAGCGCGGAAGAATACCAAGTGTCCAGCACATCTTCATCGCGTTTTAATTTTTTACCGGGTGCTTGGGCTTGCGCGTCCGCTTCGTTGCGCGCCACATAGACTTTGCCATCTTCGTCGTACCAAGCCGGAATTTGATGGCCCCACCACAATTGGCGTGAAATGCACCAGTCTTGGATGTTGTTCATCCACTGGTTGTAGGTGTTCACCCATTGCTCGGGGTAAAACTTAACATCGCCATTCGCTACAGAATCAATAGCACCTTTGGCAATAGATACGCCGCCTACAGCCTGTTTTGTCATAGAAACAAACCATTGATCGGTCAACATCGGTTCAATGACTTGGCCAGTGCGGGTGCAGACGGGCACCATGTTTTTGTGCGGTACTGCTTTTTGCAAGAAACCTTGTTCTTCCAAATCTTTCAGCACCGCTTTGCGGCAATCGTAACGGTCCATGCCTTGGTAGGCTGTCGGGCCGTTTTCATTGATTTTGGCATCCAGCGTGAAGATGGTGATGAGCGGCAAGTTGTGGCGCTGGCTGCAAGCATAGTCGTTGAAGTCGTGCGCGCCTGTAATTTTCACGCAGCCGCTGCCAAATTCACGATCGACAAAATCGTCTGCAATCACAGGGATTTTGCGGTTACACAATGGCAAATCAACCATCTTGCCGATTAAATGCTGGTAGCGTTCGTCGTCTGGGTGAACACACAGTGCACCGTCAGCCAACATGGTTTCAGGGCGCGTGGTGGCGATGTGCAAACCCGTGACTGTGGTGCCGTCACCCAATTTTTGTGGCCCATCACTGAATGGGTATTCAATGTGCCACATGAAGCTGTTGCGTTCTTCGCTTTCAACTTCCAAATCGCTCACTGCTGATTTCAGAACAGGGTCCCAATTGACCAAGCGCTTGCCACGGTAGATCAAGCCTTGTTCATACAGCTGGACAAAAGTCTCGGTCACGGTTTTGGACAACTTGGGGTCCATGGTGAAATATTCGCGGCTCCAGTCCACGCTAGCACCCATGCGGCGCATTTGGCTGGTGATGGTGTTGCCGCTTTGCTCTTTCCATTCCCACACTTTGGCAACAAAGTTTTTGCGCGATTCTTCGGGCGTTGGCCCCATTTCATGGCGGCTGATGCCTTTGGCTTGCAGTTGGCGCTCCACCACCACTTGGGTGGCAATGCCGGCATGGTCAGTGCCTGGAATCCACGCCGTGTTAAAGCCACGCATTCGGTGGTAACGCGTCAGTGAATCCATGATGGTTTGGTTGAATGCATGACCCATGTGCAAGGTGCCTGTCACATTGGGTGGCGGCAGTTGGATCGAAAACGCCGGTGCATCTGCATAGGCTTGTTGGGTACCACGAAAGCCCGCATCGCCATAATGACGCGCTTCCCATTCTGGTCCCCATTTGGCTTCTATGTCCGCAGGTTCAAACGATTTGGAAAGGGATTGCAGGCTGGGTTGCAGAATGTCGGTCATGGAACGCTTTGTATAGATAAAGATGGGTATATCGGCAAAGCGTCTATTTTACGGGAATGCGCAGCGACGCTTGCCAGAGCGTCGCATTCAAGGACCACCTTTACAACTTGGGTAGGCGCAGCATGTCTACCGTCTGGCGAATCATTTTCTGGCGGCCTGCAGTGTAGGGTGGGAAGAACATTTTGATGGTTCTAAGCCAAGTGCCTTTCAGAACAGCCCGTTCGTGAGAAAAGGCTTTGAATCCATAAAGCCCATGTGCGCTGCCGATGCCTGAGTTGTTGACACCGCCAAATGGCAAGTTGCCATGTGCGAAATGCAGCAAACAATGGTTCACGCATGCGCCGCCCGAGCTGGTTTGCCCCAGTACTTGGTCTACGACACTGTTATCTCGGCTGTAAATGTACAAGGCCAAAGGTTTGGGCTCGGCGTTGATGGACGCAATCACTTGCTTGATGTCTGTGTAGCTGATGATAGGCAACAGAGGTCCAAAAATTTCTTCTTGCATGATTTTGGCGTCTGGTGGGATATCGCCCAACAAAGTCGGCGCAATGAAGTTGGTACTGATGTCTGTTTCACCACCCACGATGATTTTTGCACCGCGTTGTGTGGCATCGGTCAGCAAAGCATTCACGCGTTCGGCGTGACGTGAGTTGACGATGCGAGTCAAATCTGGGTTGTTTTTGAGTTTGTCAGATGTGTCGCCATAGAACTGGCTGATGGCCGTTTTGCAAGCTTGCAAAAACTCTGATTTGACCGATTCATGTACATACACATAGTCGGGTGCGATGCAGGTTTGCCCGTTGTTGATGAATTTCCCCCACATCACGCTTTGCGCGGTCATGGCAATATCAGCCGATGCATCAACAATGGTTGGTGATTTACCACCCAACTCCAATGTGACGCTGCACAAATGCTTGGCCGCGGCTGACATCACCACTTTACCAACTGCGGGCGAGCCCGTGAAAAAAATGTGATCAAAAGGCAGTGCCAATAAAGTTTGCGATGTTTCTAACGCCCCTTCAAACAAAGCTACTTCATGTTTGGCAAATACTTCATTAACGATTTTTGCCATCACGCCTGAGACCGCTGGTGTCATCTCAGATGGTTTGAGAATGACTGTGTTGCCAGCAGCCAATGCAGAAACCAATGGCCCCATGCACAAGCTCAAAGGGTAATTCCACGGCGCGATGATCAATACGCGCCCTTTGCTTTGCATTTGAACCGACCCGCGTGTGCCCATGGTGGTCATGGTGGGCCAAACAGAACGGGTTTTTATCCAGCTTTTAATGCTGCCAATGGCATGCCGCATTTCATCCATGATATGCAAAAGTTCGGTGGCCTCCACCTCAGATGGTGATTTGTGCATGTCTTGCCAAAAGGCTGCGTACAACGCTTCGCGGTTGGCGAGCAACACTTCTCGCAGTTTTTTGATGCGTTCAATGCGTTCGTGTGCGGTGGAGGTGCGCCACATCAAGGCTGTTGCGAGCTGACTTTCAAATACCTGTTGAATGTCTGGAGCAGAGGCGCTAGTCGGTTGTGGTGTCATTGTCTTTTCTCCAATACTTGAGCAATATACTCGCTTTTTAAGCGCCCAAGCTTAGCTTATATAATCCGCTCTGGATAGATTGTTCTCCCTATTTCATTCAACTTTTCATACTTGGAGTTTTTAATGACAAACCGTCGCGAATTCATTGCTACCATTTCTTTCATGGGTACTGCTTTGGCAGCAAGCCAGGCCACGGCACAAGCCGCCATGTTGGCCGAGACCGATGCACAAGCTGTTGCATTGGGCTACAAAGCTGACACTAAAAAAGTGGACGCTAAAAAATTCCCTAAGCATGCTGATGCACAAATGTGTACCAATTGTGCTTTGTTCCAAGGCAAAGCATCTGATAAATCAGGTGGCTGCTCATTGTTCCCAGGCAAGCAAGTTGCTGGTGGCGGCTGGTGCAGTGCTTACGCTAAAAAGGCGTAATAGCTGGGTAAGCAAAAATTCCCCATCAAAAAAAGGACGCTTAGGCGTCCTTTTTTATTTGGCATGAAATTTTCTTTATCTGAATATGGCTACGGCGACTGAAAAGCTGATAAAGGCCAGTGCAGTTGAAAAAAGAATGATCTTGGCGACACGTCCATTGTTTGCACCCATGCGTTCGGCGAGTAAAGACACGTTGCTGGCACTGGGCAGGGCGGCTGCCAGTACTAATACAGTTAACGCGTAATTATCTAAGCTAGCGCCCAACTGCTTGGCAGTCGTGCCTACCAACAATACCAGCAAAGGGTGTAAAAATAATTTCAAAAAAGCGACTGGCATGTAGTCACGCAGCGGTACCTTGTCATGAATGTTCATATCAGAACGTGCCAATACGGCGCCAATTGTGAACAGTGCCACAGGTGAGGCGGCATCCGCCAACAAACCCAAGGTCACTGCGACTGGTTTGGGTAGCGTCATTTCAGTTGCTGAAAACAATGCCCCCAACAAAATGGCCCAAGGCATGGGGTTTGTGAAAACACCTTTGAGTGATTTTTTAACCGCGTTGCTGAAGCCGTGTTCTTCTGCGCCATCCAATTTGGACAGGGCAATGCACAATGAGCTGGTGATAAGCATGTCAATCATGATGGTTTGGATGACAGGTCCTGCCGCTTTTGCACCCAGCAACGCTACCAGTAAGGGAACACCCATGAATCCTGTATTTGGGAATGCAGCCACCAAAGCGCCAAACGAGGCATCATTCCAGCCAATGTGACGCCCTTTGGTGATGGCAATGGTGAATCCCACCATTACCAATGCACAAAACAAATAAACAAGGACCACGTTCCAATCTAAAAGTTGTGCAATCGGTGTACTGGAACCAAATCTAAATAGCAAACAAGGTAAAGCAAAGAACAAAACAAAACTGTTCATGCCACCTATTGCTGGCAGTGGCAAATACCCCTTGCGTGTAGCCAAGTAGCCGCACAAAACCAATGCGAAAAAAGGGAAAGTGATTTGAAATACAGAAAATATGTTTTGCACCCATGTATTGTGCGCTAACTTACCCTAGGTTTTACCCCTAAGTCCAAGTGCGCTGCAAGGCTCTAAAATGAGTCGAATTAGAAGATGGAGACAAAAGATGCGGATTCTCATTGCTGAAGACGATCAGGTATTGGCGGATGGCTTGCTGCGCACCTTGCGCAGTTCAGGCGCAGCGGTTGATCATGTACCCGATGGTTCGCAAGCGGATGCAGCGCTCATGACGAATACTGAATTTGATTTGCTGATTTTAGATTTGGGTTTACCCAAAATGAATGGATTGGAAGTTCTTAAACGTTTACGTGCAAGAGGTTCGAAGTTACCCGTTCTCATTTTGACAGCTGCCGACAGCATTGAAGAACGCGTTAAAGGGCTGGATTACGGCGCAGATGACTACATGGCCAAACCATTCAGCCTGCAAGAGCTCGAAGCCAGGGTGCGCGCCTTGGTGCGGCGTGGTGTGGGTGGCGTTATCAGCACCATCAAACATGGTCCTTTGGAATACGATCAGGCTGGCAGGGTGGCCACAATGGAAGGCAAAATGGTAGAGCTTTCAGCACGCGAGCTGGGTTTGTTGGAAGTATTGTTGCAACGCACTGGGCGATTGGTGAGTAAAGATCAATTGGTCGAACGCTTGTGCGAATGGGGCGAAGAAGTCAGCAACAATGCGATAGAGGTATATATCCACCGTCTGCGCAAGAAGATAGAAAAAGGTCCCGTGCGCATTGCGACAGTACGAGGCTTGGGTTATTGCCTTGAAAAAATCACCTAGAACGAATATCTTTAGGGGCGAACAACGCTCACTATTTGGCGAAATTTTAGATTGGATGCTGATGCCATTGCTGCTGCTTTGGCCGGCAAGCTTGGTCTTCATGTGGTTTGTGGCACAAAGCATCGCCAACAAGCCTTTTGATCGCGCACTCGAGTACAAAGTCCAAACCATAGCGCGTTTGGTTGTCGTGCAAGGTAACTCTGTGAAATTTGAAATGACCGCAGACACGCGCGAACTTCTTCGTGATGATGTGGATCAGGTTTACTTCCAAGTTTTGGGTATTCGAGGTGAACTATTAGATGGTGAAAAAGATTTGCCCTTACCACCATTGCCATCAGTCGTCAAAAAATCTTCAGAAGCTGAACTTGTTTACAGGGATGATGAAATCCGTGGCTTGCCCATTCGCATGGCCTATGTTTGGGTACGCACTTCATTGCCTGACGCGCAGGATGTATTGGTGCAAGTTGCAGAAACACGCGAAAACAGGTCAATTTTGGCAACGGACATTATCAAAGGCATCATGCTGCCGCAATTCATTATTTTGCCCATGGCGGTATTGTTGGTTTGGTTTGCTTTGTACCGTGGCACACGACCAATGAAATTATTGGAGAACAGAATAAGATTGCGCAAGCCTGATGACTTAAGTCCGTTAGACGAAGCCATCGTACCTTTAGAAGTGGTGCCCTTGGTATCGTCGGTCAATGGTTTGCTGGCGAGACTCAAAGATGCCATGGTGACGCAAAAGCGATTTTTAACAGATGCCGCACATCAGCTCAAAACCCCATTGGCTGGTTTACGCATGCAGGCTGAATTGGCTCTGCGTCAAAGCCACAGCACCGAAGATCTGAAACATTCATTGCAACAAATTGGTCGATCCAGTATTCGGGCGACGCACACGGTAAACCAGTTACTCGCATTGGCCCGAGCTGAAGGTGATGGGCAAGTGATGCCAGAGCAAGTATGTAACCTTTCTGATTTGGTTAAAGACGTTATTCAAGATGCTCTACCTAAAGCTATAGAAAAACACATCGACTTAGGTTTTGAAAGTGCCAATGTCCCACGTCAACTGGCTAAAAATAAAATGGTACGAGCCAACCCAACCCTCATCAAAGAACTCATCAGAAATTTGATTGACAACGCATTGAACTACACACCGTCATCAGCCGAACAACCTGGGGTGGTGACTGCACGCGTTTTCACCGATGATCAAACCTGCATATTGCAAGTTGAAGATTCTGGAATCGGCATTCCAGATGCAGAAAAGCAGTTGGTCATGCAACCGTTTTATCGAGCCCTTGGAACCAACACGGATGGGTCAGGATTGGGGTTGGCTATTGTGCATGAGATTGTCAAAAAGCACGGCGCAGTTTTAACCATTGAAGATGCGAATCCTGGTCATATTCCCGCAGGCGCGAAATTCACCATCAGATTTTTCTTAAATCCTCGTGACAGATTGGACAACCAGTAGCGTCATTGAGTCTAAGGTTTTGCTTTGCAAGTCTGCAACGATATTCCTGATAACGATGCCGTTAAGGCATTGATTTTCGGAATCAAATCAGTTCCGATGGCAGGAAACACCACTTGATAAGTTTTGCCAGTAATTGGCTCTTGCACCACTTTGGCCGTACGTATGCCGCGCTTGCTTAAAGCATTGAGGGATTGATTGGCATCCGCTTGGCTTTGAAATTTTCCTAGAGATATGCCCAATGCCATCGCACCCTCATTGATGGGGGTATAAGATAGTTGCATCTTTTTCAGTTCTGCTTTCTTCAGTTCAAACATGCTGCTGTTGGCATATTTACCCATGTAAATCAACCAATTTTGTTGAGGCGCAAGTTCATCGAATCGCCAACTATTGGGTGGCATCAGTGCAGACAATTTGGCGCGCAATTGCTCAAGCTGATTGTCGTTGTAAACACCTGTTTGCATACATTGAGCGTTGACAGGTGCTCTTGCTGAGGTCGCAGTGCTTGCTGGATTGGGTGATGTGGCAGCTAAAGATGTTGGCGTGTTGCTTGGTTTATCCTGTACTCGCAAATCGTTCATTCCAAGAACTTGTATGCGTTCAGGGTTGATTTGTTGTTGCAAGCGATGAGGTTCAGTTTGTTGGGCCTTGCCCCAACCCAACTCGCTGAATATTCGATGCGACCATGCAAAATACAGACCATTGGCCAAGATCAATAATAGGACGACTAGACGCAGCATACGGTGTAGTTTATGAGAAAAAATGCGATTTGTTTTGGGTCTACATCGCTTTAATCGATACTTCTGAGCTGCTGACCAATTGACGCCCGCTTGTTGTTAACACGATCAATGCACCCGTAGCATCAACACCTTGCGCGATACCTTGATTGAGGTTTTGCTGTTGCTCTGCATTTGCCAACGAATTCATATTGTCTTGAATGAGCACGGTTCGGTTTTGCAAAGCATCCAGCGCATTAAAGGACTGCTGAAAGGGTGCAAAACCTTGCGTTTCAAACATCAGTATGGTGCGGACCAATGGTTCAATAACTTGCACCAAAGTGCTGGCCGCATGTGCCTGGGAATTGATTTCTTGCAGACTCGCGGGCACAGTGCGCAAAGCAGTTGTTGCAGATGGCTTGGCATGAAGAATATTGATCCCAACGCCAATCACTGCATAGCGTTGGCTGTTGATGGAAGTGGTCTCAATCAAGATACCGCCTAATTTGCGCTCATTCAACCATAAATCATTGGGCCATTTCAATTGGATGCTGGTGGCTAAACTTCTTGCCAAGCTGACACCAACCGCCAGTGACAATCCTGACCAACTGGTGGGCGACATAGGCAGACCCAATGAAAATGTCAGCATGGGCAATGCATTTTCAACTCTGTCCGTTAAGTCTATCCAATCCCGGCCTAGTCGTCCGCGTCCGGCGGTTTGTTGCTCTGCTACAAGTAAAGTGGGCTCTAATTTTCCATCCTTGGCGCGTCGCATGAGCTCGGTGTTGGTGGAGCCAATCTCAGGCAATATCTCGACGGTAAAACCAGGTAATAAGGGTGCTACTTGTTCCCAAATTGCCTCAGCAGGCCACTGGATGACGTCAGGCCTGTGCATACGCATTACTTCTTATGTTTGGATTTGCGTTTGCCTTTTTTTTTGGTCGAAACGCTTTTAGCATCATCTTCATCTTTTTCTTTGGGTGCCAGCAAAGTTCCACGGCATTTTTTCGCCCCGCAAAGGCATTGGTAGTCTTTCTTCAGTTTAGCGGTGTATGGCTCATCTATCACCAGTCCATAATCGTAATTCAACTCTTCGCCCGCTTGGATATTGCGCAAGGCTTTGATAAATACCCTACCTTTTTTTTCGTCTGCTTCGCAATTGGGCTTGCAAGAATGGTTGATCCACCTTGCAGAATTGCCATTGACATTGCCGTCAATCACATGCTTGTCATCAATTGAGAAGAAAAACGTGTGGTTGGGTTCTTTGGGGTTGTGCGGGTGACGTCGCAGCGCTTCTTTCCATTTGATCACTTCACCCTTGTATTCAATCAAAGTTTCACCCTCGGCAATATTCACTTCAGCAAAAACTCCTTTGCCATGCACGCCCGATGAGCGCACTGCTATTCTTTTTGATGCTGTCTTTTGGGCTGACTTATTGTTGCTTTTCAGAGGGGAAACTTCGGTTTTAGCTGCTTTTGACGGCTTGGAGACAGGGTGTTTGGTGGCCACTTGAAAAATTATTCTTGGGAAAAGTTGAAGATTTTTTAAACAATGTCCAAAAATTTGGTATGTTTAATACGTACGGGTGCGCGTGTGCGCGTGCGCACGCGCGAGGAACTTATTGTAGCTAAATTGCCTACTGAATAAAAACGGATTGAAATAAGATGAAAACATTGGTCATTGCAGAAAAGCCTTCGGTCGCTAGCGACATCGTCAAAGCGCTCACGCCTTTGGCTGGTAAATTTGAAAAGCAGGACGAATATTTTGAGAGCGAAAATTACGTCATCACCAGCGCAGTGGGGCATTTGCTAGAAATTCAAGCACCTGAAGAGTTTGACGTGAAGCGTGGCAAATGGAGCTTTGCCAACTTGCCGGTTATCCCACCGCATTTTGATTTGAAGCCAATGGACAAGACCAAAACGCGGCTCAACGCCATTGTGAAACTGGCCAAGCGCAAAGATGTGAATGCCTTTGTGAATGCGTGTGACGCTGGGCGTGAGGGGGAATTGATCTTCCGCTTGATTCAACAATACAGCAAAGCCAAACACCCGGTATCTCGCTTGTGGTTGCAATCCATGACACCGCAAGCCATTCGCGATGGTTTTGCCAGCTTACGGACCGACAAGCAAATGCTGCCATTGGCTGACGCTGCCCGTTGCCGTTCTGAGGCCGATTGGTTGGTCGGCATCAACGGCACGCGTGCCATGACGGCATTCAATTCGCGCGATGGCGGTTTCTTCTTGACGACGGTGGGCCGTGTGCAAACGCCCACCTTGTCCATCGTGGTCGAGCGCGAAGAAAAAATCCGTGCATTTCAAAGTCGTGATTACTGGGAAATTCATGCATCGTTTGCTGCAGTGGCAGGTGAATACCCTGCCAAATGGTTCAACCCTGCACACAAAAAAGATGCTGATGATGCTGAAATCAAGGCCGATCGCGTATGGTCCGAGCGCGAAGCCATGGCCATTGCCGATGCAGTACGTGGCAAAAAAGCGACAGTAACTGAAGAAAGCAAGCCCAGTACCCAGGCCAGCCCATTGCTGTTTGATTTGACATCATTGCAACGCGAGGCCAATGGCAAGTTTGGCTTCAGTGCCAAAACCACGCTCAGCATCGCGCAAAGCCTGTACGAGCGCCACAAAGCCCTGACCTACCCACGTACCGATTCACGCGCCCTGCCAGAGGATTACGTGCCTGTGGTGAAGCAAACCTTTGAGATGCTGGCGGCCAGCAGCATGAAACACTTGGCTCCTTTTGCTGCCACGGCTTTAAAAGGCAATTACATCAAACCCAGCAAACGCATTTTTGACGATAAAAAAGTTAGCGATCACTTTGCGATCATTCCAACCCTGCAAGCACCCAGCGGTTTGAGCGAAGCCGAACAAAAGCTGTATGACTTGGTGGTCAAGCGCTTTTTGGCAGTGTTTTTCCCCAGCGCCGAATACCAAAATACGACTCGCATTTCTTTCGTGGCACCACACAGTTTTAAGACTGAAGGCAAAGTGTTGGTGAAACCAGGTTGGTTGGCGATTTACGGCAAAGAAGCGGCGGATGAAACCCCCGACGCCGAAGGCAAAAGCGCAACGATTTTGGTGCCTGTGCAAGCAGGCGAAAAAGTATTGGCACAAACCGTTGACCCCAAAGGCCTGAAAACCCGACCACCCGCACGCTATTCTGAAGCCACGCTTCTGGGCGCGATGGAAGGCGCAGGCAAAACCGTGGAAGACGATGAGCTGCGCGAAGCCATGCAAGAAAAAGGCTTGGGCACGCCAGCCACGCGTGCGGCGACCATTGAAGGATTAATCAACGAGAAATACATGCTGCGCGAAGGGCGCGAACTGATACCTACTGCCAAGGCGTTTCAGCTGATGACCTTGTTGCGCGGTTTGGGAGTGGAAGAGCTTTCCAAAGCTGAGCTGACGGGCGAGTGGGAATACAAGCTGGCGCAAATGGAACACGGCAAGTTAAGCCGCGATACCTTCATGGCCGAAATCGCCGACATGACCGCACGCATGGTGAAAAAAGCCAAAGAGTACGACCGTGACACCATTCCTGGCGACTACGCCACATTGAAGTCACCGTGCCCCAATTGCGGTGGCATCGTCAAAGAAAATTACCGCCGTTACACCTGCACGGGCGCTGCAGGTGCAACCGAAGGTTGCGGCTTCTCGTTCGGCAAAACTCCCGCAGGACGCACTTTTGAAGTGGCAGAGGTGGAGCAATTTTTAACCGACCGCAAAATTGGCCCCTTGGACGGCTTTCGCTCCAAAGCAGGTTGGCCGTTTACCGCAGAGATGGTCATCAAGTTTGATGAAGAAACCAAAAACTACAAATTGGAATTTGATTTTGGTGACGATAAAAATGCCGATGGCACAGGTGAGATTGTTGATTTCTCAGCGCAAACCAGCTTGGGCGCTTGTCCTAAATGCGGTGGTGCTGTATTTGAGCATGGCAAAAACTACGTTTGCGAAAAATCCGTCCCAACCATGGCGCAAGCCACGCCGAGTTGCGATTTCAAAAGCGGCCAAGTCATCTTGCAGCAGCCGATTGAGCGCGCACAAATCAGCCAATTGCTCACAACCGGTAAAACCGATTTGCTCGACAAATTTGTCTCCATGCGCACACGACGCGGTTTCAAAGCGCATTTGGCGTGGGACGCCGAAGCCGGCAAAGTGATCTTTGAATTTGCCCCATCCAAGTTCCCAGCACGCAAAACCGCAGCAGGAGCCAAACCAGCCCGTGCCACCAAAACACCATTTGGCAAAACCGTTGCAGCCAAGGGAGAGAAAGCACCAGCAGCCAAGAAAGCAACCGCTAAAACCCCTGCGGCCAAAAAGGCTGCAGCTACAAAACTGCCAGCGAAAAAAGTGGCTGCCAAAAAGACCGCGGCAGCTAAAACAGCAACCAAACCCAAAACCCCCCGCAAAGTATCAGCCAGCGGCGGCCTCAAGCCCAGCGACGCCTTGGCAGCAGTGATAGGTAGCGAGCAAGTCCTGCGCACCCAAGTCATCAAAAAACTGTGGGACTACATCAAAGCCAACAACCTGCAAGACGCCACCAACAAACGCGCCATCAACGCGGATGCCAAACTGCTGCATGTTTTCGGCAAACCACAGGCGACGATGTTTGAACTGGCAGGGATAGTGGGCAAGCATTTGAGTTGATGCTGGCGCTGTAATGCTATATAATTCATAGCATACTAGGCAGTAAATACGCCGTCTACAGGTCAAAAAAGCATATAAAACTTTGTGAATGGTGTTGTGGCGTATAGGGTGTTTAGATGAACACCACTATTACAGAGTTTTCACATTTTCTTCACATCATTTGTTGATTTAGCGCAATGTATCGCTTCACACGAAGCTCAGAATAAATATCATTTATTGAAGGAGCTGGGTTATGAAGAATACTTTGCGTTCTGTTATTGCGGCGTTGGTCGTTACGCTCTCACTGGGTGCATTGCTTGGAACACAAGCTTTTGCACAAAAAACAGAAGAAATTGTCCGCTTGAAAACGCGCAACAATGTGGAGCAGCCTTATTGGTTGATTCGGCAAACTGCGCCTGTCAAAGTGGTTGCGGTTTTGTTCACGGGTGGGTTTGGTTTGCTGAAGTTGCGTGCGACGGACGCTGGCGTGGCTTGGAGCGATACCGGGACCAGCTACTTGGTGCTGAACAAAGATTTGTTCATTGACAACGAAACTGCGGTTGCGATTGTGGATGTGCCGAGCGACGAATCGTCTATCGGCTACACACCAAAACTGCGCAAGAGCGATACGCACATGCAAGGATGTGGGCGTCATTGTTAAAGATTTGCGCGTACGCTTTCCACAAGCCAAATTGTTTCTGGTGGGAACCAGTCAGGGTGCAACATCTGCCGCCTATGCGGGTAAAGCGTTGGGTAAAGAAATTGACGGTGTTGTTTTGACAGCTTCTGTTTTTGATTGGGCGCCTGCCGCGTGGCGTTTGCTCAGTGATTCCAATTTATCGGATTTTGATCTTTCCAAAATTGCAGCGCCTTTGCTGATTGTTCACCATGTTGACGACAAATGTGTGGCGACCACTTATGCAGGCGCTGTCAAAGTCGCCGGTAAATACCCATTCATCGCTGTTCATGGTGGCACGCCAGTGCAAGACAATGGCTGCGGTCCCAAAGGTCCGCATGGGTTTTTAGAACGCGAAGAAGCGGTGGCCACTGAAATCAAAAACTGGATGCACGCACGGCCATTCAAGACAGAAATCCGCTAACCCTGCGACAGGTAGTTGTTGAAAGCATCTGCCTATGTATTTCTGGCGCGAAAATTGCTTCATTTAGGTGCGTTTTCATGGAAAATCTGGAGTTTGCACACTTTTGGTTTGCTTTTAAGATTTTTCAGACACTTTTTGCACATAAAAACAGTTAAGGATGGATATGGATGCACTGAAACAGGGCGCGGATGCGCTCTTTATTTTGTTGGGCGCGATCATGGTGCTGGCCATGCATGCGGGTTTTGCGTTTTTGGAGCTGGGCACGGTTCGCAAAAAGAACCAGGTCAATGCCTTGGTCAAAATTTTGGTGGATTTTTCCATGTCCACCGTGGTGTACTTTTTGGTGGGCTACAGCGTGGCGTATGGCACCAATTTCTTCATGGGTGCCGAACAGTTGGCAGAAAAAAATGGTTATGAGTTGGTCAAATTTTTCTTCTTGCTGACTTTTGCCGCTGCTATTCCCGCCATCATCTCAGGCGGCATTGCCGAGCGGGCCAAGTTTTGGCCACAACTGATTGCCACTGCCGTGATTGTGGGCGTGTTTTACCCCTTGTTTGAAGGTGTGGCTTGGGCGAACAAGTTTGGCATTCAAGATTGGATCAAAGCCACGACCGGCGAAAACTTTCGCGATTTTGCTGGCAGTGTGGTGGTGCATGCGGTGGGTGGCTGGATTGCTTTACCCGCGGTGATTTTGCTTGGTGCACGCGCCAACCGCTATCGCAAAGACGGTTCTATGAGCGCGCACCCACCATCCAGCATTCCATTTTTGGCCTTGGGCGCGTGGGTGCTGTGCGTGGGCTGGTTTGGCTTCAATGTGATGAGCGCACAAACCATCGACAAAATTTCGGGCTTGGTGGCAGTCAATTCGCTGATGGCGATGGTGGGTGGCACCTTGGTGGCATTGCTGTTGGGCAAAAACGACCCAGGCTTCGTTTACAACGGACCATTGGCAGGATTGGTGGCCGTGTGTGCAGGCTCTGACATCATGCACCCTTTGGGCGCATTGGTGGTGGGTGGCATTGCGGGCGCGATATTTGTTGTCATGTTCACATGGACACAAAACAAATGGAAGATTGACGACGTGCTGGGCGTGTGGCCACTGCATGGCTTGTGCGGCACTTGGGGCGGCATAGCAGCGGGAATCTTTGGTAGCAAAGCACTCGGTGGCATGGGCGGTGTGAGCTTGCAAGCGCAATTGATGGGCACCGCCATGGGCGTGGTGTGGGCTTTATTGGCAGGCATCACGGTGTATGGACTCTTGAAAGCGCTGTTTGGTTTGCGCTTGAGTGCAGAAGAAGAATACGAAGGCGCAGATTTGACCATTCACAAAATCGGTTCAACACCTGATCGCGAGGTGAATTGGTAGACTTTTTACCAGCGAAATGATCAGAGCTGAAACAATCGTTCAGGTTCTGTAATTAACTTATGCTATATTGCGTGCTATGAATTTAAAGCGCTTTGCCTTCTTTTACTTTTATTTTTGGTTCTCAGTCCAGGCGGACGAGAGGCAAGTGCTTAAGTAAAGAAGCCAGTCTTTCGAACAAACCGCCGAATAACAAATCGGCGGTTTTTTTTTGCCTTAACGATTGAATGTATTTTTTTTGAATAGTTCGAATTTTGATTTTAAAAACCAGGAAAAACAGGAGTTAGCCATGACAACCATTACCAGCAACAAAACCAATGAGCTTTGGTATGCGAAAACCGGGAGCCCGACTGACAAAACCAGTCAAACCGACGACCAACGCATCAAGGACATTAACGTGTTACCTCCACCCGAACATTTGATTCGCTTTTTTCCTATTCATGGCAGCGCAGCTGAATCGCTGATCAGCTCCACGCGCAAAAACATTCACAACATCATGGCGGGCAAAGACGACCGACTCTTGGTCGTGATCGGGCCCTGCTCCATCCACGACCCGGCGGCGGCGATGGACTATGCCAAAAAGTTGCTGGCACAGCGCGAAAAATATGCCGACACCCTAGAGATTGTGATGCGGGTGTATTTCGAAAAACCACGCACCACAGTGGGCTGGAAAGGCTTGATCAACGACCCGTACCTGGACGAGAGCTGCCGCATTGACGAAGGCTTGCGCATTGCGCGGCAACTGTTGATTGAAATCAACCGTTTGGGCTTGCCCGCTGCGAGTGAATTTTTAGACGTGATTTCACCGCAGTATTTGGGTGATTTGATCAGCTGGGGTGCCATCGGTGCACGCACCACCGAAAGCCAGGTGCACCGCGAATTGGCATCCGGTTTGTCAGCACCGATTGGTTTTAAAAATGGCACCGATGGCAATGTCAAAATCGCCACCGATGCGATTCAAGCTGCAGCGGGTGGGCATCACTTTTTGTCCATCCACAAAAGTGGCCAAGTGGCGATTGTGCAAACCAATGGCAACCCCGATTGCCATGTCATTTTGCGCGGTGGCAAAGCCACCAATTTTGATGCAGAAAGCGTAGCAGCAGCCTGCAAAGAATTGCAAGCGGCCAAGTTGCCAGCTACCTTGATGGTGGATTGCAGCCATGCCAATAGCAACAAGAAGCATGAGAACCAAATTGAAGTGGTGAAAAACATTGCTGCGCAATTGTCAAATGGATCACGCCAAATTTTCGGCGTCATGGTGGAAAGCAATTTGCATGCCGGGGCACAGAAATTCACACCCGGCAAAAACAAAGTTTCCGAGCTGGAATACGGCAAGAGCATCACCGACGCTTGCATTTCTTGGGACGATTCGGTGGATGTGTTGGACGTTTTGTCACAGGGTGTGAAGAACCGCAGAGCACATTAATCTGAGTCAAACTGAAATTTCAATTTCAGTTACGATGGCTGGCATGACGAACATGACGATAAAGAATATTGCGCTTAACAAACAAAAAGCCATTTCAGGTATCCACTACCGGGTGGAGCCTTTTGATTTAAACGCGCATCTTTTTAAAGTTGTGTTGACCATTGCCAAACCCGCATTGACACAGCATGTGTCTTTGCCAGTTTGGATTCCTGGCAGCTATTTGGTGCGCGAGTTTTCTAAAAATCTGCAAAATTTAACAGCCTTGCAAGGCGCAAGAAATGCCAAGCAGTTGGATGTGGTGCAGTCAGACAAATGCTCATGGCAAATTGATTGCGACCCTACAAAACCTTTGCAGCTGAGCTATTTGGTTTATGCCTTAGACAATTCGGTGCGCACAGCGTGGCTGGATGCTGAGCGTGGATTCTTCAATGGAACCAGTCTTTGTTTGCGGGTAGAAGGTCAAGAAGACCAAGAGCACAGTTTGGAGTTGCTGGTCCCTGCAAAAGTCAAAGACTGGAAAGTGGCCACAGGTGCAACAGCTCTTAGGGTTAACAAAGCAGGGTTTGGCACCTACCAATTTGCAGACTATGCCGAGCTGATCGATTGCCCATTTGAGATGGGGGCGTTTTGGAGTGGCCAGTTTTTGGCACATGGCATCCAACATCGTTTTGTTGTTGCGGGGGCCAGCAGCACATTTGATGGTGCGCGTTTGTTGGCTGACACGAAAAAAATTTGCGAAACTGAAATCGATTTTTGGCATGGCAAAACCGGAGCAAAGCAGCAAAAACCACCATTCAAAAACTATGTGTTTTTGCTGAATGTTGTTGCGGATGGCGGCGGTGGCTTAGAGCACAGAAATTCGACAGCACTGCTGTGCAAACGCGATGATTTGCCACGCTTGGGAGAAGTGAAGCAAACCAATGGCTATGCCGGTTTATTGGGGTTGATCAGCCACGAATACTTCCATACTTGGAACGTCAAGCGATTGCATCCTGCGGATTTTTCAGAATTTGACTACAGCCAAGAAAACTACACCGAGATGTTGTGGTTTTTTGAAGGTTTTACCAGCTACTACGACGATTTGCTCTTGCGCCGCTCTGGCTTGATCGACGATGCACAATACCTTGAGGTTCTGTGCAAAACAGTGAACCATGTTTGGCAAACGCCTGGACGAAAAGTGCAGTCGGTGGCACAAGCCAGTTTTGATGCGTGGATCAAGTATTACCGCCCTGAGCCTAACACGCCCAACACAACAGTCAGCTACTACACCAAAGGCGCTTTGGTGGCCTTGTGTTTTGATTTGACACTGCGGCATGAAGGGCATTGCAGCTTGGATGACGTCATGCGAACGTTGTGGATGAAGTCTCACAATCAAGTCGCAAAAGGTTTGGCGAAGACAACAAAAGGTGCCATCACCGAGCGCGATTTTGGGCAAGTGTTGGAAGAATTGGGTGGTCGTTCCTACAAAAAAGAAATCGCGGCGTGGGTGCATGGTACGGATGAATTGCCTGTGCAAAAATGCCTTGAGTTGCACGGCATCAAGATACTGAAATCGCAAGCCACATGGCAGCAACACTTGGGAATGCGGGTGACAGAAAAGGCAGGCGAAGGCGTGCAGGTTAAAACCGTGCTCAGTGGTGGTGCAGCAGAAGCGGCAGGTTTTGCGCCAGGGGATGAGTGGATAGGTATTGAATTAGGTGCGGGTGCTCCGTCTAAAAATAAGCAATCAAGTTGGCGCATTCACAAACTGGATGATTTAACGCTGTATGTGGGTGATGTTTCGAAATTTGTGTCTCAAGCAGCATCGTTCTCTGCTCTGGTTGCCAGAGACATGAAATTGATCAAACTACCTGTGCAAATGAAGAACAAAAAGCAAGCGTCTGAAGACCATCTCATCTGGCGATTTGAAATTCAAGATAGCAAACGATTGCAACAATGGTTGGCCAATTAGCCATACATAAACCATAAAAAAAGCCCACCGAAGTGGGCTTTTTACTGTGAGCTAAATTTGTATCACTACAAATACAAAAGCTTATTTTTTAGCTGGAGCGCTTTCTCAGCTGGCTTGCCACCTTTGGCATCTTTAGCGTCAGCTGCAGGTGCTGCATCAGTCTCAGCTGGAACAGCCAAGGCGACGACTGAAACGATCATTGGATCGAATTTGCCATTCACGACTGCAGTCACGCCTTTTGGCATGACCAAGTTGCTCAGGTGCAAAGATGAACCTTTTTTCATGCCGCTCAAGTCAACAGCGATGAACTCTGGCAAGTCTGCTGGCAAGCAAGAAATGGCGATTTCATTCACGATATGGGTCAACAGGCAGTTTTCAGTTTTCACAGCAGGTGACACATCTTCACCACTGAAGTGCAATGGCACTTTCATGGTCATTTTGTGATCGGCTTCAACACGTTGAAAATCAATGTGCAAAACGAGTTGCTTGTACGGATGGTATTGCACATCGCGCAACAAAACTTTGCTTTCTTTGCCATTCAATTCCATGTCCAATACGGATGCATGGAAGGCTTCTTTTTTCAAGGCGTGCCACAATGAATTGTGGTCCAACTCGATCAGTTCAGGCGTACGTGCGGCGCCATAAACAATACCTGGTGTGCGACCAGAGATACGCAGACGGCGGCTCGCACCCGTGCCCTGCTTTGCGCGCTCAAAAGCGACGAATTTCATAATTAACTCCTAGATAAGAACCCACCGCGACCAGTGTGGTTCCGTTTTAAAAAAGACCAACAACCTCGTTTCTAATGAATCAAAGTTGAGATCTGCGTGTTGAATGCCGATTCAAAAAAAGATTAAAACAAATCTTGTTCTTGATCGTCAAACAAACTCATGACCGACTCGCCGCTGGCAATGCGCTGAATGGTTTCAGCAATCAATGGTGCAACAGAGAGTTGGCGAATTTTTTTGCAATTGAGCGCTTCAGCGTTCAAAGGTATGGTGTTCGTAATGACCACCTCATCCAAAGCACTGCCTTGCGTGATGCGTTCAATGGCAGGGCCTGAAAATACAGGGTGTGTGCAATAAGCGTAAACTTTTTTAGCACCGCGCTCTTTCAAGACTTCTGCAGCTTTGACCAGCGTGCCTGCGGTGTCAATCATATCATCCATGATGACGCAGTTGCGGCCATCAATGTCGCCAATCACATGCATCACTTCAGACACATTGGCTTTGGGACGACGCTTGTCAATGATGGCCATGTCGCAACCGAGTTGCTTGGCCAAGGCGCGCGCGCGAACCACGCCACCGACGTCCGGGGATACCACAATCAAGTCTTTGTAATTTTGCTGGCGCAAATCGCCCAGCAAGATTGGTGAAGCGTAAATATTGTCTACCGGAATATCAAAAAAGCCTTGAATTTGGTCGGCATGTAAATCCATGGTCAACACGCGTGACACGCCAACGGTTTGCAGTAAGTTAGCAACCACTTTGGCTGTAATCGGCACACGGGCAGAACGTGGTCTGCGGTCTTGTCTGGCATAGCCAAAATAAGGAATCACTGCGCTGATGCGCTCAGCCGATGCGCGCTTGAGCGCATCAACCATGATCAGCAATTCCATGATGTTTTCGTTGGTCGGGTTACAGGTGGACTGCACCACAAACACGTCACGGGCGCGCACGTTTTGTTTGATTTCAACAGTGACTTCACCGTCCGAAAAACGACCCACATTCGCTGCACCCAGCGAAATGCCCAAATGATCGGCAACTTCTGCAGCCAAGCCAGGATTGGCGTTACCAGTGAATACGAGAAAGTCGGGCGTGTGGGCTTGCATGGTGTGGTGTGTGCAGTACGCCTAGAGTGGGTTGGAGATCAGTCTAAAGATGAAAAGCTATTGTTTAAGAACGCTGACAAACTACAGACCCGTAAAAGAAGAACCGTTGAAGTTAACTATCAAACTGACAATCTCACGAACATAAAAGTTCATAAATAAATTTGGCAGGGGCGGAAGGACTCGAACCTGCGCATGCCGGAATCAAAATCCGGTGCCTTAACCAACTTGGCGACGCCCCTACACGGGTAACTGAAAGCATTGAATCAACGCCTTCAACCACCGAAAACTCTCAATTACCAAGCGACATTCGTTTCAATTTGCCCAACTTTTCAGTGGGTGTTCTGCTAAATTGCTGCAAAGTTTGATGACGGCATTTTCAGGCGCATCGCTCAAACCCGCTGTCAAATTTTTAGCTGAATCAACAAATTGACTGAGCTTGTCACTGCCCACGTGCGCAAATACTGCACTACCTGAGCCTGTCATTCTGGGCTGCAAACCTTTGTTTTTCAGCCAAGTTAAGGCCAAATTGACATCAGGACACAGCTTTTGAGCAACAGCTTGCAAATCATTTCGTCCAAAGCCAAAAGGATGTGCAAGAAAGCCTGAAATTATAGCAGTTTCGGTGTCGCGTTTCAGCTCTCTATGGCTAAAAATTGCTTGTGTTGACAACCCAGCCGCAGGTTTGAGCACCAAAAATTGGGCTGATGGAATGTCAATAGCTTGAATTTGCTCGCCAATGCCTTCTACCCAGGCATTTGTACCACAGAGGAAAAAGGGCACATCTGCACCCAGCTTCAAGCCGATTTGCATCAAATCCGCACGCGACAATTGCAAATTCCACAAACGGTTCAAAGCCAACAGGCAACTTGCCGCATCCGACGAACCACCCCCCATGCCAGCTTCAGCAGGAATAGATTTAGATATTTGGATATCGACACCCAAATGCGTGCCTGAAAAGGCTTGTAGGGCGCGCGCGGCTTTGACCGTTAAATCTTCAGCAGGCAAGGGCGTTGTTAAATCTTTGCGGGTGATGCGCCCATCAGTCTCGCACATCAAAGTGCAAGGTGTCGCACCAATCAACAAGCATGAAAACCGATTGCAGCAAATGGTAACCATCGCTCTGCCTGCCTGTGATGTGCAAAAACAAGTTGAGTTTGGCCGGAGCGGGAACGTTGTGCAGCGATTTCATGTCTTCTAATTGTGCGGGTAAATTGGTGCGGTAGGTCTACGGTTTGGCTGTGATGCAGCGCTAAGGCTCTAACACCACACGCAGTTCAGCCATTGGCAACGGTGCTGTGCGCTTGGCAAACAATCTGGGACGTTCTGCCAGTTGCATTTGCGACAAATCGACTTGCCAGCCATCTGCTGGTGTCGGTACGGCAATCAACCAATCAAACAAGGCGCTTAAGGGCAAAACTGTTCCGGTTAGTTCTTGCATCAAAGTATCGATGTGCGCAAAACGTTTGGTTTCGTTGTTGGCGATCAAGGTGGCCTCGCTTGGTGTCCACGCAACTTGTGCGACTGTGCTGCCTATGGGCGAGAACACACTCAATTCGCCCCGCACCGCAGTGCCTTTGATTTCAAAAGCGCCTGACAAGGATTGTGGCGTTTCGGATTCAACTTTGATGGACAAGCGACCTTGTTTGTAAAAGATTTTGCTGATGTCTGGTTCTGTAATTGAGTTTTGATGATCAATTTGACCTGTAGTCGGCGTATTTGTTGCGCAGCCTGCTATCAATACGCTAGCAATTAGGGTGCTCGCAAATGTGTTGAAAAATCGCCATCCCAATTGCAACAAGGCCATGCGCACGGTCAAACCTTGGTGCTAGCGTCCAAACTCACGCCCAATCGTTTCAATGTTTCCAATAGTGTGGGGTGGTTCGGGTTGATCATGCGGGCCGCTTGCCAAACGGTGATGGCTTCGGTTTTCAGTCCTTGTGCCCACAACACTTCACCCAAATGGGTGGCAATTTCGGCATCGGGTTTGGCTTCAAACGCGGTGATCAAAATCATTTTGGCTCGGTCTAAATTGCCCAGCTTGAATTCAACCCAACCCAAACTGTCGGCGATGAACGGGTCATTGGGTGCCAGTTGCACGGCTTTGAGTAGCAAAACTTTGGCTTCTGGCAATCGCAAGCCACGGTCTGCAAGAGAGTAGCCCAAGGCGTTGTAGGCTTGCGCATCGTCTGGTTTGGCAGCAATCACCAAGCGCAACAAACGTTCCATTTCACCCAAGCGATTGGTTTTTTCCGCCAACATGGCCAAGTCGTAATACCAATCGGCCAGTACATTGGATTTGGCATCGGTGGTGCTGAGTTTTTGCACGTTTTGATTCAACAAATCGTAGGCCGCTTGGAATTGCTGGTTGTCGCGCAGCATTTGCACCTGTGCGTTCACCTTGAATTGTGATTGCTCTGGCGTAGCTTCAGGCAGCATGGTCAAGGCTTTCATGCCTTCGTCAAAACGTCCCATCATTTGCAAAGTGCGCGCATACAGCACGCGCATGTCGGGTTTGCTGCTGGGTGTCAACACCAGTTTGGACAACACTTTTTCGATGAGGGGTGCGACCGTCGCTTTATTAGCTGTATTGGAAGCGCGCGCCAGCAAAGCCAGTAAGGACATCAAGGCTTCATCACGCGCAGCCACATCGTTGGCAAATTGGGTCTGCACCAAGGCCATGTAATCGTCCAAAGCTTTGGCTTGCAAATCCACTTTATTCAGGGCAATGGTCAGTTCGAATTCGGCGCGTACCGCATCCAGCGAATCAGGCAAAGCCGCACGCCATGCTTTGGCAACGGTCAGCGCAGATTCCCCTGCACGCGCCTGCAAAGCGATGCCCATCGCGCGTTCAAACAAACGTTCATCTTTTGACTTTTTGGCACTGTCCAAAATCAGGGCGTAAGCGTCTCTGGGTTTGTCATCCAGCAAACTCAATTCACCCAACAATATTTTGAAAAACAATTCGCCATCCATGGCGGAATTGACGATGGGTGCTTCTGTTGCTGTTTTGGTTTCAGCTTCTGCCGCTTTGTCTTGCGCCCAAACAGGCTAGGCTACTCGCGAACATGAACGCTGCTGCCCAACTCGCCCACGAAACCACCAACTTTTGGTATTTAGTGCGGGATTTGAAAGGGGCGAGAATTGGCATCATAAGCATGATAATAAATCATTCGCAAGCGAGCTGCCTACGCAATTACTTAACGCCCACGCACGGGGATGCCTCATTCAGCGCCGCACCAGCAAAATATATGAAAAATCAGCCTGTAGCCGGCGTATTGATTGCCTAGTGTGCTATTAAATTTATAGCAATAGCAATTTATGCTACTTCAGCAATTTACCCGTGCGCGCAATTTGCCGCCATATTTTGATTGCCAATAAAACCAGCGGCGTGGCGTGCATCAGCAGGTCGAAAATATCCAGCGGTCGAGTCAAGGTACCTTGACTCAACATGCGAAGTTTTTCGACCAAGTGCGGTTCAGGTTGAAACGGTGCAAAACCCAAATACACCGCAATCATGATCAACATCCACAGCGGAAAGCGGTCTAGCCAGTTCAAGCCGTACCCGCCTTCACCTTCAAACGCCAAGCGTGCAACAGCGGCTCGGTGTAGCCGCTGGGTTGTGCCATGCCTTTGAAGACCAAATCGCAAGCCGCTTTATAAGCTGCGCTGGTGGCGAAGTTGCCGGCCATTTTTTTGTAGAACGGGTCGCTGGCGTTTTGGCCATCCACCACCGCCGCCATGCGCTCAAACGTGGCGTTCACTTGTGCGGCGTTGGTCACGCCGTGGTGCAACCAGTTGGCGATGTGTTGGCTGCTGATGCGCAATGTCGCACGGTCTTCCATCAAACCCACGTTGTGGATGTCAGGTACTTTTGAGCAGCCTACGCCTTGGTCGATCCAGCGCACCACGTAGCCCAAAATACCTTGTGCATTGTTGTCCAGTTCTTGTTGAATGTCGGTAGCAGTCCACTTGGCGCGCACCTCGGCAGAGGCAACCGGGATGTGCAACAAACCGCTGAGCAAAGCATCACGCTCGATCTGCGCGTCGCGCGCTGCGTGTGTGGCTTGCATCTCGGCTTGAATCTCGCTCACATTCACTTGGTGGTAGTGCAGCGCGTGCAAAGTTGCACCCGTTGGGCTGGGTACCCAAGCGGTGTTGGCACCGGCTTTGGGGTGCGCCACTTTTTGTTCCAACATGGCTTTCATCAAATCGGGCATGGCCCACATGCCTTTGCCAATTTGCGCTTTGCCGCGCAAGCCGCAGCACAAACCCGTCAGCACGTTGTTTTTCTCGTAGGCGTGAATCCATTGGCTGGCTTTCATGTCGGCTTTGCGAATCATGGCACCAGCGTGCATGGCGGTGTGCATTTCGTCGCCGGTGCGGTCTAAGAAACCGGTGTTGATGAAGGCCACGCGTGCTTTGGCAGCGGCGATACAGGCTTTCAAATTCACACTGGTGCGGCGCTCTTCGTCCATGATGCCCAGCTTCACAGTGTTGGCAGGCAAGCCCAAGAGTTGCTCGACGCGACCAAACAATTCAGAGGCAAACGCCACTTCGGCCGGGCCGTGCATTTTGGGTTTGACGATGTAGATCGAACCGGTGCGTGAGTTGCCAATGGTTTGTGTGGCAGGGCGCTTCAAATCGTGCATGGCAATCGCCACGGTGACGACGGCGTCCAAAATACCTTCAGGAATTTCGCGCACGGTGTTGGCCGCATCGGTGTACAAAATGGCAGGGTTCGTCATCAAATGACCCACATTGCGCAAGAACATCAATGAACGGCCATGTTGGCGTACTTCGCCTTTGCCATTGGGTGCTGTGTACACGCGGTCTGCATTCAAACCACGGGTGAATGTTTTGCCGCCTTTTTCAACCGCTTCGGTCAAAGTGCCTTTCAAAATGCCCAACCAGTTGCTATAGGCCAGCACTTTGTCGTCGGCATCCACCACCGCGACCGAATCTTCCAAATCCAAAATGGTCGACAAAGCGGCTTCCACCACCACGTCGGACACACCTGCCACATCGGTTTGACCGATGGTGGTGCTGCGGTCGATTTGAATGTCAATGTGCAAGCCGTTGTTGACCAACAAGACCGATGATGGTCCTGCTGCCAAACCTTGGTAGCCAACAAACTGGGCTGGGTTTTTCAATCCAGTACGCTGACCACCCATGGTGGAGACCAACAACTGGCCGTTTTCGACGTGGTACACAGTGGCGTCGGCGTGCGAACCTTTTTCCAAAGGTGCTGCTTGGTCTAAAAATGCGCGTGCAAAGGCGATGACTTTATTGCCACGCACTGGGTTGTAGCCTTTGCCTTTTTCAGCTCCATCGGTTTCAGGTATTGCATCGGTGCCATAGAGTGCATCGTACAAAGAACCCCAACGTGCGTTGGCCGCGTTCAAGGCGTAGCGTGCGTTCAAAATTGGCACCACCAATTGCGGGCCAGCTTGCAAGGCCAATTCACTGTCCACATTGGCGGTGGTGATTTGCGCATCGGCGGTTGCAGGTGGCGGCACGATGTAGCCAATTTTTTCCAAAAAGGCTTTGTAGGCTGGCATGTCTTTGATTTCGCCTGGATGGGCTTTGTGCCACGCGTCCAATTCGGTTTGCAGGCGGTCGCGCTCAGCCAATAAAGCGATGTTTTTAGGTGCCAAATCCGCCACGATGGCGTCAAACCCTTGCCAAAATTTGGCGCTGTCCACGCCAGTGCCAGGCAAGACCTGAGAGTTAACAAAATCATGCAAATTGCTGGCGACTTGCAAGCGGTGTGCGGTGGTGCGGTTAGTGGACATGGTTCTCTTTCGAAAAATGGTTTAATCTGTAAAATATGGTCAAATATGGCTATAGACGGCGTATTTATTGCCTAAACTGCTATTTTATTGATAGCATCACTCTGTTTCCAAAAAGCGACGGTCTTCGCGAATGGCAGTGCTTGAACGCCAGGGTATGGCGTCGATACCCCTATGATAACTTCTTATCTGACTTGAGGCTTGTGGATCAACCACTAAATAGTTTCGATCTCCATTGTTATGGCCAATTTTTTGATATAGGCAAATAAACTCTTTATAAAGAGGATGATGCCAGACATTTCCATGGCTTCTTCAGTATTGGTGCAGGCGATGTAGCTCAAATGGTTAAAACCATATTGCTCCGCACACCATCCACCCAGCATTTCAAATCCAACACAACCACCCAAAAACAGTGCAGCCGCAAATACGAATTGCCAACGTGTTTGCGGTGCTAAATGTAGTAAGAATCGTAAGAAATACAGTCCCAATATCACTACCAATATCAATGCCGGAATAACCCAAGTGAAGTGAAAGATTCCATATGTATTCATGGCTATTAATTTTCGCGTAGGCATGATAAGGAGTTCGTGGATGGATATGGCTTCATCAAATGACATCAGCAAAAAACCAATCGCCAAGACCAACCATTTGCGGGTGTAGATGCCATTTGTTAGTCGATGGTAGAAATAAATCACTGATAACAATACTGCCGCACCCAGTAACAGAAGGGCACTGAAATAGCTGCTCAGATTGCCTTCTCTTTCCGTGTTCATCATGTACCTGGCAAAATCCACAGAAAGACTGCGTCCATAGAGCAAATGACCAACACCACCATATATACTCAACAGCACCAAAAAAGTGGCAAAAATCGCCAAATATTTCACAATCAATCTGTCATTCAGTGTGATGTTGATGCGTTGAGGTGTCATGCAAGCATTGTATGTAGACAAAAGTTCAACATCTATAGATATCGAAAACTATTTCCCAATACAAAACTTAGAAAAAATTTCCCCCAACAAGTCATCAGGGGTGAATTCGCCGGTGATGGCGGACAGGGCGTTTTGCGCCAAACGCAGCTCTTCTGCCAGCAAATCCAGAGCGGCGTTGGGGGCGTTCAATTGCGCGTCGGCTTGGCTCAGATGGAGCTTGACTTGACGCAGTGCTTGCAAATGGCGTTCGCGGGCGATGTAAGTGCCTTCGGCTGCCGGTTGCCAGCCCACCACTTCAAGCAAGGTGTGTCGCAGTGTTTCAAGCCCTTGTCCGTTTTTGGCAGATATAGCGATATTGGCGATATTGACGCCATCAGATGGCGTTGCCATTGCTTGCGCAGCCAAATGCGGTTGAACTGCATCCACCTTGTTCCACACCTGAATCACGGGCACGCGTTGGGGTAACAATTTGGTGAGTTGGGAGGCGATGTTGGCATCTGCAGCTTGATAGCTGGCCAATTCATTGCTGGTCGTTCCAGCGTACCAAATCATGCAAAAACAACACAGCATCAGCCGCACCAATTTCTGCCCAAGCGCGTTCAATGCCGATTTTTTCGACTTCATCGTTACTCTCACGCAAGCCTGCGGTGTCGATGATGTGCAAGGGTATGCCTTCGATCTGAATGGTTTGCTGCACCTTGTCGCGTGTGGTGCCAGCAATGGGGGTGACGATGGCGAGTTCGGCACCAGCCAAAGTGTTGAGCAAGGATGACTTGCCCGCATTGGGCTGCCCAGCAATCACCACTTTGATGCCTTCACGAAGTAGCGCCCCCTGACCGGCACGCTGCATCACACTGGCCAAAGTGGTTTGTAATCGGTTCAGCTGACCTTTTGCATCGGCCTTTTGCAAAAAATCGATGTCTTCTTCGGGAAAGTCCAAAGTGGCTTCCACCAACATGCGCAGGTGAATGAGTGCGTCCAGCAAAGTGTGGACTTCTTTGGAAAATTCGCCAGACAAACTGCGCACCGCACCACGCGCTGCCGCTTCTGTGCTGGCGTCGATCAAATCTGCCACCGCTTCAGCTTGCGCCAAATCCATTTTGTCGTTCAAAAAAGCGCGTTGGGTAAATTCGCCTGGCTGGGCGATGCGCAGACCAGGTAATCGCGCATGCTGTGTGGTGGCTTCTAATTCTGCACTGGCTTCCAAGCATCGCGATACCAAAAGCTGCATCACCACTGGTCCGCCATGCGCTTGCAGCTCCAGTACATCTTCACCGGTGAATGAATGTGGAGCAGGAAAAAAGAGTGCCAAACCGTGGTCTATGGCTTGGCCTTTGGCATCTAAAAAGGGCAAATAGGTGGCATCACGTGGTTTTAATTCGCGACCACAAATCGCTTGAACGAAGGGGGCTATGTTTTGCCCGACACCCGCACAATGCCCACCGCGCCGCGACCCGGTGGGGTGGCGATGGCGACGATGGGGGTTTGTGAATAAGGCGTTCATGATTGTTGATTGTCCAATAAAAAAAGGGTCGCAATGAACTGCGACCCTTTTCGCACAATTTTAATTTTTATTTGAATTTCGGCAAATTGAACTGCGGTGGCACGCCCATGCGGGTGTTGATGAGCCACTGCTGCGCGATGGACAAGATGTTGTTGGTGATCCAATACAACACCAAGCCGGATGGGAAGAAGAAGAACATGACTGAGAACGCCAGTGGCATGAACCACATCATTTTGGCTTGCAATGGATCGGGTGGTGCGGGATTGAGCGCAGTTTGCAGCATGGTGGTCAATGTCATCACCACTGGCAAGATGTAATACGGATCAGGCGCTGCCAAATCGCGTATCCACATGATCCAAGGTGCGTTGCGCATCTCGACCGAGCTTAGTAACACCCAATACAAAGCGATGAACACAGGAATTTGAACCATGATCGGGAAGCAACCACCCATGGGGTTGATTTTTTCTTCGCGATAGATTTTCATCATCTCTTGCTGCATTTCTTGCGGCTTGTCTTTCAGGCGCTCGCGCATGGCAGTGATGCGCGGGTTCACTGCTTTCATTTTGGCCATGCTGGAATAGGCTTTGGCATTGAGCCAGTAGAACGCAATTTTCAGCAACAGCACCAAGGCAATAATCGCCCAGCCCCAGTTGCCGATGAATGTGTGCAATGCATCCAACAACCAGTACAAAGGTTTGGCCAACATGGTAAGCCAGCCGTAGTCTTTCACCAGTTCAAGACCCGGTGTGATTGTTTCCAAGATTTTTTCGACTTGTGGACCTACAAAGAAGCGCGATTCAATTGTTTTAGACGCACCCGCAGCGATTGGTGTCTAAAGCGGTGATCATGCCGACTGCATACAAATTGGTGTCCACTTTGCGTGTGAACAAATCGCGTTTGATGCCGTCTGGCAATATCCAGCGCTCGCAAAGTAGTGCTGCACCATGGCAACAAAACCATTGCTGGCTTGTTTTTCTGCATCCACTTTGTTTTTATCGATGTCAGTAAATTCAATTTTTTGGAACTTCTTGGCTTCTGTGTAAACGGCGGGACCAGTGAAGGTGGAGTAGAAAGAGGATTCGCCAGCCAGTTTGTTGCCATCGCGCAAGATTTGTAAATACAACTGTGGTGCAACCGGTCGCTGCGCTGGTGTTCACCACTTCGTGCTTGACTGCGATGTCGTAGCCATCGCGTTTGATGGTATAGGTCTTCACCAGTTTGACACCGCCTGCTTCGGGTGATTCAAATTTAACGATCAGTTCTTTGAGGTCTTTGTGTTGCCTTCAAAATTGCGCGCACCTGGCGCAACGGCCATTACCGTTTTGTGGGTCGGCAAATTGGCTGCACCAATCAAACCAGTTTGTGCCATGTAAACGCGGTCTTTGCTGTCGTCCAATAACACCACGCCTTTGGTTTTGTTGTCCATGTCAGCGTGCTTCAGAAACTCTGAGCGAACCAATGAGCCGCCTTCAGTGTCGAATGTGAGCTTCAGTACATCGGTAGTGACTTCGAAGCGTTGTTTTGGCAATTCTGGTACTGCAACAGCATTTGCATTGCCATTTTGAGCTGTAGCCGGCGTATTGATTGCCTGAGGTGCTATTGAATTTGTAGCAAAATTGGTAGAAGTTGGCACGCTGGCGCTGGTTGCTGGTGTGGCACTGGGCGTAGCGTTTGCTGCTGCAGGCGTGGTTTTATTGGCTGCTACTTTGGTCGTTGGCGCTAAGCCAAATGTTGGATTATGTCCGTTATAGACCTGCCATTGGTCCCATAAAGAAATCATGGAAAAGCCAAAAATGACCCATAAAATCGTGCGGCGAATATCGTTCATGAGGCTGTTTTTTCTTTAGAAGAATGGGTTGAACTGTGTGCGAAAAATGAAAAAGTGCGCGGTACTGGGTCTGCGCCACCATCGCACCATGGGTGGCATCGTCCAATGCGTTTCAATGTTAAATAACTGCCTTTAGCGGCACCGTGTTGCTCTAAAGCTTGCAAAGAATAAAGAGAGCAAGTCGGCTCAAATCGGCAACCTGAACCCAACCAAGGACTCAGCAACAAGCGATAGGCTTTGACAATGCCCATCAAAAATTGTTGCGGTAATGCGGTGACAGACGTCATGATGAAGCCAAGGTTTTGAAAAGTTGCTGCAATTCAGTGCGAACTGCGGCTTTCAACTTGTCAGATGTGGCACTGATGAATTCAGTGCGGTCAAACCCAGATTTCAGCCTAACCACGTAGGCGACCGCTTGAAATGGAGATGGGTTTTGTTTGGACATGTCGGTGCTCACGGCATAGATTTGGCGCTTGATGGTGTTGCGTGTCACAGCGCGTTTCGCCCATCGTTTTGGCACCAGTACCCCTAAATAAGGCTCTGCCAAATTAAACAGTGGCACTGACAGTGCCACTTGGTGCAGAGCAAAATGGGGTGTTCTAGCCACAATTTGACCTTGCATCACAGCGGAAAACTGTGATTGGCTTGCGATGCGCTGCAAGGTTCAGTGCGAAGGGTTAAAAAACGATTCCAGAGGCTGCCAAACTGCGTTCAGAAGTCTAAAAATTAGACAGCCAAACGTTTGCGACCTTTGGCGCGGCGGGCGTTGATCACAGCACGGCCACCGGCTGTTTTCATGCGTGCCAAAAAGCCATGCGTACGTGCGCGGCGAACTTTAGAGGGTTGGTAAGTGCGTTTCATGTTGGAATCCTAAGCTTGTATTGAGCAATTTTTCAGAGCCTACGATTATCGCAGATTTTAAGACTTAGGGTAAATAGGCGTTGTTGGATGCATCAAAATGACGAGAATCCATCATTTACCAACTTAAATCACGATTTATGAGCAAAGTAATTTTCAAAATTGGTGCGGTGTTATTTGGTGTGGCAGTGGGCATGGGAGGCACAAATGCGCAGACTGAAACGCCTAAAACACTGAAAATTGGTGTCATTGGCCCATTTACGGGCGCTTCTGCCGATTTTGGTGTGCCCATGTTCAATGGCATCCAACTCGCTGTGGATGAGATCAACGCAGTGGGCGGCTATTTGGGTCGTAAACTGGAAATCGTGCGCAAAGATGACCAAGCCAATCCTGATGTGGGTTTGGCCCTGTCCAAAGAATTGGTTGCCGATAAAGTGGCCGCCACCATTGGCTTTTGCAATACAGGCGTAGCAGCCAAATCAATAGAAGTATTTCAAACCAACAAACTGCCATTGATCATTCCCTGCTCAACGGGCTCGCCACTCACTGCCAAATTCCCAGCAGCCGAAAGTTACATTTTTCGCACATCAGCCAAAGATGCCATTCAAGCCCCCTTTGTGGTGGACGATATTCTCAAACGTGGTTGGAGCAAAGTGGCGATTTTTGCGGACACTACCGGATATGGTTTAGCGGGCTTGGCCGATGTCGAGAAAGCGTTGGCGGCTAAAAATCTGAAGCCCGTTTATGTGGCCAAGTTCGCACTGGGCGTCAAAGATTTAAGCAACGAACTGAAAGAAGCGCGCGCTGCCGGTGCCAACGTGATATTCAGCTATACCGTTGGTTCTGAAAATGCGGTGATTGCCAAAGGACGGCAAGCCTTGGCATGGCGTGTGCCACAAGTAGGCGCTTGGCCTTTGTCATTCCCATTTTTCATCGATGGTGCAAAAGAAGCAGCGAATGGCGCTTTGATGGCGCAAACTTTCATCGCCGAGCCCAGTAACTCACGCCGTGCCGCGTTCTTAACCAGCTACGCTCGCAAATACAATGTTGACAAAATACCCGTTCCGATGGCGGCTGCACAGGGTTATGACACAGTCTATATTTTGTTGCATGCACTGTTCAATATTCGTGATGGCAATTACAACGGTCCAGCAATCAAGGCGGCGCTCGAGAGCAAACTGCGTACTTATTACGGCGTGGTCGCCACATACGAACAACCCTTCAGCAAAGAGGACAAGGATGCGGTGACGCAAAACATGTTGGTGATGGGCATGGTTAAAAACGGCGCGGTGACATTTGCCTACCCAGAAGATGCCAAACGCAATTTATTTGTGCAGCGCAAGCAATAATTTTTAATGGTGTCCAAAGTTAAATCGTAACGATAGATTTCGCATCATTGGCAGCCGTTATGATGTCGGCTTGAATACTTCTTCTCGATTTCCTATTTCTAACGATGTTCTGCTGCGCCTGATGCCAATGGTGTTCGTGCTGATTTGGAGCACGGGTTTTATCGTTGCAAAATTTGGTTTGCCCTATGCGCCACCTTTGACATTTTTGACTATTCGATATGTTCTGTCGATAGCGTGTTTTCTGGTTTGGATCAAACTGTCGGGAGCTGTTTGGCCAACACAACGGTCACAAATGTGGCATTTGGGGGTGAGTGGCGCCTTGGTTCATGCTGGGTATTTGGGCGGCGTTTGGGTCGCCGTGAAGTACGGCATGGGCTCTGGTTTGGTGGCTCTGTTGGTAGGCTTTCAGCCGATACTCACCGCTCTATGGTTAACTTATGCAGCTGACAGCACAAGCAATCATCCACATGCAAAGCATGCTGTCACCAAACGACAATGGCTAGGCCTGCTGTTGGGGTTGGCGGGTTTGGTGCTGGTTGTTGCGCGTAAATTCAACGACACGAATGAGGTCAGTGCGTTAACTTTAGGCGCAGCCATGTTGGCCATGTTCAGCATCACTGCTGGCACGCTGTATCAAAAGCGCTATGTTCAACCCACGGATGTGCGCACTGCCAATGTGACCCAGCTCACGGCGGCTTTGCTGGTCACATTGCCTTTGTGTTTGTTTGAAACAGAAGCCATTGTTTGGAATGCACCATTTATTGCATCCATGGCATGGGCGGTTCTGGCTTTGACTTTAGGTGGCAGTTCCCTGATGTTCATGTTGGTGCAGCGCGGCGCCGCCACTTCAGTGACCAGCTTGCTTTACCTGGTACCACCGACCACAGCCTTGATGGCATGGTTTTTATTCAACGAGTCCATCACCACAGTGACATTGTTGGGAATCGCGTTGACTGCCGTGGGCGTGAGTTTGGTGGTGCGTCAAGTTTCACCCAGGCCCTAACTGAGCGCTTTTCCTATTCCCAAGGTGGGAGTACAGCCAACTTGAGTTTTTTCTCAAGGTCCAAATAATCCGGGAACACGCTGGCAACAATCGCCCAAAATCTGTGGCTGTGATTGAGCTCGCGCAAATGGCTGAGTTCGTGCACAACCACATAATCAATCACATCAGGGCTGAATTGAATCAAGCGCCAATGCAAGCGTATCGAACCATCGGCTTTTGCACTGCCCCAGCGCGTGTTGGCATTGCTTAAATGCAATGTTTTCCATGTCACGCCCAATTGCGCTGCAAAATGATTCAAGCGCTCGGTGTAAAGCAAAGTGGCTTGCTCTTTCAGCCAATGTTGCGTGGTGTCACGAATTTTCTTTACATTGGCATGAGCCGGCAATGCCAGTAGCAGCGAAGGTGTGTCATTCAAATCGTTGTTGGTTTGGAATCGTGTTTTTGATTCTTCTGGCGCAACAATGATGCCAATCTTTTGACCCAGAAAATCAAGTTGAGGCGCATCTAACCAATTGATGCGCGAAGCATCCACGCGGGCTTGTCGCTCTTGCATACCGCCCAATTTTCGAACGATCCAACGACCTTTTTCTTGCACGGCTTGCTCGACTGTGTGCATCGGCATACCGTAAGGCGCTCTAACGGCCAGGCCTTCCGCACTGACACTGAAAATCATGGTTCTGCGTCGGCTGCGTAGCAAACGATAGTCAATCAATTGACCGTTGATATTGGTTTGCTGTGTTGAATCGGGGTGGCGAGAGATGACAGGAGCAGTTGGCGCAAATAAATCGAGTGTGAATTTCAGCAAGCGCTGCATGGTGGTGTGCGAAAGTTGGATGTCAAATCACTGTTTTCATTTATATGCATCAGGATCAAGACGACGCATTTCTGCTTCTATCCATGCTTCAACCTCGGCCATCAACTCCCCAGGTTCGCGCCCCACACTGGGAATGGGTTTGCCAATTGAAATATCAATCACACCCGGAGTTTTGATAAAGGCTTTCTTGGGCCAGCATTTGGCTGATGAAACAGCAACCGGAATCACGGGCGCGCCTGTGGCAATGGCCAAACGCGTACCACCGGTTTTGTATTTGCCTGTTTGACCACGAGGAATGCGTGTGCCTTCTGGAAACAGTATCACCCAAGTGCCGTTGGCCAACAGGCGCGTTCCTTGGTCCACCATTTTTTGAAAAGACTGTGCGCCTTGTTTGCGGTCGATGTAAATCATGTCCATGCTGGCAATGACCCAGCCAAAGAAGGGAATGTAATTGAGTTCGCGCTTGAAAACATAAGCCAAAGGATGCGGCAAGATGGCAGGCATGGCAAAGGTTTCCCACAGCGATTGGTGTTTCACCAAAATAATAGCAGGTGCTTTTTCTGCGAGTGGTAAATTTTCAAAGCCATGAACACGCTTGGTGATGCCCAATATGACCTCAGCAGCATCAATAGAGAGCTTTAACCATCGCTGGCACACCCAATACATGGTGGTTCCAGACGCAAAAACGGAAGTGAGCAATGCCACCACTGTCCAAGGTACCAGTGTGATGAACAAAAACAGCGCATGGACGCTGGCTCTTAAAAAATTGATGATGCGGTTCATGTTTTAGCTTTGTCGCGTTTGATCACAAAGTCAGCAAAGGCACTCAAATCCAGATGGACTATGGTGTTGCTGGGATATGTTGTTGGCAAGGTTTGGCCACGCAAACTCGATGCTTTACCAGTTAGCACCAAATGCGGTTCGCAGCCAGCTGCAGCGGTGGCTTCTATATCGCGCAAGCTATCGCCCACACCGATGACACCGTTGGCATCCACACCCATGCGATCCAAGATTTGTTCAGACAAACCCGGCAATGGTTTGCGGCAAGTGCAAGCATCTTCAGGCGTGTGCGGGCAAAAGAAAATCGCATCCATGCGGCCGCCCAGTGCAGAGAGTTGCTTGTGCAACTTGGCATGAATTGCGTTGAGTGCAGAAATATCAAACAAACCACGCCCCAAACCTGATTGGTTGCTGGCAATGACGGTGTGCCAACCTGCATGGTTCAATCGCGCAATGGCCTCTAATGCGCCAGGAATGGGTATCCACTCTTCCGGCGATTTGATGAAGTCATCGCTGTCTTGATTGATGGTGCCGTCACGGTCAAGAATGATGAGTTTCATAGCTTGTTTACTCAAGTCGCCAACTTAGACAAATCAGCCACACGGTTCATGGTTTCATGCAATATTTTGAGCAAAGCTTGACGGTTATCGCGTACATCCATTTGTTCGGCATTGACCATCACGTTTTCAAAGAACGCATCCACCGGTTCTCTGAACGCAGCCAATGTTTGCAATGAGGCGGTGTAGTCACCCGCGTCAAACTGTGCTTTGGCCTGAGGTGCCAGCTTGTTCATGGTGTCATACAAAGCAATTTCAGCGGGTTCAGTGAGCAATACGGTACTGACATGTGCATCAATGTCGTCAATGTCTTTGACTTTTTTCAAGATGTTGCTGATGCGTTTGTTGGCGGCGGCAAGTGCGGCGGCTTCGGGTAAAGCAGCGAAAGCGCGCACGGCGTTGAGTCGCTTGGAAACATCGCCCAGATTTTGCGGTTGCAATGACATTACTGCTTCAACCTCTAAAGCGCCAAAGCCTTGCTCGCGTAAACTGCCTGCAAGCGGTCATAGATAAAGCTTTGTAAACTAATCTAGCAAAATTGGTGATTGCGACAATCAGCTTCATCAGGCCAATCATTGCGGCAATTAAACATGCAATTCGTCTAAGAATTAAATCTTTCGAATGGTAGTGGCAAATTCTTTTCCACCAACATCCGAATCACCCCCAGTGCATGGCGGCGCAGAGCAAAGGGATCTTTGTCACCTGTTGGTAAATTGCCAATGCCGAACATTCCAACCAGGGTTTCCAACTTGTCCGCCAGGGCCACAACCACGCCCACATCGTTGCGTGGCAATGTGTCGCCAGCAAAACGCGGCTTGTAGTGGTCTTCTATCGCATCGGCTACATCGGCACTCAAACCATCGTTCAAGGCATAGTAGCGTCCCATGATGCCTTGCAATTCTGGAAATTCGCCCACCATGTCGGTCACCAAATCGGATTTGGCCAACATCGCAGCTTGGTCCGCTTGAGCAGCCAAAGCATCGCCACCCAATTGCTGACCAATGGCTTTGGCGATGGCGCGCACGCGCAGTATGCGCTCACCTTGCGAGCCGAGTTTGTTGTGGTACACCACTTTGTCCAAACCAGCCACCCGTGATTCCAATGTCTTTTTACGGTCTTGGTCGAAGAAGAATTTGGCATCGGCCAAACGCGGGCGCACCACACGCTCATTGCCACCAATGACGGCACTGGCATCTGCTGGGGTGATGTTGCTCACCACCAAAAATTTGTTGCTGAGCTTGCCCTTGGCATCCAAGAGGGGAAAGTATTTTTGATTCGCCTTCATGGTCAAAATCAAACACTCTTGCGGTACCTCTAGGAATTCTTTTTCAAACGCACAGGTCAGCACGTTGGGGCGCTCAACCAAGGCAGTCACTTCGTCCAGCAAGGCTTCGTCTTCAATCGGCTGGTAAGTGGTGCCGTCAAGCTTGCCAGCTTGCAATGCAGCAGCTTGTAATTGACGCACGATTTCTGCACGACGTTCTTCAAAACTGGCCAGTACAGCACCGTCTTTGAGCAGTGTTGCTGCATAGCTGTCTGCGTCTTTAATGACCACGGGCGTCACAGCTGCCTCAAACCGATGGCCCAGTGTTTCTCGCCCAGATTTAAGGCCTAAAACGGCTACATCCAGCGTATTGTCTGCCAAGAGTGCTATTAATTTATGAGCAGGACGAACGAAGCTCACGCTGCTCCAGCCTGGCATGTCGCAGTTTTGTGCGAATTGGTAGCTCATTACTTTGGGAATCGGCAATTTGGCGACGGCTTCAGTCAATGCCTTTTGCAAACCTTCTGTCACCGTTGCGCCTTTGACTTGGCTGTCGTAAAACAAAGCTTCTGCCTTGCCGTCGGGTGCGCGCTTTAATGCAGACACGGCAGCAGCTGGGTTGGCAATATCCACGCCCAAGGCTTGCAATTTTTTTAACAGTGCCGGTGTGGCATTGCCAGCCGCATCCAAGCCAACTGTGACAGGCATGAGTTTTTGCGACACGGCTTTGTCAGCCGCTTGCGCAGCCACACCCGTGATGTGTGCCGCCAAACGGCGTGGTGTTGCAAAGGGTGTGACCACGGCATCAGATGCAGCCAAGCCTTGGCTTTGCAGCGATGCTGCCAATGTGCTGGCAAAAGCATCACCCAGTTTTTTCAGGGCTTTGGGTGGCAGTTCTTCGACGAAGAGTTCGACCAATAAATTCTGTTTGGCATTTAGTGTTTGCATGCTCATGCCGCCTTTTTCATCACAGGTGCCATCTGCGCCACCCACTCACGGGGTGCCATGGGAAAGCCCAAACGTTCGCGGCTCTCTAGGTAACTTTGCGCCACGCTGCGTGAGATGTTGCGGATGCGGCCCATGTAGGCAGCGCGTTCGGTGACGCTGATGCTGCCGCGTGCGTCCAGCAAGTTGAATGTGTGTGCGGCTTTCAGCACTTGCTCGTAAGCGGGCAGGGCGAGTTGTTGTTCCATTAAATATTTGGCTTGCTTTTCGTGCGCGGTGAACGCGGTGAATAAAAAGTCGGTGTCGCTGTGTTCAAAGTTGTAGGCCGATTGCTCTTGCTCGTTTTGCAAAAACACGTCGCCGTAACTCAAACTCTCGGTGTATTTCAAGTCATACACACTGTCCACACCTTGCAAATACATGGCAAGGCGTTCTAGGCCATAAGTGATTTCACCGGTGATCGGTTTGCAATCTATGCCGCCGACCTGCTGAAAATAGGTGAATTGCGTCACCTCCATGCCGTTGAGCCACACTTCCCAGCCCAATCCCCAAGCGCCCAAAGTTGGGTTTTCCCAATCGTCTTCAACAAAGCGCACATCGTTCTTTTTCAAGTCGAAACCCAGCGCTTCCAAGCTGCCCAAGTACAAATCCAAAATATTGGCGGGTGCGGGCTTCAGTACCACTTGGTATTGGTAATAGTGCTGCATGCGATTCGGGTTGTTGCCATAGCGGCCGTCTTTCGGGCGGCGGCTGGGCTGCACATAAGCAGCTTTCCAGGGCTCTGGCCCCAGCGCTCTTAAAAATGTAGCGGTGTGCGAAGTGCCAGCACCCACTTCCATGTCATAGGGTTGTAACAGAGCGCAGCCTTGGGCGTCCCAATAAGATTGAAGTTTGAGAATGATTTGCTGAAATGTAAGCATAGTGTGCTGATTTTAAGGTAGTATTTTCCAATTCCTTTTTAAATCATCCGTGTCGTTGTTGTCTCGCCTTGTCGTGCTATAGCACTGCCTGCGGCTCGACGCCTAGACACAAATGATTTAAAAAGGAATTTTTGGTTAATTACACTAAATATTTACGTTCATTCAGATGTCAAACACCCTTCGTACCACCTTATGTCCCACCGGCAAATTGCGCGCTGCCATCAACTTAGGCAATCCGATATTGGCTAAATTGGATGCTAATCAACAGCCCATCGGTGTTTCTGTCGATTTGTCGCACGAATTGGCCAAGCGATTGGGTGTGCCGCTCGAATTGTTGGTCGTCACTGGCGCAGCCAAATCGGTTGCAGCCTTGAACGAACAACAGGCTGATGTGGGCTTCTTTGCGATAGACCCTTTGCGCGGCGCTGAAATTGCCTTTACCGCGCCCTATGTGCTGATAGAGGGTTGTTATTTGGTGCGACAAGATTCGCCGATTCAAAACAATACGCAGGTGGATGCGGCTGGCAACCGCATCGCAGTGGGCACGGGCAGTGCTTACGATTTGTTTTTGAGCCGTGAAATCAAACATGCACAGCTTGTGCGCGAAGCGAATGTGGCTGGCGTGGTGGAGGCATTTTTAGAGCAAACTTTGGAAGTGGCAGCCGGCATCAAGCAAGCGCTGCAATCCAAAGCACAAGCCAATCCAAACTTGCGCTTATTGGACGGTCACTTCATGGTGATCGAACAAGCCATGGGCGTGCCTAAAAAATATGGCGCTGAAGTGGCAGACTTTGTGAACGCGTTTGTGAATGAAATGAAAACTTCAGGCTTTGTGGCTGCTGCCATGGCTAGTCATGGCGTAACCGGTGCCTCAGTTGCGCCGTGACAATTTATGTCGCCAAGCCAAACCCAACACAATCACTGCAAACAAATACCAAGGCCACAACCAAAAACGCGACACCACCCAAGCATAGGGAGTGATGCTGGTGTTACCACTGACTTCACCCACTAACACACCACGGGTGTGACGCTCTAAAGACTGTGTGACCTTGCCTTGTGCATCGATGATGGCTGTAGCGCCTGTGTTGGTGGCGCGAATGGTGGGCTTGGCCAGCTCCATTGAGCGCATGCGGGCAATGTTCAAATGCTGATCGATGGCGACACTGTTGCCAAACCAAGCAATGTTGCTGACATTGACCAAAATGGTTGGACCAGTGTTTGGCTTGGCATAGCGTTGTGCCAGCTCTTCTCCAAATAAATCTTCATAACATATGTTCAAGCCCAGTCGTTCACCCTGCCATTCAAATGGTGCTTGCATTGCATTGCCGCGCTGAAACGAACCCAGTGGGATGTTCATCAAGTTGATGAACCACTGCGCAAAGGGTGGAAAAAATTCACCAAAAGGCACCAAGTGCACCTTGTCGTATTGGTAGGGTTTGCTTTGCAGCAGCGATTGTATTGGCCTGGGCTTGGGGTTTTAATCCCACCACCGCATTGGTGTAGCCATCAGAGCGACTGCCTACCAATCCGATCAAAGCCGCTTGTTGACTGCCCGCTTGGTTGAAGTGATCAGTGATGCTTTTCCAGTAATTCGGTTCCAGCTGTGCCATGCGCAAAGGTAAAGCTGTTTCAGGCGCGACAACCAATCTGTTGGATGTTTTTAAGAGTTGTGCTTGGTACCAGGACAGCGCTGTTGCCATGCCAGTACCCACAATGAATTTTTCGTTTTGCGGAATATTGCCTTGCAGCAGCGTGACTTGCAAGGGCGCGCTGTGTGCGTAAGTGGCACTTGGTTCGGTTTTTGAATACAGGTAGGTGGCAGCTACGAGCATTGTCACAATCACGCTTTGATTTAATAGACTCTTGCGCGTTGGCGAGGACTTACCGCTTGGCTTACCCCATAGTTGGGCTCAATAGCTGTGCCAAGAGCATGGCAAAAAACGCGGCAACAAAGCTCATGCCATACACGCCCAAATACGCTGCCAGCCCAGACAAAGGACCATCTACATGTGCATAGCCCACCGCGCCCCAAGGCAAACCAGTGAGCCAGGTGCCACGTGCCAATTCGGCAAACAACCAACATGCTGCAAAAATAATAGCAGTGTAGGCAGTATTGACGCCGGCTAGATGCCTAAAAAGCACTGAAACCAAAGTGTAGAAGAGCGCCAAGCAGCCAGCCAACAGCAGCACTGCAAAGGCTGCCAAGCCTGCCGGCAAGCCGCCGTAGGTGTGCATGGAAATGTACAACCACCACACGCTGCCCACCATCCAAGCGGTGCTGAACAACCAAGCCTGCCATGCCGCTTGCTTAACAGAGTTGGCCAGCAACAAAGCATATGCCAACACGGCCAATGCCAGTATTTGCAAGCACCACAGTGCTTGTCCTTGTACGATGCCCAGTGGTTCAATGCCAATCTGAAAAGGCCAAGCCAGACTCACTGCTTGCAGGTAGCCGGCAAGCAAGAGCATGCCTGTAGAAAGCCATTTTTTCAGCAACATGGTGAACGATAGACAGCGTGCTTCAACTATTTGGCCAAATGTTCAGGCATCACTTTGAACCACTTTACAGCACCACCTTTGGTGTGCAGCACGGTGAAACTCAAACCATTGAGAATGGTTTTTTCGCCGCGTTTGGGCACATGCCCCATTTCATGTGCCACCAAGCCACCAATGGTGTCAAATTGGTTGTCAGAGTCGGTTTCAAGCAAGGTAACGTTGAAAGTTTCGTTCACGCGCTCAATCGCGGTATCGCCGCTGATACGGTAGGTTTGATCGGCCAGACCAAAAATATCCCCTTGGTCGTCGTCAATGTCAAATTCGTCTTCAATCTCGCCCACAATTTCTTCCAGCACATCTTCAATGGTGATAAGGCCGGCCATGCGGCCAAACTCATCAATCACAATCGCCAAATGGTTGCGGTTGCCTTTGAATTCGCGCAACAAATCGTTCAGTCCTTTGGTCTCTGGCACAAACACAGGTGGGCGTAGAAGTGTGCGAATATTCAGCTCAGGCGCACGTTGCAATTTGAGCAAATCCTTCGCCATCAATATACCGATGATGTTGTCTTTCTCCCCTTCGTAAACGGGGAAACGTGAGTGCGCGGTGTCTATCACTTGGTGCATCAGCTCGTCTGCTTCGGCATTAATGTTCAGCAAATCAATGCGCGACACGGACACCATCACATCACCTGCGGTCATATCCGCCATGCGAATCACGCCTTCCAGCATGGATCGGCTTTGCGCGCCTATCACGTCGTTGTCCTCGGCTTCTGCCAAAGACTCAATCAGTTCATCTTTGGAATCAGGGCCTGGGTTCAGAAACTCAACGATTTTTTTGAACAAAGATCGTTCAGTTGTCGCTGTTTTATCAATCGTTTTACTTTTGGGACTCGGTTCTGACACTGACAGTGGCGCACACAATTTTTAATGCCATCAAGGCTGTGCGCAGTTGTTGCGAAGCCTATAGGATAGCTGAAGTCAGTGACCGTTCAAAACTGACCAAAATTTTTGCGCATTTTTCGCGTGAAATTTGATGCCGTAGTCAATCTGCGCCATGTGGCTTTCCAACATCTCAGACAGCCGAGAGGACAAGGTTGCATGGGGTAATTTCAAATGGGCTTCCGAGTCTGAACCATGGTTTTCGACCAATGCACCAGCTTTGCGCGCAATTTTTATCATGGCCGAATTTTGACTCAAGGCATTGATGTGCATGATGGCGACACCCTCATTGCGTGCGCGCAAAGCGGCACGTTGAAACAAGCGTGACCCATAGCCACGGTGACGCGCGGCTTTGTTCACCGACACGCCAAATTCGGCATGGCGTTGCTGATCAAGGCCTTGTGAAAAAGCGATGTGTGCAATTGCCAGCAAATCTAAATTGCGGTTAAAAATGCCGTAAAAATCATCGCGTTCAAAGTCCAATCCATCGATGTAACTTTGAATTTGCGCATCACTGGCTTTGTAGCCAAAACGCAAATAGCGATCACCTTCATCTAAAGCCAACAAATGTGCGGCAATACGCCCTTTGTGCCATGCGCTCAAAGTGCGTATAGGGATAATCTCAAGGTGTTTGGTTTTTTTCACACCTCCAATATAAGGGTAAACCCGAAGAAGTCCAGCGATAAATTGTTGCAATGCAGCAAAAATAGCTGATTTAGAGGTGGAAACTTAAATTTTTGTGCGTTTATCATCACTTATTCAGCAATTTTTTAGAAAGACACCCACATGAACCGTCGTCAACTCACACTCTCGCTGTCATTCTTACCGGCTTTATTGGCCAGTGCACTCGTCTCGGTGCCCACGCTGGTTGTGGCGCAAAACAAGCCCATCACCATTGTTGTGCCTTACCCCGCAGGTGGTCCATTGGATATTTCAGCCCGCATATTGGCTGAAGGCGCACGCAGCAAGTTGGACACAACAGTCGTGGTTGAAAACAAACCTGGCGCGGGTGGCACCATCGGTGCCAACCAAGTTGCCAAGTCAGCAGCAGGCAGCCAACAGTTGCTGATGGGTGCTATCGCCACCCACGCTGCCAACCCGTGGTTGATGCCCAATTACCCGTTTGACCCAATCAAAGACTTCAAACCAGTTACCTTGGTGGCGCAAATCCCCAATGTGTTGGTGATGAATGTTGAACGTGCCAACAAATTGAATATTCGCAGCACAGCAGATTTGGTGGCATACATCAAGAAAAATCCGGGCAAGCTCGATTACAGCTCTGGCGGCAATGGCAGCATTGGGCACATTGCTGGTGAAATGTTGAAGTCGCTCACACATAGCAGCATGGTTCATATTCCTTATGCGGGTGCTGGGCCGGCGCAGTTGGCTTTGTTGTCGGGTCAAGTCGATGTGATGTTTGATAACTTGGCATCGGCACTGCCACAAATTCGTGCTGGCAAATTATTGGTACTGGGTGTCACCACGCAAAAACGCAGCGAAGCTTTGCCAGCCGTTGCGCCCCTCAACGATACCATTAAAGGCTTTGATGTATCAACCTGGTTTGGCATTTTTGCACCCAGCCACCTGAGCGATGCGGATGTTCAAAAATACGCCAACGCGTTTGCAGACACCATGAACGCAGCTGAAAACAAAGATAAATTCAGCAAAATGGGTTTCACCCCAGAGCGTTTAAGTCCCGCTGAATTTGCCAAATTTGTGCAAGCGGAACACACTAAATACGGTGCGCTGATCAAGTCAGCAGGCATCAAGATTAATTAGTCGAATCGAAGCGTTTGGCACTACTCAATACGCAAAGACGCATGAATGCTATGATTTTAATAGCAATTGAGGCAATCAATACGCCGTCTAGATGCACATTTTATGCTTGAAAAATTAAACAAGACATCCTCTACAGAGTCGCTTGCATCCCTGCCCAATTGGAAGCATGACGACGTGCGCGGTGCCATTACCCGAGAATTTGTCTTGGCAGATTTCGCGCAAGCGTTTGCCTTCATGACACAAATTGCCATTCAATCAGAAAAGCGCAACCACCACCCCGAGTGGTTCAATGTATACAGCCGTGTCACCATCACGTTGACAACGCATGATGTGAATGGCTTGTCGCAGCAGGATATTGACATGGCGCACTATGCTGACGCCGCTTTTGCCAACTTTCATGCGCCATGAAAGCCACTCAAGTCACCCGCCCAGACTGGACGATTGACCAAGGCTGGAGCAACTACAGCGCCGCTGATCACGCAACGTGGAAAACGTTGTTTGAGCGACAAACCAAGCTGCTGCCGGGTCGCGCTTGCGACGAATTTGTGCAGGGCATGCGTGACTTGCCCATGGGCGCAGACGAAATTCCAGACTTCCACCAATTGAACGAGGTGTTGCTGCCACGCACTGGTTGGCAGGTCGTCGCCGTACCTGGCTTGGTGCCAGATGATGTTTTTTTTGAGCACTTGGCAAACCGGCGTTTCCCAGCAGGGCAGTTCATCCGCAAACCAGATGAACTGGACTACCTTGAAGAGCCCGATGTATTTCACGACGTCTTTGGCCACGTGCCCATGCTGATGAACCCCGCCTTAGCCGACTTTATCCAAGCCTATGGCGTGGGCGGCTTGCGGGCGCAAAAGCTGGGCAAACTCACAAATTTAGCGCGGGTGTATTGGTACACCGTGGAGTTTGGTTTGGTCAAGCAGGCAGACGGTTTGCGAATTTATGGGGCTGGCATTGCCTCATCGCATTCTGAAAGCCTCTTCGCCTTGGATGATGCATCGCCCAATCGCGTGGCTTTTGACTTGCAGCGCGTGATGCAAACCGATTACCGCATTGACGATTTTCAGGAAACCTATTTTGTCATTCAGAGTTTGGATGACTTGCTAGCTCTGGCCAAAATTGATTTTGCACCGCTTTATGCGCAGATTGAAGACAAGCCCGATATCCCGCCTGGCCAGCTATTGGCGCAGGATGAATTATTCAGTCGAGGAACAGGCAGCTATCACGCAAAAACGCGCTAAATGCTATAAATACAATAGCAATACAGGCAATAAATACGCTGGCTAAAGGTCAATATTATATAAATAATTGCCTCTGCCAGCGTCTTATATGACCTTTGCTTTACAGCGCAGCCACACGCGCTTGCAGTTGCGCTTTGGTTTGTGACAACTCGGCAGGCAAGTGGTAGGCCAGTTGAGTGAACAACTCGTCGTGCAGTTTCAACTCATCGGTCCAAGCCGCTTTGTCAATGCTGGTAACGGTGTTGAATTCGTCTTGGCTGAATGCCAAACCAGACCAGTTCAAATCTTTGTAGTTGGGGCTTAAGCCAAAAATATTTTCTTGCGCTTGTGGTGACTGTGTGGCTTTGCCTTCGATGCGGTCAATCATCCATTTCATGACGCGCATGTTTTCACCGTAACCGGGCCAAACGAATTTGCCATCTGCGCCTTTGCGGAACCAGTTGACGCAGTAGATGTTGGGCAAGGTATGGCCAGACTCTTCTAATTTGTGCTCCATGTCCAGCCAGTGCTTGAAGTAGTCGCTCATGTTGTAGCCGCAGAATGGCAACATGGCAAACGGGTCGCGGCGCACCACACCCATTTGACCGACCGCTGCTGCTGTGGTTTCAGAGCCCATGGTGGCTGCCATGTAGACGCCTTCCATCCAGCTGCGTGCTTCGGTAACCAAAGGCACGGTGGTGGAACGACGGCCACCGAACATGAAGGCATCAATCGCCACGCCGTTGGGGTTGTCCCACTCAGGATCTAAAGCGGGGTTGTTGATGGCGGACACGGTGAAACGTGAATTGGGGTGCGCAGCCTTTGCGCCTGTTTCTTTGGCGATTTGCGGTGTCCAGTCTTTGCCTTGCCAGTCAATCAAATGGTCTGGGATTTTGCCAGTGTCTTTTTCCATGCCTTCCCACCATACATCGCCATCGTCAGTCAGTGCCACGTTGGTGAAAATGACGTTTTTATCGAGCGAGCGCATGCAATTGGGGTTGGTATGCATGTTGGTACCAGGCGCGACACCAAAATAACCTGCTTCGGGGTTGATGGCGTACATCTTGCCATCGGCATGTGGTTTGATCCAAGCAATGTCGTCGCCGATGGTGGTGACTTTCCAGCCTTCAAAACCTGCAGGCGGAACCAGCATAGAGAAATTGGTTTTGCCGCAAGCAGATGGGAAAGCAGCTGCGATGTGGTATTTTTTACCTTGTGGATTGGTCACGCCCAAAATCAACATGTGCTCGGCCAACCAACCTTGGTCGCGGCCCATATTGGATGCAATGCGCAATGCAAAGCATTTTTTGCCCAACAAAGCGTTGCCACCGTAGCCAGAGCCATAGCTCCAGATTTCACGGGTTTCTGGGTAGTGAACAATGTATTTGGTGGTGTTGCAAGGCCATTTCACATCGGCTTGTCCAGCAGCCAAAGGCGCGCCCACGGTGTGCATGCAAGGCACAAAAGCACCATCAGCACCCAGCACGTCGTACACGGCTTTGCCCATGCGGGTCATGATGCGTTGGTTCACGGCCACATAGGCGCTGTCAGACAATTCAATGCCAATGTGGGCAATCGGGCTGCCCAATGGGCCCATAGAGAATGGCACCACATACATGGTGCGGCCTGCCATACAGCCATCGAACAAAGCTTTTTGGCCGTCTTTGCCGGTTTGCAACAATTGACGCATGTCTGCAGGTGCCATCCAATTGTTGGTAGGGCCTGCGTTTTCTTTTTTCTCGCTGCAAATGTAGGTGCGGTCTTCCACGCGGGCCACGTCAGATGGGTCTGAGCAAGCTAAGAAGCTGTTGGGGCGCTTGGCAGGGTTGAGCTTTTTGAAAGTGCCGGCATCGACCAATTGTTGGCACAGACGTTGGTATTCTTCTTCAGTGCCATCGCACCAATAGATGTCTTTGGGTTTGGTCAATGCGGCCATTTCGGCCACCCAAGCGATCAACTTGGCATTCTTCACATACGCAGGTGCGTTCAAGGCGGGTGCAGTCATCAGATTACTCCAAAGTTTAAAAAAATTGGATTGATTCTATGGAGCCAAACCGCGCGTTATCTGTCAATCACAGGGAAATTTATGCATTATTTGCATAAGGTTATGCATGATAGAAAAAAGGCGTTTGCTGTGGGTTTTGCCTGATTGAGACCTACTTGGGTGATTTGTGCATCAGCCCGCAATCTCTGCGAAAATAAACGCATGAAGAAATACCTGACTGCCGCCATTGGCATTGCCGTTTTAGCCATCAGTGCCACCGTGTTCTTGACGGCAGGCAAAGAGCCTGCGCCTGAATCAACGTTTGTGTTGCTCGATGGCAGCAAACAGTACACGGCTGACTTCAAGGGCAAAGTAACCTTGGTGAATTTTTGGGCAACCAGTTGCGTAACCTGTATCGCTGAAATGCCCAAATTGGTCGAAACACATCAAAAATACAAAGCCAAGGGCTACGAAACAATGGCCGTGGCGATGGACTATGACACCCCAGCCTATGTGGTGCATTTTGCCAAAACGCGTGATCTGCCATTCAAGGTAGCCATAGACAACACAGGTGCTGTGGCCAAGGCTTGGGGTGATGTGAAACTCACACCCACCACCTACTTGGTGGACAAACAAGGGCAAATCGTGAAGCGTTATGTGGGCGAGCCCAATTTTGCGGAGCTGCATGCCTTGATTGAAAAACTCTTGGTTTCTTAATCCTCTTTAGCTGATATCAACCCGAATGATTAAACTATTTGTCGGATTGGGCAATCCGGGCCCTGACTATGCAGCCACGCGCCACAATGCGGGCTTTTGGTTCATCGACGAATTGGCGCGACAGCTCAATGCTCCCATGTCCATGGACAAAAGCCACTTTGGCATGGTGGGGCGAGCCACGGTTAAAGGGCAATCTGTTTGGTTGCTTCAACCGCAAACGTTCATGAATCTATCTGGCAAATCAGTGGCCAGCTTGGCCAAATTTTTCAAAATTGCGCCGGATGAAATTTTGGTCGTGCATGATGAATTGGATGTACCAGCTGGACAAGCGAAAGTGAAGTTTGCTGGTGGTCATGCTGGACACAATGGCTTGCGCGATATCCATGCCAAATTAGGTACTGGTGATTACTGGCGCTTGCGCATCGGCATTGGTCACCCCGGCGTGGGCAAAGATGTGGCCGATTGGGTGCTGAAAAAACCAATTCTGGACGAACGCATCGCCATAGATCAAACCATAGACCGCAGCCTTAAAGCTGTGCCTGATTTTTTAGCGGGTGATATGGAAAAAGCGATGCTGCAGATTCACACCAGCAAACCACCTAGGCCAAAACCACCTAAGCCTGAGGGTGCTGTTAAGCCGTTAGCTTCGCAACCAAACGATATAAGCCGCTTGCTTCGCAGCCAAAAGATGTCAAACCGCCTGCTTCGCAGCCGTTAAGCGACGGTATTTAGCCCACAAAGTTTCTTCGTCCTCTTCGTGTTTGGGGTCGAAGGGGATGCAGTCAACAGGGCAAACTTCGCGGCATTGGGGTTCGTCAAAATGGCCAATGCATTGGGTGCATTTGTTGGAATCAATCTCGTAATATTCTTTGCCCATGTGAATGGCATCGTTCGGGCATTCGGGTTCGCACACATCGCAATTGATGCATTCATCGGTAATCATCAGTGCCATATTTGAAAATCCTGTTGTCTATTTGGAATGGGCTGCAGCCAATGCTTTGGCAACTTCGGGGCTGACCATTTGACTGACATCGCCACCGAGTTTGCTGATCTCACGCACCAAAGTGCTGCTGATGGGCTGTAAATCAAGGCTTGGCAGCAAAAATACGGTTTCAACCTCTGGCCTTAATTTGCGGTTCATGGCCGCCATTTGTGCCTCGTAGTCAAAGTCGGTCACATTGCGTACGCCGCGTACCACGGCGGTGGCGGACTGTTGTTTGCAAAAGTCCATGATCAAGCCATCAAATGGCAAGACACTCACGTTAGCTATATTTTTAATAGCAGTCTTGGCAATATCTATACGGGATTCAAGGCTAAAAAGCGTTTTTTTATGGTGAGCGGCAGCCACCGCAATGATCAAGGTGTCAAACAAGCCCGCAGCACGTCGTGCCACGTCTTCATGCCCTAAAGTGAAAGGGTCAAACGTGCCTGAGTAAACGGCAATGCGATTTGGAGTAGCGGGTTTGGACATGCAGGGATTATCTCAAATTACGCACAATCAGATAGTGCACCTACTTAATCAAGTGAATTGACTGGGGTCAATCGGATTTTGAGATTGCTGGTATGCGTTGCAGCAAATGGTAGTGCACCATGCCTGCTTTGCCTTGGCGGTGCAGCAGCAAGCCATAAACTTCGGCTTCATCTGCAAATAAGGCTTTGGGTGATTCGAAATAGATGTAACCACTGTCTTTGACCACGCGGCTGGCTGCAGAGAGGGCTGCATCGGCCACGCCAATTGCATCAAAGGGCGGATCCAAGAACACCACATCGATGCTTTTGGCAGAAATGATTTTCAAGGCGCTCACACCATCGCCACGCTCTATTTTGACCGTCTTGGCTTGTAATTTGGTGGCAGTTGATTGCAATTGCGCCAGCACTTGCGACTGTTGTTCTACCATCAGCACATGTGCAGCACCGCGTGAAGCTGCTTCAAACCCCAATACACCCGTACCTGCGAAGGCATCGACACAATGCATGCCACTCATGTCTTGCCCCAGCCAGTTGAACAAGGTCTCGCGAACGCGATCCGGGTGTAGGACGCAGGCCTGGGAAGTGCGCTACAGCCAGCTTGGTTCGCTTCCATTGTCCACCGATGATGCGGACCTCACCTGGCGGCGTGCTTGGTCGTTTTAGGGGTGGTTTCTTTTTAGGCGTGATGGGCTTTAGCTTAGACATGCTCTGATTATTGCATCAGCTGCTTTGTGCTAATCCCAACAATCGCACCGCGTTGTCTTTCAAAATACCAGGCATCACTTCGGGCTTGAAGCCAGCTTCCTCAAAATCTTTCATCCAACGGTCGGGGGTGATGAGTGGGTAATCGCTGCCAAACAAAATGCGGTCTTTCAGCAAGGTATTGGCGTATTGCACCAACTGTTTGGGGAAATATTTGGGGCTCCAGCCACTCAAATCAATCCACACATTGGGTTTGTGAGTGGCCACGCTCAAAGCCTCGTCTTGCCATGGAAAGCTGGGGTGCGCCATCACTATTTGCATGTCGGGGAAATCAATCGCCACTTCGTCCAAGTGCATAGGATTGCTCAACGCCAAACGCAATCCACCGCCGCAGCGCATGCCACTGCCTATGCCGCTGTGACCGGTGTGAAAGATGGCGGGCATTTTGTACTCGGCAATCACCTCATAAATCGGCCAAGCCATTTTGTCGTATGGGTGATAGTCTTGCACCGTGGGGTGAAATTTGAAGCCCTTGATGCCATGCTCTTCAATCAACTTGCGAGCTTCGCGTGCACCCATTTTTCCTTTGTGAGGATCGATGCTGGCAAAAGCAATCATCATGTCGGAGTTGGCTTTGGCGGCTTCGGCTATTTCTTCGTTGGGTATGCGGCGTCTGCCCATTTTTGATTCGGCATCTACCGTGAACATCACCAACCCAATTTTGCGCTCGCGGTAGTAAGCCACAGTTTCGGCAATGGTTGGACGTTTTCCATTTTTGAAATACTTGTCTGCCGCCTTGTCGTATTCTTCGCCGTAACTGTCAAAAGGATTCCAGCAGCTGACTTCGGCGTGGGTATGAATATCAATCGCCACCAAATTTTTATAGTCCATGAAAGTCTCCTTGATAGATTGTTGCAACTTTGACACTGGATTTGATACCGTGCATAGGGAAAATACTTAGAAAATAAGCCAAAAATGGGTCGCCAAGTCAAATGATTATAGTTATATTTGATAACCATAATCAAGCCCAAAAACCAACAATATCAAGAAAACAATGACAAACAAGGATATTCACTTCGAACTCGCAAGCGGACACCCGGAAGTCGCGGTGATCCGTTTAACACGCGGTAAAAAACGCAACGCCATCAATGACGGATTGATACTGGCGATTCGTGATATTTTTGAAAAACTGCCTAAAACCGTGCGAGCCGCAGTGATTGACGGTGAAGGTGAGCATTTCTGCGCAGGATTGGATTTAAGCGAACTACAAGAGCGTGATGCTTCAGAAGGCGTTTTCCATTCGCGCATGTGGCATGCGGCTTTGGAGTGTGTGCAGTACGGGCCTGTTCCCGTGGTGGCATCACTGCATGGCGCAGTCGTGGGCGGTGGGCTTGAATTGGCCAGCGCTTGTCACATTCGGGTAGCAGATGAGACAACTTTCTATGCGTTGCCTGAAGGTTCGCGCGGCATTTTTGTGGGCGGCGGCGGCGCAGTTCGCATTCCCCGACTGATTGGCACCGCTCGCATGACCGACATGATGTTGACAGGTCGCGTCTATAACGCGCAAGACGGTGAACGCATCGGTTTGGCGCAGTACTTGGTGCCTACCGGCACTGCATTTGAAAAAGCTTTAGAACTTGCCAAACGCATTGCCACCAATGCCACCATGACCAATTACGCACTGACGCACGTGTTGCCGCGCATTGCTGACCAACCTGCCGATCAAGGGTTCATGACCGAAGCCATGATGGCAGCTATCGCGCAAAGTGCACCCGAAGCCAAAGACCGCGTGCGAGCGTTTTTAGAAGGACGCGCTGCCAAAGTGCAGAAGTCTTAAATCCATTGGCCATATTAACTTACACAATTTCAGCGCTGATATTTTCATGAGCACTCCCAAATTTAGACCTCTTACCTTTGGTGTGACACGCGTTTCTGTGAAAGATGGTGCACCAGGCGTGCACTACGTGAGCGCCGAACAAACACTGCAAGCATTTCCCGATCGCATCACAGACCGCTTGCAGCATTGGGCTCAAACCTGCCCTGATCGTACCTTTATGGCACGTCGTGAAAAGCTACCAGATGGCAGTACAGGTGCTTGGAAACACATCAGCTATGCACAGGCATGGACACAAGCGCGCAACATTGCCCAAAGCTTGATCAACCGTGGATTGAGTGCAGAACGCCCCGTGGTGATTTTGTCTGAAAACGATTTGGAGCATGCGCTCTTGGCATTGGGTTGTTTGGTGGCTGGTGTGCCTTTTGTACCCACATCGCCTGCCTACTCACTTATTAGCCAAGATTTCGACAAGCTACGCCATGTGCTTAAGACGGTGACGCCTGGAATGGTGTTTGCTGCCGATGCAGCGCGTTATGGCAAAGCCATTGCGGCAGCGGTTGATCCGAGTATTGAAGTGGTCTTAACACAAGGAACTGAAGCAAAATTTGACGGTCGCCAAGTCACACCTTTTGATGCATTGACGGCAACTGCAGCAACAGCAGCGGTAGATGCCGCCATGCAAGCCACTGGGCCAGATACGATCGCCAAATTTTTGTTCACCAGCGGCTCGACCAAGATGCCCAAAGCAGTCATTAACACACAACGCATGTGGTGTGCCAACCAGCAGCAGATGGCGCAAAGCATGCCTGTGTTGGCAAAAGAACCCTTGGTCTTGGTGGATTGGCTGCCTTGGAATCACACCTTTGGTGGCAACCACAACTTTGGCATGGTGGTGTACCACGGTGGCACTCTGTACATTGACGATGGCAAACCGACACCCGCTTTGATGGGGGAGACTTTGCGCAATTTACGCGAAATAGCGCCTACGGTTTATTTCAATGTGCCCACAGGTTTTGAAGCCATTGCCAATGCCATGCACAGTGACGAGGCGCTGCGCGCCAATTTGCTTTCAAAGGTCAAAATGTTTTTCTATGCGGGTGCTGCTCTGGCGCAGCCGGTGTGGGACAGTTTGTACGCTGCACAAGAAAAAGAAGTTGGCGAACGCATTGTGATGACCACTGGATTGGGCATGACCGAATCAGGTCCTTTTGCAATTTTTGTGACCAATCCGCATGTGAAAGCCGGTGACTTGGGTGTGCCCACCCCTGGTATGACCATTAAATTGGTAGACATGCAAGGTAAAACCGAAGTGCGTTACAAAGGTCCTAACATCACCCCTGGTTACTGGCGTGCACCTGAAGACACATCTGAGAGTTTTGATGAAGAGGGCTACTTTTGCACAGGCGATGCCGTTAAATGGATTGACGAAACCGATGTGCATCTGGGTTTGAAGTTTGATGGTCGCATTGCCGAAGATTTCAAACTCGCTACGGGCACATTCGTCAGCGTCGGACCTTTGCGTTCCAAAATCATTGCTGCTGGTGCGCCCTACATTCAAGACGTGGTACTGACGGGTATCAACCTGAAAGAAGTTGGTGCCATGGTGTTTCCAACGGCCAAGGTGCGTGAACTCAGTGGCCTTGAAGCCAGTGTGCCATTGGCTGATGTATTGGCCAATGACAAAGTCATCGCGCATTTCCAGAACGTCATCAATGATTTGGCCAAATCCGCCACTGGCAGTGCCAGTCGCATTGCCCGCATGTGTTTGTTGGCAGAACCACCCACCATCGACCGTGGAGAGGTCACAGACAAAGGTTCTATCAACCAACGTGCAGTGTTGGCGCATCGAGCCGATACAGTCGCAAAGTTGCACGATGAAACTTTGCACCATATTTTGAAACCAACTTAATTCAGTTTTTCACCCGTGTATTTCAACCCAGTAAAAGGAGACTAGCATGACCAATCGTCGTCAATTCGTTCAATCCGCTGTCGGTGCGGCTATTTTAGGTAGCACCGCATTTCAGCAAGTGTGGGCTCAATCCGGAATGCCCTTTGACCAAGTCAAAATTCTCTACGGCTTTCCACCAGGTAGTGCAGGTGACATCTGTGCACGCCGTGTTGGCGATAAGTTAGGCGGAACTGCCTATAGCAAAAGCAATGGTGTGGTTGACAGCAAACCAGGTGCAGGCGGACAAATCGCGTTGAACCTGTTGAAGACTTCACCTGCTGACGGCTCCGTGCTGGCCATGACACCATTCTCAGCGATTTCTTTGTACCCGCATATTTTCAAAAATTTGCAATACAAACCATTTGAAGATTTCCAACCCGTTGGCACCAGTTCCATGATTCACCATGGTTTGGCAGTAGGCCCTATGGTGCCAGCTACCGTGAAAACAGTGAAAGACTTTGTGGCATGGGCAAAAGCCAATCCTACGCAAGCCAGCTATGGTTCACCTGCTGCGGGTTCAACACCACACTTCATTGGCGCCTTGTTGGGCTTGAACACCAACACTGAATTGAAGCATGTACCTTATCGTGGTTCAGTACCTGGTGTAACCGACGTTGTAGGCGGTCAAATTGCTTGTATGTTCACACCACATGGTGACTTTATTGCCAACCACAAAGCCGGCAAGATGCGCATCATCGCCACTTCAGGCAAAACACGTTCACCATTTGTACCTGAAGTCGCAACTTTTGCAGAACAAGGCTTCCCAGAGTTGACGGTGGAAGAATGGTTTGGTTTTTATGCACCCGCTAAAACACCAGCCAATGTGGTTGCTGTTGCCAATACCGCTATTCAAGCCGCATTGAAAGACAAGTCTGTGCTGGATGCCTTGCAAGTGGTTGGTTTGATTGCGTACCCAGGCACACCAGCCGAGCAACTCAAGAGCTCACAAGATGAATTGAACCGCTGGGGACCACTGATCAAGCGCATTGGTTTCTCAGTAGATTCCTAATCTGCCTTTGTCGAGTACTGCTCGGAGACCAACATTTGCGGCTCTCCGAGCAGTTTTTATTTACAGCAACAGTCAAGTCAGATGAAATTTTACCAAGCACGAACAAACGATATTCACTTCATCGTTGACAAAGTTTTGCAAGCGCCTTTGCAATTGCAGAGCTTGCAAAACTATGCTGAAATGGATGCCGACTTGATACAGCAAGTGCTGGAAGAATCGGGTAAATTTGTCAGTGAAGTCGTCGCACCTTTGAATCGCGTAGGTGACGAGGTGGGTGCGAAATTTGATTCGGGCAGGGTCACCATGCCGCCCGGCTTTCGTGATGCCTACCAAGCATTTTGGCAAGCGGGTTGGCCAGCATTGGCTTGTGCCACCGAAGATGGGGGGCAAGGTTTGCCTGCGGTGTTGGAAGCTGTTCTGTATGAAATGCTCAGCGGTGCCAATCACGGTTGGACCATGGCGCCGGGCTTGTTGCACGGCGCGTATGAATGCATCAAGCACCATGCCAGCAGTGAACTCAAAGCGCAGTATTTAGAAAAAGTAGCCACTGGTGAATGGCTCGCCACCATGTGCTTGACAGAGCCGCATGCGGGTAGTGACTTGGGTTTGGCGCGCACCAAAGCGGTGTTGCAAGGGGATGGCAGTTACCAAATCAGCGGCACCAAGATATTTATCTCAGGTGGCGAGCATGATCTGAGCGACAACATCGTGCATTTGGTGCTGGCGCGATTGCCAGACTCACCGCCTGGCCCCAAAGGTTTGTCTTTATTTTTAGTGCCGAAGTTTTACAGTGATGGCACTCGCAGTAGCGTGGTGTGCGAGCGCATTGAAGAAAAAATGGGCTTGCACGGCAGCCCCACCTGTGTCATGCGTTTTGATGATGCCACTGGCTGGTTATTGGGTGAAGCAGGGCGCGGCTTGAATGCCATGTTTGTGATGATGAATGCCGCACGGCTACACGTGGCATTGCAAGGTATTGGATTACTTGAAGCCGCATGGCAAAAAGCCGATGCCTATGCCAAAGAGCGTCGACAGATGAGAGCACCAGTGCGCGCACCAGCGCAAACAGGTGGTCGAGGCAAAAACGCTGCCGAAGCAGACTTCATCATTCAACATCCGGCCATGCGGCGTATTTTGGATACACAGCGTGCTTGGATTGACGGTGGCCGTGTGTTGGCCTACCGCACCGCCATAGAGTTGGATATGGTGAAACACCATCCGGATGCCGAACGCAAAAAAGCGGCCGAGCGCTGGTGCAGCTTGGTCACGCCCGTGCTCAAATCAGCCTGGACCGCGCAAGCTTTCAGCGGCGGCAGCGAATGCCTGCAAGTGTTTGGCGGCCACGGCTATGTGCGCGAATGGGGCATAGAGCAAAATGTGCGCGACGCGCGTGTGGCCATGATTTACGAAGGCACCAACGAAATTCAAGCCATCGATTTATTGGTGCGCAAAGTGTTATCTGACGGCGGTGCAGGCATGACGCAATTGATGTCATCTTTAGAGCAAGCAAGCGAACACTATAAAAATAATAGCAGTATAGGCAATCAATACGCCGGCTACATGCCAAAAACACTCATAAAGTTGACCGAAGAGCTGGTTCTAGCCAACCGCAACAACGCAGAGCTGGCATTTTGGGTGGCGGATGATTATTTACGCGCTGTGGCGCTCACACTGATGGCGTGGGCATGGCAACAAATTGAAAGCGCAGTGGACGCAAACAAGGCCAACAGCACGCTAGACACCGCACGTTGGCAGCAGCCTGCTGAGGCGTTGCGCTACTTTGTTCTGCCCGAATTTGACATGCGTGTGCAAATCATTCAAGCCCGATTGACGCAAAGCAAAGTCTAACAACACGGCCTCGTTTAACATGCTTGACGAATACAATACCGCCCAACCAAGCATGAAAGAGTCAGTCCACATTCCCCACGTTGACAAAGTCAACACCCGCTATTTAGAAACCTTAGTGGGCTACAACGCGCGCCGCACGGCCTTGGTGATCATTGATGAATTCATGCAGCGCATGGCGGTGTATGGGCTGCGCACGGTTGATTTTTCGGTGCTGTCGCTCATTACCCACAACCCTGGCATCACCTCCAAGCAATTGTGCAACGCACTGGGCATACAAGCGCCCAATATGGTCAGCATGATCAACACCTTGGTCAAACGCAAACTCATCACCCGCCATCCCCATCCCACCGACGGCCGTGCCATGGGCTTGCACTTAACGTCCACTGGTGCGGACATGATGCGCCAAGCCGAAAAAACCGCAGCCGAATTAGAAATCGACAAAACCGCCAAACTCAGCAAAGAAGAGCGCAAAACTTTGCTGCAGTTGTTGAAGAAGGTTTACAAATAATCGCTACCCGCGCTGCTTAGTTTGCTGCTTTGGCAACGATGGCTTCGTCACGTTTGATCTGCCCATCAACAATTTCAATGATGCGATCGCATCGTGCTGCCAGGCTTTGATCGTGCGTCACAATGACGAATGACAGGTTTAAATCGGCGTGCAATTGTCTGAGCACGGTAAACACTTCATTGGACGATGCGGTATCCAAATTGCCTGTGGGCTCATCGGCCAACACCAAAGGTGGGTTCAATACCAAAGCCCTGGCAATGGCAACCCTTTGCTGCATGCCACCCGACAATTCGCTGGGACGTTTGTGCATGGCGTTTTCAAGACCGACAGCCGCAAGAATGGCGCGCGCTTTTTCTTTTTGCGCTGTGGACACGCTGCCTTCGCGCATCAAGGCCGGCAGTGTCACATTTTCAAGCGCTGTGAATGCAGGCAACAAATGGTGAAATTGAAAAACAAAACCCAGCATTTGCCGCCGCATCAAGGTCAACGCTGCATCATCCATGCTAGAGGTTTCAACACCTTGTATGTGGTAACTGCCACTGGTCATGCGTTCCAGCAAACCAATGATATTGAGCAAGGTACTTTTACCTGAACCGGATGGGCCAATCAAAGCCACAAATTCGCCAGTGCCTATGCTCAAAGAAAGTCCATGCAACACTTCGGCTTCGTTAGGCAAACCTATGTTGTAGCTTTTTTTGATGCCATTCAGCGTGATGAGTGGCTGGTGTTGAACTGAAGTAGACATGTGTTTTGACTTCAAATCCTGATGGCCAAAGCTGGGTCCAGTGCTGCCGCTCTGCGTGCTGGCGCCACGGCAGCCAACACACCGCAGACGGTGGCAATCAAAGCGATGCGCATGGCCAGTGCGGGTGCCAGGGATATGACAAACAGTGGCAAGCCATCGCTACCGCGCACAAAATACGTGAATGCCCAAATCAACACCACTGCCAGCAACACACCCAAGGCAGAACCTACAGCACCCACAATCGCGCCTTGCAGTAAAAATACGCGCAAAACTTGCCCTTGGGTGGCACCCATGGCGCGCAGTATGCCAATCTCTTTTCGCTTTTGCACCACCGACACCACCAACACACTGGCAATGCCCAACACCACCACGATCATGACGACCACGCGTATCAAAGAGGTGCTGACCGACTGCGCATTCAAAGCCGAAACCAATTGCGCGTTGGCCTGTTGCCAGCTTTCAATTTTGTAGGGGAAGCGTTGCGACAAATCGGCTGCCAAGGTTTGTGCGCTCCAGACATCGCGCAAGCTGATGTCAAGATTGGTGGCACCGCCAGGCAGATTGATCAAGTTTTGCGCCGCGCGCAGGGGCACAATCACGCTGCGTCGGTTCAGCTCACGCACACCCAAATCAACAATGGCGGTCACGCGCAATGAGTCCGTCACAGCACTGATGCCAGCGCCTGTGCTGATCAGCAATCGGTCACCCACACGAATGCCCAAATCGGTCGCCAGCTCGCTGCCAATGATGCCGTCGCCAGGGTCTAAGCGTGCCACGCCAGCAATGACTTTTGAACGCAGGTTCACAATTTTGTCGTAGCGATCAAGCACCACGCCGGTGAGTGAGATGGCTTTGGTAGCCTCACCCCGCACAGCCAAGCCGCCACCCAGCACCGAAGGTGACACGGATGCTATTTCAGGCATCGCCTCCAGCACAGGCATCAATTGCTGCCAATTGGAAATGGAGCGTGGCCGCTGTGCACGCGGCTGTGTTTGCACCAATGCCGTGGTGCCTGCGATATTGGGTACGCGTGCCGAGCTGACATTGTCATCCGGCGCACTGACGGTGATGTGCGCTTGTGCTCCCAAAGTCTTTTCCAATGTGTTGCTTTGCAGCCCTGTGATCAGCGCAGAAATATAAGCCACCACCGCCACCCCAGCGGCTACGCCCACAATGATGAGCACCGTTTGCATGCGCCCCTCGCGCAAAAAGCGCAAGGCCACGGTGCGTTCAAATCCTAAGGCATACAACATGCTGTCAAGCCGTTAACGGCCCATGGCATTGGTCATGGCCGAGCCAGCGTCTTCACCCTTGGCCTTGGCACCCGATACCGTCAATTTGTCGTTGATGGTGTTGTCAATCTTGACCTTTACTTTGCTGTCTGCTTTGGGACTGGCACCCACAATCACCACCTCACCTGCTTGCAATCCCTCCAAAACTTCAACCGCATTGAGCGTGCGCAAACCCAGTTTGACGGGTCGCACAGCCACGCGACCGTCTTGCGCAACATAGACAATGCTTGAGTTTGGCGTGTCATTTTTTGTAGCGTCATTCTTTGGCGTCATTCGTTCTCAATGCATTGACAGGCAGCACCAAGGCACGATCGCGTTTGGCCGTTTCAACTTCCACTGACAAAGTCATATCCTCGCGCAAAAAAGTTGGGGCTGTGCCGGTGACTGCAAACTTCACCTCGATGGCACCGCGCTGCGCATCGACCAAGGGTGAAATCGCCTCAACCTTGGCTGTGAAGCGTTGACCTGGGTAAGCATCTGCCAACACCGTGGCGCTTTGACCCAGTTGCAGTTGCTCCAAATAACGCTCGTCCACCAAGGCCGTTAAGAGCGGTGCGCTTTGCGTTGTCAAGCTTAAAAGGGCACGGCCCGCTTGCACAATTTGCCCTGGTTCAACCAAACGGTCAATCACCTTGGCATTGGCGGGTGCGCTGATGGCAGCTTGCGCCAATCGTGCTTTTGCGGCTGTCGTGGCCGATTTGGCTGATACCAACTGTGCTTGTGCTTGCACAATGTCTGTGCCTTGATCGGCATTGGCACTCTTCTGTGCTTGCGCGCCTGTGACTTGCGCTTGCGCCACCGCCACAGCGCGCAGCACTTCATCCAGACGCGCTGGGCTCAGAAACCCTTGTGCCACCAGTTTTTGGGTACGCTGCAACTCGGCTTGTGCTGCAATCAACACAGACTCGGCTTGCGTCACGGTGGACTGCACCGCACTGCGCCCGGTGCTGCGCAAACCAGTTAATTTGGCAGCGGCCAGTTGTTCATTGGCCTGTGCTTGCAATACAGCCGCTTTCAGTTCCTCTGTTTCCAGCATCAAGAGTGCATCGCCTTTTTTGACCACATCACCCTCTTTCACCAACACCTGCAACACGCGCCCAGTGATGGTGCTGCCAACATCCACGCGCGATAAGGCGCTGACCCTGGCCGAAAACTGCAAAGTGCGCACCAGTGGCGCAGCGCGCACTTCAACGCCCGACACAGCCGTCGCCCGCGTAAACCACCACCCAGCCCCCAGCGCCAGCACACAGGCAGCCGCAATGAAAACAAGCATCAAATTTCGTTTAGACATAGCTGTAGTTATAGCACGAAGCATGCCAGTGGCTGGGTAGGCAAATGACTGAAATTAGAGTCTTTAATTCCCACCACCCAACACAACCGTCACCATCTTCTCAGGCTGCAATTTTTTGTCTGACGGCAGTTAATCAGCATGCTGCGCAATGAGTGGGCGATGTGATGTGGGAGCGAAAAGCAAAATGCCTATTGCCATACCCAGATGCAAAAAGTCGCCAGGTACTAGCCACGGACTAAATTGGACTTTAGCAAGGAATAACGCAGACCCCAAAAGCATGAATGACAAACCCATGATGCGTCGCTTTTCGCCTTGTTTGATTAACAGCCAAAGTATCCACAACATGCTGAGAGCTCCTAAAACCTGATCGTATAAACGCAGTTTGCCTAAACCTGCGATTGCCAAACCAAGAATGGCTGCTGCGCCAAGGAAAATTAGCGCAAACTGTCTGTCATTCACGACAGCTGATTGCGGCCAAATGACACAAATCGCGAGCAATGGTAAGGCAGCACTGCCACCCAAGATGGTAAACAAGCGATGCCATGTTTCCAATGGATAGAGTCCAGAAAATTTCATTGCACCCAAGAGTGCGGCCAGTGCAAGTAAACCAAACCCAAGCCTGTAAGCGATGGGTGTTTGTCGTTGAAATGCTAAATATGCTGCGCATCCAAAGAGGATTGCGTCTGTAATGGCCAGGCTAGACATGGGATCCTGATATTTCGGAGGTGGACGCAGCAGGCGAGGGCATTGTCTCGCGCGCTTGTGTCATACGCCAACCAATGAGGGTCAACATCAAAACGAACAGCGCGCTGTACGCTACATTCAGTGCCATCGGCATGCGAGTCTGCATGACATAAAACACCATCAGCATGGCCGAAGCCAAAGCCGTCATCACGATGGCGATGCGAACCAAGCCTTGTGGTGTGTGTGTATCAAAGCGCTTGAATTGGGTGGTGGCAAATATGGCAGTGGTGTCCGCCACATCAGGCGACCAAGATGGCTTGGCAAAGAGGTACATCAGTTTGTGGCGCCAATTGCTGGTGGATTTAATTTGGTGCCAAATTTGTACGTAGTGGTGTACATTGGCCCAAAGTGGGTTCCAACTCTTCAATGGTTTGCGTATGCCATAAACTGGTTTTTCTTGGTCCAGTTCGTCAGCGTAAGTCCCAAACATGCGATCCCAGATGCAGAGTATGCCACCATAGTTCTTGTCAATGCAGTAATCGTTTTGCCCATGGTGTACGCGATGGTTGGACGGTGTGATGAATATTTTTTCCATCCAACCAAGTTTGCCAATGAGTTGCGTGTGAACCCAATATTGGTAAAGTAAATCGATCAAACCGACGACGACAAAAACCTGTAATGGGTATCCCAACAAAGCCATCGGTATGTAAAAAATCCAACGAAAGAAAAATCCGGTTGACGATTGGCGCAGCGCGGTGGATAGATTGAATTCTTCGCTGCTGTGATGCACCACATGCGAAGCCCACATGATATTGATTTCGTGTCCGGCACGATGTACCCAGTAATAACAAAAATCATACAGTATCAAAGCGCTGATCCAAGTCAGTGGGTTTTTCGTATCCCACTCATAGGCGCCAAAGTTTTTTGAGATAAGCAGAAACATCACGGCGCTGATCACACCGCCAATCGCTTTGGTGAATTCGCTGATCAAACCGATGTTGAGAGACGTGATGCTGTCTTTGAGTCGGTATATTGTCAGACCCCGAGATCGTGCGACCCATAACTCCAACGCGATCAAAAAAAGAAATACCGGAATGGCAAATAACATGGGTTTCATGGTCGTTTTATCTCGTGTTGATGTTGTGATGACATTGCACGTCGCTACCGCTGATAAAGCAATGTTTTAATACCGTCTAAAACAGCATAGCATGTTTCATTTGCCAGCGCACATGATTATTTATCGTCTCATTTTATGTCAATGGTTTTAATTGCTTCCGCCCAGCACCACCGTCACCATCTTCTCAGGTTGCAATTTGCGTTGCATAGCGGCTTTGATTTGCGCGGTGGTGACTTTGTCGATTTGCTGGGTCCACACGTCCAGGTAGTTCAGCGGCAAGTTGTTCCAAGCGATGTTGGCGACATTGCCCAATAGTTTTTCGTTGCTGTCGATGCGCAGGGCAAAGCCGCCGATGAGGTTGTCTTTGGCGGCTTGCAGTTCAGCTTCTGTGGGGCCGTTGGCGACAAAATCTTTCAACACGTCTTTGACCACTTGCACTGCTTGCGCTGCTTGGTCGGGGCGAGTTTGCAGGCCGATGGTGAATGCACCCGCGTGGCTACCGGGGGCGAAGTAGCTGTAGACGCTGTAGGTCAAGCCACGCTTTTCGCGCACTTGGTCGGTCAGGCGCGAAGTGAATGCACCACCACCCAAGATGTGGTTGCCCACTAACAAGGCGAAGAAGTCTGGGTCGTCGCGCTTGTAGCCTGGCTGGCCGATGAAGACTTGCGCTTGTGCGGCGTTGAAAGGAATGCGTTTGTCAACTGCTTGCGCGAGTGGTTTGACTTCATCCACAGCAGGCAAATTGGGGCAAGCTGTAGTGCGTTTGTTGGATGCTGTGGGCAGCCACTTCAGCAGGGTGCTGGCCAATTCATCCGCTTGCGCTTTTGTCAGCGCTCCCACCACACTGACTTTGGCGCGGCAGGGCAAAAGTTGCGTGTTCAAAACTGCTTGCATATCGCGCGGGCTGATGCGGTTCAAGCTGGCTTCAGTGGTTTCAAAACCATAAGGGTGCGTGCCATACACGGTTTGCTCAAACGCGCGGGTGGCGAGCGTGGCGGGGCGGGTGTTGGCTTCTTTGATGGCGGCGCTTAATCGTGCACGTTCGCGCAACCATATTGGCGTGGGCAAAGTGGATTGGCCCATTTGCCTTGCCGCCAACAATGTGGCTTTGGGCAACAGGTCGGGGTAAGTCAAGCTGCGCAAGTGAAAGCTCATGCGGTCGTCACTGGCGTGGGCGCTGAAGCTGGCACCCAAGTCGGCCCAGGCTTCGCTGAGTTGGTTGTCACTTAAAGCAGGATACTGCGCGGTCTGTGATGCCGGCTGTGATGCAAGTGCCTTCACGCCTTTGGAGAGCATCAGCGCGGTGCTGCTGGCCAAGCCGGCTTTGTCAGCAGGGTCGCGCCTGCTACCCGCATCAAAATCTATTTGCACATCCACCATCGGTATGGCTGGGCTGTGCACCAAGAAAATTTGAGCACCGCTGGCATGTGTCCATTGTGTGATGGGCAGAGCGGCATAAGTCGGCAATGCAATGAAAAACAGAGTCGTCAGCCAAAAATTTATGAAAAATCGAGCTCTAGCCGGCGTATTAATTGCCTGAGGTGCTATTAAATATATAGTATTCATGAGTATGTAGGCTTTAATGGCGTGAACCAATGGCAGGTGTGCGGGGCTTTTTGGTTTTATCTATGGGCTGTGGCAATAGCACACCCACGGTGAGTTGGTCGTCACCAAAATATTTCTTGGCCACATCTTGCACTTGGGCCGATGTGACCTGTCGCAATTTGGCAATCAGCCGCTCAGAAGTGTCTGGCGCAAAACCCTCTGCCCAATAACTGCCCAGTTCACGCGCTTGTTCCATCACCGAATCTTTCTTGTACACCTCATGCGCCACCCACTGGGTTTTAACGCGATTGAGTTCTGCTTCGCTCACGCCATTTTTTGCAATCAAAGCCACTTGCTCGCGCAAAGCCGCTTCCACTTGCGCGGCGGTTTTGCCTTTGGCAGGCACGCCTTCCAGCATGAAAATTTGCGGTCCGCGTCCCATCAAGCCGTTGTACGCGCCGGCGCTGTCGGCTACCGCTTTGTTGCCTTGCGTCAATGCGCGTTCCAGACGCGCACCGGGGTAACCGTCCAGCACTGCAGCCAGCACTGTCAGCGCCAATGCATCGTGCGGTTTGGCGTTGGCGCTTGTATCCGTGAGGGATTCCATGGTGATTTGCGGTACTTTGAAAGCCAGCGCCACATAGGCTTGCTCAGCCGGTGCCTTGAAGTCAAAGCGTTTGATGCCCATTTGTTGTGGTTCGGTGCGGGGTTTGCGTTCAGTCACAGATGCTGTGGTGCGAGCGGGAATGTTGCCGTAATACTTTTCAGCCCACGCCTTCACTTGCGCCACATCCACATCACCCGCTACCACCACTGCCGCGTTGGCGGGTGTGTACCAGTGCTGAAAAAATGCTCGGGCATCAGCGGGTTTCATTGCATCCAGGTCGCTCATCCAGCCCACAATCGGGCGGCGGTAAGGGCTGGCTGTGAACACATTGGCATTCAGCGCTTCGTACATCAACGCACGCGGTGAATCTTCGGTGCGCATGCGGCGCTCTTCTTTCACCACCTCTAGTTCTTTGACAAATTCTGCATCATCCCACTGGCTATTGGCAAAGCGATCGGCTTCCAGCCGCATCACATCTTCTAATTTATTGGACGGAATTTGCTGGTAGTAGCCAGTGAAGTCGCGTGAAGTAAAGGCATTTTCTTGCCCACCCAAAGCCGCCACTTGACGCGAAAATTCACCCACTTTCACGGTGGGCGTGCCTTTGAACATCATGTGTTCCAGCACGTGCGCCACACCCGAAGTGCCATCCACTTCGTCCATAGAGCCCACGCGCACCCACAGCATGTGCACGGCGGTGGGAGCGCGTTTGTCCATTTGCACCATGACGGTGATGCCGTTGGCGAGTGTGAATTGGGTGATTGGGCTGACTGGGTTGAATGGCCTATCGGCAGGCGTTTGTGCCCAAGTACTTTGCAGCGCGCCTAAAAGCAGAGCCAGCAGACTAAAAGCAGACTTAGCTTGCAAAAGTGGAAATTTCAAAATGTGCCCCCAAGTTTCATAGAATAGCTGTAGATTCTAAGCAGCATACTTCGTTCCATACATTCAATTCCTCAAACCCACATTTCATGTTCAGTTTCTTCAAGAAAAAGCCCGCGCCAGATGCGGTGACAAGTGCAGCAACGCCAGTCGAATCTGTGCCAAACGCAGTCAACCCAGCACCGCGCAAAGCATGGCTGGACAAGCTCAAAGCTGGTTTGCGCAAGACGGGCAGCAGCATTGCCACTGTTTTTACAGGCACACAAATTGATGATGCGCTGTATGAAGACTTAGAAGCCGCGCTTTTAATGGCCGACACCGGCACTGCCGCCACGCAGCATTTGTTGGATGATTTGAAGCGCCGCGTGAAGGAAAACAAAACCACAGAGCCGCAAGCCGTCAAAGCTTTGTTGATTGACGCCTTGGCAGAGTTGCTGAAGCCGCTTGAAAAACCATTGCAAATTGGCTTGCACAAAACCACGGTGGTGATGGTGGCGGGTGTGAACGGTGCGGGCAAAACCACATCGATTGGCAAACTCACCAAACATTTGTCTACGCATGGTGCGAGTGTCTTGCTGGCAGCTGCGGACACTTTCAGAGCGGCTGCGCGTGAACAACTGAATGTGTGGGCCGATAGAAACACCGTAGACATCGTCAGCCAAGAAGGCGCAGACCCCGCAGCGGTGAGCTACGACGCAGTGATAGCCGGCAAAGCACGTGGCAAAGACGTGGTGCTGATCGACACCGCAGGTCGCTTGCCCACGCAATTGCATTTGATGGCCGAGCTGCAAAAAATCAAACGCATTATCGCCAAAGCTGACGCGGCCAAAGCGGAGAATGCCAATGTTGTGCAAAAAAATATGGAAAATCAGCCTGTAGACGGCGTAAATATTGCCTATGATGCTATTAATGCGATAGCGCCACATGAGGTTTACTGGTCATCGACGGCAATACGGGGCAAAACGCGCTGATGCAAGTCAAAGCCTTTGACGAAGCTTTGTCACTCACCGGCCTCATCGTCACCAAGCTGGACGGCACAGCCAAAGGTGGCGTATTGGCAGCGATTGCCTTGTGGGGCAGCCAACGCGCGGCAGGTGCTGTGCCCGTGTATTTTGTCGGCGTGGGTGAAAAGGTGGAAGACCTGGAAACCTTCAACGCGCAAGAATTTGCACAAGCCTTGTTGGCTTGAATCTTTTAACTTTTAATAATCAACATGACCACATTACTCGAACGCATTGAAATCGAATCCGCACCAAATCCGACAGCCGCCATCATTTGGATGCACGGCTTGGGTGCCAGTGGCGATGACTTTGCTGCCATCGTGCCTGAATTGGATTTAACAGGCTGCCCCGCGATTCGCTTCGTCTTCCCGCATGCGCCTGTCATGCCCGTCACCATCAATGGCGGCTACGTCATGCCAGCTTGGTACGATATTTTTGGTACTGAACTTGGCGCAGGCGCTGTCAGGCATGAAGACGCTGCAGGCATAGTCAAGTCGCAACAACACATCGAAGCTCTGATTGCCAACGAAGTCAGCCGCGGTATACACCCGACCAAAATCGTATTGGCCGGTTTCTCGCAGGGCTGCGCAGTTGCATTGCACACAGGTTTGCGCCACAAGGCCAAACTCGCTGGCATCATGGCTTTGTCGGGCTACCTGCCTCTAGCCTAGCACTGTCGCTACCGAACGCAGTGCTGCCAATGCAGACACGCCCATTTTCATGGCGCACGGCACGCAAGACCCAGTGGTGGTGGTGGGTCGTGGCGAAGATTCGCGCAATGCCTTGGCCAGCCTTGGCTACACAGTTCAATGGCACACCTACCCGATGCCGCACAGCGTGCACCCGAAAGAGATAGCGGATATTTCGGCATTTTTGCAATCGGTGCTGGCTTAAAAATCATTACCGATATGGAAATATTGATATGCAGCTATCAACTATGTCAAATATACAGAGTATGAAAATAAATTCATTTTTAATTCTTTTGGAGAACATTGCAAATCAAATTGAACAAAATAACAGCTTGTCTAGCGTTAGGTTTTTTTGCGATTGGAGTCGCAAATGCACAAACGGGTAACCCTGCTTACGATGCATGGGCGAAAGCATCAGGCCCTAAGCCTGGGTTGTTTGAATACAAAATGACAACTGAAATGAGTGGTATGCCTGGCATGGGAACCATGAAAATGCCTACTAAAACCATGCGTCATTGCGTCACGCAAAAGGACATTGACGAAGGTCGTCAGTTTATGACCGGTCAAAAAGATACGGGGTTCAAATGCACCATCACCGACTTCAGTAAGCAAGGTAATATCGTGAATTACACACAGTCATGTTCCGGACAAGGTATGAAGATGAATAGCATTGCCACTTTAGAACAAAAAGGGGATATTCAAATTCACACCAGTAAAACAACCATGCAAAGCCCTGAGTTCAACACAAAGTCAAACAATGTGATGGAAATTCGACGTATTGGCGACTGCAAATAAATCTTTAGCTATTGTTCAGTAGTAAAAAGCCTCGTTACGCATTGCATAACGAGGCTTTTAATTTTGTGGCGGAGTAGACGGGACTCGAACCCGCGACCCCCGGCGTGACAGGCCGGTATTCTAACCAACTGAACTACCACTCCGCAGTGGTTGTTGCGTTTGCTTGCTTGTTCAACTCAGCACATGAAGTACTTCGCTCAACTCACAAACCAAGTGCAACAAAACTTGGCGACCCCACGGGGATTCGAACCCCGGTACTCACCGTGAAAGGGTGATGTCCTAGGCCTCTAGACGATGGGGTCAAAACCTTGGAACTTCCGTAATCTTCGCAATTCTTTCTCTTTAGCTTGCATGAAAATTCTGGTGGAGGTAAGCAGAATCGAACTGCTGACCTCTTGCATGCCATGCAAGCGCTCTACCAACTGAGCTATACCCCCAGTCCTGCAAACTTCAGAGCCTCGTATTATAGCCCGAAATTTATGCGCTTTTCAGGCGCTTTAATGCTTCGTCTTTAGAAAATAAAGAAATGACCGCATCCAATGAGGGTGTTTGGGGTGTTCCCATCAGCAAAACGCGTGCTGGCATGGCCAGTTGCGGCATTTTGATGGCGTGTTCAGACAGCACTTCTTTGATCACGAGCGCAATCGCTGCTTTGTTCCAGTCGCATTGTGTCAGCTTGTCAATTAAAGTTTGCATCGCGGGCTTGACTGCGTCGGTGCAGATGTTGCGCCAAATCCTCTGGCTTGATTTCGATAGGGGCATAAAACTTGGCTGTCCAATCGGCTAACACCACGGTGGTGTCACAGCGGTCTTTGAACAAAGCGCAAATAGCCGCCAACCGCTCATCGGCAGTAATGCCGCGCTTTTTAAGTTGTTGTGCCACCAATCTCGCGAGTTCGTCATCAGGCATGGCTTTGATGTGCTGTGCATTGACCCAGCGCAGTTTGGCTTCATCAAATTGGGCGGCGCTTTTGCCCAAATGATCAAGGTTGAACCATTCAATCAATTGGGCGCGGCTGAAGATTTCATCATCGCCGTGGCTCCAGCCCAGTCGTGCCAAATAGTTCACCACCGCATCGGGCAAATAGCCATCTTCTGCAAACTGCGTGACGGGCTTTGCACCTGCACGTTTGCTCATTTTTTCGCCTTGCTCGTTCAACACGGTAGGTAAATGTGCGTAAACAGGAGGCTCTTTACCCAATGCTTTGAATATATTGATTTGGCGTGGTGTGTTGTTCACATGGTCATCGCCACGAATCACATGGGTGATGGCCATGTCCATGTCGTCCACCACCACGCAAAAGTTGTAAGTGGGTGTGCCGACTTGTCCCAAGGGCGCGGGGCGGGCAATCACCAAGTCGTCCAACTCATCGTTGCTGATTTCAATGCGACCTTTGACTTTGTCATCCCACACCACAGAACCCGATTGCGGGTTTTTAAAACGCAAAACGGGCTCAACACCTGCTGGCACCGGTGGCAAAGTTTTGCCCGGCTCTGGTCGCCAAGTGCCGTCGTAGCGGGGTTTTTCTTTGGCGGCCATTTGTTTTTCACGCAAGGCATCCAGTTCGGTCACACTCATGTAACACGGGTAAACGTGTCCACTTGCCAGTAAGCTTGCTAAGACTTCTTTATAGCGGTCCATGCGTTGCATTTGGTAAAACGGACCTTCGTCGTAATCCAATTTCAACCAAGCCATGCTTTGCAAAATCACATCAACCGCTTCTTGACTGGAGCGCTCAAGGTCAGTGTCTTCAATGCGCAAAATAAATTTTCCACCTGTGGCACGGGCAAATGCCCAAGGGTACAGCGCAGAGCGGATGTTACCCAAATGAATAAAGCCTGTAGGAGAAGGCGCGAAACGCGTGCGTGTTTGTGGTGTGGGTGTCGAGGATGTCATGCAGTCAATACAAATTTTTTCAAAGGGTTATGGCATCGTGTTTAAGCCGCGCAGCAAATCTGCTTTCATGTCGTCGGTATGCTCTAAGCCCACTGCCATGCGAATCAAACCTTGTCCAATGCCTGCGGCTTGACGCTGTGCTTCAGACAGTTTGCCATGCGAGGTGCTGGCTGGGTGCGTGAGCAGGCTTTTGGTATCGCCCAAGTTCGTGCACAAGGAGAGCACCTGCATGCTATCCAGTACATGAAAAGCGCGTGCACGAGCTTGTGTTGGGTTGTCTGCTTTGACATCAAACGACAACAAGGCTCCGCCAATTCCGTTCATTTGTTTCATCGCCAATGTGTGCTGAGGGTGACTTGGCAAGCCTGGGTAATACACACGGGAGACAAGTGGGTGCTTTTCCAACCATTGCGCCATCTCTAGTGCTTGCTTGCTTTGTGCTTGCATGCGAATACCCAGCGTTTCCAAACCTTTGAGAACCACCCACGCATTGAAGGGCGACAAAATCATGCCGCTGTTTTTCATGACCGGTAAAAATTTTTCATTCACCATCGCAGCACTTGCGCACAATGCACCCGCCATCACGCGACCTTGACCATCCAGGTATTTAGTGCCTGAATGCATGATGATGTCTGCACCCAATAATGCTGGCCTTTGTAAAGCAGGCGTGGCAAAACAATTGTCTACCGCCAACCACGCACCAGCTTTGTGTGCCATGTCAGCAAGAGCGGCAATATCGCACACCTCGGTTAATGGGTTGGTAGGTGTTTCAGCAAATAATATTTTGGTGTTGCTTTTGATGGCAGCTTGCCATGCAGACAAATCGGTTTGCGGCACCACAGTCGATTCAACGCCGAAGCGCGCAAACTCCGTGCCGATCAATTTAATCGTTGAACCAAACATGGACTGCGAAATGACCACGTGGTCGCCTGATTTCAACAAGCTGAACATCATGAGCATGATGGCAGCCATGCCAGATGATGTCGCAATGGCGGCTTCTGTACCTTCCATCGCCGCCAAGCGCATTTCAAAACTGGTCACTGTGGGGTTGCTGGTGCGGCCGTAGGTGTAGCCATCTTCTTCGCCTGCAAAACGGCGTGCCGCGCTTTCTGCGCTTGACTGCACGTAACCGCTGGTCAGGAAAAGCGCTTCTGAATTTTCTCCAAACTGGCTGGGAGGCAAGGACATGCGTACCGCTAAAGTGTCCAGATGCAAATTGGGTGCTAAGGGCTGAGCCAAAATGTTATCGTTTGATTTTTTCGTCATATCACGTACTCCACTTCAGCCTATTCACTTAAATTTGGAAGTGCCAAGCGTGAACTGTCCTCTTCGCCTTCAGTAGATTGTGTTTGTTTGATGCGGCTGCCATTCAGTCGTGCAATGTCTTCGCTCTTGATATCACCCGTCACATAGATGCCATCAAAGCATGAAGCATCAAAACCCGTGATCGCTGGTTTTGTTGCATCGTCATGGGGCGCGAGTTTGAAGATGGCGGATTTCATGGCATCTACGTCTTGGTAAATCAAGGCATCGCAGCCGATGAAATCGCGAATTTCTTCGATGGTACGGTTGTGCGCCACCAATTCGTCTGCAGTCGGCATATCAATGCCATAAACATTGGGGTAACGCACCGGTGGCGCGGCGCTGGCCATGTAAACTTTGTTTGCACCGGCATCGCGTGCCATTTGTACAATTTCTTTGGAAGTTGTGCCACGCACAATCGAGTCATCAACCAGTAGCACATTGCGACCTTTGAATTCGCTGGCGATGGCGTTGAGTTTTTGGCGTACTGATTTTTTGCGTACCGCCTGTCCTGGCATGATAAAGGTGCGGCCCACATAACGGTTTTTGACGAAACCCTCGCGGTACGGCAAGCCCAATAAATGGGCCAACTGTGCGGCACTGGGGCGACTCGATTCTGGAATTGGGATCACCACATCGATATCGCTGGGTGGCACTGTTGAAATCACACGCTTGGCCAAAGTTTCGCCCAAGTTCAATCGCGCTTGGTAGACCGAAATACCGTCCATCACCGAATCGGGTCTGGCCAAATAGACATACTCGAATATGCACGGGTTGAGCACTGGGTTTTTGGCGCACTGCCGCGATTGAATCTTGCCTTCTAAATCGACAAACACCGCTTCGCCTGGATTCAAATTGCGATCAAAGATATGGCCAGTGCCTTCGAGTGCGACAGATTCGCTGGCAAACATGACTGAATTGACGCCAGCAATGCTTGTTTTGCCGTAGCACATGGGGCGAATGCCAAATGGATCGCGAAACGCCAAAAGGCCATGCCCAGCAATCAATGCAATGACAGCATAAGAACCACGTACGCGTTCATGAACGCGTGCCACTGCAGCAAATACATCGCTGGGTGTCAGGGTGTTGCCGCGCGTAACTTTGTCTAATTCGTGCGCCAAAACATTGAGCAGTACCTCAGAATCACTCTCGGTGTTGATGTGTCTGTGATCCGTCACAAACAACTCAGTTTTTAAGGCATGGGCGTTGGTTAAATTACCGTTGTGAACCAAAACCAAGCCATATGGTGCATTGACATAAAACGGCTGTGCCTCTTCTTCGCTGAATGCGTTGCCAGCGGTAGGGTAACGCACTTGCCCTAAACCACAATTGCCAGGAAGCGAACGCATATTGCGGGTGCGGAACACATCTTTGACCATGCCCTTGGCTTTGTGCATGAAGAACTTTCGATCTTGTTGCGTCGCAATGCCGGCAGCGTCTTGTCCACGATGCTGCAAGAGCAGCAAAGCGTCATAGACCAATTGATTGACAGGCGCGTTACTGACAACGCCAACTATTCCACACATAGAGTTCCGAACATGGTTAAAGCGGCGCTAAAGGGAGCGCTGTGCTTGCAAGAAAAAATTGTAAATACAAAGCTTAAGAGATTCATGGCAAATAGGCACCAAATTGTTGTGGCAACAATGGCTTCAATTTTTGCAGCGTGGTCGTCAGCATGCCAGCACCTGCGGATGCTTGCCAGTCTGCGTGCGTGCGAAATTGTGTCATGTGGACCACCACAGTCAGTGCCAGCAGCAAAATCAAGCCTCTGAACAAGCCAAAAATGGCACCCAGGCTGCGGTCTACAGGGCGCAAACCCACGGCGCTGATCATTTTCTTAATCAAACTGTTGATCAATCCTGCTACAAAAGCGACAACTACAAAAATCAATACAAAAGCAATCAAATGCCTGAGTGTGGGAGCGACATCTGTCAAGGGCAATTTTGCTGCCACATCGGGGGCAAACCATTGCGCGGCCAGAAAAGCGGCAATCCACACAAATACAGATAAAACTTCAAACACCAAGCCACGCCATGCACCGATCACAAAGGAGATGCCCAAAACGGCTATCAGTGTCCAGTCTAGGTAGGTCATGTGGGTGGTTGTGTCTTGCAGCTACCTGATTGAAACTTATAGCGTCAGGATGGCTGCTGGCAAATCAAGTTTTTTAATTTTTTCAGCAGCCTTATCCGCTTCAGCGCGGCTGGCAAACGGTCCTACACGCACGCGTGTGCGCGTGCCTTCAGGTGTTTTCGCCACGTGGGTGTATGTCTTTAGTCCGGTACGCTCGACTTTCAGTCGCACTTCACGCGCTTTGGTAGCATCGGCAAAGGCACCTACTTGAACGATGTACCGATCAGTTTCTGCTGCGGCATTGTTGTTGCTAGCTGCATTGGTCTTGGGATCTTTGCCTTCCAAAATCGCTTTGGCTTTGGCGCCGTCGTCAGCAGTGGGTTTGGTTTTGTGGTTCAACCTTGACCGGAACTTTGGGTTCTGCTTTAACGTCAGGTCTTAGCTTCAGCTTTCACAGCAGGTTTGGCTTTTACCAATTCTTCTTTTGCATCCAAGCTTGACGATGCTTGTACGGTTTTGGGTTCGGTTGCTGTGGTCTGTGCCGGTTTCACATTGCTCGCACTATTCGGAGATGGAACTGCTTCGGCGACTGCGCTGCTTGCAGCAGTGCTTGCCGCAGGTGCTGGGCTAGTTGGCGTGCTGGTTTGCGTGGGTGCTTGAGCGGGTGAGAGGCGTTTGCGTAGTCGCACTGACAGGTGCAAGTTTGTCTTTATCAGGGATGATGATTTCAATGTCAGAGGGGATGGGTCTGGGCTTGTTATCGAAAAGCAGTGTGAAGGTGATGATGCCAGCTAAAAGTAACAAGGCAGAGCCAATCAAGCGCTGCCTGGCCTTTGTGCGCAGTGTCTCCACCGTATCGACGGTTGCCGATTTTTTTCGGGTAGTGGGTTCCGATTTGCTCTCGGAGCTGTTGCGGGTGCGAAACAAGGCCATGGAATATGTATCTCAATAAAGGAGGTCAAACTTTGGCATGTTTGGCGGGTAATTTCGGCACACCATTTTCCAACACGCCACCGACTGTAAAGAATGAACCGAATATGACGATTCTATCAGTGGGCTGCGCATCGCTCATGGCTGCTTGCAGCGCTAGAGCGGGGCTTTCATAGCGCGAGCTGTGGCGCTTAATTTGTGTATCAGAGCGGCCATTGTCGATTAGCTGCCAAAATTCAAGCAATTTCGTGGCTGAAGCAGCACGAGCAGTGGGTAAATCCGTGAAGTACCATTTGTCAACCAAAGGATTCATTCGGGCCAGCATTTGTGGAATGTCTTTGTCGGCCATCGCACCAAACACGGCGTGGGTACAGGGTGAATAACCCATGGCGTCCAAATTCAAGGCCAATGTGGCAACGGCATGCGGGTTATGGGCCACATCCAAGACCAATGTGGGTTCGCCAGGAATAATTTGGAAGCGACCCGGCAATTCGACAAAGGCCAATCCGTTGCGCACTGCTTGGGAGGTGATGGGCAAACGATCTCGCAAAGCCGTCAGCGCAGCCAAAACGCCCGCTGCGTTGACCAATTGGTTGGCGCCACGCAAGGCAGGATATGCAAGACCCGCATAGCGTTTGCCGCGCCCAGACCATGACCATTGCAATTTGTCTCCCTCAACGCTGAAATCGCGCCCAACCAACCATAAATCAGCGCCAATGGCATTGGCATAGGTCACCACGCTGGTGGGTGGCACAGGGTCACTCACCACGGCAATAGCGCCAGTGCGCATGATGCCAGCCTTTTCAAAACCAATTTTCTCGCGGCTGTCACCCAGAAACTCCATATGGTCTAAATCAATGCTGGTGATGATGGCGCAATCGGCATCAATGATGTTGACAGCATCCAGTCTGCCACCCAAACCCACTTCCAAAATGGCGACGTCCAACTTTGACTCGGTCATCACATGCAAAATGGCCAAAGTGGTGAATTCAAAGTAGCTGAGCGAGACGTCGTCAAAATCACCACTTGAATCGCTGACCCTTGCGGCTTCGACGGCGACAAATCCTGTCACGAGCGATTTGGGGTCCACAGCAACACCACCAATGCGCAAACGCTCTTCAAAATGCACCAAATGCGGAGATGTGAAAACACCTGTTTTGTATCCAGCTTGGCTCAAAATGGCTTCACTCATGGCACAAGTCGAGCCTTTGCCATTGGTGCCTGCCACGGTGATAACGGGGCATTTGAAATGCATGCCCATGCGTTGCGCTACTTCACGCACGCGGGACAAGCCCATATCGATGGATTTGTCGTGCAATTGTTCGCAGTAGCTAAGCCATTGGTCTAGGCTGCTGTTGCTGGTCGGAGGATTCAAAGGCTTAGTTTCGGTCATCCTTGTATTTTCGTTCATTACAATGGACCACTAGGGGTTAGACTTTAATTTTATGGAGATATTCATCATGCGATCACTTCAAATTTTCATGCGAATGGGCAAGCTTTCCAAAATTGCACTGCTGGCAGTGGGTTTAACCGCATACAGCGGCGCATTTGCGCAATCGACGGTCAAATTAATGGTGGGATTTCCACCCGGTGGCGGTACCGATGCCATTGCGCGCATCTTGGCCGATAAATTAAAAGACCAACTCGGTACAACCGTGGTGGTTGAAAACAAAGCTGGCGCAGGTGGTCAACTGGCCGCACAAGCCTTGAAAGCGGCAGCACCTGATGGCCTCACTTTGTTTTTAACGCACGATCACACCATCAGCATCTTGCCGCAGGTGGTCAAATCACCTGGTTTTGATTCAGCCAAAGACTTTGTTCCAGTCGCTGGCTTTGCCACATTTGTCAACGCATTTGCTGTCTCTGGCGGTACACCTGCTAAGACGTATCAAGAATATGTCGCGTGGGTGCGTGGCAATGGTGCTGGCAAAGGCGCAGTGGGTGTACCTGCACCCGCGTCTATTCCTGAATTCTTGGTCACCATCATTGGTAAGAAAAATGGCTTTGATTTGCAGCCACTGCCTTACCGTGGCAGTGCGCCCATGATGGCAGACATGTTGGGCAACCAAATCGCGGCAGGCGTGGCGTCAGTGCCTGACTTCATTGAAAACCACAAATCGGGCAAAATCCGCGTCGTAGCCGTTTTGGGTAAACAGCGCCAAGCCGCCTTGCCAGAAGTGCCAACCTTTGCCGAAATGGGCTTGGCTGGCTTTGAAGATGTGCCTTACTATGGCATCTTCGCGCCAACCGGCACACCGCTGGCCACCATCGAAAAATTGCAAGCCGCTGTGTCCAAAGCCATCGCCATGCCCGATGTGAAAGAAAAGCTCACCGCCATGGGCTTAACCGTTGAATTCATGCCACACCAAGAGTTAGGCAAACGCGAACGAGCTTACACCCAAGTTTGGACCAAAATCATCAAAGACAGCGGTTTTATAGCCAAGTGAGCCAAAAATTTATAAGAAATGAGGCTGTATCCGGCGTATTTATTGCCTAGTGTGCTATTAAATATATAGCAAATATGGATAAAATGTCACTCTATTTGGGGCTGATGCGAGCGCCGTTTTTGGTGTTGACGCCAGCGTGCATTGCCTTAGGGCTGGCTTGTGTGTATCGAATAACGGGTGCCATCCCTGTTTTTGAATCGGCTTTGGTTCTTATCGGGGCCATGGCGGCGCATATCAGTGTGAATGCCTTGAATGAGTACCAAGACTTTCACAGCGGTTTGGACGCACAGACACAGCGCACACCATTCAGTGGCGGCAGTGGGGTGTTGCCTGCACACCCAGAATTGGCACCCAGCGCACTGCGCATCGCTGTTGTTGGCATGTTGATCAGCATGGCGGTGGGCGTGTATTTCATGCAGCAGCGTGGCATGGCATTGCTGCCGCTGGGATTAATTGGTTTATTTTTGGTTATCGCGTACACACGGTGGATCACGCAACACCCTTTGCTGTGTCTGGTTGCGCCTGGACTTGGTTTTGGCCCTTTGATGGTGGTGGGGACTTGCGTGGCCTTGACGGGAACTTATGCGCCTCTGGCTTGGGTGGCATCCTTGGTTCCCTTTTTTTGGTCAACAATTTGTTGTTACTTAACCAATTTCCAGATGCCGAAGCGGACAGGTCGGTGGGCAGAAAGCATCTATTGGTAACAGCAGGTGCCAAGCAAGCGTCTAGGTGGTATGCGCTGCAAATGCTGCTGGCTTTTGCCACCTTGATTGTGGCTGTATTGATCGGCATCATGCCTTTTGGCGCGTTACTGGGCTTGTTGCCTTTGGTTTGGGTTATACCAACTGTGCGTGGTGTGTTGAAACATGCAGAAAATTTGGAATTGTTGATGCCAGCAATGGGGCGCAATGTGTTGATTAATTTGCTGACCCCCGTTTTCATGGCAATCGGTATGGTGCTGTGGTGATACGTCGCATTGCGCATTTGGACATGGATGCTTTTTATGCATCAGTTGAGTTATTGCGTTATCCCCAACTCAAAGGTTTGCCAGTGGTGATAGGTGGTGGCAGGCGCAAAGTGGATGAAGCGCTAGAGCAATTGGCAGAAGGACAAACTCGGGCGGATATTCCATTAGATGCATTTGCACGCTTGAAAGATTACACGGGGCGCGGTGTCATTACCACAGCGACCTATGCGGCACGGCAGTTTGGTGTGGGCTCGGCAATGGGCTTGATGAAGGCTGCCAAATTGTGTCCAGATGCTATTTTGCTGCCTGTGGATTTTGACCAGTACCGGCATTACTCAAAAGTATTTAAAGACACAATTCTTGAATTTACACCGCAAATGGAAAACCGCGGGGTGGATGAGGTGTACATAGACTTCACCGATGTGCCAGGTGGGCAAAGGCAAGGTGGGCGATCGCTGGCCAAGCTGATACAACAAACCATTTTTGAACGAACCGGGTTGACGTGCTCAGTGGGCGTGGCGCCAAATAAATTGCTGGCGAAAATGGCCAGCGAATTCAATAAGCCCAACGGCATTTCCATTGTTCTTGAAGAAGATTTGCAAAGCTTGATATGGCCATTGGCATGTCGAAAAATCAATGGTGTTGGACCCAAGATGGATGAAAAATTAATTCACCATGGCATTCATACCATTGGTGATCTTGCAACCAAAAGCGAAACATGGTTGATTAGTAACTTTGGTAAAAGCACAGGCGCTTGGTTGCACCGGGCAAGCTGGGGCAAGGACGACAATCCGATATCCCTGAACAGCGAACCCGTTTCAATCAGCAGAGAAACAACTTTTGACAGAGACCTGCATGCGGTGAAAGACAAAGCGGAATTGGGTGCAATATTCACCAAATTATGCGAGCAACTGGCGGGTGATTTACAACGCAAAGGCTATCAAGGCAAAACGATAGGCATCAAGGTGCGTTATGCCAATTTCAAGGGCGCGACGCGCGACCAAACCTTGGATATCTATACCGACGATGCAGCAACCATTCGCCAAGCTGCTGGTATTTGTTTGAAGCGCATGCCACTGACACAAAAACTGCGATTACTGGGCGTTCGGGTTGGTGGTTTGATCAAAGAAATCAAATGAAACCGTGAAGCCAACACTCAGCACCCAAGCTGACGAATTGAAAGATTTGATTGCACAGATGGGTGAACCGGCTGCGCATTGACGCCATTTACTTATTCCAGTTTTTCTTGGCAAGCAATGCAACGTGCTGCTGATGGTGTCACTTGTAGACGCGCCACGGGTATTTGCACACCACAGTCCACGCACATACCGTAAGTGCCGGCTTCTATGCGTTGCAAAGCTGCCATGATTTGGCTTTGCTCATCGGTTTCATGAGCGTCCATCGCAAACTCTAAATCACGCGCAGAGTTCAATTGCGCATCTGAGTCTTCCGTGTGGTTGAAATGCTCAGCCGATGCTTCAGCACGGCTGACATTGCCGCCACGCAAGTTTGCGAGTTGCAATTTAGATTCTGCCAGTTGTGCCAGAAGTTGAGTTTTGAAGGCGTCATAATTGTTAGAGCTTGTCATGATGGCAAATGCATTTAAAAGTTGAACATACGTTCATCTTGCGCTTGCTTAATCAACTTGTCATTGACGCACATCAATCAAGTTCATGTTGACAGAACTGAATTGGACGATGTGGTATTTATTGCCGAGCTGTACGGATATTGGCGGGCACGGCTTGCGGGTAGCTGGTGCGAAAGGGGTTGATGTCCAATCCACCGCGCCGCGTGTAGCGTGCATAGACACTCAGTTTGATGGGTTTACATTGCGTCCAAATGTCCATGTAAATTCGCTCAACACATTGTTCGTGAAACTCATTGTGATTGCGAAAACTGATGATGTACTGCAGCAAACCCGCTTGATCAATTTGCGGGCCTTCGTAGCTGATGCGTACACTGGCCCAGTCGGGCTGACCTGTCACCAAGCAATTGCTTTTCAGTAAATTGCTGGTGAGCACTTCGCTAACTGGCGCTTCATCAAACACCGCACTCAGCAATTGGGGTGCTGGTGTGTAGAGTTGGCATTCGATATCTAAGCGGTCCAAGCTCAAACCGTCAAATTCATGCACGGGTTCTTGGTCAAACTGCTCTGGCAACAAAATTTTGACACCCACCGAAGATTGAACAGGGCTTAGTTGTTCATCTCCCAATGCAGCGCCGGGGGTTTGCCAAATAGCTCGGTTGATATCTTGACGCAGGGTTGCGGCCACCGCATCAACATCTGCAAACTGTGTATTGTTGAAACTGTTGAGATAGAGTTTGAAAGATTTGCTTTCGATGATGTTGACACTGTCACAAGGTATCGTGAAGTGCGCGATAGCCACTTGTGGCTTGCCACGCAGATTGAGCCAACTCAACTCAAAAGCAGTCCATAAATCAGCGCCCAAAAATTGGGGATTGCCAAGGATGCCAATCTCAGCGCGCTTTGGTGCTCGTGGTATGGGGAACAGCAAGGATGCATCGTAGCGATCGATGTACTGTGAGGCTTTGCCCAGCTGGGATTGTTCGGGTTGGTTCATTGTGCGGCAATCTTACGTCGAAATACCAAACGGTCCGCGCTGGATACTTCTGGTGCAAACGCATACCCAGCTGAATTGAATTTTTTAAGTTTAGCGGGCGTGTCTAAACGCTTTTGCACGATATACCGCGCCATTAATCCGCGAGCTTGTTTGGCAAAAAAACTGATAATTTTGTACTGACCGTTTTTGTAATCTTCAAACACGCATTCAACCACGCGTGCTTTCAAAGTTTGCAAATCAACTGCTTTGAAATATTCTTGTGATGCCAAATTCACAACAATTGATTCGTTTTGTGTTGTTAAACATTTGTTCAGGTGTTGTGCAATTTGCTTGCCCCAAAAACCATACAAATTGTGTGATTTGCCGGTCTGTAAATGGGTGCCCATTTCTAGGCGATATGGTTGCATCCAATCTAATGGTCGCAACACGCCATATAGTCCGCTCAATAATGCTAAATGGTCTTGTGCCCAAAGCAGATCATTGGGTTTGAGAGTTGCAGCATCCAAACCGGTGTATACATCACCATCAAATGCCAGCACTGCTTGTTTGGAATTTTTGGCGCTGAACTTAGGGCGCCAAGCCAAATAGCGCGCCACATTCAAGCTGGCTAATTTGTCACTCAAATGCATCAGCTCGGCGATTTCCTGCACAGATAAATCACGCAAAACGCCGATGAGTTCTTGCGTTTGCTTGGGAAAAGCGGGCAGTGTGTGGGGAAGTTGAGCCAAATCACCCGCGAGAGGTTCAAAGTCAAGAGACTTGGCGGGAGAAAGTAAAAGTAGCACAAAAATAACCGTCAGCGAGGTGACGGTTTCATTGTTGTAAAAACTTATTCAATTTTCGCTTTGGCGCGCAAATCTTCTTGGAATTTTTGCAATTTTTGTTGTGTCAATTGTTGCGAAATTTGAGGTTTCACTTCATCGAGTTTAGGCAATTGAGCAGCGCGAGTATCGTCCACACGGATGATGTGGTAGCCAAATTGTGATTTGACGGGTGCATCTGTCATTTGTCCTTTGGTCAGTTTCAACATGGCTTGGGCAAATTCAGGTACATAGTTGCTGGGGTTGGCCCAATCTAAATCACCGCCTTTGGCGCCAGAGCCTGGGTCTTTACTTTGCTTTTTCGCAATGTCTTCAAACTTTGCACCTTTTTTGATGCTGGCGATGATGGCTTTCGCATCGGCTTCTTTTTCTACCAAAATATGGCGCGCTTTGTATTCTTTGCCGCTGTTGGCTGCAGCAAATTTGTCGTATTCGGCTTTGATGTCCGCATCTGTGACAGGGTTAGATTTTTGGTAGTCTGCAAACAAAGCGCGAATCATGATGGTTTGGCGCGCCAATTCCATCTGAGTTTTGTATTCATCACTGTTGGCCACATTGCGCTTTTCCGCTTCTTGAATAAATATTTCGCGTGCAATGACTTCGTCTTTCAATTGAGCCTTAATTTCTGGTGTCACGGGACGACCAGATTTGGCAACTTCAGCGGCTAAAGCATCAATGCGACTGCTGGGAACGGCTTTGCCATTGACGATGGCCACGTTTTGCGCGAAAACTGTGCCAGATGCCAACAAAAGCGCAAAGGCAGAGTTTTTGAGGAAAGTCTTTTTCATAATGATTCCAAGGTTAAAAAAGTAAAAAAAGCAAATGAGCTACTGGTAAATGAGTTTATTGCGATGTAGGGCGAATGACCTCAATAGCCAATGCATGCAAACCTGCGTCAATAAAATCTTGCACCGCATCATACACAAGGCGGTGGCACGCTACGAGGCTTTTGTTTGTAAAGATAGGTGAAGCTATTCGAACCCTGAAATGCGTACCAAAACCAGTTCCGTTTGCGCCTGCATGGCCATTGTGCAGACCGCTTTCGTCGACAACGTTAAGCTGTGACGGCGTTAGTCGTTCGTTTAGACGCTGGTTTAAATTGTCGGCGGTGATTTGATCGGCTGTCATGTTGCTCGTTTAGTCCATCTCTTTATCCAACTGTCACTTGACATCAACTGAGGTCGGACTCATTGTTTTGCAAGTATTTGGAAATATAAATACCTTGTGCAACGATGAAAATCAATGGAAACGCATAACCCCAAATTTTAAAATCCACCCATTGTTCGGTGGTGTAGTAATACGCCACAAATGCATTCAGCGCGGCCATGCCTAAACTGTAAACCACCCATGCTACTGTTAGATTGCGCCAAATTTGATCGGGTAGTTTGATTTGTGCACCCAACATGGATTTAAGAAAATTCTTTTTATAAATCCACAAACCAATGGCCAATGCTGATGCCATGAAGGTGTAAAGCACAGTTGGTTTGATTTTGATAAAACGCTCGTCTTGAAAACCCAATGTCATCGCACCAAAGCCCAACACCAAGGCCAGTGTGACTTTGTGCATGGTTTGCAAAGTACCGTCCATTTTGTACAAAATAGCCATTTGCACCAAGGTGGCTACCATGATGACGCCAGTCGCAACGTAAATGTTAAAGGCTTTGTAAGCACCAAAAAACAGCAAGATAGGCAGAAAGTCGAGTAGTTGTCGCATGAGCAGATTGTAACTTTACAAGAAAGATGGAACTTAATGATCCTTAACGTCAACCAATAACTAAGGTTAACGGTTATGCTAAAGCTAACGTAGGCCTTATTTGGAGGTATTTTTATGTCGCAATTAAAGAAAGCAGTTTTATTGAGTGGCGTTGCAGCTGTTGCAGTGTTGATGTCTGGTTGCGTGGTTGCGCCACCGCATGTCGTACACAATGCCCGCCATCAAGCCATTGCCAATGGTGCAACGGTGAATGTTGAATATTACCAATCTGCCCCACCCGCAGAGTACAACGAGGTAATCACCGTATCGCCTGGTGATGGTTACATATGGATTCCTGGACTATGGTACTGGTCCGGTAATCGCTACTTGTGGCGTGCTGGCAATTGGCAGCGCCCACCATCTGGATACCGCACGTATAACCGTGGTACTTGGAATCACACGCCTGGTCGAGGTTGGTACCACTCTGGCGGTCATTGGCGTTAAATTCATCTCCTTAAACTAGGGAAACTCCGTAGAAACTGAAGAAAACTACGGAGGTTTTTGGGTTCATACTCATGGTGTTATTTCACATGTATGAAGGAGTATGCCCATGTTAGGATTGATGCAAGACCAGCCTTTGCTGATCTCGACTTTGATTGAATTCGCCGATAAACACCATGGCGATTCTGAAATCGTTTCGCGCCGTGTAGAGGGCGATATCCACCGTTACAACTACAAAGCACTTGCTGCACGTTCGCGACAAGTTGCGGGTGCGCTGGATGGTTTGAAAGTTGGCTTTGGTGACCGTGTCGCCACACTCGCTTGGAATGGCTACCGACATATGGAGCTGTATTTTGGCGTGAGTGGTTCGGGGCGTGTGCTGCACACGCTCAACCCACGTTTACACCCTGACCAAGTGGTATGGATAGCCAACCATGCCGAAGACAAAGTACTGTGTTTTGATGCCAGTTTCTTGCCTATCGTGCAAGCAGTGCATGCACGCTGCAAAACAATTCAGCATTACGTGATGATGTGCGACGCTGATAAGTTGCCGAAGGATTCTGGCGTTCCCAATTTAATCAGTTATGAAGCCTGGATAGCCAGTCAAAGTCAGAGTTACAACTGGCCCACATTTGACGAAAACGCTGCATCAAGCTTGTGCTATACCAGCGGTACAACTGGCAATCCGAAGGGCGTTTTATACAGCCACCGTTCTACGATATTGCACGCCTATGCAGCAGCCTTACCAGATGTGATGTGCCTCAGTGCACGGGACAGTGTCTTGCCCGTTGTGCCCATGTTTCATGTGAACGCTTGGGGTATCCCATACAGTGCTGCACTGACAGGCTGCAAATTGGTATTTCCAGGACCAGCTATGGATGGTAAGTCAATTTACGATCTGCTTGAATCAGAGAAGGTCAGCTATGCTGCAGGCGTGCCCACAGTGTGGCAAATGTTGTTGACACATTTGCAAACCAATGGGTTGCGATTCAGCACTTTAAAGCGCACGGTTATTGGTGGTTCAGCATGCCCTCCAGCCATGATTACAGCTTTCAATGATGATTATGGGGTAGAGGTGTTACATGCTTGGGGTATGACCGAGATGTCACCTTTGGGGACTTTGTGCACACTTAAAAATAAGCATTTGTTGTTATCAAAAGAAGAACAAATGAAAATTCGCCTGAAGCAAGGTCGTGCTATTTACGGCATGGACATGAAGATTGTGGACGAAGCAGGTGTAGCTTTGCCACATGATGGCAAAGCCTTTGGTGATTTATTGGTCAAAGGACCTTGGATCATCAGTGAATACTTCAAACAAAGCGAAGAAGCCAATCCCGCAAGTCCATTAGTTGATGGATGGTTTCCTACAGGCGATGTGGCAACCATTGACGCGGATGGTTACATGCAAATCACTGATCGCAGCAAAGATGTGATCAAGTCAGGTGGCGAATGGATCAGCTCAATTGATATTGAAAACATCGCCGTGGCGCATCCAGCCGTTGCGATGGCAGCGTGCATTGGTGTGTTTCATCCAAAGTGGGATGAGCGTCCTATCATCGCTGTTGTTAAAAAACCAGGTGCGGAGGTGACGCGTGAAGAGTTGATAGCCTTTTACCAAGGGAAAACAGCTAAATGGCAAATTCCTGATGACGTGGTATTTGTTGAGGCAATACCCCTTGGTGCAACAGGGAAAATGCAAAAAGCGAAATTACGCGAAACCTTGAAAGACTACAAATTGCCAGCGTAATCATTTCATGAAACCTAGGGGAATCCCTGAAGCAATGTATTCAAAATTAGAGTAGTCTCTACGCTTGTTTGATGGTGTTCAATTCAAGCAATTTTTTTATAAAGGCAATTATGATGAAACTCAATCTTACTAAAACAGTGTTAGCAAGCGTGGCACTGTTGGTGTCAGGCGCTGCTTTTGCACAGCAGGGCGAAACCGTTAAATTGGTGCGTATTGATCCGTTAACAGGCTTGCTGGGTCCTGTCGGCATTGCCCAAGATAAAGGTTATAAATTCTTTGCTGAAAAATTCAGCGGCAAGGGTAACCCTGCAGGTGTCAAGTTTGAATTTCAAACAATGGACAATAAATTAAGCCCTGCAGAGAGCTTGAATGTACTTAAAGCCGCCATTGACAGTGGCGTGCGTTACATCATTCAAGGCAATGGCTCTTCAGTTGCTTTGGCTTTGACCGATGCGATTGCCAAGCACAATGAACGCAATCCGGGCAAAGAAGTATTATTCTTGAATGACTCTGCGGTTGACCCTGATTTAACCAATAGCAAGTGCAATTACTGGCATTTCCGTTATGACGCAGACACCTCGATGAAAATGGAAGCCCTGGCCAGTTTCATGGTTGATCAAAAAGATGTTAAAAAAATCTATTTGTTGAATCAAGATTACTCTCATGGCCATCAAGTTGCCAAATACGCCAAAGAGACCATCGGTCGCAAACGTCCTGACATTAAATTTGTCGGTGAAGACTTGCACCCATTGGCACGTACGCGTGACTTTGCACCCTACATAGCCAAAATTAAAGCTGCAGGTGCTGATGCTGTAATTACGGGCAACTGGGGTTCAGATTTGTCTTTGTTGGTTAAAGCTGCACAAGATGGCGGCTATACAGGTAAATTCTTTACTTACTATGCTGGTGTCACTGGTACGCCAAAGGCATTGGGTACCAATGGCGCAGGGCGCGTTTACCAAATTGCTTACAACCATTACAACATGGGTGGACAAATGGGTAAATGGCAAACTGAATTCAAAGCCAAATACAACGATGATTTTTACACTGGGTCTACCATTAGAATTTTTGAATCATTGGGTGCGGCGATGGCCAAAGCCAAGTCTACTAATCCTGTGAAAGTGGCTGCAGCATTAGAAGGTTTGGAATTCAAATCTTTCAATGGTGAATTGCAAATGCGTAAAACCGATCATCAATTACAACAGCCTTTGTATATGACTGTTTGGCAAAAAACTGATGCTAAATACCCATACAGCCCTGAAGATACAGGTATGACTTTGGCTCCTGTGAAGGAGTATCCAAACTATGTGTCAAGTACGCCAACCAGCTGCCAAATGACACGCCCAGCTAAATAATTTTCTATTACGTAGAACTCAGCCCAAGCGGACATCCGTTCTGGGCTGTTTTTTTAATATGGACTAAATTAGGAATTTAAGCGCGTGGAGTTTTTCATCATTTCAATGCTCAATGGCATCAGCTACGGCTTGCTGTTGTTCATGCTCAGTTCAGGTTTGACACTCATCTTTAGCATGATGGGTGTGCTGAACTTCGCACATGCATCTTTTTATATGTTGGGTGCGTTTGTTGGCTATACCATTTCAAAGATAACTGGCTTTTGGCCAGCCTTGGTGTTGGCGCCCATTGTGGTTGGATTCATGGGTGCATTTTTTGAGAAATATTTTTTACGCAAAGTACATAAGTATGGGCATGTGGCTGAGCTCATGATCACTTTTGGACTGTCCTATGTGATTCTAGAATTGGTTCAATTGGTTTGGGGTCGCATTGCATTGGAATTCAAACCACCTGAAATTCTTCAGGGGCCTGCGTTTACCTTAATCAATCATTCGGTGAACGGTTTACAGTTCTTATGGGGCGCAGCACCTAGCGAGATGTGCCAAGCTGCAGATGCTGCTATTCGCGTGGTTTGCTCACCTTTTCCCGCCACGCGTGCCTTCATGATGGTCATTGCCTTGCTAATGTTGGTATCCGTTTGGCTCTTGCTGACGCGCACACGCATTGGTCTTGTGATACAAGCAGCATTGACACACCCAGAGGCTGTAGAGTCATTGGGGCACAACGTGCCAGCTGTCTTTATGTTGGTGTTTGGTGCAGGTGCAGGTTTGGCGGGGCTTGCAGGCGTGATAGGTGGCAGCACATTTTTGACCGAGCCGTCGATGGCTGCGACGGTAGGTTCAGTCATATTCGTCGTCGTTGTAGTTGGAGGCATGGGTTCTTTATCTGGTGCTTTCCTGGCATCATTGATCATTGGCTTGATAGAAACATTTGCGATTGCGTTTAACTATTCATTGGGCACATTGGCTGCTCAGCTGGGATTGAATTTAAGTGCAGCCGTGCAACAAAGCTCGGTAGTCAAACTCACCTTGTCACAAGTGGCACCTATCCTGCCGTATTTGCTCTTGGTGTTGATGCTGATATTCAGACCCAAAGGATTGTTAGGGAACAGAGACGCATGAAAGCCACATACGAGTTCAAGCCCATCAATGTTGGGCGTTGGTTGATTTGGGGCATTTTTGCTGTTCTCTTACTAGCGGCACCTTTGGTTTTCACCAGCAGTTTGGCTATCACCATACTTTCACAAATTGGCATCGCCATCATTGCTTGCTTGTCCTTTAATATTTTGTTGGGACAAGGTGGTATGTTGAGTTTTGGTCATGCTGTTTACACAGGCTTAGGCGCCTACTTGGCAATTCATGCGTTGAATGCCATCGGTCAAGGTTGGATGTTGCCTGTATCCATGGTTCCAATTGTGGGTGGTATTGCGGGTATGTTTTTTGCGCTCCTATTTGGGTTTGTGTCGACTAAAAAATCGGGTTCAACCTTTGCCATGATTACATTGGGACTGGCTGAATTGGTTTTTGCCATGTCATTGATGATTCCAGAATTTTTTGGTGGCGAAGGCGGTGTCTCGAGTAACCGCATGGTGGGTAAGCCATTCATGGGTATTACTTATGGACCACCCATTCAAGTCTATTATTTGATTGCTGTCTACACATTCGTTGCTACCGCATTGATGTTCGCTTTCACCCGAACTCCCTTGGGCCGCATGCTCAATGCGGTGCGAGATAACCCTGAACGAGTTGAATTTGTGGGCTACAACACGCAATTGGTGCGCTATTTTGCGTTTGTCATCGCTGGCTTTTTTGCCGGTATATCGGGTGGTTTGGCGGCACTGAATTTTGAAATCGTTACCGCTGAAGTGGTTGGCGCGGCGCGCTCAGGTGCGTATTTGTTGTTCACGTTTTTAGGTGGTGCAACATTCTTCTTTGGTCCCATTTTGGGCGCTGTGATGATGGTGCTGGCTTTTGTGCTGTTTAGCGAATTCACCAAAGCATGGCTGCTGTATTTGGGCTTGATCTTCTTGTTCATGGTGATGTATGCGCCTGGCGGTGTGGCTGCACTCATCATGATGAATTTGCGTATTGCATCTTTCGGACACTTGGGCAAAGTCTTTGGTGCCTATTTAGCGATGGCAGGCGCAGGCATCGTGGCATTTCTGGGTGCATCGGCCATGGTAGAAATGATTTACCACTTGCAGTTGACCACGGGAGAGGGCTCAACCCTGTCGTATTTGGGCACAGTCTTGGATGCCAAAAAAGCCTCAAGTTGGTTTGGTGCTGGCTTTGTGTTGGCAACGGGCGTGTTCTTTTTTGAGGTCGTGCGAAGGCAATATATGCAGCAGTGGGATGAGATTCAAGAAGAAATTGAAAAAGAAATCAAGCGCAGGGAGGCCATATGACTGCGCTAAATAGTGGCACTTCAAACTATGCGCTTGAACTGAAAGACTTGCGTAAAAGCTTTGGCAAAACAGAAATCATTCGGGGTGTGAATTTGGCCGTCCCAGCAGGTGAACGTGTCGGCATCATTGGCCCTAATGGCGCCGGTAAATCAACCTTGTTTAACCTCATTAGTGGACGTTTTGAGCCAAGCAGTGGCGATGTGATATTGAATGGGAAACGCATCAATGGCAAAAAACCATTTGAAATTAACCGCATGGGATTGTCCAGAAGTTTTCAGGTGACCAATGTGTTTTCAAAACTCAGTGTGTTTGAGAATTTGCGCTGCAGCGTGCTGTGGAGTTTGGGATACAAATACACATTCTTTAAATTTTTGGCGGATTTAGACGATGCGAATGACCGCGCAGAAGAGTTAATGACCATGATCAAACTCGACAAAAAACGCGATGTACTGGCAACTAACTTGACATATGCTGAGCAACGCGCGCTTGAAATTGGCATCACCATTGCGGGTGGTGCAGACGTGATACTGTTGGACGAACCGACAGCGGGCATGAGTAAATCGGAAACAGCGCGCTTTATCAATCTCATCAAAGAAGTCACTGTAGGCAAAACCTTGCTCACCGTTGAGCACGACATGGGCGTGGTGTTTGGCTTGGCAGACAAAATTGCAGTGGTGGTTTACGGTGAGGTTTTGGCCTACGATGTACCAGAGGCTGTGCGTGCCAATGCGCGTGTGCAAGAAGCGTATTTGGGTTCTACCGTTGCTGATGCACAAGGGGCTGCTGGCGCGACAGGTCATACTCAAGGAGCGCAGCATGCTTAAAGTTGAAAAACTGCATGCTTATTACGGCAAGAGTCATGTGTTGCATGGTGTCACATTTGACGTTCAACCTGGCGAAATTGTGGCTCTGCTAGGTCGTAATGGATCGGGTCGATCAACCACAGCCAAAGCCATCATGGGTTTGGTCGATTGGCAAGGCCATATGTCTTGGAAAGAGACATCCTTGACCGACAAAAAAGCCTACCAAATAGCACACATGGGCTTGGGCTATGTTCCTGAAAACCGAGATATCTTCCCAACTTTAACGGTCAGGCAAAATCTTCTCTTGGGTCAAAAAGGCTCAGGCAAAAATAGCCGCTGGTCTTTTGACGACATGTTCAAAATGTTTCCACGCTTGAAAGAGCGAGAGCATACCGAAGCAGGCGTACTCTCTGGTGGTGAACAACAAATGTTGACACTGTGCCGCACGCTGATGGGTGACCCCGATCTCATCATCATTGACGAACCGACTGAAGGTTTGGCGCCCAAAATTGTTGAATTGGTGGGTGATTATTTGAAAGCCCTGCGCGAGCGGGGCATTTCAGTTTTATTGATTGAACAAAAACTCACCATTGCCATGGCCATTTCAGATCGCGTTCTGGTCATGGGGCACGGTCATATTGTGTTTGATGGCACACCCGATGCCTTGAAACAAGATGCGGGCATTCGTAAAGAGTGGTTAGAAGTTTAACTTTTTAACTTTTCAATTGCAGCAGTCATCGCTTTGGCTTTGATGTGACCAAAACCTTTTACTGACTCGGGCAGTCTAGCCCATTCGATGGCGTTTGTTAAAGTGGCTTCGTCAAGCTTGTTTGTCACGGTTTGCATTTTGCTCAAGTAGGCATTCAACAAAGCCCGTTCATCTTTGCGTTCTTGGGTATAGCCAAACACATCCAATGCAGTGCCACGCAAGAATTTCAGTTGGGCTAAAACTTGAAAGCATGGCATCATCCACGCGCCAAAAGTTTGCTTTTGCAATTCGCCTTTGTCATTTTTCTTTGCCAACAAGGGTGGAGCCAGGTGAAAACGCAGTTTGTAATCACCCTCGAACATTTCTGAAATTTTTTGCTTGAAGTTGCCATCGCTGTGCAATCTGGCCACTTCGTATTCATCTTTGTAGGCCATCAGTTTGAACAAATTGCGTGCTACTGCTTCCGTTAAACGCAGCTTAGCCTTGTTAGGGTTTGAGCTGTTCAATGCCAATTCTTTGCTGCGCACGTCGGCTACAAAATCTTGGTACTGCTTGGCATACGCAGCATTTTGATAAGCACTTAACTCCTTAGAGCGTTTGGCAATCAACTCGTCCAAGTTTTCGCGTTCAGACCAGTGAATGATTTGTGCGGGCTGTCTTTGTGTGGGGTGCAAAAGGGCTTGCACTTCTGTCCAATTGTGCGCAGCACGGCAACCCCATTCAAAAGCGGCTTTGTTGTTGGCCACTGCTACTGCATTGAGCTCTATGGCTTGCATGAGCGATGCTTTTTGCAGTGGAATCCAACCTTTTTGCCAAGCATAGCCCAACATGATGGGGTTGGTGTAAATGCTGTCGCCTAAGAAGCTGGTTGCCATGGCATCCGCGTTAAACGTGCTGACACCCGCACTGCCAATCATGCTGCTGATGACGCTGACGCATGCTTGCGCTGGGTTTTGCCAAGCTGGATTCTTCACAAATGCTGCCGTAGGCGTGCTGTGCGCGTTCAGTGCCACCTGGGTGTGGCCATGTCGCATGCGGTTCAAAGTTTCTTCTTGCGCAGTGACAATGGGGTCGCAAGCAATGATTAAATCGGCCCCGGCAAAACCCACGCGGGTGGTGCGAATGTCGTTTTGATGATTGGCAATCAACACATGGCTCCAAGTGGCACCGCCTTTTTGTGCCAAACCGCCAGCGTCTTGCGTGACAATGCCTTTGCCTTCAATCTGCGCGGCATAACCCAGCAGTTGCCCAATGGTGATAACGCCAGTGCCACCCACGCCAGTGACCACTATGCCATAGGCTTCTGAGGTCGATGGCAGTGAGGGAATAGGTAAATCAGATTTTATATGAGTTTTTGAGCTGTAGTCGGCGTATTTATTGCCTATATTGCTATCTATTTTATAGCTTACGTCAGTTTCATTGGCATTATCTTCAGCGATCTTCTTGAGGTTGTCTGTTTTGCCTTTGAGCTTGCCGCCTTCAACCGTCACGAAACTGGGGCAGAAACCTTTGACGCACGAAAAGTCGGTGTTGCAAGTGCTTTGGTTGATGCTGCGTTTGCGCCCAAATTCTGTTTCAAGTGGTTCAACGCTCAAACAATTGCTTTGTGCGCTGCAGTCGCCACAGCCTTCGCAAACGCGTTCGTTGATGACGACGCGTTTGGAAATGGCAGGAGTGACGCCTTTTAATGCGGCGCGCTTTAAACGTCTGCGCTTTTCGGTGGCACAGGTTTGGTCGTAAATGATGACTGTCACACCTGGGATGCCTCGATATTGCATTTGAATGGCATCCAGCTCGTCACGGTGCCGCACCGCTATGCCTTCAGGCAAGGCAATTTCGTTGTACTTGCCAGGGTCATCCGTCACAACCACGATTTGCATAGCGCCCTCTGAGCGTACCGATTGCGCAATTTGTTGTACCGAATGTCCTTCAGGCCGCTCGCCCACTTGTTGCCCGCCGGTCATGGCCACGGCATCGTTGTACAAAATTTTGTAGGTGATGTTCACACCCGCTGCAATGGACTGCCGAATGGCCAAGAGACCACTGTGAAAATAAGTGCCATCGCCCAAGTTGGCAAACACATGGGGTTCGGTGCTGAATGGTTGTTGACCTACCCAAGGCACACCTTCACCGCCCATTTGCGTGAAGCCAATGGTGGAGCGGTCCATCCAAATGGACATGAAATGGCAACCAATCCCCGCCATGGCGCGTGAACCCTCAGGTACTTTGGTGGAAGTGTTGTGTGGGCAGCCTGAGCAAAACCAAGCTTGGCGACTGGCTGTTTGTGAACCCGTTTGTGTATGCACGGCCATGGCACGTTCAGCTGATTCTAAAATTGCCAAATGCGTGTTGATGCGCTGACGAATAGCGCTATCTAGGCCACCATCCAAACCCAATTTAATCAGCCGTGCTGCAATGGCTTTGGCAATGATGGCGGGTGATAAATCGGCATTGGCACGTAGCAACGCCTGTGCCGATGGATTGGGAGTAGACCACTCGCCACCCTCCATTTCATTGAATTTGCCCAGCACCACTGGCCGCACATCGTTGCGCCAGTTGTAGAGCTCTTCTTTGAGTTGGTATTCAATCACTTGGCGCTTTTCTTCCACCACCAAAATCTCTTGCAAGCCCGTCGCAAATTCGCGCGTCAATTGCGCTTCGAGTGGCCACACCACACCTACTTTGTGCAAGCGTATGCCCAATTGACGGCAGGTTGCATCGTCTAATCCCAAATCTAATAAGGCTTGGCGTGTGTCGTTGTAGGCTTTGCCGCTGGCAATGAGCCCAAACTTGTCATTCGGTCCTTCAATCGCGTTGTAGTTCAGTTTGTTGGCGCGGATGTATGCCAGTGCGGCATACCATTTGGTGTCAAACAAACGTGCCTCTTGCGCCAGTGCGGCATCGGGCCAGCGAATGTGCACGCCGTCTGCTGGCATTTCAAAATCAGTCGGTATGACAACCTTGACACGCTCTGGGTCGACATCAACGGTGGCACTCGATTCCACGATTTCTTGTATGGTTTTCATGCCCGCCCATACGCCTGAAAAGCGGCTCATGGCAAATGCGTGAATGCCTAAATCTAAAATCTCTTGCACACTGGCTGGGAAAAAAACAGGCAAACCACAAGCTTTGAAAATATGGTCGCTTTGGTGCGCGGCGGTTGAGCTTTTGGCCACGTGATCGTCACCTGCCACCGCAATCACACCACCAAACTCGGTTGTGCCCGCCATGTTGGCATGCTTGAACACATCGGCAGAGCGGTCCACACCTGGGCCTTTGCCATACCAAATGCCAAACACGCCATCAAACTTGTTGGTCCCCGCTGGTGCAAAACCCAATTGCTGTGTGCCCCAAATGGCGGTGGCGGCCAGCTCTTCATTCACGCCGGGTTGGAAAACAATGTCTTTGGCTTTTAAGAAAGGCGCGGCTTTCACCAAAGCTTGGTCATAGCCACCCAAGGGTGAACCTCTATAGCCACTGATGAACCCAGCAGTATGCTTGCCGCGTGTTGCATCGCGCTGTTGCTGCAACATTGGCAATTTCACCAATGCTTGCACACCGCTCATAAAGGTTTTGCCTTTACTCTGTGCGTATTTGTCGTTGAGGGAAATGGGGAGAGCGTGGTGCTCGTTGGCTGTAGCCGAGCTGTCGGCTTTGCTTGCTAATTCAGTCATGTTGAAAACCTTATGAGTTTGATAAACCCTGTCGCACCAACCTTGTGGGTCAATTGACGGGTGAGCGAATTATGACTGAAAAAAGCCTTGCAGCTAATTAGGGATAACCATGTTGCACTTGTCCCCAATCCCATCGCGCCACACTGTGACACGCGAAAGTTTGAGGCCGTTTTCTTGCATGGTCTTGGCAATGAAAATGCACAGGTTTTCTATCGTAGGAATGCCCAAACCGGGTACTTCGTCTAAGAGGTGATGGTCCAATAGCGCGCGCACTTTGGCGACTTCGACACGGATAAAACCAATGTCCATCACCATGCCGGTTGCGGGGTCAACTGTTCCTGCGACGGCGACTTCAGCGTTGTAAGTGTGGCCATGGATGCGGCGGCTGCCTTCGGTTTCGATTTTGCGCTCCAGGTGGTGCGCAGCATCAAAGAAGAAGCGTTGGCAGACTTCGAATGTGGCTTGTTTTGTAGGGCTTTGGTTACTCATAACTTTTATCTTGATGGGGGAAACCTTGCAATTACCGAATACCGGTCATTTTGTGCGTTTGCAAACTCAGCTTCCATGCGGGATTTTTTAAACACATGGCGATGCAAGCCTGTATATTGTCTGTGTGATTCGCATTGTCCATGGGCGATAAATATTTATTGGCAAATTGCAAAGTTGGGTCAGACGCAAAGCGATTCAAGTCGTCTTCACTGAATCCAGCTTGTGGCCACACGACTTTTAATTCGTTGCCATTTTTTTGAACCCATGGCGTGGCGGCGTTGGATGAACAAGTGCCCGCTTTGGGACTGATGCACAGCCAATCTAAACCTTTAGGCGCAATGATTGTTCCATTGCTTTCTACCGCAATGGTGAAATTTTCAGCATGCAAGGCATTGATGAGCTCTTCGTCCACTTGCAGCAAAGGCTCACCACCTGTCAGCACCACAAAACGATTGGTCTTAACGTCGTCTAAGTTGCTCGGCCATTGCAATGCAATTTTCAAAGCCAATTCATCACAGCTGGCGTATTTGCCACCGTGCGTGCCATCGGTACCCACAAATTCGGTATCGCAAAACTGGCAAACCGCGCTCAACCGGTCTTCTTCCCGACCCGTCCACAAATTACAGCCCGCAAAACGACAAAACACCGCCGGCCGCCCCGCGTTCGCCCCTTCGCCTTGCAATGTGTAAAAGATTTCTTTAACGCTGTAGGTCATGCCGCCCCGATATTCGGCACCAGGTGGCTGGTGGGTTGGCCCTTACGCAGGGCAGCAGTGAATGCCAACATGCGGTCAATCGGCAAGCGTGCGCGTACACCCAGTGCTGGATCGACTTGAATTTCGTTGGCGCCTGTTTCCAGAACATGTGCCAGTGCGGCCAAACCATTCATCGCCATCCAAGGGCAATGGGCGCAACTTTTGCAGGTGGCGCTGTTGCCGGCGGTGGGTGCTTCGTAAAACACTTTGTTCGGGTTCTGTGTGCGCAGCTTGTGCATCATGCCGTTGTCGGTGGCGACGATGAATTCCATCGCATCCATTTCTCTGGCAGCTTTTAAGATGGCTGAAGTTGAGCCGACTGCGTCAGCCAGTTTGATGACATTGCGTGGTGACTCAGGGTGCACCAGTACTTTGGCTTTGGGGTGTTCGCGTTTCAGGCTTTCTAATTCAAACGCTTTGAATTCGTCATGCACGATGCACGAGCCGTTCCACATCACCATGTCTGCGCCGGTTTCGCGTTGAATGTAGTCGCCCAAATGTTTGTCGGGGGCCCACAGTATTTTTTGTCCTTTGGCTTTGAGTGCGCTGACAATGTCCAAGGCGCAACTGGACGTGACCAACCAATCTGACCGTGCTTTCACAGCAGCACTGGTGTTGGCATACACGACCACTGTGCGGTCTGGGTGTTCATCGCAAAATTTGCTGAAGGCATCAATGGGGCAACCTAAGTCGAGCGAGCATTGCGCCTCCATTTCGGGCACCAGAATTCGTTTTTCAGGCGACAAAATCTTCGCTGTTTCACCCATGAATCGCACGCCGGACACCACCAGAGTTTGCGCTGCATGGTCACGCCCAAAGCGTGCCATCTCAAGGGAATCGCTGACAATACCACCGGTTTCTTCTGCCAAATCTTGCAAGTCAGGGTGCACATAGTAGTGCGACACCATGACGGCGTTTTTCTCTTTGAGCAAGCGTTTGATTTTGTCTTTCAATGCCACACGTTCAGTTGGCGATGGTTCTTTGGGAACTTTCACCCACACATTGCGCGTTGGACACGATGGTTGTTCGTATTCAACATTGATTTGGTCCATGCGCTTCAAAACGGATGTGGTCATGATGGTTACTTGGTTTGATTGACTGGGGTTTTGAAATTAAATGGCATCAAAGCGCATTGAAAAATCAATCGCTTTGACATCTTTTGTCAGTGTTCCAATGGATATGCGGTCAACGCCAGTTTCTGCAAGCTCTCGCAAACCATTCAATGTGACGCCGCCAGAAATTTCCAAAACTGCTTTGCCATTGTTGATGGCGACCGCTTTGTGCAGCATCGGAATGCTCATATTGTCCAGCAATATCATTTTGGCACCTGCATTCAGTGCGTCTGTTAGTTGCACCAAGTTTTCAACTTCAATTTCGATGAATTTGGCTTGTGGCGCCAGAGTGTTGGCGCGTTCCAGCACAGCTGCAATGCTGCCAGCAGCGGCAATGTGGTTTTCTTTGATCAGTACTGCGTCATACAAACCAATGCGGTGGTTGGTGCCACCACCACAGTGCACCGCATATTTTTGCGCCATGCGCAAACCGGGTAGCGTTTTGCGTGTGTCCACTATTTTGGCTTTGGTGCCTTTGACAATGTCCACATAGATTGCTGTTTTGGTCGCCACAGCACTCATCATTTGCAAAAAATTCAATGCGGTGCGTTCGGCCGTCAAGAGTTTGCTGGCTAGCCCTTCAATGCGCACCACGACTTGATCGGCTTCGCAGCGCTGGCCTTCGTTCACATACCAACGCAAATTAGCACTGGGGTCCAAACCCTTGATGGCTGCTTCAACCCAAGCTGTGCCGCAGATGACGGCTTGTTCACGTGCCAAGATGCGTGCTGTGGTGCGCGTGTTGGGGTCAATTAAAGATGCGGTTAAATCGCCCGTATTGACATCTTCCAAAAGCGCGCGTGCCACATCTTCTTTGGCCTGCGTGGCAATGGTTTGATCGGTAAACTGACTCATAAAGGGCTCTTAAAACTTGAAACTTCAAAATTTGGAATAGACTTGCACATTTTAGTTTCGACTTAACTTGATAAATTGGTAGCCGAGTTCAAGTTAGTCTTCACTATAACTGACTAGGATACGAATTAAGGATAGTTTATCCAGTTGAATAATTGACATTGTATGAAAGACGGAGCGTGAATATATGAGCATTTCAACCGCAGCAACACCATATGGCACTTTGCCGCCGGCTTCCACGCCTTCCGCACGCAAACCGGTGAGTCTGCCGCGGCTGCAAGAAATGCGGGATCGCGGTGAAAAAATCACCATGCTCACGGCCTACGATGCCACTTTTGCCGCTGTGGCAGACGCGGCTGGCGTGGAGTGTATTTTGGTTGGAGATTCGCTGGGCATGGTGTGCCAAGGGCAAAGCAGCACCGTGGCGGTCAATTTAGAACACATGGCTTACCACACCAAATCGGTGACGCGTGGTTTGCGCCGCGTGCAGGGCACCACCTGGGTGGTGGGCGATTTGCCCTTTGGCAGCTACCAAGAAAGCAAAGAACAAGCGATCAGAAGTGCCACCGTGCTGATGCAAGCAGGTGCGCACATGGTCAAGCTTGAGGGCGGCGGTTGGACCACTGAGATTGTTCAGTTTTTGGTCGAGCGTGGCATTCCGGTTTGCGCGCATTTGGGGCTGACACCACAAACCGTACACGCCTTGGGTGGCTATCGCGTGCAAGGAAAAACCGATGAATCGGCAGCGATTTTGAAACGCCATGCGCACGAACTGCAAGACGCAGGCGCCACCATGCTGGTGCTGGAAATGGTACCAGCAGTGTTGTCAGCTGCACTGACGCAAGAGCTGCCACGTTGCCACACCATTGGCATCGGTGCGGGCAAAGGCACTGCCGGTCAAGTGCTGGTCTTGCACGACATGCTGGGCGTAAACCTGGGCAAAAACGCCAAGTTCGTGCGCAACTTCATGGAAGAAGCGGGCGGCGTGCAAGCAGCCATGGCGGCTTATGTCAAAGCCGTGAAAGAAGGTAGCTTCCCTGACGATGCCATTCATGCATGGTGAGCACCATTTGACTACAGCCATACTGAGCGCCTTACCCGAGGAGCAAGCCGGGTTGCTGGCGCTTTTACAAAACCCTGAACGCACAGTGCGGGCAGGACGTGAATTTTGGCAAGGCAGTATGCATGGCAAGCCTGTGGTATTGGCTTTGTCACGTATTGGCAAAGTTGCTGCAGCCACCACAGCCACGGTGCTGGTAGAACATTTTGGCGCGAATCAAATTCTTTTTACAGGCGTAGCAGGTGGTTTGGCACCCCATGTGCAGGTGGGTGATGTGGTGTTGGGCACGCACTATATCCAGCATGATATGGATGCTTCCCCATTGTTCCCGCGCTATGAAGTGCCAAGCTATGGTCTGCAGCAATTTGCTGCGGATGAAGCCATGTTGGCTTCTGTGTTGAAAGCCGCCCAGCAAATTAAATCTGGCAGTCAAACTGCAAACGCTTTCCAAATACACCAGGGCCTGATAGCCAGTGGTGACCGTTTTGTCAGCAGCGCCGCTGAAGCACAATCATTGCGCGAAGCCTTACCAAACGCATTGTGTGTAGAGATGGAAGGCGCAGCTGTGGCACACGTTTGCTACGATTTCAACATTCCATTTGTGGCGGTTCGCACCGTTTCAGACCGAGCCGACGACACCGCGCACCTGGATTTCGCAAGTTTCATACACGATGTGGCCGGCCCTTACGCTGTTGGATTGGTCAGTGCTTGGCTGCATGTGCAGTGAAATCTGTTACGCTGATATTATTCAAGCAGCAATATGACAAAGGTTTTTGCCTACTGTCCCTGTAAAATATTGAAGTTTTTGGCCTCAAGCCGGCGTATTAATTGCCTAGTATGCTATTAAATTAATAGCAAAATTGTATTTTGTGTTTTTGAAAGAGTGATTTTGTATGTACATCGCCCACACCATTGCCGATTTACGCCAGCACATGGCGCAATACAAACACCCTGCATTTGTGCCGACCATGGGCAATTTGCATGCAGGGCATTTGGCACTGATCAAACAAGCCAAGCCTTTGGGCGATGTGACAGTCTCCAGTATTTTTGTGAACCGATTGCAATTTGCACCGCATGAAGATTTTGATTCCTACCCGCGCACCTTCAAAGAAGACTGCGAAAAATTAGAAGCCGCCGGTTGCAATGTGCTGTTTGCACCGACTGAAAAAGATTTGTATCCAGAGCCGCAAACCTTCAAAATCTCGCCACCGGCTGAAGTGGCCGATATTTTAGAAGGGCATTTCAGACCTGGATTTTTTGTGGGTGTGAGCACGGTGGTGATGAAATTGTTCACCTGTGTGTTCTCAGAAGCAGAAGGTAAGCGCACCGCTTTGTTTGGCAAAAAGGACTACCAGCAGCTCATGGTGATTCAGCGCATGGTGCAGCAGTTTGCATTGCCGATTGACATTGTGGGTGGTGAAACGCAACGCGCTGAGGATGGCTTGGCCTTGAGCTCGCGCAATGGCTATTTGAGCAAAGAAGAGCGCGCAGAGGCAGTGCAATTGTCCAAAGCATTGCGTGAATTGGCGCAAAACTACCGTTTGGAAGCGAACAATTTGGCTGCACTGGAAGCCAAAGCCATGCAGTCGCTGGCCGATCGCGGTTGGCAACCCGATTATTTAACCGTGCGCCGCCGCGCCGACCTGCAGCCCCCACATGCCGGCTTTTCCAGTGGTGGCCAAAGCAGCGACCCATTGGTGGTGCTGGGTGCTGCCAAGCTGGGCAAGACGCGCTTGATTGATAACTTGGAGTTTTAGCACTGCTAAATCGATGAATCACCACCATGAACACCTCTTTCTACGCGCAAGGTTGGCGCACGTTGCTGCGCGATTGGCGTTCGGGTGAATTGCGTTTGTTGGTATTGGCTGTCACTTTGGCGGTGGCAGCTTTGACATCGGTGAGTTTTTTTGCTGACCGATTAAAGGGTGGTTTGCAACGCGATGCCCGTGCTTTGTTAGGTGGTGATGTGGTGGTTTTGAGTGATAACGCAACCCCGCAAGTCGTTATCGACAAAGCCAAAGAATTGGGTTTACTGACCGCCAATACGGTGGGCTTTCCGTCTATGGCACGCACGCCAATTGAACAGGGCGGGCAAACCAAATTGGTGGCATTGAAAGCAGTGTCTGCAGGCTATCCATTGCGCGGACGATTGACGGTTGCCAAAACAGCAGGAGAACCAGGTGAAAAAACAAGCACCATTCCTACACCGGGTGAGGTGTGGGTTGATGCGGCTTTGCTGACTGCGTTGAACATCAAGCCAGGCGATGCAATGCTGTTGGGTGACAAGTCTTTCAAGGTCAATCGCATCATTGTGGCTGAACCGGACCGTGGCACTGGCTTTGCCACTTTTGCACCGCGCGTGCTGATCAACCAAACCGATTTGGCAGCCACAGGCTTGATACAACCCGCCAGCCGTGTGACCTACCGTTTTGTGGTGGCCGACAATGACAATGCCAACGTGAATACGACCGCCTCACCCGCCAAAACGTTTGCCAATTGGGTGCAATCCACCTTGGATGCGGCCAACCAAAGCGGACCAAGCTCTTCACAGGCTGCTGCAGTGCGCGGTGTGCGCATGGAGTCGTTTGAAACGGGGCGACCCGAGATGAACCAAGTGCTGGGACGCGCTGAAAAATTCTTGAGCTTGGTGGCTTTGCTGGCAGCCTTGCTCAGCGCGGTGGCTGTGGCTTTGGCCGCACGTGCATTTGCTGCCAAGCATTTGGACGATTGCGCCATGCTGCGTGTGTTTGGTCAAAGCCAGCGCAGCATTGGTTTGAGCTACACCACTGAATTTGCGTGGGTGGGTTTGATGGCGAGTAGCTTGGGTGTCGTGCTGGGCTTTTGTGTGCACTATGTGTTTGTGTGGTTACTGGCAGGTTTGGTTGAAAGCAGTTTGCCCGCGGCGTCCATCTGGCCTGTGCTGTTTGGTTTGGGCGTGGGCATGACGCTGCTGTTCGCCTTTGGCTTGCCACCCGTGCTGCAACTGGCGCAAGTGCCACCACTGCGCGTGATTCGGCGCGATGTGGGCAGTTTGAAACCCGCTTCCATCTTGGTTTTGGGTTTGGGTGTGCTGGGCTTTTCAGCTTTGCTGTTGGCCGCCAGCAGCGACATCAAATTGGGCTTGATTGTGGTGGGCGGTTTTTTGGCTGCGGTACTGCTGTTTGCTGGTTTCAGTTGGCTGGCATTGCAATTGTTACGCAAGAGCGTCAACGACCAACGCGCACCGCATTGGCTGGTATTGGCTACGCGTCAATTGTCGGCGCGACCTGCGTTTGCAGTGGTGCAAATCAGCGCCTTGGCCTGTGGCTTGCTGGCCTTGGTGTTGTTGGTGCTGCTGCGCACCGATTTGATCAGCAGCTGGCGCAAAGCCACGCCACCTGATGCGCCCAATCGCTTTGTCATCAACATCATGCCGGACCAAGCTGATGCATTCCAACAAAAACTCAAAGAGGCCAATATCACCAAATACGATTGGTACCCCATGATTCGTGGGCGTTTGGTGGCGGTCAACGAAGCCGCTGTCGGCCCTGATAGTTATGCAGACGAACGCGCTAAACGCTTGATGGACCGAGATTTCAACTTGTCGCACAGCAGCATGTTGCCGCCGCACAATGATGTGGTAGCTGGCAAATGGGTGAATGACGAAGAAGGCGGCGCCAGTGTGGAAGAGGGCTTGGCCAAAACTTTGAATTTAAAACTGGGTGACCGTTTGCGATTTGACATGGGCGGCGTGCCGGTTGACAGCCGCGTCACTTCACTGCGCAAAGTCGATTGGGGCTCAATGCGGGCGAATTTTTTTGTGATGTTTCCAGTGGCCAACGCTGCCACAAGCATCGGCCACCTATATGACCGCTTTTCGTGCGCCAGGCTCGGTTGGTTCAGTCGCTGAGGGCGCGGCGTTTGACAACCAATTGGTGCAAACTTTCCCCAACATCACCAGTGTGGACATGACAGCCACCGTGGCGCAGGTGCAAACTGTGTTGAACCAAGTTATTGGTGCGGTGGAATTTTTGTTTGGCTTTACCTTGGCCGCGGGTGTGTTGGTCTTGTTTGCCGCTGTCACCGCCACACAGGATGAGCGCGCCAAAGATTTCGCCATCATGCGAGCAGTGGGTGCGCAAAGCTCCTTACTGCGTCGCGTACAGGGTGCGGAGTTATTGGGTGTGGGCTTGTTGGCCGGTTTGCTCGCCAGCATCATTGCCATGGCGGTGGCCTGGGTGATGGCGCGCTATGTGTTTGAGTTTGATTGGAGCATCTCGCTGTGGGTGCCCGTGTTGGGCGCGCTGGCCGGTGCGGTGATATCGCTCTTGGCTGGCTCGATTGGTTTGCGCAAAGTGATTCGGCAACCGGTGGTGCAAACGCTCAGAGCGACTTAGGGTATTAACGGCACTGATTAATGCCCTTGCCGAGTGGGATCGAGCGGGGCAGGTTCTGGCAAATCAGATTCTGGGTTATCACTACAGAACTTGTCTTGCTTTGCCTCATATGAGACTTGCGGATCGGGCTCGTAACACGCATCGGGTGGCAGCTCCATGCTGTTGCGCTGCGTGTCAAAACCATTGTCAGATTGACTGTCTTGGTGCTCATGGTGTATGGCACCGCGTAAGTAGCGCGAACGGGGCTCAGTTCTGAATTCAGCCCTGAACTCACTGCGAAAGTGTCCTTGTTGGTCACCACGATGTTCATCTCTGTCGTGTGTGCGGTAGTTGGTGCGCGGCAAAAAGCGCGACAACTCGGTCAAAGCCATCTCATAAACATTGCGTTTGAATTCGACAACCACGTCCAAAGGCACCCAAAATTGGTTCCAGCGCCAAGCGTCAAACTCGGGGTGATTGGTGGCGCGCAGGTTGACTTGGTTGTCAAATGCCACCAGTTGCAATAAAAACCAAATTTGTTTTTGGCCTTTGTAAAAACCACGCGAATCGCGTCGTATGAATCGGTCTGGCACCTCATAGCGCAACCAGTCGCGGGTTCGGGCAATGATGCGCACATGCTCTGGCAAGAGTCCCACTTCTTCATGCAACTCGCGGAACATGGCTTGTTCCGGGGTTTCCCCCCGGTCAATGCCACCCTGCGGAAACTGCCACGAGTGGGTGCGTATGCGTTTACCCCAAAAAACCTGATTTTTCTGATTGAGCAAAATGATGCCGACATTTGGCCTAAAGCCTTCGCGGTCAAGCATAATCAAACCCTAAATTTTTAACTTGCGTCTGATTATGCATCTTTTTATGTACCTTTACTAGCTGAATCACCCGCCATGAAAGCCTCACAATTTTTTATTTCCACCTTCAAAGAAGCCCCGGCCGACGCCGAAATTGCCAGCCACCAATTGATGATGCGTGCTGGCATGATTAAAAAACTGGGCGCCGGTATTTACACCTACATGCCCATGGGTTTGCGCGTGATCCGCAAAGTTGAAGCCATCGTGCGCGAGGAGATGAACCGCGCTGGCGCCATTGAAGTCACCATGCCAGTGATTCAACCCGCTGAGTTGTGGCAAGAGACAGGACGTTTCGACAAAATGGGCGACGAACTCTTGCGCATCAAAGACCGGCACGACCGTGACTTCATCGTCCAGCCTACCAGCGAAGAAGTGGTGACCGATTTGGCGCGGCAAGAAATCAAAAGCTACAAACAATTGCCCAAAAACTTTTACCAAATCCAAACCAAATTCCGCGACGAACGCCGCCCCCGTTTTGGTTTGATGCGTGGGCGCGAGTTCATCATGAAAGACGCGTACAGCTTTGACCGCGATGTGGACAGCGCCAAAGCCAGCTACCAAGTGATGGCGGCTGCCTACCGCAAAATTTTTGACCGCTTTGGCTTGACCTACCGCGCAGTGGCAGCCGACAGCGGCGCAATCGGTGGCGATTTGAGTGAAGAATTCCAAGTCATTGCCGCCACGGGTGAAGACGCCATCGTCTACAGCACTGGCAGCGACTACGCCGCCAACATGGAAAAAGCCGAAGCGGCAGCGCCTGTGGCAACAGGCAAAGTCGGTACGCAAACGATGACCAAAACGCCCACACCGGGCAAATCCACTTGTGCTGACGTGGCCGTGTTGTTGGGTTTGCCGCTGCAACAAACGGTGAAATCTTTGGTGCTAGCTACCGACACCAAAGACGACAAAGGCAATGTCGTCAAAACCCAAGTGTGGCTCTTGCTCTTGCGTGGCGACCACGACATGAACGAAGTCAAGGTCGGCAAAGTCGCTGGCTTGGCCGATTTCCGCTTCGCCACAGTGCCCGAAATTGTGGCGCATTTTGGTTGCGAACCGGGTTATTTGGGCCCGATTGATATCAAACTTCCAGTGAAGTTGGTGGTGGACCGCGAAGTGGCGGTCATGACCGATTGGGTCTGTGGTGCCAACGAAATTGACCATCACATCACTGGCGTGAACTGGGGTCGTGATTTACCTGCACCAGAAGTGGTGGCCGATATCCGCAACGTGGTGGCTGGCGATGCCGCACCCGATGGCAAAGGCGTGTTAGCAATCGAGCGCGGCATTGAAATTGGCCATGTGTTTTATTTGGGCACCAAATACAGCAAAGCCATGAACGCCACGTTTTTAGACCACAACGGTAAACCGCAATTCATGGAAATGGGTTGCTACGGCATTGGCATCACACGCTTGCCAGCCGCTGCCATTGAACAAAACCACGATGCCAAAGGCATCATCTGGCCAGACGCCATTGCACCTTTCACGGTGGTCATTTGCATGGTGGGCCCAGACCGTAGCCCGGATGTGAAGGCCGCTGGCGAAAAGTTGTACGCTGAATTATTGGCCGCAGGTGTTGATGTGATCTTGGACGACCGTGGTGAACGACCCGGCATCATGTTTGCTGAATGGGAGTTGATAGGCGTGCCACACCGCGTCACCATTGGTGACAAAGGTTTGAAAGAAGGCGTGGTTGAGTACCAGCACCGCAGAGATGCAGAAGCCAGCAAAGTGGCCAGTAGCGATGTCTACCAACACGTGATGGCAAAGTTGGCTGCCTGAGCAAGTGCTCTGATATTGATGCAGTGATGTATGGATCCTGAAACATCAAGACGCAGCCGATAATAGTCGAAGAAAATGGCTGAAGTCGGCGTGTTTATTGCCTACATTGCTATTAATTTCAGAGCAATCACAAGCTGGTGGACAAATTGAAGAGCCGCTGGCTGATGCGGTGCGCATCGCCATGCGCAATGCCGTGCACAGCTCCGACCCACCGATTCCCGAGTTCAAAGACACGCCATCGTATATCCAGTACCTGCGTTGGTTGGGTGAAATGAGTGAGCGTTTGAAACCTAAAAAACGCGACTTTCAAACGCGCAAAGAATTTTTGCAAACCGTTTGGTACGAAAGCAAACGTGCTGGGCTGGACACGGCTTTGGTGCTGGGTTTGATTCAAGTCGAAAGCGGCTTCAAAAAATACGCCATCAGCTGGGTGGGCGCACGCGGCTACATGCAAATCATGCCGTTTTGGCTGCGCGTATTGGCTGAAGACACTGACAAACATTCAACCAGTCACCTCTTCAACATGCAAACCAATATCCGCTTTGGCTGTGTCATTCTGCGCCACTATTTAGACCGCGAAAACGGCAACCTCTTCCTAGCCCTGGGCCGCTACAACGGCAGCCGAGGCAAAGCCGCGTATCCTGATGCGGTGCTGGCAGCGAAGAAGCAGTGGGAATTTGCGGGGTAACTTTATTCAATCATTCGTTCAGTTAATTTGAAATTTTCATGATCACCAGACGAAAGTTTTCGATTCTTGCAAGTGGCATTGGCACAAGCGGCTTGGGCGCAGCAGGCTTGCTGGCGGGTGGTGATGCGCACAGTGCCGTGCCCATCCATGCGAATGATGTGCTGCGCATGCCAGATGAAAGCGAACCACACAGCCGCACCTGGATGGGCTTTGGTGCCAGCGAAGACATTTGGGGCAAAACCCTTGTTGCCCGTTGTGCGCAGAAATTTGGCTTTGATTGCCAACACCATCGCGAAATACGAACCCGTGTCAATGCTGGTCAGAGCCAACGAGATGGACATCGCCAAAGGTTTGATGGGCAAAGGCGTCACATTGGTTGAAGCCAACTTGGATGATTTTTGGTTGCGCGATACGGGCCCTGTGTTTGTGTTGAACCAACAAAACGTGAAAGCGGGCATCAAATTCAATTTCAATGGTTGGGGCAGTAAACAAAACCATGCAGCAGATGCCAATGTAGCCAACCGCGTCATCAGCGCTGCCAATGTTGATTTGGTGAAAACCAATTTGGTGCTGGAAGGTGGCGGCATCGAAGTGGACGGTCAAAGCACCGCCATCATCACCGAAAGTTGTGTACTCAACCCGAACCGAAACCCAGGCTTGAGTAAAGCCAGTTGCGAAGCCGAACTGAAGCGCCTCTTGGGCATAGACAAAGTGATTTGGTTGCCTGGCGTTGTGGGTGTCGATATCACCGATGGGCATACAGATTTTTATGCACGATTTGCGCATCCTGGTGTGGTGGTGGCTGCCATGGACAACGACCCTGCTTCATCCGACTACGCCCTGACGCGACAACATCTGGCTATTTTGAAAAACAGCACCGATGCCAAAGGCCGCAAGCTGCAAATTTCCACACTGGCAGCACCCAGTCATGTGCGCAAAACGTATGATGGCAAAGACTTTTCGGCGGGGTATGTGAATTTTTACGTCTGCAATGGCGCCGTCATCATGCCGCAGTTTGGTGATGCCGCTGCTGATGCCGCAGCCAAAGCTACGCTTCAAGGTTTGTTTCCTGGCAGAGCCATCGAACAACTCAACATCGACGGTGTGGCCGCAGGTGGTGGTGGCATTCACTGCGCCACACAGCAGGAGCCGCGTGGCTAAGAACTGGAAGATACGATGAACCCAGAAATCACCACCTACAACGCCGCCCAAACCGCAACAGACAAACCGATTTGTGATCTGTTGGCGCAAGAGATTTGCAAACATCTGCCTGAAGCGGAAAACAAAATTTGGCATGCGCATCCGGTTTGGTTTTTGGATGGGAATCCGGTGGTGGGCTACAGCAAATTAAAGGGTGGGGTGCGTTTGTTGTTTTGGAGTGGGCAGACTTTTGACGAGGCGGGTTTGAAGGCAGAGGGCAGTTTCAAAGCGGCAGAGGCGCGCTACACCGATGTTCAGCAGGTGAATGTTTTGGATTTGGCGCGCTGGTTGACCAAGGCGCGGGACATTCAGATGGGACTACAAAAACATCGTGAAGCGCAAGGGCAAGTTAGAACGATTAAAGTAACGCTACTTGCTTTAGGAGGAATACCATGTTTCTAGACACCAATGGCGCCAAATTGTTTGTTACCCGAAGTGGTTCAATGCAAGGCACCACAATCTTGGCTATTGGTGGGTGGATTGGCAGCTCGGAGCTGTGGCAAGAGCCGCTTGCCATGCTGAGCGATTCATTTACAACTGTGAGCTATGACCATCGCGGATCTGGTTTGACCATCGCCGATACAGCGACGATCACATTCGACAATCTAATCAATGATGCGGTAGCTGTACTGGATGCGAATAACATTCGACAGTGCGTGTTGGTTGCAGCAATCTGCCGGTGCACAGACTGCCCTTGCAGTAGCTGCGCGACGTGCGGACAGGGTGTCGCATTTGGTGATTGTAGATGGCATGTATAGCAGAGGTCTGACAACACAAGACGATCCATTTTTGCAAGGTTTGCGTGCAAATTACCCGGCTACCATTGAGCGATTTGTACAGCTGTGCATTTCTGAAATTGATGCTGAACACATTAAATCGTGGGGTCGAAAAATTCTGAGCAGAGCAGTGCCTGAAGCGGCCATTGCACTGCGGATCATTGGTTCTGAAACCGATGTCTCGGGCGATATCCAACGCGTGCAACAGCCTGTATTGGTTATTCATGGTGAATTGGACAAAATTGTGCCAATTGAACATGGCCGTGCGTTGGCAGCTGCGTTGCCAAATGCACAATTTGTCATGCTTGCTGGGGCAGGCCATGTGCCCACACTCACACAGCCAGATAAGATAGCCACACTCATCCGTCAATTCCTTTCAAGCAAGTCATGACCACTTTCAACCACTCACGCGACATACCCGCCACGCCTGCGCAAGTATTTGCCGCCATCAATACGCCTGAGCGTTTGGCACGCTGGTGGGGGCCAAATGGTTTTACCAATTCGTTCAGCGAATTTGATTTCAAAACAGGTGGCCAGTGGTCGCTGGTGATGCATGGACCGGACGGTGCAAACTACCCAAATGACAATGTGTTTGGCGAAATAATTCCGAATCAAAAAGTGGTGGTGGAACACCCGATGCAACCTGTGTTTCGCTTGACGATTGAATTAGCGCCATCCAGCACGGGTACATTGGTCACATGGGCGCAAACGTTTGAAAGTGATGAGGTGGCGCGGCAGATTGAACACATTGTGGTGCCTGCGAACGATGAAAACTTGCTGCGTTTGCAGACTGAAGTGCTGCGCTAGTTTGCCTGTATTTTGATATTTTATATAAGAAGATGGCCTGTATCCGGCGTATTGATTGCCTAGTATGCTATTAATAATATAGCATTTGTGCATTGTAGAGAAATATTTTTTTAAAGCGATTGAAAGGTAATTTGACATGAGTGAGTACATTCCCCCCAGCGTGTGGACTTGGGACAAAGCCAGCGGTGGCAAGTTTGCCAATATCAATCGGCCTATTTCAGGTGCAACGCATGAGAAAGATTTGCCGGTGGGTAAGCACCCGTTTCAACTCTATTCACTGGCGACACCCAATGGCGTGAAAGTGACAGTGATGTTGGAAGAGTTGCTTGCGGCAGGGCACACGGGTGCGGAATACGATGCGTGGTTGATTCGCATCAACGAGGGTGAGCAGTTTGGCAGTGGCTTTGTGGCGGTCAACCCCAATTCCAAAATTCCGGCGCTGATGGACCGAAGTGGCCCCGTGCCATTTCGCGTCTTCGAATCGGGCGCCATTCTTTTGCACTTGGCCAACAAGTTCAATGCCTTCATGCCCAGCGACCCGATAGCCAAAGCCGAATGCCTGTCGTGGTTGTTTTGGCAAATGGGCAGTGCGCCGTATTTGGGTGGTGGCTTTGGCCATTTTTACGCCTATGCGCCCACCAAACAAGAATACCCCATCAACCGCTTTGCGATGGAAGTCAAGCGCCAAATGGACGTGCTGGACAAACGCTTGGCCAACAACCGTTACCTGGCGGGTGATGAGTACACCATTGCTGACATTGCGGTGTGGCCTTGGTATGGTAATTTGGCAATGGGCATTCAGTACGATGCCGGTGAATTTTTGCAAGTGCAGGACTACACCCACGTGCAACGTTGGACCAAAGAAATTGCCCAGCGACCTGCAGCGCAACGCGGCCGCATGGTGAACCGCGTCACGGGTAAACCAGAGAGCCAATTGCACGAGCGACACGATGCCAGCGACTTTCAAAACAATGTGGGCAAAGGTGCAGTGACATGATTTTGTACGACTGCAGCACCGCCCCCAGCCCACGCCGTGCACGCATCATGCTGGCTGAAAAAGGCATCGCCCACGAAACGGTACAAGTCGATTTGCGCAACAAAGAGCAAATGAGCGAATCCTTTCGCGCCATCAATCCGCATTGCACCGTGCCTGCACTGCACACCGAAGATGGCTTGCTGCTCACCGACAACGCCGCCATTGCCGCGTATTTGGAAGCACGCTACCCAGAGCCGCCTTTATTGGGCATTACGCCTGCCGACAAGGCCGAGATAGCCAGCTGGCACTGGCGCGTCGAATTTGAGGGCTTTTTGGCGGTGGGCGACGCTTTGCGCAACAGCTCACCCGGCATGGTGAACCGCGCCTTGCCAGGACCCCACGATTACGTGCAAATCCCCGCACTGGCCGAACGCGGCTTGTTGCGCACCCAGCATTTCTTTGACATGCTGAACCAGCATTTGGCCAACAAAACCTACATTGCTGCCAACCAATTCAGCGTAGCCGACATCACCGCCGTGGTCGCCGTCGATTTCGCCCGCATCGTCAAAATCAAACCCACCGACCAACACCCCCACCTGCTACGCTGGCGCGAAACCATGGCGCTGCGGCCATCGTTCAGCCTTTGAATTTATATATCAAATTGGCCTGTAGCTGGCGTAATCATTGCCTAGTTTGCTATTAAATTTATAGTAAATGCTTTTTTGGCTAAACTAAGTAAGTAATGCTTAGTATCGGTCGGTGCTTGCACGACCCGTTGCATAGCATTTTCGCAAATTTATTAGCTGTGTATTTCTATTTTGCAATTCTTTGCGAACGTCGTCCCACTCAAGAAGTATCGGCGTTTCAGATAAAACTTTGGTATTTCTTAGAGCGTAAGCAGTGAGCGATAGAAGATCGCCACTGTATATTTTTGTGTATCTGTTTTGAAATTCTTTTATGCATTGCCTGGCATTTTCTGTAGATTTCTCGATTAGTTTGCGTACATTTTCATGAATTGCACTTATCGATTCGATATAGCTGCGGCACGCAACAGTTAAATCTATTTTTTCTGGCATTTCTTTTAATACTGATTGTTTGAATTTTTTGTCTTCTGCAAATGTGCTGCGCAGAGAAGCGATGTCTATGTAGTATTCAAGCCGGTAATTGTCACTGAAGTTAGTTCGTCTAGACCCACGTGTGGTAGCGTGAAGTGGAATGCCACGATGTTGAACATAGTTTCTTAGTGATTCCATGAATCGAAATTCGAAATTCTCATCGTATTCTTTTGAGCAAAATGCCTTTGACTTAGCAGACATTTCATTTTCATCTGGTAGACATTCAGAAATATCCTGAGGAAACTGATCAAGATATAGACGTGCTGATGTGAGTAGGTTTACAAGTTTTATGTTTATCGATGTACGTAAGCTGAAGTGCTCAGAGTAGTTTGATGAATTTCTTACCATTTCAGTCACTGCAATTTCAAGTAATTTTTTCTCGAATGAAAGGTAATTGGCAATTAATATTTCGTACTTTCTTCGATCCTAAGTGCCGCTGAAAGTATTTTCCTTGCATTTACAAGCTGCGTATAATTCTTGAGATGAGATTTCAAGTTCAGGTGTAGTTTGCAATATGGCTACTCGAATAATGTATTTCATATTTTTTTATATTGGTATTGCATGTTTGTGCAACAAGAAAGTTTAAATGAATGGCGCTACGGCCATCCCTGTTTTATGAATTTATGTAAATAATTGACCTGTACATGAGGTATTAATTGTCTATTGTGCTATTAAATTTATAGTATTTTAATTACAGAAGATTTGCCTGTGTGAAATTGTCACTTGTTGACACAAGTGTCTATTGATGTTCACAACGCCGCGTCTGTCAAGATGGTGTTCATCAGCGTGCGCACTTTGGACAGCAGCAAGGGCTCTGAGCGGGAGGTGAGGGTGACCAGGCCAAAGCGGGCTTTGGCGTTCAGGGCGGGGGTGAGATTCAGCTCTACCAAGTCGGGTGCAGCGGCGCGGATGGCCAGTACCACGGCGTCGCTCTTGCGTGCCACGTCGATCAAACTTGAAATTTCTTCTGAGCGCAAATTCACCAATTTGTCGGGGTGGGCTTGGGGGCCGTAGCGCTCTACAAGTATGCGCGCCACTTCGTCACTCAATGGTGTGGAAGCAACAGGATAATCGCGCAACATGGCAAACGTGAGTTTGCGCTTTTGCGTCAAGGGGTGACCGGCGCGGCACATGAATGTGCCCGTCATTTCATGAATATCTTCAATTTTTAAGTCGGCTGAGGGTTGCAGGGAACGGATGTCGATCACCAGCGCATCCAGCAGTCGTTCGCGCAGCGCTTGCACCAACAGCGTGGTACTGCCACGTGAAATGTCAATGTGTGCTTTGGGGTGCTGGGTTGCCATCAACATCATCAACGGTGTTGTCAACATGGCGCCTGGCCCAGAGCCCAAGCCGATGCGCAATTGGCCAATTTCACCCTTTTGAAGTTGCTGGCTGGTTTGGCGCAATTCTTGGGCTTCGTCAACCAGCACGCGGGCGCGTTTGACAATTTCCAAACCAAACGCGGTCAACTCGTTCTTCCTGCCAATGCGGTCGAACAGCGCTTGCCCCAATTCGTCTTCCAGCGACTTGATGCTGCGGCTCAGTGCGGGCTGAGTCAAATGCAGTTTGAGCGCAGACAGACTGAATGAGCCGGTTTGGGCTAATTCAATTAAGTGCTTGAGTTGAACCAATGTCATAGTGCGTCATAGGGGTAATTTGTATTCATAAAAGTTATACAAAGTGTCACAAAAATGCATTGGACATTATAGATACGCTGTCCCTAGAATGCAATCACAACAACCAATGAAAGGTAGAGACATGTCAACATTATTCAAACGTGGCGCCGCATTTTTAAGCGGTGTTCTATTGGCCAGCGCAGCTTGCGCGCAAACATTTCCAAACAAACCTGTCACGTTATTGGTGCCGTACCCAGCGGGTGGTTTGTCTGACGTGATTGCGCGTACCGTCAATGCGCCTTTGGGCAAAGCATTGGGGCAACCCGTGATCGTCGAAAACTTGGGTGGTGCCAGTGGCGGTATTGCGGCGCAAAAAGTATTGAACGCACCATCTGACGGCTACCTGCTGTTTCAAGGTTCACCCAATGAGTTGATTTTGGCCCCATTGGCACTGTCTTCAGTGAAGTACAAATCTGAAGATTTCCGCCAAATTCACCGCATTGCATTGGCACCCATGGCCATCATTGCACGTGGTGATATTCCGGCGAATAACGCCGATGAATTGGTCGCCTACGCCCAGAAAGTTGCCAAAGAGGGCAAGCCCATGACCTACGCCAGCGTGGGCGTCGGTTCTTTGTACCATTTGTTGGGCGAACAAATGAGCAAGATGATCGGCGTACCAATGTTGCACATTCCATACAAAGGCTTTGCTGATGGGTTAAAAGATTTGATGGGCAATCAGGTTGATATTTTCATCACACCTTATGGCGCACCACAAGTGGCATTGGCCAAAGACAAAAAAATCAAATTCATCGCGGCCACATCACCTGGCGCGCACCCGCTGCAACCGCAATTGGGACGCACCAGCGACAGCAAAGGCGCGTTGAAAAACTTCAGCGCCGAAATCGGCACAGGCTACTTCGTTAAACGCGACACCCCCGAGCCGATTGTGCAAGCCATGCACAAGGGCTTGCAAGCGGTGCTGGGTGATGCCGAGTATTTGAGCCGCATGGCAGCTTTGGGTCAATTGGCTTCACCTTTGCAAACATTGGATGTGGCCAACAAAGCATTTGTGGATGAAACCACGCAATACCGTGCGATTGCCAAAGCCATTAATTTGCAAGCGCAATAACGATATATACGTTTAACACTGTTAAGCAGCAACATGACGTATTTGCAAGACGCACTGGTTCATCGTGTGGGTGAATTTATACAGCTTCGGAGAGATATTCACCAACACCCAGAATTGGCGTTTGAAGAGCACCGCACAGCAGATTTGGTCGCTAGCAAATTAGAAAGCTGGGGCTATACCGTGCACCGTGGGCTGGGCGGTACGGGTGTGGTGGGTACGCTCAAGCGTGGCAATGGCAAGCGAAAACTTGGCATCCGCGCCGACATGGATGCATTGCCCATCAACGAAAACACAGGGCCGGCTTGGGCCAGCAACACACCCGGCATCATGCATGCATGTGGGCACGATGGGCACACGGCCATCTTGTTAGCTGCAGCCAAAGCCATTGCGCAAAATGATTCACCCAACAGCAGCTTCAATGGCACGCTGAATTTGATTTTTCAACCCGCTGAAGAAGGTGGTGGCGGTGCCGTGCGCATGATGGAAGATGGTTTGTTCACACACCACCCTTGCGACGCTGTGTTTGCACTGCACAACATGCCAGGCGTGCCGGTGGGACATTTTGTTTTTCGCGAAGGTGCGGCCATGGCTTCCAGCGATTACGCCAGCATTCGCATCAAAGGCAAGGGTGGCCACGGTGCCATGCCGCACCGCGCAGCAGACGCCTTGCTGGCTGCCGCTGCAATTGTGCTGGCTTTGCAAACCATTGTGTCGCGCAATGTAGACCCCTTGCATACCGCAGTGGTCACAGTGGGCGCACTGCATGCGGGGCAAGCCAATAATGTGATTCCTGAGTTGGCCACCATGGAGCTGAGTGTAAGAGCTCTGGACCCGCAGGTGCGATTGTTGTTGGAGCAACGTATCAAAGTTTTGGTGACGGCACAAGCCGAGAGCTATGGTGTCACGGCTGAAATCGACTGGCGCAAAGGTTATTGCGTGTTGGTGAACGCTGTCAAAGAAACCAATTTTGCACGTCAAGTGGCCATCGACTTGGTGGGCGCAGCGCGCGTCACGCTGCAAGGCCAAGCGTTAACGGGCAGTGAAGACTTTGCTTTCATGCTGGAGCAAATACCTGGCAGCTATTTGCTCATCGGTAACGGTGATGGTGATTCAGCAGGTGCGTGCATGGTACACAACCCAGGTTACGATTTTAATGATGAGAACATTGCCACAGGGGCAGATTATTGGAAAGCATTGGTGAAGGCGTTTTTAATCGAATAGTTTTTGTTTTTTTATCGACTTAATTGTCAACAAGTGATCGGGAGAGTCTGCCATTGCATCAAACCGCAGGCAGCGCCGAAGGAGCAACCGCCCCGGAATCTCTCAGGCAAAAGGACCGATCACTTGCACATTCTCTGAAGAGCTACTGGCATTCATCGTCTGCCAGTGCACCGCAGGAGCAAACGAGGCGCTGAACACAATCAGCACATCGTGAATCTCTCAGGTCCAAAACAGAAGGGGCGCTTTGGCATATGTTTTGTATGGCAAAGCCCAAGCCTCGACGTTTTGAAAGCTTTTATCGCATGAAAACAATCGCAATCATTGGTGGTGGCATCACAGGCGTCACCACCGCCTACGCTTTAGCCAAACGTGGCTTTACGGTCACGCTGTTTGAACGCCAGCGCTACGCCGCTATGGAGACTTCATTCGCCAACGGCGGTCAGTTGTCGGCATCCAATGCCGAGGTGTGGACGCACAAGTCAACCATTCTCAAAGGGCTGAAATGGATGCTCAAAAGCGATGCACCCTTGTTGGTTAACCCCAAACCCTCTTGGCACAAAATTTCGTGGTTTGCTGAGTTCATAGCTGCCATGCCCCAGTATGAGCGCAACACCGTTGAAACGGCGCGCATGGCGGTGGCGGCACGTCAGCATTTGTTTGCATGGGCTGAAGAAGAGGGCATTCAATTCGATTTAAAGAAAGAAGGCATATTGCACATCTACCGCGATAAAGCCGGCTTTGACCATGCGGGACGTGTGTCGCAATTGCTGGCAAAAGGTGGTTTGCCACGTCGTGCCGTTACGCCGCAAGAAATGAAAACCATTGAGCCCACTTTGGCTGGAAACTACTATGGCGGCTACTTTACAGAAAGCGATTCAACGGGTGACATTCACCTTTTCACCAACGGTTTGGCTGCAGCCGCACAGCGCATGGGTGTGCAAATTTTGTATGGGCAAGATGTGACATCGCTGAAGAGCGACGGCCAATGGGCCGTTGTCACCACCTTCGATCAAGAAAGCAGCACCCATCATGCACACACCTTTGACAGCGTCGTTGTTTGCGCGGGTGTTGCCAGCCGCGATTTTGCAGCTCAATTGGGCGACCGTGTGAACCTCTACCCAGTCAAAGGCTATTCCATCACCGTGAACATGAACGACGCAGCCAGCCAAGCCGGTGCGCCCACGGTGAGTTTGTTAGACGACGAAACCAAGTTGGTCACCAGCCGTTTGGGTTTGAATCGTTTTCGCGTGGCAGGCACGGCAGAGTTCAATGGCATGAACCGCGACATCCGCGCCAACCGCATTCAACCCTTGATCAAATGGGTGGAACAATGCTTTCCCAACATCAACACACGTTCCGTCGTGTCGTGGGCAGGCCTGCGCCCCATGATGCCCAACATGATGCCGCGCGTCGGGCGTGGTAAGAAAGCCAATGTGTTTTACAACACCGGTCACGGCCATTTGGGTTGGACGCTGTCAGCAGTCACTGCCGATATGGTGAGCCAAGTCATTTCAGAGTCGGCACACGAGACAAGCCTTGCAGCAGGATCTGCGCGAACCAAGTTTGCGTAATTTTATATGAAAAATTGGCCTGTAGCCAGCGTATTGATTGTCTGGTGTGCTATTAAATTTATAGCATACCAGGCAAATCGATCACAGCAAATTCATCTTCTTAGCGCTTGCCAAAAGTTCGTCTCTGAATTTGGGGTGGGCGATGCCTACCAAGGCTTGAACGCGTTGTTTGGCGGATTTGCCGTCCAGTTTGGCGACGCCGTATTCGGTGACGACGTAGTTGACTTCGTTTTTGCTGGTGGTGACAGCCGTACCCGGTGTGAGCATGGGGGCGATGCGGGAGATGGTGTCGTCTTTTGCGGTTGATGGCAAAACGATGAAGGATTTGCCGCCTTTAGAGCGATTGGCTGCGCGCACAAAATCGGCCTGACCGCCTGTGCCAGAGAAGGGCAGTGGACCTAAACTTTCGGAGCCGCATTGGCCCAAAAAGTCGATTTGCAAAGTGGCGTTGACGGAAATCAAATTGTCGTTTTGCCCAGCAGAATACGGGTCATTGGTGTAGTTGACCGGGTGCATTTCCAGCATGGGGTTGCGGTGCATGAACTGGTACAGCTTTTTAGATCCCAGTGCAAAGGTGGCGATGATTTTGCCTTTGTTGAAATTTTTACGGCTGCAGTTGACCACGCCTTTTTCCACCAAGCTCATGATGCCGTCGCCCAACATTTCGGTGTGCACGCCCAAATCTTTTTTGTCGGTGAGCTGCATCACCACGGCATCTGGAATGCCGCCGTAGCCAATCTGCAGGGTAGAGCCGTCTTCAATCATGTCGGCCACATACTTGCCAATGGCTTCTTGCACGGGGCCGATTTTGGGCAAGCCCACTTCCAGCACGGGTGCATCGTCTTCAATCAAAGCGGTCACTTGCGAAATGTGCACATGGCAGTCGCCGTTGGCAAAGGGCACGTTGGGGTTCACTTCTAAAACGATGGCGTGCGCTTTGCTTAAAGCCGCCATGGTGTAGTCTGCGCCCAAGCTGATGGAGAAGTAACCATGGTCATCCATGGGTGAGCACAAGGCAAACACCACGTCGGCGGCCATGTTGCCGCGTTCCATTTTGCGCGGAATGTCAGAGAAGTTGCAGGGGATGTATTCCACCCAGCCTTGCTGCGCGCCAGGGCGCGCTTGGCCACCTAAAAAGAAACTGACTTTGCGAACGTTTTCGTATGTTTCAGGGTCCAGGTAGCCAAACTTGCGCATGGGCAAGACAGAGCCAACCTTCACGTCTTTGTAATTGCGGCGTGCATCAGACAATGCGGTCAGCAAAACTGGGGGTTCACCCGCACCCGTGGGCACCACAATGAAATCGCCGTTTTTGACGAATTTGATGGCATCTTGCGCGCTCATGCGCTTGGATTTGTATTGGGTTTGGTATGACATGTGCTGCTCTCCTCTTATTTGTTCTGTGTAAAGGCAAACCGCTTGCGCGTAGTAGCAGATTAGTTTACTGCAAGACTTGACAATGAACTGACGTCTAGCAACCTGATGATTGAAGATGGCACAGACGAAAAAAAAGCCGGTCGCAACCGGCTTTTTGTTGGCGAGTTAAATATTATTTAACGTGCTTGCCGATCAAGCCAGCCATTTCGAACATGGACACTTGTGCTTTGCCAAACACTTCGCGCAATTTCGCATCAGCGTTGATCATGCGCTTGTTGACTGCGTCTTGCAGCTTGTTCTTCTTGATGTAAACCCACAATTTAGAAACGATTTCAGTGCGTGGCATGGAAGCTGCGCCAACCACTGCTGCCAATGCATTGCTCAAAGTCAATGGCTTCATGAAAGCTGCATTAGGTACGCGTTTTTTAGCGGGTGCTTTTGGCTTAGCTGCTTTTTTAGCGGCTGGCTTTTTAGCAGCAACTTTCTTAGCTGGTGCAGCTTTCTTTGCAGGTGCTTTTTTAGCAGCTGGCTTTTTAGCTGGAGCAGCTTTTTTCGCTGGCGCTTTTTTAGCGGCTACTTTTTTAGCAGGGGCTTTCTTTGCTGGAGCTGCTTTTTTTGCAGCAGGTTTTTTTGCAGTTGCCATGATTAATTTCCTTTATTTGAAGTTAAGAATCTGTCAATGAAGAAGACGCTTTAATCGACTCTCTTAGAAACTCATTCAGCGCAATTCATCGTTTGACTTGCGGATGCTACTGGAGAAAACAGCGTTTTCATAGGGGAAAACAGTTTTTTTTGCAAAAAATGTTGTTTTTTCAGAGGAGAAATGCTGTTTTTCCCTCTGAAGCTCATCAATTATTCAATTTGGTGCGCTTTTCTCTCTGTGCTCGCTATTGGCAAGGTCGCAATGATCACGCCCAAAAGTGCAATGCACAGTGCAATAAATTGCCACGTGTTAATGCTTTCACCCAACACAAGCACGCCAACTACGGCGGCCGATACAGGCAAGAAAACAGTGAACACACCAGCTTGCGACGATGGAATAATTTGCAAGCCTGTCATCCACAACCACACAGTCCACACACTGGCAGCCAGTGCATAAAAAATTAACAGCAACCACATCTGATTCGACACACTGCCAAAATTAAATTGCCACGCCATGTACAAACCAAATGGTGTCATCAATACAAACCCCCACAAATTGATGAGTGCGCTGATGCGTTTAGGGCTCAATGTGTTGGTTAGCTTTTTGCCAATCACCGCATACGCTGCTTCACACAGCACGGCACAAAAAAGCAAAACATTGCCAAGCCATGCACTTGTGAATGTTGTGTTTGTTGCTGTGATGTTGACATTCGCATTTTGAATTTCAGTTGCAGATTTTGAAATTGCAAACAAAGCGATGCCCAACACACCGCATGCCACGGCCAGCCAGACGTTCAGCCCAATGCGTTCGCGCAAAAATATCCAGCTCAATACAGCGACCACTGCCGGAATGGTGGACATGATGATGCCGGCATTGAGTGCGCTGGTCATGCTGACACCAAAGAGCATGCAAATTGAAAATAAAAAGTTGCCTAAAAACGATTCAATGAAAACCAAGCGTTTGGTTTGTGGACTCATGGGGGCTTCATTACTGGGTTTTTTCAACCAATGCAGCATTGCCAAGCCACCGATACCAAAACGCAGCCATGCCAACAGAAAAATGGGTAGAACCACCGTGAGTGGTTTTGACAATGCCACATAACTGCCTACCAAAGCCATGCTCAGTGCTAAACAAAAGTAGGCCAGTGGTTTGTTCATTTGCATGGATTTTATTTCGTTTAATTTTTCTCAATATGGAAAATCATATTTCATATCGAGAAATTCTGTTTTTAACTTGTTGATTTATATTGATAAAATAAATATCTTCTATAAGACATAAGAGTGGAAATCACTCTTATATAAGACTACAATCATGTTTAAGAGATGCAGCGAATGGCTGCCTCGCCACTTTCATTTTTTTAATCATAGGAGTATGTCATGAGTCAAAAAAACCTCACACGCGAACAACAAATCGCGGAACTTGAAAAAGACTGGGCCACCAACCCTCGCTGGAAAGGTATCAAACGCGGTTACAGCGCGGCTGATGTGGTTCGCTTGCGCGGATCATTCCAAGTAGAGCACACTTTGGCACGTCGCGGTGCTGAAAAATTGTGGAACTTGGTGAACAACGAGCCCTATGTGAATTGCTTGGGCGCGTTGACCGGTGGTCAAGCCATGCAACAGGTGAAGGCGGGTATCAAAGCCATTTACTTGTCAGGCTGGCAAGTGGCTGCTGACAACAATGAATACTCAGCAATGTACCCAGACCAATCTTTGTACCCAGTTGATTCAGTGCCAAAAGTGGTTGAGCGTATCAACAATTCGTTCACACGTGCTGACGAAATTCAATGGTCCAAAGGCATTAACCCTGGTGACAAAGGCTATATCGACTACCACGCACCTATCGTGGCTGATGCTGAGGCAGGTTTCGGTGGCGTGTTGAATGCCTACGAATTGATGAAAGCCATGATTCGCGCTGGTGCAGGCGGCGTTCACTTTGAAGACCAATTGGCTTCAGTGAAAAAATGCGGCCACATGGGCGGCAAAGTGTTGGTGCCTACCACCGAAGCGGTACAAAAATTGATCGCAGCCCGTATGGCAGCTGACGTATATGGCGTGCCAACATTGGTGATTGCCCGTACCGATGCAGAAGCAGCCGATTTGTTAACCAGCGACTACGACGCTAACGACAAACCATTCTTGACAGGCGAGCGTACTGCTGAAGGCTTTTACAAAACCAAAAAAGGTATCGACCAAGCCATCAGCCGCGCTGTGGCTTATGCCGATTACGCCGATTTGGTCTGGTGCGAAACAGGTACGCCTGATTTGGACTTTGCGAAGAAGTTTGCTGACGCAGTACACGCCAAGCACCCAGGCAAAATGTTGGCCTACAACTGCTCACCATCTTTCAACTGGAAGAAAAACTTGGACGATGCAACAATTGCCAAATTTCAAAAAGAACTCGGCGCAATGGGCTACAAATACCAGTTCATCACCTTGGCTGGCATCCACAACATGTGGTACCACATGTTCGACTTGTCACAAGACTACGTCAAGCGCGGCATGTCTGCGTACGTGGAAAAAGTGCAAGAGCCAGAATTTGCAGCACGTGACCGTGGCTACAGCTTCGTGTCACACCAACAAGAAGTGGGTACCGGCTACTTTGACGAAATCACCACAGTGATTCAAGGTGGTAAGTCCAGCGTTACAGCGTTGACCGGCTCTACTGAAGAAGAGCAATTCCACTAAACACAGAAAATCAATTCTGTTTCACATCCCGCGCAGTTGCAAAATTGCGCGGGATTTTTTTTATGTTTGATGTTGCTTGTAAACCTGATAGGCGCAAACAAGTGCTATTAAACTTGTAGCAATCGAGGTATAAAATACGCTGGATATACCGTATTTTGTACTCATGAATCCGCCACCCACGCCGCCAATAAAGCCTGTTAAACCATAACCAATCACGGTGTACAAGGCTTGACCACGGCCACGGTGCCTGCCTGGGAAATGTTGCGACAACATGGCAATGCAGGCCGTGTGATGCGTGGCAAAAGTAATGGCATGCAGCATTTGTGCAAAGACCAACAGTGCAAAAACACTGGCACTGGTGGCGGTGATGCCAGTGCGCAAAACCATCACAGCAGAACAAACCATGAGCCATGCTGGCAAGCTCAGTGCTGGTAGCCATCGGCTTTGGCTGAAAAACCAATAAATCTCCACGCCAATCGAAATCGCCCACAATAATCCGATGGTGGCTTTGCTGTAACCCAATTGATCACAGTACAAAGAAAAGAAGATATACAAGCTGATGTGCGAGATGACGTGAAAAAACAAAGCTGCAAAAAACCATTGCACTTTACGCTCATGCAAAATTGGCCAAATGGGCTCATTCACTTCATGCGCGTGGCGTGGCTCTTTGTGGTTGGGTAGCAGCCAAACTGCAATGGTCACAGCCAACAGTGTGAAGGTGCTCCAAGCTGGAAAATCACGCATGCCATATTTTTCAAACCATGTGCCCGACGCCAGAACAGTGACCAAGAAACCAACAGAGCCAAACAAGCGCACACGGCCATAACGCTTGGCATCAAAACTGCCGCTGCTGCTCACCAAATGTGCCATGGCGGCTTCACTCATGGGCATCATGGCACTGGTGTGGGCAAACATGATGAGCAAGATCAAAGCAAACCACCACGTCCCCAAATTGAACCAAAGCCCCAGTGATCCAATTAAGGCCATGGTTGCGCCATAGCGCATCAGTTTCACCCGTTCACCCGTGTGGTCGCTCAGCCACCCCCATCCATAGGGTGCAACTATGCGTGTGATTGATTGAATGGTGATGAGCAAGCTGATGGTGATCAGACTCAATCCCAAGTCTTTGAGCCACAATGGTAGATAGGGGTTGAAGAAACCAATGTGTGCAAAATAGCTGGCCGACATGGCGGCAAACGGTGCAAGTTGCCGCGTGGTGGCTTTGCTAGCAGCTGGCTTTTGCGCTGTGGGGTCAGTACTCACAACGATTGATGTGTGTGCTGATTATTTGGCTTGCGCTGGGATGGGCTTGGTGGCCACGCGCACATCACCGCATTGCGCGCGTTGGCGCAAGGCGTGTTCCATCACCACCAGTGCCAACATGGCTTCAGCTATCGGCGTTGCGCGAATGCCGACACAAGGGTCGTGCCGACCTTTGGTTACCACAGTGGCCGAGTTGCCTGCCAAGGTCAATGGACTCGCGCGGAGACAAAATCGAGCTGGTGGGTTTGATGGCGATGGACACTTCCAAATCCTGCCCGGTGCTGATGCCACCCAATACGCCGCCTGCATTGTTGGATTTAAAGCCCTGCGGCGAGAGAGAATCACCATGCACGGTACCGCGTTGTGTCACACTGCCAAAGCCAGCACCAATTTCAACGCCTTTGACAGCATTGATGCCCATCATGGCGTAGGCAATATCTGCATCCATTTTGTCAAACAAAGGTTCACCCAAACCAACTGGCACATTGCTGGCCGATACGCGAATCCGCGCACCGCAAGAATCGTGTGCCATGCGCAGTTCTTCCATGTAGGCTTCAATGTGTGCAACGTTGGCAACAGGTGCAAAGAAGGGGTTGTTGGGCACATGGTCCCAAGACTCAAAAGGTACGACCACATCGCCTACTTGCGTCATGCAGCCGCGAAAAACGGTGCCGTATTGCTGTGCCAACCATTTTTTGGCTACTGCCCCTGCAGCCACCATGGGCGCAGTCAAACGTGCCGAAGAACGACCGCCACCGCGCGGGTCACGCAAGCCGTATTTGTGCAAATAGGTGTAGTCTGCATGGCCTGGGCGAAAGGTGTCCAAAATATTGCCATAGTCTTTGCTGCGCTGGTCGGTGTTTTTAATCAACAAACAAATGGGTGTGCCAGTCGTTTTGCCTTCATACACACCACTCAAAATTTCAACCGCATCGGCTTCGTTGCGCTGGGTCACAAATTTGGATGTACCAGGACGGCGGCGATCCAAATCGGGTTGGATATCGGCCTCAGACAGCGGCATGCCGGGTGGACATCCGTCGATGATGCAGCCAATAGCTGGGCCGTGGGATTCACCAAAATTGGTGACAGCGAAGAGTGTTCCAAAAGTATTGCCTGACATATTGACTCGATTTTAAGCGCTTTACTTCTGAAAGCCCCAAAAAATTGCGGTACAATCATGGGCAAGGCGGAGTGTGGCGCAGCCTGGTAGCGCACCTGGTTTGGGACCAGGGGGTCCAAGGTTCGAATCCTTGTACTCCGACCAAAAACATTGAGGGTCAGCGGCAAGCATTTGCCCCTGACCCTTTTTATTTGCGTCTTTAATTTTTTCGGGTTTTTCTATTACAGTAAGCCCCATAACAGTCCGTAGCTCAGTTGGATAGAGCATCAGCCTTCTAAGCTACTAGGAAAACCAAGGTTTCATGCGGGTTACAGCCCGATTCCCGCTCCGCTTTCATGAGTTTAATTACAGTGCTTACTCTATAGCTACAGCACAAAAATCAAGACGAAAGCGTAGCGGTTTAACGCGTTGGTTTTACCCGTTTTGGCTCTGCTTCGATGTAATGTTTTTTGGTGGTTTTTTCGGTAGTGTGTCCTAGCAGTTCACTGGCCGCTTGTAGGCCGCGTGACTTGTTGATATCGGTTGCAGCCTTGCTGCGCAACTTGGTGAACCAAAACTTTTCAATACCGTCTTTAAGTGCAGGGTGTTTGGCAATGGCCGCTGCTTTGGCTTTGGCTAATGCTTTGCGGCGGGTGGCCTCGGTCATGGGTAGGCCGCGCTCATTCACTGTCAAGTTGAAGCTGGCCAGCTTGTAGCCTTGTTTGCGTGCACTGATGCGTTTTAGCAGGGCTTCTAATTCGCCCTCGATTTCAATTCGCAGAGGCATATCCACCTTGTTTTGCCGCACCTCGATTGCGTTGTCTGCAATGTCACGATCGGTCATTTTCAGCACATCAGCAGGGCGCTGGCCGGTGAGGTAAATCAGGTCCATTGCATCGCGCAATGACTGGCTGGCACAATCCCAGATAGCCTGGTACACCTCTGTTTTGATGTTGCGCGTGACCACTTTGACTTTGAGGCCGTGGATGCCAATGCATGGGTTTTGGCCGTTCATGTAACCCCAGGCGCGTGCTTGGTTAAACATGCTGGATGCCAGTCGCTTTAGCCGGTTGGCCGTGGTGGGCTGGCTTTTTTTCCACTCTAGTAGCTGCGTGATGTGAACAGGCTTGATCTGCGCCAGTGGTGCGCCTTTGAAAAACACCCGCAGGTGCTTCAAATCGCTGCTGTAGACCCGTTGCGAGTTTTTACTAAGGGTAGGCAGCACATCGCGTTCATAGCGGTCTGCCAGCGTGTCAAATATGCTGGCATCAATTGTTTTTTGTCCGGACAGTTCCTGCCATTTTTGCACGGCTAAAACGTAATCACTGCCCAGCGGTATTTCTTTGGAGCCAGCGTCAAAGTAATAATATGTCCGCCCTGATTTTTGCAAACGGGCGCGAAAATAGGGCATTGATATTGTGACCATTTAGACGTTTGGTTGCCAAGGTTCGTTTGCTACTGGTGCGGTTTGCTCAATGATAGCGCGTGGCACAACGACTCTCATAGCGGGGTTTACCCAATGCTTTATGCGGTTCTCTTTGAGCCATTTGGTTTGTTTCGCAACTGCTTCCGGCTTGCGGCCTTTGATGCCAGTCAAAAACTCAACGTCTTTTTGCAATAAAAATGTGTCGGTCATTTTTGAGCCTCCAATGATAGGCCGTTCTTTTTGCAAAATGCGTGTTGAACGCCCTTAATCAGCTTCAAAGTGCCATCAATGGTTATCGCGCCGTTTAGCCCGTATTCCTTGCGAATTTCTGCCAGATCGGCACTGTCGATGGGTTTTAGTGCTGGTGGGCGGGTGTAGAGTGGCTCAAATTCATGAGTTGCACTTGGCAGTATTTCGTCAGATCCATAGAACCAGTAAACAGGAGAATCCAGCCGTTTTTGACGGTAAGCCACTGGCTCTGCATCTGGATGGTCAAGCAATTCTGGCTTACATTCACCGCCATCAATATCAAAAAGCGCGTGCATGAGTTCTTCCGTCAGTTTGTGACGTGAATCAATCTGCCCCTCTTTGCCTATTTCAGCAACGACATTGTTTATGGCGATGTAAAGATTCTTGATTTTTTCGTTTATTGTTGGCATGGTTTATTTCACTTTCACTTGTGCTGTAGCAGGTAGACACTTAAATACATTCCATTCAGGGGTAACAGCTTTTCCAACTGTTTGACACTCTGCCTGTGAGATGTAGGTGAATGGTTGCTGTGTGTATTGCTTAGATGCACCCAAAGATGAATGAGTCAAAAACAAAAGCCAAACTGTAATTGTTGTCATTTTGCTGTCCATCCTCCAGTTACGTCATCACCAAAATCGCGCAGGTTGTCGCCAACCGATTCGATCAAGCCTTCTTCTGGCTGCTCCATCCAAAATGATGCGGCTTCTTTGTCGTTTTTAACAAGCCATTCACGGGCTTGGGCATTGGTCATTTGTCTGTAGTTTTTCAATCCGCTATTGCGCTGTTTCTCAACAGCTTTGGCAACCAAACTTCCGTGTCCCGATTCGTTTACGACGCAAATCAGAACGTCCAATAAGTCTTTTTGGTTTGAAATTCTGAATTTCTCGCGCAGGTTAAAAATCGCAATCTCAACCTTTTTGAGTTCATGTGCCGCTTTGCTGCGCTTGGCCTGAATATCTGACCTCTCCGCCTGTGTTGCAGGTATGCCTTGGCAGTAATATGCACGGCTCATTTCGTCTAAATCCAACGTGAGCTGCGAGACTTCAAGGCTCAGGGCATGCGCCTTTTCTTGAAGCGGTTTGTAATCAGGGTCGTCGCGGTAAATCATGCAGCTTTCCTTTTGATTGCAATTTCTGAATAATTGGATCCAACAAGCGCTTGGCTTAATGGTGGGCAAACGCTGTTGCCGCACATGCGTACTTGTGCTGTTTTGGTCATTGGCGCGCCATCAGCGCCAAAATCGATTTGGTAGCTGCTGTCAAACCCTTGCGCGGTGAATAGTTCTCTCGGTGTGAGCATTCGCAGGCCAATATCAACGATGGCATATTCTTCGCCTTTGACGGTCACCAAACCCATCCGGTCACGGGTTGGGAGTGTGTGCATAGGGTCGTTCAGGCTAACGCCATCGGTTTCATTACCGTAGTACTTGATTAAAAAAGCCCGAACCTCTGCGACATGACCACCGCCAGCGGTTAGTGTTGGCATGGGTGTTTCAACTGATTGCCCAAACTGGTTATTACGCAGCTTTACCAAGTTGCTGGTGACCAGCGCATGCCGGTTCTCTGTCGTTTGGGTTTTGATGGGTTCGCGCATCGAGGATGCCCGAACATCGCCGTCGCGCTTGTCTGAGTGGTAGTGCACCAGGTTCGCTGTAATCAAACTGTGATGATCAACACTGGTGACTGTGCCAAGTGGGTCAGTTAAGTCGCTGCCCACCACGCCGGTGTAATGCTTTGCCATGAAAGCGGTAACAAGCGCATGCTTTTGACTGCCGACGATGGTGCCCAAAGGCTTTTCAATATCCAACGCGCGGGGTGCTTGGCCTTCGCGCTCACCGTAGCCTGTTTGCACCAACGTGGGCACAACCAATGAAAAATGACCACCTTTAACATTCGCGCATTGGGTGCGCAACGGCTCATTGGCGGCAAATACGCGTGGGCTTGATGCGTTGGCGTGTTCGGTCAAGAACGGAGCGCCGGTGGGCACAATAAACGGCTCTTTGGCTTCAATCACATATCGCATTAAGCCCTTGGCAATACGTTTGCAGGTGGCTTCTGCAAGTTCTTTTTTGCGCTCAAAGATGCTGGGTGCGGGGATGCTCCAGTCAATACATTCTGCAGCTGTGCGCCATGCTGGTTTGCGCTTTTCACCACGTTTGCGTGCGCGCAGGTTTTCAACTTTTGGATCAGCGTGTGTGGGTGTTGGCCAAACGATTGGCTGGCCATCGCATCGGGCGACCAAAAATAGGCGCTTTCGGATTGTTGGTGCGCCATAGTCACAGGCGCGAAGTTCGCGATGTTCTACTGCATAGCCAAGGTTTTCAAGCGATTTTTTCCACCGCTTGAAAGTGTTGCCTTTGCGGTTTGGGCATGGCCTGTTATCTGCACCAAGTGGTCCCCATGTTTGGAATTCTTCGACGTTTTCCAAAAAAATAATGCGTGGCTGCACTGCTTTAGCCCACTTCACAACAACCCATGCCAGAGACCGAATCTTTTTGCTAACCGGTTTGCCGCCTTTGGCTTTGCTGAAATGTTTGCAATCTGGCGATGCCCATAGCATGCCAACTGGTTGGCCTTTGCATACAGCAAGCGGGTCCACTTCAAACACATCACTGCAAAAGTGTTGAGTCTGTGGGTGGTTGGCTTGGTGCAGGCTGATGGCTTCGGGGTCGTGGTTGATGGCGATGTCAACTGGACGGCCTATCGCCTTCTCTATGCCGGTTGACGCACCGCCACCGCCAGCAAAGAGGTCTACAACCAATTCGTTGTGCAATGGGATTGTGAATTGTGGGGTTAGCATGGTGTCCTTATAAAAATTTTTGTGAAATTGGCGTTAATGGCATGCCCACGACCGAGTAGCACATGGGCTAATTTGGCTCTATCCGTGTGACTGTGGCTGGCTTGTCTGAACAGTCCCAGGTAGCTATTACCCGCTGCAAAGGTTTCGTCATCTGGCATTTCACGCAAGCGATTGATAGCTGATTTTGTTGTGCGTTTACGGGTCGTGCGATGCCAAGGCTTGATGACATGTCCCACAAAATCAACACCACGGTCAACCGGCTGCAGAATGGTCTTTTTTGGGTTCAGGTATGCGCCCAATCTCGCAGGTAGCCATTCCTCTATGCGGGTCTTGGCAGCGTGCAGCCACTGTGGTGATTCGTGCAACAGAATAAAGTCATCAACGTAGCGGACGTAATGCTTAGCACCGATTTGGTGTTTGCAAAATTGGTCTAAAGCGTCAAGATGAACATTAGCGAAGAATTGTGATGACAGATTGCCAATAGGCAGGCCGGTATCGTCTGGTGCGTTGTACAGGCTTTTGTGAGCGGGAACACGGGCTAAAAGCTCAGGCGAACCACGAAGTTCAACATTCTGGCGCGGGTCGTGAAACAAGATGATGTCGGCCAGCCATAGCCACCATGGTTCGTGAATCTTTTTGGCAAGCTGATCGTGAAGGATGTTTTTGTCGATGGCAACAAAGAAGTTCGACAAATCAAGTTTCAAATAAGAGGCAGGACGGCTCCAATTTTGCGTAATGCTGCGTATGTCTGCCTCTAAGCGCTTGGCTGCGTACAACGTGCCCCTGCCAACGATGCAAGCACTGCTACCTGCAACAAAGCTGTTTTCAAAACGTGCTGCAACGTGGTTGTATAGCAGATGATGAACAATGCGGTCACGAAATTCCGCAGCCCAGACTTCGCGGGGCTTTGGGCGGGTGATAACAAAGCAGATAGAACGACCAGGGCGATATTCGCCGCTAGCCAATTCTTCAAATAGTGCGCAAAGATTGCCCTCTAAATTTTCCTCAAAAGAAAGGGCACTGGCAGTATTGCGCTTGTGTTGGCGACAATCCATATAGGCTTGCACCAACGATGAAAACGAAAAGCATGAATCTGCGAACGAAACGGCAACCGGCCTCGAACTTCTTGTTGTTGTTGTTCTGGTTGCCGTTGTTGAAGTTCTGATTCCAAGCGTTGTTACTGGAGTACTGTGTTTGTTCGCGCTATCTACGTCGCCCAACCGAAGGTGTGAACCGATCAAATGAGAAACTGCGTCAGACCTGCCAGCACGACGGCTGGTGGGCAGTCTGTGTTACGCATGGCGGTGTTCTTTTGAAACAGCGGCGCGACCAGATTCAAATTGCGCACGGGTGTGAGAGTCGTAACTGTCATACTGCAGGCGCTTTTTCGTGAGTTTTGTTGAGCCAACCGCTGGCTTGTTTGCCGACGCTTTCCAACACCTGTACCGATAAAGACCAAAGCTTTGTCGAAATGACTCTGAGATCAAACCCTACTCGCAGCCATACGACCACAGCACGGTTGTGCTTCAAAATATCTCGAATGTGCTTGGCGCGTTGCTCATGCTTGGTTGCATTGGCAAGCGCCATCAGGTCTAGCATTTCAGAGCAGTGGCTGACAATCTTATCGCCAACCGTGCGCTTAAAGCCTCGTGGCATTTGGGCGTGTATTTTGGCGGCAAGACCTAGCAGCTCACTGCCTGTCTTGTGTATAGGTAATTGGGTATGCAAGGCCATTGGGTGACTAGAAAGAAATTAAAGTATTAAAGAAATGATCTGCGAACGAAACGGCAACCGGCCTCGAACTCCTTGCCGTTGTCGTACTGGGTGCCGCCGCCGAAGTCCTGACTCCAAGCGTCGTCACTGGAGTACTGTGTGCTACTCAGATACCACTCTTTATCAAACAACTCAGGAACATTCGCCCAAAGCAAGCGCAAATCAATGCGGCTTGGAACGTGAAAGTCCTTGTGCCCTTCAATTTCAATTTCAAGGGCTTCTTTGCACAAATCACTGCCAGCTGCTGCCAATGCCATGGTGTTGGCTAGGCCGTCATGGTCACTGGTTGCGCCTTTCACGTCGATTTCGTATGTACCAATGCTGCGGTTTTTGAAAATGGTGCGGCTATCGGTTGGCAGAATGAGGTCATAGTCATGTCCGCCGTCGCGCCCACGGCCACGGCCTACATAGATGCCGCCTTGCCCTTGCCAGTATTCGCCTATGGCTGGTTTTTGTTCTGATTCGGTAGTTTTGTCATTGAGCGCGGCCATAAGTGCACTGCTCATTGCGGTACTACCTAAATTGATGTTGAGGGTGTGAATGTGTAGTTTCATGTTGGATGTTTGGTTTGTGATGGATTAAAGGATTTAAGAATTAATTGGAATCAAGCGAACGAAACGGCAACCGGCCTCGAACTTCTTGCGGCTGTCGTCCTGGTAGCCGTTGCCGAAGTCCTGACTCCAAGCGTTGTCACTGGAGTACTGTGTGCTACTCAGATACCACTCTTTATCAAACAACTCAGGAACATTCGCCCAAAGCAAGCGCAAATCAATGCGGCTTGGAACGTGAAAGTCCTTGTGCCCTTCAATTTCAATTTCAAGGGCTTCTTTGCACAAATCACTGCCAGCTGCTGCCAATGCCATGGTGTTGGCTAGGCCGTCATGGTCACTGGTTGCGCCTTTCACGTCGATTTCGTATGTACCAATGCTGCGGTTTTTGAAAATGGTGCGGCTATCGGTTGGCAGAATGAGGTCATAGTCATGTCCGCCGTCGCGCCCACGGCCACGGCCTACATAGATGCCGCCTTGCCCTTGCCAGTATTCGCCTATGGCTGGTTTTTGTTCTGATTCGGTAGTTTTGTCATTGAGCGCGGCCATAAGTGCACTGCTCATTGCGGTACTACCTAAATTGATGTTGAGGGTGTGAATGTGTAGTTTCATGTTGGATGTTTGGTTTGTGATGGATTAAAGGATTTAAGAATTAATTGGAATCAAGCGGACGAGACGGCAACTGGCCTCGAACTTCTTGAGGTTGAGGTCCTGGGTGCCGTAGTAGAAGTGCTGATTCCAAGCGTCGTAACTGGAGTACTGTGTCGATGACCAATGCCATTCAGGGTCGAATGCTTCAGAACCACCTTTTTTGAACGCTTCTGCCAATGTCTGTGCAGGATTGGTTTCCGTGTATGGATAACCGGCTGGCAAGCTGCTTGGGTTGTCGCCATCACGAAATGTGCAGCTGTTTTCTTCGGTAGTTGGCTTCAAATACCGATAGCCCATTTCAAGCACGTCACGGGCGGGTATGCACCAGTCTGTCAGGCCATTGATATTGGCTTCCAGTGCAAGCTTTGCTAGTGGACTGCCAGCTTCTGCCATAGCACGGGTATTTGCCATGCTGTCGTAGCAGCTGCTGGCATTTGGCACATCGTCATAGCTCGGCAACCAAATAGCACGTACTTTGCCTTGGGCTTTTGGTGCCCATACGACAGCATTTGTCACGCCATCGATGCTAATAATTCCACCATAGAAGCCGCCTTCTAATGGCGCGCCTTTGTCAAGTGAGTTGATTGTTTGAAGTGTGATGTTTGGATTCATTTTTTAGCTCCTAAAGTTAGATTTACAGGTGGATTTCTCAGTGACAATCTTGAATTTCAGCCCGGGCACGTTCTGCGGCAGCTTCCCAACAAGCTTGTCGGTCAGCGCCTAACTCGGCATAGGTTGGCAGCGGTTTTTTATCAAAGGTCAATCCGCCTGCCTGTAGGCAATAGGCTTCATACATTGAAGACGCAATTTGTTGGATGGATTTCATGCGCCTGCTCCTTCACGCTCTGCGTGCCAAGCTTTCCAGCCCTTAACCCACTCGATGCACAATGCGCCGGCCATGATTGGGCAATCGTTAAGTGTTTTGCCTTCTTGCGCGGCCAACTGTCCATCACCATATGCTTGCTCTAGTTCAGACTGCAACGGTTGTTTTTCGATGGCTTTGACATCAATCACGCCGTCCATACCGTCACCGTCGCTGTCTGGCTTGTACTCCTGACCCAAGTCCATGGCGCGCTGATCGGATTCGCCTTTCACATCATTCATGCCTTGCTTGTAGACTTCAGGCGTGGCAACAACCAGCAAGCAAGCCTTTTTGTGGCTGTCGTACAGTCCCTGTAGTGCGTCGGCTGCGTTGTTGCGAGATACGACGAAAGTTGCCTTAATTTCATCTTTGATGGCAACGCCTTCGAGATCGGCAAGCACGGTAATTCGTCCATCGCTGGCAATGGTGTGCACGGCCATGGTGATTGCGTTTGCTACCGTGGCGCGCAAACGGTCGATGACTTGGTTTTGCTTGTCTTCGCTCAGCTTCGACCAAACATCCGGCATCAGTTTCATTTCTTGCAAACAGACCTGCAGCACTCGCAGACCGCAGGTATCGGCGGTCATACCAAGCAATTCGGCGCGTTTTTCTTCATCAGATTTAGGGGTTGTGTTTTCTGTCATGGTTTTCTCCTTTGGGTTAAAAGTAATTGCTATATATTTGATAGCTAGATAGGCAGCCTATACGCTGCCTACAGCTATGTTTTATGGTTGGAATTTGGCTCTGAATCCTTCGTATTTGCTGTTCAATTCATCGCGTGATGATTGGTCTTTCAGAGTGGCAATCCAATCGGCGGCCACGTCAAGCGCTTCTTGGTTTGTGGCCTTGGTCATGGAATCCAAGATTTCGTCATATGTTCTGGTGAGTGGGCTTGATATTTCGCCAGTTTCTTGGTTGATTGCAGGTTTGATCGCGCTGGCTGCTGTTTGCATCCCATCAATCGTGCGTACTGACCCTGCTGGCGCTTCGTAAATCGTGTCTTCGATTTCTTCAGCGGTTTGCAGTCCCATGCTGATTTCTGGTGCATATGTGCGGACAAAAAATGCGGCGGAACGATACATCAGCATTTGCTCGGGCATGGTTTTCCACTTGCTGCCCGACTTGGTAGACCAGCCTTCGGCATTCGCCATTTCCACGGTAATCCACGCGCCAGTGAGCTTTTCGCCTGTTACTTTTTCAACAGCCCAAGCACGGCACGCTGTCGCTTTGTCTGATTTGTCGCGCTGAAATTCGTATCGCAATGCTGAAAATTTGCCGCTTTGGTTGAAGCATGCAATCAGGAACTTGCTAGACCAGCCGGGATTTCCATGAACAATGTAAAGGTTCTGCATGACCATCAGTGGGCTGGCTCCCATCCGGTTTGCCATTTCTAGCGCCACGATGGTGTTTGGCAAGTTGCCACGGTATGCCTGTGGCACCAAGTCTGCTGCCATCCAAGCCTTGGCAATACGCTGTGCCAGCTCCCATCCTTGGGCGCTGTTGAAGCCAGGAACGACGGCTGTGTTATTGCGCGTCTCTAAGGGCACGGTTGAGGGAAGCCCACCACCTTGGGCGGCTTGTAGGTTTTCGATTGAGGTTGTCGCGTTCATAGATAAATCACTTTCTGAATTGGCAATTTTTGAAAATAGGACAGAACTTTTCCCCGCACAGCTGGCTGCGCGGATTGCCGTAAAAAAGTCCTGACTTGAGAAACTTGGAGGCGTGCTGCAATGCACCAGGGAATTCGCTTGTGCCAATCAATGCGTCGCGTGGGCTTGAAATTCGGCCTACACCAATGCGCTGTGCTTTATCGGTCACGCCTGTTTGCATGCCGATGATTTGAGCGTCTGCAAGTATTGATTCGCCAATTGCAACTTCTGCCAATAGTTCGTAGGTGGCGAGTTGTAGGCCATGCCCTTGTGTTTTGACGCTGCCATCTGCGCTGACTGCCGTCTTGCCTGTCTTTAGATCGGCTATGCCAAGAAGCCCGTCAGAATCACGGTAAACACGGTCAATCGTGCCTGTTAGTGTGATTCCAAGGTCGGCGATAGTGAGGCTGTCACATTTGGCTTCAACAGCCGTATAGTCGATTTCAAGTGCAACACCAGCACAGTATTTTTTGTGCAATGAAACAGCAATTTGTTCTGCTGTTTTAGGTTTATCGTCGCCCCAAACAACGTCTTCATCAGGTTTGTAGATTGCGTCTACCGCAGCGGCGGCGGCTTCATCTGCTGTTACGGGGCTACCCAACAAACGCGCGGAATCGAATGCACCAGTGCCTGCGTGAACGGCTTTACCAAGAACTGCCGCACCGCTTGAAGGTGTACGCATGCCCTTGATGTGTTTAGATTCCCAGCGCGCGGGGCAATCGAATAACTCAGGTAGGCTTGATGCGCGGATTGATGTGGTCATATCAGCCCCGAACCAAACTCATTGCAATCCGCTGTACGGCTGCACCATCGCCTTTGCTGGCGTAAAATTCAGCTTCAGGGTAGGGCTCAACGTACACGGTACTTGCACCTTTTTCGGTGTAAGTCGTCTGTGCGCATTTATTCCTGATATAGCGCAGCGGTTTGACAACTTTTGCGATTCCTCGGTAAGTCTTCATGATTTCTCCTTGGTTAAAAAATTGACTTATTGATGCGCCCTTGCCGCCACCACAGACAAGGCGTGAAGTTGGTCGAAACAATCAAAAACTACCAACTTGGCCGTAACGCACCAATAAATCAACTCATGTTAAAAATATGGTTTAGGTTGGTGACTGGGCTACGTTCAACTTTCAAGCTACTACCGCCTAACGGCGCTTTGCTACTGGGCGGGTTTGAGCCGCCATATCCCGTCATGCAGTCACCAACCTAAAACACACTCCTAAAAATGAAATAGCCAGCGCTGGACAACACCGCGATTGCGCCAACGCAAACCCAACAGATTGCTTTTGCAAATTCGGCATTGATTGATTCGACGGTTTCAATTTCGACCGTTTGCGTATTCATAGCCAGCCCACCTTTGCCATGATTACTAACGCTGCCAATGCGATGACACACGCTGATGTGGTGTAAAAGTCGATGCGGCTCATTTGGTGGCCGCCTTTTTGAGTTGCTTAGCTGCGGCACGGTTTTGGGCGGCATAGATAGCGTCAAATCGTGCGCTGATGTCGGTGGCTGCTGCAGGTGTGTATTTGAACGCTGGGTTGTCCAGTGCGCAGCGGTTGGTGATTAACGACACTTTGCGCGGCGCTGTTTTAGCGGGTTTGATTTGTGTGATGTTGGTCATGCGCAAACCCCCTCAATGGCGGATTCGATATAAGACCGTTGCGCTGGTGTCAGCGCTTGCGTAATGTCAATGTGCCCGATGTATGCGTAAGCAAGGTTGTATTGAGCTGCATAGGGCGGATCAATTTCAGTCTCGGTTTGCTCTGGTTCAAATTCGTAAAAGCAATTCAGCATCATGCCGAACTGTTCAAACTCAAGCTCAACGCTTTCAAGCTCAGGGTGGCATGGAGGTAGTTTTTTTAATTCAGCAAGCAGTGATGCTGCGAATTGGTCATTGCGCATGTCATGCTCTGACTTGGCAATCATGTTGTTTGCAAACTGTTGTGCGAGGTTCATGTTCTTCACTCCTTACCGCTGGAAAATAGCGGCATGGGTGAAGTATACAATGTTTATAAACAATGTATATGGATTTATCGAAATAAATCAAAAAATAAACCCTAATAGGGTAAACCCTAATAGTTAGGCGTAAAAAAACCACCGCTTGGGTGGTTTGGTGGCAATGTGTTGGCGAGGAGTTATGGCGTTACTTGGTCGGTGCCTGTATCGTTGTTGGTGCTTTGATAGTGATGTAGTCGCTTGCCTTACTCGCCAAAAATCCTATGAATGCACAAACTGCACCTAAAACAATTGCGCCACCGATAATTTTATTTTTCCAATTGACCAAGTCTTCTACTTTTGTTTTAAGACCATCGACACTTGATTTCAGATTTTGCAGGTTTGAATTTATTTCAGTTGTTGATTTTTGAATTTCAGTAAGTTGCTGCCAAATAAAACTGTCATAGCTGCCAGTTACTGCGCCAGATTGCGACGGTACAGTTTGAGGCGGTGTGGGCGAAGATTCATCGCCCTTTTTCCTAGCGATAGCAGCGTTCATGAGGCGGACTCAAAGCGAGTTTTTAGCCACTCCCACATGTCTGTACTGCCACGCCCATAATAGGCCACAATGTGAGTCACCAATGTTGATCCAACGGGTGTTGAAACGCCTTGTGCTTGGCCTGTAATCTCAAGTTTATGGGATAGTTCAATGGTAGTACCAGAGAAGCGTACAAACCAACCAGATTCATTTGGTATTTCAAACTGGTCGGCTTCAGCTATATGCTTAGCAATAGCTGTGCGGACAAAATCCGCATTTTTTGCTAATGGTGTTACTTGGAAAATTGGCATACTTCGACTTTAGCATATTTATCGTTTTGCTGGAATTATGGTAGTGATCTACTTTAATTTCCTAAATTCCCAAGGAGCAACAGGCGGCTTCGCTGAGCCAGAATCAACCCAAAGCCCAATGCGCTGCGCACGCGCCTGCAATTCTAGTTTGGGAAACAGTGGATCTGTTTGGTACTTTGTGTAAGCCCAGGCCATGCCAATCCGTACCATTTCGCTGTTCGCGTCCTTACCCTTGCACTCAACTCTGGCCACAGTGCGGCCGTAGCGGTCTTTGGTTTGCGGTTTTATGGTTGCTACCGACTCATGGCACAGCTCACCTAAAGCGTCTTTGGAGCGGGTTCCAAATGCTTGCTTGCGTTCAGGCGCATCAATTTCGGCCAGCCTGATTGTGAGTTGTTCATAAGCTCCAACTTCGCCGCAACGTACTTTAATTGTGTCTCCGTCAGATATAGCAATGACAAGACAAATCAGTGTTTCAAGCATTTAGTAATTTGGCTTTTTGAGTCTGAAACTCTTCCTCAGTCAAGATCCCGGAAGCTTTAAGGTCGCCAAGTTTGGCGAGCCTATCCAGCATGTCGTTCGAGGAATTCGTACTTTGCTGAGGTGTTTCGCTGTTACTCATTCTGCTACGCACAAGTGCAACAAATGCATCAGCCTCTTTTGTACTGCACTGAGTGATTTCAGAAATATTGCCCATCCCATGGACTAAAACTTTACCAAATACCAAAGATTCGCAAGTGATAGAAGAAACGTTTTTCAACATGTAGTCTTCGCTTTTGTTATTAAACATAAAGCTGGTTGAGAATATTAACCGTCTATTCGTTAACGTAAGTACCCCGATTTGCTTACTATAAGTTCCACTCACGGCAGCTTCAATTTGTTCATTAGGCGTTAATAGAGTCTGTAACCATTTAATGTTGCCTCCAAGCATCATTGTCGAAATGCCTAGCTGTTTGAATTTGTCTTTAATTGAGTCAACGGTATGCATATTTTGTTATAGCTGTTTGAAATTTTTCTGATTGAAATTCGGGCACCAATCACAGCCGTTCCGAACAGCCGCCGCTTGTATTTGGTCTTCATGGCTTGATGGGTGCAGGCCAGATAACCCAATAGAACTAAACCCTGCCAGATACCGGCATGGGAATAAGCATTGTACGGCTGGCGCCTGACTAGGGCTGCGTAAAAAATCAAAGATCGACTCGCTAAAACGTTCTTCAGCCTGTTGTCTCACTTGAAATGGGTCGTTAATTACTTTGTGGCAGTGGGCGCGGTAATCGGTGGATCCACAGGATTCAAGATAGCAGGTCAGCACGGATTGAATACGATAAGGCGCAGCAATCAATTTGCCGCCAGCATAAAACGATGTCCCCTTTAGTTTTAAAAGCAAGTTCGTCACCGAGAGTGCTGAAACGGCCTGTGCTTTATCCTTCCCGAATACAGCAAAATGGTAGAGCAGACCCTGAACGCTTCCCTCCTCATAGGCAATTCCTTGTTTAGCGAAATGTACTGCTGTCGGGTAGTTTTTGCTCGATGACTTTGGAAATGCGACAGCAAGACAGCTTTCGACACCGGTGGTCAGTGATGGTAATTTTTCTTGCAAAACTGCCAGTTGTGCTGATTCGGAAATCAACTGGTTTTTCTGAGCAGCCACTTCAGTAATCCGCGCTATCTACGTCGCCCACCGACATAGTGTGATCCTTTGCCGTGGCTATTTCTACCGCCGACTCTTCTGCTTCCCTTGCGGCCTTTTGCCTCAGCCACGGGAGTGATGATTGTTGCAACCAGCAGGGCGAATAAGCTGCGGCGCTTGATTGGTGTGGTTGATGTCGTCATTTTGTATAAGATTCCTTGGGTTGAGTTGCTAAACCTGCTCACTTTTCCAAACTGTCAATACCTTGCCAAACACTTCAAAATCCATCTTCGACGTAATGTCAAACGGGTCATAGTCCTTATTGAGCGACTTGGCGCGGATGAGTAACCCGTCTTCAGTTGGTATGCGCTGCAGCTGTTTGATAAAGCCGTGTTTACCGACTCGGAAAAAGTAAATCCCCTCTGTCTCAACGCTGGTCACGCCCTTGTCAAGCAGTAGCGGATCGCCAGGGTTGTATTTGGGCTGCATGGATGGTCCAAAGCCCGTGACGATGCATAAATTTGACACACCTGTGTGATGTCGGACATTGAGCCTTAGCCACTCGTAATCGACTACCCAACTTTTGATAATTCCTGGCTGTTTTTCTTCAAGAATTAAGCCGTTCCCCATGGCACCGCCAGCGTCGTACTGCGGAATAGCGAGATCGCCTGATTTTGCACGGCTGGCCACATCATATTTGGCAGGTGGTTCTTCTGCACGTTGGGTTTGTTGCGCCTCATCATCCAGCCAACCTCTAGGTAGTCGTAATGCGCTTTCAATTTTCTCACTGCTGTCACGGGTCATGTTACGCGCCCCACTGAGCCACATATTGACCTGTGTAGACGTTTTCCCTATAGCAATGGCAAGCGCTGACTGGTTCCCTTCAAACCTATCAGCAATTAATTTAGCTAGCCGTTTTCGCCTTATTTCGTTCATTTTCATATTTTGCTTAAATATTTTCGACAATGCTTATAAACAATGTATATAATCGAGCCATGAATAAATTTATACAAACAGCGATTGATTGCGCGGGTGGACAAACAGCATTGGCGGTACAGCTTGGATTGGCTCCGTCGAATGTTGTTGTTTGGCTTAAAAACGACCGGCCAATTCCCGTACAGCACGTCAAAAAAATCATCGAGATCACAGGTGGCAAGGTCAGCGTGAAAGACCTGCGCCCAAACGATTGGGAAAAGATTTGGCCCGAACTCGTACCGCCAAAAACCACCGTAAGTAATGTCGCTTGATTTATCCATAAATCAAATTCTGCTTTTTTTTGTCAAAAAGGGATATGAAAGTGAAATCAAATAAATTGAATGCACTTGAAACACAGCGCGAATTGGATCTATTCAGACAGCCTGATGCAAACGGATACCCGATTGAAATCATCCAAAAATTCACATCATCTGGAAAGGCATTTACAGCGGCATGTGATTCTTCAGGGCTTGACGATAAGCAGATTTACAGCTTTGTTGGAATAGATGCTGGCACATTTTCAAAGATTAAAGGCGGTCACGCGACATTGCAGGGAGAAGACATTGCGAAGTTTTGCTACGCAGTGAATAACCGAATCTACATTGAATGGTGCGCTTTTCAAGTTGGTTGCACCTTGGTTGAAATTAAATCAGAAGCGGAGCGCCGTGCTGATGCGATGGAAGCGAGGGCAAAGGAAGCTGAAAACAAATACAAAGTGCTTTTAGAAGCGTTTCAAGTGCGCGGGGTGCCAGCATGATCAAACTGATAGCTGCAGGCTGCACATTCTGGTCACTTTTCTTTAGTGTCAACACGATTCTCAATACATCAAACCTATCGGCCGCATACGCCTATTGCTTTGCACTGTTTCTTTGCTGGATTGCTGAAAATTCTGAGCGACGCGCAAAGATTGCTGAAAACAAGCTTTCTCACGCGAAGGCTGAACTTCGATACATCCAGCGAGGTTTATCCGCATGAACCATCACTTTTACATAGCCAAATCGCATGTTGGCGAATCACGCGCACGTCGCTTACGCATGGGGCACTTGCCGCATCAGGTTCAATTTGGTTGGACGCTACTCAATTGGGCTGCAAACGCCCGTCGACGCTACATGGCTGAGAAAGCCGCATCTGAACCCGTTCAGGCTGATCTATTTGGAGGTGCATCATGTTGACACAAACGCGATTAAAAGAAATCCTAAATTATTGTCCTGAAACTGGTATTTTCACGAGGCTGGTATCAACAGCACACAGAGTGAAGGTTGACGATATTGCGGGGTCACACAACGCGCAAGGCTACATTCGAATAGGGGTAGACAACAAGATATACCTAGCTCATCGACTGGCTTGGTTGTATATGACTGGCAGCTGGCCGGCTAACGACATAGACCACATAAATACGATTCGTGACTGCAATGCCTGGGCAAATTTGCGTGAGGCTACAAAATCACAAAATAAATTAAATGCTGGAATGCGCAGCAATAACACAAGCGGATTCAAAGGTGTTACCTGGCATAAAGCAATAGGTAAATGGCAGGCACAAGCAAAGCTAAAAGGCAAGAATAAATTCCTAGGTAGCTACGACGATCCTGCAATAGCCTCAGAAATCTATCAAGCATATACAAAAAAACATCATGGTCAATTTTATAGGGCTACAGCATGAACGACCAACTAGACATATTTCATGCCATTGCAGCCGGCAATCAGGCCATGACAGCCTGCGTCATTAAAGCGCAGCGCATAGACCCTGAGTTCATTCAAAAGGCCGAAAAAGCTATTTTGTCACACCTACACATTGTCGGTGAAGCCAAGGGCGAAGTGCTAACGGAAATAGCCAAAGCAAAGGGCGCAATACCGCACTCTGACAAGGCATTTGGCGCGGTCTTTAAAGGTATGGCGTTCAAGCGCTTGATTCAAAAAACAGGCTATGCGCCGCGCACTCGTGGGCATGGAGCGCCTGGTCCAGTTTGGGGAATCGTTAGATGAATTTCTACCAAAGGCATATTGGCGATTGGGTGACGGCCACAGCACACTTGACGGAAGTTGAGGAATGCATTTACTCCAGATTGCTTGACCAGTATTACGCGCGTGAATCTGCTTTGCCGCTTGAAATTGAAAAAGTTTGCAGACTTGTGCGCGCCTTGAGCAAAGATTCTAAAAAAGCTGTAACCACCGTGCTTGAAGAATTTTTCGACAAAACTGATGACGGCTGGCACCAAAAACGGTGTGATGCTGAGATAGCTAAATTTAAAGAAGAAGAACCGTTACGCATCCAAAAAGAAGAAAACATCAAAGAGCGCAAACGTCGGTTTAACGAGAGAAGAAAGCACATGTTTGAGGCGTTGCGGGCAGTAGATATTGTACCGGCTTGGGATGTCAAGATGCCTGAATTAGAGAAGCTATTTGAGCAACACGTTACCCGTCCCAACTCTGGAACTGGAACGCCACCTAGAACGTCCGAGGAACGTCCAACGGACAAAAACGGAACGACTACCCATACCCAAGAACCAATAACCAATAACCATATTAATAATATAAATAAGACTCACACTACTCCATTGCAGCAGAGCGAGTTTGATTTTGGGAAAACAACCGAAGCCGGAGAAATCTGCAAAGCCATCAAAGCCGGTGGAATACCCGGAGTAAGCCCAAGTCATCCCGAGCTACTGGCATTGATTGCCAAAGGAGTGACGCTGGAGCAATTTGTAGACGCAACAAAAACAGCAGTCAAAAAAAACAAGGGCTTCCCGTACATGCTTGGCGTGGTCAAAGGGTTGTTGAGCGACGCTAACGCCATCGGAAACTCACCCGGTATGCCTGATGCCAAGTGGGATGAAAACGGGGAAACGATACGCGCTAAAGCCGCTCAAGTAGGGTTTGAGGCATGGGAAGGCGATAGCCCAAGCCAAACAAAGCAGCCGGAACTATTCAGCACATACACGAAACGATTGGCCGCGTTCATTGAAGCGCAGAAAGGCAAGCAATGACGCGCGAAGAAGCACTCCTGAAGCTATTCGCAACACGGCGCTCTGACCTACCGCGAAATTCTTGGAAACATGGGCGGCAACGCTTTTGAAGTCCATGAGGCAGTCAACAAATTGAAAGATTCTGGCGCAATCACGCTGCATCGAACACACAGCAGCAAGCCCGTTTTTCTCTATGAAATCAACCCTGACCACACCCCAAAAACCGAAGTGCAAGAACTGCCAAGCAGCCAAGGAAACGAACTTTCTATGGAACCAGTACGACCAGACTTGCATTTATTGCGGGGCGAGGATCATCCAGAAAATTCAACGCCTGCAGATACCCAAGGCGGAGAAATCAAATCGGTGTTCTGCACAGCTTGCGGACTGGATTCGATACGGGGCAGACGAGGCCACGCTGCGGGAACTTGTCGCCACAAAACAGTTTGCGGTTCAACCGTGATTTGATTTATTTGGACATTAAAAGCAAATATGACAATTAAATTCACAATCCACGGGGAAGCAGTCGCCAAAGGCAGAGCAAAAGCTGCGCGCATGGGTGGCTTCATAAAAATGTACACGCCGGCCAAGACCGTGAACTACGAAAAACGGGTTGCAGAGGCGGCAAAAACGGCCATGGCGGGGTTAAACCCGCTGGTTGGCGCTGTGATGCTATCCGTGAAGATTTACCGCGAAATTCCTAAAAGCTGGAGCCTAAAAAAGCAGCGTGAAGCGGCGCTTGGATTTGTTTACCCGACTTCAAAGCCTGACACATCAAACATCGTAAAAGCCATCGAGGACGGCTCAAACGGTATTTTGTGGAAAGACGATAGCCAGGTAGTTGGGATTATTGCGAGTAAAGCCTATGGAACGCCACGCGCTGATGTTGAGGTGTGGACGGTATGAGTTACTTAACAAGATTTGCACTTTTGTTTGCATGGATGTCTGGCATCGTTTTGGCGAAATCTGGTTGGTTAACTTTAACGGCCTGCATCTTCCCGCCTTATGCCATGTACCTTGTGGCAGAAAAAGTTCTAAAAATTGCCGGATGGGTCGCATGATTAACCAACTTCTCATCGCCATATTCGGCCTAACCAGCATTTATTTTGCAATGGGCAAGAACCCAACTATGCGCAAGTACGCGCCAATCATTGGGCTGGCAGGACAGCCGTTTTGGGGATATTTTGCCTATAAGTCAGATGGCTGGGGCATTGGCTTGCTGGTCATGGCCTACACCTTGGTTTACATCAACGGTATTCGCGTCCAGTGGGGTAAAAAATGACTTTAGACAATCACATGTACCGCGACCCAATGTTGGTTTTAGAAGCCAAACAAAACGCCGCCGAGCGAAAAGCTAAGCAATGTGGCGATTGTGTTCATAAAGTCTCTGTCACGTTCAAAGGCGAAACAACCAATCGATGCACACAGAAGTGGCAATACTACGGGCGACGCTGTGACCACTACGAGGTGAAGCCGTCATGAACGCCGATTTACAAAAAATACATGGCGGCTGCTATGTTGATGAGGACGAACACTGGCTCTGGCGTGGTGCAGTCTCTGACAACAACTGGCCGCGCGTGTATTCACCAAATCACAGCAAGCCAAAAAGCCCAAAGGAAGTGCAAACAGGCCGCAGGGCAGTTTGGCACGCCAAACACGGCAAGGCCATACCAAACGGATGGCGTGTATACGGCACATGCGGCAAAGACAAATGTATCAGCCCTGAGCATATGCGCTGCGGTCCAACAAGTGAGTGGGGCGCTTTCACGACCGCATTAGGAACACAAAAGGGCAACCTGCGACGCATTGCGGCAAACCGTGCCATAGGTCGAAAGCGCTCAAAAATGACCAAAGAAATCGTAGATGCAGTGGCGAGCTCAGACGCAAGGGGCATAGATCTCGCAAATGACTTGGGCATAAGCGATGCCCTGGTAAGCGGTATCAGGAATGGTAAGGCAGGGCTTTGCTGGCAACCTGTTGGTGGCGTATTTGCCGGACTGCTGCGCCCAATGAACGAATCACAATCAAAAGGAGACATATGAGCCAAGTCATCGAAGCACCAATATTCAACTCTGTGCAGCAAGCTTTGCATTTCAGTTTCTTGATGAAAATTCTGCCGGCCACACAAAAAAGTGTGATGCAAGCATTGATTGATCGTCTCATGGAGGATATGGGAATAGTTCAGGAGCGAGAGCAAGGGACAATAAATTTCGGTGGCTTGAGTTCGCTAGAGATTCGCGGACAGTGCGCAATGGTACGCGGAGCTGTAGAGCACCATTTGCCAGCACCAGAGGTGCATGCCGTGCACGCCAGATATGCACACCAAGCTGAAAAAGCTTCAGGTGTTCGAGGCATCCGGGACTATGCAGCGCCTATGCTGACAACTCATTCAGACACGCCTACACTGGCAATTGCATGGAGCATTTTCGGGACAAAAAAACAACGCGATGGGTTGTCAACATATCACATCGCAAAAGAGGCTGGACTATCTCAAAGCACCGTACAACGGGACTTAACAGCTATGAAAAATGTAGCAAAAATGCTTGAAGATAGAGCAATTGAGCGTTTGACCAGCGTGTTTCAGAAGGATAATTTAATTATTTCTGACTGATTTCTTACAAAACACTTGCTTTTGTGGTTTAAACATAGTACATTTTCTCTAGTCTGGCAATAACTGACAGCACACCTAACACCTAAAAGCCCTCGCGTGGATTCTCGCAAGGGCTTTTTTTATTGCCTATTGCATGCGAGATCTAGCTGTAACACTCCGAACGATTGATTCTTTGATTCCGTATGCGCGGAATTCTCGGACGCACTCTAATGCTCAAGTGGCGCAAATTGCGGCTTCAATTCGTGAGTTTGGATGGACAAATCCAGTTCTTCTCGATGGTGACGGAACCATAATTGCAGGCCACGGTCGGGTGTTGGCTGCACGGGTGCTAGCGCTTCAAGAGGTGCCATGCATTGAAATAAAAGACATGACTGACGCACAAAAGCGTGCGTACATCATTGCCGACAACAAACTAGCCGAAAACGCTGGTTGGGACAGCGAATTGTTGGCGTTGGAGCTAGGCGAACTACAAGCTGGTGGCTTTGACATTAACCTCACCGGATTTGATGAATTAGAAGTTGCAGAGTTATTCGAATCGACCGGCGACATATCAACCGCCAAGAATGAGGCACACGAAACGCTAGCTGAACGTTTCGGTGCATCGCCATTTTCTGTGATGGATGCTCGTCGTGGTTGGTGGATTGAACGAAAACGTGCGTGGCTTGTCAGTGGCATCCAATCCGAGGCGGGGCGGGGTGAAGAACTGACTTTTGCATTATCAGCACAGCCGCCATCAGCTTATCAGGCAAAGAATAAATATGAGGCCAGCATTGGCCGCACAGTCACTTGGGAAGAATTCGCAGCAGCGAAGCCCGACGAAATAAAAAGCAGCGGCACAAGTATTTTTGATCCAGTACTGTGTGAATTGGCTTACCGTTGGTTTTGTCCTCCATCTGGACAGATTGTGGACCCGTTCGCCGGTGGTTCTGTCCGCGGTTGGGTTGCCGCCAAGACTGGGCGCGCTTACTTTGGTTGCGACCTGCGCGCCGAACAGATTGAAGAAAACCGTTCACAGTGGGCGCAATCGGGCAACGATGACGTTCTTGCACCGGTTTGGCATTGTGGTGATAGTCTGCAAATTGACCAACACGCCAAAGGCATACAGGCCGACATGGTGTTTTCGTGTCCTCCATATGCCGACCTTGAGGTCTACAGTAAAGACCCAGCTGATCTGTCAAATATGGGGTATGCCGAATTCATTGAGGCGTATCGTGAAATCATTAAAAAATCAGTGGCGACACTGAAACAAGACCGGTTTGCCTGCTTTGTCGTTGGTGAAGTCCGTGATAAAAATGGCGTCTATCGCAACTTTGTAGGCGATACGATCCAGGCATTCATTGACGCTGGTGCGAGTTACTACAACGAGGCGATTCTTGTGACGAACATAGGTTCACTTGCAATCAGAGCAGCAGAGGCGTTTACAAAAAGCCGAAAATTAGGCAAGACCCATCAAAACATACTTATTTTTGTAAAAGGCGATCCACGCAAAGCTACTGCAGCGTGTGGTCCGGTCGAAATTGACCCCGCCTTATTCGAGACCGAATCGGTCGATTAGGGCTTTATGCCCCTCTGACTTCAGTGATTCCAAATCTTGCTTAATCTGCACGACAAACCTTGGATTTGTATAGGCGGTGTGCGCTCCTAGTATCGCATTTCGCTGTGGTCCAAGTTGTGGAAACTTTGCAGCAAGACGTATTGCGCTCTGCCATTGGCCGTTGCGCATATGCTCTTTTACTGTTGATAGCTTTGTTTTCATGGCTCGGACATTAAGGTAATCGTGAATGATTGCAAGGGATTTTTATGGCAGGCGTAAAAAATAAATCTGGCGGGAAGCGCGAAGGTGCAGGCCGCGAGTCATTCACGCCAACAGCTGAGCAGTGCGATCTCGTGCAACAGCTTGCAGCGTTTGGTTTGCGTCAGTCTGAAATTGTTCTCTTTATCAAAAAGAAGGACGGCTCACCAATATCTGAACCGACTTTGCTGAAAAACTTCAAGCCAGAACTTGAAACAGGCAAGGTCAAAGCGAATGTCAAAGTCGCCCAAACACTGTATAAAAAAGCCATTGGTGGCGATACAACCTCTATGATTTTTTGGCTAAAGGCGCAGGCAGGATGGAAAGATTCGCAGCGCATTGAGCTCACCGGTAAAGATGGCGGTCCGGTCGAACAAAAGACTACTGTGACCAATGAATCTCAAATCAAAGCAGCGGTCACCAAACTCGAAGGCGATTATTGATCCAGCCGTTGAGTTGGCTGTGGCTAAGGTAAAGTGCGAAAACAGTCACCTATTCTTCACGCGGTATTTCTTTAAACATCGCCAGGGTGTTAAGTTCATAGTGAACTGGCACCATCATCTGATCAGTGATACCGTTCAACGGGTCATCGATGGAGATTTAAAAAACGTTGTAATTAATGTCCCACCGGGCAGTTCAAAGACTGAAATCGTTGCTATCAATTTGATGGCGCGAGGACTGGCACTTAATCCGCGCGCGCGGTTTTTGCACATCAGCTATTCCGATGATCTCGCCTTGTTAAACAGTGGTGCAGCAAAGGAAATTGTCCAGTCTGATGAGTTTCAAGCGTTGTGGCCACTGAAGGTCGCAAACGATGCGAAGTCAAAAAAACGGTGGAATATTGAGTTAAACGGCAAGACTGCTGGCGGCGTATATGCCGTCTCGTTGGGTGGTCAAATCACGGGCTTCCGTGCCGGTCACATGGCTCCAGGATGGCAAGGGGCAATCATCATCGACGACCCCTTGAAGGTGAAAGGGTCGCTGTCGAAAGTTCAGCGGGACGCAGCCAATAAGACTCTTATCAACACGGTAAAAAGTCGAAAAGCCAACCCTGACACGCCGATCATCATCATCATGCAGCGTCTTGCTGAAGATGACCCGACAGGATTTATAAAGGCTGGCGGGTTCCCCGGACATTGGGAATTCATTGAAATACCAGCGTTAATTGATGATGGCTATGTAGCAAACTTGCCAGAGAAATTTGCTGAAAAAGTCGACAATAGCGGCGACACAGATGATGAGGGCAGGTTTTCGTACTGGCCATACAAAGAGCCGGTAGATGAACTGCTGGCTATGCAAAATGCCAAAGACAGCTCAACACGGCATGTGTTTTCTGGGCAGTATATGCAGCGGCCAACCCCAGAGGGTGGTGATCTGATTAAAGGTGACTGGTTCGGGCGATATTCAGTTCTGCCAGCCATTAAATACCGCAAGATTTACGCTGACACCGCACAAAAAACCGACGAACGGAACGATTACAGCGTGTTCGAATGTTGGGGATTGGGTGAAAACGGGCAGATATATTTGCTCGATCTACTTCGTGGCAAGTGGGAGGCGCCTGAACTTGAACGCCGAGCCATAGATTTTTGGAACAAGCACAAACCAACCGAACAATTCAGGATTGGCGCGCTCCGTAAATTAATGGTTGAGGACAAGGCTTCAGGGACTGGCCTGATTCAAAGTATCAAGCGTAAAGGCTCAATACCTGTCGAAGGGATTCAACGTAATACCGATAAATTGGTGCGGGTGAAAGACGTGGTTGGTTACATAGAAACCGGCTTAGTCAATATCCCAGCTGATGCAGCATGGGTTGCGGAATTTATCGCGGAGTGCGAAGCCTTCACGCCGGATGACACACACGCCCACGACGACCAAATTGACCCAATGTGTGACGCCATCAACGACATGTTGGCAAAAACAAAAACGATTTACGACTCACTATGACCAAGAAAAAGACGGAAACAGCAGTGGCATCCGTCGCCAATGATGGGCTTAAAAATCTCGTTGCAGGACTTGGAACCAGTCGCGATAAGCGCAGTTATACGGTGTATGACGCGCCGCGCAAATTGACTCCGCAAGACCTGACGAACATGTATAGGTCTAGCTGGTTGGCAAAAAAAATCGTAAATTCGATTGCAGATGACATGACTCGAGCATGGCGTTCGCACAATTCCAACGAAAGCAATCAAGACCAAATCTTAAAAATCACCCAGGCCGAAAAGCGTCTTGGTTTGAAGGCCAAGGTGAATGAGGCATTACGTTGGGCTCGATTGTTTGGTGGCTCGGCCATACTGATTGGCACGAAAGACGGTCTCTACGGAAAGCCTCTTGAGTCAAATTCGATAAAAAAAGGCGATTTGACATGGCTGAGAGTGGTTGACAAAACACGACTTGCACCGAATGGCAGCAGCCTTTGCAAAGATTTGTCTAGTGATAACTTCGGACTGCCTGACTCCTATATGGTTGCGGAAACGCAGCAAGTTATCCACCACACCCGCGTCATCAGATTCAACGGGCAACCGTTGCCGCATGAGGACTGGCTAAAAAATGAAATGTGGGACGACAGTGAGCTGCAGCACGTTCTAGACAGCATCATGAATTACGACACCGCCACAGGAGCGGTTGCATCAATGCTTTTTGAGGCAAATGTCGATGTAATTAAATCGGAAGGTTTAGCCGAACTTCTGGCCACCCAAGACGGCACTTCAAAAGTAACGTCGCGCTTCCAAACGGCTGCATTGTTGAAAAGCTTTAACCGAATGTTATTGCTTGACGGTTCTGAAACCTACGACAAAAAAAGCAATACGTTTTCAGGATTAAACCTGATCATGCAACAGTTTGTCCAAGATGTATCAGGTGCGTGCGATGTACCAATGACACGCTTGTTTGGGCAGTCTGCTGGCGGCTTAAACGCCACTGGTAACAATGAGATCCGCAACTACTACGACATGCTTCAGGCGAAGCAGGAGAGCGAATTACGGCCAAAGCTTGAGTATTTGGATGAGATTTTGGTGCGCTCTGAGTTTGGAGAAATACCCAAAGACTACGGGTTCACATTCAACAACCTTTGGCAAATGTCCGACAAGGAAAAAGCCGATACCGAGAAGGTTCGTGCCGACCGCGATAAAGTCTATTTTGAGATGGGTGTGATCGATGAGGGTGTGATTGCTGCTGATCTCAAAGAGGCTGGCACCTATGCCAACTTGACCGATGCGCACGTTAAATTAGCACAAGAGTTGGCTGAAAAAGTTGACGATCCTGATAAAAACCCAGTCACTGAAACATGATTGACATCCACTCCATTGCTCGCGTAAGCCGTCAAAAGCATCGCAAGCGGGAGAGGGCGTTAAGACCCGTACGCCCGTCGCACAAGTCAGAGGCTCAATACCGAGCAAAACTGCTGTCTTTGGTAGCTGTACTGCAAAAACAGGCTATTGCTGAACTTGGTCCAGTGCTGAAACAGCTTGAGCCAGGCTATGCACATGACGATGATTGGGGCGCAAAACTCAAAGGCGTTTTTACACGTCTAGCCGCAATGAGTGCAAATGTCAGCACATGGGCAATTGGACAAGCCAATGCGGTTGCATCAATGGTTCTGGGCGATGTCGATACACGGTTGACTGCATCAATAAAACAGTCTCTAAAGGTTGACATAACAGGCATGCTTGGGCGTGAGGGCTCAATTCGTGATGCGATGGGCGTGGCGGTTAAGGCGAACATCGAACTAATTACCAGCATACCTGAGCAATACCTCGAAAAGGTTGAGCAGGCCGTTGTTGAGGCGATGGCAGATGGATTGCGGCATGAAGAAATCATTGATGAAATTGAACGCATTGGCGGTGTTACTGAGAGCCGTGCCAAACTGATAGCGCGTGACCAAATTGGAAAACTGAACAGCGATTTCAATCGTATTCGTCAAACCGACCTTGGTATTGATGAGTACACATGGAGCACATCAGGAGATGAGCGTGTTCGCGATGAGCATGCAGATTTGGACGGGAAAACATTCAGATGGAACGACCCGCCGCCAGAAGGGCATCCAGGGGAGCCAATTCAGTGCCGATGCGTGGCGATTCCAGTGTTTAAGTTAGACGAATCAACAGAATGAAACAATTTATCGCTCAAGACACCATCAGCGTGAGAGATAGCACGATCACGCCTGAAGGGTTTTTAGTCGTTCCAGGGATGCTGGCACGTACGGGTGTGCAGGAATATGCCGCCTATGAGCTAGGCATGGACGGCGATGCTATGCGCAGGGTGCGGCTATACCGGCCAGCCGACGAGGTTTTTAGCCCAGACAGCATGGCTAGCTTTGAAGGCAAGCCAGTGACGATTGAGCATCCAAGTCAACCGGTGACTGTAGACAATTGGAAAGCACACGCAGTAGGCGAGGTGAACGGCATTCACCGTGTCGGCGATCTTCTTGCTGCAAAAACCATCTGCATCAAAGACAGCGCCGCCATTGCCGCTTTCAAATCAGGCAAGCGAGAGCTATCAAACGGCTATCAATTCACTTTAGATTTAACGACTGGCGTAACCCCGCAGGGCGAGGCATACGACGGCGTTCAACGCAACATCAGGGGCAACCACATAGCACTTGTGGATGCCGCTCGGTGTGGTTCGGCTTGCCGAATCTCTGACTCAACCAACCCCTTAAAAGGAAAACAAACCATGACAACCAAAACCGTTGTTGTCGATAGCATCCCGGTCGAAGTATCCGACACGGCAGCGGGTGTTATTGGCAAATTACTCAAAGACCGTGACGATGCCCTCGCCATGGTTGTGACCGCTGACGCGAAAGCTGATGCCTCAAAGGCCGCGCTGGACAAAGCGAACGCGGACCACGCAGCCGCAATGGATGCACTCCGAAAGGATGTGATGACTCCTGATGCGCGTGATGCGATGGTGGCAGAGTGGGCAAAAACGCTCAATGATGCAAAACGTCTCGCACCAAACGTGACATCTGACGGCAAAACATGCCTACAGATTCGTCGCGAAGCTGTTGCTGCTGCAACTGCTGACAACCCTACTGCTAAGGCTGTTGCTGATGCAGTTCTGGCCGGCGTTGAGCTTGAAAAAGCCAGCGCAGAAACCGTTCGCGCTGTATTTGCAGCAGTCGATGCGGCTATCCAAGGCCAGAAGCAAGCCGGAAACGGTGACAAAAACATTGCCGATGCGCTCGCTGGCGATGGTGCCTCAGAAGCACCCGTCGATGCACGCGGCATGTTCATCAACAACTTAACACAAGGAGCATAAGATGCAAGATTTACTCAACAACCCAGGCGGTTTACTGCTTGACCGCGGTTACGCCGGCATGTGGGCAGACACAAACCCCGTGGCTTCGATTACCCGCACCAACGAAGCCGCCCCCGTCATTGACTTCGGCTTTGCCGTTGCCCGTGGCGCGGATAGCACCAAGTGCAAGCGCGTGACAGTAAATGGCGACTCAATTTGCGGCTTTGCGATTCGTAATGCATCAATGTCACCGTACAACCCAACAACTGGCGAAGTCGCTTACGAGCAAAACAAAACCGTCGCTATCGGCAAGATGGGGCGCATGCTTGTGACAGCACTTGAAAACGCAACAGAAGGTGATGCAGTCATTGCGGTCGTTGCCTCTGGTGGCGCATTGGGCAGCACGACAGGCGGCGCAGCTGGTGCAGGCCGTATTGCCGTGGCTGGTGCGAAATGGGCTGAAACGGTCACGGCCGGATCAGTGGGCGTTATCGAATTCAACCTTTTAGGAGCTTAAAAATGAGCGAAATCAAATTAGCCGTTGACGCGGCAATCAAGGCGTATGCAAAAGACCGCCAAGCAGAACTGATGCCTTACGCGAGTGACTTTGCAAAGGCGGTTGGTGGTTCAGCAGTCCCTAGCGGTTCATGGGCAAAAGACGCACAGCAAGGTCTAGCCTTCATGATCAGCCAATTGGCCTACACCGAAGCGCAGGTTTTCACCCGCCAATACACGCCGATGCAGTACCAGTTGCTGGTGCCCGTTTCGACTGAAGCTGGCGAGTGGGCAGAGAGCATCCGTTATGAAACATCAGACAGTGCAGCCAGAGGCAAACGCGTCAATGGCTCTGCTGATGACATTCCATACGTTGATGTTCAAAATGGCGAAAAGGTCTTTGGCGTTGCACCAGCCGGTATCGGCTATCACTACACGCAGCAAGAGTTGATGCAAAGCGCCTACTTCAAGCGCCCACTCAGCTCAGCGCGCATGGTGGCCGCAGTAGAAGGCTTCAATCGCCACATGAATGATGTTGCACTCAACGGTGAAGCAGAATTCAACGGTTTGTTTAAACATGCCAACGTCTCTAAAGGCAACCGTCCTAGCGGCGCGGTCTGGACAACTGCTGATCAAGCGCTGGCGGACTTGAACGCCGGTATGTTGATGGTGTACAACTCTTCTTCTAAGAACGATGTACCGAATCAAATTGTGCTTCCGGCAGACAAGTACTCATTCATCGCAACCACGCCACGCAGCGCGAACAGCGATACAACCATCTTGGAATATTTCCTTGCGAACAACTTGCGCAAGGCAACGATGGGCGACAACGTTTCTGTAGTTCCTGGCTTCGGCTTGGAAACAGCAGGCACAGGCGGCATTACCCGCGCGGTGTTTTATGTGAAATCTCAGGACCGTTTGGTTATGCACATTCCACAGCCGCTGCGCTTCCTCGCGCCGCAGCCTGTGAATTTGTCCATTAAGGTGCCTGGCACTTACCGCTACGCTGGTCTTGAGGTTCGTTATCTCAAATCGATGTACTACATGGAGGGCATCTAATCATGGCTTCCATTAAGAACACATCTCAAAGCAATATCAACGTTGCAACATCAGCTGGCGAATTTGTCTTCAAGGCAGGTGAAGCGACTGAATTGGCAGACAACCGTGTAGATTTGGTGTCAGAAAAAGGCGCCATCTACTTCACCGTGGGCGAGTTGGTTTTGGAAAATACGAAAGTACCAAAAAAATCAACTGAAGCTAGCGATTCCAAGGCCTCTGATGCTATTAAAACAGTAGCAAAAACAGGCGAAGAAGCTAAGTCTAATGAGGTTGCCAAAGCTGCACCAGCAGTGAAAACAACCACAAAAACTGCAACAGCAGCTAAGAAGTAAACCATGACCCCTGCAGAGTTCAAACTCATCTTCCCGACTTTCGAAGGAGAGGCCGACGTCCGTGTGCAGTACGCACTTGACAGCGCCGCACCTTTCTTAGATGCATCGCGGTGGGATGATTTGTACCCGCAGGGGTTGGCGAACTATGCCGCCCACACATTAACTATGACGGCTGTTGCAGCTGTTGCAGTCAGTGGTGTGGTTGGCGTATCTGATACTGCGAACATGAAAAAAGTGGGTGATGTATCAATTGGCAGATCAGATGCATTACTAGAAAAACAGGCAAAAAACCCGCTGTACCGAACCCTTTACGGACAAGAGTACCTACGACTGGCGCGGCTGGTTGGAATGGGTGCCGTGGCTGTATGACCACCATCATTGTTAAAGACTTTGACGGCAAATTTTTAGACAGACTAAAAAAATCTCTTACCGGCAAACGAGATAGATATGTAAAAGTCGGGTTTCCATCAAATGCGACCGAATCTGATGGAACAAAAACCGCTTTGGTTGCCGCGGTGCACGAGTTTGGCTCACCAAGTCAAGGCATACCAGAGCGACCATTCGTGCGCCCATCACTTGATAAAAATCGGGCAAAACGAAGCGCACTGAACAAACAGAATTTAAAAAAAGTCCTAAACGGCGGCATCACGATTGATGCAGCGCTTGGGCAATTGGGGCACATGGCAGCAGGCGATATTCAAGAAGAAATTCGCAATGGCAATTTTGCGCCACTCAAACCAGCAACCATACAACGAAAAGGTAGCAGCAAACCGTTGATTGACACCGGCCAGATGCGCCAATCCGTTACCTACGAACTCGAAAAATGATTGATGTCTCCGAACTAATGAAGGACCCTGACTTTGTTCAGCCATTGGTGTTGAAGCGGTTCGCAGGTGGTTTTGCCGTTGAGGGTGAATACGCTCAAGGCGTTCCGAAGCCAATCAGAATTTTGGGCGCGATTCAGCACCCAAGTTCATCTGATCGAGCTCGGTTTGCCGCAGAGGGTGAACGGAACACTGCAATCATCAAAATTTACTGTGGCGAAAAACTACAGGATACAGACGGCGACGGCAAACAAAGCGATGTCATCACATGGCATTGCGAGGATTACCGAGTTTTTGAGTGCCGGCCATGGCGCGATAACGGCTACTGGCAAGCATTTGCCCAACGAATATGACCGACCAAGTAAACACAAACCGCAAAGTTCGAGAACTTGTGCGGCTGACACTGGGTATGCCTGTAAACAGCGTCCGAACCAGCGAATCAACACTCTCCAGCGGATGGTACGGAGCAATTTGCAACCGTGCTTATTACATCTTTGACGCCTACAGGATGGGATGACTCAAAGTTTGAAAACACCGATCAAACACCAATTGCAGCCGGTCGGCCTGTCCTTGAAACTATCCACGGGCAGCGCCGAGTGCTTGCATCGGTTCAATTTTTTAGAGGCAACGCCTACGAGCAAGCCATTCGATTAAGCACTTTGCTTCAATCTAGTGCCGCGCAAGAGCGAATGTCGAACATAGGTTTAGGCCTAATTCGTTTAACCGATGCAAAAGACCTTACCGCACTGAATAAAACGATATTTGAGCCTCGCGGCCAGATTGACCTAGAGCTTCACCTGATCGCAGGCGAAAGCATGCAAACACCGACTTTCGGGCAGTTCCCGATTGCAGTGGAAACCCCATCATCAACCGTAACAAATGAGGTACTAGAACCATGAGCATCCCAGTCTCAAAAGTGGTGAATGTAAAAATTTTCACCAGCCCAACATTCCCAAAGCGCAGAGGCTTTGGACTTCTAAACATCATCGGCACCAGCGCCCGTTTGACAGCGGGAGAGCGAATCCGCTTTTATGCTGACATGGACGGTGTAGCAGCCGACTTTTCTGCAAACGACGAAGAGTACAAGGCCGCGTCGGTATTTTTCAGCCAATCACCCGGACCGCGCGAATTGGCAATCTCTCGTCGATTCCATGCTGCGGTAGGCGGACAGCTATACGGCAGTACGACCATTTTGCAAACCATTGGCACATTCAATGCAATCGTCAACGGTGGCTTTGACATCTTGATTGATGGCGTATTGCGCCAAGTAACAGCTTTGGACTTTAGCGCTGCGGCCAATTTAAACGCTGTTGCTGCAGCAATTCAAACCAAGCTGGCTGCGCTATTAGCCGGTACAACCTGCGTTTGGAATGGCAAGCGCTTTGTCATCACATCGGGTACAACCGGCGCGACATCAACTGTGGTGTTTGCCACAGCGCCAACGGGCGCAGGTGCGCCGGTTGATGTTTCTGGATTGCTCGGTCTTCGTGCAGCAGACCTTGGCTTTTACGCCGCTGGCTTGGCTGCGGAGACGGTGACACAATCACTTGACGCTATTCAGGCCGCAAACCAAAGCTGGTATGGATTCACTCTTACCAATGAAGCAACTGATTCGCAAATACGTGAATGTGCTGCATGGGCTGAGGCTCGTGTCAAAATCTTTGGATATACATCGAAGAACAGCGACATTCAAGACGCAGGCGTTACCAGCGACATTGCGACTTTTTTCAAGACCAATCTGTACCGCCGAACAATCGGTATTTTTGATGTCGATGATTCGTACTCTGTGGTTTCAGCTTTGGCGCGCGGATTCGTGGTGGACTTCAATGAGCAAAACAGCACATTGACCCTCAAATTCAAGCAGCTCCCAGCCACCACGCCGACCAACATCAGCGAAAGCCAACGCCTGGCGCTGACAGCCAAGAACATCAATTACTACAGCTACTTTGGTGATAGTGCCATGCTTGCTGAGGGCGTGATGGCCTCTGGCACATTCTTCGATGAAGTGCATGGTCTTGACTGGCTTCAAAATGCCATTGAAACCAACGTGTTCGGTTTCCTGTACACCCGCACGACCAAGGTGCCACAAACCGACAAAGGCGTTGCATCCATCGTTCAGCAGGTCGAAAAAGCACTTCAACAAGGTGTAAATAACGCGCTGCTGGCTCCAGGCACATGGAACGGTGGTGATCTCGGTGTTTACAAAACAGGCGACTTCTTGCCAAAGGGTTTCTACGTGTATGCATCCAGTGTGCGCACACAGAACCAAAGCGACCGCGAAGCGCGTAAAGCCCCTCCAATCCAAGTGATTGCCAAGGGCGCAGGCGCGATTCACTTCGTCGATATTTCAGTCACATTTGAGCGTTAACCAGGAGCAACAATATGCGCGTTTACTCATTCCTAAACACAGTCGTTTTAATTAACGGTGTTGAAATTACGGGCGCTGCCGAGGGCGACGACGTGATTGAAATTGCGCGTCGCAGCGACGCGGCAAGCGACCAAATAGGTGCAGGTGGCAACATGATGGTCAGCCTGTCCGCTGATAAATCAGGAACCATCAAGTTCAAACTTCAGGACACCAGTGCGAGCAATACCTTTTTGAGCAAACTATCTGCTCAACAAGACGGTGGAAGCGAGACTTTTGTTCCTGTCAATATTAAGTTTCAGGACACCTACCGCCAAGACACGGCAGACGGCACAGTTGGCTACATTAAAAAACATGCCGACATCAAGCGTGGCGCCAAAGCTGGAAGTCAGGAGTGGGAAGTTGTGGTTGAGCAGCTCGATATGTTGCTTGGCGATCAACCTGATGTGGCGGTTTAAACATGGCAGAAAATCAGAAAGAAATTGGCGGACGGGTTTACTCGTTCGGCATGATTCCACCTACAAAATCCGTACCGGTTCAGGTTGCAATTGCTCGTGTGCTTGGTGAGCCATTCTTCAAAATGGCAACCGCTGCCAAGGGCGAGGATGCAGATAGTCAATTGTCAGTTATGGCTACCGCCATCGGACTATTGACGGCAAAAATGGACCCGGATGAACTGCTGCGCGTCATGAATGTTGTGTTTGAGTACACCAACATCGACGGCAAGAAAATCGTCAGTATTGACAGCGCATTCGTTGGCCGCAACACAGAAATGTGGGAAGCCTTCGGGGAAGGGCTGAGGTTCAACTACGCGGATTTTTTGGACGCGCTGAAATCACGTACCGAAAAAGCACTGAATCCGACGTAGAGCTAATTCAGTCAGCAAACATAAATTGGTACATCATGCGTCCGGTCATGCGTGACCCGCCGCTGTGCCGATTGGTTGAATTGCAGGACGGCACTTACAACATTAACGACCTTGCTGATTTTCATGAAGCCATGGACGAAGAGGCTGAGTATCAACGACGGTTAGAAGCGATTAAAGCTAGGAAGTAAAAACATGACAGGCGTAATTGACAGCTTCTTTGCTCGACTTGGGTTTCAAGTCGACACAAAAGGAGTAGAGCAATTTCAAGCCAAAACTGCGTCTTTACGAGCTAGCGTACTGGCTGTTGGTGCGATTGCGACTGCGACTGCTGGAGCGCTTGGCGCGATGGCACTCAATGTCGCAAAAGGAATGGATGATGTAGGCGATTTTGCTGACATCGTTGACATGACTGCGCGTGAGGTTGCTGCGCTCGGAAAAGTTGCTGACATGAACGATTCCAGCATGGCTGCAATGCAATCGACAATTCAAGGGTTATCAAGTGTTACTGGTCAGGCTGCTCTTGGCGTTGGCCGTGGTGCGAAGATATTTGAAACCTTGGGCTTCCAAGCCAAGGACGCTACCGGAAAAGTAAAGGGTGCGTACGACATGCTTGGTGAAGTTGCCGACCGCATGAAGGGCATGACTGCTGGCGAAAAGCTGGCATTGGCCGGCCGGATGGGTATTGATAAAAGCTTGATACCTCTGCTCAGCAAAGGAAGTGCTGCATTTAGGAAACTCAAAGAAGAAGCGGAGGCTTCAAACCCACTGACTGAGGAGCAGTACGCACAAGCCGACAAAGTTGTCAAACTTTGGAACACAGCCACAAGAAATGCAGGCGTGTTTACCAAGGTTCTTGCGGCCAAGCTATTCCCTGTGATGGAGCGAGTTTTGACCTACTGGAATGACTTATTCAAGGCAGGTAAAAAGGCAACAGATAGTTGGGTTTCGGCTGGTTTGGATGTTTTTATTGCAACATTGGCAACAGTTTGGGATTGGTTAGGCCGTATTGTTGACGCTGGAAAATCCGTTTTTAACTGGCTCACTCAATTCAAAATCGTGACATGGGCGGCTGGAGCTGCTTTGGCAGTACTGTTGGCCTATCAAGCAGGCTTATTTTTTACGATGCTTGGTGGCGCTATAGCTACAGCAGCCAAGGCATTGTTTGTGTTTAATGCAGCTGCAATTTTGCCAGTGGCTCTAATCGGTGGATTGGTTGTCGCTATCGCTTTGTTGATAGATGAGATTGTCAATTTTTATGAAGGCAACGACACAATTATTGGTCAACTTAGCAAAGACTACCCCTATGCAATCTACATAGCGCAAGCTGCTCTTGCGCTATTTGCAGCAGCACTCGTGGCGCTGAAATGGAAATCTCTAGGTGTTGTCGCATCAGTTCTTGCAAGTGGCGCAAGTTTGGCGGTAGGTTGGATTGCCAGTTTTGCCAGCATGGCTGTTGCAACAATTGCAGCAACTTGGCCGCTGTTGCTAGTCATTGCCGCTGTTGCCGCTGTCGGATACGCTGCTTATAAACTTTGGGAAAACTGGAGCGAAGTAACAGATTTGCTCAAGTCAGCATGGGCTTTGTTTACTGGCATCCTACAAACAAAGGCAAAAGAGGCGCTGGATTATGTGGCTGGGTTGTTTGACGCGGCAAAAAACAAGGTCATGGGCTACATCGACAAGGTGACCGAGGCAATCAGCAAGGTTGGTCAATTGTTTGGCATGTCGGATGCATCCGTCAATATCGGAAGCGCACTTGCTAGGGACGCAGCACCGAGTGCAAATGATATGGTTGGCATGAGCGCACCAGGCGGGTTAATTGGACATGCGGCTGGCGGCATCAATAACGCTTCAAGCACAACCAATGACACAACCAATATTACGGGCACTGTGATTAACGTTACCAGTACCGATCCGGCAAAGGCTGGCGAGTCGGTGCGTGAGGCATTTCAAAACCAAATTAAGCGCTCAGTGCGTAACGGCCAGTCGGCAAAGCAGTTGTAAATGGATCAAGTAAAAATATTCCGTTCAATTGGTGATTTGGTTTTTGATGCGACATTTGTCGAAGACCATTCTTCAGACTTAGAGGTCACTGATAACCCGATTGAGACCGGCGCACTCGTTTCCGACCATGCGTTTATGAAGCCTTTGCGCCTTTCAATCACGGCTGGCGTTTCTGCGGTATTGCTACCAAGTGGAAACCCTGACTTTGGTACTGGTGATGAACGACCGACAACGGCCTATGAACTGCTTTCGCTTCTACAGCAGGAGCGGGAGCCGTTCGACGTCCAGACTGGACTTCGCATCTATGAAAACATGATGTGCATCAGCTTCAGTGCCCAACAAAACAAAGACACATCTGGAATTTTCTACTTCACAGCACAGCTCCGTGAAGTGCTGATTGTGGAAACAGAGACAACAACTTACCCGCCGAGGAAATCTGGCGCCACTGCACAGCAAGCCGACAAAACAAAAGAAAAAGGCGAACAGCAGGGGAAAACCGATACCAAAACAGGTAATGACGGAACAAAAAAATCTAGTTTGTTGAACTCTGCGGTCAATGCTTATAAAGGGGTGACTGGGTCGTCGCCGGCAAGTGCTAAAAAATGATTATCGAACTACCACTTTCGCCCGACCCATCTCAGCGATTCACCGTTCAGCTTGGTCGCGTGAAGTATGACTTCTATGTCAAATTTAACAGCCGGTCCGGTGTTTGGACGTTTGATTTAGCTGTCTCAAGCACCAAAGCGGTATTGCTTCAGAGTATCCCGATTATTTTGGGCGCTGACTTATTGCAGCCATATAACTTGGGGATAGGCCGATTGATCGCATCAGACACGTCCAACCGAAGTAAAGATGCGACATCGGATGATTTGGGGACGCGGGTTAAGTTGATTTGGTTTAGTCCAGAAGAAGGTTAAGCATGGGCGTTCGTCAATGGATTCGAGAAGTTGAGGTGATTCTCGGCAGCGGTGGCGCTGGGCTTTCAATTAAAGACCTGCGCGTTCAATTCGAGGTGGAAAAAACAGTCGAATCAGCACCCAATGAAGCGAAGATTCGCATCTTCAATTTAACGCCAGAGCACGAAGCACAAATCAAAGAAGAATTTGACGAGGTCATTCTAAACGCCGGTTACAAAGACAATATCGGCATGATATTTCGGGGGAACATTCAGCATGTTTACCGATACCGTGAAAAGACAGACACCATTACCGAAATAGTTGCCAGTGATGGCGACAAAGACTATCGGCTGGCGACCATCAACACGACGTTTGCAGCTGGCAGCACCAATCTAGACATTATTGACGCAGCCATCGACAGCTTTCAAGGTGTTGGCAACACCAATCGCGGCACGATCGCTGTGCCATCAAAGGTGTACCTGCGCGGCAAAGTGGTCACCAGCAACAGCCGTTCGGCTTTGGATAACGTCAGCAAAGAATGCGGCATCAACTGGTCGATTCAAAATGGCGAGTTGGACATGATTGGCGTTGATGACTTCTTGCCTGATGTGGTTGTGGTCAATAAAGAAACAGGCATGCTTGGAAGCCCAACTGTCACGGACAAAGGCATAGAAGTTCGATGCTTGATGAACAATCTTCTCAGGGTAAATGGTCGGGTTGAACTGGATAGGTCAACCATCAATGAGAAAAAGGGAAAAAGCGCCGATAAGAAGGGCGAGGGAGCCAAACGGCGTAGCCAACTTGGCGGGAGTAAGCGCGAAGATGCGACCGGTCTTTATAAGATTTTGAATCTAAAACACAAGGGCGATAACCGCGAGAAAGAATGGGTTAGCACATCCGTTTGCCTCTTTTTGGAGTAAGAATGGATCCAGAGCTTTATAAAAAACGGCAGCGTGACGAGCAGCTTTCGAACGAGCAAAATGATGCGCACGCTGCTCAATTTGAGAACCGCTTAAAAGACGTTAATACCTGTATTCCGGGCATCATTGTGAAGTTCGATCCGGGCACACAGTGGGCAGAGGTACAGCCGGCCATTAAAACGATATTCACTACCAAAGGGGCAATCGATTTGCCGCTTTGTGTGGATGTGCCTGTAATGTTTCCAAGTGGGAACAGATTTTTCATCACATGGCCTGTATTCCCTGGCGATGAGTGCATGCTGTTTTTCTCGCAACGCTGCATTGATTTGTGGGCGCTGGAGGGTGAAACGCAAGAGCCGGACGATTACCGCACTCATGATATGAGTGATGGTATTGCGTTCGTGGGCTTGAATAGCCTTCCTTTGGTGATTGAAGACTTCCAAATGGACGGCATTGATGTTCGCTCTCCATTGCGCACGTCTTACGTCAAAGTCAAGGAAGACACGATTGAGGTGCACGCATCTGTGCTTGTGGACGCAAAAGCCCCAACCATCCGGGCAACTGCAACAACGCTAATTGAGGCGCTGGCTCCAACCATAACGGCCAAGGCTGACGACGTTCTAAATGGCGAAGCGCCAACCATGAACCTAAAGGGTACGACGCTGAATATTGAGTTCACTCAAATCAATATCAAAGGCAATGTGACCCATAGCGATGGCAATTTTGCAAAAACAGGCGGGACAGTCAAGCACGACGGCATCAACATCGGCAAAGACCACAAACACAGCGGCATCACAACCGGCATCAATAACTCGGGGAATCCAATACCATGATCGTGCGTCGTTTAACCGAGGGGCACGACATGACCTTTGGCAATGGCTTGGCAGACTATGCCGAGCGTGCAGAGGCGGTTGCTCAAAACGTAAAAACACGACTTTTACTTTTGCAAGAAGAGTGGTTTTTAGATCTAGCTGCAGGAGTTCCATGGCTTCAAAAAATCATGGTTAAACCGACGCGTTTGCTGCTGACCAACACCATCATTAGAAGAACGATGCTGAAAACAGAAGGCGTCACAGCCATCGTGAAGTATTCGACCAGTTTCGACAGAGAAACTCGAAAGCTGACGGTGGCTGCAACGTTGAACACGATTTACGACGAAACCATTGACATACAGGTAAGCAAATGACCCAATTAACCGCCGCTGGTTTCGACCGCAGCCGACTAGACGAGCGATTAGCTACCTTGCAAGTCGCCATGCGTTCAATATTTGGCGATGATATTGACCTTGATCCCGACACAATCGACGGCCAGACGCTTGGTATTTATGCGGAGAGCATCAGCAATTTAGACCAACTGGCCGAAGACGTTTACCACGGGTTTAATCCAAACTCAGCCACAGGAGCGGCATTGTCACGCTTGGTGCAACTGAACGGGATTCGTCGAATTGGAGGCACTTACAGTACGGTAGATGTTCTTTGTGTTGGGCAGGAAGGAACCGTCATTCCAGCTGGCAGCGCAATCAGTAGTACCGCTACAAAAGCGCAATTTAAAACTGTTGCGGCAGCAACGATTGGCGCCACTGGACAAGTCACCATCAGTTGCAAAGCTGTTGAAATGGGCGCAAAAGTTGGTCCAATCAACACAGTAACCAAAATCAACACTCCGATTTATGGCTGGCAAACAGCTACAAATCCGGCTGCTGCAGTCGTAGGGCGTGATGAAGAAACAGACGAGCAACTGCGCATACGACGCGCTCGATCTACATCAACCCCTGCACAATCAATCATAGATGCTCTTTATGGTGCTGTAGCCAATATCCCAGAAGTGCTGCAATGTGAGGTTTACGAAAACCCAACTGGTGCGGTTCAGGCCATCACCGGATTACCCGCCCACTCTGTCAATGTAGTTGTTGACGGCGGGTTGACGCAAGATATTGCAAATCAGATTTTTACCCGCATCACGCTCGGCGTGGTTCAGGTTGGCGCTGTTTCATCAATCGTTACTGACAGTCAGGGTAACTCACACACAGTCAAATTCGACCGACCAACTGATGTGCCAATACACGTTATTCTGAATGTCACAAAGCTCAGCGGTTGGCCTACCGATGGCGCAGACCGCCTGAAATCTGCATTGGTAGCATGGACTATTGCTAACCAGCGCATAGGGAAGGACGTGATTCATTCGCGTTTATACGATTGTCTAAATGTAGTGCCTGGCCATTCCATTACGACAATGCTGATTGGTACGGCACCTGCACCAACCCTAGAGGACGATGTTGCTATTGCCTTTAATCAATTGGCGCGATTTACAACAGCAAACATCACAGTCAATGTCGCACCATGAGCGCTATCACCATAGACCATTCCGAGATCGGCTTGTCTCGGGTAGCGCTCCAGTATTACGAGAGCGCTAAGTTCAGGGCGTACATCACGGCCTTGTTGCAGCACTCAATTGAGATTGAGGCGCTGTTTCAAAAAATGGCTTTGCAAGTCGATATTGACATTGCAGAGGGTGTGAATTTAGATGTCATTGGCATCATTGTTGGCCGCAGTCGAATTATTCCGCTGGCGATACCGGTGGTGTTTTTTGGCTTCAACGGACAACCAGGTGTTCTCCCGTATGGCGAAGAGGGTGTTATCGGTGTTGGAGGTCGTTTCCGCGACGAATCGGAGCCGGCTTTTGCATCGTCCGTACTGGCCGATCCAGAGTACAGGCTCCTACTCAAAGCCAAGATTATTAAGAACCACAGCAAGGGCTATTTTGAAGACGCGATTGCAGGCGTGCAAATGCTCTTCAGGTCGACATCTGTAATCGATAGCCATGGTGTCATGTCTATGCAAATTGCAGTTGGGCGTGAGTTGCGGTTTTGGGAGCAGGTCATCCTAAGAGACCTTGATTTGATTTCAAGACCGACAGGCGTATTGATTGACCAATTTATCACATACGACTCAGATGCGTATTTTGGTTTTTTTGGTCAACCAAATGCAAAGACATTTGGCGAAGAAGGCAGCGCCACGTACGGCGGCAAATTTGCAAACGAATTTTAATAGGAGTTTAGATGGCACTTACCAGACCACCAGTTCTGCCAGTTTGGGCAGATACAGGCGACAAAACACAACCAACAAATCCGGAAATTGAGGTTGGCTGGCCTGTCACCGACATACCACCTTCGCGCCAACGTTTCAATTGGTTCTTTAACTTTGCAGCCAATGCGGTGCGTTACCTCTCTCGTCGCGGTCTGTCCGATTGGGACGATGAGGAGTTTTATCAAATCGGCGACCGCTGTATATCACCCGTTGACCAGAAGTCATATAAAGCAATCCTGGGTGGCGTTGCTAACCAGAACTTCGAGCCGTCAACAAACCCACTGAAGTGGGAACGCTGGGGCTTCACATGGGCGGAGTTGCTAGCCGCAATCACAGCAAATGCCTTCACTGTGGACAGCCTGATTCCGTACATGCAAACCTATGGCATGGCTGAGATTGTTACAACAAACGTGAGCTGGGCTGACGGTGTATCTCGCACCGCAGGAACAAACTTACTGGGCTCAGTTGTCACTCGCACGTTTACTAATAGTGCGTCTGTTCCGCGCAAATTGCTTGTTCAATACTTCGGCGCAGCAGCAGTTCACGATGCAATAAGCGATGCAGTCGGTGTGCTGGGCTATGCGGAGCGGAGTGTTAACGGTGCAGCATACGCAGCATTCACCAATTCCCAATACACATTGATGCAGTGTTGGACTGGCGGATTCTCAAACGAATCATGCACGGGCAGTGGTATGGCTTCTGAGGTCTTCACCATTGCCCCAGGTGCCACGTTGACCCTTGCAGTTCGTCAACGTCTTAACTTTTACATCACAACACAAGGTCCGAACACTGGCATTGACGTGGCCTACGAACGCGGCTCTTGGTCATTCACCTATATCTAAGGCAACAACATGGCAACACAACCTAATAACGCATTCGTTCAAAGTCAAGAAGAACTGGACACCATCGCCCGATTGCAGGCTGCGCATCAGGATTTCAATTTGCGCACCTACGGCGTGGCAATCCCAAGCGATGTCAACATCATGTGGAATCGCATCAAAGCTGAACGTGACCGTCGCAAAGAGTCAGGCGGTTTCCATGTCGGCACCAAGTGGTATCACTCAGACACAGCAAGCCGAATCCAGCAATTAGGCTTGGTCATGATGGGTGCAGGAATACCGCCAAACCTTCAATGGAAAACGATGGACGGCACGTTTATCACCATGACGCAAACATTGGCAGGGCAAATCTTTGCAACTGCCGCAGCTTCTGACATGGCTGTATTCGCGGCGGCTGAAACCCACCGCGTCGCAATGGAAGCCAGTAACGACCCTTCAGCTTACGATTTCTCAGGCGGTTGGCCTGCTGTGTTTGGGGCTTAACCATGATCATCTTAGGCTATATCGGTGACCACAAAAAGGACACTTTGTCGGTTCGCCTCGGCTGGTTTTTGATTCGCCTAGTGCAATCGGGCAAGTACAAAAGAATCACACACACTGAATCAGTGCTTGAGGGCGATCACTACAAAAATTGCATCATGGCCAGTAGTTCAGCCCGTGACCATGGTGTGCGAACCAAAGTGATTACCCCTGAAGCCCACCTGACAAAAGGGCATTGGGTGGCTGTGAATGTTCCGACTTGGGACGCGAACGATGCGGCAATTTGGTTTTACAACAATCGCGGCAAGGCATACGACTGGTGGGGTGCGGCTGCTTCGGTGCTGTTCTTTTTGCGAGGTTGCTTAGATAAGTTTTTTTGCAACGAGTCATGTGCAGCGCCATTCGTTCCGACGCCAGAACAGTACACGCCGTCTAAATTTTGGGCTATCGCAATGGCAATGCCTGGTGCACAAGATATTACCGAATCGTTTTTTAAGGATTAAACATGGCAACTTGGCCTAATGGCTGCGAGTGCAACAGCCTCAAGCCTCACATCATTGGCAGAGCGTTTAGCCTTGTTTTGACTGGCGAGGCTGGCGAATCACCGGTAAGCGAGGGCGGTGTGCCCGTGGTGGATACCAGCACATGGGGAGTGGCTCTGAATCTAGTCGCTCCATCTGGCGGCGCATCCATCACGATTGCTGGCACATGGGTGAGCGCAGTTGCACCGCACGCCATGAAATTCGAGGTCAACGACACCAGCGCATGGCCGCGTGGTGAGCGTATGGTGCGATTGATTTTCACGGCACCAGACGCTCGCACATTTGAAGAGCCGACCAACATGATTTTGGAGATCATTCGATGAACTACACGGCCAGCCAGTACACAGGTGCACGGGCTGCGACATTCACCGCCACGATGGACGGGGCTTCGGTTGCTGTGCAAGTTGGCTCTGAATCCGTGTTGCAGGCAGCGGTTGTGCATTTGGGTTTGAAGGGTGAACCGGGCGACATCGTGGCTGACCCACTCGCCTATTACATATTGGCAAAAAATTAAAGGAACGGAATGTCTTTAGAATCAAAAATCATCGCACTAGCCCAAGCAATTGGTGCTGATATTAAAGTTGCACGCACAGAGCGCGGTACTCTTAGCGGATTGTCAACCACGGCCAAAACCAGCCTTGTCGCCGCCATCAATGAGCTCTACGGCATGGTTGGCAGTGGTGGCGTTGCCATTAATGACGCAGCAGGTGACGGCAATACAACCGACACTTGGTCAGCCAACAAGATTTTTGACACCATCGAGGCCGCGAAAGCATCGGTTATCAACAGTGTGACCAACGGCGCTGCTGCTGCCCTTGATACATTGGCAGAATTGGCAACCGCACTGGGTAATGATGCGAATTTTGCCACGACCATTGCCACAGAGCTAGGTAACCGTGTCCGATACGACGCTGCACAAACGCTGACCGCGCCGCAAAAAGCCCAAGTCTGTGCAAATATCGGTGTAGGTGACCCTGAGCACGACTTTGCCGCCGACTACGTGACTGCAAAAACATGAGTTTACAAGCCCAGATTGTTGCGTTGGCGCAGTCGATTGGCGCTGACATTAAGGCGCTGTACACGGCTGTTGCGGGTTTAAGTTCGCCGGACCCGCTGGTACTAAGCAATTCAAACCCCCCTGCACCAGCGGCCGGCAATGTAACTCTCTTCGGTCGAAGTATTGGTGGACGCATGATGGCGGCGTTCAAAGGACCGAGCGGTCTTGACTCCAGCCTGCAACCATCACTGGCGCGTAACAATATCAGGTTTAATAAGCCACAGGGCAACGGTTCTGTAATAACCGTTAGCGGCATAACCCTTGCAACAACCGGTACTGTGGTCACAAAGAACATGGTAGCCGGCGGAACACTGGCGGACGCTGTCGCTAGGGTTGCCTATGAAGCCACTACGCCTGCAACGAACGCAGTGGCTGGCTTTCGCTCCGCTGCCGCGATTTTTTATAGGGGTGCTAGTGGAGGAAAACTGGGAGGGTTCCATTTCGTTTGGCGGTTCGGTCCGTCTGTTGGATTTGCCTCTAATGCCACGCGCAGGGGATTTTGCGGCCTTTCAAGTGTCACCGCTGCGCCCACCGATGTCGACCCATCAACGGTCGCAAACATCATTGGCGTGGGATGCGATGCTGCCGATACGAACTATAAAATCATGCACCGCACGGGTACAGGTGCAGTAGTCAAAGTGGATACTGGCATTCCGAAGAGCGCAGTAGACAACACTGAACTTTATGAGCTTGCGATGTTTTGCGCTCCAGGCGGGTCTGAGGTTCAGTTCGAGGTCACTCGTTTTGCTAATCCTGGCGCTGACACAGTCTTCACCTACACAGCAACTGGCTCACTGCCGGCTGCTAACACATTACTAGCCCCCCGTTTGTGGTACAGCGCTGGTGGCACCCTTAGCACCGCAGGCGCGTCCCACTCAGGCTTGTATATAGAAACCGACTACTAGCCAGCGTATTTATTGCCTAAGTAGCTACCAAAATCATAGCGCCCGCAAGGGCTTTTTTTACGTCCTAACAATAAGAAAGTGAACCCATGAGCGAACCATTGCGCCATATCTCTGAAGCGGCTGCGACCACTGTCACGGCATCCAAAATCGGTACAGCTGGTGCTACCGCTACCACCATTGGGGCATCGTATTTTGGGCAGACTGACATTGCCCTTGCGGGTTTGGCTGCGACGGTGTTTTTTGGCGTGATGGGCGTTTTGGTCAATTGGTACTTCAGGCACAAAGAAGATAAGCGGCGTGATGAAGAACACCGCGCGACAATGGCAAAGCTGACAAAATGAACTCAAACATTGTCAAAGCAGCAATACTGGCAACGTCAATTGCAATACCTGCTGAGGGTCTGCGACTTAACTCGTACCTTGATCAAGTAGGTATTTTGACCGTTTGCTACGGCCATACGGGTGCGGATGTGGTTAAGGGGAAAAACTACAGTCTTGCAGAATGCCGTCAACATTTAAACGATGACATGATGAACGCGCTGTCAATCGTTGACCGCTGTCATCCGAATCTGCCAGTCAAAGTGTTGGCCGCATTTGGTGATGCGACTTTCAATATCGGACCAAAAGTAGCGTGCAAATCAACGGCATCAAAATACCTTGATGCTGGAAATTTGGTGGCCGCTTGCAATGAGTTGCCAAAGTGGAATAAAGCCCGTGTTGGCGGCGTTTTAACCGAACTGGCTGGGCTTACCAAGCGTCGTGAAATTGAACGCAAGCTGTGCCTTGATGGCGCATCTGATGGCATTGTGGAATCGGTGCAATTGCCAGAGCCAAAGCCGTTGACCCTATGGGAACGCATTACCGGATGGTTCGAAGACTTTTTAGATTGGGTTGCGATATGAAGCAATCCAAATTTCTAAGCCGTAAATTCTTGCTGATCGAGCAGGTGTTCATCACTGCCACGGTGTTGTTGTGGTTTGGCAAGCTAGATGCCGGCTCATTCGTGGCGCTGTGCTCTATGACCATAGGCGCATATTTGGCCGCTAATGCGTGGCAGAACAAAACCGAAAGTCAACCAAAGGAGAAATCATGAATTTTTATATTTTTGTAGGTGGTGTTGCATCGGGTGTGGGCTTGACAATTGCCTGGCAAAAAAATCTGATACAAGCTGGTGCGAAATGGCTTTGGGCTAAGGTAAGGCCAGCGCCAAAGGACGAAGCAAAATGACCGAAGTCTACGACCCACTCAAAGACCCAGCCAGCGACGGGTATGCCAAGGTAGACCAAACACTGAAAGCGCAAGCCGAAGCCGCTGGCATTCCGACGCAAACTGTCGCAGTTGATTCCATTTCAAGGCAGGCATGGATTAACGGACAAACAGACATCGCGCTATTTGACAACTCAACATTCAAAAAATGGGGTAAGCGCATTTTGTGGGTAGCAGTATTCGCGTTTGGCTTTTGGATTGCCTCTGACATCGCCACGAAGTACCAAGCCTACAGCGCGAAAAAAGAAGCGATTGAAGCACCGCAAGACGATGAACCCGAACAGCCGACGCCACCAAAAAAGAAAGTGCGAAAAACTGCTACAGAAAAAATAGCAGATAAGGCAATCAATACGCCGGCTACAGTCGAATATATGCCAGAAGTTAAAGCGGCAAAACCCGTCGAAACCGCAAAAGTAAAGCAGCCATCACAAGAGCATAAATCAGACGAAGCACCAATTGATTTGCCATTACGACCAATTCCACCCATCCCACCACAAAGGAGTATTCCATGAAACGATTATTTTTAGTTTTTGCCATCTTTGCAACGTTCTTTCTGACCGGCTGCGGTACGTCAAGTGAGATGCTTAAGCACTCTGAGATCATGTACGACAAGCAGATTGCCGCGAATCAAAAGGTGACACCTACGCCGATATTTCAACTTGTCGCTAAAACTGGCGAAACGATTGAAATGAAAGGGGTGTCTAGCATCAGTGTTTATAACCCAACTGCGGACACAGGCGCTAGCAAAGTGCCTGAGTACAAATTACCAGAAGAACCTCTATCAAAATTTGCGAACAAATTACTTGATAAGACTTCTGATTTTGCGCTAAATTTCTTGGGGTTCAAACTTGGCTTGGCAAAGCTATCACAAAGCACAACCGCTGCGGATAAGGATTTGTTAAAAGACATTAACCAATCTACCTCGTTTGAAAACCCATTCAAATGAAGTCGCTGCTGCCATGGAATTGGCTGGCGCTAGCCCTGCAAATAGCGGGGACAGTGCTGCTGGTGGCCGCGCTGCATTTTTTCATCTTGCCTTGGTACTATGCCAAAGACCTGAAAGAAGCGCAGAAGGTGGCATCAGACAAAGCCAACGTCGCAAAGCTGGAGCGCGAATCCCAAAACAAAACACGAGAGCTAAAGGCCGCAAATGACCAAATCAAAACGCTTGAAACGATTGCTGCCAATGGTGAGCGCATTGCTGATGCTAACCAGCGGCTGCAATACGATCTACGTGCCAGCGAAGCCGCTAGAACTCAGCTCAGCGCCTGCCTACAAAGAGCCGATACCCTCGATAAAGTACAGCGATCAGTATCTGAATTTGCTGGACGAATTGCAGTCGAAGCCGACCGACACGTTGCCGACAAAGTGAGGTGCACAAACGCGTGGCCGAAGTAACATAATTAGATATTGATTTGGCTGCTGCGGGTTCGCGGTGGAGCGCACCAGGTCAATAATCCCCACTGGCTTAACTGCTGGTGGGGATTTTTTTTGCGTTTGTGGACAGGGTACAATTGGGGGTGGAAAATAGTTGAAAGCGTAGCGCTCCGCTTTTATATCAAAAATGATAGCAAAGTAAGCAGTAAATATGCCGCAGTCCGTAGCTCAGTTGGATAGAGCATCAGCCTTCTAAGCTGAGGGTCGTGGGTTCGATTCCCTCCGGACTGGCCACTCTACATCGCCATGAACAAACCCGAACCCGAATTCACCCAAATCCATCACCAAAGTGCTGCATTCTGAAGAGGCCGCAACGCTCAGTATTGCCATGATTTGCTTGTTGGAATTCAGCAAAGAATTGGCTCTGAAAAGTTCACACGGTATGACCATCAACCAAAACGTATTGGATGAAATGGTCAAGCGCCACGTGCTCGCTGCCAAAAGCAGCGAGGGCCAAGGCATGAGCATCCAACAGGAAGCCAACGTGATTGGCGAAGCCGTGAAGCTGCTTGAAAGCATGCTGAGCCAAGTGGTGGCAGCCAATGCCAACCCGCCGCTTGGAAGTGACGAGGCTTAATCGCGCAAGTTTTTTGCAAGGGCTTTCCCGCTTGACCATTTGAAGCTTCGTTTGTAGGATGAATTTTGGCGTGTTACAGACACAGCCAAAATCATGACAACAACATACAGGAGCGAGCATGTTCAACTATTCGTTACGGAAATTGGGTTTGGCTTTGGGATTGCTGGGGCTAGCGGGTATGGCATCGGCACAGGTTATTGTGGACACGGCCTATGTGCAGGATGCGCTGAAACGCAATGTGCAGGTGTGGGACGTGCGTGCTGACAAAGACTATGTCAAAGGTCGTTTGGCTGGTGCCTTGACGAGTGGGAGATGCCGCAACCACATTGCGTGAAGCCAACGCAGAAGATTTTTTGAAAACCGATGAAGTGGCCAAAGTGTTGGGCGCGGCTGGCATTGACCCCACAAAGGAAACCATTGTTTACGGCACACGCGGAACTTGGAACCCTTATTTTGGGCGCTATGCCTTGCGCTATTTTGGCGGCAGCAAAGTGAGTGTTTACCACGATGGCTTGGAAGCGTGGCAAGCCGCTGGATTGCCAGTCGAAACTGGCGCAGCAAAAGCAACAACACCCATCAAGTTGACTCTGAAAGCCAACCCATCCGTTGCTGTGAGCACGCAAGAAGTGATAGACCGACTGAACCGCAGTGACGTGCAAATTGTGGATGCCCGCACACCCAAGGAATTTGCTGGTACAGATATCCGCGCGCTACGCGGTGGCAATATTCCTGGCTCGGTCAACATTCCTTACGAGATGAATTGGAGCGATCCGGAAACCATGTCGAAATTGGCGCGCAAAGTTGTCGCTGATAACCGTGGCATGGTGCTTAAAACGAACGATGATTTGAAGGCGCTGTATGCCAAGCTCGACCCGAACAAGGAAACTGTTGTGTATTGCCAATCTGGTGCTCGTGCTTCAGAAACAGCGGGTGTGTTGGAGCAACTGGGTTTCAAAAATGTGAAGATTTATGACTCTTCGTGGTTAGCTTATGGCAACAAACTTGATGCGCCTGCCAACAATGCCACCGTTTTCAATGTGGGTGCTTTGAATGGCCGCATCGCAGGTATGCAAGCGCGAATTGAAACCTTAGAAAAAGAACTGGCTGCAGCTAAGAAAACCAATTGACACATTTAATCACCTAATTGCTATATATTTAATAGCAAACTAGGCAATAAATACGCCGGATATAGGCCAATTTCTTATATAAATTGGCCGGGTAAGTGAACCAAAACGCCTGCTGCTTGCAGGCGTTTTGCCATGCACAGAACGGCTTGGTCTTTGCTGAACAACTGCGTTTGGTGTTGCACCGCCAAGTCAATGAATTTTTGATCGTCAGGGTCTTTGCAGATCCAATTGGCTTTAGGGGCAGGCTCAACCAAAGTCACAGTTTTGTCGAACTGCTGCATCACAGCTTCGCTGCTCACTTTGTAAAAAGTCATGCGCGACATGATTTTGGGATAAGCCAGCACGCGCACAAGCTCATCGCGCATGGCATGGGTTGCCAGCCAAGTCAGTTGTTTGTTAGCTAAACCATCCAGCAAAGCTGATTTCAGTTGTTTGGAGTCAGGGTCGTCAAAAACAAACAAATCTAAAACGATGTTGGTATCTATAACGACTTTAACAGCGATGAAGGTGACGGAATTTTTCAAGCGGCGGCTGGCTTGGTTCTGGCGGAGCCTGCCACCATGTCGAATTTGAACAATCGGCACTCAATGGGGCCATTCCACATGGGGATGCGGCGTGATTCTTTCAGACGCATTTTGCTGGGCAGCTTCATGTCTGGGGTCAAAACATAAGCAGTCCAACCAGCGTAGTTCTTTTTCCAATGTGTTGCCAATTGCGGGAAGAATTCAGAGCCCTCAAGACCAGAATCGTTGGTTTGTGCAAATTCACGTTGGCCAAAGCGGGGCTGATTGGGAAACAATTTCAGCATTGTCTTGCTCAAAATCATTGTTTTGTGACGCATGCTGGGGGTTGTAATTGGCGTTCTCGCGCACACCACTTCTGCGTGCGTTTTGTTGGGCGTTTTGTCCGGCCACGCCACTGATGCCAATGCGATCACCATACGGTGGGTTCACCAGCATGATGCCATTTTTCTTATCGTTGTCGCAGGGGGGCATGCGTTGCAGTGCATCACCACCGCGAAATTCAAGCACATCGGCTACACCCGCGCGTTCGGCATTGCGGTTGGCAAAATCAACCATGCGGAATGACACATCGCTGCCAAAAATTTGGATGTTTTTGCGTTCTTCGGGTGTTAGTACGGCTGCTTGCGCTTCTTGTTTGATGGCGTCCCATACGTGAGGCTGAAACGGCAACAGTTTCTCAAAAGCAAAGCGGCGCATGGAACCTGGTGCGATGTTGCAGGCAATTTGTGCGGCTTCGATGGCGATGGTGCCACTGCCACAGCAGGGGTCGTAAAAAGGGGCGAAATTGGGCTCTTCAGTGCTGTTTTCGTCCGCCTCGTCGTAAATGGTGTCAGCCCAGCCACTGGCGGCAATCATGGCGGCTGCCAAAGTCTCTTTCAATGGCGCTTCGCCCTTGTCTTGTCGCCAACCGCGTTTGAAGAGTGGTTCACCCGACGTGTCGATGTAGATGGTGACGTTATCTGTCGTTAAATGTGCGTAAATGCGTGCATCTGGCCATTGTGTGTTGACATCAGGCCTGATGCCGGTTTTTGCTCTAAAGCGGTCGGCAATCGCATCTTTGATTTTGAGAGCGGCAAAGTTGAGCGATTGCAAAGGACTGTGCTGTGCTGTGATTTCAACTTTGAAGCTTTCTTTGGGGGTGAACCAAATCTCCCAAGCCACTTGCGAGGCGGCGGTATACAAGTCTTGTTCATTGCGGTAATCGCCAAAATGCAGCTGTACCAGCACACGCTGGCACAAACGGCTGTAAAGGTTCAGCCGCATCACATCACGCCACGATGTGCGCACCAGCACACCACCGCGCATCACCCGCAAGTCTTCACCCTGCAAGCCGGTGATATCGTGGACTTCTTGTGCTAAATAGTCTTCCACGCCAGCAGCGCAGGGGAGAAACAGTTGGAGTGAGTTCATTAAAGCAATTTTCGCAGATTGGTGGGTGCGATTTTCAAAGCTTCGCGGTATTTCGCAACAGTGCGGCGTGCACAGTCTATGCCTTGTTCATGCAAGAGCTGTGAAATCTTGTTGTCTGAGAGTGGTTTTTTTGGATTCTCAGAAGCGACCAATTGCTTGATCAATGCCCGAACAGCGGTGCTGGACGCGTTGCTGCCGCTGTCTGTACCCAAACCAGAGCCAAAGAAATATTTCAGCTCGTAGGTGCCAAATGGTGTTTGCATGTATTTGGCGGTGGTGACGCGGCTGATGGTGGATTCATGCAAACCCAATTCGTCTGCAATTTCGCGCAGTACCAATGGCCGCATGGCCAATTCGCCATGTGTCAGAAACCCTTTTTGTCGCTCAATGATGGCATTGCTCACACGCAAAATGGTGTCAAAGCGCTGCTGTATGCTTTTAATGAACCAACGTGCTTCTTGCAAACGTTGTTGTAAAGCAAGCGTTGCACCCGCGCCTTCACCTTTGTGATTTTTGAGTGCATTGGCGTAAATGTCATGCACACGCAGTCTGGGCATGGCATCGGTATTGAGTTGCGCTCTAAATTGAGGTGCATCGCTGGGTTTTTTACGAGCGATAGGGACTACAAATACATCGGGAACAATGATGTTGCGCTGCACGTCGGCAAACTGCCTGCCAGGTTTGGGTTCTAAGCGCGTGATGAAGGCGATGGCGGTTTTGATAGCTGATTCTGACTCGCGACATGCTTGCGTTAGCTTTTTGAGGTCGCGTCTAGCCAAATAATCAATGGGTTGTTTCAAAATACACAGAGCCACCTGACAGGTTTCACGTGCTACAGCTTGGTCGGAGTCATCATTGTCACTGAGGTCTCTAAAGTCCTTGAGGTCATGCAGATGGGCTTTGATTTGCAAGCTCAAGCATTCAGCCAAATCGCGGGCGCCCACACCTGTGGGCGTCATGTTTTGCAGCAGACTGAGTGCAACCGTGAATCTGTGCAACCATTCTTCTTGTTGCTCTATGTCCAAAGTTGCATCCAGGTTTTGTACCAAAGAGGGCAAACTGTCTTCTAAATAACCATCTGCATTGAGTGATTCAATCAAAAAGTTGAGGGCTGCACTGTCTGAATCACTGAGCCGTAACACAGAGGCTTGTCCATGCAAATGCATAGGCAGCGTCTCTTGCTGTCGCCCCAATTCAGTCGCATCAAATTCGGCATTGGCATCATGTGCCGATGAACCGGTGGCCTCTGTACCCCATTCGTAGTCGTTCGGCGATATCTCGACACTGCCATCACCATCCCAATCATGGGCTTCCCAAGATTGATCAGACGTGTCATCGCTCGATCGATCGGCGTAACTTTCTCTGGAGTCATTTGAACCGTCGGTAGATGCGTCAGTGTTGCGTGCATAGTCGGGCACTTGCGCTAAACCAAACTCTTCACGCGGCGCTTCGTCAGCTTCGCGCTCCAGAAAGGGGTTGTCACTGAGCAATTGCTCAACCTCTTGGTTCAGTTCCAAGGTTGATAACTGGAGTAAACGTATCGACTGCTGTAACTGCGGGGTGAGGGCGAGGTGCTGCGAGACTTTGAGAGAGAGCCCTTGTTTCATGACATGGGTCACATACTGAAATGCTCACCCAAATACACGCGGCGTACTTCCGCGTTGGCTATCAGGTCTTCAGGCGTACCTTGTGCCAACACATTGCCATCGTTGATGATGTAGGCATGGTCGCAAATACCTAAAGTTTCTCGCACATTGTGGTCAGTGATCAAAACCCCAATGCCGCGTGATGTTAAAAAAGTGATGATGCGCTGAATCTCGATCACCGCAATGGGGTCAATGCCAGCAAAGGGTTCGTCTAACAAAATAAAACGTGGTTGCGTGGCCAGGGCGCGTGCAATTTCAACACGCCGGCGTTCACCACCCGAAAGTGACAGTGCGGATGCATCACGCAGGTGTTCGACGTGCAAGTCTTTGAGCAAGTCTGTTAAACGCGCTTCAATATCTTTTTTGCTGAGCTTTTGCCCCTTGTGTGGACCGTCATGGTATTTTTGCAATTCCAGCACCGCGCGTACATTGTCGGCTACATTGAGCTTGCGAAAGATAGATGTCTCTTGCGGCAAGTAGCTCAGACCTAAGCGCGAGCGTCGGTGAATTGGCAAATGTTCCACGGACTGTCCGTCAATCAAAATTTCTCCAGCATCGACACGAACCAATCCCACAATCATGTAAAAAGAGGTGGTCTTGCCTGCGCCGTTAGGCCCCAACAGACCAACCACTTCGCCGCTGCGAACAAACAGGGAAACGTCTTTGACAACTTTGCGGCTGCCAAATGCTTTTTTCAAGCCACTGACCGATAGAAAACCTTCCATCGACACGGGTCTGCCAACGCTGGTTGGCGTGTCCGTGCGGGTGTTTGAGCCTGCAAGTTGACGAACTTGCGACACATTTCCCGCATTCCCCAAATTTCCATCCAACATGCTTACTTTTTCTCGCTGCTGATGGCGGGGGTGGCTCTGAGTTGCGTTGTGATGCCGCCAGTCATACCGCTGGCTGGTGCGGGGGGTGTGCTGTTGCTGGCCGATTTAGGACTGAGAATGGCGCGTACACGGCCACCACCTGATCCATCTGCATTTTTGGCAGCACCACCTTCGACGTTGTAAACATCGGTGGTGTTGTCATAGGTAATTAAATTACCTGAAATATCGTCATTCAATACGACGCCACGCAAGCGTTTAAGAACCGCATTTTTGATGAGTTTGACCTTATCGGCTTTGCCGTCATATTCCACGCTAACGGCTTCGCCTTCAATCCATTCGTCTTGACCATTTTCACGTTTTTGCTTGAAATAGGCCAACTTACCAGGTTCGGCAGTCACCACAGCATATTGGTAACCTTCGGGGTCTTGTCGCACATCAATGCGTGCACCACGCATGATGATGGTGCCTTTGGTGATGATGACGTTGCCCGTAAAAACACTGGTTTGTTTCAAATCATCGTACTTCAGGGAATCGGCTTGCGCATTAATTGGCTTGTCGCGATCTGCTTTTTCAGCGGACGCTGATTGTGCAAAGAAACCAAGGCTAGCAAGGACAAGGCTAGTTATAAGGCGGTATTGGATTTTGGTCATGAATTGATTGTAGCCAAAATGCGGGCTAAAGAAAGCAAAATACAAGCCAAAAAAAGCCTGCAGGATCGCTACAGGCTTTTGAATCAGTTTCAGTGAAAATTATGCTGGTTTCGCGTCTTTAGCCAATTGATCCGTAATCTGTAAAGCACGGGTCATACCCTTAGCTAAAGTGCCATCCACATAGTATTTCCCAGCCACTCCAAATGATGGGACGCCATCAATTTTGTATGCATTGACCAATTGCTTGGCTTTGGAAACTTTGGTGCTGACGGAGAATGAGGTGTAGGTATCGACAAACTTCTTTTGATCAATCCCTTGTTTCACCACCCAAGCCACAATCGCATCTTGTGTGCTGAGGTTGACTTTCTCTGCATGAATAGCGGTAAACACTTTGCGCTGCATGTCGCCGACACGACCTAAAGATTCCAAGGCATAGTAGAGTTTTTGCATGGGTTCATGTACTTGGTTAAAAGCAACAGGCACACGTTTGAAACTGATATTGGATGGCAAACGCTTTAACCAAGTTTCCAATTCAGGCTCGAACGCATTGCAATGTGGGCACCAGTAGCCAAAAAATTCAACAACTTCGACTTTGCCTGCAACGGGTTCATAAGGAGCGGCCTTGTCTAGCACCATGTAATCTGTGCCAGCTTTACCTACAACAGGCTGCGCGAAGATGTTGGTACTGGTTAAAGTGTACAAACCAGCGCCCATTGCGGCGGTGGTTGAAGCAGCAGCTAAGGCAAATTGACGGCGTTTCATAAAAGCTCCTAAATTAATCTTCAATTAAAAACACAAGGCTTTGAAACCAGCAAACTGTTTTGGTTCCAAATTTATTTCAAGTATACAAAACCATCACCGTTGCGCCCGTACCAAAGCGGCATCAGCTCCAGTGGCGCTGATTTTTTCTTTTAAGCGCTCAGCCTCGGCTTCTTTGTTGAACGGACCCACACGCACACGGTACACCGTGCGACCAGCTTGTTCACGTTCAGATACTTTGGCATCGACCCCCGCCAGTGACAAGCGAGCGCGTTGCGCTTCGGCATCTTCTGCGTTTCGATAAGCACCCGCTTGCACAAAGTACACAAACGGATCAAGCCCTGGGTTGGATGACTTGGCTTCGGTCTTGGCTTTGACCAAATCACCAATAGGGTCATTCGAATTGGCTGTGGCGCTCGGTTTGGCATTCGATGTTGGCACGGACGGACTCAAAGAACCTGGGACCACAGGGGCGGTTGGCGTTTTTGCTGATGCCGCTGGTGTATTTGATGGTGCAATCGTTGCATTTGTGGCTGGGTTTGCAGGCTTGCCTGCAGGTGTATTCGCGTCAGGAATAGTTGTAGCAGGTGTCGTGCCAGGGACTGTAGGTTTTGCTGGGTTTTTGCCGTACAAGGCGGCATTGGGATCCCAATCTTTGTTTTTCTTAGCTTCGTTTGCATCGGATTCGGCCGTATGGGCTTGACCCTTATTCGCAAAGCCCAAAGGAGATTTGGTGACGTACACGGCCACAGCCAATGCAACGGCCAAGCCGAGGACGACGCCGATCATCAGCCCCAAAAGCGTTCCACCCCGTTGTTGATTCGATTGATTCATGGTTATGTATTCAAAATTAATTAACGCTATCAATGTGTATCAAGATGACAGACCAGTGGTCACATTTTCTCAGGTGCACTCACACCCAAAACAGCCAAACCGTTGCGTATCACCTGTGCCGTTGCGGCTACCAAGGACAAGCGTGCGAGTTTCACCTGTTCGTCATCAACCAGTATTCTCTCAGCATCATAGTAGCTGTGGTAACAAGCTGCCAAGTCACGTAGGTAAAAAGTCACATCATGGGGCGCAAAATCATGTGCGGCACTGGTCAGCATCTCGGGGTACTTGGCCAATTGCAGCATCAAAGCCAATGCTTGCGGGCTGGTTAATGGGCTGAGGTCAGCGCTGGCAAGTGAGCTCAATTTGCTGTTGTCGCCACCCGTCCATGTGTTCAAAACAGAGCAAATCCGTGCATGGGCGTACTGCACGTAGTAAACAGGGTTATCGTTGTTCTTGGCAACTGCCAAGTCCACATCAAATATGTATTCTGTATCGGGTTTGCGGCTGAGTAAAAAGAAGCGCACCGCGTCTTTGCTGGTCCATTCAATCAAATCGCGCAAGGTGACATAAGAGCCTGCACGCTTGGAAATTTTGACTTCTTCGCCACCCTTCATCACGCGCACCATGGTGTGCAGCACATAGTCAGGATAACCTTGCGGTATGCCGACATTGGCCGCTTGCAAGCCGGCGCGCACACGGGCAATGGTGCCGTGGTGGTCGGTGCCTTGAATGTTCACGGCTTTGGCAAAACCGCGTTGCCATTTGGTGATGTGGTAAGCCACATCGGGCACAAAATAGGTGTACTGCGGTGCTTGATCAGGCGCTGTATTAGGTGCATCCGCGGGTGCAGATTTGCGCATCACACGGTCTTTGTCATCACCGTAATCGGTGGACTTGAGCCACAGCGCACCATCTTGTTCATAGGTTTTTCCCGCCGCTTGCAACAGGGCAACGGCTTTGTCCACCAAACCATCTGAATACAAACTCGACTCTAAATAATAGTTATCAAATTTGACAGAAAAGGCCTGCAAATCCAAATCTTGTTCGCGGCGCAAATAAGCCACGGCAAATTCGCGCACGGATGCTGCATCGTCCAAATCACCTGATGCGGTGGTGCTGCGGTCATCTGCAATCACCGTCTTTTTGGCTATGAAATCTGCAGCAATATCGGCAATGTATTCGCCGGCGTAAGACGCTTCTGGCCAATCTTTGTCACCAGGTTTGACACCTTTGCCGCGCAATTGCGTGCTGGTGGTCAAGGTGGCAATTTGCACGCCTGCATCGTTGTAGTAAAACTCGCGGTAAACATCCCAGCCTTGGGTTTGGTAGAGGTTGCAAATCGTGTCGCCCAATGCGGCTTGCCTGCCATGGCCTACATGCAAAGGGCCGGTGGGGTTGGCCGATACGAATTCCACCATCATTTTTTTATGCAGTGGTGCTTGATTGCCGAACGCATTTTTGGTGGACAAAATTTCGCGAACCACTTCTTGCTTGGCAGCGGGTTTGAGCTTGATGTTCATGAACCCTGGGCCCGCAATGTCAATGGCTTCAACCCATTGGCTGTAAACCGCAGTTTTCAGCAAGGATTCACGCAAAGTTTCTGCCACTTGCCTGGGGTTTTTGCCCAATGGTTTGGCCAATTGCATGGCTGCGGTAGAAGCAAAATCGCCGTGTGCGGCAACTTTGGGAGATTCAAAAGCCGAGCGCGCTCCCGCTCCCGGCAAAAGTGTTTCAAGCTCAGCAGCCAAGGCTGTGAGCAAATTTTGTTTGATGGCAAGCATTCAGGAAAGATTCAGGAAAAATAAAACGGAATCAAATTGACATTACAAGCGAGTGATCAAAACGGAATATCGTCGTCCATGTCTTCAAAGCCGCTGGCGGGTTTGGCTGCGGCAGGTCGTTGGGCGGGAGCTGCTTGCTGGCGCGGTGCGGATGGTTCGCCACTGCCTTGGCGACTGCCCAGGAGTTGCATTTCAGTTGCCACAATGTCGCAAGTGTTTTGCTCGTGGCCTTCTTTGGTGGTGAATTTGCCGTATTTCAAGCGGCCTTCCACATACAGCGGGCTGCCTTTTTTGACGTATTCGCCGACGATTTCGGCCAACTTGTCAAAGAACGTGACACGGTGCCATTCGGTGCTTTCGATGTTTTCACCGGTGTTTTTGTCTTTGCGGCGGCTGGTGGTGGCAATGCTGATATTGGCAACGGCTTGACCGCTGGGCAAATAGCGAATTTCAGGGTCGCGCCCACAATTGCCCAAAAGAATGACTTTGTTGACTGATGCCATGATGGTTTGCTCCCCTTGATGTACGGTTGTTACTTTGGATAGTTTGGCTTGTGTTGAAACCAACGAATGGCTAATTATCCTATAGGAAACTGCTCAGCCACCAGCTGCTGATGCGCTTGTGCGTATAAGTTACAAATAGCTATAAAATGCTATAAATATAATAGCGTCATAGGCAATAAATACGCCGGCTAGAGGCCAATTTGACCACTAATTATGCCATTCCACCATTGATAGAGATGATTTGGCCGGTGATGTAGGCAGACTGTTTCGATGCCAGAAAGCCAATCAAATCGGCCACTTCAACAGCGGTTCCAGCGCGTTTCATGGGCACGATTTTGGCAATGTCGTCTTTGCTGAAGACATTCTCAGTCATGCTGGTGTCTATGATGCCGGGTGCCACCGCATTGACGGTGATGCCGCGGCTGGCAACTTCCAACGCCAGCGATTTGGTGGCCGAATGCAAAGCGCCTTTGGCGGCTGAATAATTCACCTGCCCACGGTTGCCGGTAATGGCAGCGACGGATGACACATTGATGATGCGCCCCCAGCGCGTTTTGATCATGGGCATCATCAGGGCATGGGTGACGTTAAAAAAGCCATTGACAGAAACATTGATTACTTTGTGCCACTGTTCTGCTTGCATGCCAGGGAAAACTGCGTCGTCATGAATACCAGCGTTGTTGACCAAGATTTGGATGGGCGATTCTTCAAGGATGGGTAACAAAACTTGGGCAACAGCTTCGGCGTTTGTCACATCAAAAGCCAGAGCCTGGGCAGAACCGCCTTGGCTTTGGATGCTTTCAACCACGGCTTGTGCTTTATCAAGGGCGGTGTTGGCATGCACATACACATGGTAGCCATCACGTGCCAAACGTTGGCAGATTTCTGCACCGATACCGCCACTGCCCCCAGTGACCAGTGCGTTTATTTTGCTGGTTTGCATGGTGTCAATTTCCTTTTGCCGTTTCTTGTGCTGAATTCAAATGGTGTTGAGCACAACAGCTGCACGCCCACTTAAGAGCAGGTGTTGATCCGCCATGATTTTGAATTCGTACATCAAATTGTGCTCACTGGCGGATAAACATTCTGCGTGAATCTGCAAATCGGATTGAATATCGTCCAAGCGTGGCACTTCAATCTGGGTGTTGCGAATACTGACCAAATAGCCAACGCGTGGATTGGTATTGTCCGTGGGTGCAATCAAAGCGCCATGCACTGCCATGGCTTGTGCTGCGTATTCCACACCGCACACGCTGCTGAGCTGATTTTGCAGTCGAAGTGGGTTGTTCTGAAATCGGTGGCTGTTGGCATCGCAGTGAATGTGGCTGGCTGACCATGCTTTGACGCTATGGAGCAAACACATGTCGCCACTGTGTGGAATGCGTGCGGCAATCCAATCGTGTGACAAAGGCAAAGTGCCTGACGTTTTTGTATCTATGTGCCCTGACATGGTGTGACCGTGATGGCAATCTGGCAGTCGTCTAAATAATCCAGCACCAATGATTGGGTTGCATTATTTTGCTGAACTTGTGCAATCGCTTGCAACAAAGGCAAGCCACGCGCAGCTGGAATATGCAGACGCAAATGCTCCAGCGCGGCGTTTGTCATGTGGCTGGCGGGTGCACGTGTCAAACTGATATCGATTTGTGCGCGTGAATGTGACAGTGCGTTTCGGATTGAGTACCAAGCCCATGCCCAGCGCATCGGCCAATGGTCGTGCGCTTTGCAAGGGTTCTGGATAGGGTGAATCAGCTGCAATCAATAAAACCGCAGTTTGATCCGCCACAACCTGCGCCAGTGATTCAAGTAAACCTGCCCCAAAGCTGCCATCAAACGCGCACAGCACAGATACATTGGTCATCGCGCCAGTGGCAATGCCCCAATAACCGGGCGCCGCGTTGTGCACAGAATTGTGAAACCGGGTCGGTGAAATGGCACGGTCAGATGATGCCAATGCTTCGCAAATGGCGTGACAGTTATCGCCATCGCCACTGGATGATGTGTAAACGCAGGGCAATGTTTTGGGGTCTTGCTGGGCATCTTCGCATGCCGCGATGCCGACTGCCAGACTCAGTTTGACAATCGCACCTGTGCGGCGGCGCTCTGCAGGCGGCAAAACAGCAGGTGCCGGCAGCACTGTTTTGCTGGCGATATAAGCTTGTTGCCCGAGTAAGACAGGTTGTGCTGAGGCCCAGTCTGTGAAAGCGGGACCTATCAGGCTGGCGCCTTCGATGTATGCAGTCAGTTTCATGCTTTGGTCACCTTGCCAAAAATAAGACTGCAGTTGGTACCACCAAAACCAAACGAGTTGCTCAATACATATTGAACGGGTGCAGACTGGTTCTTCAGTAAATAGTGAATCGGCGTCGCAGGATCAAGTTGGTTCACATTCAAGCCCGCAGGCATGAAATTGTTTTGCAGAGCCAGTGCACTGATGACGGCTTCCAAACCGCCAGCCGCACCCAATGTATGCCCTGTTGCGCCTTTGGTAGAGCTGCACGGCGTGTCGGACCCAAATATCTGGTGCACGGCTTTGCCTTCCGCCGCATCGTTGCTTTGGGTGGCTGTACCATGCAAGTTGATGTAGTCAATGTCAGCCGGCTTTAATCCAGCCGCATCCAATGCAAATTGCATGGCCATGCTGGCACCCAAACCTTCGGGGTGCGGTGATGACATGTGGTAGGCATCGCTGGACTCACCAATTCCCAATAACAAAATGGCATCTGCATTCAAATTGTTGGGTACACGTTCTACTAAGGCAAAAGCGGCTGCTTCACCAATTGAAATGCCATTGCGATTTACATCAAACGGTCGGCAAACTTGCTCGGATATGAGTTGCAAAGAATTAAAGCCATACAAGGTGGTCAAACACAAAGTGTCCACACCGCCCACGATGGCGGCATCAATCAAGCCTGCATCCAACATTCTGCGTGCTGTGCTGAATACTTTGGCGCTGGATGAGCATGCCGAAGAAATCACAACGGCTGGGCCTTCCAAATCAAAATACGAACGCGTGAAATCTGCCACCGAATAAGTGTTGTGCGTGGTGCCATAAATAAAATCGGGTGGCAAAGCGCCCGAGGTGGCATCGCGTCTGCGGTAAGCCAATTCGGTTTGCAGAATACCAGCGGTACTGGTGCCCAAAAACACACCTACACGTTGATTGCCATAGCGTGCAATGGCGGCACGAACCGCATCTTCAAATCCATCTTGTGCCAAACCCAGTTGCGCCAATTGGTTGTTGCGACAGTTGAATCGACTTAAATGCACTGGCAGGGAAACTTCCTCCACACCTTTCACTTTTCCAATGTAGGTATTCAAATCCACATCATCAAAGGCACACGGAACCAGATGGCTACGACTTTGCTTTAACGCATCTTGGGTTTGCGCAAGTCCATGCCCCAGCGCACTGGTGGCGGTGTAGCTTGAAAGGTAAAGGGGATTCATTCGAGATTTCATCCGAACATTAATTTAGGCGTTCATTTTGGCGTTCATTCTATTCGCAATTTTCGCTGGTATTTCAGTGAAAACGACAGCGAAACAAAAGCACCTAAAGCGCCCAAAAAAATACCAGCGAGTACATCGACCAAAACATGCTGCCTGACAGCCAATGTGGAGTAAAGAATTCCCAAGCACCAAATCCAGTTCAACATCAATACCCAAGTTGGCGATGCGAAATTGCGCAAAATCACATGCAGCCAAATGGCAGAGAACAAAGCCGTCGCGACATGCAACGAAGGGCAGGCATTGCCTGATGCGTCAATGCTTTTCAAAAATTCAACACTGGCATGCATGCTGCGCGTTTCACTCAAATTTGGCACTGTCGTTGGCCAAAAATAAAAAATGATTAAACCGATGCTACAGGTGACACCTATTGCAAAAGCATACCGATACAGTTCGCGTCGCGTTGGCCAGCAAAGCCGGGGGTAATGAAACATAAAACCACAGCGACAAGTAAACAGGCATGGCCCAAGCTTGAAACTTGATCCAAGTATCAACCAATGTGACGGGCATTTCCGTCGTGGCAAACGCCGGGTTTTTGAGTAAGTAAAGGTAAATCCAAAAAAAACCGGTGATGAAAACTGTCGTGCCAATGGCTTTGTGCCACATGTGTTGCGTCAAATGGTGTAACACATTGGCATACCATGTTGGTGGTACAGCTGGTTGGGTCGTCTTTTGAAGCTTATTTGGCATGCTTAAGACGTACTTTGTGCTTGGCGCAGTGTGACAAAACGCAATTGCGCATCTTGCGCTGCTTGAATGAAGGCTGGCAGGACTTCTAATATCACCGCACTTTTGTTTTGTGTGCGAGCCGCATTGCCGTCATGCAGCAACACAATGGCACCCGCTTGCAGGCTGGCAAGTAAGCGTCGTTTGACGCGTTCAACGTTGCCCGTTTGGGTGTCAAATCCACGCAATGACCAGCTCACCAACTTCAAACCCAACTGATTCAAGACAGGTTCTAAAAAAGGGTTTCGATTGCCAGCGGGGGCTCTGAAAAACCTGGGCGCACGGCCTGTGATGGCTGTCAAGGTAGCTTGTGCTGTTTGCAATTCTTTTTTGAATCCATCAGGCCCCAAGAATGCAAAATGATGTTGGTGGCTTTGTGTGTGGTTTTCAATATCGTGGCCGCGTTGCACAATTTCTTTGCAAAGTTCGGGGTAGCGCTCTGCTTTATCGCCAATGATGAAAAAGGTTGCAGCAATGTTGTGCTCGGCCAGTAAATCCAAAACTCGTGGGGTGACTTCGGGGTCAGGACCATCGTCAATCGTCAGTGCAATCTCTTGGCGCTGAGCGGCGGCGTCAGGTAAGCGCGTGATGTTGCTGCCCAACCATGTGCTGCGTGGCAGCATGCCGACTATGGCAATGATGAGGTGGTTCAAAGCTAACAAAATCAAACTGGTGAGCCACTGCTCTGGCCAAATCAATGTAGCTATCAGCACAACACCATGCAGAAGCAGCGATGCACGCACAAATTGTGTACCCTGCCAAAGCGATTGAATGAGCTGCATCGGCATCAAATTGGTTGTTGTTTTTGCGAAGATGCTGGCGCAAAAATGGCCGCATACAAAAGTGCCAATACCACACCCGGCGCAACTGTAACGCCCATGGCTTGCAAAATCGATACCTTTGAAAATGCCAACAAACCAAAGCCAGCGACAGTTGTCATGTTGGCCACCAACATCGACGTCAAGGTGCTGGGAGAAATGGCATCGCGCTTGGGTGAATCAAAAAACAAGGCATAGTTAGAGCCTACGGCCACGACCAAGAGCAAGCCAATCAAATGCAGAATAATCAGCTGTTGCCCAAACAAGCTTAAACCTGCAGTCACAGTGATAACGGCAGCCAGCAAAGGCACCATCAGACGCAACACGCGCTTCACCGATCGTGTGACAACCAACAGCAATACCACCATGGCCAGCAAACCCCCTACAGAGAGTTTGATGGCTTCCGACAAATAGCCCGCATACAAATGATCAGATTCCAGCTTCATATCGACCAATATGGCTTTGGTATTCATGTTTTTGTTCAGAGCTTGCAAATCTGCATTCAGGCGCTGGGCGTCAATGCTGCTATTGGCGTTGGCAGTGAGCGGCAAAAGCGCACTCCAGCGTGTACCTTGCTGCTCATGTTGATTTGGTTGATCAGCAAGGCATCCAATAGCTGTTTGCATGGATGTGTTGGCCAAATCGCTGGCTTGTAGCAAGGGCTGCGCTTTGGCTTTTTCAATGGCGAGATAAAAAGGTGCAAACACATCGGTCTTGAATGGCAATCCCACGCTGGCTGCTGCTAAATTTCGTTTTAAAGTTTCAACATCCGGTAAGCTGGCTTGTCTTTGTTTTTGACTGGCAAGGCTTGGCAGATATCGGCTGGGGGCTTCATAGCTGGCCAGCAAACCTTCATCCTTGTGTGTTTGCAGGACATTGCCAATGCGTTCACTGTTTTGCAGCACATCTTCACGGCTATCACCCGTGGTCACGACGATGTAGCGTGTATCGGGTGCACCCGTATCCATGCGCAAACTGGCATCCAATTGAATGTCGGTTTGCGATACGGGGCTGAGCGATGAAATTTTGTCATTCCAGATGTGCTGGCGGTTTTGCACCACGATGGCGGTGGCCAGTGCAATGACGATCAAAGCTGGCCACTTGAAAGCATGTGCTTTTTGAACAAGCTTGCTCAGAATTTGTCCCTAAGTTCGAAGACATCGCGGATGGCAAATTGCTGCGGCAATAAATGCGGTAGCACAAAACGGGTCACCAATGCCGCTGTGATTAAACCTGCAATGGAATACAAACCAAGTTGTGCCAAACCAGGAAAGCCAGACCACAACAAAGAGGCAAAGCCGACGATGGATGTCAGCACACCCAAACGTATGGTAGGCCAAAATTGTTTCAGCCATTGTGTTTGTCTTTGTGCGTGTGCAACAGTGCCTTGTCGCGATTGCACAAAAAGATAAATCGAATAATCCACTGCTTCACCAATCAGGGCAGTGCCAAAGCCCAAAGTGATGCCATGAACAGCGCCAAAGGCCAAGCTCACAGCCGCAATGCCCGCTAAGGCACCACTGATCACAGGTAAAAACCCCAAACCCAAAGCCAATACAGATCGGTAAACGGCTAACAACAGCACTGCTATCAACACCGTGCTGAGAATCGATAACCAAGTGACCTCTGAATGAATCGTCTCACGTGCTTTGACGCCAAACACGCTGGGACCAGTCATCTGCAATGTGGCATTTGAATCAGCAGTGTGCAAATCTTTGAAGAGCATAGAAATGCGGTTAATGGCTGCTTCTTGGGCATCGGTATCAGCCCCCGATGCTTTGGTTTGCACCAACATCACCGCACGTTTGCCATCGCGTGATGCCCAAACGCCTTCAGATAACGCCGGTTGTTTGGCACTGGTGAGTTGCCCTAATAAATGCATCATTTCGCCGCTGGGGTCTTGCGGCAAAATGGACTTCACCATCAAACCGGCAGGAGATGTCAGCATGTCCACGCTTTCGTTCAACGCATCGCGCAAACCCGCCTCTTCAAAACGCGCAGGCGTGACGGCTGAACTGAGTAAGTAACGATTGTTAAAGAAGTAGGCGCGATCACGTTCTGTGTTGACGGGTTCGCCATTTTGCACACTCACAAACGCAGAATCTTGACGCAATTTGCTGGCCAATTGCTTTGACAGTTGTGCACGTTGGGTGGCATCAGCGCCCTCAATGTTGACCAAAATGATGCGTGATGCCACGCCATCGCGAATTTGATCGAGCAAGAGCTGCTGCTCGGCCGTAGGGCTGCGTGGTAAAAAAGCGGATAAATCAGTGGTGAAGGTGCTGCGACTGATGATGATGCCGCATGCCAATAGAAACGCCAGCCACGCAAAAATAGCCAACTTAGCAGACTTGGATATGTGCTTCAAACCAACCTTCAGTGGTGTGGGATTGGGGTTCAAATCAAGCTCACTGGGCGGCCAGTTTGGGTGGCACTATTTTTTCAATCAACATGCGCGAGCTGTCACCATCTGCTTGCGTGATGTTGATGCTGCGCACTTCATCGCGCACGCCACTGATGCGAATTTGTGAGACCACCTGTTTCATCTTGCTGTTGGTGGGGAGTAATTGCAGTGTCCATGCCGCATCGCTGCCTTCAAGGCTGAGGAGGTAATTGCGCTCTAAAGCCTTGCGGTCGCCCGCCAAAGTGCCACGAATGCTGTCAATGAAAGCGGCCAATTCTGGAAAATCTTGCAATTGAACCTGGTGCTTTTGTTTGCCTTTTTCAATCAGCAGTTGATTGCCGTTGATTTGCATGGTCTCAGGCTTAGGTTTCAAGGTGCGCTTTTCCAGTTTGTCGGGCGCTGTATAAATCATGTCGCCCGAAGTAACCAATGGGCGATCCAAAATTGCCATGGTTTTGGTTTCAACAAAGCTGACATGCCCCGATTTGATTTGCGCAAGGCCATGCATCAATTGATCTATGTTCCACTCAGCAGCTTGAATCAATGGTGCATAAACCAAGGACAAGCAAAGCGTGCAAGCCATCAGGACATGGCGGAAAAAAGGTGCAGGGCGGAAATTGTTTAAAGCAAAACTCATGTTTGTTGCTGTGAATGTGAAGATGGTATTTGCCAAAAATCAAAAAAGTTAAACCAATTATAGGGAGCCAAGCGGCAATACTTCTCCAGTAACTGGGTGTAGTCTTTCACTGCTTGCGCTACAGCTTCGCCTTGCTGTACGGCGCTCACTTGGCTAAAGTCTGCCAATGGTTCGAAATTGATTTGGTAACGGTTGCCACCCAAATAAAGCCCCACCATGAACACCACACGTTGGCGCAACAAGGCTGCCATGCGAAATGAACCAGTCGGAAAGTGCACCGTGTCACCCAAAAAGTTCACTGGTTGCAACACATCGCCACCCAAAGTGCGATCTGCCAACATGCCAATCACCGTGCCTTGTGACAGTTTTTCGCGTACCTTCAGAATGGAATCCACACGCCCCATGCTGATGATGTCGGTGACCGCATTCGGGTTGATGCTGGCCAGCATGGCGTTGATTTTCAAGGCATTGTCTTCGTGCATCACAATGCTCACATTCAAATCAGTTTCTTGCCGGCCAATGGCTTGAATCACCTCAAAGCTGCCCATGTGTGCACCCATGAGAAAGAGTCCGCGTTTTTCAGCCACCAAGTCGTCCAAATAGTTTCTGCCTTTGATTTCAATGTTGAACAGATCAAAGCGCTGGTTAATCAGGTAAATGCGGTCGTGAATGGTCGAAGCAAAGCTGAACACCTGTTTGTACATATCCAGCCAAGATGCTTCTCGCCCCAGTACCCTGCGTAAATACGCGCGCGATGCCTGACGGCTTTTGGCAGAGAACAGCAAAAAGTACAAAGCAATGCCATACAAAACAACACGACCTGCGGACCGACCCAAACGCAAGGAAATCCAAGTCATCACGCGCAGCATCAGCATGTTGCTGCGTTCAGGGCGATTGGTCCATTCCGCTTCACTCATACCGCACCCTTTAGGTTGACCGTGGCATTGACAATTTTTCGCTCGCCACACACGATGTCAAATTGAATGCGTTGTTCGCCTGTTCGTTTGTAATCTAAGGAAATGTGTATGTGGTCTTTTCCGCTGTTTTCACTGTCAGTGGGACTTAGTGGGCTTAAGAATTTGACTGAACTCAATTCGTATTGATCTAGAAGCAAATTTTCTGCCACGGCAATCGCTTGCAAAGCAGTATCGAGCAAGACCACGCCGGGCACGATGGGTGCACCTGGAAAGTGCCCTGCAAAAGCGGGGTGCTGCATCGGAATTTGCAAGTTTAAAGTAGTCAAAGTTATTTGCTTATCAAAGATTGAATCAATGTTTTCAAAGCTTCTCGCGGCAGTTTGCCTGTGCTGTTGCGCGGCAAGGCGGGCACAATGAACAAAGGGCGTGGAATGAAAACGGGTGCAACCAATTCGCGCAAAGCGACAATGATTTGCTGTGATGTTAACGTGGGTGCGACCACACAGGCCATCAGGCGCACCACATGGTCGGGCGAATCGTCATCGGGCATGTAGAAAGTGCCATCCAGCACACCAGGAATGCTGTTGAGCTGGTGGTTCAGGTGCGTGATAGAGCTGCGCCTGCCGGCAATGTTGATCAAATCAGCTGTTCTGCCTTGTAGCAAAAACCGTTTGTCTTGTTTCAACTCAATCACATCGTTCATGACCACTTTGCCCAGCGCTTGTCCACCAGTGGAAAACGTTTGCCCATCTTGCTGAATCAATTCGACCTCATCAAACAAATGCCATGCATCGGTTTGTGTTGGGCGTCGGGTTGCTATCGTGCCGGTTTCCGTGCTGCCGTAGATTTCTTGCAGTGGCGCGTTGAGTTGTTGCTCTAGCTCTTGTGCCAAGGCGAGCGACAGTGGCGCTGTGGCAGACAACACCAATGCAACTTCGGGTATGTCAATTTTGGCTTCCAACAGCATGCGCATGTGCACGGGTGTAGATACCAATATCCGCGGTGCGGGTACATTTTCTAAGGCACAAACAATATCGGCTGGGTAAAACGGTTGTTTGCTGCTCAAGGCATGGCCGCTTTGCAGTGCAAGCAGCACAGACGATTCCAGCCCATACATGTGCTGCGCTGGCACGGTGCCGATGATGGTGCCAGCATTTTGTTCTTGTGGTAAGCCAATACGCTTGGCTTCGGCCAGCACCGAGCCCTGCAAGGTACCCCAGTATTTGTGGTGCGGCACGGGTGTGCCGGTTGAGCCAGAGGTGAACACAATCGCCACCAATTGTGCGCTGTCGATTTGTGGAATGTTGATACTCGAATCATTAGTCGAATCAGTAACCGAATCAATGGTCGTCGCGTTTGTTGTTAGTTCCGGAAATTGAAACTTCGGCAAATCAATTTCGCAGTGCACCAAATCATGCAAGCAAAACACATCGGGTGCAAAAACCTGCATTTGCCGCACCATGTCGGGGGTGTGTGTGGACGGTAACAAACTGATTCGCCCCGTCACAATCGCTGCCGCCAAACCCACGGCAAAGTGGTAGCGATCGGCACACATGTTGAAAATGTGCTGGCTGTTGGGTAATTGATTTTTAACGGTGCTCACATCCGCTAAAAACTGCGCCAAGGTAATAGCGCGCGTGCCTTGCCATGCCACGATTTGCTCGGCATGCTGATGGCCAACCAAAGGTAATTTGTTTGACAACTTATTCAAGCGTCGCTCCTGCGCGTTTCATTGTCGGCACGTTTGTTGCGCACACTGTTCCACGATATTTTGAACGATTCCCAAAAGCGGTTGCCGTACATTTCAGGCAAGCGCTTTCTGCGTACCAGCAATTCAACTGTGAGCATCAGCAACACCAGCGGCAAGTACAAAAAGTTGGAAAACACCGACCACACCGGCAGTGGCGTGAAGAAAAATAACAAGGTTGAAATCAACACCATGGCCCCAAAAAATGCAGACCAAGCCCAGGTGATTTGCATCGCATAGTGCGCGTGCTTGGGTGATATTTCACCATGCGCCATTTCGGCAAATTCGGTGCAAAGCGGCTTTCTGCCGGCAAACAAGGTACGTGCAAAGGTGATGAAAAGCAGGCTTTGAAAACTCGCTTCTTGCAGCCAGTACAGCATGCCTAATCGTTGGTCTAGCCAATGCAAATTGGTAAAGATCGTAGCCAACACTGCACCTATTACAGCCAGCCAAATCCAAGTGTGATTGGATTTCCAAGCAAAAACAATACTCACCACTGTGACAGGTAGCAAAGCCACTGCTGCGCCCAGTGGACCGGTTTGTGAGGTCACAATCATGTAGTGCGCCAGCACCGGAAAGGCCAGCAAGAGCAGTGCAAAACCTACCCAGCGCAGCACAGGGGTGCGAGGGGTGAGTTTGCTCTCAGACATCAGCTGGTGCGCTGCGCTGCGATATGGTTGGTCAAATGCGCCAAAGAGCTGAAAATGACATTGTTGTCTTGGTTATCAGCCTTCAGTTGCAAGCCATAACGCTTGGAAATCGCCAGCGACAGTTCAAGAATATCAATCGAGTCCAAACCCAAACCATCACCATACAAAGGCGCATCAGGCGCAATGTCGGCAGCGGCGATATCGAGATTCAAGGATTCAACAATCAGTTGAGCCACTTCAAGTTGCAAATTGGTGTCTGTCATAAAAGGGCGATAAAAGTTGGTATTTTTAAGCTAAACAAGCATTTTAACCGTCTATCAAATCACACCTTCAAACATCATCACATCCACCGCATCGCCCACATTGACTGAGCCTTGGTCGTGGTGCAGGACGATGAGGCCGTTGGCTTGGGACATGGAGCTTAAAACGCCTGAGCCTTGGTTGCCTGTGGTTTTGACTTGCAAGCTGCCGTCGGCATGGGTGGTGACGATGCCGCGTTGGTATTCGGTGCGGCCGGGTTTTTTGCGGATGGGTTCGAGGCTGATGGCTTTTAAAAGCGGCAAGGGTTTGGCGTTGGCACCCATCATGCGCAGCAGGGCGGGGCGTACAAAGGCCAAGAAGGTGACCATCACCGCGACTGGGTTGCCGGGCAAGCCGAAAAGAATAGCGCTATTATTTTCATAGCAATCTAGGCAATCATCACGCCGGCTAGAGGCACTTTTTGCCATATTCTTTGCGGTGATACGGCCTACTGCCATGGGTCTGCCTGGTCGCATGGCAATGCGCCAAAAGGCGACGCCGCCCGAATCGCTCCCTAGTTTTTTCATCATGGCGCGGGTGTAATCGGCTTCGCCTACGCTGACGCCGCCACTGGTGATGATGGCATCGGCTGTGCTGGCTGCTTGGATGAAAGCTGCTTCCAAAAGCGCAGGCTCGTCACGCACCACACCCATGTCGATGACTTCGCAGCCCATGCGTGTGAGCAAACCAAACACGGTGTAGCGGTTGCTGTCGTACACAGCGCCTTCGCGTGGTGCTTGGCCTAAGCTCAAAATTTCGTCACCGGTAGAAAAATAAGCCACGCGCAGTTTGCGAAATACCGTCACGCTGGGCAGCCCCAAGCTGGCAACCAAGCCCAATGCGGCGGGTGTCAAAGTGTCGCCTTGCGACAGTGCTGGCTTGCCCTGCATCAAGTCTTCGCCAGCAAAGCGGCGGTTGTCGCCCAAGTTCAAGGTGTTGGGCGCAATGCTGATGGATGAGAGGCGTCGTTATTGAGCGCCACCTCGACCGTGACCATCTCTTGCGGCACCACGGTGTTCAAACCTTCTGGCATGATGGCACCTGTCATGATCTTGACGCATTCACCTGCCTTGACTGTGCCTTGCCATGCTTTGCCAGCCAGCGCGGTGCCAATGACAGTCAGCGTGAGTGACTGATGACTTTGCAACTGTGCGCCATCAAAAGCAAAGCCGTCCATGGCCGAGTTGTCATGCGGGGGCACGCTGATGGGCGAAATCACATCTTGCGCCAGCACGCGGCCCAAAGCGTCAAACAATGGCAATGTTTCAGTCTGAGTAACAGGGCTGACCAGTTCGGCTAAAAAAGCATTGACCTTGTCCGCGCGAAGCGATGTGGGGTCGTAGCCAGCGAGTTCGGCGGCGATTTGGTCTATGGTTTTCATTCGTGCAATTCAGCCAATGTGTTCAAATTTGCGAAAGCTTGCGGATCGTCATGCGGTAAATTGAAAGACACCTTCACTTGCTTGTGCAAAGCCGTCCAAGCGCCAATTTTGCGACCACCTTGCGCTAAAAATTGACGCAGGCTGTCTGCCAATTCACGTTTCTTGCCACACTTGAGCAGACAAAACACGGGTTGATTGCAAAGCTTGCCTGTTTCGTCGGGTGAGCATGCCATGGCAATGTCGGCTTCGGTTTCAAACAGTGCAGACGCCAATCGTTGCGCAACATCCATTGGAAAATAGGGCGTGTCACATGGCGCTGTCATGAGGTAGGGTGTAGTGCAATGTTCAAGGCCAGTTAAAAAGCCAGCCAGCGGCCCTTGGAAATCGTCAGCATCCAACCTGGCAACATCAGTCAGTACCGGTAAGCCAAAAGTTTTGTAAGTATCCACATTGCGGTTGGCACTGATGTTGATGTGGGCGACCTGTGGCTGTAAGCGCGCAATGGCGTTGGCCACTAAAGGTGCCCCTTTGAACAATTGCAAACCTTTGTCCAAGCCACCCATGCGGCTGGCGCGACCACCGGCGAGGATGATGCCCGAAATGTCAGATTTTTTGATCAAATTTTCGACCAATTTAGCCACCGATGTAACTCATCTCGACGCGTTTAGGCACATTGGTGCTGCTTTGTGTATCGGGTGGCATGCTGCTGCGCAACTCGGAATAACGATCCGTGCGTTGTTGCCATATTTGTGCGATGGCATTGGCGATCATTGCGTCAGTAGTGACATCCGTGCCGCGTAACAAGGGCAGCAAGTCGTAACCCTGATTGGCGAACAAGCACAAATACAGCTTGCCTTCGGTTGACAAACGGGCACGGTTGCAGTCACCACAAAAAGCTTGGGTGACGCTGCTGATGACACCAATTTCTCCCAAAGCCGGGTCATGTTTGCCAGAAGCATCTGCATAGCCCCAGCGTTGTGCGGTTTCGCCCGGGTTGTTGGCTGCCAATTGCACCAGTGGCATTTCCTTATTGATCAAGGCCACCACTTCGCTCGATGGCATGACATCATCCATGCGCCAACCGTTGCTGGCGCCCACGTCCATGTATTCAATGAAGCGCAACACCATGCCAGTGCCTTGAAAGCGTCTGGCCATGGGCAATATTTGGTCGGTGTTGGTGCCACGCTTGACCACCATGTTGATTTTGATGCCGCTGAATTGCCCCTTGGCATCCAAACCCAGACCTGCGTCTCGCGCTGCATCTATACCCGCCAACACATCGGCCACTGGGAAATCCACATCGTTCATGCTGCGAAAGATAGCATCATCCAAGCCATCCAAACTCACGGTGACGCGATGCAAACCCGCAGCCTTCAATGCCTTGGCTTTTTTGGCAAGCAATGAGCCGTTGGTGGTCAGCGTTAAATCGAGTGCGTGGCCTTCGGGTGTGCGTAATTCAGCGAGTTGCGCAATCAGCACTTCGAGGTTTTTACGCAAAAGCGGCTCGCCTCCTGTTAGCCTGATTTTGCGTACACCATGCAGCAAAAATACTTTAGCCAGGCGCGTGATTTCCTCAAAACTGAGCAATGCACTGTGCGGTAAATAGGGGTAATCTTTGGTGAAAACCTCTTTTGGCATGCAGTAGTTGCAGCGAAAGTTGCAGCGGTCGGTGACGCTGATGCGCAAATCACGCAGCGGTCTTCCCAAATGGTCAAGCAGTTGCCCTGTTGCAGCAAAGTCAGGCAGATTCTTTAAATCAATGTTGTGCGCAAGTGGACGTGGTACACGTTCATCTTGCATGAAAATCATGCGATGATTTTTGTGGGGGTAGAGCGTCGCTTCAGACATATAGGCATTGTGCCATTTTCATCCGAAGTGGCTAGCCACAGCTTAAAGTCCTTTGCGGGAAAAGGTCAGCGTGGCGTTGGTTCCACCAAAGCCAAAGCTATTGGACATCGCTGTTTCAATTTTGACATCGTCAATGCGGTTCAAAACAATGGGCAAGCCTGCAGCGGCTGGATCTAAGTTTTCAATATTGGCAGAAGCCGCAATGAAATTGTTTTCCATCATCAGCAGCGTGTAGATGGCTTCGTTCACACCAGCTGCACCCAATGCGTGACCGGTGAGGGATTTGGTTGATGCAATGTGTGGGACTTTGGCTTGTGAACCATCCGCAAACACAGCACGTATGGCTTCTATTTCTTTCACATCGCCCACTGGCGTGCTGGTGCCGTGGGTATTGACGTAATCGACTTGCCCTACATCTTTGCCACTGGCATCTAGCAGCGCCATTTGCATGCAGCGCAATGCGCCTTCACCGCTGGGTGCGACCATGTCGTAACCGTCAGATGTGGCGCCATAGCCGACCAGTTCAGCATAAATTTTGGCGCCGCGTGCTTTGGCATGTTCGTATTCTTCCAACACCAAAATGCCACCACCGCCAGAGATAACGAAGCCATCGCGGTCCGCATCGTAGGTGCGTGACGCTTTTTCGGGGTGGCGTTGTATTTGCTGGACAGGGCACCCATGGCATCGAACATGAACGACAGCGTCCAATCTTCTTCTTCCGCGCCACCCGCAAACATCACGTCTTGCTTGCCCAGCTGAATTTGTTCGGCAGCTGCGCCAATGCAGTGCGCACTGGTGGCACAAGCCGAACTGATACTGTAATTCACACCTTTGATTTTTGCACCCGTGGCCAAGCAAGCCGATACGCCGCTGGCCATGGCTTTGGTAACCATGTAAGGGCCCACACGCTTCACGCCTTTTTCTTTGAGGGTGTCGATGCCTTGCGAAATGCTTACGTGCGATGCACCACCTGCGCCCACAATCAAGCCTGTGCGCAAATTCGAAACTTTGTCTTCTGGCAAGTTGGCATCGGCAATCGCCTCTTGCATGGCTAACCAAGCGTAAGCATGACCATCGGCCATGAAACGCATCAATTTGCGGTCGATGAGCGCTTCTACATCCAAATTTTTTACAGAGCCCGCCACATGCGAACGCAAACCACGCGCTTCATATTCCGGTTGAAAAGTAATGCCTGAGCGGCCCGCTTTGAGACTGTCCAATACCTCGGCTTTGTTATTGCCAATACTGCAAACAATGCCCATTCCTGTAACGACAACGCGACGCATGATGGTGTTCCTATTCGGTTTAGAGTTGGTTGATGGTTGTATAGGCTTAGCTGGTATACAAACCAACTTTCAAATCTGTGGCGGTGTAAATTTCTTTGCCGTCAATTTCCAAGGTGGCGTCCGCCACGCCCATCACCAGTTTACGTAAAACGAGCCGATTCATGTCGATGCGGTAAGTAACCAGCTTGCCAGTAGGCAACACTTCTCCGGTGAATTTGATTTCACCCGCACCTAAAGCACGGCCGCGACCTGGTCCACCACTCCAGCCTAAGAAAAATCCGATCAACTGCCACATGGCATCTAAGCCTAAGCAGCCTGGCATGACAGGGTCGCCCTGAAAATGGCAATCAAAAAACCACAAATCGGGCTTGATGTCCAGCTCTGCAATGATTTGTCCTTTGCCATGCTTGCCACCGTCTGCGGTGATGGATGTGATGCGATCAAACATCAGCATGGGAGGCAAAGGTAATTTGGCATTGCCTTCGCCAAACAATTCACCACGCCCGCAAGCAAGTAGTTCTTCGAAGTTGTAACTGTTTTGTTGTTTCATATTTTTAGAGTGGACATACTAACTGGAATGATTATCTTACAAAACAAGCAAAAAAATAGCCCACCGAGGTGGGCTATTTGAGTAGGAAAGGGAAGCGCTGATTATTTATTGCACAGTGACTTCAACGCGTCTTGCTTCAGCTGCAGGGCCATCTGCTTTGGCTTGTTCAGGTTTCTTAAGTTCGACTTTGTCTTCTGCCACACCCGCAGCTTTGAGTGCGGCTTGCACGTTTTTAGCGCGTTGCTTGGCCAGCTCTGCATTTTGCACAGGGTCTCCTTTGGCATCATGGTAGCCACTGACAAAAGCTTTCTTGCCACCAGCGACTGCCTTGGCAACATCAGCCAAGGCTGCAGCACTGCCCGCAGCAACGTCGGCTTTGCCAGAAGCAAAGTAAAACTTCACCACACCGTTTTCAACTTTGACGGATGCGGCGTCAGATGCGGCAGCAGAAGTTGCAGCAGAAGTTGCAGCAGCAGCGCCAGAACCTGAAGCTGCAACCGCTGGAGCAGCGGAAGCTGCAGCGGCAGGAGCTGCAGTGCTGGCAACTGCCGGTGCAGCGCCTGTGTCATAGCCAGGGGCTGCGCCAGTGGCTACCACGGCTGCTGCAACAGCAGGCGCAGCAACCATAGGAGCGGCAGGCTTGCCGTGGATTGACATCATCAAAGGCACAATCAAAAGCGCCACAATGTTGATGATCTTGATGAGCGGGTTGACAGCTGGACCAGCGGTGTCTTTGTAGGGGTCACCCACTGTGTCACCTGTGACGGCGGCTTTGTGTGTGTCGCCACCTTTTTTGTGGGTTACACCATCTTTGTCAACGAAGTTGTCTTCGATGAGTTTCTTGGCATTGTCCCAAGCGCCACCACCGGTACACATTGAAATCGCTACGAACAAGCCCGTCACAATGGTACCCATCAGCAAACCACCTAAAGCAGCTGGGCCGAGTGCCAGGCCAACCACGATGGGCGCGACAACTGGCAAGAGCGATGGGATCATCATTTCTTTGATGGCAGCGGTGGTGAGCATGTCAACAGCCGCGCTGTAATCAGGCTTGCGTTTGCCAGCCATGATCGCACCATCTTGGAACTGGCGGCGCACTTCAACCACCACTGAGCCTGCAGCTCGTCCCACGGCTTCCATCGCCATCGCGCCAAAGAGGTAAGGAATCAAACCGCCAATGAAGAGACCAATGATGACCATTGGATTGCTCAAATCAAAGCTCACCAAGCTGCCATAAGATTCTAATTTGTGGGTGTAATCCGCAAACAAAACGAGTGCGGCCAAGCCAGCTGAACCAATCGCGTAACCCTTGGTCACGGCTTTGGTGGTATTGCCTACGGCATCCAGCGGATCAGTCACATCACGTACGGACGAAGGCAATTCTGCCATCTCGGCAATGCCACCAGCGTTGTCGGTGATGGGACCATAAGCGTCAAGCGCCACCACGATGCCAGCCATGCTGAGCATGGCGGTGGCTGCAATCGCAATACCGTAAAGACCAGCCATTGCATAAGCACTCCAGATGGCAATGCATACAAACAACACAGGCCATGCAGTGGAGCGCATGGAAACGCCCAAGCCGGCAATGATGTTCGTTCCGTGACCAGTGGTGGATGCTTGGGCAATGTGTTTCACAGGCGCGTATTGCGTGCCTGTGTAGTATTCCGTCACCCACACCAATACGCCAGTGAGTGCCAAACCCACAAAGCACGAACCAAACAATGCCATTTGCGAACCGCTGGCCTTGATGGCATTGTCAGGAATGATGGCCACTGTCACAAAGTAAAAAGCGATGAGCGACAAGCCGCCAGCCACTGCCAAGCCTTTGTAGAGAGCAGGCATCACGTTTTTCATGCCAGGAGAGGCTTTTACGAAGAAGCAACCAACGATGGAAGCAATGATAGAAACTGCACCTAAAGCCAGTGGATACACCACTGCGGATGCGCCTGCGTTGGTCACCAACAATGCGCCCAATACCATGGTCGCAATCAGTGTGACCGCATAGGTTTCAAACAAGTCGGCAGCCATACCCGCACAGTCACCCACGTTGTCACCCACGTTGTCGGCAATCACAGCAGGGTTGCGAGGGTCATCTTCTGGAATGCCAGCTTCGACTTTACCTACCAAGTCCGCGCCCACGTCGGCGCCTTTGGTGAAAATACCACCGCCTAAACGGGCAAAAATTGAAATGAGTGAAGAACCAAATGCAAAACCAATCAAAGGATTCAACATGTGTGCCATGCTTTTATCCGGGGTGTGGTTGCCATTGCCTGTCAAGAACCAATAAAAAGCGGTTACGCCCAGCAAACCCAAGCCCACCACCAACATACCGGTAATGGCGCCACCACGGAAAGCCACATCCAGTGCGGGGCCTATGCCTTTGGTTGCTGCTTGGGCTGTTCGTACATTGGCGCGCACAGAAACGTTCATGCCAATGAATCCGCACAGACCAGACAACACAGCACCAATGACAAAGCCAACGGCTGACATGCTATCGAGGAAGAAGAAAATCAAAATCGCTAAGACCACACCGACCACGGTGATGGTTTTGTACTGACGCGCCAAATAGGCGGCAGCGCCGGTTTGAATGGCGGCTGCAATTTCTTGCATGCGCGCATTACCTGCGTCTTGTGAAAGTATCCAACTGCGTGCCCACAAGCCGTATACCACGGCTGCAAGCCCACACATGAGCGCCAAAATGAGCGCGGAATTTCCTGACATAGTTTTTACTCCTCTACGGTTGATTCGCTTATAGGGAGCTGCCTTGTACTGACAACGCAAACTCCCGCTGCGTTGCTTCCTCGTCACATCCTTGTAGTAGTATCTGCAGGGGCTTGATTGGCCAACCTGATGAATGTAACCTTAAAAATCTGATAGATTTAAGCCTCGCAAGGTTGATGACAAGTAAAATCAGGGTTAATCCTAGGTTGTTTAGACATAAATCAAATAACTTCAAAGCTTCACTTTTCGTCTGTTTCACCATTTTTCCGATTCAATTCCCTCCTATTTCCCGTCTACTTTCCTCCATTTTTAAAAGAAATCAACATGTCACTCGATAACGTCACCCCTGGTAAAAACGCGCCGCACGAATTCAACGTCATCATCGAAATTCCGATGAATGCAGACCCAATCAAATACGAGGTGGATAAAGAAACGGGTGCTATTTTTGTGGACCGCTTCATGAGCACATCCATGCACTATCCCACCAACTACGGTTATGTGCCCAAAACCTTGAGCGGTGACGGCGACCCTGTTGACGTGCTCGTTATCACACCTGTGCCCTTGATTCCTGGCGTGGTGGTGACTTGCCGCGTGATTGGTATTTTGAAAATGACCGATGAAGCCGGTGAAGACGGCAAAGTATTGGCTGTGCCGATCGATAAAAAATGTTCACTCTACAGCCGTTGGAAAACGCCGGCAGATTTGAACGAACTGCGCTTGAACACCATTGCCCATTTCTTTGAGCATTACAAAGATTTGGAAAAAGGCAAATGGGTCAAAATCAACGGATGGGAAGGTCCTGAATCCGCAACCAAAGAAATTGTGGACGGCATGGCCAACTACCAAAAGAGTTTGCAAGCCTAATCGTCAGATTTTTATAAGAAATTGACCTCTAGCCGGCGTATTGATTGCCTAGTTTGCTATTAAAAATATAGCAAATATAGAAAATATAGCAATACGACGGCTTATTTACTTTGCGGATACAGCACATTTTGCAAGCCCATTAATTTGGGCGGCACGAATGGGGTCCAGTTTTTGTGCGTTTGTGACAAACGATTCGCCACCGCCCACCACGTGCTGGGGTTGACGCCCAAGCCAATGTGGCTTGCAAAGACCTCGATATTTTCAGTTCGTTCGTTGTTTTTGGACGGCGTTTGAATGCTGCCTTGCCATGCCACCACGCCGTCTGTTTTGGAATAAATGCTGGCAGTTGGCATGGGTGGCGCTTCGGCTAAGTTGAATTTGCCTGCTTCATGCTCCACTTTGCGACCTGTGGCCAATTCGTACAAGCGCCACAAATTGGTTGATTTGGGGGTGCTGGCAAATGGCGTGCCCAAGGTGATGACGCAATGCACCATGTCAGGCAACATTTTGGCAATTTCGCGCGCGTAAATGCCGCCTAAACTCCAACCGATCAAACTGACTTTGCGGCCCGATTTCTTAAAATCTGCTGTGACTTGCGCTTTGGCCGCTTCTAAAACGCCTTGCCGTGGACCTAGATTCATACCTTGGTTCCAACCGTCAACTTCATAGCCCAAACTGGTTAAATACATGCGCAAGTGGCGCGGTGCTGGCATCACCTGCGGCCAAGCCAGGAAAAATAATCACGCAATGGCCATCACCTGCGGGTGCGCGCCGCAACGCTGGCCATGCGGGAAGCAAAGTCCAGAATTCGGCAAACACGCGAAACTCCAAAGCCATTAAAGCCAAAGCTGGAGGCGGGTGATGCAGTTCATCGTCATCAAGGAGAGTGGATTGTGTCAGTGAAGTTTTGTTAGCCATGCAAGCGTATTTTTATTCTGAACCTGTGCAACGGTAACAGCTTTGTAGCCATGAATCCATATTCAAAGCGACAATTGCCATGTTTTAGAGAGCAAACTCTGAAATCAAAATGCTATATTAATAATAGCAATGTAGGCAATAAATACGCCGCCTAAAGGCAGATTTAATGCTTAAATGCGTTTGCCATTGGCATTGATGACGGCTTCACCATCTTCTTTGCTAAAGGCTGCTTGCTGTGCATGGGGCAATATTTCCAACACAGTTTCTGATGGTCGGCACAACTTGCAGCCCAAGGGCGTGATGACGATGGGGCGGTTCATCAAAACAGGGTGCGCCACCATGGCGTCGATCAATTCAGCGTCGCTCAGTGCAGGATTGGCCAGGTTCAATTCTTCATAGGGCGTACCTTTTTGACGCAACACATCGCGAACTGGTACACCCAACGCTGCGATTAATTCCACCAGCTTGTCACGTCCGGGTGGTGTCTTCAGGTACTCAATCACGGTGGGTTCAACGCCAGAATTGCGAATCATGGCCAGCACATTGCGTGAAGTGCCGCAGTTGGGGTTGTGGTAGATGGTGATGGACATTTGTTGGCTCTGTGAATGATGTTTGTTATTCAATTGTCTTTGCGGGCATCAAATACTTTGGCAAAAGCATAACCCACAATGGCCCCTGCGGTTTGTGCAATTACAAAACCCAAGCTACTTTCAGGCGCAATGCCAGCAAAGCTGTCGCTGAACATGCGACCCATGACTGCGGCCGGGTTGGCAAACGAGGTACTGGCCGTGAACCAATAGGCTGCACCGATGTAGCACGCCACCAAGCTACTCGCTTTGGCGGGTACGCCCAGTGCAGACGAACGCAAGATGACAAATACCAAACCGGCTGTGGCCACGGCTTCAGCCAACCATTGACCCGAACCACCCCGCAATTTGGTGCTGAACTGCAGCACATGACATGTCAAACATGGCATTGGCAAGCCAAGCACCCGCAATTGCGCCAAGCAGTTGAAATGCTATAAATAATAATAGCAGTATAGGCAATGGATACGCCGGCTTGAGTGCTATTTTTGCCATAATTATGCCAAGCCATCACCAATGTGACTAAAGGGTTAAAGTGTGCACCGCTGACTGGCCCCAAGGTTTCAATCAACACATACAAAGCAAACACAGTCGCTAAGGTATTGGCCAAAAGTGCAAGCCCCATGTTGCCGCCGCTTAAGCTCTCAGCCATGATGCCAGAGCCGATGACAGCGCACAGCAAAGAGGCAGTGCCAATGAATTCGGCAAAGAGTTGTTGTTTGAGCGTGTACTTGGCCATGGTCTGTTTCTGCAAGCTAGCAAATTATCACCGATAGCAATTATCAGTATGTCATCAAACCGTCATGGTGATGACTTCATCACGTCACACACCGCTGTCAAACTCGTTGTGAAAGCAGAGAAACAAAGAGTAAGACATCAACAATGAAAGGATGCACAACATGAAAGAATTGCCAAACCCCACTTTTGACATTTCCCCGATTTCATTGCCACGGGGGTCACTTCACCAACCCCATTCAACGATTAATGGGGCAAATCAAATCACAGTTTCGATGGGTGTTCCAGTCGAGCGCGCAGGGATTGAAGTAGCGTGGGCCAAGCATCAGAGCGAAATTCGTGAAGCACAGCGTTTGCGTTATGACATATTTGCAACTGAAATGGGCGCACGCATCAAGCCACCAATGGGATTAGCGGGGCATGATGTGGATTTGTTTGACGACTACTGTGAACATTTGATTGTGCGCGACAGGGTAAGTCAAAAAGTGATAGGTACATATCGCGTTTTAACACCGATACAAGCCAAACGCGTTGGTAGCACTTACAGCGATTCAGAATTTGATTTGGTACGTTTGCGTGCATTGCGTCCAAACATGGTGGAGTTGGGTCGCAGCTGCGTGCATGCTGATTTCAGACAAGGCGCCGTCATCATGGCACTTTGGGGCGCATTGGCCACGTTCATGGAACGCAATCAATTGCACACCATGATCGGTTGTGCCAGCATACCGATGATGCATAACGGCCTCATCAGCGGTGATGCCGCAGCCAGCATTTGGCGTCAGGTGAAAGAAAAGCACCTCGCGCCGTTTGAATATCAGGTGCGACCAAGATTGCCTCTGCCTGTTGAAAAATTAGATAATTCTTTAGACATCGAACCGCCCGCATTGATAAAAGGATATTTGCGTTTAGGTGCAAAAGTATTGGGAGAACCCGCTTGGGATCCTGATTTCAATACCGCAGACTTGCCCATGATGATGCGGATTCAAGATATGCCTGCACGTTACTCAAAACACTTTTTAGGTAAATAATGGTGTCAAAACAAAATGCATAACATAGGCAGCACAATATGGATTTGATTATCTGGCGGCATGCAGAAGCACAAGACAATGCTGATCCAGCTTTGGATTTTGAAAGACCTTTGACCCCGCGCGGCTTCAAGCAAGCCACACGTATGGCTGGGTGGTTAGACAGGCAACTGCCTGACAGTGCAAAAATTTTCAGTAGTCCTGCCAGACGCTGCAAGGACACCGCGGATAGATTAGACCGGAAATACAAAACGATAGACGGTTTGCTGATGAATGCCAATGTCGATCAGTTGCTGGAATCATTAGATTGGCCGGAAGCAAAAGCGACAGTCGTTCTGGTTGGGCATCAACCCATGCTGGGCCAACTGATCGCACAATTACTTGGCTTTCAAGAAAATGAATGCGCCATACGAAAAAGCACAGTATGGTGGTTACGCAGTCGCGAACGCAACGAGAAGTGGGAAACCGTTCTGGTTACAGTACAAAGCGCAGATATGTTGTGATCTGCGCTTTGCGAAACCTTAAACACCAGTTAGAAGCATGTTTATTTGCCTGGACGTCCAGATTTGAGTGCAGGTACTGATTTCAGAGTACTTGTAAGTTGCACATCAGCCATTGATGCGAGTGCTTTGATTCCAGCGCGCAATAATTCGCTTTTCTTAACAGCTTGACCCAAAACCAATGCTCGCGCTTTAAGAGCGTCAAGCACCAAGTATTCTGGCTTTGGAATTGTGAAGCTGTCGCGCACCAACTTCACTTTTTTCTCTTTAAGAAGTTTAGGCGCGGCAACTCCCTGTGTAGCAGCTACTGGTTTTACGACTGGCGCTGGTGCAGGTGTTTTCTTTAACAACTAAAGTAGACTTTGTGCTCGCTACTGGCTTCTTAATTGCTGGCTTAACTGCTGAGCTTTTTTGACGACTCCCTTAGCGGGTGCCTTTCTGGGTGCTTTGCGTACAGTCGTTGATTTGCTGGTACTATTTGGTTTTCTGATGGTTGACATATCAAACTCCTTTGGTATAAATCATTTATATAGTTTATACCAAATAAAAATAAATTACAATAGTCTATGAACAACAGTAACTACTATGTTGAAATTAACTTGAAGTAGTTTGAACAATCAGCTCCCAATTTGTTTTGCTCCAAGCAATCATTTCTTCCCGCAAAAGGTGTGTAGATTGCGGATAAAGTTGTTCCCAATTCGTTGGAACAAATAATTTGAAACGTTGCGGCTTGCTTCTGCTTTGCTCTAAATTCAAGCCAGTCGCATCACATTCGGTTCTGGCATGGCACAAAATAACAGCCAGACGCAAACAGAGCAATTGCTGTACAAAAGCAGAATCTGAGAGCGCGGCATCTACTTTTTTGAGTTTTCCTCGATGCCCCAGTATCAACTGGCTTAGGCGATGCAATTCGGATAAATCAAATCCCGACACATCGGCGTTATCAACAATGTAAGCGCCATGCTTGTGGTATTCAGAATGTGAGATGCGTGTGCCTATTTCGTGTAACTGTGCAGCCCAACGCAATTTTCGGAGCAACAGGTTGAAATTATCATCGCTCACTTCTTGCTTAGAACGCAATTGGGTAAAAAAGAAAGATGCTGTATCGGCCACGCAGGCTGCTTGTTTGGCATCTACTTCAAAATTGCGGGCGAGCCGATTGATTGAATTGCTGCGAATATCGCCTGTATCGTCGTTGCTTTCTATTAATTCATATAAAACGCCATGCCGCAGTGCACCTTGTGCATGGTAGAGGTGGTCAATTTTCAGCAGATCAAAAACGGCACGAAGAATGCTAACGCCGCCACCAATAACGGCACGTCGGTCTTCTTTAAGACCTAATAAATTAACGTTGTCGGCATGTTTGGCTTTGACTAATTTTTCAAGTAGCCATTCCAGCCCATCACGTGTGACGGTCTCTGCTGGCCAACCTGAAGCCGACAAAATTTCTGCAACTGCCCCCATCGTGCCTGATGAACCATATGCCACATCCCACTGTTTACGTGAATACAAAGCACATGTTTCATCCAAAATTGCTTTGGCCGCTACCTCGGCTGCTTTGAATGCGGAAGTCGATAATTCTCCGTTGGGAAAATATCGCATAGACCAAGCAACACTGCCTACTCGGTAGGACGCCATGGTTTGCGCATTCAAATGCTGACCCAGTATCAGTTCTGTAGACCGACCACCGATGTCAATCACCAGTCTGCGCTCTGCAGATTGAGGCAGTAGATGTGCTACGCCTTGGTAGATGAGCCTGGCCTCTTCAGTCCCAGAAATGACATCAATAGGAAAACCCAGAAGTTCTTGTGCACGAGTGATGAACACATCCCGATTACGTGCTTCTCGAATGGTTTGTGTAGCAACCGCACGCACTGTTGAAGATTTGAAGCCAGACAGTCGTTCGCCAAAGCGTGCTAAACAATCCCAGCCACGTTGTAATGCTTCTGGCGTTAAGTTGCGATCTGTATCGAGTCCATTGCCTTGGCGTACGGTTTCTTTGAGGTATTCTGTGCGATGAATTTGACCGTGATCAAGTTGCCCAATCTCAAGTCGAAAACTGTTGGATCCCAAGTCCACAGCCGCCAATCGTGTTCCATTTTTCATTATTTAAAGGATGCAAATAGTATAAGCATAGCACCCTTGGTGTATTGTCAATTACACCCAAGATATGTTTGCCGCAGCAATTAATAGATATTGGGTACGATCAGTTCGTCAGGTACTGCTTGTCGACTGTAGTCTTCACGGTATTCGCGTGCAGGAAGCACGATGCTGGGATGATCTACTTCTTCGTAAGGAAATTGCGATAACAAGTGGTGGATACAGTTCAATCTTGCTTTTTTCTTATCATTTGCTTGCACCACCCACCAAGGGGAATCTGGTTTGTGGGTGCGTTCAAACATGATTTCTTTGGCTTTTGTATAGTCTTCCCAGCGCTTGCGTGACTCTAAGTCCATCGGACTCAGTTTCCACTGTTTCAAAGGGTCATGAATTCTGCCTAAAAAACGCAAGCTTTGTTCTTCGTCTGAAATTGAAAACCAGTATTTGATCAGATGTATGCCAGACCGAATTAACATTTTTTCAAATTCAGGCGCTGTGACAAAAAATTCTTCGTATTGCGCATCATCACAAAATCCCATGACGCGTTCCACACCGGCACGGTTGTACCAACTGCGATCAAATAAAACGATCTCACCCGCTGCTGGTAAATGCGGTATATATCGTTGAAAGTACCATTGCGTTCGTTCGCGCATATTGGGCGCTGGCAAGGCGACCACTTTGCAGACACGCGGATTGAGACGTTGGGTGATGCGTTTGATAACGCCTCCTTTACCTGCAGCGTCTCGTCCTTCAAACAGAACAACCACTTTGAGATTTTTATCGACAATCCAGTCTTGTAATTTCACCAGTTCGGCTTGCAGGCGGAAAAGTTCTTTGAAATAGAGTCGTCGATTTGCCCGGTATTCTTCAGATTCTGGAGTCAGAAGTGAGCCACTTGCTGAAGCTTCCAATAGGTCTTCATGCTCAAGTTCCAATTCTTCGTCATAGCTGTCTTTAAGATCGTCTCTTAAACGTTGCATCAAGTGTCTGTTGTCATTTGTCAATTTCTCTCTCCATCATCATTCTAAATCGAGCGTAACCCTAAAAGATGACAATCTTGTGACATGTTGATAGTTGTAAAGGGTGGGAAATGGACGGAGTTATATGTAGGACTAGTCTGATTTCACAATTGCATATCTTGCCAGTGTTGTCTCTCTGGCCAGTGCATGCTCCACAATCGGCAGTGGGTAATCTTTACCCAATTCTATTTGTGCTGTTTGTAACTCCTGTGGTTTGGCAAACCAAGGCTGATGAATGATCTTATTACTGAGTTTGGATAACTGGGGCAAGTATCGGCGAATGAATTTACCATCAGCGTCAAACTTTTCACTTTGTGTGATGGGGTTGAAAATACGAAAATAGGGTTGCGCATCGCAACCACTGGAGCTGGCCCATTGCCATCCGCCGTTGTTGGAAGCGAGGTCAAAGTCATTCAAGTGTTCGGCAAAATACCGCTCACCCCAGCGCCAATCAATACCCAAATCTTTCACCAAAAAACTGGCTACTACCATGCGCAGGCGGTTATGCATATAGCCGGTTTGCCTGATTTGCATCATGGCGGCATCAACAATTGGGTAACCAGTTTGTCCATCGCACCACGCTTTGAACAATTGTTTAGCAGTTGCACCTTGTTCCCATTTGATTGCGTCGTAGGCCGGTTTAAATGATTGCGTTGCGACATGTGGATAGTTGAATAAAATTTGTGCATAGAAATCGCGCCAAATTAATTCGCCAAGCCAAGTGCTTGCACCCGCATTACCTTGCAAACTGAGTTGGTAAGCCACACTTGCCAAGTGACGTATGGAGATGGTACCGAAGCGCAGGTGCACACTCAAATAACTGGGACATTTAATAGCTGGGAAATCGCGTGTTTGGTGGTAGTGGTCTATGCGTTCAAAAAAATCTTCAAACAAAGCTTTCGCACCACTGGCACCTGTAGGTATTTTGAGTAGTTTCAAATTGGTGCGCTCAAAGCCAATTTCTAACAATTCAGGCACATGAGTTTGCCAAGGCAACGGTATGTTTGCAGTGACATTCGCCATTGCGCTGGCATGTGTTTTGACAGGGTAGGGTTTAAGGTAAAAACTATCCGAGCGACTGCCAAGTTTTTTAAGCCAAGCGTTTTTGTATGGCGTGAATACGCTATATGGTCGGCCTTGTTGTGTCAGCAATTCGTTTCGCTCAAAAATAACATGATCTTTGAACGAATGAAATGCAATGCCGAAATGCGCTAATTTCCCTAGAACGGTGGTGTCTCTGGCAATGGCCTGTGGTTCGTAATCATGGTTACAAAACACGGCTTGTACGCCCAAACTTTTCGCCAACTTGGGTATTTCTTGTGTGGCAAGTGCGTGGCAAACCAGTAATCCCTTTGAATTTTGAATTTCCAATTTGTTTTGTTGTGCCAGTTGGCTGAGCTTGCCACTGAGTTCAAGCAAAGACTCGCGAATAAATTCAACTCTGCGGTCTTGAGCAGGCAGGGTATCGAGTATCGCTTTGTCAAATACGAATGCGGCATAGACTTTTTTGCAGCGCTTGAGGGCGTGATAGAGCGCGGCGTTGTCGTCCACCCGCAAATCGCGTCTGAACCATACCAAGCCTGTGTCATATTGCTTGCTGTTTGGGTTGTTGTTTTGACTATTCATGTTCCGTTAAAATGAACGCATGTCTGATGTTCCTCTACCGCACAAATCTCCACTCGATTCTGCACCCATTAATCTTACCCATCATTTTCTGATTGCGATGCCGGGTTTAGAGGATGAAGAGTTTGCCAAATCGGTGGTGTATGTGTGTGAGCATAATGAGCAAGGCGCACTGGGTCTGGTGATCAACAAACCCAGTGAAATTGATTTGAAACACCTGTTTGATAAAGTCGATTTACCTCTCACACGCAAAGATTTGTTGAAAGCCCCAGTGTTCAATGGTGGTCCAGTTCAAACTGAACGTGGTTTTATCTTGCACGAAGCCATGCAAAGTACAAACACCGCTGGCGATTCTGCAAAGTCCGAAACTGTTTATGCTTCCAGTATGGTGATACCAGGGGGATTAGAGATGACGACGTCACGTGATGTGCTGGAGTCCTTGTCTATGGGCGCTGGGCCCAAGCGTGTTCTCGTTTCGTTGGGCTATTCTTCTTGGGGCACAGGGCAATTGGAATCTGAACTGGCAGACAACAGCTGGCTTACCGTTGCAGCCGACACAGCGCTAATATTTGATTCCCCTATAGAACAACGCTACAACCAAGCCTTGAAATTACTTGGTGTAGAACCATGGATGTTGTCATCGCAGGCAGGGCGCGCATGATGATTCAAGAAGAGATTGCCACGGAAGAAATCAGTAGCTCGAAATTGTCTGCTGCTATACCAGCAAACTTGCAGTCATTCATTGCTTTTGATTTTGGTTTGAAGCGCACGGGTGTAGCGGTGGGGAACCGTATCACCGTCAGCGCCCAAGGGCTGGCCACCTTAAAAGCAGAAGGCAATGCACGCTGGCCGCTGATAGAAGCGCGCATCAAAGAGTGGCAGCCCGATGCCATTGTGATAGGCGTACCATATTACAAAGATGGTGAAGCCCACGACAACACACGCCGCGCGCAAAAATTTGGCAGGCAGCTGCATGCACGCTATAAACTACCCGTATTTGAAGTGGATGAGCGCTTTAGCACCACCGAAGCTTTGCAAATGGGCGCCAAAGACCCCGATGCGGCAGCAGCGTGTATCATCCTAGAGCAATTTTTAAGGAGCTTGACTTGACGTCATCACAAAGCGCATCTGTCAATGCGACCAATGCACAGCCCGTCGAATCTGTGACATTAGATGCTGAAGCGCTGTACGCCCAATTGCGACAATATGTGAAACAAGTTCACACGCCGGCCATGCAAATAGTGGGTGTGACATCGGGCGGAGCTTGGTTGGCTGAACGTTTGCAGCAAGATTTGAACTTCAGTATGCCATTTGGCACTATTTCGTCTAGCATGCACAGAGATGATTTTTCGCAGCGCGGCATCAGCGGTGCGGGACACACCAATCTGCCTTTTGAGGTCAATGGCGCTGATATTTTGTTGTTGGACGATGTGTTGTATACCGGCCGCACTATTCGCGCTGTAGTTAACGAGCTATTTGACTATGGGCGTCCCAAACGGGTGCAGTTGGCGGTGTTGGTTGACAGAGGTGGACGCGAGCTACCCGTACATGCAGAATTTGCTGCGGCTAAATTGGCTCTACCTGATAACCAGACTTTGTATTTGGCGAAAAGCAGCACAGGCCACTTTAGCTTGGAAGTTCGGTCTAAACCCAAAGAGTCGGTCAAGCTGCAAAGCAAAAAATAAATAATTACAATCAAACCCACCATGCTTAACAAACGAAACCCACAACTCAATCAGCATGGTGAATTGATTCACCTGTTGTCTACCGAGGGCTTACCCAAAGATACCCTGATCCACATCTTGGATACTGCCGAGAAGTTTGTATCGCTGAACGACCGTGAGGTAAAAAAAGTCCCTCTCTTGCGCGGTAAAAGCGTTTTCAATTTATTTTTTGAAAACTCAACGCGCACCCGCACCACATTTGAAATTGCGGCCAAACGATTGAGTGCCGATGTGATTAACTTGGACATCGCACGGTCTTCGGCATCGAAGGGCGAATCACTCTTAGATACCATTGCCAATTTGAGTGCCATGGCGGCCGATATTTTTGTGGTGCGTCACAGCGAATCTGGTGCGCCCTACTTAATCGCTCAGCACGTTGCGCCCCATGTGCATGTGGTCAACGCGGGGGACGGTCGTCACGCACACCCCACCCAGGGCTTGTTGGATATGTTGACCATTCGACATTACAAGAAAGATTTTTCGAATCTAACGGTAGCCATCGTAGGTGATGTGTTGCATTCACGTGTTGCACGGTCAGATATTCATGCCTTAACTACTTTAGGTTGCGCTGAAGTGCGTGTTGTGGGTCCTAAAACATTGGTTCCTAGCAACATGTCTCAAATGGGTGTGCGTGTATGTCATTCGCTGGAGGAAGGTATCAAAGACTGCGATGTGGTCATCACGCTTCGTGTGCAAAATGAACGCATGACGGGTGCTCTGTTACCTAGCAGTCAAGAATTTTTCAAAGGTTTTGGATTGACACAAGAGAAGTTGCAATTGGCAAAACCTGACGCTATCGTGATGCATCCAGGGCCCATTAATCGCGGTGTGGAGATTGATTCTAAAGTGGTCGATGGCGAGCAAAGCGTGATTCTGCCGCAAGTGACATTTGGTATCGCCGTGCGCATGGCAGTGATGAGTATTGTTGCGGGGAATGAAGCATGAAAATTTTGATTCAAGGTGGCCGTGTCATCAATCCTGCTACAAATTTTGATGAAGTTTGCGATGTGGCAATAGCTGCAGGACACATTGTTGCCATAAAGAATATCGCTTCAGACTTTGTACCGAATAAAACCATTAACGCTAAAGGCTGCATTGTTATGCCTGGCTTGGTTGATTTGGCTGCACGATTACGCGAGCCAGGATATGAACATGAGGGCATGTTGCAAAGTGAGTTGAATGCTGCCGTTGCAGGTGGAGTGACCAGTTTGGTTTGTATGCCCGATACAGATCCGGTATTGGACGAAGCGGGATTGATTGAGATGTTGAAATTCCGTTCAGAGCGCCAACAGCAGTCACGCGTATTTCCATTGGGTGCTTTAACGCAAGGCTTAAAAGGCGAAACTTTGACGGAAATGTCTGGTTTATTTGATGCAGGTTGCGTCGGTTTCAGTCAAGCAGAAGTACCTCTAGAAAACACCCAAGTTTTACAGCGCGCTTTGCAATATGCCAGCACCTTTGGTTATACCGTTTGGCTGCGTCCGCAAGATGCACATTTGGGCAAGGGCGTAGCTGCCAGCGGTGCTTTGGCAACACGCATGGGTCTTTCTGGGGTGCCCGTGGCGGCTGAATTAATCGCCTTACACACAATTTTTGAATTGATGAAAACGGTATCAGGCTCCCGAGTGCACATCTGCCGCATTAGCAGCGCAGCTGGCGTGAATTTGGTACGACAAGCTAAAAAAGAAGGTTTGCAAGTGAGTTGTGATGTGAGCATCAACTCACTACATCTGATCGACACAGACATCGGTTATTTTGACAGTCGCGCCCGACTGAACCCGCCACTGCGACAGCAAACTGATCGTGATGCTCTGCGGAAAGGGTTGGCTGACGGAACCATTGACGCTTTGGTATCAGACCACACACCCGTTGATGCAGATTCAAAAACCTTGCCATTTGCTAATAGTGAGCCTGGTGCGACAGGTTTGGAATTGCTATTGAGTTTGGTTTTGAAATGGCAAAATGACAAATCTACCAATCACGTGACAGTGTCTCAAGCATTGGCAACAGTGACTCATCAAGCGGCCCAAGTTTTGACATCTGCAGCGCAAAACAAAGTGACTAAATCACTTTCTGGTTTGGGTGAGCTTAAGTTGGGTGGCGTGGCAGATATCTGTGTATTTGACCTCAATGCACATTGGTTGGTGGATGCAGAGGCTTTGTACAGCCAAGGCAAACACACACCGTTTTCAGGGTACGAATTGCCGGGTAGAGTGCGTACCACTTTGGTTGCAGGCCAAATCGTTTATGAAGATAAAACACAACATTGAATGAAGACTCGATTTGTTGCAGTCGTCAGACTACTGAAGATTGCGCCCCATGTCGTTGCGGGCTTGTATTTCATTTACGGTCACTTCCCAAAATGGTCAACTGAAAAAAGAAGTCGGTACGTAGAATTCTGGGCGCATGGCTTGATTCAGCGCTTGTCGATTCAATTGGTTGTGAAAGGAGAACCACCCCGTGCGGGCCCCGTGTTATTGGTGGCAAATCACATTTCTTGGCTAGATATTCTGGTGATGCACGCCGCGCGACATTGTCGTTTTGTGTCAAAGGCAGATGTTAAAAATTGGCCTGTGATTGGAACACTGGCTGATGCTTCGGGAACTCTGTTCATTGAACGCACCAGCAAACGCGATGCCTTGCGCATGGTTGATGAGATGAGCCAAGCATTGAAAAATGGTGATATTTTGGCTGTCTTTCCAGAAGGGACTACTGGGAATGGCATTGATTTACTGCCGTTTCACTCGAATTTATTACAAGCTGCAGTATTGGCTGAAGCACCAGTCCAGCCAGTAGCCATGAAATTTGTCGAAGCACACAGTGGTGAGGTCAGTCACGGCCCTAGTTTTGTGGGTGATGAAACCTTTTTAGCTTCGCTTTGGCGAACGCTTAAATCGTCTGGCATTGTTGCTGTCGTTAATTACGGAGAAATACAATCAACATCAGAGCGTGACAGGCGCTTAATCACCGATGTTGTTAGAAATGATATTGAGCGATTAAGAAAACTCCAACATCATTAACTGTGTTTTGATTCTTGAAAGCGCATTTTAAAAGTAGATCCTGCACCCAGAGTGCTCTCAATCTCTAGCGTCGCACCATGGCGCAATGCTACATGTTTCACGATTGCCAATCCTAGACCCGAACCATTGGATGCAGATTCGTCAAGCTGTTCGCGTGTTCGGCTCTTATCCGCGCGGTAAAACCGTTCGGTCAGTCGCGGGATATCCTCCTTGGCAATGCCACACCCAGTATCTATAACGCTTAAAACGAATTTATCCCATGTGACGCTGATGTTTCCTGATTTGTATGAATAGCGAACTGCGTTATTGATAAGGTTGCTGATTGCACTTAACAATTCAGTTTTGGATCCTCGAATTTTTGCACCAAACTCAATATCAAAATGAAATGTGATTTCTTTCTTTAAAGTAATGGCCAAAGCCTCTGCATCGAGTTTGCATTGCATCAAAAGTGGATGCAAATCAACCATTTCATGCAAAGGCTGTATGGGGTCATCTAACTTCGATAGAGTTAATAAATCGGTGACGATGGCATCTAAGCGCTGGCCTTGTGAAGCCATGGTATTTAAATATTTTTGTTGTTCTTCATGGCTTAATGACAAGGATTGCAATGTTTCTATATAGCCGTTGATGACTGTCAGCGGTGTGCGTATTTCGTGCGATACATTGGCTACAAAATCGCGCCGCATGGTTTCAGCTTTTGTTATCGCAGAAACATCTCTTATCAAAATAAGAGCATTTTTAGCATTGTTTTTATCTGCACTACCATATGGGTACAACTGAAGAGCTTTATCTTCAAAGAATAATTCAGTTGTGAAATTTTGCTCGGCGATGTATTGTTGGAATTTGGGGTTTCTAACCAAATGAACAATATGTTGATCAATATCGCGTTGGCTATCAACGCCGAGTAGATTGGCTGCTGCATGGTTGCACCATTTGATGCGGCGTTGTCCATCTAAAAAAATCACCCCATTGGGAGATGCTTGAATCGCATCCAAGAAAGCCTGCAACTGTACGAAAGATTGTGAAAGCTGATCATTAAGCGCTTTAATTTCAGATGCGTGTCGCTGTCTGATGCTTCTCTCGCGGCTTTTCCACCATTGCCAAATCAACAACAGTCCAACGACTGCAACAAATGTCAGTAACAAAAATTCATTCAACATGCGGCGTCATTTTATAACCCACACCGCGTACAGTCGATATTTGCAGTGCTGCTTGGGGCGAAACGACAGACAAGGCTTCACGTAAGCGTTTGATGTGCACATCAACAGTTCGGGTGTCCACATCAGAATACCGGCCCCATACAGATATTTGCAACAGCTCACGGCTCATAACTTTATTCACTTGCAGCAAAAGCGCATGCAAAACCTTGAATTCGGTGAGCGACATGGGGACTTCAGTTCCTTTGACGTTCACACTGTGGGCTTCAGTGTCGAGTTCTATCAAACCAACCTTTATTGAAGCATTTTGTTCTATCAACCCAGGCGCACGTCTTCGCAGCACAGCACGTACGCGTGCGATCAATTCTTTGGTTGAAAAAGGCTTCGTCAAATAATCGTCTACTCCGGCATCTAAACCTGATACTTTGTCAATCTCATCTGCCTTAGCCGTGACCATGATGATGGGCAGGTTTCTCGTTTCTTTTTGAGATCGCCAAAGTTTGGCCAAAGCCATACCGCTCATGTTGGGTAACATCCAATCGAGCAAAACCAAATCTGTGGGACGCTCATAAACGATGGCTTGTGCTTCAGTGCTGTTGTTGGCTATTGCGCAATCAAACCCATTGTGTTTTAAGTTAATGGCAATCAGCTCAGCGATATCTGTCTCGTCCTCCACAATCAAAACAAATGGTTTTTGCATATTCTTATTGTTACTGTGTTTGTCCTATGGCGTTTTCAATGGCCGAAAAACTACTGTGACGTACATCTGTCCCTTTGACAATATAAATCACACTTTCAGCGATATTTTTAGCGTGATCACCAATGCGTTCAATGGCTTTTGCGATGAATAATAAATCTAAGCTGGCGCTGATGGTTTTGGGGTCTTCCATCATATAGGTGATGAGATTACGCACAAAGCTATTGAATTCTTGGTCAATTAAATCATCTTCACGCAAAATATTGATGCAATCGGTGGAGTCCAGTCTGGCAAAAGCATCCAAAGATTTGCGCAATTGCTTGCGTGCCAAATCAGACGCCAATCTTAATTCGATGGATGGCAATTTGAGGCTGGCACCAGCTGTGGTTTGAGTTTTGCAGATGGATTGCACCATTCTGGCAATGCGCTCAGCTTCATCACCCACGCGCTCTAAATTGGCAGTGATGCGTGAAATGGCCATCAACAATCGTAAATCCCCAGCAGCTGGTTGTCTGCGCGCAATGATGGTTGATAAATCACGGTCAATATCAATTTCAAAATGGTTCACTGCTTCTTCGGCATTGGTGACTTGCTGCGCTGTTTCTGGATTCATGGATGCAAGCGCTTCAATGCTTAAGGTAATTTGTGCTTCTACCAAGCCGCCCATTTCTAAAACCCTTGTTGATACGCCACGCAATTCATTATCAAATTGTGTTGAGAGGTGTTTTTCCATGATTTTCTTTCAATTAATGAGTGCCTAATTGCCTGTGTGTGTGATTATCAGCTTATCCAAAACGGCCGGTGATGTAGTCTTCTGTCTCGGTCTTGGTTGGTTTGAAGAAAATCTGGTCTGTTGCACCGAATTCAATCAACTCTCCGAGATACATGTACGCAGTGAAATCACTGCAACGGGCAGCTTGTTGCATGTTATGAGTCACGATGGCAATCGTATAGTCTTCTTTTAATTCGTGCACCAATTCTTCAATCTTGCCGGTAGAGATGGGATCCAGCGCCGATGTGGGTTCGTCAAGCAACAAAATTGAAGGTTTTACCGCAACGCTGCGTGCGATACACAAGCGTTGTTGTTGTCCTCCAGAAAGGCTCATGCCGTTTTGGCCCAACTTGTCTTTCACTTCACCCCACAATGCAGATTTGGTAAGTGCCCACTCTACTCGGTCGTCCATTTCGCTTTTACTCAAGCTTTCGTAGAGTTTCACACCAAAGGCGATGTTGTCATAGATTGTCATCGGGAACGGTGTGGGTTTTTGAAAGACCATACCGATGCGTGCTCTGAGCAAATTGACGTCTTGCTTGGGGTCAAGAATATTCTGTCCGTAAAAATTGATTTCACCTTCAGCACGCTGACCTGGGTAGAGGCTGTACATCCGGTTCAGTGTTCGCAACAATGTAGATTTTCCGCAACCAGAGGGTCCGATAAACGCTGTGACCTTGTGCTCAGCAACATTCATGTTGATGTTTTTAAGGCCATGAAATTTACCGTAGTAAAAATTGAGATTGCGCACTTCTAAAGCATTTTTCAAAATCTGCTCATTGTTAGCCGATGTTGCGTTCGATGTCGTGTTATTAGTACGAGCTATGGAGAGAGTTGGAGCAGATGTGGAAGTATTCATGGTGAGTTCAATGTTTGTGAGTTATTCAGTTTTTCGTTTTGCTAATGTGCAATACCTGATCAAGTACGCACTTTGTTACGGAAGAAGACCCTCGCCAAGATATTCAATGCCAACACAGTCAACGTGATGAGGAGTGCACCCCCCCAAGCCAAATTAATCCAATTGTCATAGGGGCTCATCGCAAACTGAAAAATAACCACCGGCAAATTGGCCATTGGCGACTCCATGCTGGTGCTGAAAAACTGGTTGTTCAATGCGGTGAACAATAACGGGGCTGTCTCGCCACTGATGCGCGCTATGGCCAACAGTAAGCCGGTCATCACGCCACTTCTGGCAGCACGCAGTGACACCATAGTGGCCACTTTCCAGCGTGGAGCGCCCAGTGCAAACGCAGCTTCGCGCAGACTGCCTGGAACCAGACGCAACATGTTCTCAGTAGTTCGCATGACCACAGGAATCGCTATCAATGAAAGCGCCAGACTTCCAGCATAGCCAGAAAAATGCCCCACAGTTCGTACTGCTATCGCGTAGACGAACAAACCTAACACAATGGATGGCGCTGATAGCATGATGTCGGTAACAAATCGGGTGAACTCTGCTGTCTTACTGTTGTCACCATATTCAGTGAGATAAACACCAGCCAGCACACCAATGGGGGTAGACACCAGCACAGCCAAGCCAACGATCATCAAGCTACCAACAATGGCATTGCGCAATCCTCCACCTTCCGAACCAGGGGCAGGTGTGTCTTGGGTGAAGAGACTGGGTTCCAGTGCTGCAAAACCGTTGGAGAAAAGCACAAACAATATCCATACCAGAGCGATTAACCCCAGCGCCATTGCGCTCATCGATAGCACGAGACCGATGAGATTGGAGCGTTGTCGGCTTCGGTATAGCGGGGTAATGTTCGTTTGCATGATATTGTTCTTGATGTGATATTTGCTGTATGTAACGGTATAACGTGCAAGGTTTAGGTACCCTTGGCCTTTTCGGTTCGGTTAATCAACCATTTAGCCAAGGCCAGCACCACAAATGTGATACAGAAAAGCAGGAAACCCAAGGCAAATAAGGTGTTGAAATGCAAGCCAGCCGCTTCACCAAATTCATTTGCCAGCACCGAGGCAATTGAAGTGCCTGGAGAAAAAAGGGAAGTTGGTAATCTGTTGGCATTGCCAATCACAAAAGTGACGGCCATGGTCTCACCCAATGCGCGTCCCATGCCCAACATAATGCCACCAATAACGCCTTTTTGAGTATAGGGAAGTACGACTTTGCGAACCACTTCCCAAGTGGTACAACCTAAGCCGTAAGCCGACTCGCGCAGGATAGAAGGCGTGATTTCAAATACATCTCGCATGACCGCCGCTATAAAAGGCAAAACCATAAATGCCAGAATAATGCCTGCAGCCAAAATGCCAAGGCCATTGGTCGCTCCACCAAACAACCAACCTATCAAAGGCATACCACCCAATAGCGATTGCACAGGCATTTGCAGATAGTCGGCAAAGACAGGTGCAAACACAAACAAACCAAACATGCCATAAATGATAGATGGCACCGCTGCTAGCAGCTCAATCGCTGTTCCAAGTGGTCGACGTAACCAAACAGGACAAGTTTCTGTCAGAAACACTGCAATGCCAAAGGCCAGTGGCACTGCAAGTATCAACGCAATCCCAGAGCTGATGAGCGTGCCTACGATGGAAATTGCAGCACCAAATTCTTCATTGTTGATATCCCACTCCACATACCAAAGGAAGTGAGCACCAAACTTAGCAAATGTAGGCCAAGCATAGATGAACAAGGAAACAAGAATACCAACCAAAACGATCAATACAGTTAACGAGAAAAACTGTGTCAAACGGTGAAACAAGGCGTCTTGCAGACGTTGCCGCTTAGCAATTGCCACCATTGAAGCGGTGGGCTTTTCAGCTGCATAAGCGGCGATGTTGCTAGGATTCATGATTGCTGTACTCGACATATGGGCACTCAGTTGAACGCATTGAAGATTGTTTTTTCATTGTGCACTCTAAAATCGAATGCCCAATGAAAAAAGGGCCGCCACCTAGCGGCCCTTTGATGACACACCTTATTTGGTGTTGATTTGCGACCAAGTTTTCTCGCGAATCTGCTTGGTCAGCACGTCAGGTAATGGAACATAGTCTAAATCGGTTGCCAATCCTTTTCCGTTCTTGTAAGCCCAGTCAAAGAACTTCAATACTTCAACTGACTGTGCTTTGTCAGCCGGTTGTTTGTACATCAGGATAAAAGAGGCTGTGACTACAGGGTACGCAGTTGCACCTGGTTGGCTTACCAAAGAAATACCCATACCTGGCGCCTTTGACCAATCGGCATTGGCAGCAGCGGCTGCGAAAGTTGTGTCGTCAGGCATGACATACTTGCCATCTTTGTTTTCCAGTGCCAGTACAGGAATGTTGTTCTTTTTGGCATAAGCGTATTCCACGTAACCCAGGGCGCCCTTGGTACGGCTCACGTTGGCAGCAACACCTTCATTGCCTTTGCCGCCGACGGAGGTGGGTGCTGGCCACTTGACTGCTGCGCCTTTTCCAGGACCCTCAGCCCAATCTTTGCTGACAGAAGTGAGGTAATCAGTCCAGTTGTAGGTGGTACCCGAACCGTCAGCACGGTGCACAATGGTGATGGTCAGGTCTGGCAGTTTTTTGCCCGGGTTCAATGCAGCCAATTTAGGGTCATTCCACTTGCTAATTTTCCCTAAGAACATGTCAGCCAATACGGCACCATTCATACGCAGGTCACCTTTAGCAAAGCCGTCCAAGTTAAAGACTGGCACGGTACCACCGATGACAGCTGGAAACTGCACCATGCCGTCTTTATCAAGCTCGGCGCCTGGTACGGGTGCATCAGATGCACCGAAAGCGACTGTTTTGGCTCGGATTTGGCGAATGCCGCCTGATGAACCGATAGACTGGTAGTTCAGACCGATGCCAGTTTCTTTTTTGTAAGCCTCTGCCCACTTGGCGTAAATAGGGAAGGGGAAAGTAGCGCCAGCACCAGTAATGTCGGCAGCAAAAGCAGTACCCATTGCCATAGTAGCTAATGCCGCAGCAGCTACAGTCTTGAGAAGAGTGCGTTTGGTATTCATAATAGTCCTTAAGGTTAAAAAATCTACAGATAAAAAGCACAGTAAGAGTGAACACATGAAATATATGACGCGCATGTGACAGTTGTGTGACAGGCTGCCATATTGGTATTTACGCGAATACGCAGATTGATGAAAATCAATTAGCCTATGCTGATGAATCAAAATCAAGTCTCCAATTCCAGTAACAGCCCCAACGTGCAAGAAGCGAACGACTACGTTCCTTATGTGCCACCAGCATCTGATGCGCCCAAGAAAGAAATTCTGAAATTGAATTTTTCTGACCCCTTCGTGTGGCTGAAGAAGGGTTGGCAAGATTTGCTGAGTTTCAAAAGCTGCACCACATTTTTTGGCGTCTGTTTCTTTGTCATGGCGGTGGTTTTAGGTATCGTGTTTCGCAACAAGCCTGAATACACCATGTCCATCGTCTCTGGTTGTTTGTTGTTGGGGCCATTTTTGGCATTGGGCTTGTACGAAGTGAGTCGACGCAACGAGTTGGGACTGCCCAAGTCCTTTATTCAATCCACCACCTGCTGGCGCAATCACATTCGCAGCATGGGGATGTTGGTATTGGTGCTGATTGTGTTGGAATTGCTATGGGGCAGGGCGTCGCTGGTGGTGTTTGCGGTGTTTTTCAACACGGGCATGCCATCAACTACAGGTGTGATGGAGGCCATATTCAACGCACAAAACTTGGAATTTTTGCTGGTCTACGCCATGGTGGGCGGCGTGTTTGCCGCTTTGGTATTTGCCGTGTCGGTAGTGTCCATCCCCATGATTTTGGACCGTGACACCGATGCCATTTCGGCAGGCTATCACCAGCATTCAGGTGGTGTTCGTCAATTTACCAGTGATGCTGCTGTGGGGTGCGTTATTAACCGTGCTGGTAGCCATCGCCCTGATACCCGCTGGTTTGGGTCTCATCGTCATCGGCCCATGGTTGGGTTACGCCACCTGGCATGCCTACCGCGGCAGCGTGAAGTGGTTGGACAAGGTTTGAATTTCGTCGAATGATTGAGCGCTAGTGCTATATATTTGATAGCACCTTAGGCAATAAATACGCCGGCTAGAGGCCAATTTCTTATATAAAATGGTCCCTTCGACAGGAATCGAACCTGTATCTAGCACTTAGGAGGCACTCGTTCTATCCATTGAACTACAAAGGGGCGCGGGGCTATTATCCCAGCTATTTTGACTAGAATGAGAACGACCCAGACATGCTCAATCACTCAGTTGAAAACACAAGCCATCTCACACTCACCATCATCACTGACCGTATCAAACCTAAGCTGCATTCGCAATGGTCGGCAACTCTTCGGTGCTGTGGATGTGTCGCTGGAATCTGGGCAGTGCTTGCATATCACAGGTGCAAATGGTGTTGGCAAAACCAGTTTATTACGCACGATGTGCGGTCTGATGCTGGCTGAATCGGGTGATATTCAGTGGAATGGTGTGCCTATCCAACAAGTGCGCGATGAATACCATCAGAACTTGTGTTACCTCGGTCACCAGAACGCTTTGCAAGAAGCTGCTACGGTGCAAGAAAATCTGAAGTTCCTTGCGGCTTTAAAGGGGGTGGCAGTTGATGATGACAGCATTCAATTAGCCTTAAATCGCTTTGATATGAGCCGCAGTGCCAAGCGCTTGGTACGACATTTGTCGCAAGGACAAAAACGTCGTGTGGTGCTAGCCCAATTGGTGCTTAGCCAAGCAGCATTGTGGGTGTTGGACGAGCCCTTTGTCAGCTTAGACGATGCAGGTCAAGAGATTTTGACGGCTCTAATTGCTGAGCATCTACGTCATGGCGGTATGGCTGTTCTGACCAGCCACCAAGCCATCAGCATTGGCAATGTTGTGCCCCAATGTTTGGATTTGTCGTCATGAATCCAATCACACTTATCTACAAGCAAAAATCCATTAGGTCTGCTTAGTGTCTTATGGTTGGTGTTCAAGCGTGAAGTGTCATTGGCCATACGACACAAGGGTGAAGTATTGATGCCATTGGTGTTTTTTGTGTTAATCGCCAGTTTGTTCCCGCTGGCTGTTGGGCCAGAGACTGCACAACTGCAGCGCATGGCACCTGGTGTGTTGTGGGTGAGTGCACTGTTGTCAGCCATGCTGTCTTTGCAGCGCCTTTTTGCAACAGACTATGCTGATGGCAGCTTAGAGCAAATGGCTTTGTCAACTACGCCATTGGTGCTATTGGTTGCGGCAAAGATTGGGGCACATTTTGTATTGTCTGGTTTGCCTCTGGTCTTGATAGCGCCGCTATTGGGGCTGCAATTTGGTTTGAATGCGGATGCCTTGGGTTTGTTGATGCTGACTTTGCTATTGGGTACACCCACATTGAGTTTGATCGGCAGTGTGGGCGCAGCTTTGACTTTGGGTGTGCGCGGCGGTGGTGTATTGCTGTCGTTGTTGATTTTGCCTTTGTTTATACCCGTGCTGATTTTTGGGGCTGGTGCGGTGCAAGCCCACATAACAGGTATGGGTGCTGGTGGGCATGTGTCCATTCTGGCGGCCTTGCTGGTACTATCGGCGTTTTTCGCGCCATTGGCTGCCACTGCAGCTATCCGAATTTCTTTGGAATAACATTTTCAAATGCCCGCATCCGCTCATCATCTGTTTAAGTTTGCTTCACCGCAACACCTGTATGCCTTGGCTGGACGAATCGGCCCGTGGTTTGCTGCGCTGGCGTTTGGCTTGATGATCTTGGGTTTGTGGATTGGGTTTTTTGTAGCGCCCATCGATGCGCAGCAAGGCCAAGGCTACCGCATCATTTTTGTCCATGTGCCGGCCTCGCAAATCGCCATGCTGATTTATGTGGTGATGGCGATTTATGCTGCCTTGGGCTTGGCTTTTAACACGCGTGTTTCTGGCATGATGGTGCGAGCATTGGCTCCCACAGGTGCGATGTTTGCATTTTTGTCGTTGGCAACCGGCGCGATATGGGGCAAACCCATGTGGGGCACTTGGTGGGTGTGGGATGCTCGTTTGACATCTACTTTGATTTTGTTGTTTTTGTATTTGGGCTATTTGGCATTGCATGCCAGTATGGACGATGCGCGGCGTGCCGACAAAGCTGGTGCACTGCTGGTACTGGTTGGCGTGGTGAACGTGCCCATCATCTATTTCTCAGTCAAATGGTGGAACACATTGCACCAAGGTGCCTCGGTGTCGTTCACACAAACCAGCATGGCCACACCCATGCTGATGGGAATGTTGGTGATGGTATTGGCGTTTTGGATGTATGCCATCGCGGCATGCTTGTATCGTGTTCGCGCCATTATTCTGGAACGCGAAAGCCATGCTGATTGGGTGAATGACATGATGAAAGAGCAGGTGAAAAATGTCGTACGCTAATTTCTCTGAATTCATCAACATGGGTGGGTACGGTGCCTATGTGTGGAGCAGCTTTGGTTTGTGTGCTATCGCGATGTTGATGGAGTGCTTGACATTGCGCAGTCAACGACGAAGTGCGATTGCACGATTGCATGAAGAGATGCAACATGCAGATCAATATGACGCATCGAATGAAAGACCTCAATCATGAAGCCACGCCACAAACGCATGGCGCTGATTGTGAGTGGCTTGCTTAGCATAGGCTTGGCGGCGTATTTTGTGTTGAATGCTTTTCAAAGCAATTTGGTTTTTTTCTTTACACCCAGCCAAGTCGTAGCGGGTGAAGCGCCACAAGGTCGCGTTTTTCGCATTGGCGGCATGGTGAAAACGGGAACCGTCAAACGTGACAACTTGACGGTGAGTTTTGTGGTGACGGATACCGTGCGCGATGTCAATGTCAATTACACCGGCATACTGCCCGATTTGTTTCGCGAAGGCAAAGGTGTGGTGGCTGAAGGCAAATTGAATGCGGTGGGTGGCTTTGTCGCCAGCGAAGTGCTGGCCAAGCACGATGAAAACTACATGCCGCCTGAAGCGAAACATGCCCTTGATGAAGCGCAAAAAACCATCAAAACTTTGAAGTAGAAAACAGCATGATTCCAGAAATCGGCCATTTCGCTTTGATACTGTCACTCTTTGTTGCCTTGGTACTCGGTGTGATTGGTGTTGGGAAAGTTGGGACACGGCATGAACAAGGATCCTGGCTGGTCATGGTGCGCCCTTGTGCACAAGCATTGTGGGCTTTGACGGCCTTGTCCTTTGCTTGTTTAGCTTACGCATTTTTTACCAATGATTTTTCTGTCGCTTATGTGGCGAACCATTCCAATTCAAAAATGCCAGATTTGTACCGGTTTGCTGGCGTGTGGGGCGGGCACGAAGGCTCTTTGCTGCTGTGGGATTTGATGCTGGTGTCATGGATGCTGGCTGTGTCACTGTTTTCACGACAGTTGCCGATAGAAATGCTAGCCCGCGTTTTGGGTGTGATGGGTTGGATTGCGGTGGGGTTTTTGTTGTTCATGTTGTTCACATCCAACCCCTTTTTGCGCTTGGTCGATGTGCCACCCGATGGCAAAGATTTAAACCCCTTGTTACAAGACCCCGGACTGGTGTTTCACCCACCCATGTTGTACATGGGCTATGTGGGAATGGCGGTGCCGTTTGCCTTTGCAATTGCGGCATTGCTGCAAGGTAAATTGGATGCTGCTTGGACGCGTTGGACACGGCCTTGGGCAACTGCTGCTTGGATTTGTTTGACACTGGGCATTGCCTTGGGTTCATGGTGGGCGTATTACGAATTGGGTTGGGGTGGTTGGTGGTTTTGGGACCCGGTTGAAAACGCCTCCTTCATGCCTTGGCTGGTGGGCACGGCATTGATACATTCGTTAGCTGTAACCGAAAAACGTGGCTTGTTTCGCAATTGGACCATCGTGTTGGCCATCACGGCTTTTTCTTTAAGCTTGTTGGGCACATTCTTGGTTCGATCAGGTGTGTTGACTTCGGTTCATGCATTTGCGACAGACCCCAAGCGTGGCATCTTCATTCTGTTTTTTCTAACCGTGGTGGTCGGTGGCTCGCTGGCTTTGTACGCATCACGTGCGCATCTCATGCAGTCAAACGCAGCAATGAAATTGGTGTCGCGCGAAACTTTGCTTTTGCTCAACAACGTCTTTTTAGTCACTGCCGCAGCCAGTGTGTTGCTAGGCACCTTGTACCCATTGATTTTAGATGCGCTGAATTTGGGCAAACTGTCTGTGGGTGCACCGTATTTCAATGCCGTGTTTGCTCCGTTGATGGTGCCCGTGTTATTTTTGATGGTGGTGGGCACTTTTGCCAATTGGAAAAATGACAATCCGGTGTCACTGCTTAAACAGCTGAGTCCCGCCGCAGTATTGGCACTGTTACTGGGTTGTACTTTGCCATTTGTTGCAGGGCAATGGTCGATGTGGGTGGCGATTGGATTAAGTCTTGCGGTGTGGGTTGTGTTGGGCAGTGTGATGCATATCGTGCAGCGATTGACAGCACAAAACAATTCGGTCTTTGGCAATTTGAAATCGGTACCCATGTCGTATTGGGGCATGCATTTGGCCCATATAGGGATTGCCGTGTGTGTGGTCGGCATTACCATGGTGAAAGGCTATGAAACAGAAAAAGATGTGCGCATGGCCATGGGCGACACGGTGTCAGTCGGTGGCTACACGTTTCAACTCAAAAACATTCAACGCGTACCCGGACCGAACTACATCGCCGATGTGGGCGAAGTGGCACTGTCACGCAATGGCCAATTTTTGGAAAATTTGTACCCCGAAAAACGTGCGTATTTGTCAAGCACCATGCCCATGACCGAAGCCGCTATTGATGCGGGCTTGCTGCGCGATGTGTACGTATCCTTAGGAGAAAAATTAGACGACAGCATCCAACCAGCATGGGCCATGCGCGTGTACCACAAGCCTTTTGTCAGCTGGATTTGGGGTGGTTGCATGCTGATGGCATTGGGTGGACTGCTCGCCACATTGGACCGCCGTTACCGTAATCGTAAAAATCATCTTCACAATCATGGCATCAACAAGGATGCGGTGGTATGAAAAACAAAGCTTGGATACCGTTTGCCATATTCATTGTGCTGGTCGCGTTTTTAGCAATCGGCTTGAAGCTGAACCCGCGCGAAGTACCATCGCCTTTAATTGGAAAACCGACCCCTGCATTTTCAGCACCACGTCTGCATGCACCTGAGAAGACGCTTTCCAATGTGGACATGCTGGGCAAGGTGTGGATGCTGAATGTGTGGGCTTCGTGGTGTGTTGCGTGCCGTGTGGAGCACCCAGTGCTGATGACTTTTGCAAAAACGAACACACTGCCCATCATTGGCTTGGACTACAAGGACACCGCAGTAGATGGGATGAAATGGTTGGCGCAGCATGGCGACCCTTATGAGACATCGATCACCGACCCCGATGGACGCATTGGTATTGATTTTGGTGTGTATGGTGTGCCTGAAACCTTCATCATTGACAAAGCAGGCGTCATTCGCCACAAGCACATTGGTCCGGTAACGGAAGCGCATCTGAAAGACACCATAGCCCCACTGGTTCGGGAATTGCAAAAATGAAGCTGCACCATGTCTTGTTGAATGTTTTAAGAGCCATTGGCTTTGCTGTGCTCGTGAATGCTAGCGTAGCGTATGCCAATGATGCGCTACCCTTGGCGGATGACCCTGTGGTCGAGCAACGTTTGAACACCATTGCTGAAGAATTGCGCTGTTTGGTGTGTCAAAACGAATCGCTGGCCGGTTCGCGTGCTGATTTGGCACTGGACTTGCGTCGCGAATTGCGTGGTCTTATCAAAGCTGGCAAAAGCGATGCCGAAATCAAAGACTTCATGGTCAGCCGCTATGGCGATTTTGTGCTGTACCGTCCACCCGTTAAACCGAAAACATGGCTGCTGTGGTTTGCACCATTGATCTTGTTGTTCATTGGTTTGCTGGTGTTGGTGCGCACTGTGAAGCACAGTCAAAACAAACAAACTCGATCTGACGACGATTGGGATTTGGAAACACCGGCTTCTGCACCTGAAAAATATCAGAAAGAACAGGCATGATTATTTTTATTGGCATTGCTTTGCTGTTAACTTTGCTGACCTTGGTTTGGATTCTGCGCCCGATTTGGGGGACAACAATCCGGTGCCAATAAAACCGCAGTCGGCATTGCAGCAGTCACTCTTATCGGTGCATTCGGTTTGTATGCCTTTTTAGGACCCATTTCGTTTTCTGATTTCTTCAATCAAGATAACAAGCCAGAAACTGCAGCTGCCCAACAAGCGGTTCAGGATGAAATTGTGGGTGATGCACAAATCAAACAAATGGTCACCACATTGGCAGCCAAGCTGGAAGCCAACCCCAATAACCCAAATGGCTGGGTCATGTTGTTGCGTTCATACAAGGTGCTGGGTCGATACGATGAGGCGGATGCCGCATACACCAAAGCCACAAAGTACGTAGGTGAAACGCCAGAATTGAAAAGCGCTTACGATGAATTGAAAGCAGCGCGTTCTAAATAAACAAACCCTTGTACTGCTCCCGCAGCACATTCTTTTGCACTTTGCCCATGGTGTTGCGCGGCAGCTCTGGTAGCACGTAGCAACGTTTGGGGATTTTGAAGTTGGCTAATTTTGCTTTCAGATCTGCAATGACAGCATCAGGGGTGAGGGTGGCATTGGGTTTGAGAATCAGCACGGCCACGCCCACTTCGCCAAAATCAGGGTGCGGCACGCCGATGACGGCGCTCTCGGCCACGCCTGGCATGTCGTTGATGGTGGATTCAATTTCTGCGGGGTAGACGTTGTAGCCACCGCTGATGATGAGGTCTTTGCTGCGTCCGACGATGGTGACGTAGCCGCGTTCATCGATTTTGCCGACATCGCCTGTTTTGAAAAAACCGTCTGGGGTGAATTCTTCAGCCGTTTTTTCGGGCATGCGCCAGTAGCCTTTGAAGATATTGGGGCCTTTGACTTGAATGCCGCCGATTTCATTGGTCGGTAAATTTTGACCACTGTCGTCCTGAACACGAAGTTGCACACCAGGCAGTGGAAAGCCAACCGTGCCACCACGCCGTTCGCCGTCTTTGGGTAAATAGGGGTTGGATGTCAGCATGGTGGTTTCACTCATGCCGTAGCGTTCCAAAATGGTGTGACCGGTGCGTTCTTGCCAGCTGTTGAAAGTTTCTAGCAACAAAGGTGCAGAGCCAGCCAAGAATAAACGCATTTTGCTGGCAGCTTGTTTGGTCAAACTGGGCTCAGCCAACATGCGCACATACAGCGTGGGCACACCCATGAAGACTGTGGCCTCTGGCATTTTTTGAATGACGAGTTTGGGGTCGAACTTGGACAGCCAAATCGTTTTGCTGCCATTGAGCAATGCGCCATGCAGTGCCACAAACAAACCATGCACATGGAAGATGGGCAGGGCGTGGATGAGCACATCACCGCCTTGCGCGAGCGAGGCGCCTGGTTTTTGCCAACCCCAATAATCTTTCAGCACCTGCGCGTTGGACAGCAGATTTTGGTGCGTCAGCATCGCGCCCTTGCTGCGCCCTGTTGTTCCACTGGTGTACAAAATGGCGGCCAAATCGTCGGCATTGCAATTTGCTGGAGTGTGCTGGTCACTGCAATGCGCCGCGCGGTCTAACAGCGAGCCGGTGCGGTCATCGCCCAGCGTGAACACGTTTTGTGTACCGGCTTTGAAAGCAATTTTGCTGACCCAACCAAAGTTGGCTGGACTACAAACCACAACCGAGGGCTCGGCATTGCCAATGAAGTATTCAATCTCGCCACTTTGGTAGGCGGTGTTGAGTGGCAAAAACACGAAACCCGCGCGCAATGTGGCGAGGTACAGCATCGCGGCTTCGACTGATTTTTCAACCTGCACGGCAATGCGCGCACCTTTTGGCAAGTCAAGCGATTGCAGCAAATTCGCCAGCATGGCGGTGGCACGATCCATGTCACGCCAGCTGTAATACAAAGCGGGTTTACCCACTTCAGCGGTTTCAATGGCAACCGCGTCCAAGTCTTTGGGGAAGGCCGCACGCAAGGCGGTGAAGAGATTGTGGTTCATATGAAAATTTAATCTGTAGTCCAAATCGGTTTGCGTTTGTCAATGAATGCCTGTATGCCTTCACGGTGTTCTGCGCTGTTGGCATAGTTGTATGCGTCAGTATCGCTTTTAGCTATATTATTAATAGCACTATAGGCAGTATTTACGCCGTATACAGGCTGATTTTTCATATAAAACTGCCTGAATGTCTGTTTATTCAGTCTGGCCGCTTTGGGTGCCAAAGCCAAGATGCGATTCACCGTTTGCATCGCCGATTCGGCCAATTCAGTCGCATCCACCACGCGATTCAAAAAGCCACGCGTTTGCATGGTGGTGGCATCTAACACCGCTGCTTCCAGCAACATTTCTTTGGCTGTCAATTCGCCTACAGCGTTCGCCACCAAATGTGCCTCTTTCGGTGCCATTGGAAACCCCAGCTTCGCAATCGGTGCGCCAAACTTGGCTGTGTGGCTGGCCATGCGCATGTCGCAGCAACTTGCGATTTCTAAACCTGCACCCATGCATGCGCCGTCAATTTGTGCCACGATGGGCACATCGCAATTGAGCATGGCTTGCAAACCACCCCACACGTCCACTTCGTGAAATTCGCGCAAGCTGGCTTCGTTGAATCGAAAGCTGGGGTATTCAGAAATATCGCCACCTGCGCTGAAAGCCTGGTGTTTGCCACAAGGCGCACCTGTTATCAACACACAGCGTACTGCTGGTTGGCTTGTATGCCCTCAAACACAGCACGCAGTTGCTGCCACATGTGGCGCGACATGGCGTTGAGTTTGTTGGGGTTGGACAGCGTGACACGCGCCAACCCATCTTGCACACCGCAAAGGACTTCTCCTTTGCGCTGAATCTTGCCTTGCAGTCAGCATCAATCCAATTTTGCGCCAGACGCTTTAACAACGGCGGCCCAGCGCTTCACTTCGTTGCTGACAAACGCGCCGTATTGAGTGGGTGTCAAGGTACCAAATTCAGCGCCATTGTTGGCCCAAGCGGCTTTGGCGTATCTTCTGCGCCGGCACGCTTTATGTCTTCCACGATGTGGGCTTGCACATCCGCCGGTGTGCCTTTGGGTGCCCACAAGCCGTACCAAGTGGTCACGGTGTAGTCGGGCATGCCCAATTCGGCTGCGCTGGGTACATCGGGGAAGGCTGGGTTGCGCTTGTTACCAGAGACCATCAGCGCTTTGATGCGGCCACCTTTGATGTGTGCGGCTGATGATCCCAAACCGTCAAACATCATGTCCACATTGCCAGCCATCAAGTCTTGCAAAGCTGGGCCTGCGCCGCGATACGGAATATGTGTGATGTAGGTTTTGCTTTGTTGCTTGAACAACTCACCCGCCAAATGATGTGATGTGCCACCGCCGGCCGAGCCATAGTTGTATTTGCCAGGGCTGGCTTTGACAGCGGCCAATAAACGCTTTGAAATCACCCGGAATTTTCTTGGGGTTGACCACCAGCACTTGCGGCACACTGGCCAAAAGCATCAAGGGCACAAAGTCTTTTTCAATGTCGTAGTCCAGCTTGGGGTACATACTGGGCGCAATGGCGTGGTGCACCGCGCCCATGAACAGCGTGTAACCGTCTGGCGCACCTTTGGCAGCAATGCCCGCACCCAATGTGCCGCCAGCGCCACCACGGTTATCAATGATGATTTGTTTGCCAAACAATTTTGAAAATGATGCAGCCAAAGGACGCGCAAACGCATCAGTCCCGCCACCAGCAGGGAACGGTACCACCAAGGTCACAGGTTTGCTGGGCCAAGTGGATTGGGCAAAAATGTTGTTGGCCAATGGCAATGCCGTCAATGCGGCGCTTTGCAAAATATGACGGCGTGTGAGTAGGGCGCTAGAAATCGATTGCATGAGTTTTGTCTCCTATTGAATTTGTATTGAGGCTTATGTCGCAATGACGATATTACCACTGCAACAGGCAGACACTGACGATGATTTTCTGACTCAAATATCTTCTAACAGCGCATAAGGTAAGGACAGCAATTTAATCGCTGCACCCGTCGGTGAACCTAAAGTCAAGCTGCCGCTTTCACTGGCGCTGATTTGCATGGAAACGATGGCGGTGAAGCCACCATTGGGGTTGGCCGCCACTTGTGCCACGGTGCCACAGGCTTGTTCGGCGTCGCTGCTGTGGAAAATTTCTTGTCCCACCGCAGCTTGTGATTTGTCGTCATCAATTTGCACAATATAGGCGCGGCGTTTCAAGGTGCCTCTGAACTGGCTGCGTGCCACCACTTCTTGGCCTGGGTAGCAGCCCTTTTTGAAATTGACACCTTCTACCGATTCGTAGTTCAGCATTTGCGGTACAAAAGCTTCGACGATTGGTGTACTGATGTGCGCAATGCCAGCCATGACGTCCGTCCACTGCCAAAGTTCGTTACTGATGGTTTCACCTGCAGGTGCTGTGCTGCCCGCAGGTGCCAGCAGCAAAGCGCGGTTGCGACTCAGCGCTGGCCGTAGTTTTATCAATGTTTGAGTATCAAATTGGCCTGTAGCTGGCGTATTAATTGCCTGAGGTGCTATTTTTTCTATAGTATCAACAGCATTGCCCAAGCAAACCATAAAAATCGAATTCGCTGCTGGCATCACTCAATTTCAACTTGGCACGCATCACAAACATGCTCAAACGCTTCATGGTTTGCGGCAAAATATCCAAATTGCAAACCAACAAAATCTCATCGTTGGATTTTTTAAACCCAATGAAACTCGCCAACATGCGGCCTTTGGGCGAGCAATAGGCTGCCAGGCGTGATTCGTTGACACCCAATAGCACAAAATCGTTGGTGAGCTGGCCTTGCAAAAACTTGGCGGCGTCTTCACCCTGAGCGCGTATCACGCCCAAATGGCTTAATTTGGCAGTTCCGCTCATTGGCAAATCTTCAGGCAATTGTTCTGTCGGATTTTTCTGTGTGGGGTTGGATGGGGTGTGCATGGCATGAATTATCATCCGTCTGTGCGGCAATCAGTTTTGCTGTGTCGATTCTCTTGTAAAAAATAATGAAATTACTGTACCGACTGATTCTGATCGTTGTCTTGCTGGCAGGCGCTGCCGTGGCTTTGCTTTTACTGTGGAGCAACCAACCTCTGACTTTGGCCGCTGACAAACTGGAATTGAACATTGAAAAAAATGCCAATCAATCGGTGGTGCAGACCATCGTGGCAGCGGGCGTGCAAACCACGCCGGCGCTCTTGCAACTGTGGTTCAGGTTATCAGGTGACGCCAAAAAAATCAAAGCGGGTGTGTACGACATTGAGCGTGGCACCACGCCGCAAAGTTTGCTGAAAAAATTGGTCTCAGGTTCGCAATCTTTGCTGTCTGTTACTTTGGTTGAGGGTTGGAATTTCGCACAAGTGCGTGAAGCCATGGGCAAAGCCGAGCGCTTGAAGCCCGATACCAAGCTGCTCAGCAGCGCCGAATTGATGGAAAAGCTGGGCAAGCCCGGCGTGAAACCAGAAGGTCGATTCTTCCCCGATACCTACACTTACGCCCGTGGCAGCAGCGATTTGGCGGTTTGGAAAATGGCCATGCAAGCCATGGATAAAAATCTAGAAGCCGCATGGGCACAACGCTTGCCCGATTCACCACTCAAGAGCCCTGATGAAGCTTTGATTCTCGCCAGCATCATCGAAAGAGAAACGGGTAGCAAGCAAGACCGCGCTTTGGTGGGCAGCGTGTTCAATAACCGCCTGAAAATCAACATGCCGCTGCAAACCGACCCTACCGTGTTGTACGGTGCCAGCATGGACAGCAAAGGCGAGTATGCAGGCGCTTATGAGGGGCCTTGGTTGCCCGCCAAAGCACAAAAGAACGCTTGGAACACTTATCAAATGACGGGTTTGCCGCGCACACCGATTGCCATGCCGGGCAAAGCATCGCTCATGGCGGCCGTACAACCTGCTAGCAGCAATGCCTTGTATTTTGTCGCCAAGGGCGATGGCACAGGTGGAAGCACCTTCAGCGTCACCTTGGCAGACCACAATCGGGCGGTGAGCCAATACATTCAGAATCAAGCTAAAAATAAATAAAGGTAAACACAGTGACACAGCGTACAGTGACACAGCCATCTGGCATGTTCATCAGTTTTGAAGGCATAGACGGTGCGGGTAAGTCCACGCACATTGAGGCTTTGGTGTCTGCATTCAAAGCGCAATACCAAACGCAAGATGGCGCAACAAAGTGCTGCACACACGTGAGCCCGGTGGCACACCCTTGGCTGAAAAATTACGCCAATTGATTTTGAACGACGCCATGGACGCTTTGACAGAGGCCTATTTGATATTCGCCGCCAGACGTGACCATGTGAATCAAGTCATCGCACCCGCCTTGGCGCGTGGCGATGTGCTGCTGTGCGACCGATTTACCGATGCCACTTTCGCTTACCAAGGCGGTGGGCGTGGTTTTGATTTGAACGTGCTATCGACATTGGAGCAATGGACACAAACTCAAAACAACCATCTGCTGCAACCGCAACTGACGCTGTGGTTTGACTTGCCAGCCGAAGTGGCGGCAGAGCGCTTGGCGGGTGCGCGTGTGCCGGATAAATTTGAAGCGCAACCGGTTGAGTTTTTCCGCCAAGTGGCACATGGTTACCAAAAGCGCATGGATGCTGACCCTGCGCGCTTTGTCAAAATCAACGCCAACCAAAACCGTGACGCGGTTTGGGCAGAGGTGTTGCAAGCGGTTCGATCTAAAGGGTTTCTGGCATGAGCGAAGTAGAAGCCAGCGAATCAGCAAAATTAGATAAACCAGTTGCACCTTGGATAGCAGCGCAAACGCAAAGCCTGCTAAAGCAACGCGGCCATGCGTGGTTGCTGCAAGGGCCATCGGGTTTGGGTCAGTACGAACTGGCGTTGCAACTGGTGCGCGCATGGTTGTGCGATGCACCCACAGCTGCGGGCGCATGCGGCGTTTGCACCAGTTGCCATGCGATTGATGTGCGCACCCATGCTGATGTGTGTGTGCTGATGCCAGAGACGGTGATGTTGGAATTGGGTTGGCCGTTGTCAGAAAAAGCGCAACAAGAAATTGACGACAAAAAACGCAAACCCAGCAAAGAAATTCGCATCGATGCCATGCGCGATGCGGTTGAGTTTGCGCAGCGCACAGCCAGCCGCGGCCACGGCAAAGCCATGCTGGTTTACCCAGCCGAGCGCATGAACCACATCACCGCCAATGCTTTGCTGAAAACGTTGGAAGAACCACCGGGTGATTTGAAATTTGTGTTGGCATCCGAAGCCGCGCACCAATTGCTGCCCACCATACGCAGTCGTTGTTTGACCCACACCATGACTTGGCCCAGCGAAGCAGAATCCAGCAGCTGGCTGGTGGCGCAAGGCATCAAGCAAAGCGATGCTGCGCCGCTCTTGCGTGCGGCAGGCCATCGACCGGCTGATGCGTTGCTGTTTGCGCAAACCGAGCGCACACCCAGCAGTTGGCAAGCCTTTCCCAAAGCCATGGCCAACGGCCATGTCGCGCACGTGGCCAAGTGGCTGCCCGCTGATTTGTTGGACGCGCAACAAAAACTCTGCCACGATTTGATGGCCAGCAAAACAGGCGCCGCACCGCGCTTTTTCAACACTGCTGATTTGCCCACAGCAGTTACGCTGCCCAGCTATGCGGCGCTGTCGCAGTGGCACCAAAGTTTGCAAGCCACCGCCAAAACCGTTGAACACCCGTTCAATGCGGGCTTGATGTTGGAAGCCATGGTCAGCGAAGCGCAACGGGTTATGAAGTCCCGATGATTTTTTCTTACCTCTGTGGCATGTCCTTGGCGCTGTAGCCCACGCTCACGGTAGCGTCATCCGGAATGGGTGGCATGCTTGCGTTCCATGCTTCCCAATCTGCTTTCATGGCGGCCAATCGCTCTGGTTGCTGTTGGCCTTGGTTGGCGCGTTCGCGTTCGTCAGCGGGGATGTTGAACAGGTAATCGTTGCCATCCACGCGCAGGTATTTCCAGTCGCCATCGCGCAGAGCTCTTTGACCTCGGTGGTTCATGCGCCAATGCATGGGGCGAGGGAAAGTTTGCTGGGGTGCTTTGAGCACATTCAACAATGAAACGCCATCCAGTGGGTAGTCTGCATCGCCAGTAACGCCTGCTGCATCCAGCATCGTTGCCGACCAATCCATGGTCATACACGCTTGGGTGCTGACACTGCCAGCAGTGATGACTTTTAGGCCAGTGGGCGATCCACGGCACGCGGATGCCGCCTTCGGTTAAATCCATCTTGCCGCCTACCAGTGGCCAGTTGTCAGAAAAGCGTTCGCCGCCATTGTCACTGGTGAAGACGACCAAGGTGTTGTCCGCTAAACCCTGCGCTTTCAAACTGTCCATGATTTTGCCAATGCCTTCGTCCATGTGGTGAATCATGCGCTGGTAGGTGTGGATATTGCCACCGTGCAAATGGAAGAGATTGCTTTTGATTTCTTGCGCCAAAGCTTCATCGTCGCGCGTTTCCCACGGCCAGTGCGGGGCGGTGTAATGCACACTGAGGAAAAACGGTTTACCGGTTTTGGCGTCCGCCGCCATGCGCTGCACATAGTCAATCGAGCGATTCGTGATCAGGTCTGTCAAATAACCTTCTTCGGCGCGTTCTTCCTCGCCAAACCACAAATCATGCGTGCCCGTGCTGGCGCAGTGCGTGAAGTAATCTACACCGCCTGCCATCGGTCCAAAAAACTCGTCATAGCCTGAACGCAATGGGCCAAACGCGGGCGGGTAGCCCAAATGCCATTTGCCCATGAGCGCGGTGTTGTAGCCGCTTTTTTGCAGCAGCGATGTCAGCGTGGGGTGCTCAGGTGGTAGCCCCAAGACTTTGCTGGTGCGTGCTTTGCTGTTGATAGGCTCTTCCGCTGCGCCGCGCAGGCGGTATTGGTAGCGTGCGGTCATCAGCGCGAAACGTGTCGGGGAACAGACAGGGGAGTTGGAATATCCCTGTGTGAACTTGATGCCCTTGGCTGCGAGCTGGTCCAAAACGGGTGAGACTTTGCCAAATTGGGCGTCTCTGCCACCATAGCAACCCAAATCTGCAAAGCCTAAATCGTCCGCAACGATGAAGATGATGTTGGGGCGCGATGATCTATCAGTAGATTTCAAATCCATTTAAAGCAGTCTGTAACCGAAGTGCTGTTCAATCAAATTTCAGACCTGATTGTTGGATGACAGGTTGCCATTGCGCTTTGAACTTAGACAGCATGTCTTTGGTTTGCTGTTGCGTCGATGAAATGGGTTCTGCTTTGGCATTGGTGAATTTGTCGCGCACGGCGGGCAGTTGCATGATGGAGGCCACTTCTTTGGCGATGCGTGCGGCTTTATCTGCCGGCATGCTGGATTTGGCAAAAATCACATTCCAACCGGTTGCCGCAATGTTGAATCCTGATTCCTTCAAAGTGGGAATCGTTGGGACCGAGCGCTTTTCACCAGATGTTCCTAGGATTTTAATTTTGCCTGCGATATGCAGCGGCAGCATGGTATCAACGGTGTCAATGGCGACAGGGACATGACCGCCCATCAAGTCGGTGTTCAAAGGCGCAGATCCTTTGTAGCCAATCACGGGTGAATTGGTGTTGGTGGCTTTGTTGACCATGAGCGCAAAAAAGTGCGGCAAGCTTCCGGTCGCAGGTACACCAAAATTTGCTTTTTCAGGGTTGGCTTTGATCCATGCCATCATGTGCGGAAATTCACGTACGGGTACAGCTGTGCCGACAGCCACACCAAATTCGTAAATCGAAACTTGACTCAGTGCTTGGAAATCTGCGTCTGGGTCATAACCCGTGTTTTTGAACACCAAAGGTGCAACGGTGATCAAGGCTGGGTTGGCAATGACCAGAACATTGGCGTCGGCAGGCATGCGCTTGATGTTTTGCATGGCCAAGCGGCCACCTGCACCGACCATGTTTTCTACCACCACATTGCTGCCTAAGCGCGTTTGCAACTCGTTGGCGACGATGCGTGCGGCCAAATCGGTTGAACCGCCTGGAGGGTAAGGCACAATCAGGCGCAAATTATTGTCTTGTGCTTGCACGCCCGTTATCGATAACAAGCTTGTTGATAAAAGCGCAGCCAGCATCAATCGTTTGGTGGTGTACATGGTCATTTCTCCTGTATTGAAAAAGTTTCTATTGCGAGTTTAAATGACAGTGATTTAATTGATGTAATCAATCATCATGCGTATTTACCCTGTAATTCGACACCAGTGGTGCACGTGCAATCAGAAAATAGTATCAATCGCAAATGAATAACTTATGACGAACAAACTCACGCAACCGACACAAATTGACGATTTGCTGCTGTACCGTTTGAGACGACTTGTCGCTACCGGTGGTGCTACGGTGATACGCATGTGTGAAGGTCAATTGGGTATCACATGGCGCGAATGGCGCGTGATGGCATCGTTGCGACCGGGCTGTGTCGCTGCTGTCGTCGGAATTGGCTGTGCACGCACAATTGGACAGGGCCAGAACCTCACGTGCAATCACCAGTTTGGTGAGCAAAAAATTGGTGCTGAGACAACTTGTACCGCATGATCAACGAAAGGCCACAGTCACGCTGACGGACAAAGGTCGGGAAATGTATGAATCGTTTTTCCCCGTTGTGGTTCAGCTGAACCAATTTCTGCTTGATGGTTTGGACGAGAGTGTGATCAAGCAGCTTGACCAAGCTTTAAGCCATGCGCAGGTTCAAGCCGATCAACTCAAAGACAAAGCAGGGCAGGCGAAAGCCAACCGTGGTAGACGGACGGTGAAAACGTAAAACGCCCAATATGTCAGTTATGCTATATATTTAATAGCGCACTAGGCAATAAATACGCCGTCTACAGCCTAGTTTTTCAAATATTTTGCTAGCGAACCACTAACACAGGCAGGCTGGCATGGGCGACGACTTTGGATGCCACGCTACCGATCAAAAACTTTTCAATACCATTGCGGCCGTGCGAACCGATGATGATGAGGTCAGAGCCATCGTCTGCGGCGGCTTGCAAGATGCCCTTGTGTGCGGCCACGTCTTCAATCAAGCGCGTTTCAATATTGACAGCGGTGCCATCTTTTGCCGCCAGTTGTTTGACGTGATCAAAAGCAGTCACCGACAACTCTTGCGCTGCGGCCATGTAGGATTGAAATCCGTATGGATTCATCTCACCGATGCCCAAGTAAGGATAGGGATCAACCACATAAACGGCCAACAACTTGGCACCATAGGCTCGCGCCATGTTCACTGCCATACTGGCAGCATGAGCAGATGCATCTGAACCGTCGGTAGCGAAAAGTATTTTTTTAAACATAATTTGCCTCTCTTAGAAAGTGGGTAGAAATGAAGCTCGTCCATGAAGCTTCATACTACGCTTTTCATCCAGAAAAACAATGCTTATTGCGCCTATAGGCGGTGATTTTTAGCCAGTATTTGACCTAAAACAAGTTAAGCCCAGCTTTAAAACTTGATGCCAGTTGGGTTGCTGGGGTCGAGTTGGCGTGTGGGTGCGGGTTGCTCCTTGGGCGCGACCGATGTTGCTGCTGTGCTGGATTTTTCAGCAGTCTTTTTTGTGGCGACCAAAGGTGTGGGCGCTGGGTTGGTGTAATTGCGCGGCAAGGCCGATTTTGGCGGGTAGCCTGCAGCGTTCAGGTATTGGGACCATTCAGCATCATTAAAACCTTTTAGTTGTTGGCTGCCAATGGTGAGTGTGGGAAAACTGTTATCAGTCAGTATGCGTTTGAATTCAGCCATGTCTTCTGGGGTATTCACTGTTTTTTCGGTGAATGGAATACCTCTTTGCATTAAAAACAAGCGGCCATTGACACTGTAGGGGCTGTCCGCAATAGTGTAGATGGTGACTGGGTAACGCTTAACATTTGCTGCAAGCGAAAGGCAGTGATGGGTTGGCAGCGCTATCACCTGTGAGTTTGTCCTCTGAACCAGGTTTGGGCGGTGTCTGTGAATAGGTCACACGACCTTGCTTGTCAATGCTTTTGTACACCTGTTGAGCATGAATTTGGCCTGCAGCCAGCATGGTGATTGCCAATAACGCTATAAATCTGGTAGCGTAATGGGTGGCGAGCTGGCTGATTGAATAGGGCAATGGTGTGGTCATGTTGTTCATCTTGTAAATTTTAAGCCATGCCTTGATGCCTGAGCAAGGCATCCAATTGTGGCTCTCGGCCTCTGAAAGCTTTGAAAGACGCCATCGCAGGGCGGCTGCCACCGCTTTCCAAAATGGCTTGGCGGTATTTCAAACCGGTGATTTTGCCATCCACATCGCCACTCAATCGTGCTTCTTCAAAAGCGGCATAGGCATCGGCGCTCAACACTTCAGCCCATTTGTAGCTGTAATAGCCAGCTGCATAACCACCTGCAAAAATGTGGCTGAAGGTATGCGAGGTGCGGCTGTAAGCAGGGGCTTGAATCAAGGCAATTTCCTGGCGCACTTGGCGCAGCAAACTCAACACCTCGTCATTGCTGAGTGCTTTTGTTTGCGTGTGCAAGAGCATGTCAAACAATGAAAATTCAATTTGACGCAGCGTTTGCAAACCGCTTTGGTAATTTTTGGCGGCGATCATTTTGTCGAAACAGTTCGCGTGGCAAAGGTGCACCAGTTTCCACATGCGCGGTCATGTGTTTGAGCACGTCCCATTCCCAGCAAAAGTTTTCCATGAATTGGCTGGGCAATTCCACAGCGTCCCATTCCACGCCGCTGATGCCGGAAACATCGCGCTCATTCACAGTGGTGAGCATGTGCTGCAAGCCGTGACCGCATTCGTGGAACAGGGTGATCACATCGTCGTGCGTGAGCAGTGCTGGTTTGCCATCAGCACCGTCAGCAAAATTACAAACCAAGTGGGCTACTGGAGTTTGCAATTGACCAGAATCAGGACGCAACCAGCGGGCACGCACATCGTCCATCCAAGCGCCACCGCGTTTGCCGGTACGAGCGTTCGGATCAAATAAAACTGCACCAACGAGAGTGGAGCCATCGTTCAATGCGATAAAACTTAACGGCTGTCATTCCAAACGGGGGCTTTGTCTTCGCGGATGTCCACGTCAAACAACGTTTCAACAATTTTGAAAAGTCCGGCCAGAACTTTAGGCAGTGGAAAGTATTGTTTGACTTCTTGTTCGTTGAACGAATAGCGCGCTTCTTTGAGCTTTTCACCAATGTAGGGCCAATCCCATGCTTGTGGGTCGGGCATATTCAAGTGCTCTTTGGCAAAGCTGCGCATATCGGCCAAATCTTGTTCAGCGTAAGGACGTGCACGTTGGCCTAAGTCGCGCAAAAATTGAATCACTTGTGCCGGTGTATCGGCCATTTTGGTGGCCAAGGATACTTCGGCATGGTTGTTGTAGCCTAAAAGCTGGGCTTCTTCATTTTTCAAGGCCAACATCTCGGTGATGATGTTGGAATTGTCAAACTGCTTGGCATCTTTGACAGTGTCAACGGTGGCATAGCTGGCTTGGTCGGAAGCACGGGTAGAGTAAGCTTTGTACAGTACTTCGCGAAGAGCACTGCTGGTTGCAAATTGCATGACTGGCAAATAGCAAGGCATCTTCAAGCTGAGTTTGTAATCGGTGGCTTTGCATTTGCCGCCCTTAGATTCTTCGGCGTCTTTGGCAGCGGCCTTTTGTGCGGCTTGCAAGACATCATCAGGTACGCCGTGGAGTTCATCCATGCTGGCGTAATACACAAACGCTTCGGTGGCATCCAAAGCGTTTTCGCTGAATTTTTGGCTCAACTCGGCCAAGCTTTCTTGAATTTGGGCAAAGCGTTCTTTGGCAACACCTGTGAGCTCCGCACCACTCAAAACAAAATTACGCATGGCATTTTTGTGTGCTTGCTTTTGCTCGTCATTCAATGTCGCCACATCAATCGCTTTGTATTTGGCGTACAAGGCTTCGTTCGCACCCAAAGCGGTGTAAAAAGCGGTCACTTTGGGCAAGGCATCGTTGTAAGCCGCACGAAGTTCGGGTGTATCGGCGACATGATTCAAATGATTCACAGCACCCCATGCGCGCCCCAGTTGTTCAGTTGCTACATCCAATTCTTTGGATATGTCTAGCCATTGAGCGGGAAAGTCAGCCGACGTAACGGTGTTCAAAGCTTGCTGTGCATGGGCCAACAAAGTTTCCATTGCAGGTGCAACATGCGCGGGTTTGATTTGATCAAACAAAGGCATGGCTGTGGCAATGCCTACTGGTGTTTTAAATGGCGATAAGAGGGGATTGGTGGTTTCAGTCATGTCGGTATAAATGGAGATTGATTGCAGCTATTCAAGCGCAAACTTTGCGTAGATCATGCACAAAACAGCGTAAAACCAAACGTAAATGTATGGCCAAGCAAGATTCAGCGCACCGTGCGCTCAGCAGAAATCAGTGTGTTAACCAAGAGCATGGTGATGGTCATAGGGCCTACGCCGCCAGGCACAGGTGTGATGTGGCTGGCTATCGGTTTGATGGCTTCAAAATCAACATCGCCGCACAGTTTTCCATTGCCATCGCGGTTCATGCCCACGTCAATAACTACCGCACCCGGTTTAACCATATCGGCGGTGAGCACATTGCGTTTGCCAACGGCAGCCACGACCACATCAGCTTGCAAAGTGTGGGCTTTCATATCTGGCGTGGCGCTGTGGCAAATGGTGACGGTGGCATTGGCAGCCAGCAACATCATCGCCATGGGTTTACCCACGGTGTTGCTGCGACCAATGACGACTGCATGCTTGCCTTTCAAGTTGATACCCGTGCTTTCAATCAACTTCATGCAGCCGTAAGGTGTGCAAGGGTTAAAGCCGGGTTTGCCGGTCATCAATTCACCTGCACTGAGCGTGGAATAACCGTCCACATCTTTGCTGGCAGAGATGGCTTCAATCACAGCATGGGGGTCAATGTGTTTGGGTAAGGGCATTTGCACCAAAATGCCATGAATGCTGGCATCGGCATTGAGTGCATTGATACGCGCCAGCAAGTCGGCTTGGCTCAAAGTGGCATCGTATTTTTCAAACACACTCTTGATGCCGCAATCTTCGCAAGCCTTGATCTTATTGCGTACATAGACTTGGCTGGCTGGGTCTTCGCCCACCAAAATCACCGCCAAGCCAGGCGTGACCCCTTTGGACTTTAACTGAAGAGTTCGCTCAGCCACATCGGCGCGCAGTTGTTTGGAAAGAGCGACGCCGTCAATGATTTGTGCTGTCATGGTTGAGTCAGATGAGAATTAAATCAGCGCTGTGATGCGGTTTCGCATTGAGCGCGTCGAAATATAACTTAATCAGTGGTTGCGGTTTTGCCAAGTGCGATTTTCAATAAATCAGCTACGGAGTTTGCACCCAGTTTTTCCATGATGTTGGCACGGTGCGCCTCGACAGTTTTGATGCTGATGGCCAAATCGTCAGCGATTTGTTTGTTCAAACGACCTGCCACGATGCGTTCCATTACCTGCGCTTCACGTCCAGTTAATTTGCTGATCAGGGCATCGCGGTTGGCGGCTTCTTTTTGTTGTGAAAAACTGCTGGCAGCCTGCGTCAGCATGCGTTCAACCAATTTCAAGATGTCTTCTTCTTTGAATGGTTTTTGGATAAAGTCAGTGGCACCTTTTTTCATGGTGTCTACAGCCATGGGCACATCACCATGACCTGTGATAAAGACAATGGGCAGTGGTGATTGGCGTTCAATCAATCGGTTTTGCAGGTCCAAGCCTGACATGCCTCCCATGCGTATATCGACAATCAAGCATGCGATTTCTCGCGCATCGTATCGGCTTAAGAATGATTCAGCTGAATCAAAACTACGCACGCGGTAGTCTTTTCCTTCCAGCATCCATTGCAATGAATCGCGCACTGCTTCGTCATCGTCAACGACGTAGACAGTACCTAATTTAGTTGTTGAACCCATACGCATACTCCCGTATTTTTAAGTGTGAAGCAATCAGCCACGATGGCATCAAACTGCATTCGTTTGTTCCGTTTTCAATTCAGATTCGTTAGGCAAAGGCAACCAAAAACTGAAACGACATCCTGTGATCAATTCACCATTGTAAATGTTCTCAGCTTTGATGCGTCCTGCATGTGATTCGACGATAGATCGGCACAGACTCAAGCCCATACCCATGCCTTCTGCTTTGGTAGAAAAGAACGATTCGTACAAGCGAGCCATGACATCAGGCGGAATGCCAGAACCGGTGTCGATGACCGAAAATTCAACACCATCGCGAGACTCTTCTGTCATGGGTGCAACACGCAATTCGACCCGGCGATTGCTGGGGGTGCGTCGCGCATTGTCGACCGATTCAGCTGCATTTTTGAGCAAATTGATCAAAACTTGTTCTATCAATATAGGGTCTACAAATAACTTGGGTAAGCGTGCTGCCACGTAAAAATGCAGATGCACATTGCGTCTGCGCATCTCAATGTCAGCCAACTCACGGGCCGATTCAACCATCAAGTAAATGTTTGACAAGTTACGATTCGGTGCACTGCGTTTTACGAATGTGCGTATGCGTTGAATAATTTGTGCCGCACGCTGTGCTTGTTTTGACGTTTTTTCCAATGTTGAAATGATTTCGATTTCAGAGATTTGCTGTTCTCTGATGCGCGCCACTATGCCATTGCAATAAATATTGATGGCTGTCAGCGGTTGGTTCAATTCATGCGCCACACTGGATGCCATCTCGCCCATGGTGATGAGTCGGCTGGCACTTTGGGCGCGTTCAACTTGCAATGCTTCTTGCATTTCGGCATTGCGCCGCTGTGTGATGTCGGTTGCAATCACCATCTGCGCCAATCGGCCATCTACCCAAGTGATGTAACGCGATCGTAATTTCCAACCACTTGTTCAAATCAGCGCAGAAAAGTTCAAACTGATTGCTGCTGTCGCTGTTGATTTGTGAATAAGGCAAACCCGCCAGACTGTCTACGTCATCACCACTTTCTTCAACTTGCTCACGTATCGGAATTCCGGCTTCGGCTATCAGTCGCATATGCCCTACGGTGTCAGCACCAAACCAAGAACGGTATAGCTTGTTGGCAAAAAGCAAATCAGTTCGCCCCAAAGGTGCTACAGAAACAGAAGCATCCATGCCTTCCAAAACCGTGATAAAGCGGTCTTGTGACTCCAGTAATTGATGTCGAATGCGATTGGGTTCGGTGATGTCGGTGGTGGAGGTCATCCAACCGGTTTGCACACCTTTGTCGTCAACCAATGGCGACACATACATGCGTGCATCAAATTGCCCACCATCCTTGCGGCTCACTTTAAATTGGAAGCCGCTGGCTGGAGATTGGCCACTGAGTTGAATCCTCAGTTGTTCATGCAACACGGCATGGTCGTTCTTTGGCCAGTAAGGAAAAGGTGCTGTACAACCAACCAATTCAGCTTCAGACCAACCCGTCATTTGACAGAACGCAGGGTTGACATAGGTAATCTTGCCGGTCAAATCCAATGCACGCATGCCAGTGAGCATGGAATTTTCCATGGCGCGTCTGAAATTGGTTTCACGTATCAAGGCTTGTTGCGCAAATTGACGTTTGCGCGTGTGTCGCCATGTGGCAATCAGCATCCAAACGGTTAAAACGCTCAATGCTGCAGCTAACCAAAACAAGCGCACTGCCTACCAAACCCAATGAAGTCCGATAGCCTTGCGCTCTGAGTAACAAATCATTCCCAACTGGCGAAACTGGTAATTGGTATTCATAGGGCTTGCGTGACAGTTTCAGTGCTGCCGTGATGGAGTTGCGCGGGGTAATAGCTGAGCCGGCCAGAACACTGTTTTTCCCATTGATGAGAGTGACGGCATATTTGGTATTCACTTCTGACGGTACGCCAAAGCGCAATAAGCCTTCGATAGAGTACTCACCCAATATCAATCCGGCAAATCGACCATGGTCTTGTATTGGTACAAATATCTGCAAAATAGGCAACACACCCGCGTTGTCTGTGGTGATGGTATGGGTGTACACAGGGCCATATGTATCTTTGACCAGAGCGTACCCTGATTCAGACTCGCGCTTGCTGAGCTTATCGCCTATGCGCCGTATCTGTGTATTGATAGCACTGGCAACGGTGTAAGTGGCAATCACTTTTTGTTTGTTATCTATCCAAGAAACAGCGTGCAATTCAGGATGCTTGCTGATTAGATCTTCAGCTTGTGCAATGAATACATCATCGTTGATGTCATTGCTAGCGATATCCCTTGCCAATCGCAGGAATTGCTCTTGACGGTCCAAAAGTCTCAAACGTAAATTTTGTTGAGCGTATTCCACATCGCGTTTGATGGATTCTTGTTCGCGGTCAATTTCTTCTAAACGCAAATACGCGAACGAAGCCAATATCACGATCAAAAACAGTAAGACACTGACGATGGGACCCAATAAGGCAAAGCGATCTTGCCTGTGCGGCGTTTGCTTGCGCCACCAAGTACGAAATTGGGCACTTAAAGAGGCGAGGTTCATTTATTGCAAGGGTCTAAATAGGCGATACATACAAGAGAGTGTAGAACAAAGTGAAATGTTTAAAATTGTCTTCAAATATCATAATATGAAATCAAGATTCATAATTTGATATTTTGAATAAAGTGTGCCAAAATAGAGCACACAGCCTAAAACTTGACGAGTGTGGTGCGATGCAGGCATCATCAAAACGTCAGGTATCAAGATCAAAACAAAACACAGGAGACAAACCATGACAGACAATTCGGTAAACACTGCGCAAACAACTGCAAGCACCGTTCAAGATACTGACAAATTAGAAACGCGCGAATGGATGGACGCTTTGTCCGCCGTGATTGAATCAGCAGGACCAGAGCGTGCTCACTTCTTGTTAGAAGAGTTGTTAGAGCACGCGCGCCAAAGCAGCATTGACATGCCTTTTTCGGCCAACACCGCTTATGTCAACACCCTAGAGCCCACGCAAGAAGAACATTGCCCAGGTAATATTGAAATTGAAGAACGCTTGCGTGCCTATATGCGCTGGAATGCGATGGCGATGGTGGTCAAAGCGAATCGCCATCACCCCGTGGATGGAGGTGATTTGGGCGGTCACATTGGTTCATTTGCGTCATTGGCGCACATGTTTGGCGCGGGTTTTAACCATTTTTGGCATGCTGAATCTGAGAACCACGGCGGCGATTGTTTGTACATCCAAGGCCATGTGTCACCAGGTGTGTATGCGCGTGCGTATTTAGAAGGTCGATTGACTGAGGAGCAGTTGCTCAACTTCCGCCAAGAAGTGGATGGCAAAGGTTTGTCCAGCTACCCACACCCTAAATTGATGCCCGAGTTTTGGCAGTTTCCCACGGTTTCGATGGGGCTTGGCCCCTTGATGGCGATTTACCAAGCACGCTTTTTAAAGTATTTGCATGCACGTGGCATTGCCAATACTGAAAACCGCAAGGTGTGGGTGTTCTGTGGCGACGGTGAAATGGATGAAGTGGAGTCATTGGGCGCGATCGGTTTGGCCGCACGTGAAAAATTAGATAACCTGATTTTTGTAGTGAACTGTAATTTGCAGCGCTTAGATGGTCCTGTGCGCGGCAATGGCAAGATTGTGCAAGAGCTGGAAGGCGAATTCCGCGGCTCAGGTTGGAATGTGATCAAGCTCTTATGGGGCAGTGATTGGGACCCACTCTTGGCGCGCGACAAAGATGGTGCTTTGAAAAAGTTGATGATGGACACTTTGGATGGTGACTATCAAGCTTTCAAAGCCAATGACGGCGCTTATGTGCGCAAACATTTCTTTGGACGTGATCCACGTACTTTAGAGATGGTGTCGCACATGAGTGACGATGAAATCTGGGCGCTGCGCCGTGGTGGACATGACCCTAAAAAAGTTTATGCGGCTTACGCAGAAGCAGTCAAGCACAAAGGCCAACCCACCGTATTGTTGATTAAAACGGTCAAAGGTTTTGGCATGGGCAAAAGTGGCGAGGGCAAAAACAATGTGCACCAAACCAAAAAGCTCACCGATGAAGATATCAAAATCTTCCGTGATCGTTTCAATATCCCTGTGCCAGACAGCCAAATTGCGGACATTCCGTTTTACAAGCCTGCTGACGACACGCCCGAAATGCAATATCTGCATGAACGTCGCAAAGCCTTGGGGGGCTATTTGCCGCACCGCCGCACCAAAGCGGATGAGTCGTTCACCGTACCTTCATTAGAAACATTCAAATCGGTGATAGAACCAACCGCCGAAGGGCGTGAAATTTCTACCACGCAAGCCTATGTTCGTTTCTTGACGCAATTGTTACGCGACCAAGCTTTGGGGCCACGTGTGGTGCCGATTTTGGTGGATGAGGCGCGTACTTTTGGCATGGAAGGTTTGTTCAGGCAAGTGGGTATTTACAACCCAGCTGGGCAGAATTACACGCCAGTCGATAAAGACCAAGTGATGTACTACCGCGAGGACAAAGCGGGTCAAATTTTGCAAGAAGGTATCAACGAAGCCGGTGGCATGAGCAGTTGGATAGCAGCCGCCACCAGTTACAGCACCAACAACCGCATCATGGTGCCCTTCTATGTGTATTACTCTATGTTTGGTTTCCAGCGCATTGGTGATTTGGCATGGGCTGCGGGTGACATGCAAGCACGTGGCTTCTTGCTGGGCGGTACTTCTGGTCGCACCACGCTCAATGGCGAAGGTTTGCAACACGAAGACGGTCATAGCCACATCATGGCGGGCACGATACCCAACTGCATCAGCTACGACCCCACCTTTGCGCATGAAGTGGGTGTGATCCTGCACCATGGCTTAAAGCGCATGGTCGAGAAACAAGACAATGTGTATTACTACATCACCTTGTTGAATGAAAACTATGCTATGCCGGGCTTGACTGCAGGCACTGAAGAACAAATTATCAAGGGCATGTATTTGTGCAAGCCTGCAGACAAAGCTGCAGCCCTGTCTGTTCAACTGCTGGGCTCTGGCACGATTTTGCGTGAGTCGATTGAAGCACAAGCCTTGCTGGCCAAAGATTGGGGCATCGCTGCCAATGTATGGAGTTGCCCAAGCTTCAATGAATTGACACGCGATGGGCAAGATGCTGAACGCTACAACTTGCTGCACCCCACGCAAGCACAGCGCCAATCATTTGTGGCGCAGCAGTTAGACAAACATGCTGGTCCTGTGGTCGCATCCACTGACTATATGAAAGCCTATGCCGAGCAAATTCGCCCCTTCATTCCTAAATATGCCGATGGCACACAACGCGCTTACAAGGTTTTGGGAACAGATGGTTTTGGCCGCAGCGATTTCCGCAGCAAACTGCGTGAGCACTTTGAAGTCAATCGCCATTACATCGTCGTTGCTGCACTGAAAGCCTTGAGTGAAGAAGGCAAGTTGCCAGCAACCAAGGTGGCCGAAGCCATCAACAAGTACGGCATCAAAACCGACAAACTCAATCCTTTATACGCTTAATTTTCTGGAGATAAACATGGCATTGATAGACATAAAAGTTCCAGACATTGGCGACTTCAAAGACGTGGCGGTGATTGAGCTGCTGGTCAAAGTAGGTGACACCATCAAGTTGGAGCAATCCTTGATGACGGTGGAATCCGACAAAGCAGCGATGGAGATTCCTTCATCCAGTGCTGGCGTGATCAAAGAGTTGAAAGTGAAGTTGGGCGATAAAGTGAATGTGGGCGATGTGATTGCGGTCATGGAAGTTGCTGGCGATGCAGCATCACCAGCAGCTGCATCTGTTCCTGCACCTGCAGCAGTGGCCACGCCAACCCCTACAGCAAGCACACCGGCGCCAGCAATCGTTCAAGCTGAGCCAGCAGTTGCTGTGGTTGCTGCCAGCTCTGCATCAGCGCCTGCTCCAGCACACGCGCCTACAGCCAACACACTGAACTTACCGCATGCCTCACCGTCTGTGCGCAAATACGCACGTGAATTGGGTGTGCCATTGGCCGAAGTCAAAGGCACTGGTTTGAAAGGGCGCATCACAGATCAAGACGTGCAACGCTTCACCCAAGGTGTGATGTCTGGCGCTATCAATACAATAGCATCTCAGGCAATGAATACGTCGGCTACAGGCCAAAAAGGCACTGATAATGGTGGAGGACTTGGTCTACTGGCTTGGCCTAAGGTTGATTTTGCCAAGTTTGGCCCGATTGAGCGCAAAGAAATGGGGCGCATCAAAAAAATCAGTGGCGCCAACTTGCATCGCAACTGGGTCATCATTCCGCACGTCACCAACCATGACGATGCTGACATCACCGACCTGGAAGCCTTCCGCGTCTTGATGAACAAAGAGAATGAAAAGTCGGGTGTCAAAGTCACCATGTTGGCTTTCCTCATCAAAGCCTGCGTGGCAGCGCTGAAAAAATTCCCTGAATTCAATTCATCCTTAGATGGCGAGAGCTTGGTCTACAAACAGTATTACCACATTGGCTTTGCAGCCGATACGCCCAATGGTTTGATGGTGCCTGTCATTAAAGACGCGGACAAAAAAGGCATTTTGCAAATTTCAACAGAAATGGGCGAGTTGGCCAAAAAAGCGCGTGATGGCAAGTTAAGCCCAGCAGAAATGACCGGCGGTTGCTTCTCCATCAGCTCACTGGGCGGCATTGGCGGCCGCTATTTCACCCCCATCATCAATGCGCCTGAAGTGGCGATATTGGGCGTGTGCAAATCCAGCATTGAAGCCAAATGGGACGGTAAAACTTTCCAACCACGCTTGATGTTACCGTTGTCGCTCAGTTGGGATCATCGCGTCATCGACGGTGCTGCAGCTGCGCGCTTTAACGCATACTTGGGTCAGGTACTCGCCGATTTCCGTCGAGTCATGCTTTAAAGGATTGGCCCATGACCACAGTTGTCGTCGTTAAAAAGAACAAACAAATCGTCATTGCAGCCGAAAGCTTGGTCACCTTTGGTGATACACGCTTGAACCATCGGTTTGAAGCGAACACCAAAATTTTCAAGTTCGAAACCGCAACAGGCCCAACCTACATTGGCATGGCAGGCACTGTTGCGCATTTTCCAGCCTTGCGCAAAGCGATTAACGCATTGCCTAAAGCAGATCGAAAATTTGGCAGCAAAGACGAGGTATTTGACACCTTTTTGAAATTGCACCCAGTGCTGAAAGACACCTACTTTTTGCAAACCAAAGAAGAAGACAACGACCCCTATGAGTCCAGCCAATTCAGTGTGGTAATTGCAAATCAAACAGGAATTTACGGTTTGTACAGCTACCGCGAAGTGTTTGAATTCAAAGAGTTTTGGGGCATTGGCTCTGGCCGTGGTTTTGCTTTGGGTGCCATGCATGCCACCTACAACAAAGCCAAAACCGCCCGTGAAATTGCGCAAGCAGGTATACAAGCAGGATGCGAGTTTGATAAGAATTCTGGCGGCGCCATGGATTTGTACACCATCAAAATGAAATAAACAGCTGAATTCAATCCAGCAAAAAATTCAGTTATATAGCGAGAAAAAATTATGGCAACCCTAGACATTAAAGTTCCAGATATTGGCGATTTTGCAGATGTGGCAGTCATCGAGTTAATGGTCAAAGTGGGTGACACCATTAAAGTTGACCAAAGCTTGCTCACAGTCGAATCCGACAAAGCATCCATGGAAATTCCTTCCAGCCATGCCGGCGTGGTAACTGCTTTGTTGGTGAAGCTGGGTGACAAGGTCAAAGAAGGCAGCCCGATTGTGACATTGGAAGTTTCAGGTGCAGTGGCATCTGAAGCCGCTACAGCACCTGCAGCGCCTTCTGTGGCTGCAAATAATGTATCAAATCAGCCTGTAGCCAGCACAAATATTGCCAATACTGCTATTAATAGCATAGCGTCTAGCTACACAGGCGCGGTTGACATGGATTGCGATGTGCTGGTTTTAGGTGGTGGCCCTGGCGGCTATTCGGCGGCATTCCGTGCGGCCGATTTGGGATTGAAAGTGGTCATCGTTGAGCGCTACGCCACCTTGGGTGGCGTGTGTTTGAACGTGGGTTGCATACCATCCAAAGCACTGTTGCACGTGGCAGCGGTGATGGATGAAGTGGCGCATTTGGGCGACTTGGGTGTTGATTTTGGCAAGCCTGCTGTCAATGTAGACAAGCTGCGTGGTCACAAAGAAAAAGTGATTGGCAAGCTCACAGGTGGTTTGGCGGCAATGGCGAAAATGCGCAAGGTCACATTGGTGCGTGGTTATGGTTCGTTCATCAGCAGCAATCATGTTGAAGTTGAAGAAACCACTGGCACTGCGCAGGATAAAACAGGCAGTAAAAAAGTCATCGCATTCAAAAACGCCATCATCGCCGCAGGCAGTCAAGCGGTTCGTTTGCCATTCATGCCGGATGATCCACGCGTGGTTGATTCCACAGGCGCATTGGCCTTGAAAGAAGTGCCCAAGCGCATGTTGATTTTGGGCGGCGGCATCATCGGTTTGGAAATGGGCACGGTCTACAGCACATTGGGCGCGCGCTTGGACGTGGTTGAAATGATGGACGGTTTGATGCAAGGCGCTGACCGCGACTTGGTCAAAATCTGGCAGAAGTTGAATGCCAAACGCTTTGACAACATCATGCTTAAAACCAAAACCGTAGGCGCCAAAGCCACACCTGCTGGCATTGAAGTCACATTTGCCTCGGCAGAAGAGGGCGTAGCAGCACCTGCGCCGCAAACTTACGATTTGGTTTTGCAAGCCGTTGGCCGCACACCCAATGGCAAGAAAATTGCGGCTGACAAAGCCGGTGTCGATGTCACAGACCGTGGCTTCATTCCTGTCAACATCCAAATGCGCACCAACGTGCCGAACATTTTTGCCATTGGCGACATCGTCGGTCAGCCCATGTTGGCGCACAAAGCCGTGCACGAAGCGCATGTGGCGGCTGAAGTCATTGCTGGTGAACTGCAAGGTAACAAGGAATTGGCAGCGGCAGCATTCAATGCGCGCGTGATTCCAAGCGTCGCCTACACCGACCCTGAAGTGGCATGGGTCGGATTGACCGAAGACGAAGCCAAAGCCAAAGGCATCAAGGTCAAAAAAGGCTTGTTCCCGTGGACCGCATCAGGCCGTGCGATTGCCAATGGGCGAGATGAAGGTGTCACCAAACTGTTGTTTGACGACAGCCCTGAAGCCCATGGTCATGGCAAGATCTTAGGCGGCGGTATGGTCGGCACGCACGCGGGTGACATGATCGGTGAAGTGGCTTTGGCGATTGAAATGGGCGCAGATGCCATCGACATCGGCAAAACCATCCATCCGCATCCGACGCTGGGTGAAAGTCATTGGCATGGCTGCAGAAGTGGCGCATGGCAGTTGTACGGATGTGCCGCCAGCGAAGAAGTAAACCAAAGGCTCAAACACCATCATGCCGATTGCCTTAACTACTCGCTGGCTTGGCATTACGGCCCTCGCGGCAGCCGGGGTAGTTGTTTCGTTGCACGCAATCGCGCAGGTGGGGCAGAAGCCGGAAGCGAAAGTTGAACCGGGAGGAGGGAGCAATCCATTTATCGGATTCGATCCTCTTGCTACGTGTGCTTCCGAAATTGATCGCCAGCTCAGTGCAGCCGATGATCACATGCGTGTACTTGGATCACGAAATACGTATACGGCGACGCACTATCGCAGCCAACATCAAATGAGCTTCAATAGCTGGAGTCCTTCTTGTGGCTCCGACTTCCTTTCGCGATTGACAATCATCGACAAGGAAAATGCGGAGAGGGAACAGAGGATTGAAAGCCAGGGACGTTCAGCAAATAACGCTCAAATGCGCGCAGCTTATGAGCGGACACGTGCACAGGTGGATGCTGAAAACTGCGGTTGGCGTGCGATAAAACAAAGAGTAGCCGAATACTGCGGTGTTGGGCGGAAGGCAAGTCCGCAGCCATTGCCGGCTAATAGTTCACTCTCGCAGCCATCTACGCCGCAGAGACCCATGCAGCCACCGTCTATTCCCTCTGTTCAGTCCTCACAAACTTTTTTGCCCCGTCCTGTACAGACCTCAGCACCTTCAGTCAATTCTGTTCCGCCGTCACCTTTGCTGGCCGGAAGCTCCACAAACCCACAGTCGGTCCTACAGGACATCGTCAACAACGAGCGATCTCGTCCTCCGGCTGATTCGGAAAATGACATTCGGATGCACTATCAACGCAAGTAGCTTGTGATGGCATTTGATATAGCGGTATCTATACCAAAAGGTACTGGTCAAAGGACTGCACAACTGTCAGAATAGTTTCATTCTCAACAACTTCCATACGGAGTTTGATATGAAACTACAGAATCCTTCAAGTGCTGGTCGTTTTCTAATGAAATGGCTCAGCTTTTTGTTTGTTGTGCTTTGCGTTGCTACAAACGCAAACGCACAAACAGCCGAATCTGATTTAGCTGGCGCTAAAGATCACCCTTATATCAAGCGCTTTGCCAATTCGTCCATTGTGTTGTACGACACCAAGCGCTTTGATTCGGTTGAATTTCAGACCTCAACTTTCGCCCGTTTAAATCTTGTGAATCGACAGCGCGAATTTGTTTCTGCGCCTGTTGTGGCCGAAGGTGCGCGTACGCGTATTTGGTATGAAGCGCCAGGTGAAACAACCAGTCTTGAAGTGTTCAGGAACTATGTCAATGATTTGCCATCGCAGGGCTTCACAATTTTGTACGACTCAAGCAAAGACAAACAAGCCGGGCGCTGGAATGGGTTTTTGACCAGCTTTGGTTTTGGAGGAACCAAACTGTCAACATCCCGTAGCGAATTTGTGATGTATGGTGCATCGGTAAAAAACCTGCACACATTGACAGCCAAGCGCGACAAAGATGGACAAACCACTTATATGCAGTTAACCGTCGTGCAGTGGGATAACGAAAACCGAATTTACAAAGCTCAGCGTGGTGTTTATGCCGCATTGGATATTGTGGATGTGGCTGCCATGAAGCAAAACATGATCACAGTCAGCGCATCAGAAATGTCAAAAGCCATCAACGCAACAGGCCGTATCGCCTTGTATGGCATCTTGTTTGATACGGCAAAGGCGGACCTCAAGCCCGAGTCCAAACCTGCGCTGGAAGAAATTTCCAAATTATTGAAAGCTGAACCTAACTTGAAGCTCAGGGTTGTGGGTCATACCGATAACCAAGGCAATTTGGATAGCAACATTGGACTTTCAAAACGACGTGCCGAATCTGTGAATGCGGCGCTGGCATCGCAATACGGTATCGCAGCCAATCGCTTGTCAGCTTTTGGGGTGGCTGATTTGGCGCCAGTTGCCACAAATGCAACAGAAGATGGGCGCGCTAAAAACCGCCGGGTTGAATTGGTGCCTCAATAAGCATCAGACCTTGACGGTTTTGCAGTTGTACGTTGAATTTGGCCACTGTTCGCCAGCATTTGTTACTGCAGTTTAATGTTTTGAAACTTTCAGCAGCACTTGCTTGAGTTGATGAAATTCAACCGGCTTGTGCAGCAAGGTTGAATTGGGTAATTGTTGGATGGTTTGCAAATCTCTAACGGCACTGTCGCCAGTGATCAGCACTGCTGGAATATCTTTGTGGGTATGGTTTCGAACTGCTTGAACAGCATCCAAGCCTGTACCGCTTGCCCCCAATCGGTAATCAGTCAAAATAACATTGATTGATTGTAATTTTGCCTCAACATCATTTGTGAGAATCGATTGAACTTCATCCAAATGAGCGCATGCAATGACGATAGCTCCTGCATGGATGAGCGATTGTCCAAAAAGATCTCGCAGTTGTGGATCATCTTCAACATAAAAAACACGCAAGCCAGCAAGTGGTTTGTCCATTTCAAGCGAGGATATCTGGTTGGCAGAATTGTATGTGTCGCTAGGCGTAACTTGGAAATTGCGCTGATGGTTGTGCAAAGGGCTTGCATTCAATTTCAACCAAAAGGTACTGCCCATGTCTTTTTGAGATCGCAAACCGAAAGGCGTATGCGTCAGTTCTGCCAAACGTTTGACGATGGACAAGCCAAGGCCTAATCCCGCTTCGTTGTTACGCGCAGGATTATTGACTTGCGCAAACTCATTGAAAATAGTTGCTTGATCTTCTTTGCTGATGCCTAAGCCGCTATCGCGTATTTCAAGACGACCACGTGTCTGACGCCAGGCAACCCACACTCCACCTGTGGACGTGTATTTGATGGCGTTGTGGACTAAATTGGATACGATGCGATCAAGCAATTCTGAGTCGTGCTCTACCCATGCGTCTGTGGGAACAAAGTGCAGCCAAAGACCCTTTGATGCGGCCAGCTCACCGAATTGCGCATCTAATTTATTGAATAACTTTTGCAGACTGAAGTTTTTAATTTCAGGTGTGACATGTCCCGAATCAATTCTTGAAATATCCAACACTCGGTCAAAAAGATGCCGTATGGTATTGAGGTTAACTTCAATTTTTTCTATGATTTTTTTATCTTGCAAATTAGTTTGTGCAGACATTTTGAAGCCATCAAATAACAAACTGATTGCTTGCAAGGGCTGTCTGGCATCATGGCTGGCTGCGGTAAAAAAGTGCGACTTGGCTGCATTGGCAGCGTCAGCGCGATCGCGTTCAATGCTCAGTTGAGTGGTCAGCTGTGACAAAGCTTCATTTTGCTCAGCGATCTCATATTGTTGTTTGATGGGCAATTGGATGGCAGTAGCTGCAGAGGCACCATACACGGATAGACTGAATGTGGAAATGATGAAGTACACAGCAATGATGATGTGGGCAGCATCACCACGCATGAGAAATGCAATGGTTACAGGCATGAATACCAAGGCGGGTAAAAAGCGTGATGCTGTCGCATAGGAAATGTTTTTGATGAATGCACTGAACATGTACATGATCAAGCCGATGACGACCATGGATTCAAAGTCGGGTCTTTCAATGGCTATGAGTAAACCAACAAATCCTAAAGCTGCGCAATCTATCCAACAATTCAGTACCAATAGTTTGAGGTACATGCTGGAAGCCTCAGGCAATTGGCGCTTGTCCATATCCTGAAATCGATGGTAAAAATGCAAAGCTAAGTACAGAATTGAATTTGTGCCCCAGATGCCCAGTGCAAGCATCAGGCGTAGATTGTTCGGCCAAACCACCAGCAAGTACCAAAACATTATCACTGTGGCAGTCACAATGATTGGGCGAACCAACATGCCTCGGTATAAATTTTCTTTTATAACTGCACGAACTCGAGGATCTCCCATCAAATCAGGTTTGATGGCTTGCGATTTGACGGGTGATGTCAAAGGCACACTCATAACAGCCAGTTTTGAGATTTCACAATGGCTTCAGATCGGTTATTGACTTCCATCACCGAATACAAAGTGTGCAGATGACTTTTGATGGTGCCTAAACCAATGCCCAGTTGTGAAGCGATGACTTTGCTGGGTTTACCAGTGTGCAGCAATTTTAAAATTTCACGTTGTCGCGCAGTTAATTTGGCACTACCAGCAGCGTGCTGTGCGCTTGGTGATCGTGCGCTTAATTCTTCAGTGCTATTCAAATCCCGCTGTTGTTGGTCTTGCTGTTGCAATTCAAGTGCAGCCCGTAAATGTTTCAATAGTTCAGCGGAACCCGCTGTCTTATTGACGGCACAAAAGATACCACTCGAAGTTAATCGCTCTACCAAGCTGGGGTCTTCTAAAGCAGTGCAAACAATCACGGGTACGCCAGCGGCACGCTGTGTGATTTGCGCCACGCTATCGGCTCCACGCATTCCAGGCATGCGCAAATCGAGCACTATTGCAGCAAAACGAGTTCCTTCATTGCTGGCATCAATCTTTGCCATCACACCTTGAAAGTCATCTGCAATCTCACACCAGCTTCCAGGCCATGCGGTTTGAATCATCAACACAATGCCATCACGCATCATGGCATGGTCGTCAGCGACTAATATATTTGGTGGCTTTGGATTCTGCATGATTGGTCCAATTCTATACTCCAATATATATGACAAATATGGCTATAGTCGGCAAATATATTGCCTATAGTGCTATATTAATGATAGCTATTTTCATCTTTTTTCAAAGTAGTATTCTACAACCGTCTTAAAATTGTGGTGAACAATAGACGGAAAGATGTAGAGTGTCCATGAGCAATATTACCTTACAACTCGTACAGAGATATTTGCATACCTGGTATTGCCAGCTTCAGCTGTACCTAAATCGAAATAAATTGACCAAGCCCATCGGTTAGGCGTACCTGCTTGAGTGGCTGTCCAAAATCTTTGGAATGCAGTCGTTGTGCTGAAATTGACGAACCAAGTGGTATCGATTTTGGGTGACAGCGCTGGCTTGACTAAACCAAATAATTCATCTTTGCTAGGTATGCGCCAATCGTTGAACCCACACAAATTAGTGGCATTGATTGCATTTTTAAAACCTGTGGCGTTAGTGGCATCGTCTATATCGGCTTGAGTTGGGTTGACGAGAGTAATGCCATTCCATTTCTGTGCCACTGAAGTGTCGTTGTAGTTTGTTCGACCCAATTCGTCGTTGGCACGCAATCCAGTACCTGCAGGCGTTTGTCCCTGCCAAATCAGACCAGTAGCATTGTCCCGAACACACTCAGATTTGTCGTAATAAGTAGCCACATTGGCGGCATCGCAACCTTTGAACACCAAGCTGTATCCAGTAGCACCAATGGGTGCAGCCGTACAAGCCGCTGGTGCTGGTGCTGAGGGATCAGCGGCGCTGGGTGTTGACGCGGTGCCAGGTGTCGTATCGGCTGTAGCTTCTGCATCACCGCCACCACTGCATGCCAAAAGCATTGAACATGCAGCCAGAGCGATTAAGTGTTGTTGGTATAAGTTCATTTGAATACTCCTTAAAAAAACAGAACTTTTACGACGAAGTACTGGAATATTAAGAAACTGTTCAAATAGTTGCTAGTGCATTTGGGTATAGACCAAAAGGTATAGAAGCTTATTCAGTCGATCTGGTTATCGCTGAAATTCGACTATTTTTGCTCTGCTGGCAGCAAACGTGCAAACGAAGCGCCAGTTCTCTGACCGTTCAAAATACCTTGTTTGAGAGGATGCTGAATGGGTAACAATTGCCAACATTTGACGTCATCGCCGGATTGCATTGCCATTTGCAAACACTCCAAACCATCTGCGCGTTGGTTTTGAGTTATTTTGAAGAAAGCACCATGATTCAATGCGCCAGCGTAAATGGACCAAAGTAACGCAATGGCAGGTATGACCCAAATTAATCGGTTGAGTAATACTTGTTGATTTTTAGATTTTGTATAAACAAAAACCATTGCAAGCAGCCAGGGCCAAAGTAAAGTGACCCAAAAAAAATGAAACCGGTGAAATCCCCAGCCAAATACTTTTAGCATTTCCACGTCTTCAGCTGGACGCATATGGGCTCTACCAGCGCTGATTAAAACAAGGTACACAAATACCACACTGGTGACTGCCAAAAAGACCAAGCCGGTTTGGCGAAGTTCAAATGCGTTTTGTTCGAATCGGTTTGCATAAAACATTCGAAATATAAAGAATACGAAAAAGCAGACCAGTGCGACCGCTGTGAGTGTCAAAACCAGTGAAACAGCCGTAGTATTGATTGGCAGCATCAATGATCGAGCAACTTTCCCCATCATAAATAACCAGAAATCAATTTCAGTTGGTAACGCCATTCGCAATCCAGGAATATGTGTGCCTTTCTGAATTCCAGTAATGACCCACATTTGCGCTGTGGTGCTTATCAAACCTGATATCAATAATCCCAAACTACCGAATCGCATTCGGCTTTTTTCGAAAGCAGATCCACGCCAAAAATGATGGGCAATTAATAACACAATGCCCAAAGTCAACGAGGCAAATGCGCCACTGATGTAACTGAACCCACCCAATAAGCCCAAAACAAAACAGCTCAAAAAAACCTTGGCTGGTTTCCATTGCAATGCCAACACAATATACAAACATGTTAAACACGCAAGCAATGGGAGCGCTTGGTGATAGGCTAAATTTTGCCAGCCCCAATATGTATCGGGTTGCAGCATGAGTATGGTTAAGCTAAATGCACTGGCTGCCAGTGTTTTGTCTTTCAATGTGAATCTTAATAACTTCCATTGAAGCAGCAGTAACAAACCCAGCACGCCAATCATGGAAATAAATTGGTATGCAATGGTATTGCCATCAATCAGGCGATATGCCAATGTGTCCAGTATTTTGCCAACAGGGTAAAACGTGTCGTTACCATGTGCAAAAAGGTAACTGAATTTGAAAGAACGCATTGTTCCATCAATATAGGTATTCCAATCATCCGCAAGTGGAAGATCAATTCCAAACTTCAACCAATTGAAGGCGCACAAAATCAGAGATAGCCAAGGCAATACAACGAAAATACGTTGCAATTGAATGTTCTTAGTTAACAAAGTAGCGGTTTTTGAGCTAGTTTTAACGGGACACAGATGCCGTATATGCCGATGTGTTTAAGCTTCCGTCAGCATTGAGTGCAGGGGATGCGTTTGCAAGTTTGACTTTCGTATCCACGTCGTACCATGAGCTAAACACTTGATTGAGAGGGCGTAAATCGGGCAGTATATAAACAATGCCGTCTGATTCTTTGAAGGATGGGGTGATGATCGTATGGAAAAAATCGACTGGTGCGTTGATACACCCAAACGAAATCCGGTTATCGGCAATGGTTGGTGATGCCAAACGCTCCGCACGCTTTTCTGCTTTTGTTCCTTTGACGATGGCGTGAAGCGAAACTGCACCATCGTAATCAATCCAAACAATGTCTTTGCCCTTGATGTTCTTGTCCAGAGAGGATAAAAAACGTCCCGGTGGGGTGGTTTTTTCGTGCGGTTTGATGGAAGACAGTGGTCGGTCACCTATGCCTGGAAAGCTGGTATCGCCAACCGTAAATCCCAAAAGCACTGGCGCTTCACCGCGCAACACGCCATTGGCATGAAACACGTAGACCCTGGCGCTCTTTTTATCAACGATTACAAAGTTGCGGTTTTCGTTATCGCCAGAATCCACCACCCAATCAGCCATGCGTTTGGTTTCAGCTGAAGCGCTGGCTTGTAAGAAATTGGCGCGGCGAATTTGAATTGTGTTATTGGCTATTGGCGTTTGGGTTGTGACAGGAGGTGTGACAACTGGGTTTTGCGATACTTGTGGCTTGTTGGCTGTTTGTGAAGCTGTGCTTGCGCCAGAATCAATTGGACGGGTCGTTGAACAACCGACAATTGTTAACAGGCCAGCAAGCAACAAAATACCAGAGAATAGTTTATTCAATGCCAAAAATTGCTGAAACAACGTCAATGATTGTGTAGACATATTCATATCAAGGGATTCTAAGATGGAAACCTTAAGAGGTAAAGAAGCTCCGTTATAATAGGGCGCTTGTCCTATCACTCAAAGTACGCCTAGCGCATTAAAAAGCCTCATCCCTGACAAAGCAGCTTGAAAATGACACCAAAAGTGTTGTCGCAGAGCCAGCTTGGGCGTACCCGTTAACTATTCGGAGAACCCTGTGCTTTTGTCCATTAAGCAGCGCCACCCACCCGCCATATTGGCACTCGCAGACGGCACCGTCTTTATTGGAAACTCCATCGGGGCAGCATCAAAAGATGTACCCTATACCGTCGGTGAAGTTGTTTTCAACACATCCATGACGGGATACCAAGAAATTCTGACAGACCCCAGCTACTGCCAGCAAATTGTTACCCTGACTTATCCACACATTGGCAACTATGGCATCAGCGAACAAGATGTCGAATCTGCCAAAGTCAATGCGGCTGGTTTGATTATCAGAGACTTGCCCTTAATAGCATCCAATTTCCGCTCCAGCATGAGCCTGACCGAATATTTGGTCAAAGAAAAAACCATTGCGATTGCCAATATCGACACACGACAATTAACCCGGCATTTGCGTACCCACGGCGCGCAAAACGGATGTATTTTGGCGCTGAGTGAGGGTGAATCGGTGTCGCAAGCACTGAAAGACAAAGCCATCGCGTTGGCTAAAGCAGCACCGAATATGGCTGGCCTTGATTTGGCCAAAGTTGTAACGACCAGCAAGCCATACAACTGGACACAAACCGAGTGGCAATTGCACAACCCGTCGCTGCAAGGCAAAGCAGGTTATTCAGAACAAACCGCAGCGGATGCCAAATTTCATGTGGTGGCTTACGACTTCGGTGTCAAATACAACATCTTGCGCATGCTGGCAGAACGCGGCTGTCGCGTCACCGTCGTACCAGCGCAAACCAGCGCGGCAGAGGTGCTCAAACTGAATCCGGACGGCATTTTCTTGTCCAACGGCCCGGGTGATCCAGAGCCCTGCGACTACGCCATTACGGCCGCTAAGGAATTGATTGAAACGGGTATACCGACATTTGGTATTTGCCTTGGTCACCAAATCATGGCTTTGGCCAGTGGTGCCAAAACTTTCAAAATGAAGTTCGGCCATCACGGTGCGAACCACCCGGTGAAAGATTTGGACACGGGCCACGTCAGCATCACCAGCCAAAACCACGGTTTTGCGGTGGACGAAAAAACACTGCCTGCCAACCTGCGCGCCACCCACGTCAGCTTGTTTGACGGCACGCTACAAGGCTTAACCCGCACCGACAAACCCGCGTTTTGCTTCCAAGGTCATCCTGAAGCATCTCCCGGACCACAAGACATCAGTTACCTCTTCGACCGCTTCGTCACTTTGATGGAGGCGAAATAAAATGCCAAAACGTACCGACCTAAAAAGTATCCTCATCATTGGCGCCGGCCCCATCATCATTGGTCAAGCTTGCGAGTTTGATTATTCTGGTGTGCAAGCCTGCAAAGCCTTGCGCGAAGAGGGTTACAAAGTCATCCTGATCAACAGCAACCCTGCGACCATCATGACCGACCCCGCCACGGCGGATGTCACTTACATCGAACCAATCACTTGGCAAACAGTTGAAAAAATCATTGCCAAAGAGCGACCAGATGCGATTTTGCCAACCATGGGTGGCCAAACAGCATTGAACTGCGCTTTGGATTTGTGGCACAACGGCGTGTTGCAAAAATACACGGGTGCAGCCACCGGCAAGCCTGTAGAGCTGATTGGCGCCACACCAGAAGCCATCGACAAAGCCGAAGACCGTTTGAAGTTCAAAGACGCGATGACCAAAATCGGTCTCGGTTCTGCCCGCTCAGGCATCGCACACAGCATGGATGAAGCCTGGGCTGTACAACGCAGTGTGGGCTTTCCTACCGTCATTCGCCCTAGCTTTACTTTAGGTGGCACCGGCGGCGGCATTGCGTACAACTCCGAAGAGTTCGAGACGATTTGCAAGCGTGGTTTAGAAGCTTCACCAACCAACGAATTGTTGATTGAAGAATCCCTGCTCGGTTGGAAAGAGTACGAGATGGAAGTGGTGCGCGACAAGGCGGACAACTGCATCATTGTTTGCTCGATTGAAAACTTGGACCCCATGGGCGTGCACACGGGTGACTCCATCACGGTTGCACCAGCGCAGACCTTGACCGACAAAGAATACCAAATATTGCGTAACGCCTCTTTGGCAGTGTTGCGTGAAATCGGTGTCGATACAGGCGGCTCAAACGTTCAGTTCTCCATCAACCCCAAAGATGGCCGCATGGTGGTGATTGAAATGAACCCCCGAGTGTCGCGTTCATCTGCTTTGGCATCCAAAGCAACGGGCTTCCCAATTGCCAAAGTCGCTGCCAAATTGGCATGCGGTTACACGCTCGATGAATTGCGTAACGAAATCACAGGCGGCGCAACACCCGCAAGTTTTGAACCCAGCATCGATTACGTGGTTACGAAAATTCCACGTTTCGCATTTGAAAAATTCCCTGCCGCAGATTCACGTTTAACTACCCAGATGAAATCGGTAGGCGAAGTGATGGCCATGGGGCGCACTTTCCAAGAGTCATTCCAAAAGGCGCTGCGCGGTTTGGAAGTCGGCGTGGACGGCATGAATGAAAAAACCCAAGACCGTGAGGTGTTGGAAAAAGAATTGGGTGAACCCGGACCAGACCGTATTTGGTATGTTGGCGACGCATTCGCCATGGGCATGAGCGTAGATGAAGTTTTTGCTTTGACCAAAATTGACCCTTGGTTTTTGGTGCAGATTGAAGAGATTGTCAAAATCGAATTGGCACTTGAAAAAACCAGCTTAGAAAAAATAGATGCTGACACCTTGCGCTTGTTGAAACAAAAAGGCTTTTCAGATCGCCGCTTAGCCAAACAATTGCGCACGACAGATACCCAAATTCGCGAAGCGCGCCATGCGGCCAATGTGCGCCCCGTGTACAAACGTGTTGATACCTGTGCAGCGGAATTTGCTTCGAATACGGCTTATTTGTATTCCACATATGAGCAAGTAGGTAGCGAGTGCGAGGCACTGCCGTCTGACAAGAAAAAAATCATCGTTTTAGGCGGTGGCCCTAATCGCATTGGTCAAGGTATTGAGTTTGATTACTGTTGCGTCCATGCTGCGATGGCGATGCGTGAAGACGGTTACGAGACCATCATGGTCAACTGCAACCCTGAAACAGTGTCTACCGATTACGACACTTCAGACCGTTTGTATTTTGAGCCTGTCACATTAGAAGATGTGCTGGAAATCGTTGCAGTTGAAAAGCCAGTGGGCGTGATTGTTCAATACGGTGGACAAACACCTTTGAAATTGGCACTGGCTCTTGAAAAGAACGGCGTTCCCATCATTGGAACAAGCCCAGACATGATTGATGCCGCTGAAGACCGCGAACGTTTCTCAGCACTGTTGCGCGAATTGAATTTGCTGCAACCACCTAATGCCACAGCACGCACCGAAGCAGAAGCGCTTGAAAAAGCTGCGACTTTGGGCTACCCGCTGGTCGTTCGCCCAAGCTATGTGTTGGGTGGCCGTGCCATGGAAATTGTCCATGAACAGCGTGATTTAGAACGCTACATGCGTGAAGCGGTCAAAGTCAGCCACGACTCACCTGTTTTGTTGGATCGCTTTTTGAACGATGCGATTGAGTGTGATGTGGATGCCGTGCGCGACCACACAGGCCGCGTGTTCATAGGCGGCGTGATGGAACACATCGAGCAAGCAGGTGTGCACAGCGGCGACTCGGCTTGTTCCTTACCTCCGTATTACCTGACTGCTGCGACCATCACCGAAATTAAACGCCAAACTGCTGCCATGGCGAAAGCCTTGAACGTGGTGGGTTTGATGAATGTGCAGTTTGCCATTCAGCAGATCGATGGCAAAGATGTCATCTACGTTTTGGAAGTGAACCCACGTGCTTCACGCACAGTACCATTCGTCTCAAAAGCAACGGGCGTTCAGCTTGCCAAAGTCGCCGCACGTTGTATGGCTGGTCAGTCATTGGACGCACAAGGTATTGGTGCAGAAGTCACACCACCCTATTTCAGCGTCAAAGAAGCCGTATTCCCCTTTGTCAAATTCCCAGGTGTCGATACGATTTTGGGGCCAGAAATGAAGTCGACTGGCGAGGTGATGGGTGTGGGTAAAACATTTGGCGAAGCTTTTGTGAAAGCGCAGCTGGGTGCTGGTACTAAATTGCCACGCGCAACAGATGCTGTGAATAAAGTCTTTATCACCGTGAAAAACAACGATAAAGCGCGTGCTGTCGATATTGCACGTGCCTTAGTAGCTATGAATTTTGTAGTGGTTGCAACCAAAGGAACTGCCGCTGCTATTTCAGCTGCCGGTGTGCCGTGCACCTTGGTGAACAAGGTGACCGAGGGTCGTCCTCACATCGTGGACATGATCAAAAACAATGAAATTGCCATGGTCATCAACACGGTTGAAGAACGTCGCAATGCCATTGCGGATTCACGTGCCATTCGTACATCGTCACTGCTAGCCCGCGTCACCACATTCACCACCATCTTCGGTGCTGAAGCCGCTGTTGAAGGCATGAAGTACATGGACAACCTGAGTGTGATTTCAGTGCAAGAGATGCACGCCCAGTTGGGTTAAGACCACTGCTGGGTCGGTGGTTGCTGGAAATTTATAGCAAATCAGGCTGTAGCCGGCGTAAATGCTGCCTACAGTGCTATTAATACTATAGCAATGTAGGTGATTCTATGCGATTTCAGATTGCTTGGGGGCTATGTAGACAGATTAAATCTGATCGCCCGTCACGCCTACGCCTTGGCTGTAACCGCCATCAACGTACATGATTTCGGAGCTGATGCCACTGGCCAGGTCGCTTAATAAGAATGCGGCAGCGTTGCCCACTTCTTCAATGGTGACATTGCGACGAATCGGTGATGCGCCGGCTACTGTGCCCAGCAATTTGCCAAAATCTTTGATGCCACTGGCTGCCAATGTTTTGATAGGTCCTGCGCTGATGCCGTTGGCTCGCATTCCCTTAGGGCCAATCGCCTCTGACAAATAACGTACAGATGCTTCTAAAGATGCTTTGGCCAATCCCATGGTGTTGTAGTTGGGTACAGCACGCAAAGCGCCCAAATAGCTCAGTGTCAGTAACGATGATTTTTCACGTAAATAGGGCAAAGCCGCTTTGGCCAAGGCTGGAAAACTGTAGGCACTGATGTCATGTGCAATGCGGAAGTTTTCGCGTGTCAAGCCGTCTAAAAAATTTCCTTCTAGGGCTTCTTTGGGTGCAAAACCAATGCTGTGCACAAAACCGTCAAATTGCGGCCAAGTCTTGGACAATTCAACAAACATTTTGGTGATGGCCTCATCGTTGCTCACATCGCAGTCAAAAATCAGTTTGGAATCAAACTCTGCTGCAAAGCCTGTGATACGTTCTTTAAAACGGTCGCCAACGTAACTGAAGGCCAATTCTGCGCCTTCACGGTGGCAGGCTTTGGCTATGCCGTAAGCGATAGAGCGGTTGCTTAGAACGCCGGTAATGAGTAGTTTTTTGCCGCTTAAAAAGCCCATGATGTTACTTTCTATAAAAACAAGTCGAAAAATTAAGCTGGTATAAAGGTAGCACTGATAAGATATCACCGAATTGTCGCTGAAAAATCAATAATTCGAAAATCCGCTTGATTGAATCAAGACAATTTGAAACAATAATTTTCAGAATCGACATAAAACAAATGGCGTTAACTGTTCTGTGACGAAATCATTGATATGAAAACTACATGGCGTTTAGGGATAGCAATACTGTGCATTAGTTTCTTGTACGCCTGTGCCAGCAAACCTCAACAAAAAACCGACTCTGTTCAAACGAAGCCAACGCCTGCTACTGCACCTACTGAGAGTACAACTGCTTTGTCTAACGAAGAAGGCTTGGCAAAGACGGAAGTCATTATCGACAATGCCAGCCCAGTGAAACCAGAAACCAATGGCGTATTGGCACGATTAAGTGCTGCACAGCAATTACGAATAGCGCAAGCTTTGTCTCAAGGCAGTTACGATGCAGATGTGCGCAAATTGGTGTTTCAAGCAACACCCAAAATGCGGAGTTTCATAGAGCGCTTGTCATGTATCAAAAGCTATAACGATGGTGGTGCGGCAGCATTACAAGCTTTAGCCGCACCCGGTTCGTCGTTCAAATTTTTTGTGCCCCCCATGCACGGCACCAAGCTGCATGACAAATCTAAATGCCTATCGGTGACCAGTGTCGTCATTAAGCATGTAAAGAACCCGCTCAAACCCAGCGCATCATCATGGACAGATGCTTTGCAAATCAAAGTATCTTTTATCGCTGATGACAGTGGTGAAACCAGCACCAGCAACCATGAAATAAACAAAAACACCAGAGGTGTTTGGCGGTTTACAAGATGAGAAAAATGAATTTGATAATTTCTCAAATTCGTGTGGATTGTCTTCGGGTTTTGTTCGGATTCTTAATATTGGGCGTAAGTTGCTCTTCATCGGTATGGGCGGCGCATGGGCTAGGCATGGGTTATGAACCTAAATACAAAGCTGGCTTTCAACACTTCGATTACGTCAATCCAAATGCACCAAAGGGCGGCACATTAAAGTTATCTGCCAGTGGCAGCTTTGATAAATTAAACCCTTTCACCTTGCGCGGACGCCCTGCAATAGGCATGGGTTACAGCGGTAATGGCTTTGTTTTTGCAGAATATGGTTTGTTATTTGACTCGCTGACAACTTCAAGCGAGGATGAACCTTTTTCGAGGTATGGTTTGCTGGCAAAAGAAATTCTCTTGGCTGCAGACAAATTGAGCGTGACTTTTGTATTGCATCCACAGGCAAAATTTTCGAATGGCAAGCCAGTGTTGGCAGAGGATGTTAAGTTCACTTTCGATACCTTGATGAGCAAAGCAGCCTCCCCCGTTTTTCGATCATATTGGGTAGATATCAAAGAAGCTGTTGTTGTGTCTGAAAGGGTGATTCGCTTTGACTTCAAACGTCAAAATTCCGAGTTACACATGGTGATTGGGCAGCTTCCCATATTTTCGAAAGATTGGGTACTTTCCAGTAAAGCCAAATCATTCGATCAAATAGCCACGGAAAAACCAATTACCAGCGGACCTTACATGATTGACAAGGTCGATTTCGGTAAATCAATCAGCTACAAAAGACGTGCAGATTATTGGGCTGCGGATTTACCAGTCAGAAAAGGCATGTTTAATTTTGACGAAGTCAGCTACCAATATTATTTGGACAAACTCGGTGAAGAGGAGGCACTGAAAGTGGGCGAGCTGGATGCATTGGAAGAGGGCTCTATTTCATCATGGGTCAGAAAATACAAAGGCAAACGCTTTGACTCTGGCGAACTCATAAAAAGTGAAATATCCCACAATCGCGCTACAGGCATGCAAGCTTTGGTAGTTAATTTAAGGCGTGAGAAATTTCAATCAATCGAAGTAAGGGAAGCCTTGGAATTGGCGTTTGATTTTGATTGGCTCAATAAACGTATTTTTTATGGTCGACGCGCAAGAACACTGAGTTATTTTCAAAACTCGCATGATTTGTCAGCGCAAAATACCATTACAGAAGATGAACATAAACTGATCAACGAGCTCAAACAAAAAGAAGCATTGATGTTGCAGCTTGGCAAATCAAACCCAGATTTGGTTAGACCCGCTTCTACCGACGCAGATCCACAAAAATTGCGACAAAATTTAATTCGAGCACAAAGTCTATTGCGACAAGCAGGTTGGAACTTTAAAGATGGGATATTGAAGAATGCCGCAGGTGAAGAATTCAACATCGAAATGGACATTGTTGACCGCAGTTCCGAGATTGTGCTGAATCAATACGTTAGAAATTTAAAGAAAATCGGCATCAATTTAAACCTTCGACTCAGGGATGCAAGTTTGATTAAAAAAAGATTGGATGATTTTGACTTTGATATGACAATCAATATGCTGGGCGGTTCTAGCAGTCCTGGTAATGAGTTGTATGATGATTTCAGTTCCAAATCAGCAAACGAAAAGGGCAGCCAAAATCTTTCTGGCTTGCAAGACAAAGTGGTGGACGAGCTAATCGAGAAAATTGTGAACAGTCCAGATAGAAAATCTATTGCAGCAGGTGCCCGTTTGCTTAGACCGTTACTTGCTCAGTCTGCGTCTTGGTGCACCCATGTACGCAGGTAAACAATACTTTATCGCGCATAAAAGCCATCTACAAAAACCCGCCAAATTACCTGAACACATGCTTGCTGGCTCTTGGTTACTCACCATGTGGTGGGCAAAATAGTCTCAGCACAAAAATAATTTCTCTTTTCAATACTTATCAACATGAAAACTAATCCAAAGAAAACTCGCCACCCCTTCAGTTGAATTCGACACAGCCAAGCTGATCGATTTGCAAAAGCAATACGTTGACGATGCCACCAAGTTGTGGCAGCAGGCGTGGGGCAATGTGGCCAGTCCATCAAGTGCGAATGTTCCGGTTTCTGACAGGCGCTTCGCAGCTGATGCTTGGAAAAACAACCCAGTTGCTGCTTTAACAGCATCGGCGTTTTTAATGAATGCACGTGCCTTGCAAGGCATGGCTGATGCTGTTCAGACGGATGACAAAACCAAAGCACGCATACGTTACGCAGTGGAGCAATTCAATGCCGCTGCCTCGCCCAGCAACTACCTGATGACCAATGCCGAAGCTTTGCAAAAAGCCATAGACACGCAAGGCGAGAGTTTGAACCAAGGTATGAAAAATTTACTGACTGATGTGAAACAAGGTCACATCAGCATGACGGATGAATCGCAGTTTGAAGTGGGTAAAAATGTGGCCACAACCGAGGGCGCGGTGGTTTTCGAAAACGAACTCTTTCAGCTCATCGAATACAAACCACTCACCAAACAAGTGTACGAACGCCCATTCTTATTGGTGCCACCGTGTATCAACAAGTTTTACATTCTTGATTTGCAACCCGACAACTCGCTGATTCGCTATACCGTGGCGCAGGGTCATCGCACCTTTGTTTTAAGCTGGCGCAACCCCGATGAATCTTTGGCCGGTTTGACATGGGATGACTACATTGAAGATGCCGCCATCAAAGCCATCACCACAGTGCAAGCCATCACAGGCTCAAAACAAATCAACACATTGGGATTTTGTGTAGGTGGCACGATATTGGCTTCAGCCTTGGCTGTATTGGCAGCGCGCGGCGAAAAACCTGCAGCATCGCTCACACTGCTGACATCGATGTTGGACTTTACCGACACCGGCATTTTGGATATTTTCATAGATGAAGAGTCGGTGCACAAACGTGAGGTGGAATTGGCTGATCCCAAATCCCCTAAATTACTCAAAGGTCAAGAATTGGCCACATCGTTCAGTTTTTTGCGTCCCAACGATTTGGTTTGGAACTATGTGGTGGGTAATTATTTGAAAGGTGAAACCCCGCCTGCTTTTGATTTGCTGTATTGGAATTCGGATTCAACCAATTTACCTGGCCCCATGTACAGCTGGTATTTGCGCAACACATATCTAGAGAACAACCTCATCAAGCCGGGCAAAACCACCGTGTGTGGTGAAAAAATTGATTTCAATTACTTGGATATGCCTACCTACATTTATGGCTCGCAAGAAGACCATATTGTTCCTGTTGGAGCTGCCTATGCATCGACGCAAATTGTGCCTGGCAACAAGCGCTTTGTGATGGGTGCATCTGGTCACATTGCGGGGGTGATTAACCCGCCATCTAAGAATAAGCGTGCTTATTGGACTTATGAACCAAGCAGTAAGGCTGGTAAAAGTAAAAAGGCTCAGAATGCGGTTTTCCCAGCAACGCACGCAGAATGGTTTGAGAAAAGCACCCAACATCCAGGTAGTTGGTGGACCGATTGGTCCAACTGGTTGGCTATGCAAGCTGGTAAGAAAATTCCGTCTCCAAAGGCATATGGTACGGGTTCTAGCAAGGGTAAATACCGAGCAATTGAACCTGCGCCTGGTCGCTATGTGAAGGCCAAGGCGTAGTATATTGAAGACCATTAGACTCAGATTTTTATTGACAACTTAATTGACACACTAGAGGACACATCATGGCATCAGAAAAAGACATCGTCATCGTATCTGCCACCCGCACTGCGGTGGGCAAATTCGGTGGCACGTTGGCTAAAACACCCGCACCAGAACTTGGTGCAGCGGTGATTGCAGACTTGCTCAAACGCACAGGCGTATCCGCCGACCAAATTGGTGAAGTCATCATGGGTCAAGTGCTGGCGGCTGGATCTGGACAAAACCCGGCACGTCAATCGGTGATCAAAAGTGGCTTGAACCAAGCCACACCCGGCTTGACCATCAACGCGGTTTGCGGCTCTGGCTTGAAAGCCGTGATGCTGGCAGCGCAAGCAGTGGCCTATGGCGACAGCGAAATCGTGATTGCAGGCGGTCAAGAAAACATGAGTGCAGCACCCCACGTGTTGTTGGGTTCGCGTGACGGCCAGCGCATGGGCGATTGGAAAATGATTGACTCCATGATTGTGGACGGCCTGTGGGACGTGTACAACCAATACCACATGGGTATCACCGCTGAAAACGTGGCCAAAAAATTTGGTATCACACGCGACATGCAAGACGCTTTGGCTTTGGCCAGTCAAACCAAAGCTGCTGCTGCGCAAGATGCCGGTCGTTTCAAAGACGAAATCGTGCCGTTCAGCATTGCACAGAAAAAAGGCGACCCGATTGTGTTTGCGGCAGATGAATTCATCAACCGAAAATCCAATGCCGAAGCATTGGCAGGTTTGCGTCCAGCATTTGACAAAGCCGGTGGCGTCACCGCAGGTAACGCTTCAGGTATCAACGATGGCGCAGCTGCTGTGATGGTGATGACGGCCGCCAAAGCAGCCGCTTTGGGCTTGACACCGATGGGCCGCATTGCCAGCTTTGCAACCTCTGGTTTAGACCCTGCGCTAATGGGCATGGGTCCTGTATCGGCATCACAAAAAGCCTTGGCGCGCGCAGGCTGGAAGGCACAAGATTTGGACTTGCTGGAAATCAACGAAGCGTTTGCTGCACAAGCGTGTGCGGTCAATCAAGAAATGGGTTGGGACACCAGCAAGATCAACGTCAACGGCGGTGCCATTGCCATTGGCCACCCAATCGGCGCGTCCGGTTGCCGTATTTTGGTGACGCTCTTGCACGAAATGCAAAAACGCAATGCCAAAAAAGGTATCGCATCCTTGTGCATTGGCGGCGGCATGGGTGTCGCACTGACCATTGAGCGTTAACCAAGTATATAGATAATCTAAGCAGTTTTATATGAAAAATCAGGCTATAGCCGGCGTATTAATTGCCTAAGTTGCTATTAAATGCATAGCATTGTCAGAGTATAGTAAAACAAATAAATTAACAACTTAAAAGAGGAGCATCAACATGAATGGAAAAGTAGCTTACGTCACAGGTGGTATGGGTGGTATCGGTACCGCTATTTGTCAGCGCCTGCATAAAGAGGGTTTCAAAGTCATTGCGGGCTGTGGCCCAACACGCGACCATGCCAAATGGATTGCCGAGCAAGCCGCTTTGGGCTACACCTTTTACGCCTCAGTAGGTAATGTGGGCGCATGGGAATCGACTGTTGAAGCTTTTAGCAAAGCCAAAGCCGAACACGGCGTGATTGATGTGCTGGTGAACAATGCCGGCATCACCAAAGACCGCATGTTCTTAAAAATGACACGCGAAGACTGGGATGCGGTGATTGAAACCAACCTCAACAGCATGTTCAACGTCACCAAGCAAGTGGTCGGCGACATGGTCGACAAAGGCTGGGGACGCATCATCAACATCAGCTCGGTCAACGGCGAAAAAGGCCAAGCAGGTCAAACCAATTACTCAGCTGCCAAAGCCGGTATGCATGGTTTCAGTATGGCTTTGGCGCAAGAAATGGCAACCAAAGGTGTGACAGTCAATACCGTTAGCCCAGGCTACATTGGTACCGACATGGTCAACGCCATTCGCGCCGATGTGTTGGAAAAAATTGTCGCAACCATTCCAGTCAAGCGCTTGGGCAAACCATCTGAAATCGCATCCATCATCGCATGGTTGGCATCAGAAGACGGTGGCTACACCACAGGTGCAGACTTCTCGGTCAATGGTGGCTTGCACATGGGTTAATCACGGACTTCACATGTGTAGTGCATGTTGAATGAAGCTTCGAGCATGGATGAGTGATTCATTCATGCTTTTTCTTTTTTTAGGAGGGCAAAATTATGATAGCAAAACTTTTTTTAGCACTCGTTGCTTTATTGGCCATCGTCTTGGTTGTTGCATCTACCAAGCCAGACAGCTTTCGTGTGGAACGTTCTGTCAGCATCAAAGCACCTGCTGACAAAATTTTCCCCTACATCAACGACCTGCACCAATGGGACGCTTGGACACCCTATAACCGCGACCCGGCTATGAAGAAAACCTTTGGCGGCAGCGCGGCCGGCAAAGGGGCAACTTATGGCTGGGAAGGCAACAAAGAGGTTGGCAAGGGCGATATGCTGATCACCGAATCAAGCGCACCCAACCTGGTGCGCATGGACTTGCATTTTCAACAACCGTTTGAAGCCAATAATCAAGTCGATTTCAAATTGGTGACCGAAGGTGACAGCACCAAAGTCACTTGGGGCATGGATGGCAAAAACAACATGATTTCCAAAGTCATGGGCCTGTTTTTCAACATGGACAACATGATTGGCAAAGACTTTCAAGCGGGTTTGGACAAGCTCAAAACCGTCGCTGAAAAATAAGCATGACTGAACTCCCCATCCTCGCCTTCGCGACTAGCGCGGAGTTTCGAGATTGGCTCAGGCAGCATCATGCACACCACCCAGGTATTTGGTTAAAACTGGCTAAAAAGAACAGTGGCATTGCCAGTGTGAGCTATGCACAGGCACTGGATGAAGCATTGTGTTTCGGTTGGATTGATAGCCAAAAAAAAGCTTTCGATGAAACAACTTTTCTACAAAAATTTACCAAACGTGGTGCACGCAGCATATGGTCCAAAATCAACGTTGCGCATGTGGCGCGTTTGACTGAAGCAGGTCAAATGCAAGCTGCAGGTCTGCTGGTTGTCGAACAGGCGAAAGTGCAAGGGCGTTGGGATACGGCTTACAGTGGTTCTGGCGCGGCGCAGATGCCTGCAGACTTTCTTGCGGCACTCGAACAACAGCCTAAGGCCAAGACATTTTTTGACACGCTCAACAAAACCAAGCGCTACCCCATTTATTTTCGATTGACCAGCGCAAAAAAACCAGAAACACGCAGCAAACGCATCGCCGATTTTGTGGCCATGCTGGCCCGCGGTGAAACCTTGAGTTGACTTTGTGCTTTAAATCTTGACTGTTATCGTCACACAAACACAAACACGAACACAAACACAAACACAAACGCTAGTCTGGTGATGTCATTTCAACCAATTTGGCCACCGTATTCATGTTCCGCGCAGTGGCTGATTTGCAGGCGGGATTTTGACATTCACAGCCCGCAACAAGGCGACGTAGCTTGCCAATTGAAAATCCTTTTAATGCCCTTTTTGACCATCGCTACCAGTTGGTCTAGAGCAGCGCTCCAGCCAGCTTCGAAGCCCATGTCGGCGTGCTTTTTGCAGCCATTTTCATCGGCATGTAGAACTGTGGCGCGGTAGCGAGTGCCATCCACGCCATTCACCTTGTGTGGCGCCATTTCTACGATGGCGGTGAACATGAATTCGGTTTGTTCTTCGTCATTGCACGGCACATTGGGTGGTGCAGGTCTGTAGCCGGGCAGCAAGGCATTGGTCCAAACAATGCGCTCGTCTTTCACGGTTTCTAAATAGCAACCTGTTCCTGGAAACTCTTGACCTTCCGGTGATTGCATCACTGTGTGCATTTTGCCGCCAGGGCGCACATCCACATCGGCGTGAATGGTTTTCCAAGGCAATGGGCAAAACCACTGCTTAATCAAATCGGGTTCGGTCCAAGCACGCCACACCAAATGCGGTGGCACATCGATGAGGCGCTCAAAAGTCAAATCCAATTTGGGGTTGAGTTCCATCGTCTTCATTTTTCTTCCTTTTTGATTTTGCTGCGGCTTTTGTTTTGGTCTGTGGCGATTCGATTTTTGGCGAATTTATTTGGTCTTTTTGGCCTTTAGCCGGCGTATTGATTGCCTGAGATGCTATTAAATTTGTAGCTACAACACTCTTGGCAATATCCGCAGCGATTTCCTCTTTGCTTGACACTGCTGCTGCTGCAATGGTGGTTTCGGTGGTTTGCAAAGACTTTGCCACTTCATCTAAACGGTCTAAACGTCCTTCCCACAGCAGCTTGTATTGGTCAATCCAATCAACAGCTTGCTTGAGTTTGGTGCCGTTGAGCTTGCAAGGGCGTTGCTGCTTTTGGACGGTTTTGGTCAGCAAGCCAGCTTTTTCCAGCACCTTGATGTGTTTGGAAATGGCGGGCAAACTCATTTTGAAGGGTGCTGCCAAATCATTGACTGTTGCCTCACCTTGCGACAAGCGTTTGAGCATCGCGCGACGCGTCGGGTCAGACAAGGCGGCAAAAGTCGCGCTTAATGAATCTTGTTTGGATATGGATACTGCGGGCATGGTGCTGTCTCTTAATTGCTAGTTAACCTTTGGGTTAAATGTAGCAAGCTCAACAGCTTCTGTCAAATTGAATTGACACACTGTGAAAACGCCTTCAATGCTTCTTAATCAGCCTCTTAATCTGCCTCTTATTCAGCCACATAAGCCCTTAAAAAACTCGCAAATCGTGGTTTTCCTGATGGCGTGACATCTTTATAGGTGTAGGTCACAGTGCTACCAATGGCAGGTGGGTGTTGGCGTTCTTGGTCTGATAAACCTGTGCCCAGCTTGAAGCGAATGCCTTCGGGTGTTTTGACGACGAGTGCGCCTGTCATTCCGGCGTATTTGCCTTTGCCGGCAATGTGCGATATCACTGTGGCTTCGGCATCCAGCTGTGGTTTGAGTTTGAGCAGCACATCGCTGCGCCCCGTGGTGTAGGGCGCTTTGGCCAAATGCAAAACCAAACCTTCACCACCTGCTTTGACAACGTCTTGCAGTTTGGCCTCCAATGTGGCGCGGTTGGCCGCTGTGAATTGCACCACCGTTTGCAATGGGGCAAAGTTGGCTGCTTGCACGATGGCTTGCAGTTGCACATGGCGTTGCTCAAACGATTTGCTGGCAAAATTTTGGTAGGCAGGTAACTCAAATACCATGTAGTTGACTTGCTGCCACTCGCTGTCAATGGCTTGCGTTTTGCGCACAATGCCAGAGAGCTTGTCAAACGCACCGCGTGCCAACCACAATTCGCCATCCAGCGCGGTTTTGGGTAATTTATCAGTGAACCACTGAGGCGCAGCAATGGCTTTACCACTGCGAAATCGCAACTGCTTGCCATCCCACAGTGCACGCACGCCATCCAATTTTTCGCTGATTAAATAGCCTGCAGGGTCTATGCCAGCGGGTGCGTTTTTCGCCAACAACACAAGTTCTGCAGACTTGGTGTTGGCTTTGGCGAACAAGTTGCTGCCCAGTGATGAGCCTGCAACGAAAGTGAGCAGCTGTGCAGTGAATGTGCGGCGGCGTAGTGAATGTTGTGTCATTTAATTCCAAATCATAGACCGCATGGAAATTGAACCCATGTCGATGCTGTCGTTGAAAGTGCGCAACTCGTCTTTGCTGTCCAAAGCGCCAGCAGAATAGAGCAGGGGCAAATAATGGTCGTGGGTAGGGTGTGCTTGGGTGGCGAGTGAACCGAGTTTCAAAAATTCGGTTAGTGCGGCATAATTTTTATCTGCCACGTGTTTGGCGGTGATGGCATCAAACTCCAACGCCCAATCGTAGGGTTTGTCGTGGCGGTTGCGATCAAGCGTGCGCAGGTTGTGCACGATGTTGCCACTGCCCACAATCAAAACGCCTTGGTGCCGCAATTGCTGCAACTGTTGCCCTAATTGGTAATGTTCAATCGGCGCGCGGCTGTAATCCATGCTCAGCTGCACCACAGGAATATTCGCAGCTGGAAACATGGGTTTGAGCACCGACCAGGTGCCGTGATCCAAGCCCCATTGCTCTAAATCAACTTCTAAAAACCCTTTGGGAATGGGCGACACCAGCAAACGACTCAACTCTTGTGCCACTTTGGGCGCGCCGGGTGCGGGGTATTGTTGGTCAAACAGTGCTTGTGGAAAGCCACCAAAGTCGTGAATCGTTTTCGGCTTGTCCATGCCTGTGAGCCACCAGCCACGGGTGATCCAGTGTGCAGAGATGCACAAAATCAGGCTTGGTTGAGGATATTTCTTGCCATCGCCAAATTCTTGGCCTAAAGCTTGCCATTGTCGACGATAAGAATTGTCTTCAATCGCGTTCATGGGCGATCCATGTCCTAAAAATAGCACAGGCATTTTGGGCGAAGGCGTTAAATTTTGCAGATTTTTTAGCATAGTTGTGTCTGATTATGACGATTATGTCGATATTGGGGTTTTCACTCCATTCGAATTCAAAATTTTAGGTTATATTGCACTGCAACATAATTATTTTTGTTAACTTTAAAGGTACAAAACACCATGCTTTACCAACTCTACGAAACACAACGCTCACTGATGGAGCCGTTTGTCGATTTTGCCAAGGCATCGTCCAAAGTTTTGGGCAACCCCAAGTCGCCATTCAGCCAAAATCCCATCATGCAACGCATGTCTGCGGGCTACGATTTGATGTACCGTTTGGGCAAAGATTATTTGAAGCCTGAATTCGGCATCAATACAGTTGAAATGGGTGATGTTGAAATTTCGATCAATGAGCGCATCGAAATGAGCAAGCCGTTTTGTGATTTGATTCGCTTCAAGCGCTTCACCGATGACGTTGCCACTTTGCAAAAACTAAAAGACCAACCTGCCGTATTGATTGTTGCGCCGCTGTCAGGCCACTACGCCACGCTGTTGCGCGACACCGTGCGCACCATGCTGAAAGACCACAAGGTCTACATCACCGATTGGAAAAATGCCCGCACGGTGCCATTGTCCGAGGGTGAATTTCATCTGCACGATTACGCCAACTACGTGCAAGACTTTATTCGTCACCTGCAAGCCCAATACGGCAACTGCCATGTGATGAGTGTGTGCCAACCAACTGTGCCAGTATTGGCAGCAGTGTCCTTGATGGCATCGCGCGGCGAAAAAACACCGTTGTCCATGGTGATGATGGGTGGCCCGATTGATGCCAGTTTGTCACCGACTGCCGTGAACAATTTGGCCATGAACAAACCCTTGTCATGGTTTGAAAGCCATGTGATTTACCGCGTGCCAAGTAATTTTGAAGGCGCAGGCCGCAAGGTGTATCCCGGCTTTTTGCAACACAGCGGCTTTGTGGCCATGAACCCGCAAAACCACCAAAACAGCCATTTTGATTACTTCAATGATTTGATCAAAGGCGACAACTCCAGCGCCGATTCGCACCGCAAGTTTTATGACGAATACAACGCTGTGCTGGACATGGACGCCGACTACTATTTGGAAACCATCGCCACCGTTTTCCAAGAATTTAAATTGGTCAAAGGTACATGGGATGTGCAAAACCCACAAGGCAAATTGGAGCGCGTGAAGCCGCAAGACATCACCACCTCTGCACTCTTGACCGTAGAGGGTGAGTTGGACGATATTTCAGGCTCAGGCCAAACCCGTGCCGCGCATGGTTTGTGCAAAGGCATTCCCAAAGCCCGACAAGAACACTACGAAGCCAAAGGCGCTGGCCACTACGGCATTTTCAGCGGTCGTCGCTGGCGCGAACAGGTTTACCCTGAGGTGCAAGCCTTTATTGCGAACAACCATGTGAAACAAACGGCAGTTGTTAAGGCTGTTGCAAAACCTGTTGCAAAAGCAGCTGTCAAGCCCAAAGCCATTGCCAAGCCAAAGGCTACTGCAGTTGTTAAAGTGAAAGTTGCTTCTAAAACAGCTGCACCTAATAATGTTGCAGTCAAAAAAACCGCAGCTAAAAAGCGCTAATTCAGCAGCTTATTTAGAGCGTGACTTCATCGCACGCTCTACTTCGCGTTTGCCTTCACGGTCTTTGATGGTGTCGCGTTTGTCGTGCTCGGCCTTGCCTTTGGCCAGCGCGATTTCGCACTTCACTTTGCCGCCTTTCCAGTGAATGTTAACGGGCACCAAGGTGTAGCCCTTTTGCTCGACTTTGCCAATCAGTTTGTCAATTTCTTCGCGGTGCAGCAGCAGTTTCTTGGTGCGCACGTTGTCTGGGTTCACGTGTGTCGATGCCGTGTGCATGGGGTTGATTTGGCAGCCGATTAAATACAGTTCGCCATTGCGTATCACCACATAACCGTCGGTCAACTGCACTTTGCCAGCGCGCAATGACTTCACTTCCCAGCCTTCCAGCACCATGCCGCATTCAAAGCGCTCTTCAAAAAAATAATTGAAAGCGGCTTTCTTGTTATCGGCTATGCGTGTTTGCACCGGTTTGGCGTCAGACTTGGCTTTGGCGGCAGTCGGCTTAGGCTTGGTCGGTGGAGATACGGGTGAGGGAGATTTGGCCATTAGAAATGTGGTAACGAAAGTGGAAGCGAAAATATTGGCGATAATTCAATGTGTACAAACACAATTGTCCATGAAAACCGTTCACAAGTCCGTCCTCATCTGGTACAGCACCGCACAAATGTTTGATTTGGTGACCGACGTGGTTCACTATCCGCAGTTTCTGCCGTGGTGTGACCATGCACGCGTGCTGGCACTAACGGATACTGGCATGAGCGCTGAAGTGGGCATTGCCATCGGTGGTGTGAAGCAATCGTTTACAACACAAAACGAGCACCACATAGATGAAGTCACGCAAACTAGGCACGTGATTTTGACTTTAGTGAATGGCCCTTTTTCAAATCTGGACGGACGTTGGGACTTTATTCCAGTAGGTGAAGCCAGCCAAGGTGCCTGCCGCACCGAGCTGCGCTTGAATTACGGTTTTGACAACCCCATGCTGGCCAAACTGGTTGGCCCGGTGTTTGACAAAATCGCCGCCAGTTTTGTCGATGCGTTTGTCAAGCGTGCCGAGCAGGTTTACGGCTGATTGCAGTTAATGACCACTTCAATGACTATATCGCTCAACATCACCGTCGTGTATTCACCCGCACCAAGAGAAGTGCAAGAAAAGCAACTTGTCAGTGAACAGCGGTTGCACCGTGCTGCAAGCCTTGCAGCAAGCCAGCATGCTGGAAATCGCCTTGGATGAGGGCAACACAGTCGGCATCTGGGGCAAAAAAACCAGCCCCTCACACGTGCTAGAAGACCAAGACCGAATCGAAATCTACCGCCCCCTCAAAGTAGACCCCAAAGTCGCCCGCCGCGAACGCTTTCAAAAACAAGGCGCAAAATCCAAAGGAGCAGGACTCTTCGCCAAGCGCAGAGTGGGTGGCAAAGCGGGGTATTGATGGATGTTGCGTTAGCATCATGCAAGCTATTGATGCGCATCAAGAACACATGCACCGCCACAGCGTAAGCTGGTACTTGTTTAATTTGATTGGAGTACTTTATGCGCGCATACAAAGTTTCAGTGCTGCTTGCAATGTTCATCGTGACAATATTTCACGCTGCATTGGCACAGCCAGTAGCATCAAACGGCATCCTACTGACTCAGTCAGGTCACACACTGTATACCTTTGACAACGATGTTGTTGGTTCCGGCGTGAGCGTCTGCAATCCGCCTTGTAGCAATATCTTTCCACCCTATTTGGCGGTGGACAAAGACACTGCAAATGGTGACTACACATTAATTACCAGACAAGACGGCACCAAGCAGTGGGCCTACAAAGGTCGTCCGTTATACCGGTTCTATGCCGATGATAAGCCTGGCGACAAAGGTGGCGATGGGATGAATCGCAATATCTGGCATATCGCACGGACGTAGCCGCTGCATTGAATGAAAGATGTCCTGTGTGGAGTGATGCTATATATTTAATAGCAAACTAGGCAATAAATACGCCGGCTAGAGGCCAATTTCTTATATATTTTAGACCAGATTGGTCTATTTGCAGTCTGCGGCGATGATGCCTTCGATGCGTTTGGTTTCTACCATGCGGGCGGCGTCGTCCATGAATTCGCGTTCGCCTTTGCTGTTGGTGATGGTGGTGCGAATGCCTGAATCGAAGGACATTTTGGCGCGTTTGGCGCGCTCGCAGTTATCCGCGCGTGCGGCAGCTTGCTTGTCAGCCTCGGCTTTTTTCTTGGCGATTTCGGCTTCTTCAGCCGCTTTCTTTTTGGCTTCTAGCTCTTTGTCTTTGCCGGCGTTGGGGTCTTTTTTCGCGCTTGGTGCGGTTTTGCTATTTTCGTTCTCAGTTTTGCCATCCGCTTTTGCGTCAGATTTCGCATCGATTTGAGTCGCAGTATCAGCTGGTTTGATGGTTTCTAGGTTGGCAGGTATGGGTGTATTTCTGGGTTGCTGCACCACTTTTTTAGCGGGTACGCTCGCCGGTGGCGGCTGGTCACTGTAGACTTTACGGCCATTGGCGTCAATCCATTGGTATTGCGCCACAGCGGGTAAAACGCTGGCCAGTGCAACAAGGCTTACAACTAGGCTTAAAAAATACTTGAGTTTCATACCCGTAAGTTTAGCCTGAACGGGTTAAAAATCAAAACCGCGCAAGGTACAATACATGGCTTTGGAGCCCTCCCAATGCGTTTACTAGGCAAAGCGCTCACATTTGACGATGTGTTGCTCGTTCCCGCTTACTCCCAAGTCCTGCCCAAGGACGTCTCCCTTGCCACCCAGTTCACCCGCAATATTCGCCTGAACATGCCATTGGTGTCCGCAGCGATGGACACCGTGACCGAATCCCGCCTGGCCATTGCCATCGCGCAAGAGGGCGGCATCGGCATCGTGCATAAAAACCTGACCGCCCAAGAGCAAGCCGCGCAAGTGGCCAAAGTGAAGCGCTATGAAAGCGGCTTGCTGCGCGACCCGGTTGTCATCACCCCCACCACCACCGTGCGCCAGGTCATGGCGCTGTCGGATCAATTGGGTGTATCGGGCTTTCCGGTGTGCGACGGTGGCAAAGTGGTCGGCATTGTGACGGGCCGCGATTTACGCTTTGAAACCCGTTACGACCAGCCTGTCAGCGAGATCATGACGCCGCGTGAGCGTTTGATCACTGTGCCCGATGGCACCTCGCCCGATGTAGCGAAAACATTGCTCAACAAACACCGTTTAGAACGTTTGCTCGTGGTGAACGATGCGTTTGAGCTCAAAGGCCTCATCACAGTCAAAGACATCACCAAACAGCTCAATTTCCCCAACGCCGCGCGCGACGATACGGGTCGCTTGCGCGTGGGCGCAGCTGTGGGTGTGGGTGAGGGTACTGAAGAGCGTGTAGAAGCCTTGGTGAAAGCCGGTGTGGACGCCATTGTTGTGGACACCGCCCACGGCCATAGCCACGGCGTGATTGAACGCGTGCGCTGGGTCAAAAAGAACTACCCGCAAGTCGAAGTCATTGGTGGCAACATCGCCACCGGCGCAGCGGCTCTGGCATTGGTTGAAGCAGGCGCTGACGCTGTCAAAGTCGGCATCGGCCCCGGCAGCATTTGCACCACCCGCATCGTAGCGGGTGTGGGCGTGCCGCAGATCATGGCGATTGACAGTGTTGCGACAGCCTTGCGCGGTACAGGTGTGCCATTGATTGGCGACGGCGGCATTCGCTACAGCGGCGACATTGCCAAAGCCCTCGCGGCAGGTGCATCCACCGTGATGATGGGCGGCATGTTTGCCGGTACCGAAGAAGCGCCGGGCGAGATTGTGTTGTTCCAAGGCCGCAGCTACAAAAGCTACCGCGGCATGGGCAGCATTGGCGCCATGCAGCAAGGCAGTGCCGACCGTTATTTCCAAGAATCATCCACCGGCAACCCCAATGCCGACAAACTTGTCCCCGAAGGCATTGAAGGCCGCGTGCCCTACAAAGGCTCTATGGTCAGCATCGTCTACCAAATGGCCGGCGGTATTCGTGCCAGCATGGGCTATTGCGGTTGCGCCACGATTGAAGACATGCAAACCAAAGCCGAGTTCGTCGAAATCACCAGCGCCGGCATCCGCGAAAGCCACGTCCACGACGTGCAAATCACCAAAGAAGCACCCAACTATCGCTCTGAGTAAATCAATGTCCCACCAAAAAATCCTCATTCTCGATTTCGGCTCTCAAGTCACCCAGCTCATTGCCCGCCGTGTGCGCGAGGCGCATGTGTTTTGTGAGGTGCATCCTTGCGATGTGTCTGACGAATGGGTCAAAGCCTATGCGGCAGATGGCAATCTCAAAGGCGTGATTTTATCTGGCAGCCATGCCAGCGTGTATGAGGACGAAACCGACAAAGCACCACAAGCCGTGTTTGAACTGGGGGTGCCGGTGTTGGGCATTTGCTATGGCATGCAAACCATGGCGCAACAATTGGGTGGCAAGGTCGAAGCGGGCAAAACGCGCGAGTTTGGCTCGGCGCAAATTCGCGCACGTGGCCACACGGCTTTGTTAGACGGCATTGTGGACAGCACCACGGCCGAAGGCCACGGCATGCTGGACGTGTGGATGAGCCATGGCGACAAAGTCATCGACATGCCGCCTGGCTTCAAATTGATGGCATCGAACGACGCCTGCCCTATCGCCGGTATGGCCGACGAAGCGCGCAAGTTTTACGCGGTGCAGTTCCACCCCGAAGTAACGCACACCATCAAAGGCCAACAAATTTTGGAACGTTTTGTGCTGAAAATTTGTGGCACCCGTGCCGACTGGATCATGGGCGACTACATCTCTGAAGCCGTTGCGCGCATACGCGAGCAAGTGGGCACGGAAGAGGTGATTTTGGGCTTGTCTGGCGGTGTCGATTCTTCCGTTGCCGCTGCGCTGATTCACCGCGCCATTGGCGACCAATTGACCTGCGTGTTTGTGGACCACGGCTTGTTGCGCTTGAACGAAGGCGACATGGTGATGGACATGTTTGTGGGCAAGCTGCATGCCAAAGTGATTCGCGTCGATGCTGAGGCGCAGTTCCTCGGGCACTTGGCAGGCGTAAGCGAACCTGAAGCCAAGCGCAAAATCATTGGTCGTGAGTTTGTAGAGGTATTTAAGGCTGAAGCCGGCAAATTAACTGCCTCTGGTGCTAGCAAAAACGGAGCAAAATGGTTGGCACAAGGCACCATTTACCCGGACGTGATTGAATCGGGCGGTGCCAAAAACAAAAAAGCCGTCGTCATCAAAAGCCACCACAACGTGGGTGGATTGCCAGAGCAATTGGGTTTGAAACTGCTAGAGCCTTTGCGTGAATTGTTCAAAGACGAGGTGCGCGAACTGGGCGTGGCTCTGGGCTTGCCGCCCGACATGGTTTACCGCCACCCCTTCCCAGGCCCCGGTTTGGGTGTGCGCATTTTGGGCGAAATCAAAAAAGAATACGCCGACCTGCTACGCCGAGCCGACGCCATCTTCATCGAAGAGCTGCGCAACACCCCCTATGTGCCCGCTGCCAACGAGCCAGTGAACACACGCCACCCCAAAAAGACCTGGTACGACGCCACCAGCCAAGCCTTCACCGTGTTCCTGCCCGTCAAGTCCGTAGGCGTCATGGGCGACGGCCGCACCTACGACTACGTCGTCGCCCTGCGCGCCGTACAGACCAGCGACTTCATGACAGCAGACTGGGCCGAACTGCCCTACGCCTTGCTCAAAAAAGTAAGCAGTCGCATCATCAACGAAGTGCGTGGGATTAATCGGGTAACCTACGACGTAAGCTCTAAACCGCCGGCTACGATTGAGTGGGAGTGATATATGACAATCTATGAGATCAAAGGTTCCAAGCTTGCTGAAATTCACGAGAGTCCGTTTAAGCTCGAACGTGAAATACAAGAGCTTTTTGAGGCTAACTTGGCTGATGTCATGGGCTTGAAGTTTGTGCGTAGTGAATTTACGATCAAAAATAAACGTATTGACACACTAGCCTATGATGAACAGGCCAATGCATTCATCATCATTGAATACAAACGAGACAGAAATATAAGTGTTGTTGATCAGGGTTTCACGTACCTGGGATTGATGTTAGAAAACAAAGCTGATTTCGTCCTTGAACATCAAGGGCAACTCAACAGTACATTGAAAATTGCAAATGTCGACTGGTCGCAAACCAGGGTTGCATTTGTATCACCAAGTTTTACGGATAACCAGATACAAGCAACCAACTTCAAAGATATTGCAATTGAACTTTGGGAGGTTAAGCGCTACACGAATGGAACTGTCGCAATCACCTCAATCAAAAAATCTAAATCTGCTACTAGTATCAAACCGTTAACACAACAAAACACAGAACTTAAGGCTATTTCGGATGAAATAAAAGTGTACACAGAAGAAGATCACCGCCTTGGTTCGAGTGAAGAAATTTACGAGTTGTATGAGCAATTCAGGGATGCAATATTAAATCTGGCATCCGACATCGAAATTAAACCGCAGAAGTTATATGTGGCATTTAAGAAAGATGGAAATATTGCGTGTTTGGAATTGCAAAGAAGAAAGATAAAAATTCACATTGGTGCGAAGACTGGGAAGTTAGATGACCCCAAGGGTTTGGCAAAAGATGTTTCGAGCATTGGGCACTATGGTACTGGCGATTACGAAGTGCAGGTTGATAGTGACAAAGACATTGAATATATTATGAGCTTGGTAAAGCAAGTGGTGCACACATAATCGACTTACAAGCCGCACTTTTTAACCGCTTCTGCCAAATCCAATTTGTTGTTTTGTAACGAAGCTAAACAATCTGCATGATCACCCTACATCACTGCGTCAGCGCGCGTTCGTTTCGTCCTTTGTGGATGTTGGAAGAGTTGGGTATTCCTTATCAGCTGCGTATGCTGCCTTTTCCGCCACGGGTATTGGCGCGGGAGTATTTGCAAGACAACCCTTTGGGTACTGTGCCGCTGTTATGTGATGGTGATATTCGCATGACTGAATCGGCCGCCATGTGTCAGTACTTGGCAGCGCGTTACAGCCCCAATAAACTGGATGTGACAGTGAGCGACCCAGCCTATGGCTGTTATCTGAATTATTTGCACATGGGCGAGGCGACCTTGACCTTTCCGCAAACATTGGTGTTGCGCTACACCCATTTTGAAAGTGCGGAACGGCGCCAGCCGCAAGTGGCAACGGATTACAGCCGATGGTTTCTGGCACGTTTACGCGCGGTAGATGCTGCGCTGAATCAGCAAGATTACATTTGTGCCAACCGCTTTACAGCGGCTGATGTGTCTGTGGGTTATGCCTTGCAGTTGGCCGAGCATCTGGGTTTCAAACCAGAATTTGCACCAAACGTAGCGGCATATTGGGAGCGTTTGAAACAAAGACCAGCGTTTCAACGGGCCTTACAAGTGCAACATGAAGCAGCCTTGGCGCAAGGTGTACCTACTGTGCCGTCCCCCGATATTCGTTAGGTCTTGGTTGCAAACCTGCAGTGCTTGAATATTTATTTTTTAACCAATTCAACACGCCGATTTTTCGCACGCCCATCTTCACTGCGGTTGTCCGCAATGGGGCGTTCTTGTCCAAACCCTGATGCGCTGAGTCGCTTGGCATCAATGCCGCCTGCATTGACCGCATTCATCACGCTTTTGGCACGGTTTTCAGACAATAGTTTATTGGCTTGCGGTTGACCGACGTTATCGGTGTGTCCTTCAATTGAAATATTCATTGCGGGGACTGATTTCAGCATGGTGACAATCTCTTTGACAGTGGCTAGCCCATCCGACTTTAAATCATGCTTGCCGGTATCAAAGTTGATGTAGAGGGTTGCAAATCCATTTTTGTTTAATTCATCCAGCAGCTTGTTTGCCGACACTACTTGCTGCATGGCAGCAACTTCGACAATCCAAATTTTGTAGCTTTGTGTTGGGGCGCTGAAAATGCCAGGCTCAACGCGTACCCAAACATCTTTGCCGCCAGTCGTCACACGCAAGGTTGTTTCACCACCATCGTTGTCACGCGGTACACGGTCGTAGATAACTTCTCCACCGATTGATTTGATAGCGTTCTGATAATTGCGGAGCAACTGCAATGGGCTGGGTTGTTTGTCAGGGATGTTGTGAAAATAATGGATGATGGTGGCATCGCCTTCAATCGTCTTTTTTTCGATTTTTGCACCAGCACCCAGCTTACCGTCTTTGGCAGAGCTGACTTTGAACTCAACTGCATTGAATGTTTGTTGGTACTCGGTGATGCGTGAATCTGGAAAGCGTGTGAGCAGCGGGTGGTCTTTCGATTTCGGCAGATCGGCATCTGCAAATGCGGATGGGATGGCGATGCCTATTAGCACTGCAACAGAAAGAGTGTTAACGACAATGCGCTGAAATAAATTTTGGATGGCTTTCATCAAAATATCTCCTATTGGTGTTGCATCAGAAATGACAGTCACGAACAGCGAAGTGATTATGCGCGTTTCCAAAAAAAATGTCTCAGTTCATGCCACAGTTCATGCCTCAGCTTTTGTAATAGTTGTTAAGACAAATTACAAATCAAGTTGCCAATTCTGCCCCACCAAATCTTTGCCAAATGAATGGTGAGCTTCTTGTTCGATGAGCTTGAAGCCAGCGGTTTCGTAGATGTGTCTGGCTGTGGTGAGGATGTCGTTGGTCCACAGCACCAGGTGTTGGTAGCCGGCGCTTCTGGCGAATTCGATGCATTCATTGACCAAGCGCTTGCCCAAGCCTTGCCCTCTGACGGCTGCGTCCACATAGAGCAAGCGCAGTTTGGCAGTGGTGTCGTCTTGTCGAACGATGAAGACGGAGCCGACAACTTCATCGCCACGCACAGCTACCCAACATTTTTCGCGGCCGGGTACAAATTCTTTGTTGAATTTGCCAATGATTTCTGCCAGTAAAGCTTCAAAGCTGATGTCCCAACCGTATTCGTTGGCGTACAGCAAGCCCTGCTTGTGGATGATCCATCCATAGTCGCCCGGTACGGGGTCGCGCAGGGTGATGGTTGGACCGTTTGAATGATGCATACTTGCTTCAAGCCCTTGCACTGCCGTTTGCAGTTGACAGCAGTTGCCCAATGGTTAAACCTAATACCAAATCGTCAACGTGACCGAATTCATGGAAACAGATTTCGCCTGCAGTATCAAAAATTACAGTGCTGGGTGTGCCACGTAGGTTGAGGGCTTGCATCGTTTGAGGAATGGCTTCGTCTGGGATGTGGCGATCTACGCCAATGGGAAAGCTAAGGCGATATTCGTGGATAAATGCTTCTAAAGCGTGAGGCTGCATGGCAGTGTGGTGCTCGAAAACGGTGTGTAAACCTATCACTGCAACTTGCGTATTTTTAAAGATGGTTTGCATCTTTTTTAGCTGCTGAATGCTGTGCGCCACACACGCAGGGCACAACATTTGGAATGCACCCACCACCACCACACGCCCTTTGAGTTGTTCCAGCGTGATAGCGCCTTTTGTGTTGAACCACTGACTGATAGATAGCTCAAAGGGTTTTGATTTCATGATGAATGCTTTCTATTTTAAGGCAGCAAATTATTTGTTGACTTTGCCAGGTAATGAAAGATCACCTGAGGCCACTTTAAATACGTTTACCACACACAAGAGCGGGTTATGCACACTTGCGCTAACTCGCAATGCGGCAGTCACACCGTCAAACGTTGCGGCATTGACAACGCCGATATCGTCAAATGGAACACGTACCTCTAATGCGCCTTTCTTGAAAAGGGGGTTCCAGCCAGGGCTGTCGATCAAAATCGGCAAGCCTGGCCAAGTTTTAGGTAATTTCGGTTTGGCATCTTTAGGAATGTCCACAACTTTGAGTGCGCCTTTGCCACAAGCTTCATCCGGTTGCAATACGACCCAATGTGAATGCCATACGTTGCCATCGTTTTTCGGATTGCCATCACCGTTTTCGTCGAACAAAGGTGTATCGTCAAAGTCTGGGTGCGACGTTACAGCAAAAGCCAGAATACCTGCTTTGGTATCGAAACCAACAGTCGCAGAATCTAGTGAAGTGGGCCATACGTAGGTAAACACCGAGCTACCTGCCAGCTTGCCTGATTTGGTAGGTTTAGATAAACCTGCATTGCCTGATACCGCCATCTGGAATACCGCTACATTTCCCTCTGTTGTGATTTTGGTATGGACAATGTCAAAAGGGGCTTTCAGCGTTTTAGTTGGTTTTGACGGTATACCGCCACTGTGATGGCCATGTGCCATCGCAAGACTGCTACCAACAGTCAAAATAACCCCCATCACCAATTGATTCAGTTTGTTAGCTTTCATGATTTCTCCTTTAAGTCTCAAAACTCGCAAAGGCCATTCCTTTACGTAGAGTTAAGTAGAGTTTGTAGTTTGATGCATGTTTTTGTACAATAGGTGTCTTAATGTTCATAATTCATACCCATTTGTACTAAATCATGGTACCTGTAGATCGCCTGTCATCGTTGTTAGAACGTTTCCGAATTTCAACGCGGATGTCTTTCTCTGGGCTGATGTGCGGCAAACATGTATTTGCTGAAAATAACAACAAAGCTTATCTGCATGTGATGCGCCGTGGTGTGATGGAGGTTCGTCATCCAGGAGCGAAAGGGGTGCCAACGCGAATTAAACTGGACCAGCCCTCGCTGATTTTTTATCCGCGCCCTTTTACCCACCATTTTTATAATACCCCGCGTGATGGTTCGGATTTCACTTGTGCCGAGATAGCATTTGAGGGCGACTTGACACACCCCATTTTGCAGGCGCTTCCACCATTCGTAGTATTGCGATTGGATGAAGTCGAAGGATTGCAAGCGTCGTTGAATTTGTTATTCGCCGAGACAGAAAACGTTCGATGCGGACATCGGGTCCTAGCAGATCGCTTGTTTGAAGTTGTGCTTATCCAGTTGTTGCGCTGGCTCCTTGATCATCCGACGCACGCCAACATCAGTAGCGGTTTATTGATGGGGCTTTCGTCACCACAACTCGCCAAGGCGCTTACAGCGATGCACGAATCACCGGGTGCGCCGTGGACGGTGGAGCAATTGGCCGTAGTAAGTGGTATGTCACGCACAGCTTTCGCGGTAAAGTTCAAGGAGATGGTTGGTCAGTCGCCTGCTGAATACGTGGCAAATTGGCGATTGACGATTGCACAAGCACGGCTGCGCGAGGGTGTGCCATTGAAAATGTTGGCTGCTGAATTAGGCTATAGCTCTCAGTCTGCTCTAACGCGAATCTTTACCGCGAGACTGGGTGTATCACCGCGAGAGTGGCTTGCGCAGTGGATAGAGGTTTGATGGTTTAGCGGTATGTCATCGGTTTTTCGTTAAGCACAGCGGCTAATCTGTTGATGTATCCAACATTCATCTTTGCGTGACGTGCTTCGCCACATATACCCAATGCTTTGCATCCACCGGCATGATGGATAAACGATTGCCGCGCGCTAACAGACGCAAGTCGGCCAAGGCAGCTTGTTCGCGCAACCATTTCAGAGGAATGAGTTGCCAGCGCTCTACCAACTGCACATCGACCATGACCCAACGCGGAGCGTCGGAGGTTGATTTGTGGTCGTAATATTTTGATTTGGCATCAAACTGGCTGGGGTCGGGGTAGGGCGCACTGCTGATTTTTGCTAAACCCGCAATGCCCGGCTCTGCGCAACTGGAGTGGTAATACCAAACCAAATCGCCCACTTGCATGTCGTCCCGCATCATGTTGCGTGCTTGGTAGTTGCGCACACCATACCATGGCACGCTTTGCTTGGGTCTGGCGGCCAGATCATCAATAGAAACATCGGATGGCTCAATTTTCATCAGCCAATACTGCACAGGCTTTTTCTTCATGGTCACACTTTTACCAAAGCCAAGGCGTTGATGCAATAGCGCAAGCCACTGGGTGCGGGGCCGTCGGGGAAGACGTGGCCCAAGTGGGCATCACAGACATTGCAGGTGGTTTCTACACGCGTCATACCGTGGCTGTGGTCGGCGGTGTAGGCGACCACGTTGGGCGCGACGGTTTGGGTGAAGCTGGGCCAGCCACTTTGGCTGTCAAATTTGGTGCTGGCATCAAACAGCTCGGTGCCACAGCACACGCAGCTGTAGCGGCCGGGTTGAAACAGGGTGCACATGTCAGAGCTGTGCGCAGGTTCGGTGCCGTGTTGCCGTGTCACATAAAACTGCTCAGGCGTGAGGCGCACTTGCCATTGCGCATCGCTGATTTCCATGCGGCTGTGGCGGTGCAGGGTTGCCGTTTTGTGCCAATTGCAGCACGCCGCGCCATGTGAGAATGTCGTCATTGTCTTTCATCGTTGTCCTTTCATATCGACTGCGATGGGCTCAGCCAGAACGGGGGAAAATCGTGCTTACTTTGACATTCAATAACGATTCGCAAAACGTCTTGTAGCAAGCAATGATTTTATACATCAACCTGTATGAAATCAGCTTTGCTGACGCTGCATTCGGGGCATAGCCAAGCATCAGGAACGTCTGCCCAAAGGGTTCCGGGTGGTATTCCATATTCGGGCCGACCTTCGGCTTCGTTGTAGATAAAACCGCAAACGGCGCACATAAATACCTTCATGTTAAATACTCCTTTAAAAATGGTGTGATTTTCAAATTCAATTAATCATCGTGATGATCACGAGGACTCCCAATGCTGTTCATGACATTGTTTGGAAATAGCCCGTTAGGCGAGTGTTGACTCTCCCATGTGGCATAAGCCAGTACGGCTAATAAAAGTAACACTGCAAGCCAGACTCGGTTTTTCTTCACGAGATCGGGACCTGGTCCTTCAACGCGTCCAGTCAACATGGGTTGGGCTTGATTTTTACGATGCCAGACGCTCATTCCAAAGATCAGGACTAAATGAGCAAGAACTAACATGAGGAAAGCTTCGCCAAAGAATTCATGCACTTCTTCTAGCCAATCGCCTCCAAGAAAATCACCAAAGTTGTTGTAGACACCATAGCCACTCAAGGTCAGTGGCACCACCATGACCAGCAAAGCGACGACCGCGAAGGTCATCAACAAGTTTTGACCTTGACGCCAATTGATTGGTGCTGAAGCGCGATTCATCGTGAGTGATTTCAGCCATGACGGTAGGCTGGCGAGCTTGCGCCACATTGCACCAAGGCTGGCCTGTCGGGGGCCAAATAAACCGTAAAGGACGCGAAAGACCAACAACCCAGCCATGGTGTAGCCAAGTGTGACGTGCAGCATGCGCCATCGTTCACCATCAGCTGTCAGGTAGGCGCCCAAGAAACTCAGGGCAAAAAGCCAATGGAACATGCGCGTGGGTGCATCAATCATCAGCCGGCTGGGTTTGCTTGCGGCAGAAGAGGTCTGTGCGGTTGATTCATAGGGTGGGTTAGTTAACATTGCTGGTACTCCTTGTTAGTTGTTCCATGCACGTTTAGAGCGTGCATCGATTCCGATTGGAAATTTGAGGGTGTTATCGCTGTAAATACCTTTGTCGGCACTGCTGTGACACGCAGCGCAGTTGGCTTCGCTCTTGACGCTGGGTAGCTTCCACACACTCGGTGTTATCTCTTTGTGCTTTCGGATAAACCAAGCAGATTGCGTGATGCGGTCATTTGGCGGAACTTCAGCCACGCGCTTGTAGGTGCCACTTTGGGTCTCAAGCCATGTGCTCAATTGCTTCACGGTGGCATCGTCTAGACTGGCATCTGTCCCATAGTGCTTGTTTAGCCCTGCCATGATGCGTTGCCAAGATTGCTTTGGTAACATGCCAGGTGGATAAGCCACATGGCAGGCGGTGCATTCTTGGGTATACGCTTTTGGCGTGTTAATTGGTAACTTGGAGCCACTATCTGCGAATGCGGTGGAAGAAAAGATCATGCCAATGATTGCGAATAAAGAGAGAGCACTAAATTTGTTGTGCGAACCGATGGTGTTTGTCATCTCGAATGTTCCTTTCATTATTTAAGATTGATGAGGTATGCCAGTACATCCGCCTTTTCGGAGGGGCTGCACTCGCGGCTGAGTACATCTTTGCAGTTGCGGCGAAACCATTTCTCTACCGTAGCGGTATCGGTAAAAGACTTGGTGTTGAAGGCAGGCGCCAAGGGCGGAATTAATTTCCCTGTACTGACGTGTTTGCCATCTTTGATGGGTGGTGTGCCATGGCAGGACGCACATGACAAATCATTGCCGTGTTTGGTATTAAAAAATGCCTGACCTTTGACGGCATTGCCCGGTGTACCTGCCTGTACGCTCCATTGTTGAAGTTGAGCGGTGGCAGAAGTATCAGCAGCTTGCGCGTTGCCAGGCAACAAGATGCTGATCATTGCATTGATGAAGATGGAAGCTGTGAGGAGGGACTTTTTAAGTGTATTCATGGTTGATAGCTCTTGTGGTTGATGAAAAGTAAATCTGGTATGGCTGTATTGTTGATGGCACAGATTGAACCCATGCTGAAGATGTCATTCATCTGTCGTTCAGAAAGCGCGACCTAAAATGCAAACATGACCAAACATTCTTTATTTCATGGGTATGTCAAATCGCCAATGTCAATCACTAAATTGATTGCGATTACGGTAATGACAGCGGGTGCCCTTATCACCACCGCAGTCTGGGCCAGCGACAGTGATGACCATGAACGTGCCAAGAAAGCTTTGCAGTCTGGTCAAATTCTTCCGCTGCGTACGGTGCTGGAAAAGTTGGAGCTAAAACAAGCAGGCAAAGTATTGGAAGTAGAGCTTGAACAAAAGGATGCGCTCTGGATATACAAAGTGAAGTTGTTGCGTGCGGATGGCCAGTTGATCAAATTAAGGTTGGACGCGAAAACTGCTGAATTAATCGACCGCAAGAATCGCGACGTACCTGAACGGCGTAAGATTGAGAGTTCCCGTTAATATGTTTTATTAATATGAGAGTTCTGCTGGTAGAAGATGAACCGAGTTTGCGTGCCCAGCTGAGTGACAGCCTGAAACATGCAGGCTATGCTGTGGACGAAATTGACAACGGTTTAGATGCACATTTTTTAGGTGATACGGAACCATTTGATGCCGTCGTTCTCGATTTGGGCTTGCCAGTCTTAGATGGTCTCACCGTTTTGAAACGATGGCGTAGCAGTGGGCGAATGATGCCCGTGTTGATTTTGACTGCCCGCGATAACTGGAATGAAAAAGTTGCGGGCATTGACGCTGGGGCTGACGATTACCTCACAAAGCCATTTCACACTGAAGAATTATTGGCTCGTTTGCGTGCATTGATTCGGCGATCAAGCGGACTGGCTTCTGCGGTGTTGCAATGCGGTTCGCTCACACTTGATACGAGAACCAGCCGCGTCACGCTTGACGGTCAGTCAGTGGTGCTGACCAGCCATGAATACAAGGTGCTGGAATACTTAATGCATCGAATAGGAAGCGTGGTCTCGAGAACAGAAATCATTGAGCATATTTATGCACAGGACTATGATCGTGACTCGAATACCGTTGAGGTTTTCATTGGGCGATTAAGGAAAAAGCTGCCTGCTGATTTGATTGAAACAGTTCGTGGGCAGGGCTATCGTCTCGGTCCAGTGTGAGTGTGATACGCATGCACCCAACCACCGAAGATCCAAAAAATAGCCCGTGGCGTATATTTCAATCGCTGCAAATTCGTCTTTTAGTCGGCACGATTTCTGCATCGCTGGTTGCCCTCGTGTTGGCTGGTTTCGTATTAGGAGGTTTGTTTAAAGAGCATGTGCAAACCCAATTTCAGACCGGTCTTACACAACAGCTTGATCAGCTCATCGCTAAACTTGAGTTTGATTCATTTGGCCGTCCAGTAATTGACTCGCAAACTCTTTCTGATCCGCGATGGCAACGCGTTTACTCTGGACTTTATTGGCAAATTGATGAAATCTCCTTGGATGGCCTATCGCGAACGGGCGTGCTGCGATCTCGTTCGCTGTGGGACAGTAATTTGCAATTGAATACCGATTCATTAACCGATGGCGCCTTGCATGTACACGAAATTCAAGGACCTCAAGACAGCACGCTTTTGCTCTTGGAGCGCACTGTTCGCACGGCAGAACAGTCCACAGCTAGATGGAGATTGATTGTTGCTGGGGATTTAAAGGATACGCGCGATGCAGTGCAACGTTTTACGAATGTATTGGTGGTTTCTTTAGCCGTCTTGTTCTTTCTCTTAGTGTTGGCTGCTTGGGCGCAAGTCGCTGTGGGCCTTAAACCACTGCGTCAACTGCAGCATAGTTTGAAGCAAGTGCAGCATGCGAATTCAACGCGTCTACTTGGTGTATTTCCCACAGAAGTGCAGCCACTTGTTGACGACTTCAATCGCGTGTTAGAGCAGAATCATCAAGTGCTTGAGCGTGCGCGCACTCAGGCGGGTAACTTGGCTCATGCACTCAAAACGCCATTGTCGGTACTTGATCAAGCGGCTTCCCTAGAGCTGAAAAAAAATACCAGTGAACTGGCACGGCAGGTGCAAGAACAAGTGATTTCGGCGCGTCGCCATATCGACTGGCATTTGGCGCGGGCTCGTGTGTCAGCGACGCAACGGCTTCCAGGACAAAGAACCGATGTGGCCATTGTATTGGCGGGTCTGGTTCGCGTCATGGAGCGTGTCCATGCGACTCGAGAAATTTCGATAGAGACAAAAATACCAGATTTACCTCTGTACTTTGCAGGTGAGGAGATGGATCTGCAAGAAATGCTGGGAAACCTCTTAGACAACGCCTGCAAATGGGCGCAATCCCGCATCAAGGTGACAGTTGATCTGATTCCGAATATTCAACCGCCTGAATTCCAAGTGACCATCATGGACGATGGATTGGGCATCGACGATAAGCAAGTATCAGCTGTCATGCGAAGAGGTGTCCGGTTGGACGAGTCTGTGCCAGGCACTGGATTGGGGCTGGCAATTACCCAAGAATTAGCCAGTCTTTATGGTGGGCAGTTAATCTTGAAAAGGCTTGATACAGGCGGGGTTAGCGCAACACTCCAACTTCCGGCGACATGATCAAGTCCCGCAAAACGTTTTGTAGCAAGCGGTGACCTCTAAAGGTGCTGGACTGGCCAGTTTGATGTCGTGTTCACCAATTTCAGATGGCTGTTGAATAGCTGCCAGCAATTGCTTGAACGCTGTCCAATCGTTGTGCGTGGTGGCATTGTAGAGTGCCTCTTCAACCAAATGGTTGCGGGCAATGTAAATCGGATTGGCGCGTTGCATGCTGGCAAGCTGTTTATGGCGAACCGTTGTTTGTTGTTGCAAACGTTGCTGCCAACGGGCGAACCAGTTGTTGCCGCATTCGGTATTTGAAAACAAAGTTGCGAAACGGTTGATTTGGTTTGTGTAGTCTCAGATTCAATATCAGCTTCTAAAACATCGACCAAACTTCGCCAGCCTTGTGTGAAGTCAATACTTTGATCTTGCAGCAGTTGTAAAAAATCAAGCGCGAGCTGATGGTCTTCATTGGCATGTTGGTCTGCGACAACTGTCGTTTGCAAACCTAGTTTGGAACGCCAAACAGCCAAACTGTCATTGGCATAGCGTGCATCAAATTCGTTTAACGCGGCCAAGGCCAGTGTGGAAGCTTGGTCATCATCTTCATGGATGAGAGGTAACAAGGCCGAAGCCAATCGACTGAGGTTCCATTTGGCAATGGCGGGTTGATTCGCGTATGCATAGCGCCCTTGGGCGTCGATGGAGCTGAACACGGTTTGCGGGTTGTAGGCTTCCATGAAGGCGCATGGGCCGAAGTCGATGGTTTCGCCGCTGATGCTCATGTTGTCGGTGTTCATCACACCGTGAATGAAACCATAACCCATCCATTGCGCAATGAGCTTGGCTTGTTTGTTGATGACTTGCTCTAACAGATAGAGGGCTTTGTTTGCTACAGGCGTGGTTTGCGCGTCTTGAATAGGGTAATGGCGCGCGATGGCGTAATCAACCAAACGGCGCAATGCATCGTTATCACCCCGCGCGGCAAAAAATTCAAACGTGCCCACGCGCAAATGGCTGGCGGCTATGCGTGTCAACACGCCTGCGGGCTGCATGCCTTCACGCCGAATGTTTTCACCTGTTGCCACTGCTGCCAACGCGCGTGTGCTGGGCACACCCAATGCATGCATGCATTCGCTAACCAATACTTCACGCAGTACCGAACTCAAAGTAGCTTTGCCATCACCCCCGCGTGAAAACGGTGTACGACCTGAGCCTTTGAAAGCAATGTCTTGACGCTGGCCATGCGTATCAATCACTTCTCCCAACAAGAGTGCGCGCCCATCACCCAATTGCGGTGAAAAGTGACCGAATTGATGCCCCGCATAGGCTTGCGCAATGGGTTGTGCGCCAGCAGGCGCATGGCTGGCGGACAGCATGGCGAGGCCAGCAATCGAATGCAAATCAGCAAGGTCAAGACCTAGAGATTCAGCCAAAGATTCATTCAACCAAACCAAGCTTGGTTGTGGCGCCGCGGTCATGTTCCAATCTGCATACATGCCCTGAAGATCGCGGACATAACTGTTATCAAATTTGATGTTCAAGAGTGCTTACCTTTTGATTTAAGCAGAGCGTGGTAGTCGCCAGTTGGGTCGCACATAGTGGCAGGTGTAGCCACCAGGGTAGTGTTCTAAATAATCTTGATGCTCTGGCTCGGCTTGCCAAAATGCACCTGCGGGTGCCAGCTCAGTCACCACTGTACCGGGCCAAATACCAGACGCGTTGACATCGGCAATCGTTTGCAAGGCCGTTTGTTTTTGTGATTCGCTTGCGTAGTAAATGCCGGAGCGGTAGGACGCACCTCTGTCGTTGCCTTGTCGGTTTGGTGTGGTGGGGTCATGGATTTGGAAGAAAAATTCCAAAAGTTCGCGAAAGCTCAAAACGCTGGGCTTGAAAACAATTTCAATCGCCTCGGCATGTGTGCCATGGTTGCGGTAAGTGGCATGGGCCACATCGCCGCCGCTGTAACCCACGCGTGTGCTGACCACGCCAGGCATTTTGCGGATTAGATCTTGCATGCCCCAAAAGCAACCACCGGCCAAAATGGCCGTCTCTAGTTGATCACTCATTTTGTTCTTTCAGTATTGATGACAACAGCTAAGGATATACCATGCATGGTGTGGATCGAATTTCAGGGTAATATTCCCACACATGCACCACGACTTCTGCCTTTAATATGTACCAGCCATCTCAGTTTCAATCTAAAGACCGCGCGCAAGCGCTGCAGATCATGCGTGCGCATCCGTTTGCATCGCTGATCAGTGTGGACGATGCGGGTTTGCCGTTTGTGACGCATTTGCCCTTGCATGTTGAAATGCAGGGTGAACAAATGATGCTACTAGGCCATTGCGCAAAACCAAATCCACATTGGCAGTATTTGCAAACAAGGCCAAATGCTGTCGTGACGTTTTTGGGACCACACGCCTACCTGTCACCACAGGTGTACCCCGATTTGGCGCGTGTGCCGACTTGGAATTACTTGGCAGTGCATTGCACCGTTGAAGCCACGCTGATTGAGGATGAGTTGGCAAAAGACCGCTTGCTGAAAAAATTAATTGGCGACCATGAACCAAACTATGCCCAACAGTGGCGCAACTTAGATATCAAGTTTCAGCAACGCATGTTGGCGGGCATTGTCGGCTTTGAACTCAAAGTGCTGGACTTGCAATGCAAAATTAAAATCAATCAGCACCGCACCGAAGCGCATCAGACCATGTACAAGATGTACGCAGCGGGAACTGAAAATGAACAAGCCTTGGCGGCTTGGATGAAGGATTTGGGGCTCATACAATAAAGCGTTAATTGCAAAGCAGGGAGGTGAATCATGCGCGGCGTATCACGGTTTTTGTTGTTCATGGTGGCCATTGCTGTGATGGCGTATTTGGCTAAAACGCAGTTAGAGAGTTTCACCACCGTCAAAAAGAAATTGAATGACCCCACTTTTACGGGGGCGAACCGAACCCAGGACATTGATGCCAATGCCAGCAATGCCACTGGGCAAGTGAAAAGCCAAGTGGAAGCTGCGATGGATGCGGCAGCTACCGCTCGCAAAGAGGCTGAGCCAAAATAATGATAAAATTAGGCTGTAGGCGGCGTATTTATTGCCTAATGTGCTATTAAATATATAGCATTAATGAAGTCAGGATAATGACACAATCATGCGCTCATAATGCAGCATGAGCATTCGAAATTTAGATTCACTTTTTGACCCCACATCAATCGCCGTTTTTGGCGCTTCCCTACGTGAAGGCAGTGTTGGTAGCACGGCATGGCGCAACCTGACACAAGGTACTTACGCAGGCGCTGTGTATGCGGTAAATCCAAAATTGCCTGAACTGACAGGTTACACCGTTGTTGCAAATGCAGCAGATTTGCCCGCTGTGCCCGATTTGGCGGTGATATGTACGCCAGCCAATACCGTGGTGGCTTTGATAACGCAACTAGCGGCCTTGGGCACACGCGCAGCCGTGGTGCTGACCGCGGGCATGACGCGTGAACAAAAGCAAGCCATGTTGGACGCTGCAAAGCCACAATTGCTGCGCATTTTGGGGCCTAACTGCATCGGTTTGTTATCACCGCACATTGGACTGAATGCCAGTTTTTCTCACACCAATGCGATACCCGGGGAGCTGGCTTTTGTGTCGCAATCGGGTGCATTGGTCACCGCGATGTTGGATTGGTCGCAGGGGCAGAACATTGGTTTTTCACATTTTGTGTCCTTGGGCGAACATGCTGATGTTGACTTTGGTGACATGTTGGATTACTTGGCCAGCGATGCACACACACGTGCCATCTTGCTGTACGCAGAATCGATTGAATCGCCACGAAAATTCATGTCTGCTGCCAGAGCTGCGGCGCGCAACAAACCGGTCATCATCGTCAAAGCGGGGCGTTCACCGAAGGGGCAACAGGCCGCAGCATCGCACACTGGCGCCATGGCGGGTTCTGATATGGTGTATGAAGCGGCCATCGCGCGTGCAGGCATGTTGCGCGTCAACTCCTTGCAAGAGTTGTTTTTAGCCGCTGAAACCTTGACGCGCTTTCGCACGAATACCAGCGATACCATCACCGTGCTGACGAATGGTGGCGGCGTTGGCGTGATGGCGGCTGATGCAGCTGCATCTGTGGGTGTGACACTGCTGGATTTGAGTGATGCAACACAGCAAAAACTCAGCGCTGTGCTGCCCGCCAACTGGTCGCATGGCAACCCAGTAGACATCATTGGTGATGCGCCTGTGACGCGGTATGTGGATGCCATGCAAATATTGAATGACGATGCAGCTGTTGGTGCGGTGTTGTTCATCCATGCACCTACAGCCATAGTTCCCAGTGCCGACATCGCGCGTGCTTTGGTGCCTCTTGCCACCAGCAAGGCGGGCATGCCACCGCATGTGATGAGTTGTTGGCTGGGAGATCATGCCGTTGAACAGGCGCGACAAATTTTTCAAGACGCAGGCATTGCCGATTACGACACACCAGAGCAAGCCGTTCAGGCGTTTTCAATGCTGGTGAAGTACCGACAAAATCAAGCTGAATTGACAGAGGCGCCACCCGCATTGATGCCCAACTTGCGGCCTGATTTGGACGCCATCAAAGTCATCGTTAAAACAGCGTTGGCTGCAGGACGTGAGATGTTGACAGAGCTGGAAGCCAAAGCGGTGCTGGACGCTTGCCGCATAGCCATAGTGCCGACCAAGCGTGTAGCAGGCACACCCGATGCGGCTGCACAGGCTGCACAGAGCATGGGTTATCCAGTGGTGTTGAAAATTTTGTCAGACGATATTTCGCACAAATCGGACGTGGGTGGTGTGGCCTTGAATTTGCAAAATGAATCCGAGGTGCACAACGCTGCAGCGACCATGTTGGAGCGGGTCAAGCACGAACGCCCACAGGCGCGTATTCAAGGCTTCACGGTGCAGAGCATGGTCAAGCGCAAGCATGCGCAAGAGCTGATTGTGGGCAGCACAATTGACAGTGTTTTTGGCCCTGTGATTTTGTTTGGGCAAGGTGGCACAGCGGTAGAGGTAATGGCGGATCGTGCCATTGCACTGCCGCCCCTCAACATCCCATTGGCCAAAGCTTTGGTGTCGCGCACCAGGGTGTCCAAATTATTAGCAGGTTTCAGGGACACACCCAAAGTGGATGAAACCGCTTTGTATGGCGTGTTGATTGCGGTATCGCAGCTATTGGCAGAGATACCTGAAATTGCCGAGTTGGATATCAACCCCTTGATTGTTAATTTTGAAGGTGCAATTGCATTGGATGCACGTATTCGGTTGAGTGCCAAAGCACCAGCTGGTTCTGCAAATTTTGCGATTCGACCCTACCCAGCGCAGCTAGAAGAAAATGTGCCATGGCAAAACCAAAATATTTGCCTGCGTCCCATTCGGCCTGAAGACGAAGCTTTGCATATGGCATTTTTGCAGCAACTCGATCCTGAAGACATACACATGCGGGTTTTCTATAGCAGGCGCACAATGGAGCGAAGTGAGCTGGCGCGCTTGGTGCAAATTGACTATGCGCGTGAAATGGCTTTTGTCGCCATGGGGAAAGATACCAACGGAGTGCTGCAAACATTGGGTGTGGTGCGTGCCATGATTGACCCTGACAATCGCGACGCTGAATTTGGCATCATTATTCGCTCAGAACTCAAAGGCAAAGGTTTGGGATTCTTATTGATGCAAAAATTGATTCGCTATTTGCAAAGTCAAGGCACAGAGCGTTTGGTTGCGACGGTGCTGAAGCAAAACACACGCATGCTGAGCATGGCAAAGCAGTTGGGTTTTATTGTGGACAACAAAGAGCAGTTGGAAGCAGACAGCAAGGCCTTGTGTTTGTCGCTAAAACCTGGCGGGTGAGAAGGGTGTCATGTCAACCAGGGTTGATTCGCTGCTGATCATTTCAGCCAGCAAACGGCCAGAAATCGGCCCCAACGTGAAGCCTTGGTGCCCATGCCCGAAGTTGAACCACATGCCTTTGTGATTGGGTGCTGCCCCCATGATTGGCAACATGTCTGCCGTGCAGGGGCGTGACGCCCAACCAGGGTGGCGTTGGCACTGGATTGTCTAAACCGACAAGTTCGTGTGCCAGCGCTTGTGTTTTTTGCAGTTGTACGGGTGTTGGTAGCGCATCAATTTTGGCAAATTCTGCACCTGTGGTGAGGCGCATGCCTTGCTGCATGGGTGCGATGACATAACCTTTTTCAGCATCTAAAAGTGGCATGGACAATTGCGCTGGTTGTTTATAGTGTTGGTGGTAGCCGCGTTTGATGAACACCGGCATGGAATAGCCCAGCTTTTTGACAAATGCATTCGACCAAGGTCCTAGGGCGATCACCACTTGGGCGGCATTCAGCTCGCCATCCTCAGTCTGCAAATGCCAGTTTGCGCCGTGCTGAGCCAATGTGTTGGCATCACCCAATCTGATTTGGCCGCCATTGGCAACAAACAGCTTGGCGTAGCGCTGTACCAAAGCACCCGGGTCACTGACTGCCCACGGATCTTGCCAATGAACACTGCCGGCTAATGGTATGCGCAATGCAGGTTCTGCTTGTGCCAAGGCTGTGGCATCCAAAATTTGGCTGCGCACACCATAGTCTCGGTGCAATCGGGCGGCGCGCTCACAGCCTTCATCAAACGCTTGCTGGGTACGATAAACAAAGCGAAAACCACTTCGGGTAATTAATTCTTCAGATTCTGATTGTGTAATGAGCGGCTGATGTTCTGAGTTGGCGTGTGCCGTTAAGCGGCTGTACGCTTGTGTGGCCAAGGCGTGCTTAGCCGTTGACGAATTCTTGTAATACCGCCACAGCGAGGGCAGCATGTGCGGCATGGCATTGGCATGCCAGTTCACCTCTGTGCGCAATCCCAAAGCGCTTTGAAATAGGAAACCAAAATCTTGTGGTATGGCATAAGGCTCGACAGCCTCTTGTTGAATCAAACCTGCATTGCCATAAGAGGTTTCAAGCCCAGGTGAACGCCTGTCAATCAAAACCACATCGAAACCGCGTGCTTGCAGGTGCAAGGCGGTACAAGTACCCACCATACCTGCGCCTAGAACAAGAACTCTGTTTTTCACGCTGTCATCCAATTGCCAAAATTTGTTAAATGATGTTAACGGTATTTAAAAATCAATAATTTTTACCAAAAGCACTAAATATGATGAAAAAGTGCTGCCAACCAAATTCCGGCACACAGCAGCAAACTGAGTAAAACTGCTGCACTGCCCATGTCCTTGGCGCGTTTGGATAATTCGTGCCATTCCGGACCAATCCGGTCGATGGCGGTTTCAATGCCTGTGTTGAGCAGCTCTACGATCATGACAAACAGGACGGATCCTGCCAAAAGCGCAGTTTCAATCCAATTCTTCACCTAACCAAAAAGACACGGGCAATAAGAAAATAGCCATGACGGCCTCTTGCCGAAATGCTGTTTCCTGCCATCCAGCTTTCAAGCCTGCAATTGAGTAGCCACCTGCATGCATGATGCGGCTGATTCCCTTGCGCTGCTTTTGCGGGTTAACAAGGCTAGAAACGTCGTCAGAGTTGGGCGGCGTACTTTCGTGGTCTTTTTGGTTTTGCATGGCATGATTATCGGCGAACTGTGAACAGACATAGCCCAATAGCACTATGTCAGCCTGGGCTTGAAGTCAGACCGTTGTAAGTGCTAACCCTGATATTCGGTGCAGTCTTGATTAGGGACAATGAAATTTGCCGTTTTCAAGCTTAATATCTGACATCGTTATTCCAATTATTTACCACCGTTCGGAGACAACAATATGAGCACTGCTTCCTCAGCCATTGAATCAACATTGGTCGAAAACCGCGTATTTAATCCAAGCCCCGCTTTTTCGAAAAAAGCCAACATCAAAAGCATGGCGCAATACAAAGCCATGTGCAAGGCTTTCGAAACTGATTTCAACGGCACATGGGCACGCTTGGCGCGTGAGAACTTGGTATGGAAAAAGCCATTCACCAAAGTATTAGACGAATCCAAAGCACCATTCTACAAATGGTTTGACGACGGCACTTTGAATGCATCAGCCAATTGCTTAGACAAGCACATGGGCACACCGACTGAAAACAAAACCGCCATTATTTTTGAAGGCGATGACGGTCAAGTGACCAAAACCACATACAAAGAATTGCTCGATCGCGTGAGCCAGTTTGCCAATGCGCTCAAGGCAGATGGCATCAAAAAAGGCGACCGTGTACTGATTTACATGCCCATGACGGTTGAAGGCGTGATTGCCATGCAAGCCTGTGCCCGTATCGGCGCAACGCACAGTGTGGTGTTTGGTGGCTTCTCTGCCAAAGCCTTGCAAGAGCGCATCATTGACGCCGGCGCGGTTGCGGTGATTACTGCCAACTACCAAATGCGCGGCGGCAAAGAATTGCCACTCAAAGCCATTGTGGACGAAGGCATCAACATGGGTGGTTGCGACAGCATCAAAACCGTGTATGTGTATGAGCGCACTGCCACAGCATGTAACATGGTCTCAGGTCGCGACAAAACATTCTCACGCGCATTAGCAGGTCAAAGCAAAGTTTGCACACCTGCCACTGTGGGCGCAGAGCATCCTTTGTTTATTTTGTACACATCAGGCTCAACCGGCAAACCCAAAGGCGTGCAACATTCCACCGCTGGTTATTTGCTGTGGACCAAGTTGACGATGGATTGGACCTTTGACTTGCAGCCGAATGATGTGTTTTGGTGTACCGCCGACATCGGCTGGATCACCGGTCACAGCTATGTGGCTTACGGCCCATTGGCAGCTGGTGCCACACAAATTATTTTCGAAGGCATTCCAACTTACCCCAATGCAGGGCGTTTCTGGCAAACCATTGAAAAGCACAAATGCACGATTTTTTATACCGCACCCACAGCGATTCGTTCATTGATCAAAGCTTCTGAAGGCGATGCATCTGTACATCCGGACCGTTCTGATTTGTCAACATTGCGCATCTTGGGCAGTGTGGGCGAGCCAATCAACCCTGAAGCTTGGATGTGGTACTACAAGCACGTGGGTGGCGAGCGTTGCCCTATCGTGGACACTTTCTGGCAAACCGAAACCGGTGGTCACATGATGACCCCATTGCCAGGTGCAACACCTTTGGTTCCAGGTAGCTGCACTTTGCCATTGCCAGGCATCATGGCTGCGATTGTGGACGAAACAGGTAACGACATTCCGAATGGTTCAGGTGGTATGTTGGTGGTGAAACGCCCATGGCCATCCATGATTCGCACCATTTGGAACGACCCAGAGCGCTTCAAAACCAGCTATTTCCCAGCAGAAATGGGTGGCAAAATTTACCTCGCTGGTGACGGCGCGGTGCGCAGCGCTGACCGTGGCTATTTCCGCATCACAGGTCGTATTGACGATGTGTTGAACGTGTCCGGTCACCGCATGGGTACCATGGAGATTGAATCTGCGTTGGTGGGTTGCGCACATTTGGTAGCAGAAGCCGCTGTGGTGGGTCGCCCAGACGATTTGACCGGTGAAGCCATTTGCGCCTTTGTGGTCTTGAAACGCAGCCGTCCAACGGGTGACGAAGCCAAGAAAATTGCCAACGAATTGCGCAACTGGGTGGCCAAAGAAATTGGCCCGATTGCCAAGCCCAAAGACATTCGCTTTGGTGACAACTTACCGAAAACCCGCAGCGGCAAAATCATGCGTCGTTTGTTGCGCTCCATCGCCAAAGGCGAGGCCATCACGCAAGACACATCAACTTTGGAAAATCCAGCGATTTTGGATCAGTTGGCAGAGAAGTTGTAATCACACCAACTCGCTGTCAAAAGCGCGTTGCAAACAAAAAAGGCAGTCAATTTGGTTTGACTGCCTTTTTTACATTGAATAATGCTATATATTTAATAGCACACTAGGCAATAAATACGCCGGATACAGCCAGATTTCTTATAAATTTTTGGCTAACTACGCAATATATTAGCGTTAAATCAGTTTCACACCCGTTTTAGACTGCAATTCCTCTAAAGTCACATCGGGTGCCAGCTCAACGACTTTCAAACCTGCGTCGGTCACGTCCATCACAGCCAAGTCGGTGATGATGCGGTCTACCACGCCCAAGCCGGTGAGTGGCAAGGTGCAGTTTGGCAAGATTTTCAAATCAATGCCGCCATCTTTTTTCTTGGCGACGTGTTCCATCAAAATGATGACGCGTTTCACGCCTGCCACCAAATCCATGGCGCCGCCCATGCCTTTGACCATCTTGCCTGGAATCATCCAGTTGGCCAAATCGCCTTTTTCGCTGACCTGCATCGCACCCAAAATACTGAGGTTGATTTTGCCGCCGCGAATCATGGCAAAGCTTTCGTGGCTGCCAAAAATGGACGAACCTTTGATGGTGGTGACGGTTTGTTTGCCAGCGTTGATGAGGTCGGCATCGACTTCATCTTCGTAAGGGAAAGGGCCAATGCCCAGCATGCCATTTTCACTTTGCAGCCAAACTTCCACGTGGTCAGGCACATGGTTGGCCACCAAGGTGGGAATGCCAATACCTAAATTGACATAAAAACCGTCTTGCAATTCTTGCGCCGCGCGTGCGGCCATTTGATCTTGAGTCCAAGCCATGTTAAGCCTCCTGACGAGCCGCCTCTAGGGGGCTTGCGCCTTGGGGGGCATGAATGAAATGAAGTGGGGGTGCATATTATTTACTTTCTGTCGCGCAAAGTGCGCTTTTCAATGCGTTTTTCGGGAGTGGCGTTGACAACGATGCGGTGCACATAAATGCCTGGCAAATGCACATCATCGGGGGCGATTTCACCTGTAGCAACAATACGCTCAACTTCAACGATGCAAATTTTGCCGGCCATCGCGGCTGCGGGGTTGAAGTTGCGTGCTGTCAGGTTAAAACGCAAATTGCCACTGCGGTCGGCGATATCGGCTTTGACCAAGGCAATGTCAGGTGTCAAAGAACGCTCCATCACATAGGTTTCGCCATCGAATTCGCGCAACTCTTTGCCGTCCGCCACAATGGTTCCCACACCTGTTTTGGTGAAGAAAGCTGGAATTCCCGCACCGCCTGCACGCAACTTTTCAGCCAGTGTGCCTTGCGGTGTGAATTCCAAAGCCAATTCGCCAGCCAAAAATTGGCGTTCAAATTCTTTGTTTTCACCCACATAGCTGGAAATCATTTTTTTGATTTGGCGTGTTTCCAATAATTTGCCTAAACCAAATCCATCAACACCAGCGTTGTTAGAGATGACGGTCAGGTCTTTTGCGCCTGTGTCACGCAAAGCATCGATGAGCGCTTCGGGTATGCCGCACAAACCAAAACCGCCCACAGCCAATAACTGGCCGTCTTTGACGATGTCTTTGAGCGCATCGGCCGCGCTAGGGTACAACTTTTTCAAATGAACTCCTTAGAAATGTTATGTATGTGTGTTTTGATATTTCTATTTACCTTTAACGCGCCATCAAGTACTTGGCAGGGTCGACGGGTTTGCCGTTCCTGCGTATTTCAAAATGCAGCATCACACGGTCTGCATCGCTGTTGCCCATATCGGCAATGCGTTGGCCTTTGCGCACCACTTGCTCTTCTTTCACAAGCAGAGTTTGGTTGTGTGCATAGGCGGTGAGGTAGGTATCGTTATGCTTCAAAATGACCAAATTGCCGTAGCCGCGCAAACCTGAACCAGCGTACACCACACGACCATCTGCCGCTGCAATCACAGGGTCACCTGCACGTCCGGCAAATTTCAAACCTTTGCTTTTCACTTCGTCATAGCCAGAAATCAATGCCCCGTTGGTGGGCCAAATGAAGTCAACACTGTCAGCAGGTTTGGCTGCAGGTGCTGCAGGTGCAACAGGTGGTACAACGATAGGCGCAGTGCTTGCCCCCCCAGCTGGCGCCAGAGATGGGGCTGGAACAGGATTGGTGCTCACAGTGCTGCCACCCGATGTGACAGGTGTGCTGATCACACCAGATGAACCAGAACTGGCTGTATTCATGCCAGGCGGTGCAACGCGCAACACTTCTCCAACTTCAATTTGATTGGGATTGCTGATGCTGTTCCATTGAGCAATGTCGCGTGCGTTTTGTCCTGTGTTGCGACCAATTTGCAGCAAGGTATCACCCGGTTTGACGGTGTAATAACCCGCTTGGCCAGCATTGGCAGCATAGGGACCACTGGGTGCTTTGACTTGTGGAACTTGATTTTGTGACGATGGTGGCAAAGCACTTTCTGCGCGATTTTCGACCGGTGCACGACGTGCCGGACCTGATGAGCAAGCGCTGAGCACGACCATGCTCAGTATCAGCAAAGGTGTTGTCAATTTCTGCAATGCATTTGCGACGTTTGATGTATTCATGCGATCCCTTTGTGTTTAGCCAATACCTGATTTTAAGGGCACAAACTGAACCAACTCCAAGACTGTGCGTTTGATTCCTGTGGCAGTTTTATCAATAAGCACCAAAGATTGCTCATTTGTGCCTTTTATTGATATCGTATTGCTCTGCTGATTGTTTTGAATACGATTGTTTTCAACTGGCGATACAACCGGTGCCACGATGCGCCCGCCCACTGCGAGTTGATCAATCCAAGCTTGTGGAATGGCGTCGCCGCCTGCCGCCGCAATGATGCCGAAGTAGGGGGCACCTTTGGGGTAGCCCAACATGCCGTCGCCCAATAACAAACGTAAATTGCTGATGGCAAATGGACGTACATTGGTTTGCGCCTTTTCGTACAAACCGCGAATACGTTCGATGCTGTAAACCTCGCTGGCTATTTGGCTGAGCAATGCCGCTTGGTAGCCACAACCTGTGCCAATTTCCAGCACGCGACCATAGGGCGCTGTTTTATTTTCAAACAGCAGCGACATCATGCGTGCCACCACATTGGGTTTGGAAATGGTTTGCCCCCAGCCGATAGGCAAACTGGTGTCTTCGTAGGCTTGGTTCGCCAATGCGGTATCCACATATTGGTGTCGTGGCACGGTGTTCAGTGCGGTCAATACACGCACATCTTGAATCCCTTGCGCTTCCAATTTTCGAACCATGGTGGCTCGCACCTTGCTGGAATCTAAACCCAAGCCAGAAGTGTGGACAGGTGTTGTTTTGCTTGGCAATGTTTTCAGTGCAAGATTGGCAACAACAGGTGTTACTGGCTTTTTCGGAAGAACACGCGCCACGGTGTTGGGTACGCCCAAACCATTCGCCGCCCCACGGCCTAAGCTCAGATCCAGTGTGGCTGGAAAAGTTGGTTTACGCAGGCTGTTTTTTGGCGAGTTCACGTTAGCAGAATTTTGGTTATGGCCTATTTATGCAGTATCTTTTTGCAATATTTTTTGCCAGTGTGGCAGCGTAGCATGATTACTTAAATCGGTATTGAGCGGCGTAACCGAGATATGCCCTTGAGCGATGGCATGAAAGTCCGTGCCGTAAGATGCATCTTTGGCTGGGCCTGAACCGGCTATCCAGTACATGGTTCTGCCGAATGGGCTGGTTTGCGTGATGACGCTTTCAGATGTGTGGCGAGTGCCTAAGCGGCACACTTGCATGGGTTTGATGTCGGCGTAGGGCAAGTTCGGAATATTGACATTCAACAAGCAAGTTGCAAAAGAATGGTCTGTGTTTTCAATTTGATGCAAAACTTGCACCACCAAATCGCGCGCTTTGAGTGCCGCTGCATCCAAATGGTCCCAGCCTTTTTTCACTTGCGAAAATGCAATGGCGGGAATGCCAAACAAATAGGCTTCCATCGCAGCGCCCACTGTGCCCGAGTAAATGGTGTCGTCGCCCAAATTCGCTCCGTTGTTGATGCCCGAAACCACCAAATCGGGTTTGTAGTCCAACAAACCTTTCAGCGCCAGGTGCATGCAATCGGCGGGCGTGCCTGTCACGTACTTGAAGCCATTGCCGGCTTGCTCGACATACAAGGGCTCATGCAAGGTCAGTGCATTGGACTTGGCGCTGTTGTTGCGCTGTGGCGCTATCACCTCCACATCGGCTACGGATTTGAGGGCATCATACAGCGCCACAATACCGGGCGCTTGGTAGCCATCGTCATTGCAAATCAGGATTTTCATGTGAGCGAATCAATTATTTGGAGTGGCTTTGATTGTAGAGCGTGACGCGTGGATTATTCATAGACGCTGTTCACTGACCATATTCACTTGCATAAGCTTCCAAACCCATTGCCACCACGGTAGCAATGTCTTTGCCCACGGAAATTTTGAATTCGTCCTCGGCTTGTCGCACCGCATTTTCAAATGCTGCCAACCAATCCAACCCCAGCGCAGTGAATTTGACAATGCGAGCGCGGCTGTCCACCACATCGGGTGAGCGTGTCACCAAGCCCCATGCATCGCACTGCGTCACCAAATCACCCATGGCTTGTTTGCTCATGCCCGCGCTGTGTGCCAAGTCTGACAAGCGTGCGCCTTCCAGTGGCAAATGCCGCGTGATGTGGATGTGCGCCGCGCTGACTTGTCCGCGTGCGGCCAGGTTAGACAAGGCCAAGGGCACATCCATGTTGTGCGCCATCAGGGTTAAAACACGTTCGTCAAAGCGCCGCAAAGCGTGCCCGAGCAATCGCCCTAAATGCGTTTGCCGCCAGCCCAATTGACTGGGGTGAAAGCTGGATTTGTCCTGTGTTTTTTTGGCCATTAGTGGGTTGTGAATGCGGTCATTTGATGGTGATTATATAGTCAAGTAAACTGACTAAAAATAGTGTTTATTTATTTATACAGTCGTGTACACTACTGTTCAAGCATCCAGTCAAACATACGGTTTGAAGCGGGTGTTGATAGAGTTAAAAGTTTGTAAGCAACTGATTTAAAAGGAAAATACCATGGACATGCTCGTTAAGCCCGCATCAACACAAAACACTGCAGCCACCGCAGAAAAGGCCAAAGCCTTGCAAGCGGCGCTGGCGCAAATCGAAAAGCAATTCGGCAAAGGCACCATCATGCGCTTGGGCGAGGGCGAAGTGATTGAGGACATTCAAGTCGTCTCCACCGGTTCTTTGGGTTTGGACATTGCGCTGGGCGTGGGCGGCTTACCTCGCGGTCGTGTGATTGAAATTTACGGTCCAGAATCCTCCGGCAAAACCACCTTGACCTTGCAAGTCATTGCCGAAATGCAAAAACTGGGCGGCACCTGCGCGTTTGTGGACGCTGAACACGCTTTGGACACGCAATACGCGCAAAACCTGGGTGTGAATTTGCAAGACATGCTGATCAGCCAACCCGACACGGGTGAGCAAGCGCTGGAAATTGTGGACAGCTTGGTGCGCTCGGGCGCTGTTGATTTGATTGTGGTGGACTCTGTAGCCGCTTTGACACCCAAAGCCGAATTGGAAGGCGAGATGGGTGACAGCTTGCCTGGCTTGCAAGCCCGTTTGATGAGCCAAGCCTTGCGCAAGCTCACAGCGCACATCAAGAAAGCCAATTGCATGGTGATTTTCATCAACCAAATCCGCATGAAAATCGGCGTCATGTTTGGCAGCCCAGAAACCACCACCGGTGGCAATGCGCTGAAGTTCTACGCCTCGGTGCGTTTGGACATTCGCCGCACCGGCACCATCAAAAAAGGCGACGATGCGATTGGCAACGAAACCAAAGTGAAAGTGGTGAAAAACAAAGTATCGCCACCCTTCAAAACCGCTGAATTTGACATTCTGTTTGGTCAAGGCATCAGCCGCTTGGGCGAGGTGATTGATTTGGGCGTGACAACGAATGTGGTTGAAAAATCAGGCGCATGGTACGCGTTCAACGGCGAAAAAATCGGTCAAGGTCGCGACAATGCACGCGAGTTTTTGAAAGAAAACCCAGACTTGGCGATAGAAATTGAAAACAAAGTGCGCGAATCTTTGGGCATTCCATTGATCAGCGGTGCATCAGACATTGCATCGGTCATGTCGGGTACACCGGCTGAAGAAAAAAAGCCAAAAAAGAGCCGCGACTGAAACGGTAGGTAAGGCTTGAACAGAGTTTTATATGAAAAATTGGCCTGTAGCCGGCGTATTAATTGCCTAGTATGCTATGAATAATATAGCAAATAAAAAATAAAGCAACCGAAAAAGCAAAGCATGCGCCAATGGGTTTTACCGTTTCACTCAAAGGCCGCGCCTTGCGGCTTTTGAGTGGGCGCGAATACTCGCGTGCCGAGTTGGTGAAAAAACTCAAACCCTTTGAGACCACACCTGGCGAATTGGATAAAGCCTTGGACGAGTTGCAAGCCAAAGATTTCATCAACGAGCAGCGCGTGGTCGATTCGGTCTTGCACCGCAGAAGTGCCAAGCTGGGCACGGCGCGCATCAAACAAGAATTGCAAAGCAAAGGCTTGGATGCTGGCGCAGTCTTGGATGCAGTTGACTTGCTGAAAAGCACTGAGCTGGATCGAGCACGTGAAGTCTGGTGCAAAAAATTTGGCACGCCAACGCAAAGCTCACCCGCAGATGCGAAGGAAAGTGCGAATGAAAATGCCAAGGAACGCGCCAAGCAAATGCGCTTTTTACTCAGCCGTGGCTTTGGCGCTGAGGTGATTCATAAAGTGGTGGGTAGTGCAGGGGAGGATGATTAAACCGTTCGCCCTGAGCTTGTCGAAGGGTATGGTGTCAATTCATAAGGACTTCGACAAGCTCAGTCTGAACGGAAAATGAATTAGTCAGTGTTAACTTAACCAGCCAAGGCAGCTTTCACCGCTTGCGATACTTGTCCCATATCAGCCTTGCCAGCCAATTGCGCTTTGGCTGCACCCATCACCTTGCCCATGTCACCAGGACCTGATGCACCAACAGCTGTGACAATGGCTTTGACAGCGACCAGCACTTCATCACTGCTCATGCGTGCAGGCAAATAGCCTTGTAGCACCACAATTTCAGCCGCTTCTTTGTCGGCCATGTCTTTGCGGTCGGCTTTGGTGAAGGCATCAATGCTGTCTTTGCGCTGCTTGATCATTTTGTCGATGATGGCAATCACCATCACATCGTCCAACTCCACGCGCTCGTCCACTTCTTTTTGTTTCATGGCTGACAAAAGCAAACGAATGGTGCCCAAACGCTCTGCCTCTTTGGCGCGCATGGCGGTTTTCATGTCTTCAGTGATTTGGAGTTTGAGTGACATTGGTATACCTCTGGTTAAGTTGAATATTACTTAAAGATAAAAAAAGCCCGCAGAATACATCGTGCGGGCTTTGTTTGTGTGGAAAAAAGATGCTTAGTACATCTTTTTCGGCAACTGCATCGCACGAATGCGTTTGTAGTTGCGCTTCACAGCTGCAGATTTTTTGCGTTTGCGCTCAGTGGTTGGTTTTTCGTAAAACTCACGGGCACGCAAATCAGTCAACAAGCCCAATTTTTCAATTTGGCGCTTAAAGCGACGCAAAGCTACGTCAAACGGTTCATTCTCTTTTAAACGAATAGTGGTCATGAAACAATAAATTCCGAAATAGTGCGCCGGGAAGATCGTGACCCTGCGCGGGTATTTTGTTGATGTACAAGACAATGGCCTATGGGTACACCAACCGGTGAAAGGTGGAATTATACCTGCTTTTTAGGCACTTGTGCCATAGCTTGGGCACAGGCAAAAGCACTGGCCCAAGCCCACTGAAAGTTGTAGCCACCCAGCCAGCCAGTCACATCCAGCACCTCGCCAATAAAGTACAAACCCGGTTGTTTGGATTCCATTGTTTGCGATGACACATCGCGGGTGTCGATGCCGCCCAAGGTGACTTCGGCTTTTTTGTAACCTTCGGTGCCGCTGGGGGTGATTTCCCAATTGGCCAACCGATTGGCCAGCTGTGCCAGTGCTTTATCAGGCACATCGCACGCTGGGCGCTGTAAAGCAGGGTCGGTTTTCACCCAAGCTTCAGCCAAACGAGCTGGCATGATGGTTGACAATTCGTTGACCAGTAGTTTGCGCGAAGTGACTTTTAATATTTGCTAAAAATGCTGAAATATCAGTATTTGGCACCAAATTGATCTTAATTGTCGTCTTTTCGCGCCAATAGCTGGATATTTGTAAAATGGCGGGGCCGCTCAAACCACGGTGCGTGAAGAGCAAATCTTCATTGAAGCTGATTTTGGATTTTTTCTCGCCCGTTTCAATCAGCACCGGCAGCGATAAACCTGCCAAATCAACAAAAGGCGCCCAATCTGCGCTGTCAAAGGTCAAAGGCACCAAACCTGGACGTGTCTCGACCACACGCAAGCCGAATTGTTTGGCCAATTGGTAGCCAAAATCAGTCGCGCCAATTTTGGGTATGGATAAGCCGCCGGTGGCGATAACCAATTTGCTTGTTTGAATTCTGCCTCTATCGCTATAAATATCGTAGCTATCTAGGCAATCATTATGCTGGCTAGAGCCTGATTTTATCAATAAAGCAGGGTTTTGAGAGGCATTGGATGCCGTGTACGCAATGTGCTGCACCTGGCAAGGCTGCCAGCGCGTCACGCCGCCAAGCTCACATTCCTTCAACAGCACATCAATCAAATCTTGCGCAGAATGGTCGCAAAACAATTGACCTTTGTGCTTTTCGTGGTGAGCAATGTCGTGCTTGTCCATCAAAGCCATGAAGTCACGCGGTGTGTAACGGCTTAAGGCGCTGCGGCAAAAATGCGGGTTATTACTTAAAAAGTTGGCAGGTGACACATCTTTGTTGGTGAAATTGGCACGGCCACCGCCAGAAATGCGAATTTTTTCGGCCACTTTGTCGCTGTGGTCCAGCACCAAAACTTTCAGCCCCAATTGACCCGCCACACCGGCACAAAACAAGCCTGCTGCGCCTGCGCCAATGATGACGACATCGAAATAATGTGATCAGATTTGATAATAGGTGCCATCACCACTAACCTGTGTTGCGCAAACCAGCCGCAATGCCGTTGATGGAAATGTGAATACCGCGTTGCACGCGCTCATCGGTTTTGCCATCACGGTAGCGGCGAATCAGCTCCACTTGCAAATGGTGCAAGGGGTCGATGTAGGGGAATCGGTGTTTGATCGAGCGCTGCAAGGCGGCGTTATTGGCCAGTCGTTGCTTCTCGCCGGTGATGATTTCCAGCGCGTGCATGGTCAAATGCCATTCAGCATCGATCAATCCAAAAATCTTTTTGCGCAAACGCGTGTCGGTCACCAATTCGGCATACAGCGCAGCCAAGGCCAAATCGCTCTTGGCCATCACCATGTCCATGTTGCTCAACAAAGTGCGAAAGAAAGGCCAGTCTTTCACCATTTTTTGCAACAAAGCCAAGCGTTTTTTGCGGTCACTGCCTGGTGATTCGTTTTGCAAAAACGCTTGCACTGCCGAGCCAAAACCATACCAACCCGGTAGTGTTAAGCGGCATTGCCCCCAACTGAAACCCCAAGGAATGGCACGCAAATCTTCAATTTTTTGTGTCGCTTTGCGCGACGCGGGGCGCGAACCCAAATTGAGTTCGGCAATTTCGCGCAGTGGTGTCGATTGGAAAAAATAATCGCTGAACCCCGGTGTTTCGTAAACCAGTTTGCGGTATGCATCCATGCTGTTTTGCGACAAAGTGGCGGCAGTGTCCAAATACAGTTGGCTGGCTTGTTTGGTGGGCTGCAACAGCGTGGCTTCCAAGGTCGCAGCGACCAAGGTTTCCAAATTGCGACGGCCAATTTCGGGGTTGGCGTATTTGGAGCCAATCACCTCGCCTTGTTCGGTCAAGCGAATTTGCCCACGCACAGTGCCGGGTGGTTGCGCCAAAATGGCTTGGTAGCTCGGGCCACCGCCACGCCCCACCGTGCCCCCACGGCCGTGGAACATGCGCAAGGTGATGCCGTGCGATGCAGCGAGTTCATCAAACAATTCAACCAAGGCAATCTCGGCGCGGTACAGCTCCCAATTGCTGGTGAAAATGCCGCCGTCTTTGTTGCTGTCGGAATAGCCCAACATGATGTCTTGCTCGCCACCACCGCGCTGAATTTGTTGCGCCATGCCGGGCAGGGCATAAAACTCACGCATGATGGGCGCGGCATTGCGCAGGTCTTCAATGGTTTCAAACAAGGGCACCACAATCAAGTCGTGGCTGGCTTTGTTGTTCAAAGTGCCATGCATCAAGCCGACTTCTTTTTGCAGCAACAGCACTTCCAGTAAATCGCTCACCGTTTCGGTGTGGCTGATGATGTAGTGCTTGATGGCATGCGCACCAAAGCGCTGGCGCATGGTTTTGGCAGTTTCAAAAATGGCCAGTTCCGATTGCGTGTGTGCTGAGTAGGCTGCGTCCAATATTCGCAAAGGTCGGGCATCGTTTAAGCAAGCGATCAGTACTTCGCGTTTACCAGTCTCATTCAATTGGCTGTAATTTTGTTCAATCTGTGCCACCGCCAACAGTTCTGCCACCACTTCTTCGTGTTTGTCAGAGCTTTGGCGCAAATCAACCGTGGCCAGGTGAAAGCCAAACACCTCAACAGCGCGAATCAAGGGGTGCAGTCGCAACTCGGTCAATGCATCGCCATGGTTGTTTTGCAGCGAAGCTTCAATCACGCGCAAATCGGCTAAAAACTCTTCTGCTGTGGCGTACGGATTTTGCGGTGCTACCGCATGGCGAGCTGCGTCACCACCTGTCATTTCTTTCAAATTGGCGGCCAAGCGTGCGTACATGCCCGTCAACGCGCGGCGATAGGGTTCGTCTTTGCGGTGTTCGTTGGTGTCGGGCGATTTGTTCGCCAATGCTTCCATCTCCGTGTGACAAGGGCACCAGGATGGAGGACATGGACAACTCGGTTCCCAAGTAATGCACCTCGGTGAGGTAAAAACGCAGCACCATATCGGCCTGGCGACGCATGGCGTATTGCAAGGTTTCGGCGCTGACAATGGGTTGCCGTCGCGGTCACCACCAATCCATTGCCCCATGCGCAAAAAGCTGTGCACATCGTGCTTGCCCACGTGTTGTTCCAGCTCGGCATAGAGCTTTGGAATCTCGCGCAAAAAGGTGGATTCGTAATAGCTCAATGCGTTTTCAACTTCATCAGACACGGTGAGTTTGGAATAGCGCAGCAAGCGCGTTTGCCACAACTGCATCACACGGGCGCGCAACTGCGGCTTTCGTTGCTGGTCAGTTCTTTGGGGTCAATGCGTCTTTGCGCGATGTGTCGTCAATGCCACTGGCCGTACCGCTGGTTTTGATGTCGTCTCGCGCGGTCAGCAAATTGGCAATGCTGCGCTCGGCATCCAAAATGCTTTTGCGTTGCACTTCGGTGGGGTGCGCGGTAAACACCGGGGAGACATGGCTTTTGGCCAAGCGTTTGCGAAATGGTTTTGGGCGTGATGCCCGCCCAGCGCAGGCGCGACAAAGCCACATCGATGCTGCCTTCTTGCGTGTCACCGGCACGCTCGTGAATGGCGCGACGGCGAATATGGTGGCGGTCTTCAGCCAGATTAGCCAAATGGCTGAAGTAGGTGAAGGCACGAATCACGCTCACGGTTTGGTCGGCAGAGCAGGCCTTTGAGCAATTTTTTCAGTGCTTTGTCGGCCGTGTGGTCTTCATCACGTCTGAAAGAAACCGACAGTTTGCGAATTTTCTCAATCAAATTGAAGGCAGCTTCGCCCTCTTGCTCGCGTATCACATCGCCCAAAATACGACCCAAGCAAACGAATGTCCTCAACCAAGGGGCGTTCATTGGCCTTTTGTTTGGCCAAAGATTGCGCTTTGGTGCTGGTTTTGACTGGGTTGGGCGCAGGGTTTGACATGTTTGGGAGATTCGACCTTGGTGTATGAGTTTGCTGATAATCAAGTAATGAAGATGCAGTAGCGATTAAACTCACGGCTGGTGTATCGATAGACCGTTTAGTTTACCAAAACGCATTTCACGCTTGAACACTACCAACATGCATAGCAACCCGTTACCCCATCGCATATCACCATTGCCACCCGTGAAAGCCGTTTGGCGATGTGGCAAGCCGAACATGTCAAAGCGCTGCTGGAAGCCAGAGGCCATAACGTCAAACTGCTGGGCATGACGACCTTGGGCGATCAAATCTTAGACCGCAGCTTGAGCAAAGTCGGTGGTAAGGGTTTGTTTGTGAAAGAGTTGGAAAACGCGCTGTTGGACGGCAGTGCCGACATTGCCGTGCATTCGCTCAAAGACGTACCCATGGATTTGCCAGAAGGTTTTGCGCTGGCTTGCGTGATGGAACGCGAAGACCCACGCGATGCCTTTGTGTCGAACCACTTTGCCAACTTGGCTGCTTTGCCACAAGGCGCAACGGTGGGCACATCCAGCTTGCGGCGTGTTGTGTTGTTGAAAAATTTGCGACCTGATATCAAGATCGTGCCGCTCAGAGGCAATTTAGATACCCGTTTGCGCAAGCTGGACGAAGGGCAATTTGACGCCATGATATTGGCGGCAGCTGGGCTGAAACGTTTGGGCTTGGCGTCGCGCATCAAAGCGGTGTTTGAGACCAAGCAAATGTTGCCCGCCGCAGGGCAGGGTGCATTGGGCATAGAAATCAAAGCCAATCGCGTCGATTTAATCACGGCACTTGCGCCTTTGTCACACCAACCGACTTGGATGGCTGTGAGCGCAGAACGCGCCGTTAGCCGCGCTTTAGGTGGCAGTTGCTCTATGCCATTGGCGGCGCATGCCGTTTGGCAAGGCGCGGCGCTGCAATTGCAAGCGGCTTGGGGAGCTACCGAAGAAATACCTGCGACCAAGCCGATTCAAGGTTTGGTGACAGCCGATGCCAGCCAAACACCCAACACATTGGACGCTGCCGCTCTGATGGGCACACAAGTTGCAGACATGCTGATTGCACGTGGGGCACGCAAAACGGTCAAGCAAGCTGAATAGCGCAGGACGTTTAGGGAAAAATAGGCATGAAAGTCATCGTCACCCGTCCGCTGCTTGAGGCGCAAACTTGGGTGGCACAGTTGCAAGCCAAAGATTTAGAAGCCATTGCCTTGCCATTGATTGAAATTGCTGCTGCAAAAGACTCCCAAGTAGTCGCAGATGCAGTTGCAGTAGCCAGAGACAATGCGTCACACTACGCTGCCATCATGTTTGTCAGCAGCAACGCTGTGCGCCATTTTTATATGAAAAATCAGGCTGTATCCGGCGTAAATATTGCCTACAGTGCTATTAATAATATAGCATCAAAAAATATTGAGCAAGCATCAGTCAATTGAACACCGCGCTATTGGGCTACTGGACCTGGTACCGCCAAAGCATTGTTGGCAGCAGGTATAGCTACCCATTTGATTGATGCGCCAGCGAATGATGCTGCGCAATTTGATTCTGAAGCTTTGTGGGAACGTGTGCGCAGCCAAGTCAAAACGGGCGATCGGGTGCTCATCGTTCGTGGCACCACACAACAAAGCTCTGCCGACAATCTAACCCTGATGAATGGCCGCCCTTGGTTGGCAGACCAGCTCACAAGTGCAGGCGTGCAAGTTGACACGGTGGTGAGTTACGAGCGGCGTGCGCCTGTGTTTACCGCTGAACAAATGGCATGGATTGAAGAAGCCAGCCGTGATGGTTCGGTGTGGTTGTTCAGCAGTTCTGAGGCGATTGACAACTTGAGCCGCATGGTGACACAGATTGATTGGTCAGCAGCCAAAGCCATTGCGACGCACCCGCGCATTGCACAAGCGGCCAAGCGGGCGGGTTTTGGTGTTGTTTGTGAGTCACGCCCGCTGCTATCCGATGTGGTGACTTCTATAGAATCACTGGTATGACCGAAGCCGCCCAAATTCCCGCACATTCAGACAATCCATCTCCTAATCAGGATGCAGTCACCGATATGGCTGCAACGCTGGGGTCTGCAAATCAGTTTGCAGGGCGCAATCTATTCAATCAATATCCCAAACTTGCTATCGCAACCATAGCAGCATTGGCAATATCCATATTGGCCACAGCCTATTTATGGCGCAAATTGAATGGCATTCAAGAGCATTTGGCGCGCCAAAGTGCTGACGCCAGTACCATCAGCATCGAAGCGCGCAGCTTGGCCAAAAACGCGCAAGAACTGGCGCGTGAAGCAGTGGCGCGTTCGTCCTTGAACGAAGCCAAATTAAGCGAAGTGGTTTTGCAGCGCAGTCAGCTGGAAGATTTAATGCAAAGCTTGTCGCGTTCGCGCGATGAAAATTTGGTAGTCGACATTGAATCGGCTTTGCGATTGGCACAACAGCAAGCGCAGTTGACCGGCAGCGTCGAACCATTGTTGGCGGCACTGAAAACTGCCGATGTGCGGCTGAGTAAATCAGCCCAACCGCGCCTGAACACGGTGCGACGTGCCTTGAGCAACGATGCTGCGCGAATCAAAGCCGCCACCGTGACCGATGTGCCCAATTTAATGGGCAAACTGGACGAATTAACACGATTGATTGACACGCTTCCAGCCAGCAATGCGGTGGGACACTAAATCAGCCGACACAGCGGCATCACCACTGCAAAGCCTGAGAGCGCGCAGGAGGCTAGTAACAATCCCTGCAAGGACATCAAGCTGGCCATGACGACCAATGTCGCGAATGAACTGCAAAAAACAGTCTCAGCGTGGCTGCAACAAATTTGGTTGGCAGTGCGTGCCGAATCGGGCAAGCTGGTGCGGGTGAGCCAAATCGCGCACCCAGATGCGGTGCTTGCTTCGCCTGAGCAAATCTTCTTCTTACGTGAAAACTTGAAGCTGCGGGTGCTCAATGCCCGCATGGGTGTGTTGAGCCGTCAGTTTGCCAGTGCCAAATCTGACTTGGCAACGGTCAACGCAGATTTGCGCAAATACACAGACGCGGGTACGCCGGCTGCCAAGCAGGCATTCAGTTTGTTGCAACAATCGCAGACACAGTTGGCGAGCCTGGCGATTCCTGGTTTGGAAGAGTCATTGGCCGCATTGACTGTGGCTGCAGCGGGGCGTTAAATGCGTGCTGCACTTTGGTTCTTAGCAATTTTTGCGATTGCCGTTTTAAGCGCCTTGTTTGCGGGGAACAACGGCGCGACGGTGACCCTGTTTTGGCCGCCCAATCGGGTCGATGTGTCACTGAATTTTGCTTTGGCATTATTGGCAGCAGGCTTTGTGTTGTTGTACTTTGCTTTGCGTGCTTTGTCGGTGTTGTTCGCATTGCCCAAGCAAGCCAAACAGTGGCGCAGTTTGCAGAAAGAGCGCGCTTTGAATGCGCATTTGTTCAATGCACAATCGCATTTCATGGCGGGTCGTTATTTGCGTGCACGCAAAGCAGCATTGGCGGCTTTGGACATGGACAAAGCCATGGGCGATGTGCTTGGATCTAAGAACTCAGACAATCGACTTGAAAATGCGCCCCAGTTGCGTGCGTTGGCGCATGTGATGGTGGCACAGAGTGCGCATGCTTTGCAAGACAAAGTGGTGCGGGATGAGCATTTGAATTTGGCCTTGGAGCACAACAACCCCAAAGCCTCGCAAGAAACCCGCGAAGGCACGCAAATGTTGGCAGCCCAATGGGCGTTAGATGACCGCGATGCAGCAGGCGCTTTGCGCTGGCTCAATGTTTTATCGCAGGGTGCTGCGCGTCGCACAGCGGCTTTGCGTTTGAAACTGAAAGCTTCGCAACTCGATCATTTCAATGCGCACTCCTTGAATGTCGCTTTAGAGACCACGCGTTTGTTGGCCAAACACCGCGCGTTTTCAAGCAACGCTTCACACAGTTTATTGCGCAGTTTGATCACACGCATGTTGAGCGATGCGCATGATGTGGCGCAGTTGCAAACAGTATGGCGTGGTTTGGATGCGGATGAACGCAAGCAAGCCGATATTGCCATACATGCTGCCAGTTGCTTGGCCAAATTGGATGGTGATGCACAGCAAATCCGCACTTGGTTGCTGCCTGCCTGGGACAAAATGGTGGCTGGTGCACCGGAGTTGACCGCTGCAAGCCAAGTGATTTTGGTGCAAACCATGCAAACCACTTTGACGGCGATGGACGACAACTGGTTTGCCAAAATAGAGCAAGCTCAAATCAACAACCCACGCGATGCGCGTTTGCAGTATTTGGCTGGCATGGCTTGCAAAGCACGCAAATTGTGGGGCAAGGCGCAACAACTCCTGCAATTGGCTGCGCCGCGCTTAACAAGTTCTGAGAACCAGTCTTTGCAGCACCAAGCATGGATCGCATTGGCTGAATTGGCAGAGCAGCGTGGCGAGTTGGACATCGCTGCGCAAACATGGAAAAAAGCCGCCCTATTAGGCTAAATATCAGGTGTCAAACATGATGCCCAGTTTGCTGGCATGGGTCTTGGGCAGCGCTGGGCAGCTGTGGCAGCCGATTTTGTCTGACATCCAAATATATTTGGCTATTTCGGCCGTAGCCGGCGTATTGATTTCCTATAGTGCTATTAAATATATAGCAATTAAGAATACGTGGTTAAAGCGTTTTCCACCACTGCCATGTCAGCATACTTAGCTTGGCGTTGGCCGGTATGGCGTTTGGTGTCACTGGTTGGCGTGCCAGTGTGTACAGCGCGCAAGCCTTGCCCGCTGAATTGGAGGGCAAAGACATTCAAGTCACAGGCATCGTTGCCGCCATGCCGCAACAAAGTGAAGTGGGTTTGCGATTTCGGTTCGCAGTCGAGCAAGCAGAAATTGAAACTGCAGTCACATTGCCAAAGCTGATTGAACTGAGTTGGTACAGCGGCGCATACCGAACCGAAGCCAACACGTCTGTAGCCACTTCAGCCACAACAACCATGCCTGTGCCTCAATTTGAGCTGCAAGGCAAACCGCAAACCATCAAGCCAGGCGAACGCTGGCAAATGACGGTGCGGCTCAAAGCCATTCATGGCAACAGCAATCCGCACGGTTTTGACTACGAACTTTACCAATGGGAACAAGGTGTGCAAGCCACCGGCTATGTGCGAGCGACAGCAAATGATGTGCCGCCCAAAAAGCTCGGTGACACATGGAAGTACAGCATAGAAAGATTGAGAACCAAAGTGCGTGATGCGGTTTTTGAACGTCTGTTGTTTTCCAACGCTGCTGGCGTCTCACATCAAACAACGCTGGCATAACATCAAACAACGCGGCGTTGTGGCCGCTTTGGTGACCGGTGACCAACGGGCGATTGACCGCGCCGATTGGGATATTTTTCGCGCAACCGGTGTGGCGCATTTGATGAGCATTTCTGGCTTGCACATCACCTTGTTCGCTTGGGTGGCGGCTGGTGTGGTGGCTTGGTTGTGGCGGCGCAAATCCTGGTCAAGCACATTGTGTTTGTATTTTCCTGCACCCTCTGCCGGTTTGGTAGGGGGCGTGTTGTTGGCGACAGCTTATGCGGCATTCAGTGGCTGGGGGGTGCCCGCCCAACGCACAATTTTGATGTTGGCCACGGTGAGCTTGCTCAAACTATCGGGCCATCGCTGGCCGTGGTACGTGGTTTGGACAATGGCCTGTGCGATTGTGGTGGTGGTTGACCCTTGGGCTTTGCTGCAAGCGGGCTTTTGGTTGAGCTTTGTGGCAGTGGCGGTGTTGTTTGCGACGGATAAAAATCAGCTTAGATCCGTTCACCCTGAGCCTGTCGAAGGGGGTGGTGATGAGAATGAAAAATGGTGGCGACAAGCTCAACCCGAACGGACTGGTGTGCGAGTAGCATTCTCAGGTACAGGGCGGCGATTGTTGGCATTGTTGCGCGAGCAGTGGGTGATCACATTGGCATTAACGCCATTGACCTTGATGTTGTTTGGTCAAGTATCCGTGGTGGGCTTGTTGGCGAATTTGCTGGCCATTCCTTGGGTGACTTTGGTGGTGACACCTTTGTCATTGATTGGCGCATTCGCTGCACCCGTTTGGGATATGGCGGCATGGTCTGTGCAGGTTTTGTCGACGGTATTGACCTATTTGTCTCAACTGCCGTTTGCAACATTTTCAGTTGCTGCTGCACCTTGGTATTTGTCAATGCTGGGCATCATGGGTGGTTTGATTTTGGTCTTGCCCATGGTGCAAAATCGAAAATGGCAGTGGAAATTGCGCGCATTGGGTTTGTCACTGCTGTTGCCAGTGTTGTTGTGGCAAGCGCCCCGACCCGAGTCAGGACAGTTTGAACTGCTGGCGGCAGATATTGGACAAGGCAATGCGGTCGTTATACGCACCCAAAATCACACGCTGCTTTACGATGCAGGGCCGCGCTATTCGGTTGAAAGTGATGCAGGGCATCGTGTGTTGGTACCGCTCTTGCGTGCCATGGGCGAACGGCTTGACATGGTGATGCTGAGCCATCGCGACAGCGACCACGCTGGCGGCATCAAATCGGTATTGGCCAGTCACCCTGCTGCACAGTTTGTGAGTTCGGTTGAAGCCAGTAATGAACTTCAAAACATCAAACAGGCCACACGCTGTGAAGCTGGACAAAAGTGGCAATGGGATGGTGTTGACTTTGCGGTGTTGCATCCCACTGGCAAGGACTACAACACCCCGCAAAAGCCCAATGCCTTGAGCTGTGTACTTCGTATCAGCAGCAAGGGTGTGAGTGCGACCACGGACAAAAATGGAAAAGGCAGCAGCGTTTTGCTGACTGCTGACATTGAGCAAACACAGGAACTTCGATTGCTGGCGAATGCGCTTGACTTGCCTGAGTCTTTGCAAAGCACAGTGCTCTTGGTGCCACACCATGGCAGCAAAACATCATCCAGCACACCTTTTTTGGATGCCGTGAAACCAGACTTTGGCCATTGTGCAAGCGGGTTACCGCAATCGGTTCAAACACCCAGTCCCTGAGGTGATGGCGCGCTACCAAGAACGACAAATTCGAGTGATAGATTCGCCACATTGTGGTGCGGTGATGTGGACGTCATCAAAGCCCAAAGAAGTGCGCTGTCACCGCGCAGAAAACCAACGGTACTGGCACCATCAATTGCCAGAACTTGAGCCAAATTACTGATTCAGGTGATTTTGCAAAGCATTTTTTGTCACCAACAACACTTGGTCCCATCCCGCAGCTGTCTCTAGCCAATCAACTGCCAAATCAGGAAAGGCTTTTTCGAAATAGTCGCGTTCATTGCCTATTTCTAAAACGATGACAGCATGCTCACTCATGTGTTGACTGGCGCCCGCAAAGAAAGTGCGTATAAAGTCCATGCCGTCAGAGCCACCGGCCAAAGCCAAGTCGGGCTCCGCTAAATATTCAGCGGGAAGCGCTTTCATGCTTTGGCTGTTGACGTAGGGAGGGTTGCACAAAATCAAATCAAACACTTGCCCTTGCAATGCGTTCCAGCCGTTGGACTCAATCAAGCTGATGCGATTTTGCATGTGGTGTTTGGCAACGTTGATGTGTGCCACCGCCAATGCATCGATGGAGATATCTGCGCCTGTCACATGGGTTTCGGGGTAGGTCATCGCCGCTAATACAGCCAAACTGCCATTGCCCGTGCACATGTCCAAAACCTGTTGCGTGTGCGGCCCCAGCCAGTCATCAAAACTGCCATCTGCTAACAGTTGCGCAATGTGGCTGCGCGGTACGATGGCGCGTTCGTCAATATAAAAAGGAACGCCTTGCAACCAAGCTTCTTGCGTCAAATACGCGGCGGGTTTGCGTGTAGTGATACGCGCTTCAAAAAGTGTAGCAATCTTGGCAATATCTACGCCGGATACAGGCTGATTTTGTATATAAATACTGTTTGAATCAGCGCTTTCAGTATTGGCATTTAAAGGCGTTTCAGAAGGCGTATCTAGAGGCGTATCTAAAGGTAAACCCAATTGCCACAGCACCAACCAAGCAGCTTCATCCCAAGCGTTCAAAGTGCCATGTCCGAAAGATACGCCGGCTTTGGTCAGTAACTGAGCGCCTTTTTCTATGGCTTCTGTCACCGTTAATGGCGGAGCCCAGTTTTCTTGCATCGTCGTGTTCATGCACCGGTATGCAAATTGGCTTCTAGGTTTTCAAGTATGCGGCGGTAAATATTTTTTAGTGGTTCAATATCAGCAACAACAATGTGTTCATCAATTTTGTGAATACTGGCATTGGGTGGACCGCATTCAATCACTTCAGGGCAAATTTTGGCGATGAAGCGTCCATCAGAAGTGCCACCAGTGGTCGATAGTTGGGTCTCTAATCCGGTTTCGGCTCGTATAGCTGTTTGTACAGCTGTCATCAAATCGCCTGGCTGCGTCAAGAATGGCAAGCCGCCTATTGTCCAAGCAATATCAAAATCTTTCCCAGATACCAGTCCGCATGATTGCAGCACATTCAATAAACGTGTTTGCAATGATTCGGGTGTCGATTCGGTTGAAAAGCGAAAATTAAAATCAATCACTGCCTGGCCGGGTATCACATTGCTTGCACCCGTGCCACTGTGTAAGTTGCTGATTTGCCAAGTGGTCGGTGGGAAGTAGGCATTGCCTTTATCCCATTCAATACCGACCAATTGCGCCAATGCCGGTGCCAGTTTGTGTATCGGGTTATCCGCCAAGTGTGGGTAGGCAATATGGCCTTGCACGCCGTGCACGGTGAGCTTGCCGCTCATGGTGCCACGCCTGCCATTTTTCACCATGTCACCCGTGCGCTCAACGGATGTGGGCTCACCCACAATGCAGTAGTCCAATTTTTCGCCACGCTGTTTGAGTTTTTCGCAAACCACCACCGTGCCATCAACAGATGGGCCTTCTTCATCGCTTGTAATTAAAAAAGACAAGGACAGAGCAGGATTAGGCTGCGATTTCAAGAACTCTTCTACAGCCACAACAAACGCGGCAATGGACGTTTTCATGTCACTGGCACCGCGTCCAAACAGTTTGCCATCACGGTGCGTCGGTACAAATGGGTTGCTGGACCATTTTTCCAGTGGACCCGTTGGCACCACATCGGTGTGTCCTGCAAATGTCAGCATTTTTGTGGTTTGCCGCGATGCATTGCCCACACCTTTACCTGAGCGCTTTGCCCAAAGATTGATGACACGAAAATCAGCCGGACCGCTTTCGATGGTTTCGCACACAAAGCCAAGCGGTACCAGGCGTTCAGAAATGAGCTTTTGACAATCTGCGTCCAAAGGCGTGACAGAAGGACGAGAAATGAGTTGTTCAGCAAGGTGCAGTGCGCTTGGCATGTGACGATGGGTCCTTTGATGCGGCGAATTAATTTAACTGAACTTGATGTCAGTGAATGATGGCGCTTCGTATTCGTCCTTGGGTTCATGCAAGACAGGCGGTTTGCTGCCGCCCGTTCCTGTATTGTCCAAACGCCAAATTAAATTGGTGGGAGAATCTGCGTGTGCCAGACCTTCTTCACGAGTGATGACACCGGCGTGAATCAAACGCGCAATGTCTTCTTCAAAAGTCTGTGAACCTTCTGTCATGGACTTTTCAACCGCCTCTTTCACACCCGCAAAATCCGCTTTTGCAATCATGTCGGCGACCAATTTGGTATTCAACAAAATCTCGGTTGCTGGTACACGAACGCCTTCTTTGGTGCGCAACAAACGCTGCGAAATAATGGCTTTGAGCGTGGTGGCCAAGTCGCCCATCATGCTGGGCCTGACTTCGACTGGGAAGAAGCTCAAAATGCGGTTCAACGCGTGGTGGCTGTTGTTGGCGTGCAAAGTGGCAACACACAAGTGGCCAGTTTGCGCATACCCCAACGCGGCCGACATGGTTTCTCTGTCGCGAATCTCGCCAATAAAAAACACATCAGGTGCTTGACGCAGTCCATTGCGCAATGCGGTTTGCAGCGACACCGTGTCGATACCAACTTCTCGTTGGTTAACGACTGATTTTTTAGAGGTGAAGTAATACTCAATCGGGTCTTCCACCGTCAAAATATGACCAGCCATGCGCTCATTGCGGTGATCCAACATGGCCGCCAGCGTGGTACTTTTGCCAGAACCTGTTGGTCCCACCATCAAAATCAAACCCAATTTTTCCAGAATCAAGCTGGACAATATGGGAGGCAAATTCAAACTGTCGATGGCGGGAATTTTCAGCGCAATGTAACGTATGACCACGGCATAGGTATCGCGCTGACGCATGGCGCTGATGCGAAAGATACCCAAATCATCAATCGTTAAAGCCGTATTGAGCTCTCCTGTTTCCTTGAGCTCTTCCATCTGCGAACTGCTGATGATTTCGCCCAATAAATTGATGGGCGTGTTGGCCGCCAAGACTTGGTTATTCAATGGCACACTCAAACCATTGATTTTGATCAGCGCTGTTGCATGTGGTGACAAAAAAACATCGGATGCTTTTTTTTGAACCATCAATTGAAGGATACTGATCATTGCGCTCATGGTTGGCCTAACTTGGTTGGGATGACAATGTTGGTGTATCGATTGTGAGTATGGAAAGATCGTTGTCTTTTCTGGTTTCAATCACGCAATAAATCGTTGATACTGGTTTTTGAACGTGTTTGCGCATCCACTTTTTTAACAATTACCGCGCAGTACAAACTGTATTTGCCACCTGCTTTGGGCAGATTACCGCTGACAACCACAGAGCCGCTTGGCACTCGACCGTAGCTGACAGTGTCGAGTTCACGGTCATAAATCGGTGTGCTTTGTCCAATGTAAACACCCATACCCAGAACAGAATTTTCTTCCACAATCACACCTTCAACCACTTCTGAGCGTGCGCCAATAAAGCAGTTGTCTTCAATGATGGTTGGGTTGGCTTGCATGGGTTCTAACACACCACCAATGCCCACGCCACCTGACAAGTGAACGTTTTTACCAATTTGTGCGCATGAACCCACAGCCGCCCAGGTGTCAACCATGGTGCCTTCATCTACATAAGCACCAATGTTGACAAAACTGGGCATCAAAATTGCGCCTTTGGCAATGTAACTGCCACGTCGTGCCACCGCAGGCGGCACCACGCGCACGCCGGTGGCTTTGAGTTCAGCTTCGCTCAAATGTGCAAATTTGGTCGCCACTTTGTCGTAATAACTCAAGTCGCCCGACTGCATAACAAAGTTGTCTTTCAGTTTAAAGCTCAACAACACCGCTTTCTTGATCCATTGGTGTACGGTCCATTGACCAACACCTTGACGTGTGGCGACGCGCAATTGGCCATTGTTGAGCTGTGCAATGACCTGATCAATGGCGGCAAATAATTCTGGTGTCGCATTGCCCATATTGATGTTGGCGCGATTGTCCCAAGCGGTGTCGATGATGGATTGAAGCTGTTGTGTCATGTTTGAAAAGAAAGAAAATTAAACAAAAAAAGTGATTCAGAAAACCGTGAAATTCGAAGTGGCATCATCCATGCCACTCAATTTGCCAAAAAAACTGCACATCACACTACAGTGATTTCACAAATCTCACAATGCGTTGTGCTGCTTCTAGGCATTCGGCGCCACTTGCCACCAAAGCCATCCGGATAAATTGCTCTCCCGGATTGACTCCATTCGACTCGCGTGCCAAATAACTGCCTGGCAATACCGTTACATTGTATTGTGCCAACAAGGCTGATGCGAATTCGGTGTCGCTTAATCGTAACTTTGCAGGGATTTTTGCCCATAAGTAAAACCCAGCATCGGGCAATGAAACCTCTAATACTTCAGCCAATATAGGGGTCACTTGCATGAATTTATCTCTGTACAGGGCACGATTTTCTATCACGTGGGCTTCGTCGTTCCATGCAGCGATGCTGGCAGCTTGCACCACCGGGCTCATGGCGCTGCCGTGGTAGGTGCGGTATAAAGCAAACATTTTCATGATGTCGGCATCGCCCGCTACAAATCCACTGCGCATGCCTGGCACGTTGCTGCGTTTTGACAAACTGGTGAATGAAACGATATTTTTAAAATCTTTTCGCCCCAATTTGGCCGCTGCTTCCAAGCCACCCAAGGGCGGTGGCACATCATCACGGAAGTAAATTTCGCTGTAACACTCGTCACTGGCAATCACAAATCCATATTGATCAGAAAGCTCAAACAATACTTTCCATTCAGATAAAGGCATGACCGCACCCGCAGGGTTGCCAGGTGAGCATACAAAAATCATTTGCGTCCGCTGCCAAATACTCTCTGGCACGCTTTGCCAATCCACACCAAAATTGCGCGCTGGGTCGCTGTTGGCGTAATAGGGTTCTGCACCAGCTAGCAAGGCTGCGCCTTCATAGATTTGATAAAAAGGGTTGGGACACAGAACGATAGGCGGCTGAGAAACACCATTCACCACAGTCGTTTGTTGTGGGTTCACGATCACCTGTGTAAATGCAAACAAAGCTTCACGCGACCCGTTAATAGGCAAAACTTGCGAGACAGGGTTCACATCAATGCCATAACGCTTGTGCAACCATGTAGTGAATGATTCGCGAAGTTTGGGTTCGCCCAAAGTAGCCGGATAGCTGGCCAGACCTGCCAAGGAACTGGTCAAAGCGGTTTTAATGAATTCAGGCGTTGCGTGCTTGGGCTCGCCAATTCCCAAACTGATGGGCTTGAAAGCGGGGTTGGGGGTGACAGATTGAAAGAGTTGCTTCAATCGTTCAAATGGATAGGGCTGTAATTTGGCTAGCAAAGGGTTCATAGCCTCTGATTATCCAGCCAATTCCATTTCAAAATCTTCCGTGTCGTCGTTATATCGTCTTGCCGTGCTATAGCACTGCCAGCGACGCTATGCCTAGACACAAAAGCTTTTGTAACTGAATGCGTCCATATGCTAAGTTTTTGCACCAAGCTGGGTCAGGTAAAATCAAGTAAATACAGGGAATCACACAGGGAATTCAGTGCGCCTTTCATCTATCAAACTTTCAGGGTTCAAATCATTTGCTGAACCCACGACATTTCACTTGCCTGGCCAATTGGTCGGTGTGGTCGGTCCTAACGGTTGTGGCAAATCCAACATCATGGATGCCGTGCGTTGGGTGCTGGGCGAAAGTCGTGCGTCCGAACTGCGTGGTGAGTCCATGCAGGACGTTATTTTCAATGGCACAACCTCACGCAAACCTTCCAGCCGATCCAGCGTAGAGCTGGTTTTTGAGAACAACGACCACCGCGCGGGCGGTCAGTGGAGTCAGTTCCCGGAAATTGCGGTGAAACGCGTTTTAACGCGTGATGGCAATTCCAGCTACTACATCAACAACCAAGCAGTGCGCCGCCGCGACGTGCAAGATGTGTTTTTGGGGACAGGTTTAGGACCACGCGCCTATGCCATCATTGGCCAAGGCACCATCAGCCGCATCATTGAATCCAAACCTGAAGAATTGCGCTTGTTTTTGGAAGAAGCAGCGGGTGTATCCAAGTACAAAGAACGTCGCCGTGAAACCGAAAATCGTCTGTCCGATACCCGTGAGAATTTGACCCGCGTCGATGATATTTTGCGCGAGTTGAACACCAATCTGGACAAGCTTGAAAAGCAAGCTGAGGTGGCGCAAAAGTACAACAAACTGCAAGCGGATGTGACACTCAAGCAGCACCAGCTTTGGTTTTTGAAGCGTTCTGAAAGCGAAGCCGAACAAACCAAAATCAAAGCCGAAACCGTGCAAGCCAGCAATTTGTTGGAAAGCCGCGTGGCTGATTTGCGCCACATTGAAGCCGATTTGGAAACCATACGTCAAGCGCATTACGCAGCGGGCGATCAGGTGAATCAATCGCAAGGCCGTTTGTATGAAGCCAGCAGCGAAGTCGGTCGTTTAGAAGCTGAAATTCGCTTCGTCGTTGAAGGGCGAGCCCGGGTAGAGCAGCGCATCACCGCATTGAAGGCGCAGTCAGTCGAATGGGCAGATCGCAAAGCGAAAGCGGAGCAAGAAAGCCAGCGATTGTCCACTGAAGGTGTTGCGGCGAATGAAAAAGAAAGTTTGCTCAGTACACAAGTGCAAGAGCAAGTCAGTCAACTGCCTGCATTAGAAGAAGCCTGGCGCCAAGCACAAAGCAAGGCCAATGATCAGCGCAACAGCGTAACCCAAGTGCAGCAGCAAATTCAGCTCTTGGCAGCCGAACAGCGCAATATTGAAGACCAATCGCGTCAGTTCAATACCCGTTTGGAGCGTTTGACAACGGACCAAAATGCCTTGTCTGCACCTGATGAGCAACGTTTGTTGAATTTACAGAGTCAGCTCAGCACAGCGCAAAGCACACAAAAGGAAATCGAAACACGCTTGCATGAAGCGCAAGAGAGCGTGCCCCAATTGGATGAAGCACGGCGCGCGCAACAGCAGTTTGTCAACACCGAATCACGCAAGCACGCAGAATTATCGGCACGCTTGGATGCCCTCAAAACTTTGCAAGACAAAGTCAAAACCGATGGCAAATTAAAGCCTTGGCTGAACAAACATGGTCTCGACAATCTGGCTGGACTGTGGAGCAAAATCCACATCGAAAAGGGTTGGGAAAATGCCTTAGAAGGCGCATTGCGTGAACGTTTGAATGCGATTGAAATTTCGCGTTTGGACATGGTGCGTGGCTTCTTGGGTGCAGCAGGAACGGATGCGCCGCCTGCCAAATTAGCTTTTTACACCACACCGCAAGCAGGCTTGCCTGCGGCTTCTACCGCTCTGCCGAAATTAGCAGATTTGATGCGTTTAAACGATGCAGGACAAAAAGCATTGTTTGCTGATTGGTTGCAAGGCTGCTACACCGCTGCCAGTTTTGATGAAGCTTTAGCCAACCGTTCCAAGCTCAATGCGGGTGAAGTGATTTACGTGAAAACGGGCCATGCGGTATCAAACCACAGCGTCAGTTTTTATGCGGCAGATTCAGAACAAGCGGGTATGCTGGCGCGTGCACAAGAGATTGAAAGTTTAGATAAACAACTGCGCGCCCAAATTTTGATAGTGGAAGAAGCCCGATCAGCTTCAGTCCGCGCAGAAGCCGCCTACAACGAAGCCAACAACCGTTTGAATGCCATGCGCCGCGAAGTGGCTGAAGGGCAAACACGCAACCATGCACTGCAAGTGGATGTGTTGCGCTTGAATCAACAAGCCGAACAAACCCGCACACGCAGCGACCAAATCAGTGCAGACATTGCAGAAATTAAAACCCAATTGGAAAGTTTGCAAGCACGCCGCGTGAAAGCTGAAACATCGTTTGAAGCGCTGGACATGCAACTGGCCGATACGCAAGAGCGGCACGCTCAATTGGGTGATCATGTGATTGCAGCTGAAGCCAAATTGAACCAATGCCGTGAAGCGCAACGCAATTTGGAACGCGCAGCCCAAGAAGCCACATTTGCCAAGCGCACATTGCTGGCCAGATTGGAAGAATTGCAGCGTGGCATTGCCACGGCCGAGCAACAAGCATTGACGCTGTCCAACGAAGAACAAATTGCCACGGATGAATTAGGTCGATTGAGTTCAGTGGCGGCGCAAACAGGTTTGCAAACTGCGCTGGCGACCAAATTGGAGCGCGAAACCAGCTTGGCTGCCACCCGCAGCCAGTATGACGACCTCACCACCAAACTGCGCGCAACTGACGAGCGCCGCTTGCAACTAGAGCGGGACTTGGAACCGATGCGGCAACGCCTCACTGAGTTTGCACTGAAAGAGCAGGCTGCACGATTGGGCTTAGAGCAATATACGCAGTTGCTATTGGATGCACAAGCTGATATGTCGGCTGTAGCGGCCTCTATCACTGAGGGCAATGTGCGCTTGAGTGGTTTGCAATCCGACATCGATCGATTCAACCGCGAAGTGGCAGCCTTGGGCGCGGTCAATCTGGCGGCTCTGGAAGAGCTGACTGCAGCACGCGAGCGCAAGCAATTTTTGGATGCGCAAACGGCCGATTTGCAAGAAGCGATTAGCACACTGGAAGATGCAATCAAGAAAATTGATTCTGAAACCCGCGATTTGTTGTCGGGCACATTCAACACCGTGAACCAACATTTTGGCAAAATGTTCCCCGAGTTGTTCGGTGGTGGCAATGCCAAATTGGTCATTACAGGTGATGAAATTTTGGATTCAGGTGTGCAAGTGGTGGCACAGCCGCCTGGCAAGAAAAATCAAACCATCCATTTGTTGTCAGGCGGTGAAAAAGCACTCACGGCCATTGCCTTGGTGTTTGCGATTTTCCAACTCAATCCAGCACCATTTTGTTTGCTGGACGAAGTTGACGCGCCACTGGATGATGCCAACACCGAACGCTATGCCAAATTGGTCAAATCAATGAGCACTGAAACGCAGTTTTTGTTCATCAGCCACAACAAAATAGCCATGGAAATGGCAGAGCAATTGATTGGCGTGACCATGCAAGAACAAGGCGTATCACGCATTGTGGCCGTCGACATGGAAGCGGCTGTGACCTTGGCAGAATTGGCTTGATTCTGAATGCGTGAGGATATCTCTGCAGATAATGTATTGAAAATATGAACAGTTTATTGATTGCATTGAGCATGGCAGGCGGTGTGGTTTTGGCAGGCGTCGTTGCGCATGGCGCATGGACGGCACGCAAAGCAAGCCCCAAAATGGCCGAGCCTGATGATTTAAATAACAAGCCTGAGGCAACATCATCGAAACGTGACAGCTTGCCGGTTCTGCAAGATGTCGCGAATGACGGGGATGAACGGCATATCGAACCCAGCTTTGATCCAGATGCGTTTCACAACGATTTGCCAGTACCGTTTGAATTCACAGCAAACAACGAGAAAAAAGCCAGTCTGGATCCTTTGATTGATGTCATTACCGCAATAGCTTTGGACGAGACTGTTTCAGGCGATGCCGTTTTAGCCGCGTTGCCCGCAACCAGGCGCGTGGGCAGCAAACCTTTTGCGGTTGAAGGCTTGCGTGAAGTCACAGAGCAATGGGAAGTGCCGCAAAATGGCGAAAGGTACAGTGCATTGCAAGCCGGCGTGCAATTGGCTAACCGCACTGGCGCATTGAACGAAATTGAATATTCAGAATTCGTCATCAAGGTACAAGCATTTGCAGATCAAGTAGGTGGCACACCCACCTTCCCAGAAATGCGCGATGAAGTGGCACGTGCGCGTGAGCTGGACATTTTCGCCAGCAACCATGATGCGCATTTGCGTTTCACCATTTATGCTGTGGGCGCTGCATGGAGCACTGGTTATGTATCGCAACAAGCCGCGCGTTTGGGCTTTGTGGCTGGTGCCTTGCCTGGTCGCATGGTCTTGCCAGATCAAGAACACAATCAAGCACCCATCTTGTCCTTGTCCTTTGATTCGCAAGCGGCCATGTCTGACGAAGAAGGGCCGCCGACTGCCATCGGTGAAGTCTCCTTGAGTTTGGATGTGACCCATGTCGCACAAGAAGAGCATGCATTCGCGCGCATGCGCGAATGCGCCAGAACATTGGCTGACCGCATGGAAGGTGTCATTTGCGATGACCAAGGCAACCAAGTATCCGAAGCTGCGTTAGACCGCATCGCAGCCGATTTGAATCAGCTCTACGCCACCTTAGACCAACGCGATTTAAGCGCAGGTTCACAGCTTGCGCGCCGATTGTTTTCTTGAAAACAGTTCAGCAGCTTTATGATTTTATTTTGCTATAAATAAGATAGCACACTAGGCAATTAATACGACGGATACAGACTGATTTTTCATATATTATTGCATGGTAGATAATCTCAGCTTATGAATGACCAAGCGACGAATATGGGTGGAAAAAGTGACGCAACGGCAAACTTGCGCAAGCGTGTCGATGAACTTCATCAACAATTGCACCACCACGCGCACCAGTACTATGTGCTAGATGCGCCAACATTGCCGGATGCTGAATACGACAAGCTGTTTCAAGAGTTGCAAGCAATTGAAGCTGCGCATCCCGATTTAAAAAGAGCCGATTCACCTACGCAGCGCGTGGGTGGGAAACCGCTGGCGCAGTTCAATACGGTTAAACATGCGGTGCCCATGCTGAGCATACGTACCGAAACCGACACCGAAGCCAGTGGGGCAGAGGCTTTTGATGCGCGCATGCGCAAAGAGCTCGGACTCAGTGACAACGATGCGCCAGTGGAGTATGTGACCGAATTGAAATTTGATGGCTTGGCCATGAGTTTGCGCTACGAGCATGGCGTATTGGTGCAAGCAGCTACGCGCGGTGATGGCGAGCAAGGCGAGGATGTGACACATAACATTCGAACCATTGGCCAAATTCCTCTAAAGCTAAGCAACGAAGTTCCAGACATTTTAGAAGTGAGAGGCGAGGTCTACATGCGCCGCGACGACTTTGAAACGCTCAACGAACGCCAACGGACCAAAATAGCCGCTGGGCAAAAAGGTGAAAAAACTTTTGTGAACCCACGCAATGCCGCAGCCGGAGCTGTGCGCCAACTTGATCCTGCCATTGCAGCGCAACGACCCTTGAGTTTCTATGCCTATGGTGTGGGGCAAATCAGTGCTTCACAGAATGATGAGGCGCTATGGGCAACGCACTATGAGCTGTTGCAAACCTTGAAAAAGTGGGGATTCCCGGTTGCAGACCAAGTCGGTACTGCCAAAGGCGCTATTGAATTGGTAGCGTACCATCAGCGCATCGCGCAATTGCGCGACAGCCTGCCATTTGATATTGATGGTGTGGTGTACAAAGTCAACAGCTTGGCTTTGCAACAACAGCTTGGTTTTGTCAGCCGTGAGCCACGCTGGGCTGTGGCGCACAAATACCCTGCGCAAGAACAATTGACAACCGTGCTGGCGATTGAGGTGCAAGTGGGGCGCACTGGCAAACTCACTCCCGTTGCCAAACTGGCACCCGTGTTTGTAGGCGGCGTCACCGTGACCAATGCCACTTTGCACAACGAAGATGAAGCGCGCCGCAAAGACGTGCGCGTGGGCGACACCGTGATTGTGCGGCGTGCCGGCGATGTGATTCCTGAAGTGGTGTCGGTACTCTTAGATAAACGCCATCATGACGAGCCAATTTTCACCATGCCGCATACCTGTCCTGTTTGTGACAGTGCGGCAGTGCGCGAAGAAGGTGAAGCCGATTACCGCTGCACCGGCGGCTTGTTTTGCAGCGCCCAGCGCAAACAAGCGATTCTGCATTTCGCCCAAAAACGCGCGGTGGAGGTAGAAGGTTTGGGCGATAAATTGGTAGAGCAATTGGTCGATGCTGGGGTGATTAAAACCATTCCTGATTTGTACAAACTGGGTTTCACGGCATTGGCTGAGCTTGACCGCATGGCCGAAAAATCGGCACAAAACATCATTGATGCGCTACAAAAATCAAAGCAAACCACACTGCCACGTTTCCTCTTTGGTTTGGGTATTCGCCATGTGGGTGAGGCCACTGCCAAAGCCTTGGTGAAACATTTTGGCAAGCTAGACAACATCATGAATGCCAGCAGCGAACAACTCACCCAAGTGGCCGATGTGGGGCCTGTGGTGGCGCAAAGTTTGCGAACCTTTTTTGACCAAGCGCACAACCGCGAAGTGGTCGAACAACTGCGTGCGTGTGGCATCACCTGGGAAGAGGGCGAACCCGTTGAAGCTGGCCAACTTGCCATTGGCAGGACAAACATTTGTTATCACTGGCACATTGCCCAACCTAGGGCGTGAAGATTTGAAAGCCCGCTTGGAAGCCGCAGGCGCCAAAGTGGCAGGCAGTGTGAGTAAAAAAACCCATTACGTGGTGGCGGGTGCAGAAGCGGGAAGCAAGCTGGACAAAGCGCAAGAATTGGGTGTTCCCGTTTTAGACGAAGCGGGCGTGCTGGCATTGTTGAATACATCTGTAACAGCAAATACAACAGAAACCAAAACATCAGAACCTGTTCAAGGGAGTTTGCTATGACCGTGCGAGAAATTCTCAAAATGGGTGATGCGCGCCTGTTGCGTGTGGCGCAACCCGTCACGCAGTTTGATACCGATGAACTGCACCAACTCATCAGCGACATGTTGGACACCATGCACGCAGCCAATGGCGCAGGCTTGGCAGCACCGCAAATTGGGGTGGACTTGCAAGTCGTCATCTTCGGTACAGACACCGTGAATCCACGCTACCCCGATGCGCCAATTGTGCCGCGCACGGTGTTGATCAACCCGGTGATTACCGTTTTGGACAGTGAGATGGAGTCAGGTTGGGAAGGCTGCTTGTCTGTGCCTGGTTTGCGCGGTGTGGTGCCGCGCCATGCACGCATTCAATACACCGGTTTTGATCAATACGGCGACCCTATCAGTCGCATTGCCGATGGCTTTCACGCGCGTGTTGTGCAACACGAATGCGACCATTTGATAGGCAAACTCTACCCCATGCGCATGACCGACTTTTCGCAGTTTGGGTTCACCGAGGTGCTGTTTCCAGACTTGGTGGATGCGGATGATTGATTCATTCGCAAATGAATTCAAAAATCAATCCGCAATCGCTTCCAATAACGCTGTCTCAATCTCAATCTGCGCTTTGTTTTGCTGCAGCGATGCGCCTGTGATGAGGAAGGTGTCTTCAACGCGTTCGCCCAATGTGGTGATTTTGGCGAGTTGTAAATCAAGTTTGTAGCGTGCCAATACCAATGCGATGCGGTACAACAAGCCTGTGCGGTCGCTGGCGGAGATGTTGAGCAGCCAGCGCTGGGCTTTTTCGTCGGGGGTGAGTTCAACCCTGGGTGTGATTGGAAAGCTTTTAACACGGCGTGAAACACGGCCACGTGATGGCGTGGGCAGTGCGTCTTGCGCTTCAATGGTGTGGGCCAAATCAAACTCCAGCATGCTGGACAACTCTTGGTAATGCTCTGGCAAGCTGGCAGTGACAACTTGAAAGGTATCTATCGCACAGCCATCGTTGGTGGTGTGCACTTTGGCATCCAAAATACTGAAGCCGGCTTGGTCAAAATAGCCGCAAATGCGCGCAAACAAATCGGTTTGGTCAGGCGTGTACACCACCACCTGCAAGCCTTCACCCACGGGCGATGTGCGGGCGCGTACCACGGGTTTGCTCTGTCCAACATGGCGCGACAATTGACGCGTGTGCCACGCAATGGTGTCTGCATCGTGCCGCATAAAGTAGCTCACATCCAAAGTGTCCCACAGCACTTTATGGCTTTCAAAAGGCTGGGCGTGCAAGGCTAAATTAACCAATGCATCGTCTTTGCGGCTTTGCACTTGGGCGTCCACATCGGGCGTGCGGCCACCCAGTGCTTTGAGTGTGCTTTTATAGGCGTCTTCAAAGAGCCGGCCTTTCCATGCATTCCATACTTTGGGTGATGTGCCGCGTATATCTGCCACGGTCAGCAGGTACAAAGCCGTCAAATAACGTTCGTTACCCACACGCTTGGCAAATGTGTTGACCACATCGGGGTCGCTCATGTCTTGCTTTTGCGCAATTTGGCTCATGGTTAAATGTTCAGCCACCAAAAACTCAATCAGCTTGGTGTCTACTTTGTCAATGCCATGCTGCTTGCAAAAGGTACGCACTTCCAAGCGCCCCAAGGCCGAATGGTCACCACCGCGGCCTTTGGCAATGTCGTGAAACAGCGCAGCGGTGTACAAAATCCAAGGCTTGTCCCAACCTGCAGCCAATTGCGAACACAGCGGGTATTCATGCGCATGCTCCGGAATAAAAAAGCGCCGCATATTGCGCAGCACCATCAAAATGTGTTGGTCTACGGTGTAAACGTGGAACAGGTCATGCTGCATCTGCCCCACAATTTTGCGAAACACCCACAAATAGCGCCCCAGCACCGATGTTTGGTTCATCAGCCGCATGGCGTGCGTTAAACCCTCAGGCTGCTGCAATATCGCCATGAAGGTGGCACGGTTCACCGGGTCTTTGCGAAACGCGGTGTTCATCACCTCGCGTGTGTTGTACAAAGCGCGCAAGGTGCGGGCGGATAAGACCTTTGATGCCCAGCGTGGTTTGGTACAGCAAAAACGTTTGCAAAATGGCATGCGGGTGCTGGGTGTACACATCGTCGCGCAGCACTTCCAACATGCCTGCTTTTTCACCAAAGTAATCGTTGATAGGGCGAACATCTTGCGTGTTGGGATTCAAGCGCGCTTCAATGTTCAGCAACAAAATCTGGTTCAATTGCGTCACCGCTTTGGCAGCCCAGTAGTAGCGGCGCATGAGTTGTTCGCTGGCGCGTGCACCATTCGTTTTTGGTTTTGCCGACGAGCCGCCTCTAGGCAAAACAGCCCCCTCGGGGGGCAGCGCAGCAGACGAACCAGTCGCAAGCGTGGGGGTCATGTAGTTAAACGACTCTGCGACCACAGTTTGCAAATCAAATACCAAGCGATCTTCGCGCCTTTGCGCCAAGCTGTGCAAGCGGGCACGAATCAAATTCAGTGTGGCTTCATTGCTTTTGATTTGCTTGACTTCAAACGGCGTGGCCAAGCCATTTTTTGCCAAGTCGTCCCAGTTTTTACCCAAGTTCGCTGCGTTGGCCACCCACAATATGATTTGCAAATCGCGCAAGCCACCGGGTGATTCTTTGCAATTGGGCTCCAGCGAGTAGGGTGTGTTTTCAAACTTTTGATGCCGCTGCCGCATTTCTAAAGTTTTGGCGACGAAGAAAGCTTTAGGGTCTAAGTCGGCTCTGAAAGCGTCTAAAAACGTGGCATAAAGCCCTTTGTTGCCGACTATCAGGCGCGATTCCAATAAACTGGTTTGCACCGTCACATCACCTGCCGCTTGCGCCACGCAGTCGGCCACGTTGCGCACTGACGAACCAATTTCCAAACCACTGTCCCAGCAGCTGCTGATGAACGATTCAATTTTTTGTGTCAGCAGCGCATCGGTTTCTGGTTTGGCATGATCGGGCAATAGCAAGAGCACATCAATGTCTGAATGCGGAAACAACTGCGCACGACCAAACCCGCCCACAGCCAGCAAGGCAAAATCTGCAGGCATATTGGCTCTGCGCCACAAGGTTTTCAGTGTTTCGTCTGCCAGATTTGACAGCTTGCGCAAATTGGCAGCTACACCACGGCTGGAAGCGGAATTGACCAGCAACGGTTTGCTGATGATTTGCTTCTTATCTACGAAAGTTAATGCTTAAATTGGCATCTAGCCGGCGTATTTGCTGCATAGTTTGCTATTAATATTATAGCATTTGTTATAACAATTTACTGTAACGTATTGCTGTAACGTTCTTTAGACCGAGTGAATACCAATAAACGCAGGCACAGCGGGTGTGCCGGCAGATACGGTTAACACTTCATAGCCAGTTGGCGTCACCACAATGGTGTGTTCCCATTGCGCTGAGAGGGATCGGTCTTTGGTGACGATGGACCAACCGTCTTTTTCAGAGCCTTCTTTGATGTCTTTTTTACCCGCGTTGATCATGGGTTCAATCGTGAAAACCATGCCGACTTGCAACTCCAAGCCAGTGCCGGCTTTGCCGTAATGCAGCACTTGTGGCTCTTCATGAAAACCTTGCCCGATACCGTGCCCGCAAAATTCGCGCACCACGCTGTAGCTGTGTCCTTCGGCAAATTTTTGTATCGCTGCACCTATATCACCCAAACGCGCACCAGGCTTCACTTGTTGAATGCCTTTCCACATGGCTTCGTAGGTGATCTGGCACAAACGCTTGGCGGCGATAGAGCATTCACCCACCAAAAACATGCGGCTGCTGTCGCCATGCCAACCATCTTTGATAACGGTGACATCCACATTCACAATGTCGCCATTCTTCAATACTTTGTCACTGGGTATGCCGTGGCACACTTGGTGGTTGACCGATGTGCAGATTGATTTGGGGTAAGGCACATCACCACCTGCGGTGTAGTTCAATGGTGCGGGAATGGCGTTTTGCACATTGACCATGTAGTCGTGCGCGAGCTTGTCGATTTCATTGGTGGTGATGCCGGGTTTGATGAAAGGGACAAGGTAATCCAAAACCTCAGAGGTGAGCCTGCCTGCGATGCGCATGGCGGCTATGTCCTGTTCGCTTTTAATGGTGATATTTTTATTCGTGCTCATGGGGTGCAATTATCGCATTGCACCTCACAACCTGAATGGGATTGAGTGAATTCAATGCCTTGATAAACGGGTTTTATCCGAAAGATCAGTAGTAATTAGACGCTTTTTCTGGCGCACGACGTGGCGGTGGTGTCACCGTCAATTGCATTTTGATTTGGCTGGGCGTGCTACCCAGCGTTGTTGGTACAGGTTTCAAATCGATGTATTGCGCGGCATGCCACACTTTGACGGTGGCTGCGCCATCTGGCAAATCGGCAAACACCGCATTGCCATTGGCATCGGTTTTAACAGCCCAAGGCGTATCACTTACCACAATGTGCCCTGTCATGGAACCATGAATATGGCAACCCAACAGTACCACGCCAGATTTGTCCATGGTCAACACCTTGGACTTGGCAGAGCTGAAAATCGATTTGCCGCCCAAACGAAAAGCAAAACCCTTTTCATCGTTCTGGCCAAACTGTGCCACACCTGCAGCTGAACCGCGCACATGGTGGTCCCAAGTGTCTTGATTGGTGAAAGTGATTTTTGCACCCGGTTGCACAACCGTCACAGCAGGCAAGAATTGCATATTCTCTTGCACCAAAGTGGCGGCTTTAGGCAGTGGGTTTTTGGGTGAGGACACGCTACTGGTGTTGATCATCACAACCGCATCGGGGGTTGGTTTGCCATCTTTGTCCACCACATTCACCGTCAAATTCGCAGCAAGGCAAAATGTGGCTGTAGTCGGCATGAATAATGCCAAGAACGCTATCTTTTTTGTAGCGATGTTATTGAGTTTGGCTAGACTTAACAATTCGTTTGACTTCATGGTTTAACCTCTTTCAGCGGGTAGTTAATCTGTTTGCACATCAGTTTGCACCCAAGTATCCACTGCTTGCAATACTTGCGCAAGTGCATCAGGTGCATCGCAAGCGATCGCTTGGCGTTGGGGCATAGAGCGCAACCATGTCAATTGCCGCTTGCACAGTTGGCGCGTGGCGGCGATGCCTTTGTCGCGCAAGTCTTGCAGGGTTTTGGCGATCCATCGCACCATCTTTCAAAGTATCCAGCGCTTCCCACATTTGGCGGTAACCCACACAGCGCATTGAAGCGGTGTCAATGCTCAAATCGGCTCTGGCGCGCAATGCACGCACTTCTTGCTCAAAGCCGCCCTCCAGCATGGCATCAAAGCGCTGGGCAATGCGCGCATGCAACCAAGCACGGTCCTGCGGTTCAAGTGAGATGAAAAGTGGATTGTTGTTGTTCTCAGAAAAATATTGGTCTTTTTGGCCTCTAGCCGGCGTATTGATTGCCTGAGGTGCTATTAAATTCATAGCGTTTGTGCGCTGTATCACGGTAAGCGGTTTGAAAAGAGGACAGCGGTTTGCCAGCTATTCGGTACACCTCTAGTGCGCGCTGAATGCGTTGTGCGTCATTGGGCTTTAATCGTGCCGCTGTAATGGCATCGACCTGTGCCAGCAGTGCGTGCATCGCTGGCCAGCCTGCAATAGCGGCTTCGCGCTCGATGTCTGCACGAATTTCAGGGTTGGAAGCGGGCATGTCATCTAAACCGTGCCACAGGGCTTTGAAATACAACATGGTGCCGCCCACCAGCACTGGCAGTTTGCCGCGTGCGGTGATTTCCTTGATCAAACGCGTCGCGTCTTTCACAAATTCTGCGGCTGAATAGGCTTCTTTCGGGTCGCGAATGTCAATCAAGTGGTGCGGTACAGCGGCCAACTCGGCAGCGGTCGGTTTGGCGGTGCCAACGTCCATGCCACGGTACACCAAAGCCGAATCCACGCTGATAATTTCTACCTGAATACGGCTTTTGAGATGCTCTGCAATGGCCAGTGCCGCTGCCGTTTTGCCCGATGCCGTCGGGCCGGCGATGGCGATGTAGCGCGGCAAAGAAGAGAGTTGTGCCATATCTAAAGATGCTAACAATGTCGCATCACTGCTTGCCAAATTTTTGTGCAGCCGTCCACGCAATCAAGGCCACGCACACCGTCCAAAACATGACACCTAAAACCAATGGCAGAGCGTCGCCACGGCTGTGCAAGCTGGGGTAGGTGCTTAGCCAGGCACCAGTGCAGAAGGCAACCACCATCATCAAAAAACCGTTAAGCGCTGATGCAGCGCCTGCTGCCTGTGGAAATGGCCCGACCGCTCCTGTTTGCCCGCATGGCTGGTGGATGCCATGCCCTATCGCCATGCAAAAGAAAGGCAAAGCAATCGCCCAAGCGCTGTGGACACCCAACCAAAATAATGCACCCATCAGCAAGCCACCCGACAGCGATATGCCGCCTGCTATTGCCAAAGTGCGGCGCATGCCCCAACGCGCCAAAAAACGCCGGCATAAAAACGTGCCCACAATGTAATGCAAAGACATGCCAAACATCACCAAACCATAGCCAGCCGCTGATAAGCCAAAGCCTTTGATGAACACAAACGATGACGATGCCAAAAATGTAAACAACACACCGTATGACGCAAACGATAAAGCGTTGTAAGTTAAGAAAACTGGGTTTTTAACAATCATCCACCAAGTGCTGACCAAAGTGCCGGCTTGCAAAGCTTTGGGGTTTTTTGCGACCAAACTTTCCTCAAAACGGCTGAGCACCATCCACAGCGTCAGTGCACCAAACACAGCCAAAGCCATCAAGGTCGCTGTTGCGTTCCAATAACTCACCAGCAAACCACCCACAGGTGCGCTCAAGCAAGCAATCACACCCAGCCCACTCAAGCCCTTGGACATCACCTTGGCTCCGTCAATGGGTGCATACAAGTCGCGCACCAAAGCCCTGCCACACATGACCACAGCGCCCATGGCCAAGCCTTGCAATATGCGCCAGTAAATCAGCAAATCAATCGTGTCAGCAAACGCGCTGCCGATTGAGGCCAGCACATACGCGGCCAAACCTGTAATCAAAATCGGTTTACGCCCAAACCGGTCCGATAACGGCCCCCAAACCAACTGCGATGCACCAAACGCCAGCAACAGAGCAGAAAGTGTGTACTGCGCCTGCGCCATAGTCGCATTTAGGTTGTTAGCAAGCGCAGGCAAGGCGGGTAAATATAAATCCGTGGTCACGGGCTGTATGCCCATCATCAGCGCGAGTAAAAAAACGACGGTAGAGGCGGGCATAGATGGTTGAATTTGCATGGCTCTAAGCCTACCAGATGTTAAAACTTATATATGAATACTTAAGAATTAACACAGAAGTTTTGGTAACTATTATACAAATGTAAAAAATATTACAAGTACGAACATTTATTCATTAAATTTTTGTTTGTGTTGTTAAAAAGCTTCAGCAATCCAGTGTAAGTGAGCTAACCACATAGAATATTCTAGATATGCATTCTTATTTATGTATGGCAATGATTTGCTGTACTTAACCAAGTAGATAAGTGTTTCGAGTTTCGCCAATGCCAGTTTAGCGATGGAGATGTCAGTTATGTTGTCCAGATTTAATAAAACGATAAGAATTGCGGGTGGCTTTTTGGCTGCTGCGCTTTTGGCAATACACACGCAGCAAGCGCTGGCTTTTCAAATACCGACCACTGCAAGCGGTACTTGGACCAATGTGGGTGGAGTGGCGCAAAAGACAACGCCATCAGGTGTACGGGTAAATGTCGCTTTGGTAAATACCCACGCCAGCAATCCGTTATCGCTAAATACTCTCAACAACACGGCTTTGATGACTGGTCTTACCAGTACGGGTGCAACAGCCGGTGCCTTCTTGTCACCTCAATTACCCACGGGCACCAATGGCTTGGCAATTCTGGCGACTACAGCAACGGCTTGCCAAGCAACCAATCCGACTACCGCGGACTGCAATACTTTCGGCACCATCAATGTCACATTCACCGATTCGGCTGGCAATCCAGTTCCAGTACGCAACCCCGTCATGCATCTGGCACGCGTTGCTGGCTCCATTACAACGGGTTTGGTCTTTGGTGTCAGACACACCTTAACCACGCCTGGTGTCACCTTGGGTGCTTTACCTGCTAATGCAAAGGCATTGAACATTACGGGTCAAACCATCAACCCATCCGTCACCAATTCTACGACTACTGCTTGCGAGAATGTCACTAACAACAGTGCGGGTTGCGGTAGCGTACCCATCATCGGCACAACGTCGTCATTGAGTTTTGACATCGGAGCACGACGTCAAAACACAGCATTGGCATGGAATGGAACAGCGACAGCTGGCGATGCATGGTATGTCACGTTTTCGTTTGACGAGGATTTTGGTGATGCACCTTCGACATATCAGGGAAATACTGGTGCAGCCAATACAGCACCTGCTAGCCATATTCTGTCTGATTTGGCCTTGGGTTCTGCATTTAACACCAACAACAACTACCCTACCACCATTAACGGCACGGTCGCAGGTGCAAGTCCATTTTTGGCAAGCCCTGTGCAAGTGGCTGCAGGTGCTGACAATATGGGTGCCAATGGTGATGGCGCTGAAGAAAACGGTTTAACAACCTTGGCGCCTTTTAGTACGGCAGCGATAGGATCTACGTATACCTTAACACCAAGCATTAGCGGAGCATCACGCTCAGGAAATGTTTGTGGTTGGATAGACTTTAATCGCAATGGGACATTTGAGAGTACAGAGGGGACTTGCACACCTTTCTCGTCTGGCGCAAGTTCAGCAGCCTTGAATTGGACTATACCTGCATCAACCATAGCAGGCAAAGCATATGTTCGTCTGCGCATCAGCTATGACTCAACTCTAACGACGTCAAAACCAAATGGTTTGCTTAACAGTGGTGAAGTTGAAGATTACAGTGTGGTTATATATGCTCCACCGCCTATAGCCACTAATACTGTTGCACCTGCGGCAAGTTGTACCGCTCTAGGAGGGGTTTTGACGGGTACTAATTTGATAGTGGATGGTTCGTTTCCTAATTTGGGAAATCTAGCAAGTAATTTGCCAGGCGCATCGACATCGTTTAACTATATTGCACCGACAGCAAGTTTTATTGATGGCTGGCCAGCCAATGGATCGTATACACCGACTGATGGTGAATACGTCATTTCCAAGCGTACTGGTCCATTTGTTTTGGGCTGTGCTGCAGCGTGGAACAACAGTTGTGGCGCGACCACTACGGCAACTATTGGTGATTGGTGGGATGCGACTGGCGTAACTTCAGGTAGCAATCCGAATGATCGCTTTATGGTTGTTAATGGTGCGGGTAATCGAATGTTGTGACAACCAGCGTTTCTGTTGTTGCCGGTAAATCATATGAATTCAGCGCATATTTGATGAACTTGGTTTCACCCTTGCGGCAATCGCAAGGCGCAATGATTCCACCACAAATAGCTTTTCAGTATTCTATTGATGGCGGCACTACTTGGGCCTTAATTGCAAACTCTCCTACTATCAATGTTGAGCCCTCAGCGCCTACTTGGCGAGGTACGAGTTCACTTTACACTGCTACAACAACTGGGAACATCTTAATTAGGGTTTTCTCAATTGCACCTTCAGGAAACGGCAATGACTTTGGTTTAGACGAATTAAAGTTTCAAGAATGTTCATTACCAAAAATAAAAATAGCGAAGACTTCAAACGGTGGAGTTGGCACTTTTGGTTTCAGCGTGACCAATACTTTACCCAGTTCTGGCTCCGCACTTGTAAATCAAAACAGTACTATTACAACAACCAGTTCGGGCGTTGCTGTTACTGGAACTCAGTATGTAAGCAAACCAAACACTTCGATAACAATACTTGAAAACAGTGTTCCTTCTGGCTGGCCTGCATCACCTACTAGTATCATTTGTAATGACGCTAATAGTGCTGCTTCTGGTGTTACTAATCCGGTTGCCAGTGGCACAAACAGTACAGCTGTGATCATTCCAGCAGCAAATATTAAATACAATTCAGATATCACTTGCTCAGTGATTAACGCGTTACCTACAGTATTGACAGTTACCAAAACAGCCAGCCAAACGCCACTGGTAGTTGGTCAATCAGGTCAGTTCTATACCATTACCATTAACGTAGCAGGTGCTCAAACAACAGCACCTATAACCATTGCAGACACACTACCTGTAGGTATATCTACAAGTGGTCCGATTACTGCAACTGGAGGGACCATTAGTGGTTGCCCAGTAGCTGGCTCAGCCAATCTCATTGGTTGTAGTATTGCGTCTGGTGCAGCAGTTGGATCCATAGTGGTGACGGTACCAGTCAGTGTTGCGGCAAATGCGGTGAGTCCGAGCACCAATACAGCTACCGTTACAGGTGGGGGTGATGCAAATTGTCCAACTGGTCCTAATTGCACTGGAACTGTAACTACGCCTATTCTGGACGCAGTGAACGATTCAGTAAGCAAGCAACCAGCTATTGTTAGCACAACTGATGTGTCAACTAACGACAAATTTCCATTGGGATCGACGTTCACGCAAACTGCTACTACATGCTCACCTGCTGGAACAATGACATCCGCTGGCGTAGCAAGCTATACAACCCCTGCCGCGAACAGTAGTTGTACGGTAACTTACCAAGTATGTGCCCCAGCTCCAAACGCAACGGTTTGTGACACAGCTACCCTGACAGTGCTGACAGGTGCAGCACCTACTCTGACTGTAACTAAAGCGGCCAGCCAAACACCATTGGTTGTTGGAAAGCCTGGACAGTTCTATACCATCACTATTGCGGTTGCTAATGGGCCTACTACAACGCCGATTACTTTGTCAGACACCTTGCCAACAGGTATCACAACCAGTGCGGGTATCAGTGTCACTGGAGGTACTTTAACTCCAGGGAGCTGCGCTACAGCGGGTGCAGCGGGTGCTTCTGACTTAGCAGGTTGTTCAATTGCTGCGGGTGCTGTTAATGGCAATATCATTGTTACGGTGCCAGTGAATGTGGGTGCTGCAGCAACCACACCAAGTGTGAATACTGCGACTGCTGCGGGTGGCGGCGATCCATTATGTACAGGTACGGCACCGGCATGCACGGGATCAGTGTCGACACCCATCTTAGATGCTGTTAATGATACTGTGACTAAGCAACCCAATGTTGTTACGACAACAGATGTCACAGGCAATGACAAATATCCACCTGGATCAAGTTTCACACAGACCGCAACAACTTGTTCTCCCGCTGGAACGATGAGCACTTCGGGTGTTGCTAGTTATACATCACCTGGTCCTAATGCCAGTTGTACAGTAACTTACCAAGTATGCGCACCGCTGCCAAACAACACGGTATGTGATACAGCGGTATTGCAAATAAATTCAAGTGTTGCACCTTCATTAGCAGTGTCAAAATCTGTTAGCCAATCGCCATTGATTGTTGGTAAAACTGGTCAGTCATATACCGTCAGCATAGTGGTTTCAAATGGACCGACTACTGCAGCAATAGCTTTAACGGATAACTTGCCTCCTGGTATTACATTAAGTGGTACACCTACATCTACGGGTGGCACTTTGTCTGGTTGTCCTGCTTCTGGTAATAACTTAACTGGTTGTTCCATTGCCAGCCCTGTACCCAACGGCACAATTCAAGTGACTGTGCCTGTAAATGTGGCACCATCTACAGCCAACGGTAACAATACAGCCAATGTCTCTGGTGGTGGTGACCCTCTTTGCACACCAGCAGCACCATGCCCAGCATCTGTGACGGTTGCTGTTACTGATACGTTTGCTATCAACGACACATATACCGGCATTAATGGTGCATTGGGTAACTCCAGTGTTGGTAATGCGTTAGTTAATGATACGGTTAGCGGATCACCTGCCACAGTTGGCCCATCTGGCAATGCGACCTTAAGTGTCAATACGCCAGCATCACCTGTACCTGGTGCTCCTGTAGGTGCACCTGTACCTGTGCTAGACCCAGCCACGGGTAACGTTGCAGTACCAGCAGGTACACCTGCAGGTACTTACACCATCAGTTACAAACTGTGCGATAAAGTCAACCCAACGATTTGTAAAGACGCCATCATTTCGGTCACAGTAGATCCAGCACCTATTGTGGCGACACCTGATACCTATGCCGTGCCCAACGGTGCTACGGGCAACCCTAACGCAGGCAATGTGCTGGTCAATGACAGCGTCAACGGCATCAATCCACCAACTTTGGGCACTTCTGGTAATGCCACCTTAGCGGTTACAACGCCTGCAGTACCACTGACCCCAGGTGCACCTGTGCCGGCAGTTGATCCAGCGACAGGACAAGTCAGTGTACCGCCAGGCACACCAGCTGGAACCTATCCGATTACTTACCAGTTGTGCGAGAAGTTAAACCCTACAAATTGTGCATCTACAACAGCAACAGTAACAGTAGGTGCCGCTCCAATTGATGCAGTCAATGATGTCTTGCCAAGTGTCAACGGAGCCACTGGCAACCCCAGTGTGGGCAGTGCCTTCACGGGAGATACCTTGAACGCAGCGGCTGCGACACCAGCGACGACCACATTGGCAAATGGGCCAGCAGCGACCACTTACAGCGGTGGTGCGTTACCCGCTACCATTCCAGTGCTCAACCTCACGACTGGTGTGGTCAGCGTTCCAGCCGGTACACCGTCTGGTACATATGTACTGACTTACACCTTGTGTGAGAAGTTGAATCCAACGAACTGCGACACAGCAACCATCACCGTGCCGGTGACGGCCGCACCGATAGTGGCCACGCCAGATACGATGAACGTACCCAACGGCACCACTGGCAGCCCCAACGCTGGCAACATCACCACCAACGATACGCTCAATGGCACACCAATCACGGTGGGACCATCGGGTAACACCAACATCACCAGTGTGACACTGACCTCGGGACAAACTGGCACAGTACCAACGATAAATACAGCAACAGGCGTTGTCACGGTTCCACCTAATACGCCAGCGGGCAGTTATGTATACAGTTACACGATATGTGAAAAGCTCAATTCAAGCAACTGTTCAACAACTACCGCGACAGTTGTAGTTGCAGCACCACCGATTGTGGCGACTGATGACAGCTATACAGGTTTCAATGGTGTGTTGGCAAATCCTAATATTGGCAATGCAGTAACCAACGACACATTAAACGGATTACCAGCAACGGTAGGTGCATCAGGTAATTCGATACTGACGCCAAGTACAACAACGTTCAACGGTAACCCAGCATCTGGTCCTATTCCAGTGGTTGATCCTTTAACAGGCATTGTTTCATCACCAGCTGGTACGCCAGCAGGGGTGTACGTCATCAATTACACGTTGTGTGAAAAACTCAATCCAGCGAATTGTGACCCAGCAACGATCACGGTGACTGTGGGTGCGCCCGATATTGTTGCTCAGAATGACACCTACACTGGTATCAATGGCGCATTGGGTAATTCCAATGTGGGTAATGCACTCCTCAATGACTCATTGAATGGTTCACCTGCAGTAGTAGGGCCACTCGGTAATACAACATTGACTGTAACTACACCTGCATCACCAGTGCCTGGTGCTCCTGTAGGTGCACCTGTACCTGTGCTAGACCCAGCCACGGGTAACGTTGCAGTACCAGCAGGTACGCCTGCAGGTACTTACACCATCGGCTATAAGCTGTGTGACAAACTTAATACGACCAATTGCAAAGATGCGATCATTACAGTGACCGTTAACCCGTCACCTATACTGGCGACACCTGACACCTATACCGTACCCAACGGTGCGACAGGCAACCCCAATGCAGGCAATGTACTGGTCAACGACAGCGTCAACGGCATCAATCCACCAACTTTGGGCACTTCTGGTAATGCCACCTTAGCGGTTACAACGCCTGCAGTACCACTGACCCCAGGTGCACCTGTGCCGGCAGTTGATCCAGCGACAGGACAAGTCAGTGTACCGCCAGGCACACCAGCTGGAACCTATCCGATTACTTACCAGTTGTGCGAAAAGTTAAACCCTACAAATTGTGCATCTACAACAGCAACAGTAACAGTAGGTGCCGCTCCAATTGATGCAGTCAATGATGTCTTGCCAAGTGTCAACGGAGCCACTGGCAACCCCAGTGTGGGCAGTGCCTTCACGGGAGATACCTTGAACGCAGCGGCTGCGACACCAGCGACGACCACATTGGCAAATGGGCCAGCAGCGACCACTTACAGCGGTGGTGCGTTACCCGCTACCATTCCAGTGCTCAACCTCACGACTGGTGTGGTCAGCGTTCCAGCCGGTACACCGTCTGGTACATATGTACTGACTTACACCTTGTGTGAGAAGTTGAATCCAACGAACTGCGACACAGCAACCATCACCGTGCCGGTGACGGCCGCACCGATAGTGGCCACGCCAGATACGATGAACGTACCCAACGGCACCACTGGCAGCCCCAACGCTGGCAACATCACCACCAACGATACGCTCAATGGCACACCAATCACGGTGGGACCATCGGGTAACACCAACATCACCAGTGTGACACTGACCTCGGGACAAACTGGCACAGTACCAACGATAAATACAGCAACAGGCGTTGTCACGGTTCCACCTAATACGCCAGCGGGCAGTTATGTATACAGTTACACGATATGTGAAAAGCTCAATTCAAGCAACTGTTCAACAACTACCGCGACAGTTGTAGTTGCAGCACCACCGATTGTGGCGACTGATGACAGCTATACAGGTTTCAATGGTGTGTTGGCAAATCCTAATATTGGCAATGCAGTAACCAACGACACATTAAACGGATTACCAGCAACGGTAGGTGCATCAGGTAATTCGATACTGACGCCAAGTACAACAACGTTCAACGGTAACCCAGCATCTGGTCCTATTCCAGTGGTTGATCCTTTAACAGGCATTGTTTCATCACCAGCTGGTACGCCAGCAGGGGTGTACGTCATCAATTACACGTTGTGTGAAAAACTCAATCCAGCGAATTGTGACCCAGCAACGATCACGGTGACTGTGGGTGCGCCACCAATCGTTGCGGACCCCAATACCTATACAGGCATCAATGGCGCCTTGGGTAATAGCAGTGTTGGCAATGCATTGTCAAATGATACTGTCAATGGATCGCCAGCAACATTGGGCGGTTCAGGTAATGCAGTGTTAACAGTTAATACACCAGCAGCCTCAATACCTGGTGCGCCAGTGGGTTCGCCAGTTCCAGTGTTAGACCCAGCCACGGGTAACGTTGCTGTACCAGCAGGCACACCTGCAGGTACTTACACCATCAGCTACAAACTGTGTGACAAGATCAATCCAACCAACTGTAAAGATACAACCGTTACAGTCACAGTAGATCCAGCCCCGATTGTGGCGACCAATGATGTCTTTGGCGGGGTGAATGGTGCTACTGGTAATCTAAATGTTGGTAACGCATTCTTGGCAGATACTGTCAATGGTGCTCAAGCGACAACTGGTAACGCGACTTTGGCAGTGAACACTCCAGCAACACCATTAACCCCTGGTGCGCCAGTCCCAAGCATGAACCCAGCTGATGGCGTGGTATCAGTGCCACCTGGTACACCTGCAGGTACTTATGTCATCAGTTACAAACTGTGCGAGAAATTGAATCCGACCAACTGTAAAGATGCAACCATTACAGTAACTGTCGATCCCACACCAATTGTTGCAACTGACGATGTATTTGGCGGTGTCATTGGTGCAACTGGTAATTCCAATGTTGGCAATGCATTCCTAGCGGATAGTGTCAACGGTGCACCTGCAACGACTGCTAACGCCAGCTTGGCAGTGAACACACCAGCTACACCTTTGGTGCCTGGTGCGCCAGTCCCAAGCATGAACCCAGCTGATGGCGTGGTGTCGGTTCCAGCAGGTACACCTGCGGGTACGTACACCATTGGTTACAAGCTTTGCGAGAAACTCAATCCAACCAATTGCAAAGATGCGACCATCACGGTGAACGTTATTGCAGCCCCAATTGACGCCAAGGACGACACTTACTCAGCAGTCAACGGCGCCACAGGTAACGCCAACGTGGGCAACGTGGTGACAGGTGCAGGTACGGGCTCGGTAGTGGACACCTTAAATGGTACACCCACCACTTTGAGCAATACCATATTGAGTGTGGTGACACCAGCGGCGGCCATACCAGGCGCACCAGTGGGCGCACCGGTACCTGTTTTGGATACGGTCACTGGGACACTGGTAGTACCACCAGGCACACCAGCGGGTGTGTACAACATCACTTACAAGCTGTGCGAGAAATTGAATCCTACTAATTGCGACACTGCGGTAGCGAAAGTGACCGTGGATCCATCGCCGATTGTGGCGGGTAACGACAGTTATACAGGCATCAATGGCACCACGGGTGTTCCCAATGCTGGCAACGCCTTGGCCAACGACACCTTGAATGGACAACCCGCAACGGTTGGTCCTACAGGTAACACTACAATGGCAGTGAACACCCCTGCTGCACCTTTGCCATCAGCACCGCCTGGTAACACCAACGTGCCAGTTTTGGATCCATTGTCAGGGGTTGTGAGTGTTCCGCCAGGTACGCCTGCGGGCGCCTACACCATCAGCTATAAGCTGTGTGAGAAATTGAATCCGACCAACTGCAAAGACGCCACCATCACAGTGAATGTGGATGCGCCTCCGATTGTGGCGACGAACGATAACTTTGGTGGTGTCAACGGCACCACAGGAAACCCGAATGTTGGCAGTGCATTCTTGGCCGACACGGTCAACGGCGTGCAAGCTACATCGGCAAATGCGACCTTGGCGGTGAACACACCAGCCACGCCGATCAGCGGTGGTCCGGTACCGACTTTGATCACGACGCCGGGTGCGACTTACGGTGATGTATCGGTGCCACCAGGCACGCCAGCGGGTGTCTACACCATCAGCTACAAACTGTGTCAATCGCCCACCAATCCGACCAATTGTAAAGATGCCACCATCACAGTGACGGTGGTGCCGCCGGTGATTGATGCGGTGAACGACACATACTCAACTACAAACGGTGCGACAGGCAACCCCAATGTGGGTAATGCGATCAGTGCCAACGACACACTCAATAGTGCAACCCCAACTGTGGGATCAGCAGGTAATGCGGTGATGACGGTGACAACGCCAGCGGCGCCAATTTTTGGTGCGCCTCCTGGCTCGTTTGTACCAGTGGTAGATCCCGCCACAGGCATTGTGAGCGTTCCAGCGGGCACACCTGCGGGTGCCTACACCATCAATTACAAGCTGTGCGAGAAGTTGAATCCAAGCAACTGTGACAATGCCATCATTACCGTTAATGTGGGTGCGGCACCAATTATTGCTAACGACGACACCTACACAGCCAACGGTGCTGTCACAACAGTGGTTGGTAATGCTTTAACTGGCGTGGGTGCGGACACAATGAATGCAACGCCAGCAACGGTTGGTGCCGCGGGTAACTCCACATTGGCAATCACTACGCCAGCGGTACCCAAAGCGCCAGGCGCACCAGTGCCAACGTTGAATCCATCGACAGGAGAGGTCACTGTACCAGCTGGTACCCCAGCCGGTCCATACACCATTGTGTACAGTCTGTGTGAAAAGTTGAACCCAACGAATTGTGATCCAGCCACCATCACGATCAATGTGACGCCGCCAGATATTTTTGCCAACGACGACACCTACACAGCCGTCAACGGCGCCACAGGGAACGCCAATGTGGGCAACGTGGTGACCGGAGTGGGAACAGGATCAGTAGCGGATACTTTAAATGGTGCTCCCACTACATTGGCCAGTACCACATTGAGTGTAGTGACACCAGCATCAGCACAACCCGGCGCACCTGTAGGAGCCCCTGTCCCGGTATTGGATACAGCAACTGGTACATTGGTGGTACCACCGGGCACACCAGCGGGAACATATTTGATTACTTACAAGCTGTGTGAGAAGTTGAATCCAAGCAACTGCGACAACGCGGTAGCCAGTGTGACCGTGGATCCATCACAGATTGTGGCCACAAATGACAGCTATACAGGTATTAACGGTGCCTCGGGCAATCCTAGCGTTGGTAATGCATTGCCGAACGATAAAGTCAATGGACAATCAGCTACAGTAGGTCCTACCGGCAACGCCACATTGGCGGTGACGACACCTGCTGCACCTTTGCCATCAGCACCGCCTGGTAACACCAACGTTCCAGTGTTGGATACATTAACAGGCAATGTGAGTGTTCCTGCGAACACACCAGCAGGTGCATACACCATCAGCTACAATTTGTGCGAGAAGTTGAACCCAACGAATTGCAAACCAGCCACCATCACGGTGACTGTGGATGCGCCTCCGATTGTGGCGACGAACGACAACTTTGGCAGTGTCAACGGCACCACAGGAAACCCGAATGTTGGCAGTGCATTTTTGGCCGACACGGTCAATAGTAGCCCAGCGAACTCGGCGAATGCGACCTTGTCAGTGAACACACCCGCCACGCCGATCAGCGGTGGTCCGGTACCGATTTTGATCACGACGCCGGGTGCGACTTACGGTGATGTATCGGTGCCACCAGGTACACCTGCTGGTGTTTACACTATCAGCTACAAACTGTGTGAATCTCCAAACAATCCGACCAACTGTAAAGATGCCACCATCACAGTGACGGTGGTGCCACCAGCGATTGATGCGGTGAACGACACATACTCAACTACAAACGGTGCGACAGGCAACCCCAATGTGGGTAATGCGATCAGTGCCAACGACACACTCAATAGTGCAACCCCAACTGTGGGATCAGCAGGTAATGCGGTGATGACGGTGACAACGCCAGCGGCGCCAATTTTTGGTGCGCCTCCTGGCTCGTTTGTACCAGTGGTAGATCCCGCCACAGGCATTGTGAGCGTTCCAGCGGGCACACCTGCGGGTGCCTACACCATCAATTACAAGCTGTGCGAGAAGTTGAACCCAAGCAACTGTGACAATGCCATCATTACAGTTAATGTGGGTGCGGCACCAATTGTTGCAGTGAACGATCCTTTGCCATCGACCAATGGTGCAACGGGCAATCCGAATGCGGGCAATGCCTTCACGGGCGACACCATCAATGGCCAACCAGCCACCACCACAACAACAACAGTTGTGGTCAAAACACCTGCAACACCATTGACGCCTGGTGCACCAGTGCCGAGCATGAATCCAGTCGATGGTGTGGTTAGCGTACCACCGGGTACGCCTGCAGGCACTTACACCATTGTGTACACCTTGTGTGAGAAGCTGAACCCAACCAACTGTCAAGATGCAACCATCACGGTTCCTATATCTGCAGCGCCCGTTGTGGCTACCAATGATGTATTTAGCGGCATTAATGGTGCAACGGGTAATCCTAATGTTGGTAATGCATTCCTAGCGGATACCGTTAATGGTCAACCCGCGACATTAACAAATGCGACTTTAGCAGTTAATGCACCAGCTGTGTCTATACCTGGCGCTCCAGTCGGATCACCAGTTCCAGTGCTAAATCCAGCTACTGGTGAAATTGCTGTTCCTGCAGGAACACCTGCTGGGACTTACACCATCAGCTACAAATTGTGTGAAAAACTTAATCCTACAAATTGTCAAGATGCAACGATTACAGTGACGGTTGATCCATCCCCAATAGTAGCTACAAACGATAATTATCAAGGAGTGAATGGTTTACTTGGAAATCCGAATGTAGGTAGCGCATTGGCAAATGACACAGTCAATGGTGCACCTGCAACAGTTGGTTCTTCTGGGAATGCTACGCTTGCTGTCAATACACCGGCGACCTCGATTGGTGGAGGACCCATTCCAGCACTAGATCCGCTTACTGGAATAGTGAGCGTTCCACCCGGTACACCAGCAGGTGTTTACATTATTAATTACAAATTGTGTGAGAAGCTCAACCCAACAAATTGCAAGGATGCGAATATCAATGTGTTTATTGCAGGGATTGATGTAGTGAAAGCTGTAGGTATTCCATTGCAGATTGCTAAGGGTAAATTTGAAATTCCATACAGTGTCGTGGTTGGCAATGTAGGATCTGTACCTACTTACAACGTTCAAGCCAACGATAATTTGGTTGCGACTTACCCTGCACCTGCAACTTTCACTATCAAAGCTGGAAGTTACAGTGCGACACCGACAGGCGGGACATGTACGGGCAATACATCATTTAATGGTGCATCAGATACCCGCTTATTAGCAGGTACTGACGATTTCCTTGGTGGTCATTCATGCGAAGTTAGATTTACAGTTGTGGTTGATTACGGATCAAACCCTCGCCCTGCTGCCTTGTTCAATAACGCATTGGCGTCAGGTATGGGGTCAGACAGTCCATCTGCCAATGCGGGCTACACCGGCATAACACAAAATCCGACCACTGGTGTAGTAACAGGTGGCGTTGCTCCCCAAGGCGCATCTGCAACTGATTTCTCCGCAAACGATACGACAGCAACGCCAGCCAGTGCTGCACCAGGTACACCACCTGCTAAACCAAAATTGCCAACCACCGTTGGTGGTGATTCGAGCACCGGTGTGCCAACGCCGGTTGTACTTGCAGATCAAGATGATGGCGCATTAAGCATTCGCAAATCAACTGTAACCAAAGTTGCTTCTGCAGGTGATTTGGTGGAGTACACCATCATCGTTAGCAACTCAAGCACCAACTCTGCAACGGTAAAAGTGACAGATACACCACCTGCAGGGTTTGAATACGCTGCTGGTACTGCCAAAGTGAACGGTACTACAAGTGGCAGCCCTATCAAAAATGGTGATAGCTTGATATTTGACATTGGTACTGTCCCTGCAGGCAGATCAGTTGAATTGAAATATCAAATGAAACTGGGTGATGATGTAACAGGTGGTGAAGCTGCAAACTGCGTCAGTGCAACTGGTACCAACACCGCTACAGGTACTGCCAAAGACAGTGCCCAATCATGCGCGAGCGTCATCATTGAGACTGGACTCTTCTTAGAGAAGCGCGTGAATGTCAACAAAGCCGAGCTGGGCGATTCAGTTGAATACTCGTTGCGTGTTAAATCGGTGGGCGGTAAGACGAACAACGTCAAGATCACCGACAACATGCCATTGGGCTTCAAACTCATCGCAGGTACTGTCAAAGTGATTCGTGCAGGCGTCATGAAAACCATGGCAGACCCAGCAGGCGCGCCAGGTCCACAAACCACCTACAACGTAGGAACCGTAGCCAACAAAGAGGTTGTCGAAATACGCTACCGTGCGCGTTTGGGTGTGGGATCTGATTTGGGTGATGGTATCAATCGTGCGCAAGCCAAAGCACCGTTTGCACGTTCATCTTTGGTGGCGTCTGCGAAGGTGTTGGTGACACGTGGTGTCTTTACCCGTGAAGCCTGTATCGCTGGTAAAGTGTTCGTCGATTGCAACCAAAGTGACGGACCAGACAAGGGCGAGCGCAATGGCGTGCAAGACAAAGGCGAATTGGGCATTCCAGGTGTACGCTTGTACATGGAAGACGGCACCAGCATCACCACCGATGTCAACGGTCAGTACAGCATCTGCGGTATTAGAGCCATCAGCCACATCATGCAAGTGGACACAACCACCATGCCAGTTGGTAGCCGCATGGGCATCACCAGCAACCGTAACTTGGGTGACGGTGTCAGCTTGTTGATGAACCCCAAAGCGGGTGAGTTGTACCGTGCTGACTTTGCTGAGAGCACCTGCAAGCCATCTGTTCTCGAAGAAGTCAAAGAGCGCATCAAAACTGGTGTGGTGAAAGTGCCAGCGACGGTTTCACCACCTAAACCGGTGGAATTCGATTCTAGTCAGCAACAAGGGTATTCAAAACCATTCTTGTGCACGACCAATCCTGATTCACTTGAATGTAGAAATGCTGGGGGTGCAAAATGAACTTCCAACGCACTACACCCATGACCAATCAATCAACAGTCTTTGCACAAAGTTCTACCATGATCAAGAATGCCAAACACGCTGCATTGAAACCGATTGCAATGGCAGCTTTGCTGGTAATGACTGCGGCTTATACCGGTCAATTGTTGGCTCAAACTGCTGCTGACAATCAATCTGCACAAGCACAGCCAACCAATCCAACACCCGTGCCAGCATTGCCTACAGCGCTTGCACCTGCAGTCGCGAGTAACACCTGCCATACAGCAGGTGTGGCCTACAGAAGCACTGATGGAGCCGACCTAGGCAGCCTGACTTCTGGCAACTCCAACTTGCCGGTCGCTGCGAACCTGGGCTTATGGCAGCAAAGCAAAGGCTTGCCCATTGGCACCAAACTCTTGCTCTCGGTATCCGATGCCAAAGCGCCGGCTGATGGCAGATCTATTCTGAAGATGGGCATCAAAGCCTTCGATAAAAATGGTGTCCTGATCACGACACCGATTAAATTCTTGGTAGAGACCAGCCTTGGACGCTTGAGCGTAGGCGGCTATGCCGAGCAAATCGTCAGCATGGAAGTGGCCACACAGACCGGCGAAGCCTGTCTGAACCTGGTTGCGCCCATCACCCCTGGCGAATCCTTGGTACGCGTGAGCTCCGGCGCGATCAGCGTTGAAGGCAAAATTGACTTCGTACCGGATCTGCGTCCGATGCTGGTGGTCGGTATTGTGGAAGGCGCCTTGAGCTTGACCAAATTCAAGAAAGACGCCTTAACCCCCAACATTGCCACCACAGACTTCAGTGAAGACCTGCGCAACTGGGAAAAAACCACCGAATCAGACAACGGCAACACCCGCAAATCAGCGGCGGGCCGGGTGGCCTTGTTCGTCAAAGGCACAGTCAAAGGTGAATACCTCTTAACAGCCGCCTACGACAGTGACAAAATCGTGCAGCAAAAACTGTTCCGGGACATCGACCCCAACGCTTATTACCCCATCTTTGGTGATGCATCGGTGAAGAACTTTGATGCGCAAAGTAAGAGTCGTTTGTATGTGCGCATAGACAAAGACAAGAGCTACTTGCTGTATGGTGACTACACCACCGCAGCCACCGACGAAGCCAACAAACTGGGCAGTTACAGCCGCAGTTTGACCGGCGGTAAAGCTCACTACGAGAACGAAACCGTCAAAGTCAACCTGTGGGCTGCCAAAGACACCTTACGCGCCTTTGTGGACGAACAACCGGGTCGCGGCATCAGTGGTCCGTACGCAGTGGGACAACCCAACGCCGTGGCCAACTCCGAGAAAGTTGAACTCTTGGTGCGTGACCGCAACCAACCCTCCATCATCTTGAAGCGTGAAGAACTGGTGCGCTTTGTAGACTACGACTTTGAGCCCTTCAGTGGCAAGATGCTGTTCCGTAAAGCCATCCCATCGGTGGATGAAGTGGGCAACCCCGTTTCCATTCGCACCACCTACGAAGTAGACGAAGGCGGTGAAAAATTCTGGGTTGGCGGCGTCGATGCCAAAGTCAAATTGGGCCCCGTCACCTTGGGTGCCAGCCACGTTCAAGACAAAAACACCATCTCGCCACACCAATTGAGCAGCGTCAATGCCCAATTGAAATTGGGTGAGAACACCTTCATCGTGGCCGAAGTCGCCAAGAGCAAAGGCACCCAGTTCTACAACCAAAGCATACAGGCGATTACCGAACAAACCACCGGCTTTGACACCGCTTTGGGTGGCGTGGTGCCGACCAAGATCACCCAATCCGGTCAAGCCGCACGCTTAGAGGCCTACCACAAAGGCGAGGGCCTGCAAGCCCGTGCCTACATCAGCAAAGCCGATACCGGCTTTCAAAACAGCAACGCGGGCGTCACACCAGGGCGTGAAGAAGCGGGTGTTATTGTCAGTTATGACATGAGTAAAGATCTAACCCTTAAGCTCGAAGCCACGCACACCAAAGACACTGTGACCGACAGCAAACGAGATGCGGCAGGTTTTACAGCAAGCTACAAACTCGGAGAAAAGGTGATGATTGATGTTGGTCTGAATCATGTTAATGAGAAAGGCGTTACAGGCGGACTGGCCTCTACAACATCGACCTCTTTGACCAGTGTCCAAGGCTTAGGCTGGAGCAACAGCACCGGCTACGGGGTGGCTGACTATGGAACGCAATCATTCGCAAGCACCACTCCCGTAGCAGGAAGTGGAACGGGTGGCAACATAGACAACCAGTACACCAGTGTCAAAGCACGACTGACTGGTAAAGTGACTGAAGACATCAGCTTGTACGGCGAAATTGAGGCCGCCATTGATGACACCAGCCGCCGACGCGCTGCTGTGGGTGGTGAATACCGTATAGATGAGAAAAGCCGCCTGTATGCTCGACATGAGTTTGAAAACACCTTGTCTGGAAGCGTCAACGGCATCAACCTTAATGGCACAAGCACCCAAAGTACTGTGATTGGTATTGATACCAGCTACATGAAAGACGGTCAGTTGTTCAGCGAATATCGCTTAACAGGTGCAGCCAAAGGCTTTGATGCCTCGGCAGCAGTCGGTATACGTAATCAATGGAATGTTGCAGAAGGCTTGACCATCAACACCAGCGCAGAGCGTCAAGCCCTGCGCCCAGTTGAAGGTGCAAAAGGCGACGCAGTCGCAATGAGTTTGGGCGCACTCTACAGTGGCGACCCGATCTATAAATTGGGTGGCAAAGTGGAATACCGCACCAGCCGTACCACCGACCAATGGAACCTGACCGCAGCCTACGACCGCAAACTCTCAGACAACTGGTCAGCCGTGGCGCGTGAACTCTTGATGTATACGCATGATCGATGGGACACAGGCGCTGGCGATCAAACGCAAAATCGATTCCAATTGGGCGTTGCATATCGTGATGTCTCAAATGGTAAATTTCACGGTTTAGCACGCTTTGAGCATCGTATCGACAACTCAACCGCCATTGCTGATCCAAAGGAAAGCAGCACTACCATCTTCAGTTTGCATGGTAACTACCATGCTGTACGCTCAACCACTTTCAGCGGACAAGTGGCCTTTAAATCGGTCAACGAAGTGTTTGGTGAAGTACGTTCTAAGTGGCAAGGTAGCTTGGTATCAGCTCGTGTCATCTATGACATCACTGATCGCTTTGATGCCAGCATCTTTGCCAGCCGTATGTGGGGTAGTGGTGGCTCGGTCAGTGGCATCGGTGTCGAGTTGGGCGCACGCGTGGTGGACAACGTTTGGCTCGGTGCCAGCTACAACAAAGGCAAGTTTGCTGATGTCGAGTTGTTCAGCTCCAATGCTTCTTGGACTGGATGGCATTTGCGTTTGAACTACAAGTTCCACTAAGCAAGATACTTTTCAAATCGCACACGCATCAGCATGACGAAGTAGAATCTTCGTCATGCTGAGCTACATTCTCAAACGGTTTTTGCTGATGATCCCCACCTTGTTTGGGGTGCTGCTACTCACTTTTGTCGTTATTCAATTTGTACCCGGTGGGCCTGTTGAGCAATATCTAGCTGAGGCAAAGGCTAGCTCGGGTGCGGGTGGTGAATCAATTTACCGAGGTGGCAAGGGCGTAGACGAAAAACGTTTGGCTGAAATCAAGGCGCTCTATGGGTTTGATAAACCGGCACCTGAACGGTTTTGGTTAATGATCAAATCCTATCTCAGCTTCGACTTGGGAAAGAGTTTTTTTCAACACAAACCAGTTTGGGATTTGGTGAAAGAAAAATTGCCAGTTTCAATCAGTTTAGGTTTATGGACTTTTTTTATCAGTTATTTGATTTCAATCCCTTTGGGTATAGCTAAAGCAGTACGTGCTGGCTCACGGTTTGACTTTTTTACTACCCTGATAGTCTTGTTTGGTTACGCCATTCCTGGTTTTGTATTGGGCGTTGCTTTATTGGTGGTATTTGGTGGACAGTTGCAATGGTTTCCGTTGCGAGGTTTGACATCAGCCAATTGGGACACTCTGAGCTGGGGTGCAAAAATTGCTGATTATTTATGGCACATTGTTTTGCCCGTCACAGCCATGGTTTTGGGTAGTTTTGCAATCACAACCATGCTGACCAAAAATGCCTTTTTAGAAGAAATTCGCAAACACTATGTCACCACAGCCCGTGCCAAAGGATTGTCTGAAAAACAAGTTTTGTACAAACATGTTTTTCGCAATGCTTTGATACCGATCGTGACCGGTTTTCCCGCCGCATTCATCGGTGCCTTTTTTACAGGTTCGCTGTTAATTGAGACCTTGTTTTCCTTAGATGGTTTAGGTTTGCTGAGTTACGAAAGCGTGATCCGCCGAGATTACCCTGTGGTGTTGGGAACGCTGTATTTATTTACCCTGATTGGTTTGGTGACAAAGTTGATCAGTGATTTGATGTATGTTTGGGTGGACCCACGTGTCAAGTTTGAATAATTCACCAAGTAGACGTGCTTGGCAACGTTTTAAACGCAATCGTTTGGGCTTTTATAGCTTTGTGGTGTTTTGTGCGTTGGTATTTTTGAGCTTGTTTGCAGAAGTTTTGTCCAACGATAAACCTTTGCTCGTGCACTATAAACAGAGCTATTACTTTCCATTATTGAAAGATTACCCGGAAACATTTTTTGGAGGCGATTTTGAAACGCCTACCGATTATTTAGATCCTCTGATACAGCAAAAATTGTCAAGCGATGGCAATTGGGCGGTTTTCCCAATCAACCACTATGGCGCACAAACACTGAATTATTTCGCCAGCACACCCAACCCTTCAGCACCATCTGGTGATAATTGGTTAGGCACTGATGACAAGGGTCGTGACTTGCTGGCGCAGCTTTTGTACGGCTTTCGTGTCAGTGTGCTGTTTGCCATGGCGCTCACCATTGTGGGTACGGTTTTGGGAGTTATCACAGGTGCCATACAAGGTTTTTATGGCGGTAAAACGGATTTGGCATTTCAACGCTTTATTGAAATCTGGGGTGCCATGCCAGAGTTGTATTTGCTTATTATTTTCAGTGCAGTGTTTTCACCAAGCTTGGCCTTGTTGCTGATTTTGCTCAGCCTGTTTGGCTGGATGGGCTTGTCAGACTATGTGCGAGCTGAATTTTTGCGCAACCGACAAATGGATTATGTGCGCTCAGCACGCGCCTTAGGCGTTAGCAATTGGCAAATCATCAAGCGCCATGTGTTGCCCAACAGCATGACACCGGTTGTTACGTTTTTACCATTTCGGATGAGTGGTGCAATTTTGGCGCTGACATCTTTGGACTTTTTAGGATTGGGTGTGCCGCCAGGCACACCGAGCTTGGGTGAATTGTTGGCGCAAGGGAAAAACAACATTGACGCATGGTGGATTTCGCTGTCGACTTTTGGCGTGTTGGTCATTACCTTGATGTTGCTGACTTTCATGGGTGATGCTTTGCGTGATGCTTTAGATCCGAGAAAAGTTGAAAGATGATGACCCCCACGCTTATCACTGCGTGTAATACGCTGCCCCCCGAGGGGGCTTCTCGCCTAAGGGCGGCCTGTCGGCGATCGGTAATTTACTCGATGTTCAAAATCTGACCGTAACCTTTGGCGACAAGTCTGTGGTTCATGGCATTAACTTTGCCGTGAAAGCGGGCGAGCGGGTGGCATTGGTGGGTGAATCTGGATCAGGTAAAACTGTCACAGCACTGAGCTTACTGCGCTTGGCATTGAATGCGCAGTTGAGTGGCTCTGCAAAATTCTTTGGCGAACAAACCGTCGACTTGCTTCAAATACCTGAACAGCAATTGCGCGCATTACGTGGGCGCGACATTGCCATGATATTTCAAGAACCTATGACGGCTTTGAATCCGCTATTCACCATAGGCAATCAAATTGTTGAAGTATTAGAACAAAAACAGGCTGTAGCCGGCGTAGATGTTGCCAATACTGCTATTAAATTAATAGCATCGACAGGTATTACTGATCCTGAACGATGCGCCAAATCGTACCCACATCAACTAAGCGGCGGCCAACGTCAACGGGCCATGATCGCCATGGCCTTGGCTTGCCAACCAAAATTGCTGTTGGCTGACGAGCCCACCACTGCGCTGGACGTGAGTTTGCGATTGCAGATCTTAGAATTACTATCAGACCTGCAAAAACAAAACGGCATGGCGGTAATGTTGATCACGCACGATTTGAACTTGGTGCGCAAGTTTGCCGATCGCATCATTGTGATGGAAGGCGGTCACATCGTAGAGCAAGGCAATGTCAGTGAGGTTTTTGCCAACCCCCAACACGCCTATACGCGTAAATTGTTGGACAGCAAACCTGTGCGTGATGTGTTTGAAAGTCAAACTGTCGGCACTCAGCAACCCATCATACATGCCAAGGATATGAGTGTCAGCTACCCAACACCAATGGCAGGCATCAAAGGGTGGTTTAAAAAAGGTGAGTTTGCTGCTGTCAAGCATGCGAATTTTGAATTGCTGCCAGGGCAAACTCTAGGGGTCATCGGTGAATCAGGTTCTGGCAAAACAACATTGGCCTTGGCCGCACTGGGTTTGCAAGCCTTTACTGGGCAATTCCAAGTCAATGGTCAAAATTGGGGGCAAGGAAAAGCACAAGACAAAGGTTTGCGCAAGGTGGTGCAAGTGGTTTTCCAAGACCCGTTTTCTTCTCTCTCACCACGCATGACCATTTCTGAATTGGTGGGAGAGGGCTTGTTGGTGCATGCACCTGAATTGAATCAGGCGCAAAGGCAAGCCAAAGTTCGTCAAGCACTGGACGAAGTGGGATTGTCTGAAGCCCAGTTTCCCAATTTATTGTCGCGCTATCCGCATGAGTTTTCAGGTGGACAACGTCAACGCATTGCGATAGCCCGAGCCTTGATCGTGGAGCCACAAATTTTGGTACTGGACGAGCCAACCAGTGCCTTGGATGTGACGATACAAAAGCAAGTGTTGCAGTTGCTACAACGCTTGCAACGTGAACGCGGTTTAAGTTACTTGCTCATCACCCACGACATCGATGTCATTCGCGCCATGGCACACCATGTATTGGTGATGAGATACGGAGAAATTGTCGAATCAGGCAGCATTGACCAAATCATGCAGCAGCCTAAGCATGATTACACGGCTTTGTTAGTCCAATAGAGACAAATCGCGCACAGCACCTTTGTCGGCTGACATCACCAATTTGGCATATGCTTTCAATGCGGCAGAAACTTTGCGTGGACGGGCTTGTGCGGGTTTCCAGCCTTTGGCGCTTTGCTCGGTGCGGCGCTTGGCCAATTCTTCATCCGACACCAACACATTGATGCTGCGGTTTTTGATGTCGATGCGAATACGATCGCCGTGGCGCACCAATCCAATTGCGCCACCGGCGGCAGCTTCTGGCGATGCATGGCCGATGGATAAGCCTGAAGTACCACCTGAGAAGCGGCCGTCAGTCAGCAACGCACAGGCTTTGCCCAAACCTTTGGATTTGATGTAGGACGTGGGGTACAACATCTCTTGCATGCCAGGACCACCTTTAGGGCCTTCGTAGCGAACAATCACCACGTCGCCAGCTTTTACCTTGTCGGCCAAAATCTCGGCCACTGCTTCATCTTGCGATTCGGTCACGTAGGCTGGGCCTTCAAACACCATCAGTGCATCGTCCACGCCAGCTGTTTTGACGACGCAGCCATCTAAGGCTATGTTGCCATACAGCACGGCCAAGCCACCTTCTTGTGAAAAAGCGTGCGCGCCAGAGCGTATGCAACCTGCAGTGCGGTCTGTATCCAAGCTGGGCCAGCGTGCTGCTTGGCTGAACGCCACTTGGGTAGGTATGCCGCCTGGGCCTGCTTGGTAAAATTTTTGTACATCAGCGTTGGGTTTGCGAGCAATGTCCCACTGATCCAACGCGTCTTTCATGGTTTTGCTGTACACCGTGGGTACATCGGTGTGCAATTTACCAGCGCGGTCCAGCTCACCCAAAATACCCATGATGCCGCCAGCGCGATGTACATCTTCAATGTGGTATTTGTCGGTGTTGGGCGCAACTTTGCACAGCTGTGGCACGGCGCGTGAAAGGCGGTCAATGTCTTTGAGCGTGAAGTCAATTTCAGCTTCTTGCGCAATCGCCAAGATATGCAAAATGGTGTTGGTGGATCCACCCATCGCAATGTCCAGCGTGATGGCGTTTTCAAAAGCCTTCATGCCCATAGAACGTGGCAAAACGGTCTCATCGTTTTGCTCATAGTAGCGCTTGCACAAATCAACTGCCAATCGCCCTGCACGTAAAAACAATTGTTCACGGTCGGCATGCGTAGCCAACACCGTGCCATTCCCGGGCAGTGACAAGCCCAAAGCTTCAGTCAAACAGTTCATGGAATTGGCAGTGAACATGCCAGAGCATGATCCACAAGTAGGGCAGGCGGAGCGTTCCACTTCGGCCAAATCAGCATCACTCACATTGCTGTCAGCCGCCATCACCATGGCGTCAATCAAATCCATTTTTTTGAATTCAATGGTTTGGGTTTTGGGGTTCAGCAAGCGCGTTTTGCCAGCCTCCATGGGGCCGCCAGAAACAAACACGCATGGGATGTTCAAACGCATGGCAGCCATCAACATGCCGGGCGTGATTTTGTCGCAATTGGAAATGCACACCAATGCATCTGCGCAATGGGCGTTGACCATGTACTCCACCGAATCGGCAATGATGTCGCGGCTGGGCAATGAATACAACATGCCATCGTGCCCCATGGCGATGCCATCGTCCACTGCAATGGTATTGAATTCTTTGGCCACGCCACCAGCGGCTTCAATTTCGCGCGCCACCAGTTGACCCAAATCCTTCAAATGCACATGGCCGGGCACAAATTGGGTGAACGAATTGGCGATGGCAATGATAGGTTTGTCAAAATCACCATCCTTCATGCCAGTGGCGCGCCACAATGAACGTGCGCCTGCCATGTTGCGGCCAGCGGTAGAGGTTTTGGAACGGTAAGCGGGCATTGAATGACTTTCTGATTGAAGAGGGTGAATGTGATGAAATTGACCGGTACGGGCTGCTTGAATTTTATCGCAAGCTAGTGCACAAGGCAGTGACTGCTTTGCGCGCATGGTTATGGCAGTTTTTGAGTGAAAGATGGACAAATACTGGGAAAAAAATAGGCAAAAAAATAGGCGCCTCAAGCGCCTATTTTTACGGTGCCAATTTTGCAAAATGGCTAAATGGACATAGCAGTTTGCTTACTTGGCTTTGGTATGCTTGGCAATCAATGCCTTGGCGGTTTCCAAGAGTTTTTTGCCATCGTAACCACGCTTGTTCATATCGGCCACCCATTCGTCGTCGATCAAGCTTGATTTGTTTTTAAACTCTTGCGCTTCCGCAGCGCTCACTGTAAAGATATTGTTGCCACGATCAACTGTTGCTTTGCGACCTGGGATATCGCCCTCTTGTTGCACTTTGCCCAAGAAAGCAGAAGTGGCCATGCCAGTGTTGTTGTCGATGATTTTTTTCAAATCAGCGGGCAGTGCATCGTACTTGGCTTTGTTCATCGACATCACAAAGGTAGTGGTGTAAAGCGCGCCGCCTGCTGGGTCAAATTCAGCATGGTATTTGGTGAGCTCATGCACTTTGACAGCGGTCACCACTTCCCATGGAATCACAGCACCTTGAATCGTGCCTTTGGACAGCGCGTCAGGGATACCTGGCAATGGCATACCCACAGGTGTCGCCCCCAAAGATGCCAACAATTTGGTGGCTTGGCGTGTCGGTGCGCGCAATTTCAAACCTTTGAGATCGCCAACTGATTTGACTGGCTTATCTGCAGTGTGAATCACGCCAGGACCATGCACATGCAGTGCCAGCACATGCACGTCTTTGAATTCGTCAGCCGCTACGGTTTGCACATATTCCCAAAAGGCTTTGGATGTGGCTTCGGCGTTGGTCATCATGAAGGGCAATTCAAACACTTCAACGCGTGGGAAACGGCCAGCCGTGTTGCCTGGCAATGTCCATGTGATGTCGGCCACACCATCTTTGGCTTGGTCGTACAACTGCACTGGCGTGCCACCCAATTGCATGGCGGGATAGGCTTCAAATTTGATGCGGCCACCCGATTCTTTTTCAACCTTGGCCATCCACGCTTTGTGCATGTTCAACCAAACGTTGGATTGGGGAGCCATGAAGGTGTGAAACTTCAGCGTGACAGCAGCTGGCTGTGCCAGCGCTGTGATAGCCGGAGTTGCTAAAGTGGTGGCAGCAGCGGCCGCAGCACCTGTTTTCAGTAATTCACGACGGCGAATGGATTTTTGTTGCATGTTGATAGTCTCCTAGTAAAAAAGTCGAAAAGAAATCGAAAGAAAAATGAAATGACGATGCAAATATAACGACCAATGCGCCTATCAGACTACAGTGAAAGCCCTAGGTTTGGTGTTTATTTGGTGATAACAGATTAGGACTATCCCTTACGAAAATCCTTTACTTAAGGAACTGCAATATCCAAAGCGAAATGCCGGGAAAAAACAGCAGCAACAAAGTGCGCAAGGTGTCACTGATGAGGAAAGGCATCACGCCTTTGTAGCTTTCAGATATCGGTACATCTTTGGCCATGCTGTTGACGACATACACATTCAAGCCCACGGGTGGTGCCAGCAGACCAAAACCAACCGTCATCAACACCATGATGCCAAACCAAATGGCAGTGAGTTCTTTGCTCATGCCAAAGTCCAAGCCCATGATCATGGGGAAGAAAATAGGTATGGTCAGCAATATCATGGACAGTTCATCCATCACCGCGCCAAGCACCACGTAAAACAGCAAGATGGCACTCACCACCATCAAGGGTGATAAACCCCAACCATTGACCACACCTGCCAATTGCGTGGGCAATTGGGTCAAGGACAGGGCCGAATTCATCAAATCAGCGCCTAAGAAAATCATGAAAATCATGGCGGCACCTTCCGCGGTGGCATAAAAACAGTGCTTGAATTTTTGCACCGTCATTTCGCGTTTCAGCAAAGCTGCAACAAATGTGGCTGCAGCACCAACGGCAGCGCCCTCAGTGGGGGTGAAAAAACCACCATAAATACCGCCGAACACAATGAAGAAAACCAAAGTGATGGGAATGATGGCCAGCACAGCAGCCAAGGTGAGCTTGGGTGCATCGTCGTCTACAACAGGCGCTTGTCCGGGAACCACACGCACATAAATCGCAATGGCGATCATATATCCCAACATGGCAATGATGCCAGGAACCACGGCTGCGGCAAATAATTTGGCAATGTTTTGCTCTGCCAAAATCGCGTAAATCACCAATGGCACTGAAGGTGGTATCAAAATTCCCAAAGTACCACCTGCAGCCAATGTGCCCGTAGCCAGACGACCTGAATAGCCGTGGCGTTTCATCTCAGGCAATGCCACTGAGGTAATAGTGGCTGCGGTGGCCACCGATGAGCCGCAAATCGAACCAAAAGCTGCAGAGGCCAACACCGCCGCCATGGCCAAGCCGCCGCGAAAACGACCCATCACAATGCTGGCAATGTTGAACAAAGCTTTAGAGATACCGCCTTGCGTGGCGAAATGGCCCATCAAAATGAACAGTGGAATGACTGACAAGTCATAGCTGGCAAAGCGCGCAAAGGCTTGTGTGTTCAAAAAGTTAGACAAGGGCAGCCAACCCGCTTGCATCACATAGCCCACAGCACCCGCTACAAACATGGCAGCGGCAATCGGCACACGCACCGCCATCAGCACCAACATGATGCCAAAAATAATCAGAGCGAGCATTAATGGGCTCATGAGCACGCTCCTGTATCGGTCACCCCTGCGCCAATTTCATGGGCATGGTCTTCTGGGGTGTGTGTGACACCTAAAATGGCCTGCATCAAAGCAATGAGGGCTGTTAACACCAATGGTGGCACCATCACGCTGTACACAATCCATTCAGGAAAGCCCAACATCATCGTGCCCGAATTGGTATTGAATGCATTGAGACCACCTAAAACAGAACGCCAGGCCATCAATGCCATCATGATGCCGACAACCAAAGCGCCAAATCGGTCCAGTTTATCTTGTGTTTTGCTGCTGGCATTGGTGGTGAAAAAATCAACAATGATGTTGCCACGTTTGACTTGACACCAAGGTAAAAAGAGGGCGATGGCGGCACCTGCTGCCACACCGGTGAGTTCAAAATCGCCAGCAATGGTCCAGCCAGTGGTGTTGCGACCAATCAAACTGACGCAGGTCATCAAGGTAATCACGGTCAGCAAAACGCCAGCCAAGATGGCGCAAAATTTGGCTAAACCCGTGAGCGTGTTGTTCAGTGGATGCATGCAAGTCCTTATTTAATGCATCACCTAGTATGCTATATATTTAATAGCAAACTAGGCAATAAATACGCCGGCTACAGCCTGATTTCTTTTAAATTTAAGCAACCACTTTGACAGATATGTCAGTCAGGCCATCCACATGCCCATGCATGGTGTCGCCCACTGCCACGGCTGCAACACCAGCAGGTGTGCCAGTGTAAATCAAATCGCCCGCTTGCAACTCCCACGCATTTGAAATATGCGCAATGACTTCAGACACGTTCCAAATCAATTTGGAAATGGTGCTGCGTTGGCGGTCTTTGCCAGCGACTTGCACAAAGATTTCGGCATTGTCTAAGCTTCCCACTTGTGCGGCAGGTGTGATGGGGCCAATTGGCGAAGCGTGGTCAAATGACTTGCCAATGCACCAAGGGCGACCCAGCTTTTTTTGCTCGGTTTGTAAATCACGGCGCGTCATGTCAAAACCAACTGCATAGCCATAGATGTGGTCTTTGGCATCGGCGACTGCAATGTTTTTGCCGCCTTTGCCAATACACACCACCAATTCAATTTCGTGTTGGTAGTCTTTGGTGAGTGGTGGGTAGGGCACGGTAGCGGTAACACCTGCATCGACAACGACCACGGTGTTGGCAGGCTTGATGAAAAAGAAAGGTGGTTCGCGACCTGTGAAACCCATCTCTTGCGCGTGCTCCACATAATTGCGTCCGACGCAATAAATGCGTTGAACGGGAAAGCGTGCATCTGTGCCCAAGACGGGTACAGAGACTTGTGGCGCTGCAGGGATTACATAATTTGTCATGATGCTTGAGTCTCTTTATTTAATATGATGAAGCAGGGTGGATATTACCCCAAACAATTGCCCACATTCCAGCCGTACAGCCATTCCATCGCGTCATAAAAACGCTCAGGTGTGCGGCCTTTCCAAAGCGAATTGCGCACCAAGCGCTCAACACCTTTGGCGTGGTAGATGCGGCCCATCTCGCGGCTGGACAACACAATGCGTGCCGTGCGGGTAACACGCGCGTGTTGGTACTGGTCAAAGGCTTTGACAAAATCATTTTGATTGACGCGCAAAGCTTCGCCCAGCGTCACGGCATCTTCTATCGCCATGCATGCACCTTGCGCCATGTACTGTGTGGTGGGGTGTGCGGCGTCGCCCAACAAAGTAACTCGACCGAATGACCATTGCCCGATTGGCTCACGGTCTGCAGTAGCCCATCGTTTCCACTGCTTGGGCAAATCAATCAATTGCCGTGCTTTGGGGCAAATACCTTGGAAATAACTTTGCACCTCTTCGCGGCTGCCCTCGGTCACGCCCCATTCTTCTTGATTGCGACTGTGGAATGTGACCACCACGTTGTACTGTTCGCCACCACGCAAGGGGTAGTGCACCAAATGGCAATTAGGACCCACCCAAATACTGGCAGCGTTCCATTGCAAATCGCTTGGGAAATCTTTTTTGTCAATCACCGATCGGTACACCACATGGCCGGTCACGCGCGGCGGGTCGTTCACATATTTAGCCCGCACGACAGAGCGCACACCATCTGCTCCAATCAAAGCCACACCGTGGTGCGCATTGCCGTGTTGGTCATAAATGGTCACGCCCGCATCGTCTTGTTCCACACGCTCGATGCGGGTCGATGTGAAAAATTCGACCTTACCCGTTTCTTGTGCGCCTTCTAACAAAGACAAATGCACATCCACACGGTGAATCACTGCATAGGGGTTGCCAAAGCGTTGGCGAAAGGCTTCGCCGGTTGGGATACGCCCCACCAACGTTTCATCCAGCGCATCGTGCATCACCATTTCATCGGTGTACACAGCGCGTGCGCGGGCTTTCTCGCCCACACCCAAGGCATCAAAGGCGTGAAAGGCATTGGGACCCAATTGAATCCCAGCACCAATTTCGCCAATCTCAGGAGCCTGCTCAAATACTTTGACGCTGAACCCTTGTCGCACCAATGCCAGAGCCGCAGCCAAGCCGCCAATGCCGCCGCCTGCAATGAGTACGGGTTTGTTGTTTGAATTTGCTGTGTTCATGCGCGCACCTCATAAACGCCGAGTTTCTTTTGTAAAGGCGCATCGTCAGCGATGAAAACGAACGACGCTTGTTTGCTCTGTGTATTGCTCAATGTGATGGGCGTGTAGCCCGGAATGCAGCAGGTATCGGCTTCTGCCAATGTGAAGGTAGCTGAGTCGCTGCTGACTTTCACGCCACCTTCGATGGTGTGGAAAACCATGGCGGTAGAACGTGCGGGTAGTTTCAAAGTTTCGCCTGCACGCAGCATCAGCGCTGAAAAACCCAGTATTTTTTGGCAATCTGCGCCCGTTTCGGGGTTCACATAAGCCACTTGCACCGCTTCAATATCCGGTTGTGCCTTGGCCAGGGCTTCCAGTGTTGCACGCACATCCACCCACGGGTAGCGCAACATCGGAAAAGCTTTGCTACTGCGATTGAACAAGGGCGATGGCGTGACACCACCTTGCTGGTAGGCGCGTTCAGCCTCAGTTGATGTCACGGTTTGTCGCTTGCCTTCCTGCACGTACGAGGTTTCCATGTAGTAAATCATGGGCAAGTCCAGCACATCCAGCCACACCACAGGTTTGTCGCCGTCGTGCCCGTGTTCATGCCACAGACCGGTGGGTGTCAAGATCAAATCACCACGTTGCATCGGGCATTTTTCGCCATCAACGGTGGTATGTGCGCCGTCACCCTCAACCACCATGCGCACCGCATTGGGTGTGTGGCGGTGTGCGGGAGCCCATTCGCCAGGCATTAACAATTGCATGCCCAAGTAAATGGTCGAGCTGGCTTGCATTTTTTCCAAGCCATGCCCCGGGTTCGCCAACACCAGCACACGGCGCTCGGCTTTTTCCATGGGTGTGAGTTCGCCCGCTTGCAAGAGCAAAGGACGCAAACCTTGGTAAGGCCAGCAAGTGGCTTGGGTGCGCATGGCAGGTTTGCCAGGTGGCAGCACAGCGCGCAAACTGGGCCACAAAGGTACCAAGTTTTGTGCGGTCAATTCGTTACGGTAACTTTCGGGTAAATCTTCTAAACGGCCAAGTTCTTGCATGGGGTGTCTCCTGTAGCAAAAGGGTGAGTCAAATTCAGACTTGGGCGAATCTTAGAAATGTTTAACTATTCGGTAAATACGATGCATTGAATAATATTTATTCGATAATCGAATAAATTGATCAATTCAATCACAATAGCTATATGAAAACCATAGACACCCGTTTGCTGCAGGTATTCAACGAAATCTACGCCAAGAAAAGCGTGAGCAGTGCTGCCTTGGCTTTGGGTTTGCCGCAGCCCGCCGTGAGTATTGCACTGGCCAAGCTGCGTGAGCATTTTGGTAACCCTTTGTTTGTGCGCACATCCAATGGCATGACGCCAACGCCTTTGGGTACTGAATTGATTGAACCGGTGCGCACGGCCTTGAATGCGGTCAGCGCGGTGGTGGACTTCAGTACCCATTTTGACCCCAGCACTTCCAAGCGTGTGTTCAAAATTGCAATGACCGACATCAGCCAATTGATTCTCTTGCCCAAGCTGTGGGAACGTCTGCGTTTGACTGCGCCTGGTGTCGGCATTGATGTATTTCCTTTGTCCAGCGATACACCGCAGTTGTTGGAAAGCGGCGCTGTTGATTTGGCGCTGGGCTATGTGCCAGAGCTGGAAGCGGGCTTTTACCAGCAGCGCTTGTTCAGTCAACATTTTGTTTGCATGGTCAGCCAATACCACCCCCGTATACAAGGCAAACTGAAACTGAAGCAGTATTTGCAAGAAGACCATGCCGCCATTGTTTCATCGGGCGCAGCGCCCAAAATCATTGACGAAACCCTGCATGCGATGGGCAAAGAGCGCCGCATTGCCTTGCGCATTCCCCATTTTTTGGGTGCGTCTTTTGTGGTGGAGCTGACCGATTTGCTCATCACCATTCCACAACGATTGGCTGAGGTGCTGCAAGGTCGTGGCGCTTATGTCATATACCCTGTGCCTTTCGCCATACCCACCTATGAGGTGAAACAACATTGGCACGAACGCTACCACCACGATGCGGCGTCGCGCTGGCTGCGTGGTGTGATTGCGGATTTATTGACCGATACCCGATAAAAGGGTCATAGTCACAAGTAATCTGCGGCAAAAGACGCACAACTGTAAGATGTGAACCACTGCTGCGACTGATGACTATGTTGATGGACTTGTAAATTCCATTGCTCTTAGTCAATCTCAACTGAAAGGTTAAAACCATGAAAAGACGCCAACTGTTTCAAAAAATTCCACTCGTGCTCTCTGCACTGGGCTTTTACCAAATGGCCCATGCGCAAGCCCCTGCCAAATTGGTGAAAGACAAAGCCGAATGGAAAAAATTGTTGTCCACCAACGCCTATTTGGTGTTGTTTGAACATGGCACAGAACGCGCTGGCACCAGTCCGCTTGAATGCTGAAAAGCGCCCAGGTACCTTTGTCTGTGCGGCTTGCAATTTGCCGCTGTTTGATGCAGCGCACAAGTACGAAAGCGGCACCGGTTGGCCCAGCTTTTTCCAGCCTTTGCCAAATGCTTTGGGCACATCGACCGATTACAAATTGGTCTACCCACGCACCGAATACCACTGCGTGCGCTGTGGCGGGCACCAAGGTCATATTTTCAATGACGGCCCTAAGCCAACAGGCAAACGCTATTGCAACAACGGCGTTGCCCTGGCTTTTGTGCCGCAAGGCCAAGCCCTGCCAGCACTTCGTACTTAATCGCCTAATATCTTTAAGGATTTTTATGTTGACAACTTTCCTACGACGCTTCGCGTTTGTTTTTGCTGTTAGTGCATTGCCAGTTCTACCTGCTATTGACCAATGCACAAACCGCAGCACCAAGCGCAGCTTCAAACAAAGCCAGCGCCATCTTTGCTGGTGGTTGTTTTTGGTGCATTGAAAAAGATTTTGAAAAACTGCAAGGCGTGATTGAAGTGGAGTCGGGCTACACCGCCGGTAAAACCACCAAGCCCACCTACGAGCAAGTCAGCGCGGGGCGCACCGGTCATACCGAAGCCGTGCGTGTGCACTACGACCCGTCCAAAGTCAGCTATGCGCAGTTGGTGGAATATTTTTGGCGGCACATCGACCCCACCGTCAAAGACCAACAGTTTTGCGACCACGGTACGCAATACCGCAGTGGCATCTATTGGCAAAACCCTGAAGAACGCAAAGCGGTTGAATCCAGTTTAGAACAACTGAAAAAGAGCGGACGGTTTCAACAAATCCACACCGAAATCGCACCCGCCAGCACATTTTGGTTGGCCGAAGACTACCACCAAGACTACTACAAGAAAAACCCCGTGCGCTACAACTACTACCGCAAAAGCTGCGGCCGCGATGCGCGTGTAGAGCAGTTGTGGGGCAAGCCCTGATCAGTGACAACCCCATCGTCGATATGCGGAAGCGTATGCGGCAAACGGGACAATGGGTGCCGGCGCAAATTGCTGGTCGGCGTTGGGCCGTGGCATGTGTCTCGCTAGAAATCACCCAACGTTGCAATTTAGACTGCACACTGTGTTATCTCAGTGAATCAGCAGAGCAAGTGCGTGATTTTCCGCTGGAAGAGATTTACCGTCGTATCGACATGATTGCACAGAATTATGGGCCTGGCACTGATGTACAAGTCTCAGGTGGTGAGCCTACACTGCGCAAGCATTCAGAGCTGGTAGCGATTGTGTCGCGTCTAACATCATTGGGTTTGCGCTCATCTTTGTTCACCAATGGCATCAAGGCGACGCGATCACTACTGCAAGAGTTGACTGCAGTGGGTTTGAACGATGTAGCTTTTCATGTTGACATGACGCAGCAACGGCAAGGTTACGCCACTGAGCAAGATTTGAACCCTTTGCGATTGGAGTACATCAATCGCGCCCGTGGCCTGCCCATCAGCGTATTTTTCAATACTACGGTGCATGTTGATAATTTCAATGAAATACCTGCGATAACCAAATTTTTCATCGCTAACGCCAATGTGGTTCGGTTTGCTTCATTTCAATTGCAAGCGGAAACTGGACGTGGCATCTTGGGTGCACGTGACGATGTGATCAGCAATGCCAGTGTGGCACAACGATTAAAGCAGGGCGCAGGCGTAGATTTGAAATTCAATGTTTTGGCTGCCGGACACCATGAATGTAATCAAGCAGCAGTGATGTTGGTGATCAACGGTCAGGTTTATGACGCATACGAAGATGTCCATTTCATACAGCGATTCATGCACGAAACAACGCAAATTCGCATTGACCGTGGCACACCATTGCGCTCAGTTGTATCTCTGCTCAAAGCCGCATTAATACGTCCATCACTGGCAATGGCAAGTATTCAATGGGCCGTGAAAATGGTTTGGAAAACACGCAAAGATTTGCTCTCTGCACGTGGGCGTGTGTATAAATTAGCAGTATTCACTCACAACTTTATGGATGCCTGTCACTTAGACCCAGAGCGAGAAAAGGCGTGCGTTTTCATGGCCATGACACAAGATGGACCCTTGAGCATGTGCACTTATAACGCGCAACGCGAAAGCTATTTGTTGCGTCCATTGCAAACGAATAATGGATTGTGGCAACCCATTGATCAGCGTGCGCAACTTGAAGCAACGACCTCATCAGAAGGCACGATTTACCCTATTAAATGGCTGAAAGGTAAGCCCAGAGAAATGGCGTTGCACAAGCTGCGCAATGCTGGGCTAAAACATCAAAATCGAACGATCGAAGCAGAAGAAACTGCCGAACAGTAATGGCCATGTTTACAAATATCAAACTTTATTTCTTGCTAATGCTCGCAGCATTCCTCAGCGCCTGTGCGACCGTGGTGGATACACCTCAAGCACCGGCCGCAACTGCGGTACAAGCTGAGCAGGCTTGGGCAACGGTTTTGAATCGGTATGTCAACCAGCAAGGCGAGGTTGATTTTGTGGCGCTGGCACAAAATCAGGACCGAATTAGACCGCTATGTGCGTTATGTAGCTGACACGCCTTATGACCAAATTGCAGATGCTGACACCAAAATGGCCCACTTGGTGAACGCGTACAACGCTTTGTCCATGTACAACGTCATCAAAAGCGGCATACCCCATACGCATGCGGGTTTTAACAAGGTGACATTTTTCTTACTTCGGCAGCATCAAATTGGCGGGCAAAACATATCTTTGTATGGTTTTGAAAACGATGTCATACGTCCGATTGCACGCCAGCAAAATGATCCGCGCATCCATTTTGCGCTGAACTGCTCTGCGGTATCTTGCCCAGTTCTGCCAAGAGTGCCCTTCACAGCCGCTGGCTTGCAGCAAGAATTAGAACGTGAAACGCGGGCTTTTTTTGCGCGAGTTGAAAACTACAGAGTCGATGATTCCAAGCGTGTGGTTTGGCTCAATGAAATTTTGAGTTTTTACACCGAGGATTTTGTACCCAAACCAGCGAAAAGTTTGATTGAATACGTCAATCGCTATGTAGCCAAACCAGCGCCGCTGGATTACGAGGTGCGCTTTACACCCTACGATTGGACCGTAGCCAATAGTCGAAACAAAAAATAATTGTCATCAAATGGCATTATTTACGGCATAAGTGCTATAAATAAAATAGCATACTAGGCAATAAATACGCCGGCTAGAGGCCTATTTTATCCCTAAGTATTTCTACAGATACTTATTTAGACTTGGTCAGCAACTCGTAGTGCTCGACATTCGGCGCACCTGCAAAAAATGGTCCGACGATGGCGCGCCATTCGGCAAAAGCGGGGGATTGTCTGAAGCCGATGGTGTGGTCTTCCAGTGTGTCCCAAAAAATTTGCAGCAGGTAGCGCTCTGGGCTTTCGATGCCTTTGTTGACTTTGTAGCCTTGGCAACCCTTGGCTTTGGCAATCACCGTGGAAAGGCCGCGTTCGATGGCTTCGTCAAAAGCGGCTTGTTGGCCGGGGTGGATGCGGATGTCGGCGAGTTCTAAAATCATGGTGTGCTCAGTTTTTAAAATGTGGGTAAGCTATTATCCCTAATCTCTTCATCAGCTTAAGTGCCACTTTGTTTCTCAGTCAGCTTTACACAAATCATTTCGCCATGAAACTCTACAACTACTTCCGCTCGTCCGCCTCGTTTCGGGTGCGCATTGCACTCAATTTAAAAGGCTTGCCGTTTGAATACATCCCTGTGCATTTGGCCAAGGGTGAACATAAAAAGTCAGCATTCACCAGTATTGCCGACGAAGGCTTGGTGCCGATGTTGCAAACCGATGGTGAATCGCTGTCGCAATCGATGGCGATCATGGAATATTTGGATGAAACACATCCCACGCCTGCCATCATGCCAGCGGATGCGCTGGGCCGTGCCAAAGTGCGCGCGCTGTCGCAAACCATTGCGTGCGAAATTCACCCCTTGAACAATTTGCGCATTTTGAAATACCTGGTAAACGACCTCAAAGTGAGTGAAGAGGATAAAAACACGTGGTACGCACAGTGGACGCGCACGGGTTTGGAGGCGTTTGAGAAGCAATTGACCTCAATCGAAAAAGCGCGTGCCGCTAACAATTTGCCCAGATCCATCTACTGCTATGGCACCACGCCCACCATGGCCGATTGCTGCTTGGTGCCGCAAATATTCAACGCCCAGCGCTTCAAAGTGAATTTGGATGGCTTGCCTTTGACCATGGCAGCCCATGAAGCTTGTATGAAGCTGGATGCGTTCATTAAAGCCCAACCTTCTAACTGCCCCGATTTTGAAGCCTGACTGGCTAAACCTCCACTTGACACCCAACTGGCCCGCGCCAGCGCACGTCAAAGCCGTGTTCACCACGCGGCATGGCGGTGTGAGTGTTGCGCCTTTTGGCACCCTGAATTTGGGCGACCATGTGGGCGACCGGGCAGAGCATGTTGCCATCAATCGAAATCATCTGGCGCAAGCGATTGGCGCTCAACCCATTTATTTGAAGCAAGTGCATGGCACCGATGTGGTGACATTGGATAGCAATACACCAAATGGCACGGTAGCCGATGCGTGTATCACTACCCACCGTGATGTCGCCTGTACCATCATGGTGGCAGACTGCTTGCCGGTGTTGTTCACCAATTTTGACGGCACTTTTGTCGCTGCCGCGCACGCAGGGTGGCGTGGTTTGGCGGCAGGTGTGTTGCAGCACACACTTGACCAAATATATATGAAAAATCAGGCTGTAGACGGCGTAAGTATTGCCTACAATGCTATTAATACAATAGCATGGTTGGGGCCTTGCATTGGCAAGCATGCGTTTGAAGTAGGTGATGAAGTCAAGGCCGCATTCACAAGCCAATCCCCTTTGGCTGAAGACCATTTTGTAGCTTTGCACAATGGTAAATGGTTGGCAGACTTGGCCGGCTTGGCACGCATGCAGTTACAACAACTGGGCTTACCAGCGGCCCATGTATTCGGTAACGATGGCTCGGACGCATGGTGCACAGTGACGCAGCCGCAGCGTTTCTATTCGCACCGACGCGATACGGCCACATTGGGCGGTAGCGGGCGTATGGCGGCATGTATTTGGCTGGATGGCCAGATTTCAGCAAGTTCATTGGCATCAGTGAAACAAGACAATGAGAAAATAGCCACATGATTCTTGAATCCAATGTGGCACTTGCGGCCTACAACACCTTTCACATAGCGGCTTGCGCGCATCAGCTCATTCGCATTGCCACCAGCAGCGATGTGCAGCAGTTGCTGGCCAATGCTGAATTGCGCACGCAAAAGAAATTCATTTTGGGTGGCGGCAGCAACATCGTGATTCAGGGCGACATTGAAGCGTTGGTGCTGAAGATGGAAATCAAAGGCATCGCGCTGGTCCATGAGACCGACAAGCATTGGATCATTGAATCGGGTGCGGGTGAAGCATGGCATGACCTGGTAACCTGGACGGTGCAACATGGCTATGCAGGTTTGGAAAACATGGCACTCATCCCCGGTACAGTGGGTGCAGCGCCGGTGCAAAACATTGGCGCGTATGGTTTGGAGTTGCAAGACCGTTTTTGGGAATTGGATGCGGTCAATTTGAGCACTGGGGACGCCAGCACCATGAACGCAGCGCAATGCGAATTTGCTTATCGCGATTCCATTTTCAAAAAAAATGCGGGCAAAGATACCAAACAATGGCTGATTACCAAAGTGCGCATGGCATTGCCTAAAGCTTGGAAACCGATATTGGGTTATGCCGATATAGAAAAAAAATTACACGCACATTGCACTCTAAATGGCATAGAGCCATCTAACTACGTACCTACAGCGCTACAAATTTATGAGTGGGTGTGTGACATCCGAAAGCACAAATTGCCGGATCCAGCTGTCATCGGCAATGCAGGCAGTTTTTTTAAAAACCCCGTTGTCTCCGCCGCCCAATGCCATGCCATTTTGCAACGTGAGCCCCACGCCGTGCATTACAAGTTGGACGATGGCAACTACAAACTGGCAGCCGGCTGGCTGATCGACGCCTGTGGCTGGAAGGGTAAAAACATCGGGCAAGCGGCGGTGTACGACAAGCAAGCTTTGGTGCTGGTGAATTTGGGTGGTGCCAGCGGAGAAGACGTCATGTGTTTATCCAAAGCGATTCAAACCAGCGTGCTGGAGCGCTTTGGCGTGTGTTTAGAGCCTGAACCTGTGCTGGTATAGTTATCGCAAAAACTGTGAACACCTATTGAACAACACCAAACCATGCCAAACCTGCAACAAGAAATTTTGATCAACTGGTCACCCCAAGAAACCCGCGTAGCCGTGGTGGAAAACAGTGCGGTGCAAGAACTGCACATAGAACGCAGCTTGGAAATGGGCTTGGTGGGCAATGTGTATTTGGGCAAGGTGTCACGCGTGCTGCCAGGTATGCAGTCGGCTTTCATCGACATTGGTTTAGAGCGTGCGGCGTTTTTACACGTGGCTGATTTGCTCAGCAGCATCAATGCCCGCCATTCCGAGCCTGATAGCGCTGGTAAAAATGGCGATGCGCCGATTGCGCTGGCACCCATCGAAAAACAAGTGTTTGAAGGACAAACCTTGCTGGTGCAGGTCATCAAAGACCCTATTGGCACCAAAGGTGCGCGTTTGACCACACAGATCAGTTTGTCGGGTCGTTTGCTGGTGTTTTTGCCACAAGACAACCACATTGGTGTGTCGCAAAAAATTCCGTTTGAACAACGCAAACAATTGCGCGAACGCTTGCAAGAATTGGCCAATGCAGCGGCTCAAAGTGACAATCCAGGGCAAACTGCTAACGGCTTGGTGGGCGGCTATATCTTGCGTACCAATGCTGAAGAAGCCAGTGATGTGGAGTTGGCAGATGACATCCGATATCTGCGCAAAACCTGGGCGCGTATTCAAGATGCCAGCAAGCGTTTGCCGGTTAAATCCTTGCTGCACCAAGATTTGAGTTTGTTGCAACGGGTGATGCGTGACATGGTGTGTGACAGCACACAATCCATCAAAATAGATTCCAAATTGCAATTCGATAAATTGCTGGCATTCTCTAATGAATTCATGCCCAGCAGCGCACTCAAATTGCAGCACTACAAGGGCGAGCGTCCTATTTTTGACTTGTTCAACATCGACGACGAAATCGCCAAAGCACTTGGTTCAAGGGTGGAATTGAAGTCTGGTGGTTATTTGATTGTGGATCAAACCGAAGCCATGACCACTATCGATGTGAACACCGGTGCATACGTGGGTGCACGCAATTTTGATGAAACCATTTACAAAACCAATTTGGAAGCGGCAGGGGCGATTGCACGTCAATTGCGCTTGCGCAATTTGGGTGGCATCATCATTTTGGACTTTATCGACATGACGCGACCCGAGCACCGCGCCGCCGTGTTGGAGGAGTTCAGAAAACACCTCAGCCGCGACCGCGTGAAAACCAGTTGCAGTGATTTTTCGGCACTGGGTTTGGTTGAGATGACGCGCAAGCGCACGCGCGAATCGCTGGCGCGACTGCTGTGCGAGCCTTGTGCGGTGTGTGCTGGCAAAGGCATTGTCAAAACGCCGCGCAGCGTGGTTTACGACATTTTCAGAGAGATTTTGCGCGAAGCCAGGCAATTCAGCCCACGCGAATTTCGCATCATCGCTGCACCCAAAGTGATTGATTTGTTTTTAGACGAAGAAAGCCAACATTTGGCCGAATTGAGCGATTTCGTTGGCAAACCGATATCCTTGCAAAGCGAAAGCTCAGCCGGGCAAGAGCAATACGATGTGGTGCTGATGTAAGACTGCAGCGAACGAACACCATGCAACTGCAAGATATTTTGTACACCCAAGGCTTTGGCACGCGACGCGTGTGTGCAGGCTTGATTCAGCAAGGTTTGGTGAAGGTCTACCAAGCAGACACTGCAGAAGTTATCACCGATGTCACGACCGATATAGAAGCCACTGGCTTGCGCTATCAGGTGCAAGGCGTGGATTGGGAATACCACGCATTGGCCTACATCGCATTCAATAAACCAGCTGGCACAGAGTGTTCGCAAAAACCGTCTGTTCACCCCAGCATCTACACCTTGCTGCCATCGCCCTTGCGTTTGCGACCGCAGAAAAGCGCCATTCAAGGTGTGCAAGCGGTGGGCAGGCTGGACCAAGACACCACGGGATTGCTGCTGTTGAGTGACGACGGGCAGTTTATCCACCGCATGAGCTCGCCCAAAAAGCACATTGCCAAGGTCTATGAAGTGACGACCAAACACCCCATTGACGAGAAGCAAGTGCAAAAACTTTTGGCTGGCGTGGTGCTGGATGATGACCCCAAACCCGTCAAGGCAGCTGCGGCGGTAAAGGTGTCAGAGCATCATTTGCAACTGACCTTGACCGAGGGCAAATACCACCAAGTCAAACGCATGCTGGCGGCGGTGGGCAATCGGGTAGAGGGTTTGCACCGCTCCAAAATTGGCAATTTTGAATTACCGAACGATTTGTTGCCAGGGCAATGGCGTTGGTTGTCTACACTTGACTTGGAACAAGTGCAGCTCAAAGCGTGATGACAGTTCTGATGTTGGCGCGAGTTGACGTTGGCGTGACAGTTACAATCTAGGGTTACTCCTTAGATTGGTTGTTTTGTGAACTTTTTGACTCGATATTTCCCCGCCTTGAATGGTTTTTCATTCGCATCGACTTTGTATATCGGGTTAGGTGTTGCAATAAGCTTTGTTCTTCCTCTTGCCGCCCATGCTGAAGAGGGGAGCAAATTGCCAAGTCAATTGACATCTCCCATTTTTGTGCTGAACTCATTGGATGCCACCATCAGTATGATAGATCCAAAAACTTGGACAGAAACCAAGCGCATTCCCACTGGCAAAGAGCCGCACCATTTGTACCTCACGCCCGACAACAAATCGTTCATCGTGGCCAATGCGTTTGGTGATTCATTGACCTTCATCGACCCCAAAACGGGTGACATTCAACGCACGGTGCGCAATATCTTGGACCCTTACCATTTGCGTTTTTCGCCTGACATGAAATGGTTTGTGACGGCAGCCAACCGCTTGAACCATGTGGACATTTACCGCTGGGACGGCAAAGATTTGACCTTGGCCAAACGCATTCCCACCAGCAAAACGCCCAGCCATTTGTGGATAGACAGCAAAAGCACAGTGGTTTACGCCTCCATGCAGGACAGTAACGAATTGGTGGCTATCGACTTGGCGACTCAAACCATCAAGTGGCGCACACCCACGGGGGCTACGCCTGCGGATGTGTTTTTGTTGGCAGACGACAAAACCTTGCTGGTCGGCTTAACCGGTGCAGACAGCGTGCAGGTGTTTGATGTGTCGGGCAGCGCACCCAAAGTCATCAAGCACATCAAAACCGGCAATGGAGCACACGCATTCCGCGCCTTCGGCGACAAACGACATGTGTTAGCCAGTAACCGCGTGGCCAATACCATCAGCAAAATTGACACGCAAACTTTGGAAGTGGTAGGTAGCTTTCCCGGTCCAGGCGGACCCGATGACATGGAAGTATCGGCCGATGGCAAACTGTTGTTGGTGGCATCACGTTGGATCAAGAAGCTCACCGTGGTGGACATAGCCACGCAAAAAATCATCAAACAAATCCCAGTCGGGCGCTCACCACACGGTGTGTGGACATTGGACCATGCGCCACGTTAAATCCATCGGTAAACCGTTGATTGCTATATTATTTATAGCAACTCAGGCAATATTTACGCCGGCTACAGCTCAAAAAAGCACTATAAAATCGTCCCAAGGTGATGTGCAAGCTGGTGCATGCACCAAACCACTGTATTTAACATTTGATACCGGGCACATGGAAGTTGCACCTTTGGTTGCGGAAGTTTTGAACAAGCACCAAGTCAAAGTCACTTTCTTTGCGGCGAATGAAAAGACCAAAGTGGGCAATGGCAGCTTGAGCCAACACTGGGCACCGTGGTGGAAAGCCAGAGCCGCTGAAGGGCATGATTTTGCGTCCCACACCTATGATCATGTCTACTGGCGTGGTGATATACCTCGTGCCAGTGATGGAACAACACAATTTCGCATCAAGCCCAGCGCAGGCGCTTTTGAAGGGCGTGAGTTCACCTTTGACGCTAAAAAATACTGTGCACAGATTGATTTTGCCAATGAGCGTTTGCAAGATTTAACCGGCAAAATGCCGCTGCCATTGTTCCGCGCACCGGGTGGTAAAAGTTCGCCCGCACTTTTAAAAGTGGCGAAAGCTTGCGGTTACGAACATGTGGGCTGGTCACCAGCTGGGTTTTTAGGGGATGAATTGTCCAGCTCTACTTATCCCAACAAATTGCTGTTGAACCAAGCCCTGAAAAACATCAAAACGGGTGATATTTTATTGGCGCACCTGGGCATTTGGTCGCGCCAAGATCCTTGGGCGCCTGCTGTCTTGGAGCCATTGATTGTGGGCTTGAAGGAAAAGGGTTTTTGCTTTCAAACCATGCGTGAACATCCACAATACAAAGCTTGGATAGCGCAATCGACTTTGACTTGGCCACGGTAATTGACACTTCAGCTGACACTTTCATGGACACCTTGTTGAACACATTAGAAGAGCTGTTTTCAAGCGCACAGTCTTGGTTGTTTGAAACCGTGTTTCAACCCATTGCTTTTGGCTTGGGGCAGGGCGGATTTTTAATGGAAGCCTTCAATGGCACAGCTTGGTTTTTGGTGGGTTTGCTACAAATAGCGGTGATGCTGGTATTGATCAAACCACTTGAACTGTGGCGACCTGCGCAAAGCGTGATCGATAAAGCGGCTGTTCGTGTTGACGTGTTGTACACGCTCATTCACCGACTGGGGCTTTTCAAGCTCTTGATGTTTTTGACACTGGAGCCGTTCTTTGATGACATGATTGGCGTGCTGCGGGTTTGGGGTGTGGGCACATTTCACTTGGATCAAATTTGGACCGGTGTTACAGACACGCCAGTGGTGAGTTTTCTCATTTATTTGGTAGCTTTTGATTTTGTGAATTATTTGATTCACCGTGGGCAGCACCAGTTCAATTGGTGGTGGAATTTGCATGCGGTACACCATTCACAACGCCAAATGACGATGTGGACCGATAACCGCAATCACCTGATTGACAGTGTGTTGGTGGACTTCATTCTGGTGTTCGTATCCTTGGCTATCGGTGTGGCACCCAGCCAGTTTATTTTGATTGTTGCGTTGACGCAGCTCAGCGAAAGTTTTCAGCATGCCAATGTCAAACTGTGGTTTGGTCAAGTTGGTGAACGCCTATGGATCAGCCCGCGCTTTCACCGCTTGCACCACAGCATTGGCATTGGTCATGAAACCTCGGGGAGAGATACTCTTGGGGGACACAACTTCGGGGTGCTATTGCCTTGGTGGGATATGATTTTTGGCACAGCCAATTTTGAATTGCGCTACGACCCCACCGGCATACGCGATCAAGTGGAATCGGGGCGCGATTATGGCGCTGGCTTTTGGGCTCAACAAATTCAAGGCGTCAAACGTTTGTTTGGGCGTGCCTGATTCGTTTATTGCTTTGCGCCTGCTTTCATCGCTTCGTCTTGCGTGATTTTTAGTGCTGCAGCATCAGCTGCTTGCGTTGGCCAGCCACTCAAATGCTTTTGTGTAATGGAAGATAAGGCTGAAATCCAAGCGGCGTTGTCGTTCAAACAGGGAATGTAGTGAAAGTATTCGCCGCCCGAAACGGTGAAGGCGTGACGCGCTTCCATGTTGATTTCTTCCAGCGTTTCCAAACCATCGCAATTAAAGCCAGGGCAAATCACATCCACCCGTTTTGTGCCTGACTTGGCCATTTCGATCAATGTGGGCTCTGTATAAGGTTGTAACCACTTGGCGCGACCGAGACGAGATTGAAACGTCACTTTGTATTGCGACGGCGTCAATTGCAAAGCCTCGCCCAATAAGCGCGCGGTTTTCATGCATTCGCAAAAGTACGGGTCACCCAATGTGCGGCTGCGTTCTGTGATGCCATGAAAGCTCATCACCAGTTGGTCGCCCATTTCAAAATTGGGCTTGCCGTTCACTTGCCAGTATTGGTGCACACTTTGCTCTAATGCACTGATGTAGCCTGCATCATCGTGGTAATGGTTGGCAAAGCGCAGCTCTGGCACGCTGCGAACATGTCCTGCCCAGTTATAAACAGCATCTAACACACTCGCCGTGGTGGTGGCTGAATACTGTGGATAGGCTGACAAAATCAAGACGCGGCTTACGCCATCGGCTTTCAATTGGTTGAGTTGTTCGGGTATGGATGTGCTGCCATAACGCATGGCGTGGCGCACGGTCACGCGGTGTCCAGCTTCGCCCAACCAGCCCTCTAACAATGTGGCTTGTTTGTGGGTCCAATAACGCAATGGGGAACCATGCGTCATCCAAATGGAAGCATATTTGGCAGCGGATTTGCTTGGTCTGAAAGGCAAAATAAACGCATTCAAAATCAACCACCAAATGGGTTTGGGAATTTCAACGACACGGTGGTCGCTTAGAAATTCACGCAAAAACCTCCGCACGGCGCTGGTGGTGGGCGCATCTGGCGTGCCCAAATTGCAAAGTAAAACAGCGGTGCTGGCCTTGTTGACGGGTGGTTTGCCGTGGGTAAAAGGTGGTTCAGGCAGAAAGGGCATTGTGAATAAGTATTAAATACCCAGCATCAACTTCAAATTCTGCACAGCCGCTCCTGATGCGCCTTTGCCTAAATTGTCATATTTCGCGGTCAGTACGGCTTGTCCAAGCGCATCGTTGCCATAGACACTCAAATCTATGCGGTTGGTGTTGTTCAAAGATGTTGGCTCTATGCGGCCTAGTCCGTCAGCATCCACCACGCGCACCCATTCACAACCAGCGTACCGAGCTTTGAGTACGTCTTCGAGTTGCTTTGCGTTTGTCACGCCTTTGAGTAAATCAAAGTGAACAGCGATATGGTCGATCATGCCGGTGTGAAAGTTGGCGACCGTCTGGCACAAAAATCGGGCGACGTGTTAAACCTGTGTATTTTTGAAATTCTGGTACATGCTTATGAGTCAAATTCAGACCATAAACTTCCAATGGTGGCGCTGTTTTAGCCACTTCGTAAGCCTCAATCAACTGCCGTCCACCACCAGAGTAGCCAGAGAATCCTTGCATCACAACGGGGTAGTCGCTGGGCATGAGGCCAGCATCAATCAAAGGGCGCAACAACAAAATGCCACCTGTCGGGAAGCAACCAGGGTTGGATACAAATTGTGCCGTTTTAATGGCTTGCGATTGTTCTTTGGATAATTCAGGAATGCCGTACACCCAGCCAGCAGCCACGCGGTGCGCTGAAGATGCATCAATCACGCGCGGTTGTTGGTCTTTGGGCAATGATTTGATCATGGCGACAGAATCCAAAGCGGCATCATCATGCAAACACAGCACAACCAAGTCGGCTTGAATCATGAGATCACGTTTGGCAGCAGGGTCTTTGCGCAACTCGGACGCAATGCTGAGCATGTTGACCTCGGGCATGGTTAATAAGCGCTCACGAATTTGTAAGCCTGTGGTACCTGCTTCGCCGTCAATGAAAACCTTAAACATGAACCATCCTTATCCTTGTCGTTTGTAGCATTGTTTGCTGTTTGACCAAGCGATTCATCAAAAAAATTATGCAATTAGTAAGCTACACGTTATATTTGTGCATCGCAGCATATTACAATTCGATGCGTCAATTTTAAAGCCTCTCAGTTGGGTTCTGCAGTTTTGACTTCAGTTCCAAGTGCGAGTTCTGTCATTTTCCACTATTTAAGAGCGCCCTATGAAAATTCACGAGTACCAAGGCAAGGAAATCTTGCGTCAATTCGGCATTCCAGTGCCACGTGGCATTCCCGCATTCACTGTGCAAGAAGCGGTTGAGGCTGCTCAAAAATTAGGCGGACCGGTTTGGGTGGTCAAAGCGCAAATTCATGCGGGTGGCCGTGGCAAAGGTGGCGGTGTGAAAGTGGCTAAGTCTATTGAAGACGTCAAAGCCCGCGCAACAGATATTTTGGGCATGCAATTGGTGACACACCAAACAGGTCCAGAAGGACAAAAAGTACGCCGTTTGTACATTGAAGACGGTGCTGACATTAAAAAAGAATACTACGTGTCCATCGTGACAGACCGCGCAAGCCAAAAAGTGGCATTCATTGCATCCAGCGAAGGTGGTATGGATATTGAAGAAGTGGCACACAGCACACCTGAAAAAATCATCACCGACTTGATCGATCCATTGACTGGTTTGGGACAAACACAAGCTGTCAAGATTGCCAAAGCCATCGGTTTGGAAGGCAACTCAGTCGATCAAGCTGCTGATGTGTTTCAAAAGCTCTACAAATGTTATATGGATACCGATGCGTCACTGGTGGAAATCAACCCACTGAACTGTGACAGCAAAGGCAACATCATGGCTTTGGATTCCAAATTTAACTTTGATTCCAATGCTTTGTTCCGTCACCCAGAAATTGTTGCTTTGCGCGATTTAGATGAAGAAGATCCAGCGGAAGTCGAAGCCTCAAAATTTGATTTGGCTTACATCAGCTTGGACGGCAACATTGGCTGCTTGGTCAATGGTGCGGGCTTGGCGATGGCAACTATGGACACCATCAAGTTATATGGCGCAGAGCCAGCTAACTTCTTGGACGTAGGCGGTGGCGCTACCCCAGAGAAAGTGACCGAAGCCTTCAAAATCATGTTGAAAAACCCGAAAGTTAAAGCCATCATGGTCAATATTTTCGGTGGCATCATGAAATGCGACACGATTGCAACAGGCGTTATCACGGCTTGTAAAGCGACCAATTTGAACGTACCTTTGGTGGTGCGCATGAAGGGTACCAATGAAGAGTTGGGCAAACAAATGTTGAAAGATTCGGGTCTGCCCATCATCAGCGCCGACAGCATGGCTGAAGCAGCTGAACGTGTCGTCGCGGCTTTGAAATAAAGGTAAAAATCATGTCTATCTATATCAATAAAAACACACGCGTCATTACACAAGGTATCACTGGAAAAACAGGTCAATTTCATACCGAAAAATGTCAAGAATATGCCAATGGCAAAGAATGCTTCGTGGCAGGCGTGAATCCGAAAAAAGCGGGCGAGTCAATTTTCAATATTCCAATTTATGCATCGGTGAAAGAAGCTGCCAAGGAAACTGGCGCAACGGTATCAGTTATCTATGTTCCTCCAGCAGGCGCTGCAGCAGCTATTTGGGAAGCCGTTGAAGCCGATTTAGATTTGGCCATTTGTATTACCGAAGGTATTCCCGTTCGCGACATGCTCGAAGTGCGTAACCGCATGAAAATGAAGGAAGCCGCTGGTGGTAAGAAAACCTTGTTGCTGGGTCCAAATTGCCCAGGCTTGATCACACCTGAAGAAATCAAAATTGGCATCATGCCTGGTCATATTCATCGCAAAGGTCGCATTGGTGTTGTCAGCCGTTCCGGTACATTGACATACGAGGCCGTTGCGCAATTAACTGAAATTGGTCTGGGTCAATCCAGTGCCGTTGGTATCGGCGGCGACCCTATCAATGGTTTGAAACACATTGATGTGATGAAAGCTTTCAATGACGATCCTGACACCGATGCTGTCATCATGATTGGTGAGATTGGTGGACCGGATGAAGCTGAGGCTGCCATGTGGTGCAAAGCCAATATGAAAAAACCAATTGTTGGCTTTATTGCAGGTGTGACTGCACCAGCAGGCAAACGCATGGGCCATGCTGGCGCTTTGATTTCCGGTGGTGCAGATACTGCGGATGCCAAATTGGCCATCATGGAAGAGTGCGGCTTCACAATCACTCGCAACCCCTCAGAAATGGCCAAATTGTTAAAAGCATTGCTCTGATTTTTTTGATGTTCAGATAGATTAAACTAGCGAACATTTAAAAAAATTGGGGTGACTATGTTTTTTGGTTTAGATCTATCATCAGCCGCATTTTGGAGTGCATTTGGCTCCATCATGTTGGCAAATATTGTGCTATCAGGTGACAATGCTGTGGTGATTGCCATGGCAGCGCGAACTCTACAGCCAGAGCAGCAGAAGAAAGCCATTTTTTGGGGCAGCGCTGCAGCCATTGTGATGCGCATTGTGCTCACCATTGTTGCAATTCAATTGCTAACATTGCCTTTTCTTAAAATTATTGGCGCAGCTTTGTTAGTCTACATTGGTGTAGATTTGCTAAAAGGTGGCGGCGATGACGGAGGCCACGGTAAAGAAATCAATGGCATGGGTGCTGCTATACGGACAATTTTGGTGGCTGATTTGGTCATGAGTCTGGACAACGTATTGGCTGTCGCAGCTGCAGCCAAAGGGAACATACCGCTTCTGGTATTGGGTTTGTTAGTCAGTATTCCGCTCATCGTGTTTGGTGCAACTTTGCTGACCAAGGTGATGGAACGGTTTCCGATCATCATTACCATTGGCGCAGCTCTATTGGGTTTCTTGGCGGGCGAGATGCTGCTGACTGATCCCGCTATGACACAGCAGTTTGGAAAAATCAGTGAACAAAATGTGTTGTTTGCAGGAATCTTAGGCGCTGTATTGGTTGTGATTTTAGGAACATGGCTACAGAAACGCTCAAAAATTCAGGACAAATAGGTTACCATCCTTACAAATTTAGTAAAAGCAAATTGGTCTAAGACCATTTCGAGACAAAGGCGTAAGGTGGATATGGCAAAACTTATTGTGACATTGGATGACAAGCTAATCAATGTCGTTTCAATTGATAAAAATCGCATGACTTTGGGCAGACGCCCATACAACGATATCTTGGTTGACAATTTGGCCGTCAGTGGCGAGCATGCAGCCATACAAGCCATTGGTGCTGAGTTTTACGTTGAAGATTTGAACAGTACCAATGGTACTTATATCAATGGCAAGAAAATCAAACGTCAAATTCTGCAAAATGGGGATCAAATAGAACTTGGTAAATACGTTCTCAAATATATCAATGAACCTACAGAAGCCAAAGATAATGCTCAGACAAATGGTCAAAACATAGGTGTTGACGAGCCAAACACCAATGTAGATGACACACTCAATCAGTTCGAAAAAACCCGTTTTGCTGAGGTTTATATCGCAGTAAAAGTTGTTTCCGGTCCCGCAATTGGAAAAGAAATTCCACTCGTTAAAGTGGTAACAACCATTGGCAAACCTGGTGAAGCGGTCATCGCCATTACCAAGCGACCCAAAAATTATGTGGTTGCACATGTCGAAGGCGCAGTGCAACCAACCTTGAATGGTGTGCCATTTCGGTATTGATGCGGTACCACTTAAAAACGGTGACTTATTTGAACTGGCTGGAACAGCCATGGAGTTCATAGAAGCTTCATGAAGTATTTGGCGAAGTACAAGTTCAGAATTCTTGTCTCGCTTTTGCCACTCTTGTTTGCGCTGGGACATGCAAGTGGTTTTTTGCCATGGAACCTGGCGCTCAGATTAGACAATATTATTTACGATGCGCGTTTGCGATTGACGATGCCGCAAACGTTTGATGATCGAATTGTCATTGTCGATATTGATGAGAAAAGCCTCTCTGCTTTAGGTCGTTGGCCTTGGAGTAGAAATAAACTCAGAGACATCACAACAGAGTTGTTTGAGCGGCAGAAAATCAAAACACTTGGCTTTGATATGGTGTTTGCTGAACCTGACAATAGCTCGGGACTTGCAACCTTGAATCAGCTGGGACGTACAACACTGCGCAGTGATGCCGGTTTCCAAGCTCAATTACCGCTTCTGAATAAAACGCAAGATTACGACGCGTTATTTGCTGAATCCCTAGAGAAGCGCAACGTTGTCCTAGGATATTATTTCACCAGCGATAGGCAAAAGCACACCAGCGGAAAGCTGCCAAATCCCGTACTCACCAAATCAGTTTTACAAGGGCGCGATTCCCATGTCACACATTGGGATGGTTATGGCGCAAGCATTGATGCCATTACGCGTGCTGTTTCGGCAGCAGGATTCTTCAACGCGATTGCAGACGCTGATGGTATCGTTCGCGCTACACCTTTGCTAGCGAGTTTTGAGAACCAATATTACGAATCTTTTGCTTTGGCATTGTTTCGTGTTCACAAGGGTCTGCCTCAAAGCAGCATAAAGCTTCAAAGTGGTAATGAAAGCGCTGCCTTACAAATCGAGCGGAATGGGGAAAGACAGTTGATTTACGTTGACGAAAAACTATCTGTTTTGATTCCGTTTCGAGGATATGGCGGTGCTACGGGTGGAGCATACCGCTATATATCTGCAGTTGATGTTTTGTCCAAAAAGTTGAACGAAAACGAACTCAAAGACAAAATCGTGCTGATAGGTTCAACTGCGCCTGGTTTACAAGATTTACGCACTACGCCAGTGGGTGAAGCTTACCCTGGTGTTGAAACACATGCCAATATTTTGTCCAGCATGCTGGATGGCCATTCAATTTACCGACCTGACTATGCCCTGGGTTATGAGTTATTGATGTTGCTCATCGTGAGTGTCTTACTGGCTTTTGTACTGCCATCGCTCAGTGTCGCTTCTGCCATGGCATTTGGTATGGGTGTATTGCTGAGTACGATGGCTTTGAATACAAGCTTATTTTTATCAAAGGGATTGGTTTTGCCGATGGCTGCAACTTTGTTGACTGGTTTTGCGGTGTATACATTGAGTATGAGTGCCGACCATCTGCTTCGCAGCCGGGCTATGTTGGCATTGAAAAAACTCTTTGGCAGCTACGTACCGCCACACTTGGTCGAACAAATGGAGGATCATTACGACAATTACGCCATGCAAGCGAAAAATGTAGAAATGACCGTTTTGTTTTGCGACATGCGTGGCTTTTCGCAAATTGCCGAAAAGTTGTTGCCCAGCGATGTACAAGCCATGTTGAACAGGGTGTTTACACAGTTGAGTCGTGTCATATTGAGGCACGGTGGCACCATTGACAAGTACATGGGCGACTGTGTCATGGCATTTTGGGGCGCACCCGCGCAGACAAGCAATCATGCCCACCAAGCTGTACTGGCAGCACTCGATATGGTGGATGCACTTGCAGAAATTAACCAAGTGCAACAAAGACTTGGTTTGCCAGACGTACAGCTTGGTATTGGCATTAACACAGGCATGATGTGCGTTGGTGATATGGGTTCTGATATCCGGCGCAGTTACACAGCCGTTGGTGACGCTGTCAATTTGGCTGCAAGATTGCAAGAATTAAGTAAAACTTATTCGGTCGCTATTTTGGTGAGCGCCAATACCATGAGCCAAGCGAGTGCCTTTGTTTGGCAAGAGGTCGATAAAGTACGGGTGCATGGTAAAACGCAAGTCTTGTCGATTTACACGCCCATGGTGAGTCAGCACCATGCTGACAGTGTGAATCAAAAGTATGCGAAAGATGAGCTGAAACAATGGCAATTGGCTCTGCAAGCATACAGATTGCAGCAATGGGACACCAGTAATCAGTATTTACAGGAACTTATCGCCATAAACCCATCAAATATGATGTACGCTTTTTACCTGAGGCGCATTGCTTTGCTAAGATTGCAATCACTCGATTCGTCATGGGACGGCACCAGTGACTTTTCATAGGTTTCTTGCTATCCTTTTAATAATGACAAAAAGCACATTTCTGTTAACAGTTTAATATTCACTAGAACCAACACCCCAATCCTATGGCCACCTCAGCAAGTACAAAGAAAACCGGACCGCGCAGTCCCAGCAAATACGATGGTTTGGTGCATGCGGGCGCCATTGGCATGACGGAATTGCAAGCATGCATCGACAAACGGGGCGATAAAGACGGCACGATAGAACAGCTGTTGATAGACCAATACAACGTTACACCGGCACAAATTGGACAAGCTTTGGGTTTGTTTTACGGCGTACCTTATGAGCCGTTCAGCAAAGCGCGTTTCAATACCGATAAATTACACGGTGCTTTGAAGCGTGATTTCTTGTCGGAACAAGGCTGGATTCCGTTGGAAGAAACGTTTGACGGCTTGTTGGTGATGTGCTTGGACCCCGAGCAAGTGCGCTCCACTTATGTGGTGCAGCACATGTTTCCTCGTGAAACGCAGTTCAAATACGTGATCAGCTCACACGCTGAATTCAACCAAACCTTGGATTTGATTTTTGGCGCTGCCGATGGCGAAGGTGGCAACTTAGACGATCTGTTGGCCAACATGAGCCGACCCATGGTGGAAGAGGGTGAAGAAGACAACTATGTGCCCAATGCCACTTCTGAAAATGAGGTGGTTAAGTTTGTGAACAAAGTAATTTTGGAGGCTTATCACAAGAAAGCTTCTGACATTCACATCGAACCCGGCTTAGGCAAAGCCAATGTGGGTGTGCGTTTGCGCATTGATGGCAGCTTGGTGCCATATATTGACGCACCACGCCATTTGCGCCAAGCCATTGTGGCGCGTATCAAAATCATGTCTGATTTGGATATTTCAGAAACACGCCGCCCGCAAGACGGCAAAATTGTGTTCAAAAAATTTCGGACCTGTAGATATTGAATTACGCGTGGCCACTTTGCCATCCGCCGGCGGTTTGGAAGACGTGGTGATGCGTATTTTGGCAGGCGGCGAGCCCATTCCATTGTCGAATCTGGGTCTCACACCGCACAACATGGCGCGCTTAGAAAGTGTGATACACAAGCCCTATGGTTTGTTTTATGTGTGCGGCCCTACCGGCTCTGGTAAAACCACCACCTTACATTCCATATTGGCAGAATTGAATCGCACCGACACCAAAATTTGGACCGCTGAAGACCCAATTGAAATTACCCAAAAAGGTCTGCGCCAGGTGCAAGTGAATAAAAAAGCAGGCATTGACTTCGCCATGCTGATGCGCTCGTTTTTGCGGGCTGACCCCGACATCATCATGGTGGGCGAGTCGCGCGACCATGAAACAGTGTCCATGGGTATTGAAGCCTCACTCACAGGGCATTTGGTGTTCTCCACACTGCACACCAATTCCGCACCCGAATCCGTCACCCGCTTATTGGACATGGGTATGGATCCTTTTAACTTTGCCGATGCACTTTTAGGCATCTTGGCACAGCGCTTGGCCAAGCGATTGTGCAGCTGTAAAGAAGCCTATTCGCCAGCTGGCCCAGAGCTCACCGCATTTGTCAGCGAATACGCCGAAGAGCTGCGCAATACCGATGCTTGGCAAGAAAACCCACAAAATGAGGCCAAAAAACTCTACCAACACTGGGTTGAGAGCTATGGCGAGAATGGTCGGTTAACCTTTTACAAGCCTGTGGGCTGTAGCAAATGCGGTAAAACAGGCTACAAAGGCCGTTTGGGCTTGCATGAGCTGATGCTGGCAGACGAGCCCACCAAAAAGCTCATCCAAGAACGTGCCCGCGTTGTCAAAATCTTCACATCTGCAGTCTCTGGCGGCATGCACACGCTGAAGATGGACGGTATGATTAAAGTATTACAAGGCCTCACAGACATGAAACAAGTACGCGCCGTGTGCATCAAGTAACCGACAAAGTGCACAGTCGATGTTGCGTAATTTGTTTCAAATTGCACATTAAAGTGTAAAAAAGTGTCTACATTTAATAACATTGCGCGGTAAAAATGAGACATATTCCTCTAAAGACGAAAAATCTACAGTTCATCGTCAGCAAAGAATTCGAAAACAACAGTTACATTAAAACCACTGGGAAGCCAGTAGCCGTTGCAAAAAGCGTAGCAGATTGTGGCGATTTTCCTTGACTTTCAACTACTTAACTTTATTTCTTAATTTAGGAGCTTTCGAATGAAACAAATCAAACGTAACCTACAAAAAGGTTTCACCTTAATCGAATTGATGATCGTCGTCGCGATCATCGGTATCTTGGCAGCTATTGCTTTGCCACAATATGGAAATTACACTTCACGCGCACGTGCAGCAGGCGCATTTGCTGAAATTCAGTCTTCAAAATTGGCAGTTGCAATGTGCATGCAAGATACAGGCGCATTGACAACATGCGATGCTGGTACAACTGGGTTCCAACTCTGCAATTTAACCAGTAATATTACGGCTGCTGCAATTGTGGATGGTGTTATTACTGTTACGACGGCTGCAACTGATTCTGCGGGAGTTGCAATGACAATTGTTGATACACCAACTGCGAATGGCGCAAATATGCTTTGGACAAATTCTGGAACATCATGCACATCTGCTGATGCAGGTACACGCGGGTTTAAAGCTAATACAGGCGATTGTTAATTCGCTAAACATTTAAGAAAGCCTCCTTCGGGAGGCTTTTTTATTGTCTGAAGCAATTTTAAGTAAGAGTTAGATTTAAAGCAATCAATACGCGTCTAGAGGTTTATTTTATGTATATTTATTCAGAATCGATGTAGCCAATAATTTCACCATCAGGGTTCAGGAAACCAAACCAAGAATCTTGTCCTATCACATATGCAAAATGCAAAGAGTGGATTTCCGCTAAGCCCTGCTTTTTTGGCGATGGATTCAATTTCGGCTTGTGTTCGGCATTACCTTCAATAGGCGTTCACGCTTTGGGAGTATTTGAAGGCTTTTGCGCCGTCATAGGAAATATACAGCTGCGGTAGTTGGTAGATCGATTTTCGTTCCGGTTTGCATTACACGCTCAAACTGCGTATGTTCATTTGCTGACATTTCGCGCAGGCTGACCTTCTTGGGGCCGCTGAACAGACTGGGTTGTAATTCAGGGGGCAAATAATTCAATCCAATGCTGTCCACTGAAATTTGTGGCACCACATGGAAGTCGGTTTGCCATCGTTCACCAAATAAACGGGCCGCGCCAACCAAACATTCCATATGCCATAGCCCAATGCCAACAACTGAACAATGACGACCAAGGAAATGTCGGTGACCAATTCCTTTTTGGGTTTGGTGGGTGAAAAGAGAATCGATGTTAAAAGTGGGCCACAAATAATGTCGACGGCGATGACCAAAATAAATAGATCTCTACCGCCAGCCAATTCGCGAAACGGATACGGGTACCATATCGTGAAAACCAAGATAGCGACCAGTGCTGCCACCAGCAAGCTGATGCCAAAATGAATGCCAAATGCTTTGAAGGCGGTGCGTATTCGTGTTGTGTTCATGATTGAAAATGGTTGTTTGCAATGGGCTTGATTTTACCAAGTTGGCTGCAAATTTTGTGATGGCGTGTAAAGCGCTAATGCTATATATTTAATAGCATCATTAGGCAATCAATACGCCGGCTAGAGGCCAATTTTTCATATATTTTTACCAAGAATGGCTGACAGTGGAGGCGCAGCCGTCTTGGCTGCTGATGCGCTCAGCGATAGGGTTTGAACCAATCCAAGCCCATGCTGGTAGCGCTGGATTCGCCTGTTGGTTGACCTTGAAGCTTTGGTTTGTATTCGCAACCAATCCAGCCTGTGTAACCCAAGCTATCGATCAAATCAAACGCCGCAGCGTAATCGATTTCGCCGGTTTGGACATTGTTGATTTTGGGTTCGTGGCGGTCTGGCGTGTTGGCGATTTGGATGTGTGCGACTTTGCCTGTGGGTAAATACTGTTGCAAGGGCTGCAACACATCGCCTTCCATGATTTGGCAATGGTACAAGTCCATTTGCACTTTCACATTGGGCTGGTCTATGGCTTCTAGCAATGCGTGTGCATGCGCTTGGTGGTTCAGAAAATAGCCTGGCATGTCACGCGTGTTGATGGGTTCTATCAAAATGTTGATGCCCAGAGCCTTTGCGAGTTGGCCAGCGTATTTTGCATTTTGGATATAGGTTTGTTGGGCGCTTGCGGTTGAAGTTGCGGCTGGAACGATGCCCGCCATCATGTGCAACTGCTGTGCATTGCAAGACATCGGCGTAATGCAAAGCCAAATCCACACCTTGGGCAAACTCGGTTTCACGTCCTTGCAGGCACGCAATGCCGCGCATGCCATTTGCCCAAGCTTGCTCAATAGAGCTTGCATCCACACCCGCTGGTGGCAAGTTGAACAACACTTGCTTTAAACCGTTGGTCTTCAGCCGTACGGCAATGTCTTGCGCGTCATAAGAGTAGGGGAATAGAAATTCAACCGCCTTGAAACCATCTTTCGCCGCTGCTTCAAAGCGGTCTAAAAAGGGCAACTCTGTGTACAGAAAACTCAAATTGGCGGCGAACTTTGGCATGAATCAACTTGTTTAAATTCGCTTCAATTTGTCTAGGGCTGCGTGCAGTGTTTCGTCTTTTTTGGCATAGCAAAAACGCACAATTTTTTGTTCAAAGCCATCGCCATAAAAGGCCGACAAGGGTATGGCGGCGACGCCAATTTCGGTGGTGAGCCATTTGCAAAAATCAGCTTCAGACATTTGATTACCTTGCGCGATGCCTGAAATATCCACGCATTGAAAGTAGCTGCCCGTGTTGGGCAAGAGTTTGAATTTGGTGGACTGCAAACCGGCGCGAAACAAATCGCGCTTGCGCTGGTAAAACGCGGGCAGGTTCAGGTAATGCGAGGCGTCCGCCATGTAGCTTGCCAAACCCACTTGCATGGGTGTGTTGACGGTGAACACATTGAACTGATGCACTTTGCGAAACTCAGCTGTCATCTCAGCGGGTGCGGCTACAAAGCCAACTTTCCAACCCGTCACATGGTAGGTTTTGCCAAAGCTGGAAACGATGAAGGCACGCTTGGCCAAATCGGGGTAGCGCGCCACGCTTTCGTGTTGTTGCCCGTCGTACACCATGTGTTCGTACACCTCGTCGCTGATCAGCAAGATGTTGGTGGGTGCCAGCAATTCTTGCAGTGCCAGCATGTCGGCTTTGGTCCAAATGGTGGCACTGGGGTTGTGCGGTGTGTTAATGATGATGGCGCGGGTTTTGGGCGAAATGGCGCTTTTGATTTTGTCAAAATCGGGCTTGAAGGTACCGGGTGTTAAGGGCACACGCACCACCACGCCGCCCGCCAGTTCAATGTTGGGCACATAGCTGTCGTAGCAAGGCTCCAGCACAATGACTTCGTCACCCGCGTGCACCACAGCGAGTATCGCGGTGATGATGGCTTGCGTGGCACCGGCTGTGACGGTGATTTCGGTGTTGGCGTCGTAACTTTTGCCATGCAGTGCTTGCATTTTGTTGGCAATGGCCTTGCGCAATTGGGGCATGCCCGGCATGGGTGGGTATTGGTTGTGCCCGGCGTTCATGGCATCGGTAACCGCTTTGATAAGCGCTGGGTCGCAATCAAAATCAGGAAAGCCTTGCCCCAAGTTAACCGCTTTGTGCTCGGCCGCTAACGCCGACATGACTGAAAAAATGGTGGTGCCGACATTCGGCAGTTTGCTACATAGCATAGTCATCGTTTTCTCCTGTGGCTTTGCCATTCATGGCGCTCACAATTGCTGCTTTGGACAGGCGCTCGCTCAACAGCTCGGCAAAGGTGTAAACAAAATTGCGCAAATAACCGCTGCGTTTGAAGGCCACACGGGTCACATTTTTGCCGAACAAATGGCCCACATTGACCACCGCCAAATCTTGGTTGGAATCCCCAGACGCGTTACCAGACGTATTGCCATCCGCTTGCACTGCCATCTCGGCCACAATGCCAATGCCCAAACCTGTGCGCACATAGGTTTTGATGACGTCCGAATCAATGGCTTCCAGCGCAATGCGCGGGTGCAGTTTTTTACTTTCAAAGGCACGGTCAATTTTGGTGCGGCCTGTATAGGAGGGGTGGTAGGTGATGAGCGGTTCCAGCGCCAAATCTTCCAAGCGTATATTGGTTTTTTTAGCCAATGGATGGTCTTTGGGCATGACCAAAACGTGTTGCCATTCATAACAAGGCAGGGTCACCAATTGCTCGTACTGTGACAGCGATTCGGTGGCAATGCCCATGTCAGCCACATCATCAATCAACATCTGTGCCACTTGCTCGGGCGAACCTTGGTGCAAACTGATGTTGACTTTGGGATAGGCACTGCGCAGTTCGGAAATCGGTTTGGGTAGCACGTAACGGGCTTGGGTATGCGTGGTGGCTATCGACAAGGTGCCGCTGTCTTCTTTGCTGAATTGTTCACCAATGCGCTTCAAATTGCCCAATTCGCGCATGATGACTTCGACACTGTTGATAACGTGGTGGCCCGGCTCGGTAATTCGCTTCAAGCGTTTGCCATGTCTTGCAAAAATCTCAATACCCAGCTCTTCTTCCAGCTCAATAATGGCTTTGGACACACCAGGTTGTGAAGTGTGCAAGGCTTTGGCAGCTTCAGTGAGGTTGAGGTTGCGTTTAACGGCTTCTTGGACGAAGCGAAATTGATGCAGGTTCATATTGGCATTTCTATAAATTCATTTTCCAGGCGAATTGCGTCGTTGCTCGGTGCTCAAAATCCTCATGTACTTGAAGTACATTCCGGTTTCTGCGCGCCGTGCGCCTAGCACTTCATCTTGGAAATCTGAATTTCTAGAAGTGCCATGCTCTTACTCATAACGAAATGCGACTAAAGAATCGATTCATTATGCCGCAAACCTAGGCGGTTTCTTTTGAAATGTGCTAACTTTCGCTTAGCGCGACATCTGCAAGCAAGTCCAAAACAGCTGGGTTTTCTCCCACCGCCGCTTGCACTGTGAACGAGACATTCGGATGCTTTTGCTTCAGTTCTGCCATGATGACAGGCAAGTCTTCACGTGCATGCCTGCCCACGCCTAAAAACATAGGGACCACTTTGATGTGTGTGATACCTTGTTCAACCAAATGTGCCGCACAGGTGGGCAAGCTAGGTTCGGTGAGTTCCAGATAAGCGCAAGTGATGGTTGAGTCTGTGCCACGTTGGCGTAAACGTTCTGCAACCGCTTGAATGGGCAAGTGCCACAAAGGGTCGCGCGAGCCGTGACCGAAGAGAATAATTGCTTGTGTCATGTCTTGTCATGTGATTGGATGGTCAGCGTCTGTAAATTAAAAAACCAAAAGCACCCAAAGAAAACATGGAGTAAACCAAACTCGGCGCAGCAGCGGTAAGGAGTGGGTTCCATGCATTTTGGTTGCCAAAGTATTCAAACATATTGTTCAAAACAAAGAAGCTGATACCAATCAATACCCCTACAAACACATAGGCTGTGATGCCTCCCGAACGGAAATGCAAATACGCAAACGGCAGTGCCAACACCAACATCACCAAGCAGCTTAAGGGGTAAAACACTTTTTTCCAGAACTGAATTTCATACATCTGCGAATTTTGCTTGTTTGTCTCCAAATGCCGAATGTATTGAAACAAGTCCACCGTGCCCATGCGGTCGGGTTTGAGCAAAGCGGTGGTGACCATGCCAGCGTTGATGGTGGTTGGCCAGCGCAACTCGTCCATGATGACGGTCTTAATGCCAACCGGTTTTTCTGCAATAGTTCCACTTTCGACGTCATTGGTATTGGTGGTATTCGCGGCAACACCGGCAAATTCGCGGCGTTTCACATCCAATAAATTCCAATTGCCATCCTCACCAAAGCTGGCCTGCTTGGCCGTGGTCAAGGACAGTACCGTGCCTTTTGCATCAAATTCAAACAATCGCACCCCTCGCATCTGACCATCTGCCGACATGGCAGAAATGTTGACTGCGTAAGCGCTTTTCGCTTGTTTCTCTTTCAACCAAGCCCCTGTTTGCCCAATCGATATTTGCCCCATATAGCGTGCCTTGAGCAGCTGCGCCGTGCGGTCTGCCAATGGCGTGATGTAGTCGCCCACGACAAAGGTAAAGGCAATGAACATTGCACCTAAACCGACCAATAATTTGAGTGCCAAACCAGGGCCTAAACCGCTGGTGCGCAAAATGGTGAATTCGGAAGTTTGCGCAAACCGTGCCATGACCAACACACCACCAATTAAAACGGTGATGGGCAGCAATTCGTACAAATGGTTTGGCATCAACAGCATCACATACAGCAAAGCATGCTGTACTTGGTAACTGCCGTGAAGTGAACCATTGAAAGACTTGCCAATGTGGCTGAGTTCATCAACGAAATCAAAGAAGAAAAACAAAGCCAAAAATCCCAAGGCCACCAGTGCCACCGAGATGATGGTCTCTTTGTAAATCAAACGGCGAATGGTGTTCATGCTGTCACCTCAGCCCCTTGCGTCACGCTTGTTCATACGCAAGCGCAGCCATGAGCGCAATGACCAATTGTTATGTCGCTTGGTGAGCCACAGCACGCCAACAAGCAGTGCGCCGCCATGCAAAACAATGAGCAAGCCCCAAAACGAATAGTTGCCAGAAGCAATCCAACTTTGGCTCAGGTTGATCAAGTTGTAGTAAAACGCAAAAGCCAGCAGCGCAAAAAGAAAGCTCCCGTTGCGGCTGCTGCGCGCATTGCCGCTCGATACGGCGATGCCCAAAATGATGAAGTTAAACGCACAAAAAGCCAAACCCAAGCGCCAAGCTAATTCTCCTAAATTATTGGATGTTGGTGTGGTCACCAAGTCCAAACTGTTTTTGGTTTTGGATGGTCCACCTTCAAAGGGGTTGATATTGACCGATTTAACCAAACTGGCGTACGAAGCAAAGCTACTGACCTTGGTTTGACCAGTAGCGATGTCGGTTTCAATTCGCTTCCCATCTTTGAGTACCAAATACTGTCTGCCATCACGCATTTCAAATTGACCAGAGCGTGCCGTCGTCACCGCTTCTTTGCCGTCTGTGACTTCGGATATAAAAATATTGCTGCTTCCCAAAACTTGTCCTTGCACCCCGGTCTGTGGATTGGGTTGTTTGATTTGTTTGGCAGAGGTGTCTTTGTCGATAAAAAAAACTCTGTTTCCTTTGGCGGACTCTTGAAACGTACCCGGCGCAATGCGCTCTAAATCACTGCGTTGCTCAAACTGAATGCGCAGGTTTTGGGTTTGCTCATTGGTCCAAGGCCATACGAAAAGTGCCAAAACCGCAATCACCACGCACACTGGCCAAGAAAAACTCACTAAAGGGCGCAATAAACTGGTCAAGCCACGACCACTGCCAAACCAAATCACCATTTCGCTGTCGCGGTACATGCGCGACAAGGTGGCAACAATGGCTATGAACAGGCACAAAGCCAAAATGGTGGGCAAGTGTCCTAAAACAAAATAGCCCATCACCAACAAAACTTCAGCCGGGTTAACGCGACCACGGTTGGCTAAAAAGAGAACCCGTATCAGCATCATGGTCATCACCACAGTGATTAAAACCACCAAGCTGGCACCAAAAGTACGGCTGAGTTCTTTTTTAACGGAGGAATGGAATAACATTGAGGCTATTTTACGGAATTAAGCTCGTAAATAAGTTGGCTTTCAATAAGTTGACCTTAAATAAGATTGCCTTTAATTAACCTTTGAAAAGACAAGACTAAAACCATGGAACTGAAACTGATCGCCCAAGACTTGGCGCAAACCTGCAAAACCACCTGCGATGCGCTGGTGGTGTTGGTGCCTGAAACTTTCAAACCTGAAAATTTCAAAGGCAAAGCATCTGCACCCAAGCTAACTTCACCGCAAAGCGTGCAAGACTTGATTGCACAAGCCATGCAGTGCTGGCGATTTCGATGCCAAGCTGGGCAAGACCTTGCACATTTACCGTCACACACTTTCCCAAGCCACACGCTTGGTGTTGGTGGGCGCGGGTGATGGCTCTACCAAAAGCATCAAAGCTGGGGTTGCGACAGCTGTCGCTGGGCTTAAATCAAATGGATCTAAAAAGTTGGTGATCAGCTTGAGTTTGGTTGAAACGGCAGATGCTGCCAGCGCACAAGCGGCATTCTTTGCAGCAGCAGATGCCAGCTATGTCTATACCACCACCAAGCCAAAAGCCGATGCGCGCAAATTTACCCACATCACGGTGGCAGTGCGCAAGGATGCCCTGAGTGCTGCACAATTGATAGCATCTCAGGCATATGTTACGCCGGCTATAGCCGGAATTGAGTATGCAAAAGAGTGGGGTAATCGCCCTGCCAACCATGCCACACCTACCTTGCTGGGTAAAGCGGCACAAAGTTTAGATAAATACAAAAACATCAGTGTCGATGTGTTGGGCTTGAAAGAAGTGAGCAAATTGGGCATGGGTTCATTCATGTCGGTGGCGCAGGGTTCAGACCAGCCATTGCGCTTCATCGTCTTGAAATACAGTGGCGCAGCAAAGACTGATGCCCCAACTGTGCTGGTGGGTAAAGGCATCACCTTTGACACAGGTGGCATCTCGCTGAAGCCAGGCCCAGAGATGGACGAGATGAAGTTTGACATGTGTGGCGCAGCCAGTGTGTTGGGCACATTCCGCGCTTTGGCAGGCTTGCAACCCAAAATCAACGTCGTGGGCTTGATACCCGCTTGCGAAAACATGCCCAGCGGCAAAGCAGTCAAACCAGGTGATGTGGTCACCAGCATGAGCGGGCAAACCATTGAAAACCTGAACACCGATGCCGAGGGCCGTTTGGTTTTGTGCGATGCTTTGACTTACGCTGAACGCTTCAAACCCAAAGCGGTGATTGATATTGCCACCCTGACCGGCGCATGCGTGATTGCATTGGGTAATTTGCGCAGTGGCATGTTCAGCAGCGATGATGCCATGGCGCAATCTTTATTGGAAGCTGGCGAACGAAGTGGTGACCCATGCTGGCGCATGCCATTGGACGAAGAATATGCCGAAGGTTTGAAATCCAACTTTGCCGACATGGCCAATGTGGCGGGTCGCGCTGGCGGTTCCATCACAGCCGCCAAATTTTTGCAAAAATTCACGGCCAAATACCCTTGGGCACATTTGGACATTGCAGGCACTGCTTGGAAAAGCGGTGCAGCCAAAGGCGCAACAGGTCGTCCCGTGCTCTTGCTGCTTCACTACTTGTTGAATGCCAATAGTGATACAAACCATGCTGTGAAGAATGCCAAGGCTACTTCCAAGGCTAATTCCAAAAAATAAAAGACAGTTCTCAGAATGCAAGCATGCCTAAATGCTTGGCGAGCCGGTGACAGGGGTAAACCCTTAGCAAATCCAGTTGGCCTGAGTAAAACCAGTTGGGTTTGTACGTGAATTTAGTTTTGATTTTTTTCGTTAGCGTTGTCTGCCTAATTCTGAACGACTGCGTTATGTCAATGGATAGGCAGAAAATGAAATAAAGTAATCAACTGGTGTTTACGCTAGTTGTTTTGCTCACTTTTTGCTGTATTCTTTAGCCCGTTGAGGTTTGGTGAGATTCACCGGCTTCTCAACTATTTTTTGTTTTTGTTTTTTTAACTGGAGTTTTTATGCAATTCAAATTGAAAATGATTGTTGCCGCATCTGTGGCCGTGGCATCTGGCTTGGCTTTCTCTCAAGAAGTCATCAAATTGGGCCACGTGGGTCCAACTTCAGGTGGCATTGCTCACTTGGGCAAAGACAACGAAAACGGCGCTAAATTGGCGATTGAAGAGTTGAACGCCAAAGGCGTGAAAATTGGCGGTAAAGCTGTCAAGTTTGAACTCTTGACTGAAGACGACGCTGGTGATCCAAAGCAAGGTACAGCTGTTGCGCAAAAATTGGCTGACCAAAAAGTCAAAGGCGTGGTCGGTCACTTGAATTCTGGTACATCTATTCCAGCTTCCAAAATTTACAGCGACGCTGGCATTCCACAAATTTCTCCATCAGCTACCAATCCAAAATACACACGCCAAGGTTTCAAAACAACTTTCCGCGTGGTTGCTGACGACGTACATTTGGGCGGCACATTGGGCCGTTATGCAGTTTCTACATTGAAAGGCAAATCTATTGCTGTGATCGACGACCGTACAGCGTACGGCCAAGGTGTGGCTGATGAGTTCAAGAAAGCCGTTGTTGCTGCAAAAGGCAATGTGGTTGGACATGAATACACCAACGACAAAGCAACTGACTTTATGGCCATCTTGACCAACCTCAAAGCCAAGAAACCTGATGTGGTGTTCTTCGGTGGTATGGACGCTGTAGCTGGCCCAATGTTGCGCCAAATGAAATCTTTGGGCATCAACGCCAAGTTCATGGGTGGTGACGGTATCTGCTCTGCTGAATTGGCTAAATTGGCTGGCGACGCAATGGCTGACGACCAAGTTTATTGCGCTGAAGCCGGTGGTGTTGAAGGCAAGCAAAAAGCTGGCATGGACGCATTCAAAGCCAAGTTCAAAGCCAAGTTCAATGCTGACGTGCAAATCTATGCACCATACGTGTATGACTCTGTCAACGTGATGGTTGCTGCGATGGAAAAAGCCGGTTCTTCTGATCCAGCAAAATACCTCCCAGTGTTGGCAAAAACAACCAACTACCAAGGTGTGACTGGCCCGATCTCATTTGATGCCAAAGGCGACATCAAAAACGGCGCTTTGACATTGAAGACCTACAAAGGTGGCAAGCCAGTTGAATTGGCTGTTATCCGCTAATCTGAGTATTTACTCCTAAAAAGCCACCCTCGGGTGGCTTTTTTTTATGGCGAAAGACTTCCGACTATCTGCCGTTAAACTAAAGAACTGTGACACTCTTTAAATCCGCCTCCATCATCACCGCTTTCACGCTGTTGTCGCGCATCACTGGTTTGGTTCGTGAGCAGCTGATGGCCACCATGTTCGGCGCCAGCAGCATGACCGATGCCTTCAATGTGGCGTTTCGGCTGCCCAATATGTTTCGCCGTTTGTTTGCCGAAGGCGCTTTCAGCCAAGCGTTTGTTCCGGTGCTGGGGCAAAGCAAAGCCAACGACGGTGATGCGGCTACGCACCAGTTGGTGAACCGGGTCGCCACGGTGTTGTTTGCGGTGCTGTTGTTGACCTGCATCATCGGCGTGATTGCTGCACCCGTGTTGGTGTGGATCATGGCCAGTGGTTTGAAGCAAGATCCGCGTGGCTATGAAGCTGGCGTGCTGATGGCGCGGTGGATGTTCCCCTACATCGGCTTCATGTCGCTGGTGGCATTGGGGGCAGGGGTTCTGAACACCTACAAAAAATTCGCCATACCCGCATTCACACCCGTACTCCTCAATGTCTGCATGATCACTGCCGCATGGTTAGGTGCACCTTGGTTTAAAACGATGGGCATAGCACCGATTTACGCCATGACGGCCGGTGTCATGTTGGGCGGCGTATTGCAATTGGGTATGCAAATTTATGCGCTGTCACAACTTGGCATGACACCCCAATTGAATTTGAGTCCATCAGGCATCAAAACCGCGTGGGCCGATGCGGGCGTGCGCCGTGTAGCCACCTTGATGTTGCCAGCCTTGTTGGGCGTCAGCGTGGCGCACATTTCTGCCATCATCAATTTGCAAATCGCATCGCACTTGCAAGCGGGCAGCATTTCATGGATGGGCTATGCCGAGAGGTTCATGGAATTTCCCACTGCACTTTTGGGCGTGGCCTTGGGCGTGGTGCTGACACCGCGCTTGGTGGCTGCCAAAGCCAGCGGTGACACAGCCGAGTATTCCGCCATGATTGATTGGGGCTTGCGTTTGGTGGTGCTTTTGGCAGTGCCGTGCACCGTGGCACTCTTGTTGTTTGCCAAACCTTTGGTGGCGACTTTGTACCACTATGGCGTGTTTTCGAATCATGATGTCACTCAAGTCACCACACCCTTGATGGGCTATGCCGTGGGTTTGATCGGTTTGATCGCCATCAAAATTCTCGCACCCGGTTTTTACGCCAGCCAAGACATGAAAACCCCAGTCAAAATCGCCATTGCGGTGCTGGTCATCACCCAGTTGTTGAACCTGGTTTTGGTACCGCTTTTTGCCCATGCCGGTTTGGCTTTGTCGATTGGTTTGGGTGCTTTAATTAATGCACTGTGGTTGCTCATAGGCTTGATACGCCGTGGCAGCTATCAACCTGTAGCGGGTTGGGGCAAGTATTTTGCGCAAGTGTTTTTTGCCAGCTGCTTGCTGGCAGCGTTTTTGTGGTGGGCCAACCAAGTCGTCGATTGGACTGCACTGCGTAGCGATATATTTATGAGAATTGTGCTTCTAGCCGGCGTAATTATTGCCTCAGTTGCTATTTATTTTATAGCTGTAATGGGTACAGGCTTGAAAGTGAAGGCCTTGATTAAACGCCAGTAAAACATCAAGTTAAACATTTTTGATATGCCTAATTCGACCAACCACCCCAGTTGACAGACGGTGGAGATGGTTCCCAAACTGATACTGGATAGTGAACCAATTCGGGGTAAATGCGGCTCCAAATAGCGGCCACACCTAACAAGCATGCGACACCCAAAAGGACAGGGTCCAACAAGGCAGACCAAGACGCTTGTGCATGCACCATGATGACTGGATTAGCGCCTGCAGGTGGGTGCACTGTGCGCGTCAACAGCATAAATCCTAAAGACAAAGAAACTGCCGTAGCGTAGGCCACCAGTGAATTACCTAAGAACTGCGCGCAAGCAATGCCAATCGCCGCAGTACCCAAATGTCCGCCCAGTAATGCACGCAATTGCGCTGCAGGCGCGCGCGTTAAGCCAAATAAAAACACGGTGCTGCCACCGAGCGACGCCAACACAAAGGTATGGTGTGCAGGCCCAACAATATAAAGCGCCAGTGCAATGCCGCAGGCCGCGCCTATGAGGCACCAAAGCAGTCGAATAGCAGGGTGTCTAAGCATAGATTGTTTCGGCATATTTTAGGTTTGAAAATTACTCGTAATGTGTCCACATGCGCAACACTCGAACCGTTTTTTCGCTTTGAAAAACTTCGTATACCAAGCGATGTTGAATATTGATGCGACGCGAATAGGCACCAGTTAGATCACCAACCAATTTTTCGTAAGGTGGTGGGTTTTGAAAAGGATCTGTTTCTAAAACATGCAACAATTCTTGTGTTTTAGACTTCAGACCACTCGCTGAAATTTTCTTGGCGTCTTTGATGGCATGTTTGGCAAACACAACTTGCCATTGAACTTCACTGCTCACAAGCTGTTACCAAGACAGCGTTTTTGCACTCTTAGCCAAGGGTTCGGCCATGCCTGCTTTGATGGATTCACGCATACCCGGAACAGCCAATAAATAGAGCGTCTCTTGAATCGCTTGCCAGTCATCCGCGTTCAATAACACCGCACTGGTTCGCTTTCCAGAAATTAACAAGGGCTCATGCGACTGCGCCGTTTCATCAATCATCCGATATAAATTAGCGCGCGCATCGCTGGCTGTAACTGCATGCATGGGGTTTCTCCTGAATTGCTGAGATGGTACGTTATTGCGTACGCTTTGTCAACTGTCTTGAATTTTCTTAAAACTTCAAGGTCTTCACACCACTAGCAGTCCCCAACAAACACACATGCGCTTTTTGGTGGGCGAAGACGCCGACTGTCACCACGCCTGGCCATTGGTTGACTTGGGATTCGAAGGCCAGTGGGTCGGATATTTTCAAGTTCAGCACATCCACAATGTGTTGACCGTTGTCGGTCACCAAAGGTTGTCCATCTTTTTGGCGCACTGCACACTGGCCACCCATTGCGCTGAATTGTTGCATCACGCGCTTGGTTGCCATTGGTATCACTTCAACTGGCAGAGGGAACGCGCCCAAGGTGTTGACGAGTTTGCTTTCGTCAGCAATGCACACAAATTGTTTGGACAGCGCCGCCACAATTTTTTCGCGGGTCAGCGCTGCGCCACCACCTTTGATCATGTAGCCTGCGTGGTCAATTTCATCTGCGCCGTCAATGTAGACCGCAAGCGAATCCACCTCATTGGCATCAAACACGGTGATGCCCAGCGCTTTGAGCCGTTCGGTACTGGCAACCGAGCTGGACACCGCGCCTTTGATGGTGTGCTTGATGGTGCCCAAGGCATCAATGAATTTGTTGACCGTAGAGCCAGTGCCCACGCCCACAATATCGCCCGCCACCACGTATTGCAAAGCAGCTTGGCCAACCAGAGTTTTAAGTTCGTCTTGTGTCATGATTTATCTTTTTAAGTTCTGCGAAAATAGTGCTTATAGTCGTTCTACATTATCTCGCAACCCAAACACAGATCTCATCACCCAATGTCATTACTTCCCTACGGTTTGGCCAGACCCTTTCTGTTTGGCTTAGACGCTGAAGCCGCACACGAACTCACCATGCACGCACTCACCGCCGCGCAGGGCACGCCGCTGGCATGGGCGTATTGCAATGCACGCGTAGATGATGCGGTAGAACTTGCTGGCTTGACCTTCCCCAACCGCGTCGGTTTGGCGGCCGGTTTGGACAAAAACGCCCGCGCCATTGAAGCGCTGGGCGGCATGGGTTTTGGCTTTGTTGAGGTGGGCACCGTCACACCGCTGGCGCAGCCCGGCAACCCCAAGCCGCGCATGTTTCGCCTGCCCAAAGCCAACGCGCTGATCAACCGCTTGGGCTTTAACAACGATGGCTTGGATGCCTTCATCGCCAACGTGCAAAAAGCCAAATTTCGCAGCCTGGCAGGCAAGGGCAAGCACCCCATGCTCTTGGGTTTGAACATCGGCAAAAACGCCGCCACACCGATTGAAAACGCCACCAGCGATTATTTGATCGGCCTGCGCGGCGTTTACCCGCATGCCGATTACGTGACAGTCAACATCTCCAGCCCCAACACCAAAAACCTGCGCGCGCTGCAAAGCGACGAAGCCTTGGACGCACTCTTAGGCGCGATAGCCGCGGAGCGCAAGGTGCTGAAAAAGAAACACGGCAAAAGCGTGCCCATCTTCATCAAAATCGCGCCCGATTTGGACGCCGCGCAAATCGAGGTCATCGCTGCAAGTTTGTTGCACCACAAGATGGATGGCGTCGTCGCGACCAATACAACCTCAGCCGCGAAGCCGTCAAAGGCCTGCCGCATGCAGAAGAGGCCGGCGGCCTAAGCGGTGCACCCGTCTTGCAAGCCAGCAACCAAGTGATTCGCCAACTGCGCAAAGCACTGGGCAAAGACTTCCCCATCATCGGTGTAGGCGGCGTGATGAGCGCAGCCGATGCGGTCAGCAAAATCGAAGCCGGTGCCGACGTGGTGCAAATCTACACCGGCCTCATCTACAAAGGCCCCGATTTGGTGAAAGAAGCCGCACTGGCGCTGCAGCGCCATGGTAAACAGTGAACTAAGCACTGTTCAGGCATTTTTATATAAGAAATTGGCCTCTAGCCGGCGTATTGATTGCCTAGTGTGCTATTAATTTAGGAGTATTTTGAGTGGACAACACGCAACTAGAAGCGCTGTTTGACAAGCAAGCTGCGCATTACGATACGCAATGGAAACGCATGGCAGCCATGAACCATGCGTTGCATTTTTTACTGAATTCGGTTTTTGCAGAGCTGCCTGACAATGCGCGTGTATTGTGTGTGGGTGTGGCAACGGGTACAGAATTGATCAACATGGCGAATGACCATCCCGGTTGGCACTTTACTGCGGTAGAACCATCTGCCGGCATGATGGCAGTGTGCCGTGCGCGAATAGAGGCGGCGGGTTTAACAAACCGATGCAGCTACCATCAGGGCTATTTGGACAGTTTGCCGACTAAAGATTTGCATGATGCAGCAACCAGTTTTTTGGTATCGCAATTTATTTTAGACAAGACTGCACGAGTGAAGTTTTTTTCTGAAATTGCCAGCCAATTGAAAATTGGCGGCGTATTGGCCAGCGCGGATTTAAGCGCGTCTGACAGCCCGCACAGCTATGAAAAGTTGCTGTACGTTTGGCAACATATCATGTCGCAAGCCGATCTCACGCCAGAGATGTTTGATCGTATTCGCCAAGCCTACGCCAACGATGTGGGTGTGTTGCCCGCCACAGAAACTGCGGCACTGATTCAAGCAGGCGGGTTCAGCAGTCCCACACCCTTTTTTCAAGCAGGTTTGATACACGCATGGTTTGCAAATCGTGTTGAATAGTTTCGCCGTAAATTTATAAGAAATTGGCCTGTATCCGGCGTATTGATTGCCTAAGGTGCTATTAAATACATAGCATACTGACACATTTACCTATGCGATTTGGTTTACTGCTGCAACAAACCCAGCAACAACCCATTCAAGCGCGACCCGCTTTGGCACAGCGTTTCTAAGATGGTGAAGTGGTTCAAGCCGGGTAGCACTTCGCTGATGGGCACAACATCTTTACCCCATGCGCTTTGTATCAATTGGTTGTGGCGTTTGAATTCGCTGGACTCGTCACCGCCGCACACGCTCACCAGTTGACCCGCTTTGGGTGCAGGCAGCCAAGCAGGGCTGATGCGTTTCACTTCAGCGTCTGTCAGGTGCAGCGAGTCTTGCAAATACGGGCAGCGCTGTATGCTTTGCATTTCAAACAAACCGGAAATAGACAGCGCATTTTTCACCACATTGCTGGGCAATTTTTTATCGTGCGCTTGCCACAAGCAACTTAGCAACATCGCCACCAAATGCCCACCCGCTGAATGCCCAGCGATGGTGATGCGTCTGGGGTCGCCGCCATAGCGTGCAATGTTGTTGTACACCCAGGCCACAGCTTGCACCAGCTCCAACACAATGTCCGACACCGTGACAGCAGGGCACAAGCTGTAATTGGGTATCACCACACACGCGCCTTGCTGCGTCAGGGTGGGCGCTAAAAACGATTGATCGGCCTTGTCCAAGGTGCGCCAATAGCCGCCGTGAATGAACACCACCACGGGTGCCAGTGGTGGTCGTGTGCGGCCGGGAAGATGTCCAGCTTATGGCTGTCAGCCTTGCCATACGGCACATCAATGTGGCATCGCTGCGATTGCCGCACCGCTGCAGATTCTTGCGTCCACTTCGCCAAAATGTCCATGCATTCAGGCACCAGCAAGCGGTTGTTGTACAGGCGGTTCAGTTCGTCGGGGGTGTAGGTGCTCATGCTGGTTTGTCCTCAATGGTTCGCTGCGTTCTTTGCTGCATTCTTTGCTTTTGTTTCATTGTAGTGAGATGGAATTCAATGATTTGTATTACAATGTCATACAAGTTTTTGAAGGAGTCATGTCATGTCGATGTTGACACTGCGGATTGATGACAAGCTGGACAGCTATCTGACCGAGCTGGCTGCTGCCACGGGTAAAAGCAAAAGCGAGATTGCGCGTGAAGCTTTGAGTGGGCACATGTTTCGTACACGCTGGGAAGCCGCCACTGATGCGTTTGCCCGCCACGCGCGCTCAATCGGTATCTATACCGAAGACGATGTCATGCGTCTGTGTGAAGAGGCGCGCGCTGAAGACCGCGCAGCAGCCAAACTGGCTAAAACCAGCAAATAGTCATGAAGGCATTTCTGGACACCAATGTCTTGCTTTCCAGCGCACACAGCAATGGGCTGTGCCGCGAGTTACTCTACTGGCCTACCAAAGACATGGGGCAATACGATGCGCATTATTTAGCGCCATCACAGGTGAGGATTGAATACGTCAGCAGCGATCGCGTCATGATGGAGTTAAGCCGGAATTTGACCCGCAAATTTCGTCATTCCCCTGCCAGCACCGTTGCCATGGTGCGAGAAATCTCTAAGCTTTTGAACCTTGTGCCTGCAGCGGCTCAAGCTGTCAAATGCCCAGACGAAACCGATGGCTGGATACTCGCCGACGCGGTTGAGGCCAAATGCGACTACTTCATCACCGGCGACCGCGTGGTGCTTGCTTTGTATTCGGTGCAGGGCATGCGCATCATCACACCGCGTGAGATGATGGACTATCTGTACACCGGTAAACCCATCCCCAAATTCGAAGCCCACCAAGACCGAGCCAAATATCTCGTTCAACGTTTAGAAAAAATTTATTAAGCCACACAGTTCGCCGACTAAAATCACGCATGAGTTCCAATAACAATACTTCACCTACAGCCCCCGACAGTACAAGCAAAGTCAGCAATTTCTTGCGCCAAATCATTGAAAGCGACTTGGCCAAAGGCACGTATGCCACGCGCCGCTGGGCCGGTAGCCCAGGCGATGCCGCGCAACAAGCCACTGGCGAGGTAGACACCGCCAAAATCCGCACCCGTTTCCCGCCCGAGCCCAATGGCTACCTGCACATTGGCCATGCCAAAAGCATTTGCCTGAACTTTGGCTTGGCACGCGACTACGGCGGTGTGTGCCACTTGCGTTTTGACGATACCAACCCTGAAAAAGAGGAGATGGAATACGTCAACACCATCATCGACAGCGTGAAATGGCTGGGCTTTGATTGGAGCCAACCGGGCAACGATAAACCTTACCAAGCCAGCGATTATTTTGATTTCATGTACCGCGCGGCGGAATACCTCATCACATCGGGCAACGCCTATGTGGACGAACAAACAGCCGAGCAAATGCGCGTGAACCGTGGCGACTTTATCAAACCCGGCGTCGATAGCCCATTCAGAGCCAAGTCTGCTGAGCACCACTTGGCCCGCTTCAGAGAAATGCGCGACGGCCTGCACGCAGATGGTGCAATGGTTTTAAGAGCCAAAATCGACATGGCCAGCCCCAACATCAACATGCGCGACCCCGCCATTTACCGCATTCGCCGCGCCCACCACCACAACACGGGCGACAAATGGTGCATCTACCCCATGTACACCTACGCGCACCCGATAGAGGACGCGCTAGAGCAAATCACCCACAGCATTTGCACGCTGGAATTTGAAGACCAACGCCCGTTTTACGACTGGCTGATGGACAAGCTCATAGCAGGCGGCTTGCTGGCCAGCCCGCCACCCAAGCAATACGAATTTGCGCGGCTGAACCTCACCTACGTGGTCACCAGCAAGCGCAAGCTGAAACAATTGGTGGACGACAAAGTGGTGAACGGCTGGGACGACCCACGCATGCCCACAATAGTCGGCCTGCGCCGCCGTGGCTACACGCCAGAAGCCATGCAGCTTTTTGCCGAGCGCATTGGCGTCACCAAGTCCGACAGCTGGATCGACTACGCCACGCTAGAAGGCTGCCTGCGCGAAACGCTGGACGCATCCGCCCCCCGCGCCATGGCCGTGCTAGACCCTATCAAACTGGTGCTCACCAATTGGGACGAGCTGTTCCCATACTCTGCAGCCAACCAAGCGGCCACCGACAACGGCATGGTCAATGACGGCAGCGGCATGGACGCCTGCACCGCCCCCATTCACCCGCACCACCCCGAGCTGGGCAACCGCCACTTCAAGCTGGGCAAAGAGGTGTGGATAGAGCGCACCGATTTTGAAGAAACGCCACCCAAAGGTTTCTTCCGTTTGTTCGTGGGCAACAAAGTGCGCCTGAAATACGGCCACGTGATTGAATGCACCGGCTTCAGCAAAGACGCCGCGGGTAACGTCACCGAAGTGCAGGCCACAGTCGTGCCCGACACCAAAAGCGGCACCCCCGGCTCGGCCAGCGTCAAGGTCAAAGGCGTCATCACCTGGGTGGCCGCAGCCGACGCCCAAACGGCAGAAGTCCGCCTGTACGACCGCCTGTTCACCGCCGAGCACCCCGACGCCGGCGGCAAAGACCACATGGCCAGCCTCAACCCCAACAGCCTAAAAATCATCCAAGCCATCGTAGAGCCGACACTGGCCACAGCCAAGCCAGACGCCAAATACCAATTCGAACGCCACGGCTACTTTGTGGCAGACAGAGTAGATTCAGTAGAAGGAAAACCCGTGTTTAATTTGGCAGTGGGGTTGAAGGATTCGTTTGGGAAGTGAACCAATTTAAGGAATGCTTTGATGTCTATTTTTTCTGCGTTGTTAAAAGGTTTGGCTGGTGGTAACACCAAAAGTAAACCTGCAAAAACTCAGTCATTAACAATCACACCAAAGCATCATTGGCCTACATTCAAAGGGCACAGTTTTGAGTGCGAAGTGACTGGCGAAAGTCATCATCAAAAGCATTTGAAATCTATGGCTGGCAAACATGGAAAGGACAGCGCAAATCGCGAAGTTTTAGCGTTGCTGTTACCTGAACCTAAGAACCCGTATGACAAAAATGCGGTACGCATTTTTATTGAAGAGCTACAAGTTGGGTACTTGCCAAAAGATCATGCCAAATTATTTTTAGAAAGACTGGAAGCCATTAATTTACCTAGGGTTGCACCTACTACCTGCAATGCAAAAATTATGGGTGGTTTTACTAAAGAAAATGGCGAAAAAGCTAGTTATGGTGTTCTCTTAGATATTGAACCGTTTGATGACTAAGTAATAGTTTGAATTGAAGTTAATTCTTCAAAATACTAAATATGAATTCAAATAAAAAACGCTCCCCATTAGACCGTTCAATGCCTTTGCGTTCAGCAGGTGATTCGATCACAGAGCAAATTGACCTAATCAAAGACGATAAATTATTGACACCATTGTTAGCCGCTGTTCTAACTGCTTTTCTAGCAGCAACTGAATGGATACGGTACTTAAATAATTCAACACCATCCCCGAAGACTTTTACCGTTCTTGCAATCATTGCATTCGCCTACCTGGCATATAAATTCAGAGGCTTGCGTGATGAAGTTAGGCAATTAAAGTTAGGGCGCGATGGCGAGCGACTGGTTGCAACCTATCTTGAAGAATTACGTATTTATGGATTTACGGTGTTTCATGATGTGCCAACTGGCGACGCAAATGTTGATCACATAATTATTGGTACTAAGGGTGTTTTCACCGTTGAAACCAAAACAATGCTGATGCCTTCGCGAGGTGATGTGAAGATTAAAGTGGCAAATGGAAAGATATACGCCAACGGCAATTTATTACAACGTAACCCACTCATTCAAGCTAAAGCACAAGCAAATTGGCTAAAGAATTTTCTAAAAGAAAGTGGGTTTGAAATCAAAAGCGTGTGGCCAGTTGTGGCATTTCCTGGCTGGTTTGTTGAACCATTTAATTGGAAAGATGAAATGGCTTGGGTAGTTGAGCCAAAGATGCTGCAAGGCAAAATAGAAAAGCAATCAGATCGGTATAGCCCTGAACAAGTTAGCGCAATGGTATCGGCGCTTAGAAGTTACGTACGCTTCAAACTAGAAAAGCAAACTGCTATAAATTAAATAGCACTATAGGCGATAAATACGCCGGCTAGAGGACAATTTAGCATATAAAATTCCCTAAAACCTTATGCCAGCCCGTCGCTGGTTTCACTGTGTCGCTGAACGCCAAGTACGCTGCCAGTTGACTTTAAAAACCCATAATGGGTATAATAAACCCCATTATGGGTATGAATCAACTTCCGCAAACTGCCAACTCCAGCCTAGCTGATGCCTTGTTTCCCAAGGTACGCCAGCGGGTGTTGGGGGTTTTGTTTGGGAATGTGGGGCGGAGTTTTTATGCCAATGAGGTGATTGCGCTGGCGCAGTCGGGCACGGGGGCGGTGCAGAGGGAACTGGTGGCTTTGGCAGACTGTGGGCTGCTGACGGTGAGCAAGGTGGGTAATCAGCGGCACTATCAGGCCAATGCCAGTAGCCCTGTGTTTGCCGAGCTGCAGGGCTTGGTTCTCAAAACTGTTGGGCTGGCCGATGTGCTGCGCAATGCCTTGGCACCACTGGCAAGACAGATTGAGCTGGCGTTTGTGTATGGCTCTGTTGCCAAGCAGCAAGACACGGCGCAAAGCGACATTGATGTGCTGATTGTGAGTGACAGCATGAGCTATGCAGAGGTGTTCAATGCCCTTGAAGGTGCGGCCACTCAGTTGTCACGCAAGGTGAACCCCACTTTGTACACCCCCGCTAATTTTGCAAAACGCATAATAGACGACAATGCTTTTGTGACCAAGGTACTGAGTCAGCCTAAAATTTGGTTAATCGGAAACGAAG